>CAVUDL010000015.1:0-350464 GCA_963740175.1 uncultured Gemmatimonadales bacterium
GAGGCGGCGGCGCGGCTCGACGCGTACCCAGTGCCCCTGCAGTTCCACGAGCGGCGGGTGACGCTCGTGCCGGTGCACGCATGAGCACCGACTCGCGCCGGCGCCTCGGCGCCATCACGGCCCTGGTGCTGGGACTGTTCGTCGGTCTTACCCTGCTGCCGCTTCCTATTACCGGTCCCGTGGGCCGCACCGTCGGGCGTGGACTGTGGCAGATTCTCGGTGCCGGCGCGCTTGGAATCCCGCTGCTCGGCGTCGGGCTCGCCATGGCCGGGTTTGATCGCCTCGGAAAATTGGACATGAAACGCTCGGCAATCCTCATTACTGGTCTGAGCGTGCTCTTTCCTTACCTGATCGGGGTGCTGACCGGTGTGAGCCGGATCGACCTCGATCCGGATATCGGCCAGCGAGGGCTCGCTGCCTCGGTTGTCGGTACGCTTCCCGGGTTCTTTTCCGATATCATCTCCGGCAAGGTCGGGCCGCTGGGCGCCGTGCTTGTCGGGTTTCTCGCGCTTTCCGCGCTGACTCTGGCGACTTTCGCCTGGCACCCTCTGCAGCGCTGGGAAAGAGGCGCCGCAGCGGGGCAGCGGGGCAGCGGGGCAGCCGAGGCTGAGAACCGGTTCAACGGCCGGAGCCGGCGCTCCGCCGGACAAAAGGAGCGTTCCGGAGACTCGACCGCAGGATCCAGGTCCGACGACGTGTTCTCCTCACCGCCTGCCATAGCGCCCATCCGCCCTAGCTCGGATCCCAGGGTTCGCAAGGAAAAAAAGAAGGCGATCCAGAAGCCCGGCGGCACCGCGGTCGTGGATGAGGAATCGGACCTGCCGCCCATTGACCTGCTGACCGCGCCGTCTCAGCAAGACGTGGACGCCGGCGAGGCGCAGTTGGACCGGCTGGGTGAATCCCTCATCGAAACGCTGCGCACTTTCAAGGTCGAGGGGCGGCCCGGACTACGGACCACGGGCCCGGTCGTCACTCAGTTCGAGGTGGTGCCCGCCCCCGGTGTCAAAGCAGGGCGCATTGGCGCGTTGGCAGACGACCTGGCCATCGCCATGCGAGTTCCCTCGGTGCGAGTTGCGCCGATTCCCGGCAAGGGCGCGGTGGGCGTCGAAATTCCCAACCCCACCGCGCGTATCGTTACGCTCCGCGAGCTGTTCGAGGCCCCGGAGTGGGACAGCCGCCGGGCTACGTTGCCGATCGCGCTGGGTCACGATCTCGAAGGCAAGCCGGTCATCGCGGACCTGGCCAAGATGCCGCACCTGCTGATCGCCGGGGCGACCGGGACCGGCAAATCGGTCACCATCAACACGATCATCACCAGTCTGATTTACCGCTATACCCAGAAGGAGCTGCGGCTCCTGATGATCGACCCGAAGATGGTCGAGCTCTCGATGTATAACGCGCTGCCGCACCTGCGTCACAAGGTGGTGACCAACAATCACGATGCGGCTACAGTGCTCAAGTGGGCCGTATTCGAGATGCAGCGCCGCTACGAGCTGTTGCAGGCCAACGGCGCGCGCAACATTGCCGACTTCAACCGGAAGGTCGAAGAGGGCAAGCCGCTCAGGAATCCGCCCCGACCCAAACCGACGCTGTCATCCGTCAACGCCGAAGCGCCCGACACGCCGCCTGAGCCGCCGGTCGAGGAGGTCTACAGCGAAGGGATACTGCCGTTCATCGTCATGGTCATCGACGAGCTGGCTGACCTGATGATGACGGTACAGGCCGAAGTCGAGACCCCGCTGGCGATCCTGGCCCAGAAGGCTCGCGCCATCGGGATCCATCTCATCCTTGCGACGCAGCGCCCATCGGTGAACGTCATCACCGGACTCATCAAGGCAAACTTTCCCAGCCGCATCGCGTTCCGGGTGGCGTCCAAGGTCGACAGTCGCACCATTCTGGATCAGAACGGCGCCGAAGCGCTCCTGGGCAATGGCGACATGCTTTTCCTGCCGCCGGGGAAGAGCGAGCCCATGCGCCTCCAGGGGGCCTACATCGCCACCGAGGAGTCGGAGCGGGTCACTGAGTGGTACGTCGCGCGCCGGGCCGCGCGCCGTCTGGCCCAGGAGTCACCGGCCCAGGAGCCGGACATCCTGGAGGTGGTGCGGGCGCAGGAGGGAGAGAGCGAGGCCGGGGCGGCCGAGGCAGAGGGAGAGCGGGATAGCCTGTTCCGCGAGGCGGCGGAGGCCTGCATTCAGAACCAGGGTGGCTCGACTTCCTTGCTCCAAAGGCGCCTGCGCATCGGCTACGGCCGCGCAGCCCGCGTCATCGACCAGCTGCACTATGCCGGCATCCTTGGCCCACCGGACGGCAGTAAGCCGCGGGACGTGCTAATCGGGTTTGATCAACTGGATGAATACTGCGGGTAGATTTTGATGTGGCACGGCGGTGAATTGGTGCAAGCGAAACGATTACTACTGACATCTTGCATCACGACGGAGGCATAACAGCAACAGCGAACACGAAAGCACGAAAGCACGAAATAAGGCCCACGTGCATCACTTTGAGGCATTGTCGGGGCAGGTCATTGGTGCGGCGCTCAGCGTGCACCGCGCACTTGGCCCAGGCTTTCTGGAATCAGTCTATCACGCGGCCATGAGGGTGGCGCTTGCTCGTCGATCCATTCCCTATCAATCCGAGGTCAGCGTGGACACCCTCTTTGAGGGGGTATTGGTGGGACGCGCCAAAATAGATTTGATAGTAGGGAGCTGCATCATCCTGGAATTAAAGGCAGTAGAGACACTGCGGGAAGTTCACTTTGCCCAACTCAAGTCCTATCTCCGAGCCAGCCGACTGCGGATTGGTCTGCTGCTCAACTTCAATGCATCAACGCTGACAATCAGGAGACTTATGCTGGATTGATCAGTACAAGGATGTTTCGTGCTTTCGTGCTTTCGTGCTTTCGTGCTTTCGTGTTTGCTGTTGCTCTTCTGTTTCAGTGCGATTTCCTGCCCCATCCCGCAGAACGTCGGTTCTTCAAGCCTCTCCCCCAGTCTTATGATGGCTCATGTCTCGCACCCGCCGTTTCATCCCAACCGCGGAATGGGAAGATGAGCGCCAGCTCCTCGGACTCCGCGGCGAACAGATCGCCATCGCCTTTCTCACTTCCTGCGGCTGGTCGGTAGAGGCCCACCGATTCAAGCTCGGTCGGCATGATCTGGATCTGGTTATCCGGCGGGGCAATACCGTGGCATTCGTGGAGGTAAAAACCCGCCGGTCGAGCACCTGCGGTATGGCGGTCGAATCCATCAGCCAGCGTAAGCAGCGAGAGATCGCCCGGGTCGCGTCGGTCTGGGTTCTCCGGCAGGGCAGGCCGACCGACGAGTACCGCTTCGATGTCGTGGCCATCCAGGACACGCCGGGCGGGCATCCGGTGGTGGAGCATGTGCCGGATGCTTGGCGGCTGTCCGGGCCCTTGGGGAGCTATTGACTGACCGAAAATCGGTCACAGATTGACTATTGCTTCGGGGGACCTTCGGTACTAGCTTGTGATCTCACGAACGTTGTGTCTCAAAATCGGTCACATTTATATCAAGAGGACCACATGGCTGCTGACGAAACCCGGCTCGTTGCCGACCGCCGCAAGGCCCTCGGGCTTGCCATCTCCCAGATCGAGAAGCAGCTCGGTAAGGGATCCATCATGCGCATGGGCGCGGAGTCGGCCCGGGTTAAAGTCGCCGCCATCCCTACCGGCGCCATTAATCTCGATGCCGCTACCGGCGTGGGCGGCATTCCCCGGGGCCGCATTACCGAGATCTACGGCCCCGAGTCATCCGGCAAGACCACGCTGACTCTCCACCTCGCCGCCAACGTCCAGAAGATGGGTGGCGTGGCCGCCTATGTGGACGCCGAGCATGCCCTGGATATCGAGTACGCCAAGAAGCTTGGGGTCGACATCGAGAACCTGTTGGTGTCGCAGCCCGATACCGGCGAGCAGGCGCTCGAAATCGTGGAAATTCTGGTACGCTCGGGTGCGGTGGACATCGTGGTCATCGACTCGGTTGCCGCGCTGGTGCCTAAGGCGGAAATCGAGGGCGAGATGGGGGAGAGCCACATGGGGCTCCAGGCCCGGCTCATGAGTCAGGCGCTCCGGAAGCTCGCCGGCTCCATTAATCGCTCCAATTGTGCGGTGGTGTTCATCAATCAGCTGCGCGAGAAGATCGGGGTCATGTTTGGGAATCCCGAAACGACTACCGGGGGCAAGGCGCTCAAATTCTACGCCTCGCTGCGGCTGGACATCCGCCGCATCGGCCCGGTCAAGGAACGGGAGACGGTCATCGGCAACCACGTTCGGGTCAAGGTCGTCAAGAACAAGGTCGCGCCCCCGTTCCGGCAGGCCGAATTCGACGTGATGTTCGACGAAGGTATCAGTCATACCTCTCTCTTGGTGGATCTCGCGTCCGAAGCCGGCATCATCCAGAAGTCAGGCGCCTGGTACTCCTACGGAGACCAGCGCATCGGCCAGGGCCGCGAAAATGCCAAGCTTTTCCTCCGAGACAACCCCGTGCTGATGACGGAGGTGGAAGGGAAGGTCAAAGAGCTGCTCGGCATGCGGACGCCGGTCGGGGTTGGGGCCGGAGACGGCGCGGACGAATAACCAGTGGATCCCATTCCCACCATCACCGCGCTCGAGCCGGATCCTCGGCGCCCTGCCACAGTACGATTAGAGCTCGATGGCGCCCGGTTCGGGGCCGTGCCTCGCGACCTCGTCAACACGGAGCGCCTGGCGGTGGGGATGGTCATCGACACCGAGCTCCATCACCGGCTGGCCACCGCAGCCGACGCAGAAGCCGCCCACCGCACCGCGCTGCGCTGCCTGGAACTGCGCTCCTATGCCCGCAACGATCTAGCCCGCCGGCTTCAGCGGAAAGGTCACCCGCGGCAGGCGGTAGAAGCCGCGCTCGAACGGGTCAACGCGCTGGGGCTGCTGGACGATGAGGCGTACGCCCGCAACTATGTGCAGACGCGGGCGGCACGGGGAAGGGGACCCTCACGCCTGACCCGCGATCTGCTCGCCATGGGTGTGCAGCGCGCGGTCATAGACGGGGCCGTGGCAGCCCAGTGGCCCGAAGGAAGCGATACCACCTCCATGCCCCGTGCCCTCGCCACAAAACGCTCGGCGCAGCTCGGCGCGCTGCCGCGCCAGACCAAGCGTCGGCGGGTGCTCGCCTACCTGGCGCGGCGGGGCTTCTCCGGCAGGGAGGTCTCGGAAATCGTAGAGACAGTATTGTAAGAGCCTCCTAGCTCCTACCTCGTAGCACCTCGTATATTCCCCCAATGCGATCCAGCCAAATCCGACGGTTGTTCCTCGACTATTTCGTGGCCCAGGGGCACCGTGAGGTGCCTTCTTCGTCGTTGGTGCCGGCAGATGATCCGACGCTGCTGTTCACCAACGCCGGCATGGTGCAGTTCAAGCGCACCTTTCTCGGCCAGGAACAGCGTGAGTACCTGCGGGCCACCACCTGCCAGAAGTGCGTGCGCGCCGGTGGCAAGCATAACGATCTCGAGCAGGTGGGGCACACCAAGCGGCATCACACCTTCTTCGAGATGCTGGGCAACTTCTCCTTTGGCGACTACTTCAAGCGCGAGGCCATCGCGTATGCCTGGGAGTTCGTGACCAGCCCGTCCTACCTCGGCATCTCACCCGATCGCCTCTGGGTGACAGTTCACCACACCGACGACCAGGCACGAGCCCTGTGGCGGGAGATCTCCGGGGTGCCCGACCACCGCATCTATGGCCTGGGGGACAAGGACAACTTCTGGCAGATGGGCGATACCGGTCCCTGCGGGCCGTGCTCGGAGATCTATGTGGATCTGGAGTGGGCAGCGGGGCAGCGGGGCAGCGGGGCAGAGGTAATCCCGCAGGCCGAGTTTGAGCGCCTGGCGGAGGAAGGAAGATTCCTGGAAATCTGGAACCTCGTTTTCATGCAATACGACCGCTCGGCCGACGGGACACTGATCCCACTGCCGAAGCCTTCGGTGGACACCGGCGCCGGGCTGGAGCGGATCGCGGCTGTGATGCAGGGCGAGGACGACAACTTCCACACCGACGTGTTCCTGCCACTGATCGAACGGGTAGGCGGGCTGGTGGCCCGGTCGTACGACCGCAGCACCGACGAGCGGGCGTCCTACCGCGTGCTGGCCGATCATGCCCGCGCGGTGAGCTTTCTCCTCGCGGACGGGGTGTACCCCAGCAATGAGGGGCGGGGATACGTACTACGCCGCATCCTTCGGCGGGCGGTCAGACACGCCTGGCTCCTCGGCCGCCGCGAGCCGACGCTGGCGCTGCTCACCGACACTGTGGTGGGCCAGCTGGGCGAGGTGTACCCCGAGCTCACCGCGAAATCGGTGGAGATCCGCGAGATCACGGAGGCCGAGGAACGTCGCTTCCTGGAGACCATCGAAGGGGGCCTGCGACGGCTGGAGGAGATATTTGCGTCGGGGGCCCGCGCCATTCAGGGTGAAGAGGCGTTCAAGCTGTACGATACCTTCGGCTTCCCTATCGATCTCACCCAGATCATTGCGGGCGAGCGCGGGGTGGACGTAGACCTGGAGGGTTTCGAGCGCGCGCTCGAGCAGCAGCGGACCCGCTCCCGGACGGCGCGCAGCTCCGGAGCCGTGCAAGCTGTGGCCGGTACCGGGCGGCAGACCCCAGCAGGTGGCACCGATGCCCCGGCGGTCATCGTCCCTTCGGCCGGCAAATGGCGCACCGTCAAGCGGGGTAAGCAGAAGTTCGTGGGCTACGGCACGACCGAGACCGACACCGACGTTCTGGCCTTCCGCCAGGACGGGCCCCGCGTTGAATTGATCTTGAAGGACAATCCCTTCTACGCGGAGTCGGGCGGCCAGGTGAGCGACACCGGCGAGGTTCGAGGTGACGGCTGGTCGCTGGCTGTGGACGCGGTGCGCAAGGATCCGAAGGGCACCGTCGTCGCGGGGTCGTTGGCCGAGGAGTTCGAGCCCGCGGCACTGCACGCGGCGGTGGAAGGGGCGCGCCGGCACGATATCGAGCGTAACCACAGCGCAACTCATCTGGTGCACCACGTGCTTCGCCGACACCTTGGCACCCACGTGCGGCAACAGGGGTCCCTGGTGCAGCCGGAGCGTTTTCGGTTCGACTTCTCGCATCACGGCCCCATCGAACCGGCGACGCTCCACTCGATCGAATCTGAGGTCAACGAGCTGGTCCTGGCTAACGAGCCGGTGGAGACTCGAGAGCTGCCCTATGCTGATGCCCTCTCGCTCGGGGCAATGGCATTCTTCTCCGAGAAATACGGAGACATCGTCCGGGTGGTGCTGATGGGCCCCTCGATCGAGCTCTGCGGCGGCACGCATGTACGGACTACCGGGCAGATCGGAACCTTCCGGTTTTCGGGCCAGTCGGGCGTCGCGGCGGGGGTCCGGCGTATCGAGGCGGTCACCGGGAGCGCTGCCCTCCGCGCCATTCGCGAGCTGGAGCAGCGGCTGGCATCGGTGGCCGAGGCGCTCAAGGCTCAACCGGAACACCTGGTTCGCCGGGTGCAGCAGCTCCTGGAAGAAAAGGAACGGCTTGAGGCCCGACTGGCTGAGACTCTGCGCTCCGGATCGGGTCCGGGAGTGCAGGGGGAGGTCTCCAGTGTGGCCGGGGTCGAGCTCACGATCGCGCAGACCGCGTCCGAAGACCGGGCAGAGCTGGGACAGATTGCCGATTCGTTCCGGGAGGGAAAACGCAACGCCGTCCTGGTACTGTTCAGCTCCGCCGGCCGTGGCGCGATTCATGTCACTCTCACCGACGATCTGGTCAGCTCGGGTCGCAAGGCAGGCGATTTGGTCAACCGCATCGCCGCGCGCAGTGGTGGCAAGGGTGGGGGCCGCCCCCACTTTGCTTCGGCCGGCGCGGGAGATCCCGATCGGCTCCCGGCCGCCCGCGCCGCCACGCCTGAGTTGGTGACCGCGTGGCTCGCTAATCGGCGGGTCGAAGAGACCGGCGCCTGATGCTCCTGAGTGACTGGCTGGACCGGCATACCAGCCAGGCCCCTCCCGCGCTCGCGGCCCGGGTCAGAGAGTTCGCCCTGGAAGCGTCGGGTACCACCCCCGCACTCACCTTGGCAGCCGCCGGTCAGGCGGCGCTGGAAAAGGTGCTCTCACATTCAGGCGACCGATCTGCGGCTCTGGACCTGCTCGCCGCCGATGCTTTGATCACGCTCGCGCTGCAGGCACAGGCGCAGGACGACCCGGCTCGGCTGGAAGAGTTCGCGACTGCCTTGCTTCATACCGGCCGGCAGATCGTGTGATCGATCTGCATTCGCACCTGCTCCCGGCTGTTGACGACGGCTCCCGCTCGGTGGAGCAATCGGTCAACGTCCTGTTCGAGATGGCGCGGCAGGGTGTTACCGACGTTTGCCTCACCCCCCATCTCCTGTCGGGCCGAGCTGAGGTGGGCCCACCTCCCGCCCACAACCTGGCATTCGAGGCGCTTCAGGCAGAAGCACCTCAAATGCCCCGACTTCACCGCGGGGCCGAGGTTATGATGGATCGTCCGATTACGCGGCCGGTCGCCCTCGCCCGCAACGTGACCCTCGGAGGAACCCGGTACATCCTGGTGGAATTTCCCCGGCTGGTCGCCTACGACACCGTATCCAGTGCCCTGTCTCAGGTAGTGGAACTTGGGCTGGTCCCGATCCTGGCCCACCCGGAGCGGTACAGCTGCTGCTCGGTGGAAGCGGTTCGCTACTGGCGCTCGCTCGGAGCCAGAACGCAGATCGACGCGACCACGCTTCTCGCCACCCAGGCGCGGGGACAGCGGGCCCGCCAACTGGTTTCTGAAGGTCTGGGTGACATCCTCGCCGGAGACAATCACGGGGATTCCCGCACGGTCGCCACTGGTGCCCGTTTCCTGAGAGCACAGGACGGGTTCGATCAGGTGGATCTGCTCGCTCGGCGGAATCCCGCCGCCATTCTAGCCGATGCGGAGCTCACCCCCGTGCCACCGCTGCGCATTCGCCAGAGTTGGATCAGCCGGATCAAACAGTTCCTGGAGGGTTCATAATGAGCCGCGCCAGCGTCGAGGCCGGCCTGGAGGCCGTAGCGCGCACCGCCCAGGCATCCAAGGCACTGAGCGCTAAAGTGGCGGTCATCGCGGCCCGCTACGCGCAGGTCCTGCGGGCGGGTGGTACCCTCTACTTCTGCGGCAACGGGGGCAGCGCCGCGGACGCGCAGCACATCGCGGCGGAGTACGTGGTGCGCTACACCGGCAGCCGTCGGGCCCTGGCCGCGGCAGCGCTGACGACCGATACCTCGATCCTCACCGCGGCCGGCAATGATCTTGGCTTCGAGCATGTGTTTGCCCGCCAGGTCGAAGCCTTGTGTGCGCCGGAGGACCTGCTGGTGCTGCATAGCACCAGCGGTGAAAGCGGGAACCTGATCGCAGCCGCCCGGGTCGCCCGGAACGCGGGCGTGCCGACGGTGGCGTTTCTAGGCAAAGGTGGCGGGCGACTGGCCGAGCTGGTTGACGAGGCGGTCGTGATTCCCTCGGATCAGACCAGCCTGATCCAGCTGATGCATATGGCGCTCCAGCACCTGATCGTGGAATCGGTCGAGGCCGAGCTCCTGGGAGGATGATCGAGCTCACCAGCCAGGTCGCGCTGGTGACTGGCGCCAGCCGGGGCATCGGACGAGCCGTGGCGCTGCTCCTGGCACGGGCCGGTGCCGACGTCGCGATCTCTTATTACACCCGCAGGGACGACGCGGAGGCAACCGCGCGTGAGATCCGGACGCTGGGGCGGCGCGCAATAATCAGTGGCGGAGATCTGGCCGATCCGGCGGCGGCAGAGCGCCTCGCCGCAGCTGTGAAGCACGATTTCGGTGGCCTGGACATCTTCGTCGCCAACGCCGGTGTGTGGCCTACGGAGGAACAGCCGCTGGCCGAGGTTTCGGTCGAGCGATGGAGCAGCACTCTCAGGTCGAACCTGGATTCGGTTTTCCTGTCCACCAGGGCGGTACTGCCGCTGATGCGGACGGGAGGCCGGGTGGTAATCGTTTCGAGCACCGCGGGCCAGCGCGGTGAGGCCTTTCACGCCGACTACGCCGCCAGCAAGGGCGCCCTCATCTCTCTCACGAAGTCGCTCGCCGTCGAGTATGCCCCCGCTGTCACGGTCAACTGCGTTGCGCCGGGATGGGTCGACACCGAGATGAGCGCCGGCGCGTTTACTCCCGGGAATCGGCAGCGCATTGAAGGCACCATTCCCCTCGGTCGCATCGCGACGGCCGAGGATGTCGCCGGGCCGATCCTGTTCCTGTGCAGCCCGCTGGCGCGCCACATCACGGGTGAGGTGATCAACGTCAATGGGGGAAGCGTGCTGTGCGGGTAGAGGGGGCAGCGGGGCAGCGGGCAGGGAACTGCTAGGCCTGCTGGGATGCCAGGAGACCGCTTCGCTAGCAGACTGGGCCTGCGTTTGCGACCAGTGCTGGCGTGGTGTCGCCGTTCAACTGCCCCGCCGCCCCGCCGCCCCGCTGCCCCACTGAGAATGATCCACCTTCTCTTCACCGGCGGCACCATCTCCATGCACCGGGACCAGGGAGCGGGCGGGAACGTCCCGGCTCACGGAGGCGAGGCGCTGGTGGAATTCACCCAGGGGCTCGATCGCGTCGGTCCTTATCGGGTGGAGAATTGGGCCATGCTCCCCGCCTGTCACCTGGGCCCGGACCGCCTATGGGCATTGCGCGAGCGGGTCAGAGAAATCGCCGCCGCCGGCGAGGTGCGGGGGATCGTCGTCACCCATGGCACCGATACGCTGGAGGAGACGGCCTACCTGCTGGACCGAACGCTGGACCGACAGGTACCGATCGCTCTTACGGGTGCCATGCGCACTTCCAGCGATCTGGGTTGGGACGGTCCGCGCAACCTGCTGGATGCCGCCACTGTCGCGGCCGCGCCCCAGAGCGCCGGTCGGGGAGTGATGGTGGTGTTCCACCGCAAAGTCTTTGCGGGTCAAACCGCGGTGAAGACCGACACCACCGATCTCGACGCCTTCACCGCCCCGCATGCTGCGCCGATCGGAAGGGTGGTGGATGATCAGGTGACTTATGCGAGGGACCGCGGCGGCCCTGATGCGAACGGAGGGAGACCGCTGCCTTCAGCCCTTTCGGCGCGGGTAGCCGTTGTGCCGATGGTGGTGGGCGACACCGGCGACATGCTCGACCTGGCGCGTCCCAGGCACGAGGGCGTGGTGATTGTCGCCTTCGGCAGCGGGAACGTACCGCCCGGTGCCGTCCCCGCCATTGGTCGCTGGATTCAGGAGAAGAAGCCGGTGGTGCTCGCCAGCCGCTGCCCTAAAGGCGCGGTGTCTCCGGTCTACGCCTTCGAGGGAGGCGGAGCCCGTTTGATGGCAATGGGAGTCATCCCCGCGGGCCCACGTGCGGTCTCGCAGGCTCGAATGGAGCTGATGATCGCGCTCTCAGCGGGAACGGCCTATGGCGCCTGAGGTGGACTTTCCTCCGATCGAAATTCCCGATGCCGTCGTGGAGATCGCGCGAACCCTGGAAGCCGCCGGCTTCCAGGCCTGGTGCGTGGGGGGAAATCTGCGGGACTTCCTGCTCCAGCAGGCGCATTCGGACTACGATATCGCGACCTCCGCCACCCCCGAGCAGGTCCAGCAGCTGTTTCCCCGCACCATCGAGGTCGGCATCAAGTACGGAACCGTCGGTGTGCTGGACCGCGACCGGGTTCTGCATGAAGTGACGACCTTTCGGCGCGATGTCTCTACCGATGGCCGCCATGCCGTCGTGGCGTACGGCGCCACGCTGGAGGAGGACCTCGCCCGCCGGGACTTCACCATCAATGCTCTCGCCTATCACCCACTGCGGGGGGAATGGAAGGATCCGTTCGACGGTGCCGGCGATGTCACGCGCCAGGTGGTTCGCGCGGTAGGAGATCCGGCGGAGCGGTTTCGGGAAGACTACCTTCGCATCCTTCGCGCGATCCGCTTTGCGGCGCGTTTCGACTTCTCGATCGACCCAGCTACGTGGGAGGCAGCCAAGGCCGCCGCTCCGGGGCTGCGCCAGCTCTCCGCCGAGCGGGTGCGGGACGAATGGTTCAAGAGCCTCAGGAGCGCGCGCTCGATAACTCAGCTGGTCATGCTGTGGGTGCATGTTGGTGCCGCGAGTGCGTGGATTCCCGAGCTGGAAGGCGTCGGCGGCTTTGACAAAGCATTGTCGGATCCCCCGGCGGACGCGCGAGACCCCGTGTTGTTGACGGCGCTGCTCTGCCGCGATCCAGTGTCTGTGCTCCGCAGACTCAAGGCTTCGAACGTCGAAATCGCCCGAGCCGCTGCCCTCGTCAAAGGTCCGGAGGAGCCCAGCACCCTCGACGAACTTTCGGTCCGCCGCTGGCTGGCTCTGGTGGCAGGTGCCGCCGACGATCTGGCCGATCTCTGGCGGCTGCGTCACGGCGGTCAGGCCCCCTGGCTTGGCCCCGTGGCGGAGATCCGACTCCGAAAGGACCCATTGACCCGCGGAGAGCTCGCGATCTCGGGCAGCGATCTCCAGGCCCTCGGCGCCCGAGGGGCTCAGGTCGGCGAGGTGCTTGCCGCCCTGCTGGACCGCGTGCTGGAGGACCCCCGCCTCAACACCAGAGACAGTCTGGTTGCGCTGGCGCGAGCGATGGTGTGAATCCACTCGGTTTCGCGGCTGCGGCCGCGCTGGGAAACGTGATCGGCGCTCTGGCAGTGGTCCGCCATCTTCAGCGAGGCTTGCGCGTCATTGACGCCTGCCTGGCGTTTGGTGCCGGTTTCATGCTGGCCGTCACCGTCCTCGGCGTGATGCCTGAGGTTCTGGTGGGCAGCCCCGGGGCGGCCCTGTACGTCTTGATCGGCTACTTCGCCGTCCATATGGCTCAGCATGTCTTCACGCCGCACTTCCATTTTGGCGAGGAGACGCACCGGGTCAGTCCCGCCACCGGCAACTCGGCGTTGCTGGGCCTCATGCTGCACACCTTCTTCGACGGGGTCGCGATTGCGAGTGGGTTCCTTGTTTCCGGACGGCTGGGAGTGCTGCTGTTCCTGGCGGTGATGCTGCACAAGCTTCCGGAAGGGGTCACCATTGCCAGTGTGATGGTCGCGGGTGGCCGCAGCCGGGGGCACGCCGTGGGTGCGGCCGCGGTGTTGGGCGGTGCCACCATGCTGGGTGTGCTCCTGACCGAACAGATCGCTCCATTGGCCCGTCACGGCCTGGCTCTATCTGCCGGCGTCACGCTGTACGTTGCCGCGTCCAACCTGGTGCCGGAGTTTCAGGCCAAGCGAGGCTGGCTGACGGCGCTCGCCTTCCTGGGCGGTGCCGCCGGATTCTTCGTGACCGAGCTGTTGCTGGAAGGCTGGCTGCCCTGATGCCGCGGAAGCGCGCCCCAGTCCGGCAGAGCTCCCTCTTTACGGCGGGGCGTGAGACCCGGCCTCTGGCGGCGCGTATGCGGCCGGCGACGCTCGACGAGTTCGTCGGGCAGGACCATCTGCTCGGGCCGGGGAAGCCGCTCCGCGATGCCATCGAGCGCGGCGCGCCCGGCTCGATGATCTTCTGGGGGCCGCCCGGGAGCGGGAAGACCACCCTTGCCCATCTGGTCGCGACCTCCACCGCCCGGGTGTTCGTACCATTCAGCGCGGTGACCGAGGGCGTGCCGCGCATCCGGGAAATCGTGGGTGAGGCACGGAATCGTCTCGATTCCGGCGGTGAGCAGACCATACTGTTCGTGGACGAAATTCACCGGCTCAACAAGGCCCAGCAGGACAGCCTGCTGCCCCCCGCTGAAGACGGAACCATCACGCTTATCGGTGCCACGACGGAGAATCCCAGCTTCGAGGTGATCGGCGCCCTCCTCTCGCGCACCCGGGTGTTCGTCCTGCAGCCACTCAGTCCCGACGACATCGAACAGCTACTCCGACGCGCGCTCACTGACGCCGAGCGAGGACTGGGCGCGTCGCGGGTTACCGTAGAGCCCAACGCCCTGACGCTGATGGCGACGGAAGCGGACGGTGACGCACGGCGCGCCTTGACGGTGCTGGAGGCCGCCGCGATGCATGTCGAGGAGGGGGGGAACGTGACGGTGGAGGTCGCCCGCGAAGCCATGCAGAAGCGCTTCGCCCGCTACGACAAGGCGGGCGAGGAGCACTTCAATCTGCTGTCGGCCTATCACAAATCGCTGCGCGGCAGCGATCCTCAGGGCGCGTTGTACTGGATGGCGCGGATGCTGGATGGGGGCGAGGATCCCATGACGTTGTTTCGCCGCGCCATTGCCATGGCGGCGGAAGATATCGGGCTGGCCGATCCCAATGCTCTCATGATGGCGGTCGCGGCTCGTGACGCGTTCCACATGCTGGGTCCGCCCGAGGGGTACCTGCCACTAGCCGAAATGACGATCTACCTGGCTACGGCGCCAAAGTCCAACAGCTCCAAGGTCGCGCTGGGGGCCGCCCTGGATGCGGCCCGGACCACCCCGGCCGCGCCGGTCCCGCTGCACATCCGAAACGCCCCGACACCACTCATGAAGGAGCTGGGATATAACAAGGGGTATCAGTACGCACACAATTCGCCGGAGGCCTATCTACCCCAGGAGTATCTTCCGGACCAGCTTCGCGGCATGGAGTTCTACCGGCCCGGAGGCTTCGGATACGAGAAGAAAATCGCGGAGCGGCTGGAATGGTGGGCCAATCTGAAGGGCGGGGAAGAAAAGCGTGAGCGGGAAGATAAAGGCGTGAGCGGGCGTGAGGAGTAGGGTATATTCGGATCATGACGATCCTTGCGGTCTGAGCCCTATGCGCCTCCCGCTC
This sequence comes from uncultured Gemmatimonadales bacterium, assembly GCA_963740175.1. Classification (GTDB taxonomy): domain Bacteria; phylum Gemmatimonadota; class Gemmatimonadetes; order Gemmatimonadales; family GWC2-71-9; genus CAVVWJ01. The sequence continues at coordinate 14,793 of CAVUDL010000015.1, forward strand.
GCCTGGCTTCTGCTCGCGCTGTTGACCTCGGTCGGTGCCTGTAGTGCCATCAGCGAAATGTTCGTGGAGCCGGACGTTCAGCTGGAGCGGGTGGTGGTCCGCGGAGTCGACATTACCGGAGGAACTCTGGATCTGATCGTCGGGGTGGACAACCCCAACAGCTTCACACTTCAGGGCACCAAACTCGAGGTGGGATTCGACGTCGAGGGCCAGCATCTGGGCGAGATCGCGTACGACGATGATTTTTCAGTGACCGAGAAGGGCAGAACGACCCTTACCCTGCCGATGGCGTTTGGTTGGGCCGGAGTTGGCAGCGCGGTGCGAGCCGCACTGGGGTCCGGAGATGTACCATACGAGATGAACGGCCAGGTCGAGCTCAGGACCCCGTTGGGCCGCAAGAAGGTTCCCTTTACCCGTGAAGGCCGAGTTGCCGTGACCCGTTTGGCCAGAGCCTTCGCGATCCCCGGATACTCTCAATGACAAGGAAGGTCCCGCTATCCGACCAATGATCCCGGTCCGCGACCCTGTCGAGCGCGCTGTGCTGGTGGCTGCGCCCCGTAAGGGATCCAAAGACGCACGGCATATCACCGAACATCTGGAAGAGCTTACCCGGCTGGTGGACACGGCGGGTGCCGAAGTCGTAGGCCGGATCTCCCAGCATATCGCCTCACCCAATCCCGCTACGCTGATCGGTGAAGGAAAGGTCGAAGAAGTGGCCACGGAAGTGGGCGCTTCCGACGCCACTTTGGTGATCTTCGACGAAGAGCTTTCACCGGTGCAGGGCGCCAACCTCGAGCGGGAGCTCAAGGTCCGGGTGATGGATCGAGCGGAGGTCATCCTCGACATCTTTTCCACCCGGGCTCGGAGCCACGAGGCCAAGCTCCAGGTGGAGCTGGCGCAGCTGGAGTACCTGCTGCCTCGACTGACCCGTATGTGGACTCACCTTTCGCGCATCCGGGGCGGTATCGGCCTGCGCGGCCCGGGCGAAACCCAGCTGGAGACCGACCGCCGCAGCATCCGCCAGAAGATTCAGGGCCTTAAGCTCAAGCTGAAGGACGTCGAAAAGCACCGGGAAAACCTGCGAGCCGGACGGGATCCGATGCTGAGCGCCGCGCTGGTGGGCTACACCAACGCCGGCAAGTCCAGCATCCTGCGGGGTCTTTCCGGGCAGCACGAGATTGTGGTAGAAGACCGGCTTTTCGCGACTCTCGACACGCTCACCCGGGAAGTAGATCTGGGTGAGGGGCAGCGCGCGCGCGTCACCGACACGGTGGGATTCATCCGCAAGTTGCCGCACCACCTGGTCGCCAGCTTCCGCGCTACCCTGGAAGAAGTCCGGGGCGCGGACGTGCTGCTCCACGTGGTGGACGCGAGCCATCCCGACTGGGAGGGCCAGATGCGTGTGGTGGAGCGGGTCCTGGCCGAGCTGGATTTGGCGGACCGCCCGTTGATACCGGTGTTCAACAAGATGGATGCGGTGGCCGACCCTACGTCATTTACCCAGCGGGTTCGGGCCCTCCATCCGACCGGCATACCGGCCACTTCGATGCGTACCGATGGACTGGCCCCGCTCAAGGCGGCGCTGCGCGATCTGGAACGAGTGGGGAGACCCACCGTCCGGGTGAAGGTTCCCCTCGCCGACGGTGCTCGGGTCGCAGCCTTGTATCGCGACGGTGAGGTGCTCTCCCGGCATCAGACCGATACCGACTATGAGTTCGTGGTGCGGCTGGAGGTATGGCAGGTGAACCGGCTCCGGGAGGAGGGGGTGGCGGTAGCCCCGATGGAGGAAACGCGGGGCTGGCGGAAGGTGAGTGGCTTAGGGTGACGGCAATCACTGAGCCGCCGTAGCTGACGGGGTAGGGTCCTTGAGTGCATGAGGGACCCCGACGGTGGACTCAGAGAGAAGTCCATCCGACGCGGTTCAAGGAGGCCAAAATGCGAATTCACTGGAGCGCGGTTTGGCTCATGATCGGCATGATGGCTAGTGCGGTGGGCTGTGGTGGCTACAACGCGCCCAGCAATCCGCCGCCAGCGTCGGATAGCACGAGCGATAGCACGGCATCACGGCCACCGGGTTACAGCCGGAACTAGCGGCTCAGTCGGTATCGGGACGGGATCGTTGGGACTTCGATAGGAGAAAGCAGAAGGGGCCTGAAGCTGATTCGAGCTTCGGCCCCTTCGCGTAGCCTGCCCTGAGCGTAGTCGAAGGGCTCAGGGTGACAAGTCGATGTCGTCCTGCCCCGCTTACTTCTTCCCCCCACTCAACACCTGCTCCAGGATCAGCCAGCGATTCATGCCGGCAAACTTCTGGTGCATCTTGGTGGACGGCGAGCCGCCCTGCGCCTCGTCCTCCTCGATCTGGAGGTCGGCTAAGGCATCGATGCCGCTGACAAGGAACTTCGTCAGTCCCTTTTCCAGCGCCATCCCGGCCGTGCGGAAGTTGAACAGGGTCGAGAACTGAAGCGTGAAGCCGAGCTCGCCCAGCTGCTTGTTCGTGATCAGGGTGCCGGCTCTCTTCGCTTTGCCGAAGTACAGCGAGGGCGACAGGTTGAAGCCCAGCATCTGGTCGGGATAGTACTTCCGGACCCCCTCGGCGAACTCCTGGGGCTGGTCGATCTCAGTGTTGTTGAACTCGGGCCAGATCACGTCCACGCCGAGCTCCGCCGCTTCCCAGGCATCCTCCACCGCCATTTGCACGCCGCCCGGCTCCTGACCTGGCAGGGCGCCATCGATCGAATCGGTGCGCGCGATAGTCACCACGTCCACTCCCGTGGCCTGCGACGCGGCCTTGATCGCCTTGAGCTTGGCCAGCCAGTCCTTGCGCGGCACCAGCACTTTATTCCGCTTCTGCTTGCCGACGTTCACGATGTGGCCGCAGGTACGGTTGGACGGATCCTGATTCTCCAGATGCACGCCTGCCGCCCGGGCCCGGATCAGCTCCACCGCCAGCGTGAAGGTCTGAGTCGGTCCGCCGAACCCGGCCTCCATGTCGACGAAGGCCGGAGGCGCTTCCAGGATCTCCTTGCCGTCGGTGTCGTAGTAGTGGGTATTGCGGGCACCTTCGATGCCCATCCACATCTCGTGGACCAACTTCACCATGTCATGCGAGGCGTATACACCGATATCGGGGAACATGCTCTTGGTCGCGGCCAGTTGCCAGCCGCTGCCGTAGAGCGCCTTGAAGCCCAACCGCGTCATGATCGCCGAGGTAAATGCGTCGTAGGCACCAGCGGTGTGGAGGAACGACTTCCGGGCCCGGGCCTCGTGCAGGAGGCGCCGCAGCTTGTCGGCCGGCTCCTCGGTCTCAGGAGGAGCGAACAGCTTCCCGACGCCATCGGCAGGGTAGGTCGCATGAACGAGGTCGGGACGGATCGCGGTGGCCATCGATGGTCTCCTTGGTGGTGCGGTCACTTTGTGAAACTATTCACATGATAACGGTTGGCGCTGAATCGCGCCAGAGTGTTGCGCTGTTCCCACGTCAGCCGCTGCAATGCCGTGCAGGGCAGGGCCCTGCTATCTTCCCCGCCATCGTGGAAACTCCCGGCCCGATGTTCATCACGAAGCCTTTCGTCACCGACCGGCGCATCCGGTTTGCACTGGTGGGCTGCGGACGCATCTCCGAAAACCACTTCGCCGCTGTCGAAAAGCATGCCGACCGGGCTGAGCTGGTCGGTGTCTGCGACGTGGACCCTGCCGCGCTTGCCCGGGCCGAGGAAAGGACCGGCGCCCCCGGCTTCCGGAGCCTGGACGCGCTCCTGGCCGGCACCGATGCCGATGTTGTCATCCTGGCAACACCCAGCGGGTTGCATGCCGAACAGGCGATTCAGGTGGCGGCGGCAGGCCGGCATGTCATGACCGAGAAGCCCATGGCCACGCGCTGGCGCGATGGCAAGCGCATGGTCCATGCCTGCGACCAGGCCGGGGTGCATCTCTTCGTGGTCAAGCAGAACCGCCGGAACGCCACCCTCCAGCTGCTGAAGCGGGCCGTTGAGAAGGGGCGGTTCGGCCGGATCTATATGGTGACGATCAACGTATTCTGGAGCCGCCCTCAGTCCTACTACGACAGTGCACCGTGGCGCGGAACCTGGGAGTTCGATGGCGGGGCCTTCATGAACCAGGCCAGCCACTATGTCGACCTGTTGGACTGGCTCATCGGTCCGGTCGAGAGCGTTCAGGCCTACACCGCCACCCTGGAGCGCAACATCCAGGTCGAGGACACCGGAGTGGTCAGCATCCGCTGGCGGACCGGTGCACTGGGCTCGATGAACGTTACCATGCTGACCTATCCCAAGAACCTCGAGGGCTCGATCACGATCATCGGGGAGAAGGGCACGGTCCGGGTGGGCGGCGTCGCGGTGAACCGGATAGACCACTGGGAGTTTGCCGACAGCGACCCCGACGACGCGAGCATCCAGCAGGTGAGCTACGATACCACCTCGGTCTACGGCTTCGGCCATCCGCTCTACTACGACAACGTGATCAAGTCCCTCCGGGGTGAGGCTGTGCCGGACACCGATGGACGCGAGGGGCTTCACTCGCTGGAGATTCTCATCGCCACCTATCAGTCCGCCCGCGACGGGCGGCGGGTGGCACTCCCGCTGGAATACTGACGTAGCGCTGGTCCAGGGCTGCCGGTAACCGCCGCAAGGATTCATGGTGCGTAGCCTGCTCGTGACCGGTGGCGCGGGCTTCATCGGTGCCAACTTCGTGCACTACTGGCTTGGCGCGCACCCGGCCGATCGACTGGTGGTTCTCGATGCGCTGACCTACGCCGGCAACCCAGCCAGCCTGGCAGCGGTTCGCGCTGAGCCCAACTTCGTATTTGTGGTGGGCGACATCCGGGACCGGAAGCTGACGGCATCGCTGCTCCGAGATTACGAGATCACCCTCATCGTCCACTTCGCAGCCGAATCCCATGTGGACCGGTCCATCCGGCATCCGGATGGCTTCGTCGATACCAACATTCGGGGCACGCACGAGCTGCTGATGGCAGCCCGGCAGGTCTGGCTCGAAGAAGGCGAGGCGAAGGAAGGCCGGTTCCATCACATCTCCAGCGACGAGGTGTATGGCTCCCTCGGCCCTCATGACCCTCCCTTCACCGAACACTCTCGTTACGCACCGGGGTCGCCCTATGCGGCCAGCAAGGCCGCCTCGGATCACCTGGTGCGCGCATGTCACCACACCTACGGCCTGCCGGTCACGATCAGCCAGTGCTCCAACAACTATGGTCCCTACCAGTTTCCCGAAAAGCTGATCCCGCTGATCCTGATAAACCTGCTCGACGGCCGGTCGCTGCCGGTCTACGGAGACGGCCAGAACGTGCGCGACTGGCTCTACGTGGAAGATCACTGCCGCGCCATCGACCGGGTAATCGAAGGTGGGCGCGAGGGGGACAGCTACAATGTTGGTGGACGAAACGAGTGGAAGAACATCGATATCGTGCGGCTGCTCTGCAGGCTGGTGGAGGAGGCGTTTGCCGCTGACAGTTCCCTGGCAGTCAGGTTTCCCCACAGCCCGGCGGCGTCGGGACGGTCCCCGGAAGAGCTGATCACGTTCGTCGAGGATCGCCCGGGGCACGACCGCCGCTACGCTCTCGACGCCACGAAGGTCGAGCGTGAGCTAGGTTTTCTCCCTCAAGAGCGCTTTGAAACCGGAATCCGCAAGACGCTCAGCTGGTACCTCGCACATGAGCCATGGTGGCGCGCATGTCAAAGCAGAAGCCGCTGAAGCCCGGCCGCTCGCCCGAGCAGATCCTCGAGGCCGGCCGCCGGGTCATTCGCATGGAGTCCGAGGCGGTGGCAGAGCTGGAGCAGCGGTTGGGGGCATCGTTCGTTCGTGCCGCGGAGGCAATCCTCGATGCTCGCGGCCGGGTGATCGTCTCCGGGCTGGGCAAGTCGGGAATCATCGCGCGGAAGATTGCGGCCACACTCACCTCCACCGGCACGCCGGCGATCTTCCTGCACCCCATTGATGCACTGCACGGCGATCTCGGCATTGTCGGTCCGGCCGATGTCGCGCTTCTGCTATCCAAGAGCGGCGAATCCGATGAGCTACATGCGCTGCTCGAGTGTCTCGGCCGCTTCGGCGTGACCATTATCGCCCTGACCGGAAATTCTGACTCGACGCTGGCCCGCGAGGCCAGGATCGTCCTCGATTGCGCGGTCGAGGAGGAGGCCTGCCCGCACGACCTGGCTCCCACCAGCTCGACCACGGCAGCGCTGGCGTTGGGGGATGCCCTTGCCGTGTCGCTCTTCATGGCGCGCGGCTTCCGCCAGGAGGACTTTGCCCGGCTCCACCCCGGGGGAAGTTTGGGGCGGCGTCTGCTCCGTGTCAGAGACGTGATGATCACCGAGCGGGTTCCGACGCTCGCGCCGGACGCGAGCATGCGGGAATGCGTGGTCCTGCTGGCAGAGCGGCGCGGTACCGTGGCGATTGTAGACGAGCAGCGGCGGCTGCTCGGCGTCGTGACCTCGGGCGATCTTACTCGATTGATGGACCGGGAGGAAAACTTTCTGGCGGTGCCGGTCAGAACGATCATGACGGTGTCTCCGCGGACTTCGGAGCCCGATCAGCTGGCCGCCCACGCTGTGGGGGTCATGGAGCGACACGGTGTCATGGCACTGCCGGTCCTGGAGGACGCCCGAGTCGTTGGGATGGTCCACCTGCACGACCTGATGCGGGCGGGTGCCGTGTGACCGTGCTGTGTCGGTCTGACGCGTAGATTGTTCCGGGTAGGTCATTTGGAGCCCTGACCTACCGCGGATGCACGGTGATCGGGATCACCTAGCCCAAAGCGTAGGCTTGCGTCACACTTGTACTTGGCTATGTTCGCCGAGGCAGAGACCGGACCCATGAGGCACGAGCGCAAGGAATGGCAGCGGTTGGCGTACCTCTTGCACCGGATGTTCCAGATTCGTTGACCGTCAGCGGAAAAGGGCTCCGCTCAATCACATAGGCGCTTACTCTTTCCCCCCAGGTGCCAGTGGGTTTCAGCTCATGTCTGCGGTAAGCCCCTCGCCGAGCAGCAGACTAAAGTCTGCCCCGATCATTGATGATTCGGCGCGGCTTCAGACAGCTGCAATTCAGCAGTCCCAGGCTCTTCCGGTAGCACCCGCCGTCTCATCCTCCGCAACAGCATCGTCGTCGGCACCGGCCGTCTGGAGTGCCATCGAGCGGTTGGCCCTTACCCGACGGGCCCCCCAGATCATGCGGATCCACCTGGTCCGCCACGCGGTTCGTATCGCCGTGCTCCTGGCGGGCGATATGGCGGCGCTGTTGGTGCTACGGGTGCTGCTTCGTGGTGTCCGGGATGAGTTCTGGCTTGGCCCGGCAGCGGCATCGCTATTCAACAGCCTGGTACCCCAGGGAGCCTTGCCGCTGGTGCAGCTCCTTCCCGCCGTGCTACTGGGCCTGATCGCAGTGGGCACGTACGGCGCTAGCGACCAGCGCCGGGATGCAGGCCGACTCGTTGCCGGGGCGACTCTGGGCCTGGGGCTTCCGTTCTGGAGTCATCTCTGGAGCCACTTCAGTCCACTGGCGCTGCCCGGCTTCATTCTCCTTGCCGGCCTGATCGCCATGACGCTCATCGTCGAGCGGCATCTCATCGACTCCGCGGTGCGGAGTCTCTGGCCCATAGGCCCCGGCGCGGCGCGGGCGCTCCTGATCGGGCGGCCCGAGCACACCCGGCGCGCGTTCGAGCACCCCGCGCTGTCAGATGCGCGCGAGTTCGCCTTCGGTGGGATCATCGATGCCGATCAGCTCGACCTGCGGATTGGGCATGGCGGTTTCAGTCGTCTCTGCGAGACGATCAAGCGCTACCGAGCCGACACCGTGGTGCTGACCGGACCGCTGACCGACGAGGCCCTGGCGCTGGTCATCGAGGCGGCCGGCGCAGCAGGCTGTCAACTCTTCGCACTTCCCCGACTATTCGCGCTCGGCGGGGTCGAGTCCCAGACGGTCTGGCGACGTGGAGCACCGCTGGTCGCGCTCAACCGGCCTGCCCTCCGGGGCCGCCAGCTGATCCTGAAGCGAACCCTCGATGTGGTGGTCTCCGGCATCGGTTTGGCATTGCTGAGCCCGCTCTTCGTCGCCGTGGCAATTGCCGTGTACATCTCCTCACCGGGCCCCATTTTCTTCCGGCAGACGCGCGTGGGTCTGGGCGGAAAGTTGTTCAAGATCACCAAGTTTCGCAGCATGGTGCATGACGCCGAGGCACTGCTCGACGACCTCACGCCCAAGAGCCTGTACAGCGACCGGCGGCTCTTCAAGGTCAAGGACGATCCTCGGGTGACCTGGCTGGGCGGCCTGCTGCGGCGGACCAGCCTGGACGAGCTGCCCCAGCTCTGGAACGTGTTCGTCGGCACCATGTCGCTGGTGGGGCCCCGGCCTCCGCTGCCGAGCGAAGTGGATCTGTACGAAGAGCACCACTACACCCGCTTCGACGTGAAGCCGGGCATCACCGGGCCGTGGCAGGTCAGCGGCCGGAATACCATCACTGATTTCGAAGAAGTGATCCGGCTGGAAACCGATTATATCCGCGAATGGAGCATCTGGAAGGACATCGGCATTATGCTCCGTACCGTGCCGGCAGTGCTATACATGCGAGGGGCGCACTGACCTAGCGACTGACGAAGTAGGTGTGCTCCACTGCCGAAGCGCGTTCCACCCGTACCACTTTGCCCCCCAATTCCGACATCAGCCGCGTCACCGCTTCCTCGGTCATGAAGCCCATGCGCATGGGCGTGAGCTCCAGCCGCTCGAGCAGCATGCGCTCGTCGAACCCCAGCCACCGTAACAGGCCGTAAAGACGGCGCCGGGGCTGCAAACGGTGGAGCAGGCCGATTCTGTTGGGGAGCTGAAAGACGAGGAGCCCTCCCGGCCGTAGGACCCTCATGAACTCGGCCAGATACGAGCGCACCATCGCGCGGCCGGGAAGGTGCTGGAGCACATAACGGCTGTAGATCAGATCGAACGATCCGGATTCGAATGTCTGGAGATCGTCCGCGATGTTGAGCACGAACCGGCACCGATCGCAGTCCCGGTTGAGCTCCTCGGCCTGCGCCAGCATGGGCGCGGAGATGTCGACCCCGACGCACTCTCCGAAGTGGGCCGCCAAAGCCCGGGTGAGCCGTCCCACGCCGCAGCCGAAGTCGAGAGCCTTATCTCGACGCTGGGGAAAGCCCACCGACTGCGCCGCGGCCATCAAAGCGGCGACGTCCCGGGCCCCGGTCGCGAAGAACTCGGCGGGGTCCCAACGGCCATGCCGGCGGGTCTTGCTGGTGAGCACGGCCCAGAAGGGATCCACCCGGCCTAATGCTTCCCAATCCTGTTGGTGGCGGCGAAGCGACTTCACCCGATCTCCTTCCTGAATCGTCCGTAGCGATCCTGCACGAAATCGCCGAACTCCCGTCGAAAGCGGCCGACACCGAACCGCGAAGCGTTCTCGTGGCAGGCGACAGGGTCGATCCGTCCCGCCTCGCGCTCAAACGTAGCCACCGCCGCCTGGAGCGAGGCCACGGTCTGTTCCGAAAAAAAGACGCCGGTGGGACGTGGATCGTCGAGGCCCCGGATCGTCTCGACAGAGCCTCCCTTCTGGAACGCAATGACAGGTGTACCGCAACTCTGCGCCTCCAGCGGCGCAATGCCAAAGTCCTCCTCCGCCGCGAAGACAAAGGCCCGGGCCCGGCGCAAATGGTCCAGCAGCACCGACTGGGGTTGGCGGCCGAGCAGACGAACGTTTCCGGCCGCCTTGCTCCGCACGCGGGATGCTTCGGGCCCGTCGCCGATGATGACAAGAGTGCGGTCCGGCATTCCGGCAAAGGCTTCCGCGATCAAGTCGAGGCGTTTATACGGCACCATCCGCGACGCCGTGAAATAGAATGGTTCTCGAGCCTGGTTCCAGTCCGGCTTGAACGCATCCGTATCCACCGGCGGATAGATGACGGTGGATTCCCGGCGGTACACCTTCCGGATCCTCCGCGCGACGAACCGGGAGATCGCCATGAATTCGTCCACGCCTGCGCCGGTACGCGCGTCCCAGTTACGTATTCGGTGCAGGAGCCGTCGGGCCAGCATCGACTTGAGCCCGCGGTCCAGGCCGCTCTCGCGCAGGTACTGGTGCTGGAGATCCCAGGCGTACCGCATCGGCGAGTAACACATGCAGAGGTGAAGCTGATCCGGACCGGTGAGCACTCCCTTGGCCACGGCGTAGGAGCTGGAGACGATCAGATCGTAGCTCGACAGATCGAACTGCTCGATGGCCAAGGGCATCAGTGGCAGGTAGGAGCGATAGCGGGCACTCGCCCCGGGAAGCCGCTGGAGGAACGAGGTGCGGACCCGCCGACCCCCGAGAAAGCCCCGCTCATCGTCCGGCGTGAAATCGATCAGGCTGAATACGTCGGCGTCCGGGAGCACCTGGAGCATCTGCTCCAGGACCCGCTCGGCGCCGGCATAGGTGACCAGCCAGTCGTGCACTACCGCCACCTTCATCTCAGCACTCCCTGAAGCACCGCAAACACCCCACGGGCGGTGTTCCGCCAGGAGAACTCCGCTGCCCGCCGCAGCCCGACGGCACGTAGCGAATCGCGCAAGGCGGCATCTCCCATGAGGCGCCCCGCTGCCTCGGCGAGCGTGGCAGGGTCATTAGGGTCGAAGTACAGCGCAGCATCGCCGCAGATCTCGGGCAACGACGCAGCCCGCGATACGACCACGGGACAGCCCATCCGCATCGCTTCCAGCGGGGGCAAACCGAAGCCCTCGTACCAGGAGGGATACACGAAGCACCGGGCCCGCTGGTAGAGTGCCTTGAGCTCGGCGTCCCGGGTGTAGCCGACTTTCCGAATCTGCTCGGAAAGATCTTTCTGGCCGGCGAAGATGGCGGGGAAGCTACCGCCCACACTCACGACGTCCAAGTCCGGCACCGCCTGCCGCAACAGGGGCAGGGCGCGCACCAGCGCCACCAGGTTCTTGTGAGGCGCTTCGCTGCTCACGGCAAGAATGTAGGGTCGCTGGCCGATTCCATGCCGGGCAAACACGCCCTGGTCAGGCTCGACGGCGTCGAGGTGGTCGGCGCCCAAGTGGACCACTGTGAATCGGTCCGGAGCTATCCCCGCGTGATGAGCCAGCTCGTCGGCTGAGAAGCGGGACGGTGTGATGACCCGGGCGGCGCAGCTGCCCAGCCGCCGAATGTTGATCCGGTACCAGGTTCGGAAGGCAAAGGAGTAGGCGGCCGGTACGGCAAAGACGGACGCGTCATGGATGACAACGACCTGATGGCTACGGACCAGGGGACCCAGGTTGCCCAGGCTGAGCAGTAGGGCGCCGGATTCGTAGGCGGCGAGCGAGACCTGCTCCCACAGCTGTCCCCGGCCAGTCCCCACTACCCGGATCGGAATGTGACGCGGAACCAGCTCAGGGTCGAATCCGGAGGGAACCGCCAGACTCAGCTGATACAGCCGCCGGTCGATCTCGTCCCGTTCGATCAGGTCGTCCAGGGCGCGCACGACTTCCCGGGCAAAGCGCTGAACGCCGGTGACCGCCTGACTCAGGAACCTTCCGTTGATGACGACCCGATGCACGTCAGCGGCCGCCGGCCGCCGCAGCTTCCCGAATGCCGGAGCCATGCCGCTCCTCGGCCGGGTACACGAAGCTGGATCCGGTCAGGATTCCCCTGCACACCACGTCGAGTCCGCGCGAGCGTCCCGGCAGTAGCCCCGAGAGTCCGCTGTCCAGTCCCACCGCGAAGGGAGGCCAGTCGGGCTTCGGCTTCATGAACTCCAGCGGGATCATGCGGCGGAAGAAGAAATGGTAGGCATACTTCCGGGCCCGCTCCACCACCGACGGCTCGAGCGTGCGACCGAGAGGCAACCGGTCCAGCAGCCGGAAGTAATCGGCGGCCGACGTGGCGTCCATGGTGACGCCCTTGTTTCGGATCCAGGCTTCACCCGCCACGATGACCGGAATCCCCATGCTGGTGAGCTCGACTCCCGTCTTGGTGCCATAAATGATCACCGCGTCGCACTGTGACATGGCGGCATAGGTGCTGACGTTGCTCTCCGGTGGCACCACGAAGACGTTGGACGGCAGGGTGGGGAAAGCCCGGCGAATTTCGTCCACCAGCGGCTGGCGGGAAGGGAGGGTGCCCCGGAGCTCGGCCGGGTGCACCCGGATCAGCAGCTGGAGATCCGGCCGCTCCGCGAAGTACCGGATAGTCTGGAGCGTCCACTCCAACATGTTGGGAAATGCGTTGGCCGGATAGTGGAGCTGCGCGTCCCACATGACGTTCGTCAGCATCCCGATGGTCGGACGGGAGAAGTCCAGGCCTACCTCGCGAGAGATGGACTCCACGTCGACCTGGGGCCGCTCGTGGAACCAGATCCAGTCCTGGGTGCCGTGCCAGCGGCTCTTGAGATACTGCATCAGCTCGCTTTCGACCTCGGGCGTCCAGGGCAAATCCTCCCACGTGGAGGTCGGCTCGTTCATCAGCGTGTGATGATACGTGTCGCCATGGCTGAAGATGAAGCATTGCTTTCGGTAGGCCGGGTTCCAGGTGACGACCCGCACCCCTTCTTGCCGGCACACTTCACCGATGAGTCCCTGCGGCACGTAGATCCCGTGGTGAAACACCGCCACCTCGAAGCGATGGGTGCGCACCAGCCGCCTGGTGGCCATCACTGTCAGCAGCGCCGCGTGGAAGTAGCGACGCAGAACCGCCTCACTCCTCGGCTCGGATTCCAGCGTAGCGCGGGCAAAAAATCGAAGCGTTCCCGCCAGCGCATGCTCCCCCACCGCGAGACCGTCCATGGTGTAGTTCGGAAGCTCTGACGCAGGAACTGTGGAGGTGAGTCGGGCCGCTTCGGTACGCTCCTCGGGCGTGACCAGGCCGCTATAGGTGTGCACCGTCAGGTCGAGCGAGCGGTACATCGCCGCGGCGGGGTCGAAGCAGTGCTTGCACAGGTCGCGCGTCGGCCCGTGACGGACGAACTGGTCCTGGTCGGGATACCAGGTGACGTCACATGCGAGGCACGCGGGCAGGACCCCATCGCAGAGGAGCACGTGTGGCTCCGCTCCCCGTAGAGACAGCGCAGCGGCAAGCACGCTTTCCAGCGACGTCCCCGGGAGGTGCGAGCCGACGCTGGTGGCGATGAGCACCTTGGTGCGTTGCTTCGGGACCGAGGTCGGCGAAAGGGCCGGTCCCTGTCCCTGAATCCTGCTCCAGTCCGGATACCCGGTGGTCTGCGCCCGGCGTCGCCGCACATACAGCCGCACGGCCCGCTCCAGCTTCGGGTGCCGCTTCAGGCGATCGCGAAAAAAAGTTTTCAGCTTCTCCATCCGTGCTCCGTAACGGGGGCAATATCAAGCCGGCTCAGGAACGCCTCGGGCTCCGGGAGCTGCTCGAGCGCCCACCAGGGATTCAACGCCTGCAAGCTGCTCAAGGCGACGCCCCCTGTGGCCACGGCCACCACCCGCGCCCCGATCGCCTTGCCGGCCGCCACATCATGGGGCGTGTCGCCGATGACGTACAGCCGGTCGGGGTGCAGCTCACCCAGAATCTGGCGCGCTTCGGCCAGCGCGTTCCGGGCGATCCCCGCGCGGTCCTCGGCCTCGTCGGAGAACGCGCCTCCCTCGAAGTAGTGGTCGAGCCCGTAGTACCCCAGCTTCGCCTTGGCCCCGGCGCGGGTATTCCCGGTCAAGAGCATCGAGTACACATCGGCTCGCCCTTTGAGGGCGTCCAGAATTTCGCGCACGTTCGGCAGCACCCGGCCCGCCCGCCGGGGCAGGCTCGCGGGAAGACGTTCCTCGTATCCGTGCAGCAGCCGCAGCCCAGCGGACGCTTCACCTCCATTGCCGAACTCGCGCAGCAGCTGAGTGGCGATCAGCGGATCCGGCAGCCCGGCGGTATCGAAATCCGCCAGGTCCACGTCCCGTCCGATCTCCTCCCTGAGCGCATCCTGCCAGGCGTAGATCCCGGCCCGTCCGGTGGAGAGCAGCGTGCCGTCTATGTCCCAGAAGAGGACCGTTCTCACCCGGCCTCGCCCGCCCGAACGGCCGAGCCCGCCACGACAGCGCGTGCAATGCCTTCCGCGTCGAGGCCGTGGGCCCGCAGCGCTTCGTCGTTCTGGGCCGACACCGGAATGTCGGTCAGTCCCAGATGCCGGAGCTCGATCGCCTGCGCCAGCCCCAGCTCTGCCAGCCGGGCGGCGAGCATCTCCCCCTGGCCCCCGTCCACGTAGTGATTGTCCAGAGTGAAGACGCGGTCGTGGCCCCGCACCATCTCGCGCAGCCACTCGTCGTCCACCCGGTTGAGCCAGGGCAAGTTGACCACCCGGACACCAATGCCCTGCTTGGCCAGCAGGTCGGCCGCGCGCCAGGCCTCGGACAGCATGACCGGGCCGTAGCCGAAGATCACCGCGTCGGAGCCGTCCCGCAGCACGGCGCCTCTGCCCGGTACCAGCAGATAATCGGCCGGCAGCTCGAACGGGATCTGATACGGGATGGAGACCAGCCGCAGGTACGCGCTCTCCGGCCCACCCTCGACACACCAATCCATCGCGAGCCCCACCTCCGCCTCACAGCTGGGCTCCAGCATCACCAGACCGGGTACGCCGCCGAGCGCCGAGATGTCCCGGACCGATTGGTGGGAGTGTCCCGGGCCGCTGGGGAGAACGCCCGCGAGCGATCCGACATAGATGATTTTGGTGCGCTCGGTGGCGTTGTTGTAGATCTGCTCGTTGGGGCGGGTGGACAGGAAGCAGGCGAAGGAGTGGACTACCGGCAGCAGGCCGGCCAGCGCCATCCCGCCGGCTTGAGACACCATGTCCTGTTCCGCGATGCCGCATTCGACGAACCGCTCCGGCAGCTGATCCTGAAACGGGATCAGTCCCGTATCGAGCACCAGATCGGCGTCCAGCGCCACCAGGTTGGGATGCCGCCCAGCCAGACGCAGGAGCGCGCGCGAGTACGCCGGCACCAGCCGTTGGGCGCCAGTAAGATTCGCCGCCTTGGGCCGGGATCCGGTCTCGAGCCGGAGGAGATCGGCGCCGGCCGCTTTCAATGCATCGTTCGCCCTGCTCACCAGTTCGGTCAGGGCCCTGCCGTATGTGTCGTCGTCGGGCGCGCCGCTGTGGAACCGGTAGAACCGGTCGGCGTCAGTCATGGCGGTATGCTCCATGAACGACACGCCGCGCCCCTTCACCGTGTCGCACACGATGACCTTGGGCTGATCGGTGATCCGGTCCAGTCGCCGGAGCACCCGGCTCAGCGCGGTGAGATCATGGCCGTCGCACCGGGCGGTAGCCCAGCCGAACGCGGCGAACTTCTTCTCCAGGTCGCCCAGATCGCTGACGTCGGCTACATGGGTGTCCGACTGGACCTTGTTGTGGTCTACCAGCACCGTGAGCTCGCCCAGCCTTCGCTGAGCCGCGGTGGCGAGGGATTCCCAGATCTGGCCTTCCTGCAGCTCGCCGTCTCCGGTCATCACGAACACCTTGGCAAAGCGGCCCTGAAGCCGGTTGGCGAAGATCATCCCCTTCGCCTTCGAAATCCCCATGCCCAGCGGCCCGGTGTTGGTGACGATCCCGGGCGTGGCGACGTCCGGATGGCCGGGGAGTCCGCCGAGGCGCCGGAGCAGATGGATCTGCTCGAAAGGGATGAGGCCCAGTGCGAGCAGCACGGCGTACAGGCCGGGGGCATCGTGGCCCTTGGACGAGAAGTACAGATTCTCGGTCGTCCGGTCACTGCCGGCGCGAAGCTCGTTCAGGTACAGCCACGACACGATGTCCAGGCTGCTGAAACTGCTCCCGATGTGCCCCGAGCGGGCCCGGGCGATCATGTAGAGCGCATTGATCCGGCAGAGGGTCGCGAACAGCTCGGCGCGCGGCACGGGCCGGAGCCGCATGCCCTCTAGCCGCTCGAATTCGCCTCGGGGGACGAATTGAACCTCGGTCATCGGGTTTGCGCCCCGAGCGCGGTGGGCCGATAGGGAGGCTGGGCAACCGCCGGCAGCGCCGCCTCCCCCGAGGCGATGATGTGCTCCGCGTACCACCAATCCTTCGAATCGTTCAGGTCCACGCCCTCGTAGCCCTCGGTAAGGAACGGGATGATGCGGGTGCCGGCGATGCTCCCATCTTCCAGCGGCACCCGGCTCCAGGCAATCTCCAGGCTGGCGTTCTGCACCAGCACCTCGGGCAGCGACTGGTACGCCATGCTGTGCCACGGCGGGCTTACCGGTCCCCCTTCAAGCAGCGGCACGATCCGGTCGCTCTGGCGCTTCCACATCTTGCCTGGATGCTGCTTGCAGCGTTCTACCGCGCGGAGCGAGTCCACGTCCCGCCGTCCGCCGAAGCACTCCCAGGCGCGCCTGATCGTGGCGCCGGTGCGAAACGGACTGGTGGGCCGCAGGATGCTGAAGCACTCGTAATGCCGCCCGCCGGCGCGCAGGGACTGAAGGCTATGCCGCACCCAACCGATGTCAGGCGACGAATCCCCGGCCAGCTCGGCGGGCCGCAGGTCGGGAATCTCTGCGCCGTAGTGCCGGGCAATGGTGGCGAAGTCGGCCGAGTCGGTGGAGACGATGACCGCGTCGAAGACCCGGCTGTCGAGCGCAGCCGCGATCGTGTAGGCAATCAGCGGATGCCCGGCCAACGGTCGCACGTTCTTTCCCTCGAGCCGCTTCGAGCCGGCGCGGGCGGGGATCAGGGCCACGGTAGGAATGCTTGGCACTATACTCGGGACGGCGCGTAGTTGATGTACACCGTCTTCCAGTCCGAGTAGACGTCGAGCGCCTCAGTGCCGGCCTCCCGCCACCCGGTCCCCGATTCCCCCAGCCCACCGAACGGCAGGTGCGGCTCGCTGCCATAGGTCGGGCCGTTCACCACCGCCACGCCCGAGCGGACCCGGGAAGTGAAGACCATCGCGCGATGCATGCTGGTGGTGTGAATCGAGGCCGTGAGTCCAAATGGAGAGTCGTTCGCCAGCGTGAGCGCCGCGGCGAAGTCCGGCACCCGGTACAGGGACGAGATCGGCCCGAATAGCTCGGTGCGGGAGATTGCCGCGTTGCCGGTAGCGCCTTCGATGAGGGTCGGCGCGACGAAGAAGCCGCCGTCGTATCCGGGCCCGGTCAGGCGGTCGCCTCCTGTCAGCACCGTAGCGCCGGCCGTGCGGGCGGCCTGCACCGCCCCCAGCATATTCCGCAGCTGCTTCTCGTTGATCACCGGCCCGTAGTCGTCATCGTCTCCGCAGCCAACTCGGAGCTTCCGGGTTCGCTCCACCAGCAGGGCACGGAAGCGATCGTACACGGCGTCGAACACGATGATCCGGCTACCCGCCGCGCAGCGCTGGCCGGCGTTGCTGAACGCCGACTGGATCGCCGCGGTTGCCGCCAGGTCGAGATCGGCGTCGTCGCAGACGACCAGCGGGTTCTTGCCGCCCAGCTCCAGGCAGACCTTGGCGAGACGTCCGCCGGCCGCATGCTGAATGAAGCGCCCCACCTCGGATGACCCGGTAAAGCTGACGATGTCGACCTCTGGGGACTCCACCAGGGGCGCGCCTGCCTCCTTCCCGAAGCCGTGCACCACGTTGAACACGCCCGGGGGGAGCCCCGCCTCGCGCGCCAACCGGGCAAAGGCCCAGGCGCTGGCAGGAGCGTCCTCGGACGGCTTCAGCACCGCGGCGTTGCCGCAGAGCAGGGCGGGGAACACCTTCCACGCCACGTTGGCGATCGGGGTGTTGGCTGCGATGATGAGCCCGGCGACGCCGAGCGGCTGGCGCACCGTCATGGCGCTCTTGTTGGGCGTGGCGCTGGTAGTCGTGCGGCCGTAGAAGCGGCGACCTTCGCCGGCCACGAAGAGGCCCATCTCCACTGCGGCGGTCGTCTCGCCCCGGGCGTCCTTCAGCGACTTGCCGGTCTCCTGGTGCACGATCCGCGAGATCTCCTCGTGGCAATCGCGGAGCGCCAGGGCGAGCGACCGCAGCACGTCGCCCCGGTGCACCGGGGTGGCTTCAGCCCATGCCGGCTGGGCCCTGCGAGCGGCCGACACCGCGGCAGCGATGTCCGGCGCTCCCGACTGGCTCACCCGGCACAGCTCCCGTCCGGTGGCCGGATCCAGCTTCCCGAACGTGGCTCCGCCCCCGGCGGGTCGCTCCTGGCCGTCGATAAAGTTGGGAATGTGCCCGGGAATGTTCAGATCTACGCTGGCCATCGATCGAGTCCACGCTGGGTTCTTGCCTTACCAGGCGGTGTAGCCGCCGTCCACCCGAAGCTCAATGCCGGTGACGTACGACGACGCATCCGAGGCAAGGAAGATAAGCGGCCCCCCCAGATCGCGAGCCAGCGCCATGCGGCCCAAAGGCACGCGGCTGGTGAACTTGCGTTTGAACTGGTCGTCCTGGCCCCCCTCCACCCCGCCGGGCGAGAGGGCGTTGACCCGCACACCCTGGGGTCCCCAGTGGGTGGCGAAGTACCGGGTGAGGTTCACCAGGGCTGCCTTCGAGGCCCCATATGCCGGCGGCTTTAGAAACGGGGGGTCGGCGGGAAGATGCTCGTACAAGCGTGCGTCGGGCGACACGCTGGCGTAGAGCGATCCAATGTTGATGATGGACCCTCGACCCCGCCCGGCCATCCCGGCTCCGAAGACCTGGGCCGCCAGGAAGGCCCCGGTGACGTTCACCTCCAGCACCTGGGAGAAGACCTCAGGGGGGATCTGGTCGAGACGATAGGTGGTGGCTGGACCGGGAGGCTGGTCGATCCCGGCGTTGTTGACCAGCACATCGACCGCCCCCACGTCGGTCTCACAGCGGGAGCCAGCCGAGACCAGGGACTCGCGGTCGCGCACGTCGGCCCGGAGGAGGATCAGGCGCTTGCCAGCTTTGGCTTGAAGATTCGAGAACCCGGGAGAGACGGCGGCTCCTGCCAGGTCCAGTCCTACGACAGTGGCGCCCGCATCCAGCAGCGCCTCGCACCAGACCGGACCCAACCGGCCCAGCGCCCCGGTTACCACTGAGACCCGCCCGGAGAGGGCGGGAGCGGTCACGCCGCCTCTCCCTGCCCGATTGCCGCCCGCTGAATCGGCTCGTCCGCCCGAAGCGCCCGAAGGAGAGTGCGCCCTATGATCTCATCAATCATATAGGGCGGCAGCCCGTCGCCCGGTGACTTCACCGCCAGGTCTTCCCGCCGCAGCACGTGTCCCCGGGGAAGGTCCCGCGCTGCCACCAGCTTCTTGCTCATCTTTTCGATGGGACCCTCTTCGCTCTGGTACACCTTCTTCGAGCCGTCACCCAGTGCGGCGCGGACCCGCTGGAGGTCGCGAACCAGCTTGCGCAGGCCGACCGGCTCCAGCGAGAACGGATGGTCCGTGCCCTTCGCGGCCCGGTTGAGCGTGAAGTGCTTCTCGACCACCCGCGCTCCGAGTACGTAGGCAGCCGGCGCCATCGCGATTCCGTTGTCGTGACTGGACAGTCCGATCACGACTTCAGGGAAGCGCTGCCGGAAGGTGGTGATCACGGCGAGGTCCAGCTCCTCGAAGGCCGCCGGATAGCCGGCGGTGCACTGGAGGATGCAGAGCTGTTTGTTGATGGGAATGATGGCCTCGTAGGCCCGCTCGACATCGGCCATCGTAGCTCCGCCGGTGCTGACGATCATCGGCTTCCCGAACCGGGCCACGTGTTGAAGCAGGGGAATGTTGCGCAGGTCGCCGGAGGCAATCTTGTAGGCCGGCATGTCGAGGCCGACCAGGAAGTCGGCGCTGGGAACGTCGAACGCGGTGGCGAAGAAGCAGACCCCGATCTCGCGGGCGTACCGCTGCAGCTCCACGTACTCCTTCAGGCCGAATTCGAGCGCCTCGCGGTGCGCGCCGTAGGTGGCGCCGAAGCTGTTCTCGTTGTCATAGGGCCGGTCATACATCTCGCGGGTGTACAGCGAGCGGTTGTCCCGCTTCTGCAGCTTGACCGCGTGCGCGCCGGCTTCCCGGGCCGCCCGGAACAGCTCCTTGCACTTCTCCAGGCTGCCCTGGTGGTTGTGGCCGATCTCAGCGATAACGTAGCAGGGCGAGTCCTCGTTGATGGTGACGCCCTGAATGGTCAGCTGTCTCATGGTCCCCGTTCCGATGTGATGCTCTCCAAAAGCCCCTCCCCCCGCACCCCCGGGTCCGCGCGCCGGCCGCGGAAGCCCGAGGTAACGGTGCCCCAGAGCGTGGGGCTCAGGCGGCGCAATCCCAACCCGGTCACCGCTACCCCTGCCGCGACGGCCAGCGCCAGCCGGACCGGAGCGGGTGCCGGGACAAACATCAGAAACAGCAGCGCGGTCCCGCCGCTCGCAATGGCAAGGGCCAGGCCGGGAAGCGCCGACCGGGCCAGTTCACCCCAACCGGCGCCAAGGAGCCGGGTGATCAGCGTGCTAGCGACCACGATACCCACCAGATGGGCCAGGGCCAGCCCGGCTCCGATACCCTTGATTCCCCACGCACTTCCGGCGGCCAGCAGCCCCAGGATGACGGCCGTAAAAAATACCGACCATGCGAACATCCAACCGGGTCGTCCCAGGGCCTTCATGAGCTGCCCGGCCGGTGAGATCAGCAGCTGTGCCGCCGCCACCACCGTGAATAGCTGTATCAGAATGACACCGCCCGCCCATCTCGATCCGAACAGCAGCGGCACTGCCAGGGGGGCGGTGACGGCCGCCAGGGCGAGCACGGGGAACAGCACCGTCGTCATGGCCCCTGTCGTCCGCAGGTAGACCCCGCGGACACCCGGCCGGTCGTGCTGGAGTCGGGCGAACCGGGGGAAAAGGTAATTGCCGATTGCCCCAATAGAAGTGGCCACCGGGGAAACTACCAGGCGGTAGGCGAAGGTGTAGACGCCCAGCAAAACCGGGCCAGTCAAGTACCCCACCAGCAGCCGGTCGCAGTTCTGGGCAAAGTACTTGAAGACGTTAAACCAGAAGATCTTGGAGCTGTAGCCCCAGAGCTCTCCCGCGCGCTGCAGACTGACCTCGGAGAGGTGCGGCCGCCAGGGCGAAAGGCGCCACAGGAGGGCGGTGCCCACAAGGGTGGATGTCAGGGTCTGAGCCACCAGACTCCAGACGCCCCAGCCGGCGACGGCGAGCCCGATTCCAATGATGCCGCCCACGATTGCCGAGGCGGTATCCCTGAGGGCCAGCTGCCGGAATCGGAGCTCGCGCTGTGCCAGCGCCGCCTGCGTGAGTGACGGCGCGTTGAGGATGAACCCCGCCGAGAGTGCCGCCAGAACCGGAGCCGCCTCCGGCGCATGAAAAAACCGGGCGAGAGGCCCGGCGATCGCAACGCCAACAAGGGTGAGCACCGCCCCGGCAATAAGGTTCAGTGCGAATGTGGTGCTGAGGTGCCCGGAATCGATCTCGCGGCGCTGAATCAGGGCCGCCCCGAAGCCCAGCTCGCCGAACACGCTGAGCAGCGCGACCCAGGACGCCGCCAGACTCACGACTCCGAAATCGTGAGGCGTGAGGAGCAGGGCCAGCACGACGAACACGAGGTAACTGGCTGACTGGCGTCCGGCCTGCTGCGCCACGGCCCAGGCCCACGGTCTCATCCCATCGCCTCGAGAAACAGCTCCTCCATGCGTCGGTTGGTCACCGATCGATCGAAGCCTCGTCGCGCCACATCGCGGCCACTGGCCGCCATGGCGCGGCGCCGGCCTTCGTCCCTGGTGAGCGCCAGCACCGCGTCGGCCAGAGCAGCCGGGTCGCCCGGAGGAATCAGCAGTCCATTGATCTGATCCCTAACCAGCTCAGGTCCCCCGCCCACATCGGTGACGACTACTGCACGCGCGGTGGCCATTGCCTCGGCCACCGCGAGGCCCAGACAGGCCCGCTCGTTGACGCTGGGGCTCACCGCCACGGTGGCCGCCGCGTAGTAGTGGGGCAGCTCCTGCTGCGGCACATCAGGCACCACGATCACTCTCCCGGGATGCCGGAGCGCGTGCGCTTCCGCCTCCACGCGGAGCTCCCCGCTGCTCCCGGCTATCACCACTTTGATACCTCGGTCACCGGCGAGCAACCGGTCCACCGCGGCCAGCAGCACGTGCAGTCCCATCTCCCGCACCATTCGGGCGACGTACAGCACAACGTGATCGTCCGGCGTGAGACCATGGCGCTCCCGGATGAGTTTGGGGTCCACCACGGGAGAAAAGACCTCGGTGTTAACACCATAATGAACAACCTGTACGGGGGCCGTGAGGCCGAGCAACTGGAAACTGCGGGCGCAGTGGTGGCTGCACGAGAGCAGCACCCGGCTGGCGTCCACGATGCGGCGCACCTCTCGCAGCCTTCGCTGGTGGAACTGGGGACGGGCGTAGATCTCGCCGAACACCGTCGTCACCAGCGGTATCCGGAGCGAGTCGGCGGCCCAGGCGCTGGCGAGGCCGGCCGAGAAGAGGTGGTAGGCACTTATCAGCCGAAGGTCGTGACGCCGGACGATGTCGCGCACCGCCGCGGCCAGGCTGAGACAGCCGAGGAACATCTTGGGATTGGCGGCCAGAAAGCCGGGTGAGCGGAGCGCCTGGCGGCTCACGAATCCCGGATCGGACCACAGCAGGCGCTTGAGCGCGTCCATTCGCTGTGCCCGGTCGGGCCGGTGGATGGTATAACCCCCGATGAGCTCAGGCTGGCGGCGGGGGCCTTCCATCGCGAGCACGTGCACCGCCCAGCCGCGTCCGGCGAGATGGCCGGCGAGGTCCTGCACGTGACTGGGAACTCCACCGTACGGCGGCGGGTGGTTCCCAAACAGCAGCACGCCGGGGGCCACGTCAGGCGCGAGTGGCGGCGGCCGGTACTCGCCCGACGGCGATCAGTCCCTGAGTGAAGATCCAGCGCCCGCGGCCGAGCTCGGCGAACAGCAGGATCCGGTAGAACGCCTTGACCCCGGCCCACAGCACCGAACGCACCAGCGAGCGTACGCCAGCGATGGCCGGGTCGGTCGGATATACCCTGGGATCCTCGAAACCCACCACGTTGAATAGCTGAGTGATGCTGGAGCTGCTGAAGGCCAGTTCGTGAGTGAAGTCGCCATAGCGAATCCGGCCGAAGAAGGGCGACTCGGCATTCGGTACCTGCACGATCACGACGCCGCCGGGCCGGATCGCCGAGCGGCACAACTCCAGCACCTCGACGATATCATCCCGGGTGAAGTGCTCCAGCACGTCGCGGAGCACCAGCGCATCATAGTGGCCCCGCCGCCCGGCGAGATACTCCCCGACCTCGGCCTGCTGCACGTTCGGGATGCCCAGCCGGCGCGCGGTCTCCACCTGTTCGGCACTGAGGTCTATGCCGCTCGCGTTGCGGTAGCCGCGCTGCTGGAGCCAGTACACCATGCCACCCCGGCCGCATCCCACGTCGAGAATCCGTGAGCCGCGGTCGGGAGAGAGCAGCCGGCCGAAATGTTTGTCCCAGGTGGGAAACTCACGCTGAAACCCCTCCAGCGTCGCCTCCCCCTTCCGGTGGGTTACATGGCTGGAAGCGTAGCTGGCATAAAACCGGTCCTTGAAGCTCATGCGGCGGGTCGCCGGCGGGTAATCAACGCTGCCTCGCTGCCGCAGAATCTCACGATCAAGCATGCCGGATGAAGCGGGCTGGGTTGCCGGCCCAGAACTCATGGGGAGGGACCGACTTGGTCACTACCGATCCGGCCCCCACGACGGCGCCTTCGCCGATGGTGACTCCACCCAGAATGGTTGCGCGACTTCCAATCCAGGCTCCGCGATGGACGTGAATGGCTCCTCCGGTGACGGCTTCGGATTGAACTCCCCAGGAGTCGACCGGGTGGCGACCACTCAGAAACATGACCTGGTGTCCCAGCACGACGCCCTGGTCGATGACGATCGAGTCCCAGGCATTGAACAGAGCGTCGTGCAGACTGATGTCCTTGGGGAAATCCACCAGATGTGCGTTTCGCGCGGGGAATATAGTGGCGTTGGCGATGTACCTGTATTTGCCTGAGGTATACAAAGTCCCTGGAACGTGAAGCCGATTGAGCAGCCACGTGAGAGGCCGGCCTAGCACGGTGACCAGATCCGCAGCGCAAGGCTCTCCAGCGCCCCAACGCTCCGTTCGACAGCGGACGACGTTGGTTCCATCCTCATGCGGGAATCGATGCGGAACGAACCCGCTCCGTCAGATAGAGCAAGGCCCCGACATTGATCCAGAAAAAGCTGTGCAGCAGCTCATACCCGATGGTCATATTGAGCAGAATGGCCAGCCCGCCCAGCAGCAGTGCCAGGAAGCGGGGCCGCACCTCGCGCGGAACCCGCCGATAGGACCGGGCAAAGAGCACTATCAGGGAGCCGAGCAGGAGCAGCATGCTGAGGAACCCCAGCACGCCCAGCTCGGCGAACACCTTCAGGAAGTCCATGTTCGGCGTGTAGCCGGGCGAGTGGTTCGCATTGCCGTACAGCGTAATGCCCCGAAACACGCCGTACTGACCCGGCCCGATCCCCAGGAACAGGTGCTCTCGGATGATCTCGATCAGGAGCACGATGTTCTGAAAGCGCTCCACGAATGCTTCCGCGGAAAGTCCCTCCGCGAGCGTGTTGGCGAAAGTCGGCAGCCGGATCAGGAAGTAACCCACGAACGGCGCCGCCAAAGCGGCCAGGAACAGGATCAACCGCCGGCGCTGCTCGTAGATAATGAACACGTAGACGCCGACCAGCAGCAGCGACACCAGCGAGAACTTCGATTGCGAGAGCACGAGGGCCAGGCCGGTAAGCAGCGCGAAGGGCCACCAGCGGCGAATCCGCTCGCGCGAGAGCATCAGCAGCAGCGGCGTCAGCAGTGCGACGGAGAGTTGCTGCGGCTCGGCGGTGGGGCCGGCCAGTCGGGGAAAACCCCCGGTGGGCAGCACCCCGACCGCCCCGCTGAACGACGGCGCCAGCACCTCGAGGTTACTCTGAAATCCCGCGGCCCACATGGCCAGCAGCTGAAACACGAGCCCGGTGGCCAGCACCCCGGATATCATGATCCCGGCCAGGAAACGGTCCTCGTTAACCAGCCGGGTGGTGAGCGCGTAGTAGCACAGATATGCCACAGTGAACACGGCCGCATACTTGGACAGGTCCATGCCGAAGTAGAGCAGCACGAACCGCTCGCCGTAGGCCAGCTGGATCACCAGGCTCAGCATCAGTAGAAGGGTGAAGGCGAACGCCAGCCGCAGATAGCGGCGCGCGACCGGACCGGCGGTGAGGGAGCCCTTCAGCAGGAGATGAGAGAGAAGGAACGCCAGGCCCAGCCACCCCAGCACCCGTTGGATGGGCAGCGCAATGCCGCCGATCTCGGGTGGGCGCAGCCATACGAAGCAGTAGAGCAGGCCGATGAGATAGCTGAGACCGCGGATCATCTCTACTCAGGACGAACGGCGGGACCGGCCACGCGCCTCGTCCCACGCCGCCTGGAAGTCCACGTAGTCCGGGGTCGAGTCGCGCCGAACCCGGCTGCGGAACGCTCCGATGTACACCAGCGCGACCCCGAGCAGGCCTCCCACAATCAGAGCGACGGTGACGCCGACCACCCGCCGGGGACTGGAGCGCATGGCGGGAGGAACCGCGGGATCGATGACTGTGAGCACCGGGGTGTCCCGCACCTCGGCGATCCGCGCCTCCTCGTGAGCCTTGGTCAGGGTGAGGAAGACTTCCTGCCTCACCTGCACCGCACGCTCGTGCTGCTCGGCCTGGAACTCCAGCAGCGGCGAACCGATGTACTGCCGGTTGGTCTGGAGAAACCGCAGCTGGGCCCGCTCGGCGTCGCGCAGCTCCCCTTCCGCCTCCTTCAGACGGTCGCCGGTGAACCGCCGCTGCTCGTGCGACTGCGACTGGCGCCGCTCCAGATTGAACTGGTTCAGCAGCGCGATCATCCGATTGGCGACGTCGGCGGCCAGCTGGGCATCCGGCATCTCGACCTGGAGCCTCACGATGCCGGTGGGCTTCTCGACGCTCGCGTCACTCTGGGCCGCCAGCCGGCGGGAGCCCTTCTGCAGCCGCGCCTCCGTCGATCCGCCCCGCACCTCGAGCAGATCCAGCAGCGGACGCTTCTTGTCTCGTGCGGCCGGATCGCTGAACTCCGTCGTCAGGGTCGAGCGCAGCACTTCCCGGCTGTGAAGCAGCTCAGCGAAGAAGTCGGGCGAGACACTGGTGCCGGTGGTGGCTCCCAGACCCAGTTGACCCGCCAGACCCGCCAGTCCGACGATGCTGGAGGCGAGCCCGGAGTTGCCGGGCGTCTCGGGAGTGAAGTTGGTCTCCGCGGTGTACACCGGACGTTGAAGCAGCAGCACGATGGCGGCGATGGCTCCGCAGACAAGGGCGGTGCCCAGCACCAGCCGCCAGCGGCGCACGATTGGGGTCAGCACCTCGAAGAGCGAGAGGTCCGCGCTCGACGCTGCGGCAGCGCCCGGGCCCAGTTCGGGTCCGGGGCTCAATTGCGGGCCACCACGATGAGGGTTACCAGAGCGCCGATGAGCTGGGCCGTGGTTCCCAGAATGGCTCCGGCATTGGAGCCCTGTTCCTGAATCACCTTGGTCGGCACATAGACCAGCGCCCCGGATTTAGGCTTGGGCACGACGTCCGCGAAGATGACCCTGCGCTTAACCCCTTCCCGCTTGCCATTGGGCTGGGTGACATAGGGGTGGCCCTTATCACCCAGCTGGGTGTAGCCACCGGCTGCGTTGACGTACCAGTCGAGGGACTTGCCCTCGGTGTACGCCACCGCCCCGGGTGAATTGACCGCGCCTTCGACCATTACGATGGGATTGAACTCGGGAATGTGAATCGAGTCGCCGCCGGCAAGGATGATGTTGTCACGGAACTTCTCGTCTTGCAGCACCTGGGGCAGATCGATACCGACTCGCTCGGAATAGCCAGTCGGAATGGTATCGCGCTGGGCCCTCGCTTCATCCGCAATCTGAGGCGGCCGTTGGTCTGCCTGCCTGCGTCCGGGTGTATAGGAGCGGTAAAAATGAATCCCGCCCGGATATGCCTGGTCGGTGATCCCACCGGCGCGCTCCAGCAGGTCCCGAACCCGGTCAGTCTTGCTCAGCAGGGCATATCGCCCCGGGCGTTTCACCTGCCCGGTCAGATAGACCAGCCGCTGCGTCTCCCAACCCGCCTGGCGCGTGATCAGGACATTGTCGTAGGGCTGCAGTGGCACGTCGGGAATTCCGTCCGGAGCGGCACGGGTGCCGCCGTCGCCCCCGGGACCATTGGAGCGACTGGCTTGGAGGTACGTGGAATCGAGCGGCACCCGGATGGTCTGGGCCAGGGCCCCGGGATCGTTCCCACCCCGTCTCGCGATCTCGGCATCGTTGAGGTTGGCGTCCTCAGTGACGCCGTTGGCCAGAAGCACCAGATCACGCATCGTCATCCCGGCGTGATAGGCCACCCGCCCCGGTTTGCGCACCGCGCCGACGATGGTGACATACGGCGTGTTGAGGAACGTGCCCCGGGAGAAGATCCGGATCTCATCGTCGTCCTGGAGGGCCAAGTCCTCTGTCACGCGTCCAACCGAATCGGCAAAGGCGGAGCGGAGCTGCACCTTGCTGGAATCGTCGTTGGTGCGGGAGATGAGGATACGGTCGAGATAGACGTCGGGTTTGGGGCCGCCGGCGATCTTGATCGCATCGCTCAGCTTCATCCCCGGAGTGAAGCCCACCTGTCCCTCGACCCAGACGTTGCCCTTGACGGTGACGTAGCCGCGCACCCGATCGGCGACGGACAGCACCGTCACCGAGTCGCCCGGAGCCATCGGCACCGCGGGCACGGCCGGGCCGGCGAGTTGTTCGGGACTCACATCCATCACCACCCGCGCCCGCCCCGGTACGCCGCGCGACTCGGCCGGCATGATGCGATGGATCCTCACGCGGGCCTGGTATGCTGCCGGGCCAAAGCCGCCGGCATACTCGATCAGGTCTCGCAGCGTCTCACCCGGGAGCAGCTCATACACCGCCGGGCGGGGGATCTCGCCTGCAACCTTGATGAGGCCGCTGTGCACCGGCACGAACACGACGTCGCCGCTCTGCAGGCGGACGTTGCTCGCATTGATCCCGTGCAGCAGGTAGTCGTACACGTCCACTGAATCCACCAGCTTCCCGCCCCGGCGCACCTCGATCTTGCGCAGGCTGCCGTTGGCCGTGGGCCCGCCGCCGGAATACAGTGCTGTGAGCACGGTACCCGCCGCCGAGATCTGATAGGCGCCGGGCCGCACCACGTCGCCCACCACGTACACCTGGATGTTGCGCAGCCGGGCCAGCGAGATCTGGAACCGGGTGGATGCTCGGGGGCCGCGTCGCACACCCGAATACACCTTCCCGAGCCGGGCGTAGAGCTGGTCCTCCAGCTGGCCCAGCGTGAGGTTGGCGACGTAGACGGTCCCCACCTGGGGGATGACCACGAAGCCCTCGCGCGTGACATCCAGTGTGTAGGCCTGTTCGACGTCGCCGGTAAGGATCAGCACCAGCAGGTCGCCCGAACCCAGGCGGTAGTTCTCGTCCACCGGCCCGGCCTGCGACGGCTGGAACCGGGTCGAGCTGCGACGGAACGTCTCCAGGCCGAACTGCTTGAGCCCCTGCGGCTGGAACACGCTGATCGAGTCGGCCAGCGAATCGGCCCGGGCCGAGTCGGCCTTCACCATGCGCAGTGAATCGAGCAGCTGCTGCAGCGAGTCGGAGACGACTCTGATGGAATCCTGCAGCTGAAGGGAGTCGGATTCCGCCTCACTGAGAATGCCGAGTGCCCGAACCGCGTCGAGGGTTCGCTGGCCCGGCTGCACCTGGCGGGTGGTGTCGGCTCCGGGCAGGTATTCATCCAGCATGCTATCGGGATAGCCCGCGGCGCGGAGCCGGGAGCGCACCTGGTCCGGGGTCAGGCCGGAGCGTAGCATTCGCTGACGCAGCTGCTCGACCAGGCCCGGCTGGTTGCGCAACATTTCCCGCGCCTGGTCCGGCGAGGGGAGCTGCTGCCCAGGCTGGATCTCTGCGGGAATCTGGGCGCCGAGGCGCGGAGCTCCCGCTCCAAAGGCCACGAGAGTGAGGGTCGCTGCCGCGACCAGAAGCTGCCTGCCGGAAGGATGCATGGGGGTCCGAAGTTCGCTCGTAAGTCGCCGGATGTCAACCGCTTGCGGCAGTCAATGTGCGCCAGAACGCGAGGGTTTTCCGGGCGATTGCCGCGTCCGAAAACTCTTCCTGAACCCGGCGGCGCCCCAACGAGCCCAGCCGCTGGCACTCGGGCCGGTTGCCATACATATCCTGAAGCGCGGCCGTCAGCGCGGCCACGTCTTCCTCGGGGACGATGCGGCCGGCATCGCCTACGATCTCGGGCAGGGCGCCGGAGTTGGTTCCGATCACCGCGACTCCATTGGCCATCGCGTGGATCGCGGCCCGTCCCTCGGTCATCACCCATCGCTCCGTGGTTCGGCTGGGCAGGACCAGGCAATCGAGCCGAGGCCAGATGTCATCCACCGCGCTGCGCGGGAGCGGGCCGAGCCACGAGATGCGGGCAGCGATCCCGAGCCGCTGGGCCAGTCCCTCCAACTCCTCCTGAGAAGGGCCAGTGCCCACGACCGTGAGCGTCCACTTCCCCGCGAGATTGACGCAGGCGCGGAAGAGGAGATCGAGTCCCCGTTCGGGCACGAGCCGGCCCACGAAGCCTATGGCCAGCTCCGGCTGCCGCTCTGCCGGTCTGCCGTCTGGAGGCGTGATCCCCGACGATGGGATTACCGCTCGGGGCAGGGTGGGCCTCCGCTTCGTGGCCAGTGCCAGCGCCAGCCCGTTGGAGCCGACGATCCCGGCCGCCTGCCGGAGAATTCGCTCCCGTCGCAGCCGCTGCGGGATGCTGTGGCTGCCGGCAAGACTCTCAGCCGTGGCGATGACGCCAGGGACCCCGAGCCGGCGCGCCAGCCGCAGCCCGAGTGCAGCCGGCTGGGTCCACGGCTCTTCCTCTATATGCAGGAGGTCGGGCTTTAAATCGGTGATCTGGCGCCGGAGCTCTTTCGCGTTCCAGAGCAACAGCCCGGGCTTGGCGGGGAACCCGCGAACCGGGACCGGGACTATCCGGATGCCGCCTTCGTTGCCGGGCGCGGCAGTCTGAGACGCTCCGTCCCGGGCGACCCAGCGCTCGGGCACCACCGCGGCAACGTCTACACCCAGCGCCGCAAGCGCCTTGAGCTTGGTACGGTTGGCGGGATCGGCATAGAGATGCGAGACGACGACGGCGCGCATATTGGCTATGGGCTATGGGCTATGGGCTATTGGCAACGGTCGCAACAGTCATCGAACCCGCTGGACGCACGGAGTAGCCCATAGCGAATAGCCAATAGCTTTTTCAGGTTGACAGCGATTGGGATGTCAGGTGAAGTTGCCGGAACCCGCAGGGAATATAGCCGAGCGGCCGCTCTGATCACCGAGGTTCTCCGAGCCATGCGCATCCTGCACCTGGCGAAGTACTACTGGCCCCGGTCCGGGGGCATGGAGCGGGTGGTGCAGACGCTGGCCGAAGGCGCGGCGAACCTGGGCCATCAGGTCGAGGTCGTTGCGGTCGAGAGCCTGGGTCGCGGTGGCGACGCGGGCCGCCACCGCTCCGGCGTGACTCGCGCTTTCTCCTTCGCGGCACTCGGCTCCCAGGAGATCGCACCCGGCTACATCGCCGCGGCCTGGAAGCGGGCCGACATCATCCACGTCCACCATCCCCACCCGCTCGCCGACCTGGCCTGCCTGCTCCGCGCGGGCCGGACGCCGGTCGTTGTCACCCAGCATGCCGATTCCCGGCGCAGCGTCTACCGCCCGCTCACCCGGCTGGTGCTCCGGCGCGCGCGGGCGGTGGTGGTCCCGAGCCGCGCGCATCTGGCGCTCTCGAACGAGCTCATGGGCTACGAGGGGAAGGTCGAAATCATTCCCTTCGGCATCGATCAGAGCCGGTGGCAGAGCGTGCCGCCTCCGCCCCCGGGCGGCCCGCCGCGCGCCATCTTCATCGGAAGGCTGGTGGCATATAAGGGGTTGGATGTTTTGCTCCGGGCCCTGGAGCAGGTGCCGGAGCTGAAGCTCGACATCGTGGGCTCAGGCCCCGAAGGCCCCCGGCTGCAAACCCTGGCCCGTGCGTTGGCCGTCACAGACAGGGTCCGCTGGTATGGCGAATATCCAGATGCTGATCTGCCGCGCCGCATGGCCGACGCCGACTTCCTGGTGCTTCCGTCGGTGACGGTCGAGGAGATGTTCGGGCTGGTCGTGCTGGAGGCGATGGCGGCAGGACGGCCGGTCATCACCACCGCGGTGCCGAGCGCGGTCCGCGAAGTCAACCTGCCCGGGGTCACCGGGTTGGAGGTGCCGCTCCGGGACGTACCGGCGCTTGCCCGAGCGCTGGAAGTGTTGAGCCGGGACCCGGATCGCCGCCGCACCATGGGCGACGCGGGCCGCAAACGGGTCGCGGAGCGATTCACCCAGCAGGCTATGGCAGAGCGGCACATCGAGCTGTATGAGCGCATACGAGTCAGCTGACGTTCGGCTGCTTAACTTGAGGGGGCAGGGATGGCACTGACGATTCTAGTGGTGGACGACGAGGCGATCGCGCGGACATTCATGGAGCGCGCGCTGACGCAGGACGGGTTCCAGGTGATTCTGGCGTGCCACGGAGAAGAGGCGCTGGAGACGCTGCGAACCACCCGGCGCAAGATCGACCTGATCGTCACCGACCTGGTGATGCCCGGGATGGGCGGCCACGCATTCGCGGTGGAAGTGGGCCAGCTGCCCTCGCCGCCACCGATGCTCTACATCTCGGCGTACGAGAAGCCGCAGGGCGAGATGGCCAAGCGGTTCCTGCAGAAACCATTCAGTATTTCGGAGCTGACCCAGGCGGTGCGGCAGCTGTTGCCGCAGGAGGCGGCCGCAAAATAGCGGCCCCGGGGGTCAGTTGCCGTTAGCAGAACGGTGGTGACTGAACGCACAGCACGCTGGTACAGATGCCGCTAGCCTGCTCCGGCTCAGCTAGAGCTGAGGCGGCCCCGGGCGGTGGATGTTGCACGCCCCTCCGCTCATGATGTCATGTCTCGATCATTTTGTGGGGAATCAATGCGAGTTCTATCTTCGGCGCGTTACCTCGCGCTTGCCTTGCTCCTGGCACCGGTTGCGTGCGGGCGGAACAGTGCCACCAACGATGTGGATGCATCCACGGCCAGACCCGATACCAGCACGACCGCGATCTCGGATTCTGCACGGGCGAATCAGACGGAGTCCGGCATGACCGACTCCAGCGGTCAGTCCACTCTCGGACCCGACGCGGAGAAGACCCGTCCTGACCAGGGTCAGCCCGTGACGTCGAAGGGCGATACGGTAAGTGCCGGCGTAGATAGCTCAAGCACCAGCCGCTAACTCCCCCCCTAAGCTCCCGCAGGCTGGCTGCGAATTAGATCCGGCCTGCCGGAGCTGCCGCCATTTCGCCCGTTTGATGCGCGCAACTTCCCGAGAGGGCAATGACGAGGGCAGCTCTGGCAGCATGAGGAACGGAAGACGTGTTGCGCGTCCCACCTGTTCGGCGCACCTTCCTCGAGATGCCCAAACTGCCTTCAAGCACAGCCGGGTCTCCCGTCTTCCGCGCAGCTGGGGAGATGGCTGCACTTATGCGTGGACTCAACTGGGCTGCCACCCCGCTCGGTTCGGTCGACAGTTGGTCGCCCAGCCTTCGCACGATCGTCAGCACGCTGCTCGCGTCTCGCCACGCGATGTTCCTATGGTGGGGACCCGATCTCATTCAGTTTTACAACGATGCCTATCGCCAGAGCCTCGGCACGGACCGTCATCCCTCGGCACTGGGGCAGGCGGGGCGCGAGTGCTGGTCAGAAATCTGGCCCACCATCGGGGGCGAGGTCGAATCCATCATGTCCGGAGGCGAAGGGACCTGGCATGAGGATCACCTGGTGCCCATCACGCGGGGCGACCGGGTGCACGATGTCTATTGGAGCTACAGCTATAGCCCGGTGCAGGATGAGGACGGCAGCGTGGGCGGCGTCCTGGTCACCGTGCAGGAGACCACACGGCGCGTCGTGACCGACCGCCGGCTGCGGTCACTCCAGGAGCTGAGCACCGGCATGCAGCGGGCCCGATCAGCCGAGGAAGTGTGTGACGCCGCCGTCACGGCGCTGCGCTCCGCGCCGTTGGATGTAGCGTTCGCCCTGCTCTACCGGGTGGACCCCGATGCCGGGGTCCTGCGGCTGGCCCGCTGGGTTGAGATCGAGCCCCGCACGCCTTCGTCTCCCAGTGAGCTTTCGATGGACAGCGACGCCCCCTGGCCGATCGCGCGGGTGCTGAACCGGGCGGGAACCCGAACCTCTGCTGAGCCGTCCGCGCCGGTCGAGACGATCATCCGCGACCTGTGGCCGGAGCCGGTGGGGAAGGCCCTGACAATGGCGCTCTCGGCGTCGGATGAGCGCCCCCACGGCGTTCTCGTTGTGGGTCTCAACCCGCGCGTGCCGCTCGACCGCGCGTATGCCGGCTTCGTCGAGCAGGCGGCGCGCGAGATCGCCACTGGTCTGGACCGGGTGCGCCGGTTGGTGCAGGAGCGGCAGTCTGCGCTCGACGCGGCGCACGCGGAGCGAAAGCTGCTCGAGGATGTCTTCGATCTGTCGCCCGCATTCCACGCCGTGGTACGGGGTCCCGAGCACGTCTTCGAGTTCGCCAACGCAGCCTATGAGCGGCTGGTGGGACACCGGCCGGCATATGGGCAGAAGGTGCTCGATGTCCTTCCTGAGGTAGCGGGGCAGGGGTTTGTGGAGCTGCTCGATCAGGTCTACCGTACGGGCGAGCCGTTTGTGGGCAACGAGGTCCCCATCCAGCTGCGGGCCGGTTCCAGGGGAGCGCTGGAGGAGCGGCACGTCAACTTCGTCTATCAACCGATGAGGCAGGCGGACGGGCTCGTCACGGGCGTGCTGGTCAGCGGGGTGGACGTCACCGCGCTGGTGCATGCGCGCGAGGCGGCCCAGACTGCGCGCCTCGATGCGGAACGGTTGGCGGCCGAGCGCGACGTCGATCGGCGGCAGCTCCTGACCGTGCTGGAGCAGTCACCGCTCGGAATCGTCATCGCCGAGGCGCCTTCGGGACGCTTCCGGTTTGTGAACGCCAAGGTGGCTGAGCTCTTCGGCGAGGACCTGGTCCTGGAGGCGATCGGTGACTACAGCGCCGCCCACCGCGGCTTTCATCCCGATGGACGAGTCGTCCAGCCACAGGAGTGGCCCCTGAGCCGGGCCCTGCGAGGAGAGACGGTCTGGAACGAGGTAATCGAGATCGAACGCGCGAGGACCGGACAGCGGTTGGAGATCAGCATCAATGCCGCCCCGGTGCGTGACGCGGAGGGGCGGATCACCGCCGGGGTGGCGATGTTCTGGGATGTGACGGAGGAGCGACGGGCGGAGCGGCAGCTGCGTGATATCCAGCGCATTCAGGCCGTGGGAACTCTGGCCGGCGGCGTGGCGCATGAGATCAACAACCAGATGACCGCGGTCATGGGCTTCGCTGCCTTTGTGCTCCGGGCGCTGGGCTCCGATCACCAGCAGGCGCCCGACGTACAACGGATATTACAGGCGGGCCAGCGCGCGGCGCGCGTCAGCCAGCAACTGCTCGCCTTTACCCGCCAGCAAGTCACCCAGCTCCGCCTGCTGGACCTGTGGGAGGTTGTCACCGATCTGACGCCCGTGCTCCGGCAACTGCTCGGCTCCGACAAGACGTTGAGTGCGCCCATGGGTCTCCGCGGCCCCCAGGTGAGCGCCGACCCCGATCAGGTACAGCAAGTCCTCATCAACCTCGTCGCCAACGCGCGCGACGCCACGGAGACCGGGGACGAGGTCCGGATTACGGTGGACGAGGTCAGGCTGGAGGCGGAGTTGCCGGCCCCGTTGGGCGAGAGCGTCGGGCCGGGACAGTATGTCCGGCTCAGCATCGCCGATACCGGCTCGGGCATGGCGCCCGATACACTCGCGCGCATCTTCGATCCGTTCTTTACCACCAAACCGGTCGGGAAGGGCACCGGGCTCGGGCTGCCGATGGTGTACGGGACCATGCGGCGCCACGGCGGGTTCATTGTACCCCATAGCGCTCCGGCCGCCGGCACGACGATGGAGCTCTACTGGCCGGTGGCTTCAGCGGCCGAAGCGCCGGCCGATAGTGGCCCGGTGGAGCATCAGCCGAGCCCGTACGCCGCGGATAGGTCCATGATCCTGGTGGCAGAAGATGAGCCGGCGGTGCGCGAGCTCGCGGTGCGCACCCTCAGGGAGGGGGGCTACCGCGTGCTGGCAGGGGCAGACGGGGTAGAGGCCCTCCAGGCCTTGGAGTCCGAGTCCATGCGTCTCGACGTCCTGGTCACCGATATCACCATGCCCCGGATGAACGGGCGGCAACTAAGCGATGCGGTGAGGGGGCGCTGGCCCGAGGTGCGTGTGCTCTTCATCTCGGGTCACACGCCCGACGCCGATGTGCTCGAGCGACTGGTGCCGCCCGGCGCGCCCTTCCTGCGGAAGCCCTTCACGCCCGACGAGCTGGCCCGGGCTGTTGGAGAGGTGCGCACGCGATCCCCACAGAGCCGTTCTCGCTGAAGACCCTTGTCAGCGCCCGCTCGCAGGCTTGTGTATCGCAATCGGGTCTGTGAGTTTTGGGCCCGCGGGCCCTTAGCTCAGACGGTTAGAGCAGCGGACTCATAATCCGTAGGTCCTGGGTTCGAATCCCAGAGGGCCCATCGGTCGCCCCTCGCAGGAGCGCTCAGCCCGGAGGCAATAGGACATGTGAGGCCGCGTGCACCTTCAGCGCTGAGCCAGCCGAAGGCAATGCCGCCCCACCAGGCAGGCGAACATCTGCGCGTGATCCTCCGATGGTGCCAAGCACGTGCAGGTGATTCCCCATATCAATCACGGACTCAATCAGGAGCAGGAAGGTCAGCGTACCTACGCCGATCTGGAGGCCGCCAGGAGGAATGGCGACAAGGCGGCCGTCGGAGGATAAGACGGTGTGTCCGAGGAGTTCGGCGGTTTCTCGGTCCGGCGGGCGGGCGTAGACCAATCCTTTGACTCCAGCAGCTCTCACCAAGCCCCCGACTACGACCACGAGACGGTCCGCCAGCCGAAACGCCTCTTCTCGGTCGTGAGTAACCAGGATCGTCGTCGAGGCAAACCTCGCGAGCAGGCGCGGCAGGTCGGCTAACAGCTGCGCCCGTGCTATCCGGTCAATACCTGCCAGAGGCTCATCCAGCAGCGTCACCCCCGCCCGAAGGGCGAGGGCGCGAGCGAGGTTGACCCGCTGAGCCTCGCCAGCGGAGAGTTGCCGGGCAGGTCGATCCAACAGGTGCGCCACCGAACATTCCCGCACCGCCTCTTCGATTCGGCCCTTGCGTTCGGGAGCGGATACTTTGCGCAGTCGTAAGGCGAGATCGAGATTCTGGTGCACCGTGCCGCGCAGGAAGACCGCGGTTTGAAAGGCCATGGCGACGTGCTTGCGCGCATCCTGGTCTTCCCCCACTCGAAGGTCACCCAGACGCACTACCCCGCCGAATGGTCGTTCCAGGCCCGCGATCAAGCGCAGGAGTGTCGTTTTTCCGGAACCGTTGGGGCCGAAGACCGCGGTTGTGGTGCCACTCGGGAATATCAGCGAGGGAATCTGGAGTATGGTCCGGCCATGTCGAGCAAAGCGCAGGTCCTTGACTGAAACATGCATCAGCCGCGTTGCCGCTGCTGAAAAATTGTAAGCAGAACATTGACGCTAAAGGCCAGCATAAGGAGCAGGAGCCCGAGTGCGAGGGCGACCGGCAGGTTGCCCCGGCCGGTCTCGGTGACGATGGCCGTTGTCAGCACCCTGGTGCTGCCGCGGAGGTTGCCCCCAACTGTCATGGAGGCGCCTACCTCAGAGATGACTGCACCGAACCCCGCCATGATCGCTGCGAGCAGGCCGAGTTGTGCTTCGCCGGCGATCAGCCACAGCCTTCGCACCCGTCCTGCGCCGAGGATGTACAGGAGGTCTGGAAGTTCGACGGGGAGAGATTGGATTGACGCGGCGGTGAAGCCCACCACCAACGGGGTCGCGATGACGAACTGAGCCAGCACCATCGCCTGCTTAGTGTAGATCAGGCCCAGGGATCCGAATGGTCCGCTCCGCGTCAGGAGCAGCCACACGATAAGACCCACGACGATGGGCGGGATTCCCATCCCGGTATTCACCACACTCAGCAGCATTGTCCGCCCCCGAAACCGTCCCCGTGCCAATCCGTACCCGATCGGAATCCCCACCAGCATGGCGAGCGCTGTGGCAGCCGTGGAGATTGCCAGCGTCCGGGCGATGATCCGATAGAGCTCGGCGTCGCCGGTCAGGAGAAGGCGAAGAGCTTCGTTCAACGGGCGGACAGCCGGACGGGCGGACGGAGGGACGCCCGGGGCGAGGGCAGCGCGTCAGGTACGAACAGGGGCTGCCCGAACTTTGTCCGGCCGAACCTGCCAATCCACTCCTGGACCTTGGGCTCGGTCAAGTAACGAACGAACCGGGCTGCTTCTGAGCGTTTGACCGTCGGGTGCTTGCCCGGGTTGACCACGTAGGCGTGGTAGATGTTCAGCAGCCGCGGATCGCCCTCCACCAGTGGTACCAGGCTCAGCTTTTCCTTGAACGCCAGATAGGTCCCCCGGTCGGTGAGGGTGTAAGTCTGCCGGGCGTCGGCGACGAGGAGGGTGGCGCCCATCCCCTGGCCGGTTTCTTCACGCTTGGCGATGGACCCCGGTGACACCCCCGCCGCTTTCCACAGCTCCAGCTCCTTCTTCTCGGTGCCCGATCCATCCCCGCGTGACACGAATGAGCCGCCAGCGGCGATGGCCTTCATCGCCTGAGCGGCATCCTTCTGCCCCCGGACCTTGGCCGGATCGCCGGCTGGCCCGAGGATGAGAAAGTCGTTGTGCATGATCCGGCGGCCCCCGATCAGCTCACCGCTTTCGACATAGGCCTTTTCCGCCTCAGGCGCATGCACCAGCACGGCATCGGCATCGCCCCGCTTTGCCATCTCCAGGGCGGCGCCGGTGCCCACGGCAATCGCTTGCACCTCGATGCAGGTCTCCCGCTGGAACATCGGAAGCAGCGAGTCGAGCAGGCCGGTGTCCTGGGTGCTGGTGGTCGTCGCCAGAATGATCTCGCCGCAGGGCTTCGCGGCGGGAAAGACGGGAAAGGCGGGAAAGGCGGGAAGGATGCAAAGAGCACAGAGCAGTTGCTTCATGGGAGCCTCAGAAGATGACTTGGGCCTGGGCGAGGCCGAGGCTCTTGCGGACGCCGGGGTCCCCGATCTTGCGAGTGACGTACTCCAGGATGAGGCGAGTGTTCCGGCCCCAGGGAAACAGATTGACGCCGGCGGTCCATGCTTCGTTCTTGGACGTGCCGGGTGCGATGCCGCGCTCGAACCATTCGTACTTGAGCACCGGTTGGAGCCAGGGACGCACCGGCGACGCGGCGAGTGCGTACCAGCCCATGTCGTCGTCACCGCCGAGCACGTCCCGGTGCTGGCCGATGTATTCGCCCCGGAGAATGATCCAGGGCGCCTCGACGCTGGCGTCCACCCCATAGCGGGTGCTATCGGCGAAGTACCGGGCGGCGTTGGCACCGAGCACGAGGTAGGGGATCGGGCGGAGCTGCACCCGGGCGACGCCGAGGGCGGTCGAGTCGGTGTTGGCGGTGAGGTTCTGCCCTTCGCCGTTGAAGATGCCGGCCGTGATCAGAGCGCGTCCGCCGACGGCGTAGTCGGCCATGAGGCCGATGTCGCGCTTGGGCGCGAGCGAGTCCACGACCGTGGCGCGGTCGGCGGTCTCGATCAGTGACAGCGAGGTGATGTACTCCCATGTGAACGGGGTCTTGAACTGACCGAGCTGGACACCAAGCGCATTGTGGGTCCAACGGACATAACCGTCCGTCAGCGAGACGCTGGCCCTTCCGGTGCCGACGTTGCCGGTACGGAATTCCCCCTGGACTCTCCAGGTGACGTTGCCTGCGACGCCGCCTGCCGCGGTGAGGCGGGCGCGGTTGATGGTGAAGATGATCCCGACGTTGTCCTGGTAGGTCCCGCGGCCCTGGATGTAGCCGCTGAGCTTCACGGGTGGAGGCGGGCTGGCTGATTGGGCACCGGCGCGCGCTGTCGGCAGCAGCAGCAAGGCCGGTGAGAGCGCGAGCGTGAACCGGGCCAGCATGGACCGCCTTTCGTCAGAGTGCACGGTGGCAGGCCCGAACGTACATCGGCATTGGTCGTTAGGCAACGGCTTGCCTATCGCGCCATCGCCTTCCGAAACGACCGTTGGCTGTAATTGGCCACGTCCTCCTGCCACCGGCCGAAGATGCTGACGAGCTTTCGCGCCTCAGGGCTCAGCCGCGCACCACCACCGGATTTCCCGCCCCGCTCTGTTTCCAGGACCCGGGTGCCGAGTATGCCCTCCATTCGCCGAATGCGGTTAAGACAGGTCCGATAGCTCCAGCCCACCACCTTGCCGGCCTGACGGATCGTCCCCGTCTCATCCACGGCCCGGAGGAAGCGGAGGTAGTTGGGACCCATGAGAAACGAGCCCCCCAAGGTCAACCAGACCTTGTGTCGCGGTGCGAGGCCTGACCTTCGGCCGGAACGATTGGGCTGAGGCATCCAATTCCCTCGAGTAGGAATTGTGATAGGATGGGTAGGCACCAAAGATAAAGGGGAACCCCTCCTGCACTCGAAACTTCCAGAGTGAAACACCCGTACCCGTAGCGCAGACTCGAGAGGATCTGGCCATGACCTTCAAATCCGCGCTCTGGTTTCCCATCTCCATCGTGCTGAGTGCCGTCAACCTGGTGGCGGTCGGGGTCGCCGCCGGACAGCCCGAGCCGTATCATGCCGCCGCTCACGCTGGGCTGGCGCTGGCGTTCGGGCTCTGGGCCCAGCGGCTGGCCACGAGACGGCGCGCGAACCAGCTCGAGGGCTCGGCTGATGTGCTCGACGCACTGGATGCCGTCGAAACCGAGGTGAATAGACTGCGGCAGGATCTGACCGAGACCCAGGAGCGTCTCGACTTTACCGAACGCATGCTCGCGCGGGAATCCGAGATCCGCCGAGTCGACCCGCCGCGCTGAGGAGAAGCAGCCCAGTCCTCACACTCCTCAGACCGATCATCTGTTAACCTGAGGCCCCGCTCGTACCTGCGGGGCTCATGTTTTTAAGGAGCACAGCTGAGCATGTCCCGGGTGCGTTTTCGTCTACTGCTGGGAGCAATCGCTGTCCTGCCGGTTCTAGCCGTTGGCGCCCAGAGCGGCCTCGCCCAGGCAGTGCACGGCGATCACCAGCCGCGACTCCAGAGCGACACCACGGGTCCTTCCATGCCGCGGCGGCCATTTGGCATCCCGATGACGCGGATGGGCTCGGGCACCGCCTGGCTGCCCGACGCATCCGCAATGCGGGCCTGGCATTTCACCGCCGGCTCGTGGATGCTGATGGTGCACGGCGACGCCTTCCTCCAATACGATCACCAGGCGGGCCCACGTGGTGCGGATCAGCTCGGCAGCATCAACTGGGCGATGCTGATGGCCATGCGGCAAGTCGGCGCCGGGACGCTCCACCTCCACGGTATGGCCAGCGCCGAGCCCCTGACCATCGGTGCGGGAGGCTACCCCCTGCTGCTGCAAAGCGGCGAGACTTATCGCGGCGAGCCGCTGCACGACCGGCAGCATCCGCACGACCTGTTCATGGAGCTCTCGGCCCTGTATGAGCGCGCCATCGGCCGCCGGCTTGGCATCATGATCTACGCCGCGCCCGTGGGTGAGCCGGGGATCGGACCCGTGGCCTACATGCACCGGCCATCGGCATTGAACGACCCCTTCGCACCGCTGGCGCATCACTGGACTGATGCCACCCACATTACCTACGGGGTGCTCTCAGCCGGAGTGTTCACTCAACATGCCAAGTTCGAAGCAACCCTGTTCAACGGGCGGGAGCCGGACGAGGACCGATACGACTTCGACTTCCACCCGCTCGACTCCTATGGTGCGCGTTTGTCCGTCAACCCGACAGCGCACTGGGCGCTGAGCGCCAGCTACGGATATCTCAAGGAGCCTGAAGCGCTGCACCCGGACGACGACCAGCACCGGCTCGGCGCGTCGATCCTTCACACGGTGCGGCTGGGCGGCCAGGGCGAGTGGGCTACGGCGCTGGTGTACGGGGCCAACCAGCACGTGGCGCCAACGGGCGAAGCGGGATCGTGGCAGCACAGCCTGATGGCGGAGTCGAATCTGCAGCTGGACCGGGCCAACAGTGTCTTCGGGCGGGTGGAGTACGTACGCAAAGGTGGCGAGGACCTCTCGCTCCCCGATCCCCTTAGTGAGCAGGAATTCGACATCGGGACGTTATCGATGGGCTTCGTCCGCGAAGTCGCCGACATATCGAGGCGCCACCCTGGGGCTGGGTGCGCGCGGAGCGATAAACCTGGTTCCGGCTGACCTCGAAAGCGTCTATGATAGCCGGACGCCGGTCGGGTTGGCCGTGTTCCTACGGGTACGGCCCAGTCTGCTCGCCGGGCCGCATGCGATGGATCCGGAGTTGCACGGAGGCAAACATGGATCACCATGAGCACAGCGCCCCCACCACGGGCTCCCCGCCTTCTCTCCCTCGGACAGCCTTCAGCGCCACAGTCCACTGCCTCACCGGTTGCGCCATCGGCGAGGTGCTTGGCATGGTCATCGGCACCGCGCTCGGCTGGACCAACCATGCCACCGTCGCCATCTCGATCGTGCTCGCCTTCTTCTTCGGCTACGCGCTGACTATCCGCCCGCTGCTCACGTCAGGCCTCACCCTCGGTGCCGCCGCGAAGCTGGCGCTGGCCGCGGACACGATCTCTATCACCATCATGGAGATCGTGGACAACGCGATCATGCTGGTCATCCCCGGCGCAATGGATGCCGGGTTGGGAAGCGCGCTGTTCTGGGGGAGCCTCGTCTTCGCACTCATCATCGCAGGGGCCGTAGCGTTCCCCGTGAACTGGTGGCTGATCGCGCGAGGCCGGGGCCACGCGGTGGTTCATGGTCATCACAGGCAGTAGGCCGGGCGAGATGACCTGCGATAGTCCCGTCCGGCTGCCCGCCCGTCCGTCCGGCTACCCGTGTCCCCCGTCACTTCACTCCCGAAATCCGAGCTATATTCTTCGCTCCGGCCGGGCGACGAGCCCGGGACCGTCCTCATAGACCCAACTGCATCGCGCCCCTGGGGCGTCGTAGAGAGTCAAAACGGTGCGAACCCCCTCCGTCCTGTTTTCTCCCCACGCCATAGCTGGACTGTGTCTTGCCCTGGCCCTCGGCGCCTGCGGCGGTGGTGATATTACCCTGCCGCCCGACGGGGAGCCGGCCTCGATCACGATCCTCGATGGCAATGAGCAGACCGGCAAGGTCGGGCTGCCGCTCACCAAACCGCTGGTGGTCGGGGTATACGACGCGCGGGGCCGTCCCGTGGCCGGGGCCACCGTGGTCTTCGAGTTCGGCCAGGCCGGACCGGACGCTGCCGTGGTTCCAGCCCAGAAGACCACCAACAGCGATGGGATCGCCGACGCCCAGCTGGTACTCGGCACCACCGTGGGCACTCAGACCGGCCAGGTGCGGGTCGCGGTGCCTGACGGGAGAGACCCGGTCCTGGCGCCGTTCAGCGCCGTGGCGCTCTCCGAGAACGCCAACACCATGGAGCCGGTAGCCGGGCTGGATCAGACCGGTCACGTCAGCCAGCCTGCTCGCCGACCGGCTGGTGGTCCAGGTGACCGACGGGTTCGGCAACCCGGTGCCCGGAGTGCCGATCACCTGGACCGCCATCGGAGGCGGGACGGTGAGCGAGGGTTTGGTGCCGACCGACCAGGACGGCCGCTCCCGGGTGGACCGGACTCTGGGGCCCGCTGTCGGACAGCAGAGCACCGAGGCCCGGTCCGATGGACTGGCGGGCTCTCCGGTCATCTTCAGCCACACCGCGGTCGCGGGCGATGCGTCTCTCCTGACGGTCGTCTCCGGTAACGGCCAGACCGCCGAGGCCGGGACCCTGCTACCCGAAGAGCTGGTGGTCAGGCTGGTGGATGCGGAAGGGAACGGGGTTCCCAACACCGCCGTCACCTGGGTCATCGCCAGCGGGGGCGGGTCAGTCGGGCCTCAGAATACCACCACCGATGGCGACGGCCGCACTTCGGCCCAGTGGACCCTCGGCCCCGCGCTGGGCGAGCAGCGAGCGGATGCCGTGGTGTCCGGCGTGGGCGTGGCGACCTTCAGGGCCACGGCGACCTCGGCCGCACCGCCATCACTGTTCATTCGGACCCAGCCGTCGACCTCAGCCCGGAATGGTGTGCTTCTGGGCCGTCAGCCGGTGGTGCAGCTGCACGACGGCGCCGGCAACGATGTGTCCACTGCCGGGGTCGAAGTGACGGTGTCGCTGGGCGGCGGGCGGCGAACTGGGCGGGACCCTGCGCCAGCACCACCGATGCTACCGGGCGCGCCACCTTCGACGACCTGTTCATTTCCGGCGAGCCGGGCCCGCGGACCCTGGTGTTCCAGGCCATCGGGTATGCCCAGGTTACGTCGGATGTGATCGAGCTCGAGGGGATCGGCACCACCACCACCATCACCGGCGACACGCCCGATCCCTCCGGGGCCGGCGGCACGGTAACCGTGAGCTTCCGGGTTGCTTCGGATGGTCCCATCCCGACCGGCACGGTGACGGTGAGCGACGGGGTGGAGAGCTGCAACGGCACGCTCTCGAACGGAGTGGGCAGCTGCACCCTGGACCTGACTACTGTCGGCTCGCGGACCCTCACCGCCACGTACAACGGCGGGCCGGGGCTCAACGGCAGCTCGGCTACTGAGGGTCACACTGTGACCGCGGTGACACCGCCGCCACCAGCAAGCACCACTACGACAATCACCGACGATAGCCCGGACCCGACGGTGAGCGGGGCTCAATTCACCGTGCGGTTCTCCGTGACATCAGCAGCCGGCACACCAGGTGGCACGGTCACCGTGACCGTCAGTGGTGACGGCGCAACGCCGAGCTGCACCGGTGCCTTGAACGACGGCGCCGGTAGTTGCGACCTGCGGCTCGTTACCGCCGGCGATCGGACGTTGACGGCGACCTACTCGGGCGGGACTGGCTTTGCGCCCAGCTCGGGGACCGCACCGCACCGGGTGGACCCACCGCTTGCTGAAAATCACGCGCCGGTCGCCGACTTCAACTGGAACTGCCAGGACCTGACTTGCAACTTTGCGGACAACAGCCGGGATGATGAAGGGTATGAGACCATCACGGCCCGACGCTGGGACTTCGGCGACGGCACAGTCATCGAAGGCAACGTGCTGACCCTCTCACACACCTACGACACGCCGGGCGATCGGACCGTCACCCTCACCGCCACCGACAACGGCGGCCTGAGCGACGAGTCGTCCGACCGGGTGAACCCGCGGTCGCCCGCGGCACAGTCGCTCGGGATCCGGGAGCAGCCCTCGAGCTCCGTCACGATTGGAGAGGAATTCGGCCGCCAGCCCGAAGTCGAGCTCAGGCTGGGAGACGGTCGGCTGGAACAGTCAGGGGTGACGGTCACCGCCAGCATCGCCAGCGGATCCGGGACCCTGGGCGGGACGGTCACGGCCATCACCGATGGCGACGGCCGGGCGCAGTTCGAGAACCTGAGCATCAGCGGGGCTACTGGTACCCATAGCCTGCGGTTTACCGCTG
Organism: uncultured Gemmatimonadales bacterium; assembly: GCA_963740175.1. Taxonomy (GTDB): domain Bacteria; phylum Gemmatimonadota; class Gemmatimonadetes; order Gemmatimonadales; family GWC2-71-9; genus CAVVWJ01. The sequence continues at coordinate 59,502 of CAVUDL010000015.1, forward strand.
AAGGTTTTGGCGAAGTTATCTCGAACCCGATCGAAGTGCGGAAGGAGTCATCGCAGATCCAGATCACGTCGTTCGACCCGGACGAGCCGATCGTGGGTCAGACCGTGAGGGTCAGCTTCAGTGTGACGGGCGACGGGGGACCACCTACCGGGAATGTGACAGTGACGGCGGATGGCCCGGGCGAATCCTGCAGCGGCCCCGTGTCCCAGGGTTTCTGCGATATCGTCTTCACCGCTCCGGGAGACAATCGGGACGTCACGGCGGCCTACGAAGGCGACGGGCGCTTCGAGGGCGATACCGATACAGATGACATCGATGTCGAGCCGGCGCCTCCGGCCAATCAGCCGCCCTCGGCGAATGACGATGTGGCTACCACCGACCCCGGTGTTGCAGTAACGATCCCGGTGCGAGACAATGATTCGGACCCCGAGGGAGCGGTCCTGATCATCGGCGGCGTCAGCGATCCCGCCAACGGCACCGCGGTGAACAACGGCGATGGCACCATCACCTACACGCCTGACCCGGGGTTCAGTGGCGCCTCCGATGACTTCACCTACACGGCGAGCGATGGAACACTCTCGGATGGTGCCACCGTCACGGTGACGGTCAACGCTCCTCCTGCACCGGGTGTTCTGGGTCTCCGTACCGAGCCACCCACAACGATCCCCAGCGGCCAGGTGCTGAATCCTGAGCCGGAAGTGGAGCTGCTGAGTGCCAGTGGGGATCCGCTTCAGGTCGAAGGCGTGACCATCAGCGCCGCTCCGGTGCCGGCCGACGCGGCCGTACTGGCCGGAACCACCAGCCTGCCGACCGACGGAAATGGCCGGGTCCGATTCGAGGATCTATCGATACAGGGGGCCCCAGGATCCAGGGTGGTGATCGCCTTTACGGCGGAGGGGTTCGCGGAGGTCGACTCTCAGGCCATCGTGATCGCAAGCGACTGAGCGACTGACTTGCCCTCGACCCGCTTGGCTGCTTAGAATCCCCCTCCCGAACACATCGGGCGATTAGCTCAGTTGGTTAGAGCGCGCGCCTCACATGCGCGAGGTCGGGGGTTCGAGCCCCTCATCGCCCACTAAATCGGGATGCGCTTTGTTTCCGGGCAAGTGCGTCATTGACGGCTGTCACCAGCGCATCCGGTGTAAACGGCTTCTGGAGAAACGTCGCACGATCTACCTTCAGTCCCCGGCGCTCGATTTCCGTGCCGGGATAGCCTGACATGAAGAGAATCGGCAGGTCCGGATGGGCGGTCCGGAGCTGGTCCGCCAGTTCCCGGCCATTCACTCCGGGCATGACGACGTCGCTGACGACCAGATCGATGAGTCCCGGGTGGGACTTGATAAAGTTGCTCGCGGCCAGACCTGTAATCGCCTCGTACACCGCGTAGCCGGCCTCCTGCAGCGCCCGGCGGGAAATAGCCCGCACCTGAGGATCGTCCTCCACCACCAGAACCTGCTCTCCGGCACCTCTGACTTTGGCTGACAGTACCGGCCCCGCCGAGAGCTCGCCGCTGACCGCCGGCAGGTACACCGACACCACCGTCCCCTCGCCCTCTGTGCTGGTCACATTCGCAAACCCGCCGCTTTGTTGGACGATCCCATACACCATCGAGAGCCCCAGCCCGGTGCCTTGCCCCACAGGCTTGGTCGTGAAAAAAGGCTCGAACACGCGGGCCGCCACTTCCTGCGACATGCCCAGGCCGTTATCTCGCACCGCGATCCGGGCAAACCGGCCGGGCGTGATGTCCTCGTCGTGCCCGTGACGCAACTGCTCCTGGTCGATCACTTCCAGCTCAATCTCGATGCTGATCAGTCCGTCGGTTCCGGTCGCATCGCGGGCATTGGCCACCAGGTTGATCAGCACCTGCTCGATCTGGCCCCTATCGGCACGGGCCCAAACGTCGCTGGGTGTATGTCGGACGGCGAGCTGCCGATCCGATCCGACGAGGCGGGTGAGCGCCGGCGTCAGCTCCTGCACGACCGTGTTGAGATTCAGGACTGACATCTGAAACACCTGCTGGCGGCTGTAGGCCAGGAGTTGTCGAGTGACCTCCGACGCCCGTATAGCAGCTTTCATCATTTCCTGAATCTCGGCCCACTGCGGGTGGTCCGGCCCCAGCGCCTGCTGAGCGAAATCCCCGCATCCGATGACGATGGTCATCATGTTATTGACTTCGTGGGCTACCCCTCCAGCCAGCTGCCCGGCCGCTTGGAGCCGTTGGGCATGTTGCAGTCTCTCGTCAGCCAGCACCTTGTCGTGGATGTCGGTCGCGTTGCCGAACCATTTCAGAACCCGCCCGTCAGCATCCCGGTAGGGAAGGGCTGAGGTGAGCATCCATCGGTAGCTTCCATCGTGGCAACGGAGTCGATGCTGTATCTGAAACCGGTCGGCACCGGTCCTGACGGTTTCCATCCAGAGTTCCACCGTTCTTGCACGATCCTCGGGATGGACCAGCTCCTGCCAGCCATCCTGAAGCAGCAGTTGGCGGTCGCGATGGGTAAACTCCACCCATCGATGGTTGTAATAGTCGGCCGACCCGCTCGAATCCGCGGTCCAGATCAGCTGCGGGACAAGGTCAGCCAGGAACTGGTAGTGGCGAGCGGTCTCGGTCAGCCGCCGATGCGCGTCCACCGCCTCGTCACGCAAGAAGACCCCGGCCTCGATCTTCGCGGCCCGGGTATCGATCTCATCCTTCCAGATGTGTTGCTGGGACATCTGCTGTTTCAGCCGGACGAACTCGGTTACGTCTTCCACCCAGTGGATGATGTAGCGGACCTCGCCATCCTCGTCGAGCACCGGGCTGTTCAGCGGGCTCCAATATCGCTCCTCGAACCCACCGCCCTCGGCATCGGGGCGTCTGATGTCGTAGTGCTGCACCGCCATTCGATCGGGGCTCTTCTCGCTCAGCACCCGCTCGAGTGAGGCGCGCAGATTCCGCACGCCATCCGCGGAGGGATCATCGGGATTGTCGGGGAAGATCTCAAAGAGGCCGCGGCCAACGATCTCTGCGCGTTTCGTCATCGTCGCCGTGAGGTAGCACCGGTTTACGCCAACAATTGTGAAATCGCGATCCAACAGCAGGTAGTTTCCGGGAGTGGCGTCGAAGATGGCGCGGAAATCTGGGTCTGGAAGCGGTGGCGTCGACATATGCTCCCCATGGGGTCCCCGGCCCGCAACTGGAGCCGGGAGGCAGGCAAGGGAAAAACGGGATTTTGACAGTAATGTCCTCTGGAGGGGAAGACAATATGACAAGGACGCCGCCTCCTGACGTCTTTGATAAGCGTTCTGAGGCTAGATTCCCGAAAGTGTCTCACCCTGACTGAGGGACCCAATGCGAATCTTTGTTACCGGCGCGACCGGGTACATCGGATCGGCCGTTGCCGAGCGGCTCCGGGCTGCCGGTCACCAGCTCACGGCGCTGGCCCGAAGCGATGACTCCGCCGCCAAGCTCGAGTCGGCCGGCCGTCAGCCCGGTTTCGACCTCCGAAGTACACGGTCTGTGTGACCGAGATCAGGACGCTCGAGGCCGTGATGCGGTCGCTAAAAACTGAGATGCGCCGGCTCCGCACTGATTGTCGGTGGCTGAAAGCCGGTTAGCCTTCCCTGAAAACCCGTTGATTCTCGCTGTACACAAGTTGGCGCTCGCTGAAACCGCATTGGCGCTCGCATCGCGCCGGTTGTTGGTCGCTTGAAACCGCTTGGCCCTCCCTGAAAGCCCGTCGACTGTCGCTGTAAACCCGTTGGCGGGCGCTGTAGACCTATTGGTGTTCGCGGTAGAGTCGGATCTGCTCCCTGTGGCGGCCGATGGCGTCCCTGTGCGGACCGATTGCGTCGCGGTAAATCCGTTGGTGCTCGCGGAACTTCCCGTGGTGCTCGCGGCAGAGGCGGATGGGTTCGCGGTGGCGGCGGATTGACTCGCGGCAACCCCAGTGGTGGTTCCTGCGAACCTGTTGCCCCTTGCGATGGACCCGTTGGCACCTGCGGGTGAGCCGTGGTCCGGCTCGGTAATACCGGGGAAAATCCTGATGCGGTTACTTGAGCTAGCGGAACAAGGGGCGTACATCACATCCCGACGTAGACACGGGCGATAGCTTGCCGTCTCCCTGGTGCCAGACCTCGCTCGAGGCTTCCGGTACTGCTTCAAGGAGCCTCGCTCGCCGAGCTCCCCTCCTTTATAGAAGGTTTCCCCGTGATTACACGCTTCGACAAGCTCCAGACGGAGCTGCCCCACCCCCGCAATCCGTCCCCCAACTCGGCTGCCGCGGTGCAGGAGCTGCTGGGCGGCAAGTTCGGTGAGATGTCCACCTTCATGAACTACACGTACCAGTCGTTCAACTTCCGCGGACGCAGCGAGATGCGGCCCTTCTACGACCTCATCGCGAACATCGCGGCCGAGGAGTTCGGGCACATCGAGCTGGTCTCCTACGCCATCAATCTGCTGCTTACCGGCACCACCGAGCGCGGCGAGGACCCCAACGATACCCCGCTCGCCTCGGCGGCCGACGCCCGGAACACGTACCATTTTCTCGCCAGTGGCCAACAGGCTCTGCCGATGGACTCGCAGGGGAACTTCTGGACCGGAGCCAACGTGTTCTCCAGCGGCAACCTCAAGCTCGACCTGCTGCACAACTTCTTTCTGGAGTGCGGCGCGCGCGCCTCGAAGATCCGGGTCTACGAGACCGTGGACGATCCCACCGCCCGCGCCTGCGTCGGGTTCCTGCTGGTTCGGGGCGGGGTGCACATCGTGGCCTATGCCAAGGCGCTGGAGAAGCTTTCCGGGGTCAATGTGGGCAAGCTCCTGCCCATTCCCGACATCAGCAACAAGCGGTTCCCGGAAGCGGCCAAGCACGAGGCTCGTGGACTGCACCGCATCCTGTACCAGTTCAGCCCCGAGGATTACCCCCGCGCGGGCGAGATCTGGAACGGCCAGCATCCGGAAGACGGCAGCGAATTGAAGCTTCAGGTGGGTGCGCCCGAGGGCTTCGATCCGCCCGATCTCGAAGCCGAGCCGCAGCTGACAGCGCCGGCCGGCCCGGACATCGATCCTGAGATGTTCCTGGACGTGGCCGAGAAGCTGTTTCCTGAAGTGACTGTCCCCAAGCGCCGGGTGAAGGCGAAGGCCGGACGCTAACCGCTGGCTGGTGGCAGACTCAGGCCCCGTCGGATCGTGTCCGCCGGGGCACCGAGGGTCAGTGCCGTCGCGCTTAATGCAGCACTGATGCTCGAACCGGGCCCGGGCCTTTATGGTCCGGGTCTTTTTTTGGCGTGCCGCGTAGCGAGCCGAAGCACGACTATCTTACGAGATATGCCAGATACAAACCGAATGTCCGTGCCCCCCTTGCCGATTCGCCGTTTGTGGAAAACATTGGGAGCTTCTCAACCTGGATAGTATTTTGACATTTGAGCCGTTCCGAAACTCGGCGGTTCTTACCGACGACGATCCCATTTCCAGCGACCTGCTGAGCTACGCAGGTATCCGGGGTCATGCTGAGTTTCCCTGTCTGTCGCCCAGCCAGAATCCGTCGGCCTGCATTCCTTGCCAGGATTTTTCTCCCTGGATCCGGGAGCGGGTGCGGCGCCATGAGATAGAAGATCTGGGTGAATACCTCTGGCGAGTGCGGCGGGCCAATCCCGGTATGGGCGGCACCTGCGAGCACATTCAGCGGCAGTACAACGAGTTGGCCCGGTCTATCATGGCGGCACCGCTGGGGCACCACCTGCAGGACGGAACCGCGGAAGCCTATCTCGACCTTCGCGTCACCCTCATCATGCTGGCCGCGCACGAGACCTTCTCCGGGTTCATCATGGCCGGCGAAGCGGCCGATTTCGTTGCTGCGATCATGGCGCCTCACGGCTTCAGGCTGAACCGGGCGTCTACCCTGGTCGAGCGCCGAAACGACTTCGTGGCCGACATGGGACAGGGGATGGATTACTGGGCCTGCTGGGCTCCGTTGGCGGTGGAAGGAATCGGGTCGCCGCTACCCCCTCCCGATCCCGAGTTCCAGGCCATGCTGCGCGCCCTGGAGACCCTACCCCTCGGGTCCCGGGCGCATGCGGTTGATGCCCTGCGGCACCTGAGTGCCGATCCAGGAGTCCCGCGTTCGCTCGCCAGCCTGAGCCGGGTCGAGACCCGCCGCCGTGGGCTCGACGTCTCCGATTCCTCCCGCCTGATACTCCAGACCGGCCTGGTGCTCCCAGCCTCCGATGCCGAAGCGTGGCTCGCTGGCTGGACTCGCCGCGACCTGATGAGCTTCCTCTCGCAATCCGGGGTCAGGGCACCGAAGTCCTGGAACAAGGAACGGCTAGCCGAGTCGGCGCTGGCGCAATGCCCGGACTCGGTGCGCGAGCGAATGGCGGACCTGGGCGTCGTCGAGCTGGCACCTGACCACCTGGAGGCAGCCGGCCGTCTTGGGAGCTATATCGAGGATGTGAAGGAGACTTGGCGGGTGTGGCTGGGGTTTGGGACGGGAGTAGAAGGGTAAGGAAAAGCAGTTCCCGCTCACGCCCGTCCTAGCCCCTTAGATCAGCCCTCCTCGTCGCAGCTTCCCAATCTGATCGAAGCGCTCCTCGTGCACGGCCAGCACCTCCTCGGGTGACACCGTGGCCACTCCCGGTTTTCCCACCTCGACACCCGCGGCGTAGTTTGCCAGCTGAGCTGCCTCGCGTACCGAGGCACCCGCCGCCAGCGCCGTGCCCAGCCACGCCGTGACCGTATCGCCGGCACCGGAGACGTCGTAGATCTGGCGGGCAATGCTGGGGATCTGGGTCAGCACCCCATCTTTTGTCACCAGCACCATCCCCTCGGGGCCCAGCGTCACCAGCAGGTTGTCCACCTTGAGCCGGGTGAGCACCTCGGGCAGCGCGCCGCCGTTCTGCAGGTCCACCGCCGCGCCCAGCGCGGACTCCAGCTCCCTTCTGTTGGGCTTGAACACCGTGGCGCCCGAATACTCGAAGAACTGCCGGTACTTGGGGTCCACCACGATCGGGATGCCCCGCCGCTTGGCGACTTCCATGACCGCCATGATCAGCGTCGGCGAGAGCGCGCCCTTGTTGTAATCCTCCAGCAGGAGGGCATCGGCGTCGGCCAGCGCCTCTCTCGCCGCGGCGGTCAGCCGTGCCAGGTCGCCACCCTCCAGCAGAGTGTCCACCTCATCATCGATCCGGACGATCTGCTGGGAACGCGCGATGATCCGGGTCTTGGAGGTAGTCGGCCGGCCCGCCACCGTGAGCACGTGGCGATCCTCCAGCCGGGCGACGGCCAGCTCCTGCCGGATGAGCGTCCCGTCCACATCATCGCCGACGGCCCCGACGAGGAGGCAGCGCGCTCCCAGGGCGACGACGTTCGCGGCGACATTGGCTGCCCCGCCCAGCGCGGAGTGTCGTTCCTTCACCGTCACGACCGGCACCGGCGCCTCGGGCGAGAGCCGTTCGGTATCTCCAATGAGGTAGCGGTCCAGCATGATGTCGCCCACTACCACCACTCGGCTGCTCTTCATCCGTTGAATCAGCTGGACCACCCGGTCCCGGGTGAGCGGCGGCGGCGACTGTCTCATCGAAGCACTCCTCTCCGGGAGAAACCGAGTGTAGCCTGGACCCGGCCGACGAACCGGTCCTCATTTACGCCCGGTTGATGTCCGTCGTTGACCACGTGGTGGAAGCCGGCCTCCCCGGTCAGCTCGAGCGGTCCAGTCCCACCGGTGAGGCCTATCGAGGCTCGGTAGGTGCGCTCCACCACGCCGATGAACAGGGCGGGGGTGGACAGGACGCCGTTGGCGTCGGGCACCGGGTAGGGATCGTTGATCTCGCCCTCTCCCTGCCGGAGCAGCGTCAGCTCAGGCGACACCAGCCACCACGTCCTGATGGGCAGGGTGACCCGGAAGGTGAGCTGATCGTTGTCGCTGAAGTTCCGGCCGATGCCGACACCGGCATCGGTGAAGTTGTCATGCGGATTGAACGCGCGAAGCGCGAGGCTCGACACCTGGGTATACAGCGCGTGCCACGCGGCTGAGGCACCCAGCGGCCCTTCCGCGCCGGCGGTGAAGGCCCAGCGGTCGCGATTTCGCTCCCGGTTCTGATACCAGAAGTCGTCCAGGGCAAACTGGATGTTGAAGGTAGTGCGGCCGAACGCCCGCCAGCGGGCGTCCACTCCAAGGAGGACGTTGCCCCGGTCACCCAGGCCGATGGTGCTGGCGAGATAGTTGAGTGAGAGCGGATTGCGGTAGCGGGTCTCGAAGTTCCGGTCGTTGCCGGACAGCACCACCCCTTCCCAAAGCGCCAGGGACAGTCGCCGCGAGAGCCGGGCCTGGAGCCGATGGAGGAAGTAGTAGCGGTGCACCGTCTGTCCCAGGCTGTCGATTTCGTCTGGTAGATCGGTGGCCAGCGCCGAGAGTCGCAGGGTGGAGGTGCCCAGCTCGAGTGCCAGCCCCTGGCGCTCGTATCCGTAGTTGCTGATCGGTAATCCGGGTACTCCCGGCGGACCCCAGTCGCGAGCCATCTGTCCGTAGAACAGCGTGCCGTACTTGAGCTGGGCGCTGAGATAGGCGTCGGCCATGCGGCCTGCCACCTCCACGTCGGTGCGGCCGGGCCAGTCGGGGTCTACCGTGAGCCGTGGCTCGATCACCGGCCTCGTGACCGCGATGACGCTCCCGAAGGTGGCGGTGCCGAGGAGATCGACGTAGGGCCGGGCGCCGGATGGGCCGGCGCTATGGAGCAGCTCGCGCCTCGCATGGGAGTAGGCCTGCGCACCCGCTCGGCCCTCGATCGACCAGAGAGCCACCCCGGGTCCGTCCTGCAGCTCCTCGCGTAAGCTGCGGATGACCTGCGAGCGCGCCGAATCGGTCGAGCTGTCGGCCGCCGCGAGCACTCGAACCGCGTCGGCTCGCCGGAACGGCCGCACCATCGGGGACGGATCCTCGATGTCGCCGCGGGCGATCAGGTGTTCCAGGAAGGGGAGGGAGGGATCATCCAGTGCGATGTACGCCGATGCCTGCGCCAGGGCCCGCGCGGGAGCGAGCCCGCCGGCGATGGTCGCCGCGAGGAGAAAAGCGCGAGCTGATCGGTGCATCGCGGCAAAGGTAAGCGGAGCCGGGGGGTACGACCAGCACTCGCGCGTCATCCCGAGCCCTTCGACAGGCTCAGGATAAACTCCGCGAGGGATCGCTCGGGCAAACGTCGGAATGACTATCTCGAACGTACGTCTCATGGAGGGATCCTTCGCATTCGCTCAGGATGACAGCGAGTGCTGGCTGCTCCGCCCTTAGCGCCCTACCGCCTTACCGCCTTGTCTCTCCCCCTCTGTCGTGCGTTTTTCCGAGGCTGGTCGCGGGAATCGGATCGAGACCTACCTCACAACCCGGGTATCTTATGGCGAAGCAGGACAGTCTCGATCCCCAGACCCGGGACCTGGTGCGGTTTGCCGCCGCCATCGCACAGGGGTACGAGCCCGAGCTGAGGGAGCGGGTCAGTCATCTGAGGTCATCCCAGGTACCCGCCATCTGGGTCGAGGAGCTGTTGCTCCAGAGCGTGCTGATGGTCGGATATCCCCGTGCGCTGATCGCCTACACCGTGTGGCGCAAATTGAGCGGTGTGGCGGCACCACCCACCGATCCGGGCACGGATTACGGACGAGCCGGCGAGTGGACCGCGCAGGGAGAGGAGTTGTGCGAGGTGGTGTATGGGGAGAATTACGGAAAGCTGCGCGAGAGCGTGCGCGGGCTGCACCCCGCCATCGATGCGTGGATGGTCACCGAAGGGTATGGTCGCACCCTCTCTCGTCCCGGGTTGGACCTGAAGCTGCGCGAGCTGTGCACCGTCGCCCAAACCGCCGTTCTCGAGGCGCCGCGACAGCTCCACTCGCACCTTCGCGGGGCGCTCAATGCCGGAGCCAGCTTCGGCCAAATCGAAGGCGCGTTGTCCATCGTGAACCCATTGCTCTCCTTCGATCAGTGGAAAAAAGTCAAACAGCTCTGGCGCACCGTGCGCGAGGGCTGGTCGCCGGGGCACTGATGCTGATCGATCGTGCGGTCGTGCGCGTAGTGGCGGGCACCGGTGGGTCAGGCGCCAGCTCGTTCGCGCGGTTCAAGTACAAGCCCAAGGGTGGGCCGGACGGGGGAGACGGGGGCCGGGGCGGGAGCGTGTACGTCAAGGCCGATCCCAACCTGGCCACACTCCTGGACTACCGCTACCGGACCATCTGGAAAGCAGACCGGGGTGATCACGGCAAGGGTTCCACCAAGACGGGCGCATCCTCCCCGGATATCTACCTCCCCATTCCGCCTGGCACGGTCATCCGCGATGCCACCACCGGCGCAATGATCGGCGAGGTGCTGGAGGCGGGCGACACACTGCTGGTCGCGCGCGGCGGTCGGGGCGGTCGGGGGAACGCGCGGTTCGCTACATCCACCCACCAGGCGCCGAGGGAATGGGAGCCGGGCGAGGAAGGCGAGGACCGGCAGATCGAGCTGGTGCTCAAGCTCATCGCCGATGTGGGTCTGGTGGGAGAGCCCAACGCGGGCAAGAGCACGCTCCTATCCATCATCTCCGCGGCACGCCCCAAAATCGCGGATTACCCATTCACCACCCTGGAGCCGAACCTGGGTGTCGTCGGTCTCTCCGGCCACCGGTCGTTTGTGGTCGCAGACATTCCCGGCATCATCGAAGGTGCGCACGAAGGCAAAGGGCTCGGCCTCCGTTTTCTTCAGCACGTCGAGCGAACCCGTCTGCTGGCCTTTCTCGTACCGCTCGACAGCGAGGACCTGCAGGGCACGTACGACCAACTGCGCAGCGAGATCCGCCAGTACAGCCCCGACCTGGCCGCCAAGGACCACCTCGTGGTCCTGACCAAGCGCGACTTGCTTCCGTCGGGTCAGCCGGTGCCGGAGCTGCGAACGCCAGACGCGCTCGGCGTGCTTGCCGTCTCCAGCGTGGCCGGGCAGGGGGTCGAGGAGCTGAAAGAATATCTCTGGCGCATGATCGAGCAGACCAAGGCCGCTGCTGCGGCAAGCGATCTGGACGACTTCGAGGACGCGGAGAGTGGCCCCGGTGGATGAGGAACGAGCCGCATACCTGGCACTGACCCAGGTTCCAGGCATGGGTCCCGCCCGCCTCCACACCCTCCTCTCCATCTTCAAGACCGCACTCGGCGCCCACTCGGCGCCGTTTGCGCTTTTAAGGTCCTTGCCCGGGTTTTCCCGGGCCGTCGCGAGCGCGCTCAAGGCGACCCCCCTCGAAACCGGGCGGAAGACAGCCGAAGCCGCACTGAGCCTGGGCGCCCAGGTGCTGCTGCCTTCCGATGCCGGTTATCCGGCGTTGCTCCGGAACATTCCCGATCCACCGCCGGTCCTGTTTGCGCTCGGCAATGCGACGCTGCTGCTTCGTCCTGCCGCTGCCATCGTGGGCAGCCGAGACCACACCAGCTACGGCGCCGGCGTGTGCCGAGCCCTGTCCGCAGCGGCGGCCGAGTCAGGGGTGGTGATCGTGTCCGGCATGGCGCGGGGGCTCGATGCCGTGGCACACACCGCCGCGCTCGATGCGGCCGGCGGCACGATCGGTGTGCTCGGCAACGGCCTGGGAGTGGTGTACCCGGCAGCCAACCGCGCCTTGTATGACCGCGTGGCCGCACATGGGTTGCTCCTCTCCGAGTTTCCGCCGGGAGAGCGGCCACGGGTCGGCAGCTTTCCCCGACGGAACCGGCTGATCAGCGGCCTGTCGCGGGTGACCGTCGTGGTGGAAGCCGCTGTCGGATCGGGCGCTCTGATCACCGCGGGTGCGGCCCTCGATCAGGGGAGGGAAGTCATGGCCGTTCCCGGCAACATCACGAGCGCGGTTTCGGCCGGCTGCAACCGTTTGATACGGGATGGCGCCGCACCGGTGCTCGAAGCGGCCGACCTGCTGCAGCACTTTCCGGAGCTGGCAGCGGTGCCGAGCAGAACGGTTGCGCCCTCGAGCAGACCGTTGCCCGAGGCGTTGCTGCCGGAGGAGCGTGAGCTGGCGGGGTTGTTCGGGCCGGATGCCGTACATCCGGATGAGCTGGCGCTGCAATCAAAGCGACCGATCGGGGAGGTGCTAGGGTTGATCTCCGGGTTGGAGATCGCGGGTGTGATCGAACAGTGTCCCGGACGGCTGTTCCGGCGGGTCTAGATATACGGTGTTGCCGGTCGCGGAGCAGGGGCAGTACCCCTCCAGACGCTGCAGTGCGCTCCGTCCGAGCAGATCACGCAGAGGGTGGACGCGCACTGACGCGCCCTCCGGGGTACCACCCCTGCTCCGCTCAGCTCAGACAATTAGCGTCGTGTGCGGCTGGGCGACCGAAAGCGGCTACCCTGAAGGGCGCGTCAGTGCGCCTTAACGCTCTGCCACATCCGCGCCTGACGCAGCGCACTGCAGCGCCCGAAAGGGTGAGCCGCAACCGGACAGGGCGGGGCGGGGTCCTTAGATTTCACCCGTGCACATCTACGTCCACGTCCCCTTCTGCGCCCGCCGCTGCAGTTACTGCGACTTCGCCATTGCGGTGCGGCGAGAGGTGCCATCGGATGCCTATGTAGACGCGGTTCTCCGCGAGTGGAGCCTCTGGCAGACCGATCCGGTATGGTCCGAATCCCCAGAGGTGCGAACCGTGTACTTCGGTGGCGGCACGCCATCGCGGCTCAGGCCCGATGCGATTGCCCGTCTCCTGGCGGCGATCCGGCAGGCTCGGCCGGTATCGGCCGCTGCAGAGATAACCCTCGAGGCCAACCCGGAAGACGTGACACCGGAGGCGGTCGCATCCTGGCTGGCGGCCGGGGTAAATCGGGTGTCGCTCGGCGTGCAATCGTTCGATCCGGCGGTGCTCGTCTGGATGCACCGTACCCACACTGCTGAACAGGTGCCTGCGGCTGTCCGGGTGCTCCGCGCCGAAGGAATCACGGAGGTGTCGCTCGATCTGATCTTCGGCCTACCATCCGCCGTCGGCCGGGACTGGTTGGCCGATCTGCGACACGCCTTCGCGCTGGCGCCGGAGCATCTGTCGCTGTACGGGCTTACGATAGAGCCGCATACCCCGTTGGGCCGATGGACTCAGCGTGGCGAGGTGACGCCGGTGGACGAGGACCGCTACGCGGTGGAGTTTCTTCAGGCACATGCGGCGCTCCGCGCGCATGGTTACGAGCACTACGAGGTGTCGAACGCCGGCCAACCCGGCCACCGCGCTCGCCACAACTCGGCGTACTGGCGGCGGGCGCCCTTCATCGGCCTGGGCCCGTCGGCGCACAGTGGTTTCGGCCGGGAGCGGCGCTGGAACGTCCGGGAGTGGGCTGCCTATCAGAGGCTTCTTCAGGCCGGCCGGTCGCCCTTGGAAGGGCGCGAGCTGCTGGATGCCGCAGCGATCGAGCTCGAAGAGCTGTACCTCGGGCTCCGGACCAGCGACGGTCTGGAGGCCAATCGGGTGCCGGCGGCACTCAGCCGGGCCTGGAGAGCCCAGGGGTGGGCTGCCCAAACGGAAGACCGGATTCAGCTTACCTCCGAGGGCTGGTTGCGGCTCGATGCCCTGGTGCCCGCGATCGCCGAGTAGGCTCGCTCGGTGTTTCACTTCTCAGGGTCACGACCTCCCTCTAGATTTCGGATCATGCCCAGTCAAGACCAGCTCACCGAGCGCCAGCTGCGCGTTCTGGAGGCCGTGGTGCACAGCTACATCCAGACCGCGGAGCCGGCGGGCAGTCAGACGATTGCCCGGCGGTTCGGCCTGGGGGTGTCTCCGGCCACCATCCGGAACATCATGAGTGAGCTGGAGGACAAAGGCTATCTCTTTCATCCCCATACATCTGCCGGCCGCATTCCCACCGACCGAGCCTACCGCATGTACGTGGATGCCATCATGCGCCTCTCCCCGCCGAGCGATCAGGAGCAGCACACGCTGCGGGCCGAGCTGGGTGGGACCAGGACTGCGGTGGAAGAGGTCCTGCGGCGCGCGGCCCAGGTCCTGGGCGTGCTGACGCAGGAGCTGGGGGTGGCGGTGGCGCCGGCCCTGGAACACATGGTGATGGAGCGGCTCGAGCTGGTGCAGGTCACGTCCGACCGGCTGCTGCTGGTCTTCAATCTCCGCAGTGGCGTAGTCCGCACCATCTTCGTGGAAGTGCCCGGTGCGGTCCCAGCGGCGTCGGTGCAGCAAGTGTCCGGGATTTTGAACGAGCGGCTGGGGGGTCTCACGCTCCAGGAGATTCGCGGGACCCTGCCGGACCGCCTGCGTGATGCCGCTGGAACCGAGGGCGGGCGCGAGCTGCTGAACATCTTCATTGCCGAGGGAGACGGGCTCTTCGATTTGGCGGGGGAGGATCGCGCCGTGCTGCTCGGCAGCGCGCAGATGCTGGCCGATCAACCGGAATTCGCGTCCAACTCCCGCATGCGCGACCTGCTGCGGCTCACCGAAGGCCGGGACCTGCTGAAGCAGGCGCTCGAGTCCCGCCGGCAGCGCGGGCTCTCCATCACCATCGGCGGTGAGAACCCCGACACCCGTCTCAGTGACTTCACGCTCGTCACCTCGTCCTATGAGGCCGGTGGTCTCAAGGGCGTCATCGGGGTTATGGGCCCCACCCGGATGCCATACGACAAGATCATCGGCCTGGTCGAGCACACCAGCCGACTAGTGGAAGGATTGCTGGAGTGAGCGATTACTACGCCCTGCTCGGATGCGCGCGCACCGCCTCCGAGTCGGAGATCAAGAAGTCCTACCGTAAACTCGCCATGGAATATCATCCGGACCGGAACTCCGCCCCCGAGGCGGAGGCGCGGTTCAAGGAGATTACCGAAGCGTACGAGGTGCTGCGCGACCCGGAGAAGCGGGCGGCCTACGATCGCTACGGCAAGGCCGGGCTCGGCGGGGGCGGCGGATTCGGCTTCCATCACGTGGATCTCGGCGAGGCGCTCAACATCTTCATGCGCGACTTCGGCGCCATGGGCGGATTTGAATCGATCTTCGGGGGCGGCCGGTCTCGGTCGGATGAGCGGAAGGGGCAGGATATCAAGGTGACGGTTCGCCTCACCCTGACCGATGTAGCGCTCGGAGCCAAAAAGACGGTAAAGATCAAGAGTCTGGAACGCTGCTCCGCCTGCCACGGGAGCGGGGCCAAGGCCGGCACTCACCCGGACACGTGCACCGGCTGTGGCGGCAGCGGCGAAGTCAGGCGGGCCGCCCGGAGCATGTTCGGGCAGTTCATCTCGGTAGCGCCGTGCCCCACCTGCAACGGCCAGGGCACCGTGATCCCGGAGCCCTGCGAGGTGTGCCGCGGTGAGGGCCGGGTCCGCGGCGAGCGAACCGTGCCGGTCGAGGTGCCGGCAGGGGTGTCGGGCAACAACTATCTCACGCTCCGGGGGCAGGGGGCCGCCGGCCCCCGCGGAGGTCCCAGCGGCGATCTGCTCGTCATGCTCGACATCAAGGACGACGACCGATTCGAGCGCCAGGGTGACGACCTGATTTTCGATCTGTCACTCTCGTTCTCCCAGGCAGCGCTCGGAGGCGAGCACGAGGTCCCCACCCCCTATGGCGAGGAAAGCATCAGGGTCCCCGCCGGTACCCAGCCGGAGACCGTGCTCAGGGTCCGGGACAAGGGCCTGCCGGTGCTCGGCCAGCAGAGCAAGGGCGACCTTCTCGTCCGGGTGCACGTCTGGACTCCGGAGCAGCTGAGTGAAGAACAGGAACGCCTCTTCCGCGAGCTGGCCAAGCTCGAGGGCGATCCGCCTAAGCGCTCACCCGGATTCTGGTCGAAGCTGAAGGAAGCGCTCGGCGCATGAGCTGGTGGGCCATCGACGTGCGCGCGGCCCCTGAGCGGCGGGATAGATTGAGCGCGTGGCTGGTGGCCCGGACGGGACACGCGGTCGAGGTGCGAGACGACGGCGTCCTCGTCACCTTCGCCCCGAATGAGGCGGCCGCCGACGCGCTGGTGGCGGAGCTGGGGCTGGAGATGCAGGCCCACACCGAGCGGTATCTGCTGGATCCGGTAGACTGGTCCACCCAATGGCGTGACGGGCTCGGTGCCCGCCGGTTCGGACGACTCACCGTGGTTCCCTCCTGGCTTCCCGAAGCTCTCACCCCTGGTCCCCATACCGTGGTGCTCGATCCCGAGTCCGCCTTCGGCAGCGGCGAGCACGGGTCCACCCGCGTCGCGCTGACGCTGCTGGAACAGCTGCTCAGACCAGGCCAGCGGGTGCTGGACCTGGGGAGCGGAAGCGGGATCCTGGCGATCGCGGCGGTCAAGCTGGGCGCCGCCCGAGCAATCGGTATCGAGACCGACCCTGAAGCCAATCTCGTGGCGCATCGCAATGCCGGCCGCAATGGCGTCTCGGATACGGTGCAGCTGCTCGAGGGCGACGCGGGTGTGCTGGCTCAGCTGGCGGGTCCCGCCGATCTGATCCTCTCGAACATTCTCCGCACCGCCAACACTGCGCTGCTCCCCGCCATCGTCAGTGCCCTTGCACCAAGGGGAACAGTGATCTTTTCCGGCATGGAGCAGAGCGAAGCGTCTGAGTTCCGCCCGGCGCTCGAGGCTGCTGGATTCAAGATCGTTCAGGAAACCGTTGACGCCGGCTGGTGGGGAGTAGCGGTCCGGTCGCTTCGATGAGGGTTCTGGTTCCGCCCGGCAGTGCGGCGGTCGGCCGGCGCATCCCCCTGGACCAGAATGAAGCGCACCACCTGAGGGTGCGCCGAGCCCGGGAAGACGAGAGCGTTGAAGTCGTGGACGGCGCAGGGCTCAGCGGCACCGGGCGCCTGCTGCGCAGCGGGTCGGAGTGGTCGGTCGAGATCGAGTCGGCGGGACGGCAGGCGGCGCTGCCCGAGCTGACGCTGGCGGTGGGCGCGGGCGACCGCGAGCGGTTCACCTGGATGGCGGAGAAAGCGGTGGAGCTCGGCGTCACCCGCATCGTGCCCCTGGAGACGGCCCATAGTGCGGGCGTCGGCCCGCGTCTCAAGGCCGCACACCTCGAGAAATTGTCCCGAGTGGTGCTGGAAGCCACCAAACAGTGTGGTGCTGCCTGGGCGCCGACGCTGGAGTCGCCGGTGGATTTGGTGGACTTTATCGGGCGCCCTCGGGACGGAGCGGGATGGCTGGCCGATTCCTCAGGCGAGGCTCCTCCATCGGGGTTGGGTGACGGGTCGCTTACCATCGTGATTGGGCCCGAGGGTGGACTCACGACCGAGGAGCGGACCGCCATCCTGGCGGCGGGCTACCGGCCGGTGATGCTCGGCACCCATACCCTGCGGTTCGAAACCGCGGCATTAGCCGCTGCCGCGGTGGCATCGGCCGCCCGATCGCGGAGCGCGCATGGCTGACTGTCTCTTCTGCAAGATCGTGGCGGGTGAGATCCCGGCGAAAATCGTGAAGCGGTCGGAGGACGCGCTCGCCTTTCGCGACATCGACGCACGCGCCCCGGTCCATGTGCTGGTGATACCGACGCGACACGTCGCGGCGGTTCGAGATGCCCGCGGTGGAGATGGCGAGCGTCTGCTGGGACGCCTCCTGGCCTTCGCCGCCGAGGTGGCGCGCGACGAGGGTCTCGATGGCGAGGGCTATCGCATCGTCACCAATACCGGCCGCAACGCGGGACAGAGCGTGGACCACCTGCATCTGCACGTGCTGGGGGGGCGGAAGCTGAACTGGCCGCCTGGGTAGGCGGTAGGGCGGTAGGGCGGTAAGGCGGTAAGCATGCCCCCCGAGAGCCATTGAGGCGAAGGGGGCAGTAAGGCGGTCAAGGTGTGAGTTTTTGACACTCTTTGTGAAGCCGTGTTGTACTCCCAATCTTCTTGAGCGTCTACCGCCTTACCGCCCTACCGCCCTACCGCCTCTCCAAATAAATTCCTGCCAAAAGCGACATTTGCCCTTACCGGGCCCGAGAGGGGTGAGTAAGCGAATGCCAGAAGTCATCATCCATGATGACGAGAGCTTCGAGCGGGCGCTCAAACGATTCAAGAAGAAGTGCGAGAAGGCCGGCATCCTGTCGGACCTCCGCAAGCACCGACACTTCGAAAAGCCCAGCGAAAAACGGAAGCGCAAGATGAGCGCCGCCGTCCGCAAAGGCCGGCGTGGTCCTCGTGTCCCCAGAGTCTAATCTGAACGCAACGCTGCGCGCCGCCCTCAACGCGGCCCGCAAGGCGCAGGACAAGGAACGCACCCTGGTCCTCGGTACGATCCTCGCCAATCTCAAGAACCGCGAGATCGATCTCCGGCGTCCGGCCACGGACGACGAGGTGGTGGATGTGCTGAGGAAGGGCATCAAGATCCGGCGGGAGGCGATCGAGCAGTATTCGGCGCGGCCCGATCTGGCCGCGAACGAGGCATCCCAGATCAAGGTGCTGGAGGAATTTCTCCCTCCGGCCGCGGACCCGGAGGAAATTCGTGCGGCTGTCCGCCAGGCCATCGCGGGCGGAGCCAGCGATATCGGCAAGGTCATGGGCCAAGTGCTCCCCAAATACAAAGGCAAGGCGGACGGTAAGCTGATCAACCAGATCGTCCGCGAGGAGCTCCAGGCCGGCTGATGACGCAGGTGGAACCTCTCTCGTCCCACGGGGTGCCGGCCCACACAGAGGGCGGCACCCCGCTGCCGTTACCGGCCGAGCAGACTGCGGAGGCGCTCGAGACCATCGAGTTCGGTGCCGTGCTGGAACGGGTCGCCGCGTACACCGTCGGGCCGCTCGGGGCTGGTCGCCTGCTCTCCCGCCGTCCCACCGACGATCTGTCCTGGATCGGTGAGGAGCTGGCGCGCGCAGGCGAGGTGGCCGCGCTCTTCCGCCGCGGCGAAGGGTTGCTCGCCGAGCCGATCCCGGACGTCACCCGCACCGTGGCTCGGCTTCGGATCGAGGGGAGCGTCCTGGAGGGCGTCGAGCTCGCCGGGTTACAGCGCGTCCTCGCCGCGGCCCGGCTGATCCATACCGACCTCGCGCGCGTGGCGCGAGCTGGCTCCGCGCACGGCGCTGCTGGCACGTCCGCTCCCGAACAAGGCCATCGAACGGCGGCTGGAGCTCTCGGTCGATCCGGACGGCAACCTGCTCGATACCGCGAGCCCGCAGCTTGCGGCGGCACGGCGCGAGGTCCAGTCCGCCAGACAGCGACTCCTGCGCCGGCTGGACGCCCTGCTTCGCTCGCTGGACTCGAGCTCCGCTGCATCGGAGGCCTCGGTCACTGTTCGCGGCGGACGCTACGTCATTCCGGTGCGCCGCGATTCCCGGACCCGGCCCCAGGGGATCATACACGACGAGTCGGGCAGCGCGGGGACGCTGTTCATCGAGCCGTCCGAGACGATCGAGCTGGGCAACGCGCTACGGGAGGCCCAGGTGGAGGAGGAGCGGGAGACGCTGCGGGTGCTTCGCGCGCTGACCGACCTGCTCCGTCCCGAGCTCCCCCTGGTGCGCGACGCTGTGGAGATGTGCGTCGCGGTGGATGACCTGGTGGCGCGCGCCCGTTACGCCGTCAGCAGCGAAGGGGAGGTGCCCGAGATAGCCCCTGCTCCCAGTGAGCTTCGCATCGTCAACGGGCGGCATCCGCTGCTGTTGGCCGGTGCCGAGCCGGTCATCCCGTTCGACCTCGAGTTGCTGGAGCAGGAGCGGACTCTGCTCATCAGCGGACCTAATACCGGCGGCAAGACCGTTCTCCTGAAAGCGGTCGGACTCGCGACGGCGCTGGCGGCCAGCGGTATTATTCCGCCGGTCGGCGCGGGCAGCCGTCTGCCGGTGTTTCGCCGCTTCTTTGCCGATATTGGAGACCGCCAGTCCATCGCCGCCAGCCTCTCCACCTTCAGCGCCCATGCGCGAATGCTGCGGCAGGTACTGGAAGAGGCGGATGACGCCACACTGGTGCTGCTGGATGAGATCGGCAGCGGTACCGACCCCGCGGAAGGTGCGGCGCTTGCGGCGGCTGCGCTCGTGTCGCTGACGGAACGTGGATCCATTACGCTCGCCACCACTCATCTCGGGTCACTCAAAGATCTCGCAGGCCATACCCACGGGATCATTAATGCGTCACTTCAGTTCGATGCTGTAAGTCTTACTCCTACATACAGATTTCTGAAGGGGGTTCCAGGAAGGTCTTACGGGCTCGCCATTGCCCGGCGGCTGGGCGTACCAGGTCCCATCCTGGCCGACGCGGAGGCCCGGGTGCCTGATGCCGAGCGAAGCCTGGACGCCCTGCTGGCCGCGGTGGAGGAACGGGAACGCGAGCTTCGCAGCGCCCAGGCTAATCAGGAGGAGCGCGCCCTCGATCTGGAATCGCTGTCCGCTCGGCTGACGGCGCAGAACGTGTCGCAGACGGCGCGCGAAGCCGAGCTCAAGCGCAAGGAGAAGGAAGCCGAGCGCATGGGGCGACAGCAGGCGCGCGCATATCTGCTGGAAGCGCGGCAACGGGTGGAGGAAGCACTAGGTGTCGCTCGAGGCGCAGCGGACGAGGCGGCAGCGCGGGAAGCACGGAGGTTGGTGGAAGAAGGGGTGCGGGAGGCGTCAGAGATGGCGGAGACGTCGGAGACGGATGGAGAGGGCGGACGGGGGGACAGGCGGACAGCTGGACGATTTTCAACCTGGCGATCGCGTCAGAGTCACGGGAGGCCCGTCTGGCCAAGTGCTGGAGGTTCGTTCAGATGGAAAGCTGGTGGTCGGCTCTGGAGCTGTCCGCATGGTTGTTGACCCAACTTCGCTTACCTCTGAGGCTCCGTCCGCCCGTCCGGCTGTCCGCCCGTCCGCTCCGTCCTCTCCGTCCTCTCCGTCCTCCCTCGAGATCGACCTCCGGGGCATGACGGGAGACGAAGCCGAGGTCGCCACGGTGGCAGCGGTGGATGCGGCCGTGCTGGCTGAGCAGCCGTTCTTGCGGATCATTCATGGCATGGGCACCGGGGTGGTGCGCGAGCGGGTACAGCGGGTCGTCTCCAAGGACCGGCGGGTATCCCGGTACGCGTTTGCCCCGCGGAACCAGGGTGGCACTGGTGTCACCATCGTCGAGTTCTCCGCGTGAGCATGATCCCCGATGAGACCATCGAGCAGGTGCGCGACAGCACCGACATCGTCGGCCTGATCGGGGAGTCGGTCACACTCAAGCGGACCGGCGCCGACTACCGAGGTCCGTGTCCGTTTCACGGGGGCACCAACCGCAACTTCGCCGTAATCCCCAAGAAGGGTCGCTACTACTGCTTCGTGTGCCATGAGTCGGGTGACGTCTTCTCATGGTTCATGAAGCGAATGGGGATGGACTACCCCACCGCGGTCCGGGAGGCCGCGCGCCGCACCGGCATCGTCATTCCCGAGCGTGCCGAGCGGGCCGGGCCGGATCCCCATGAGCCGCTGTACAGCGCCATGGCAGTGGGGCACGACTGGTTCGCCCGGCAGCTGCTCGAGCTTCCCGATGCCAGCGCGGCACGCGAGTACCTCCAGACCCGCGACATCCCCCTCGAGACCGCCGCCATGCTCGGCCTCGGTTACGCCCCGGTAGGAAACGCGTTCCTCAAGGCGATGGCCGACCTGGGAGTCGAGGAGCGGATTCTGTTGGAAGCCGGCCTGGTCGCGCAGCGCGATGACGGCACTATCAGCCCCCGCTTCCGGCGGCGACTGCTGTTTCCGATTCACAATCTTCGCGGGAGGCTGGTCGGTCTGGGTGGCCGCCTGTTGGGTCCGGGTGAGCCGAAGTATCTCAACTCTCCCGAGAGCGAGATTTTTCACAAGGGAAAGCAGCTCTACAACCTCCACCAGGCGCGGTCGGCCATCCGGAAGGAGGAGTCGGTTCTGCTGGTCGAGGGGTATTTCGATGTCATCAGGCTTTCACTGGCCGGTGTGGAGCACGTGGTAGCGCCGCTGGGCACCGCGTTAACACCGGATCAGGCGGTGCTGCTCAAGCGGTTCACCCCCGCGGCCACCATTCTCTACGACAGCGACCTGCCGGGGCTGCGGGCCACTTTCCGTGCGGGTGATGAGCTTCTGCGTCACGCCGTTCGGGTGCGCGTGGCGACGTTGCCGCCGGGAGAGGACCCCGACACGCTGGTGCGAAAGGGGGGCATGGAAGCCCTCGATGCGGTGCTGCGCGATGCCATCGATGTGCTGGAGCGGAAGATCCAACTGCTCGAGCGCAAAGGCTTCTTTGAGGGCGTTGAGCACCGACGCGACGCCCTCGACCGGTTGTTGCCGACTCTTCGCGCGGCGGCGGACCCCATCACTCGCGAGTTATATCTTTCACTCGTGTCGGAGCGTGCCGGCGTCAGCAAGGAGGTGCTGGAGCGCGAGCTGAAGGAAATCGGGGCAGCGGGGCAGCGGGGCAGCGGGGCAGACAGCCGCGTAGAGCCCCCGCGCAGGACGGTGCCACGTCCGCGCGGGCGCAGCAATCCGGAAACGCAGCTGCTTGCGGCCATGCTTGCCGCCCCGGAACTCATCGTGCGAGCGAGGGAAATCGTCTCGCCGACTTTGGTCGAGAAGCCGCAGCTCCGGGAGGTATTCGAATCTTTGATCCGCAGCGACAGCGGGGCGAGTCAAATGCCCGATGGGCTATCGGAAGAGGGTGCTGCCGCATGGTCATATCTCAAGGAAGCCGGCGAGAAGCTCAGTGGTCAGGAAGTGCTGACGCTGTTCGACCAAGCAGCTCAGATACTCCAGGCTCGGTCACAATATCGTGAAATGACGACCATTACTGACCCTGGTGAGAAGCAGCGAAAACGCGCCGAGTTGCGCGCGCTGTTCCCTGCCGCTGATGAGTGGTACAAGTATTACAAGGCGGCAGCGCGCTATACCCGGGACGCCAAACCTTCAAGAGGATCCTGAATGCACGCGGATCTGGTGAAACTGATTGATCTACAGTCGAAGGATGCTGCCGTGGCGGAGGCCGAGCAGCGGCTGGCCAACCTGGGCCAGGAAACAGTCGGGCTCGATCAGACCCTCCAGCGCGCCCGAGAGGCATTGGACGCCGCTCGGCGCGCCTCCGCCGACGGGCAGCGGCGCCGGGACGAGCTTGAAACCAAGATCGAGAGCTACCGCATTCTCCAGGACCGCCGCCGGCTGCGGCTGGAGCAGGTACGCAACCCTAAGGATGCCTCCACGCTCATGACCGAGCTGGACCTGGCGCAGTCGGTCATGGCCAAGGAGGAGAATGACTGGATCCGCAGTGCGGAGATGGCGATGCAGCTCGAGGTAAAGCTGAAAGATGAAGAGCGGAACCTGGCCGCGGTGGAAGCCGCCCAGGCGCCGGAACGCGCCGAAGTTGCCCGCCGCCGGGCGGTGTTGGAAGCGGAACGGGATGCGGTGATGCGAGTGCGCGAGGAGTGCGCCGCGCAGCTGAATAAGGCGTTGCGGGATCGCTACGACCGGCTGCGCCGAACCCGATCCGCCGACGTGGTAGTTCCCCTGGTCGGCGGAGCGTGTGGCGCCTGCTATACAACGGTCCCGCTGAATCGGAGGAGCCAGATCAAAGCCGGAACCGTCATCGATGCGTGCGAGGCGTGCGGAGCGATTTTGTACCCTGCTGAAGCGGCGGGATCGGTCTAATGCCGGGCGAAGGCGGTACTCTCTCGTGGTGAATGTCTTTCCCGCCCCTCTGCTGCGGTGGGCGGTCGCCCCGGCCCCGAATCAGGCAGAGGTTGCGGCCCTCTCCGCCGCGCTCCGGCTTCCATCGGCGCTTGCCGCACTCCTGGTCCAACGCGGGCATGGCACCGAGGCCGCCTCCCGCCGCTATCTCAGGCCGCTCCTGGCCGACCTGTCCGACCCCCTGGCTCTTGCCGGCATGGCGGAGGCGGTCGAGATCATCACCGCCGCGGTACGCGCCGGAACCCGCATCATGGTCCACGGCGACTACGACGTAGACGGCCAGTGCTCCTCGGCGCTCCTGACCCGCGCGCTCCGTGTGGGGGGCGCCGATGTGGTGCCGTTCCTGCCTCATCGGCTGCGGGACGGGTACGACTTCGGCCCTGCCGGTCTGGCCGCTGCCCGGGCCGCCGGCGCCTCGCTCATCATCACATGCGACTGCGGCATCACCGCCACCGAGACGGTACAGGCGGCCCGGGACGCAGGTATCGGGGTGATTGTCACCGACCATCACTTGCCCGGGTCAGAGCTGCCGCCAGCACTGGCGGTGGTAGATCCACAGCGGTCCGACGATACCTCAGGCGCCAACGATCTCTGCGGAACCGGTATCGCCTTCAAGCTGGTCCAGGCTCTGGTGCCCGCGCTTGGGCTGCCGGCCAACCTGGCGTTCCATCTGCTCGATTTCGTGGCGCTGGCCACCGTGGCCGACGTGGTGCCGTTACAGGGAGAGAACCGGATCCTGGTGCGGCATGGCCTGAAGTTGCTTGCCGACAGCCGGTGGGTCGGAGTCCGGGCGCTGGTGGACGCCACCGGTCTCACCGGCAAGGAGGTCGTGGCTCGGCACCTGGGTTTCGTGCTCGGCCCGCGTCTCAACGCCGCCGGCAGAGTGGCCGACGCCAACGATGGGCTGCGCCTGCTGCTGAGCGACGATTCAGCCGAATCGGCCGAACTGGCCAAGCGGCTGGAGGTACTCAATGTCGAGCGCCAGGCGCTGGACCAGCGAATACTCGATGAAGCGCTGGAGCAGGTCGAGCGCACCGGCGACCCGGACAAGGACGCCAGCTTCGTGCTGGCCGGCGACACCTGGCACCCCGGAGTCGTCGGGATCGTGGCCTCGCGCGTGGTAGAACGATACGGTCGACCCACGTTTCTCATTGCCTTCGACGGAGAAATCGGCAAGGGCTCAGGCCGAAGCACCTCGCGCTTCGACCTTCATGCCGCGCTGCTCGCCTGCGGAGATCTGCTGGAGCGCTACGGCGGCCACAAGATGGCGGCCGGTCTCACGATCCATCGCAGCAGGCTGGATGAATTCCGGGAACGCTTCGGCGATGTCGCGCGGCAAGTATTATCGCCCGAGGACCTGGGTCCCGAGCAGCGGGTGGACCTTGAGTTGAACCTGCACGAGGTCACCCCTGATCTCGAGCGCCTCTGCCGCTACCTCGAACCATGTGGCCAGGGAAACCCCAGTCCCGTCTTCGGTGTCCGGGGGGTGCGATTCACCAACCGCAGCATCGTCGGCAGTGGACATCTCAAGGGGATGCTGGACGACGGAAACAGCAAGGTGTCGGTGATCGGCTTTCAGTGGGCCGACCGCGCAACATGGCTCGGCGATGAGCTGGTGGACGCCGCATTCCGGATCGAATGCAACGAGTGGAACGGGATGAGCACGCTCCAGGCGCGGCTGTGTGCCCTGACGCCACACGTAGCTGGATAGCAGCTCTTGGACGAAACAACAACTGCAGTTTTTTGTGCTTTCGTGATTGTTGTTGGGTCGGGTGGTAGGGGTGAGAATCATCGCGGGGCGGTTCGGCGGTCGTCGCTTAGTAACGCCGAAGGATGCCCGAGTACGCCCGACGGGAGACCGCGTACGCGAAGCCTGGATGAGCATCCTGGGAGGTGAGCTGGACGGGGCCCGGGTGCTCGATCTCTTCGCGGGCAGCGGCGCGTTGGGGCTGGAGGCGCTCTCCCGCGGCGCGGCGAATGTGACGTTTGTGGAGCTGAATCCTCCGTCGCTGCGTGCCCTGCAACAGAACATCGCCGCCCTCGGAGTGGAGGCAGCTACTACCGTGCACCGGGGCGATGCCCTTCGCTTCGTGGAGCGGCTGGCCGGCGCCGAGTTCGATCTGGTTCTGGCCGATCCGCCGTACACTACCGACCAGGCCGAGCGCCTGGTCGCGCACTACCGCCGGCAGCCGTTCGGCCGCATTCTTTCCGTTGAGCACCGCTCCGATCTTCACCTGGACGGCGACGACACCCGCCGCTACGGCGACACCGCCATCACCTTCTGCCACGCGCCATGACCCGCATCGCGGTTTACCCAGGCTCATTCGATCCACCCACGAAGGGGCACGAAGACCTGGTCCGCCGGAGCCTGGCTCTGGCCGACCGTCTCATCGTGGCCGTGGCTGTGAATGCGGCGAAGCAGCCGCTGTTCCCTGTCGATGAGCGCCTCGAGATGCTCCGCACCGCCATCGGCGGCGACGCGCGGATCTCCTTTCAGTCGTTCGATGGTTTGCTGGCCGAATTTGCCAAGGGGGTGGGCGCCACGATCATCGTGCGCGGGCTCCGCGCGGTCAGCGATTTCGAATACGAGTTCCAGATGGCGCTCATGAATCGCCAGCTGCATCCCTCGCTCGAAACCGTCTTTCTGGTCCCCGCGGTTGATCTCACGTATTTAAGCTCGAGCCTGGTGCGCGAAGTTGCCCGGTTCGGTGGCGACGTCAGGCCGATGGTCCACCCGGTCGTGGCGGCCGCGCTGGCCCGACGCTTTCGTTCATGAGCTTTCGGCGGACCCTGCTGGACCGGGCCAGGCGACGTCGTGCCCGCGTCGTACTGTGCGAAGGTGGCGATGCGAGAGTGCAGCAGGCCGCCGAACGTCTGCGGGCCGAGGGCGTGGTGGAACCGATCGTGTTGGGAGGGCTGGGGCTCGATCCCTCGCGCGATCCCCGGCTCGGCCGCATCGCGCTGTTTCTCCGCGAGCGAAGGCCGGAGCGGGTCCGGGACGGGGTTCATGCTCTCGATCTGGCCGCCGATCCGCTGCATTTTGGCGCTGCGCTGGTCGCGCTGGGCGAGGCGGAAGGCTGCGTCGCCGGAGCCGCGTGTCCGACAGGTGACGTGGTGCGCGCCGCGCTCTGGGCTATCGGTACCGCGCCGGGGGTCAGCCTGGTCAGCTCCTCGTTCTACATGGTGCTACCGGATGACACTGTGCTCACCTTCACCGATTGCGCCGTCGTGCCCGAACCGACGCCGGGGCAGCTGGCGGAGATCGCCCTCGCCGCGGCGCGCGACCGCTCCAGCCTGGTGGGCGACTCACCCCGGGTTGCCTTTCTCTCCTATAGCACCAAGGGCAGCGCCGGAGGACCCCACGTGGCCCGAGTGCAGGAGGCGGCCGCGCATTTCAAGCACCTGGCTCCCAACATCACGTCCGATGGTGAGCTCCAGGCCGACGCGGCACTCAGTGTGGAGGTTGGGGAGCGCAAGGCGCCGGGCTCGCCCGTGGGGGGCCGGGCCAACGTGCTGGTTTTTCCCGATCTCGACTCCGGCAACATCGGTTACAAGCTGGCCCAGCGCCTGGGCGGCGCGACGGCGATCGGGCCGATCCTGCAAGGGCTCGCCCGGCCCATGGCCGACCTGTCGCGCGGAGCGAGCCCCGACGATATTGTCGAAGTGGCCGCTATGGTCGCGTTGCAATCCGATAGCGCAACCCGCTGAGGAGAGACCCGATGGGCTTCAGTCAGAGCAAGGATCCCAGTGGCGTCACGGTAGTGCAGGTGGACGGCCAGCTCATTGTGGGCAACCGGCACGAGTTGAAGGATCTCATTCAGGCCGCGGTCGAGCGAGGGGAGCGTCGCCTGCTGATCGATTTCTCCCGTACCGGGTACATCGACTCCTCCGGTCTGGGCGCCCTCGTCTCCATCTCCAAGCGAATACGCGAAGCCGGTGGTGAGCTACGGCTGTCGGGATTGAACGACGATCTCCGCTCGCTGTTTGAGCTGACGAAGCTCGACACCCTCTTCGCCATCACCGAGACGCCCGAGCAGGCCCTCACGAGCTTCTAGCCGCGGCCGATGACCTCGCCACTTCGTCTCTGCGTTCGCCGGACATCGGCATCGGAGGTCGAGGGCTCGGCGACCCTGGTCACACTGCGCTTGCCCAGTGATGTCAGCTGTATCGAGGAGGCGGTCGAGCTGGTTACCCGCCACTGCCTTGCCGGTCATCAGACCACCAAAACGATCCAGTTCCGGCTTCGGGTGGTGCTCTCCGAGGCACTCACCAACGCCATCGTGCGTGGCAACGGCGAGGACCGCAGCAAATGGGTCGACGTGCGGGCGGAGCTGGTCCCCGAGTCGATCCGGGTCTCGGTGACCGACGAGGGGCCGGGGTTCGATCCCGACGCAGTACCCGAGCCGCTTCGGCCCGAGCAGCTCGACGAGGCCACCGGTCGGGGCCTCTATCTCATCCGCAAGCTCGTGGACACGGTGCAGTTCAACGAGCGAGGGAACTCCATCTGCATGATACTGCGCCGCCCGTAGGGCGGCTCGACCTCGTACTCGAAGGTCTCGGTGCCCTCGTCGGGCGACGGGTGCGCCTGTGGCGCACCGACGGCCCCAAGCTTCGGGTCGCCGCAGGTGACGATCCCGGCTGGCCGCTCGACCCGCCGACCGGGGCTGGCCTCACCACCACACCCGGTGGACTGGCCTGGCTTCAGCCGGTGCATGGTGCGGCCGGGATGTGGCTGGAAGTGGGCGATCTGGAGCGCAAAGCTGGAGCGGGTGAAGACCTGAAGCTGGCCGCAAGTCGAATCCAGGCGCTGGTGGGAGCGCTGCTCGAGTCGGAGCGCCAGAGGGCCTACGTGGCCGAGGAGCTGGCGGGGCGCTACGAAGAGATCGAGCTGCTCTATGCCATCAGCGAGATCTTAGGACGCACCGTCCGGCTGGAGGAAGCCGCCCAAGTCATCGTGCGAGAGGTGAGCGCAGTAGTCGGGGCGCGGCGCGCTTCGATCATGGTGTTCGACGAGGCCAGCAACACACTCCGGACCGTGGCGGCGCGCGGCTTCGCTCCCGATGGCCTGGTGCCGGTTCTGGTGGACGATGACTGCTCTATCGCGGCACGGGTCTTTCGCGACCGCCGCACGGTGACGTTCGATCCGTCCGATCCCGAGTCGCTCCCCTCGGAGTGCGGCGGCGATCGAGGCTACCGGGGGCACTCCTTCCTCAGCGTTCCCATCACTTATTCCGCGCCCGGCACCGAGGGTCGCTGCGTTGGCGTCATGAACCTGACTGACCGGATCGGCGGAGACCGGTTCACTCTGGACGATCGGAAGCTGGTGAGCGCTGTCGCCAGCCAGGTCGGGGCCGCGGTCGAAAATGCCCGGCTGGCCGAGCGAGACGCCCAGCAGCAGCGGCTTCAGCGCGAGCTCGAGCTGGCGCATGATCTTCAGCTCAAACTTCTGCCGTCTCCCGCTGTGCTTCAGGGCGCCGCCGAAGTGGCTGCCCGATGCCTGCCGGCGGATTCGGTCGGCGGAGACTTCTACACCTTCAGCCGGCTGGGGCAGGGGCGGGTCGGTGTGATGCTCGGCGATGTCGCATCGCACGGCTTCTCGGCGGCGCTGGTCATGGCGCTGGTCATGGCGGCGGCCGGCATCCATGCCGCGTCGTCCGACAGCCCCGACGGCACCCTGAATGCCCTGCTCGAAAGCCTGTCCCCCGAACTGGCGCGGACCGAGATGCACTTCAGTGTGTTCTACGGCGTGCTGGACCCAATGAACAGGCGCCTGGAGTACGCGAGTGCTGGGCACCCGCACGCCTTTCGCGTCCCAGCGCACGGGGTACCGGAGCGCCTGGAGGCGACTGCGCCGCCGCTCGGACTGGCGGCCGCCGGAAACATTCAGCGGCGCCAGGTACCCTGGTCGCCCGGAAATGACCTGCTGGTGCTGTGGACCGATGGTCTGGTCGATGCCCGAAACGAATCGGGTGAGCCATTCGGGGAGCAGCGGCTTCTGGCGGAGATTTCGTCGCACCGGAACGAAGCTCCGGAAGCGGTGGTCGGCCGGGTACTCGCAAAGAGCGAAGAGTTCGGGGCCCATCCCACCGACGACCGCACGCTCCTCGTTCTTCGGATCTGATCATGCCGCACGCCAAGCGTCGGCTGGGGCAGCACTTTCTGACCGACCCCCGGCTCCTGGCGAAGATCGCCGATGCCCTCGAGGCCGGCCCTGACGACACGGTGCTGGAGATCGGTCCCGGACCTGGTGGCTTGACCGCTCCGCTCGTGGCTAGAGCGGGGCGGGTGATCGCGATCGAAAAGGATCGCGACCTCATTCCTGCCCTCAGGCAGCGATTCCCTTCAGTCGAGCTCATCGAGTCGGACGCACTCGAGGTAGACTGGCACGCGCTCACACCGGGGCAGGGTGCTGACCTGCTCGTGACCGGCAACATCCCCTACAACATCACCTCCCCGCTGATAGACAAGGCTATGCGGCCTCCCCGGCCACGGCGCACCGTGTTCCTGGTGCAGAAGGAGGTGGCCGAGCGAGTCACTGCGGCTCCCGGTGCTCAGGAATACGGCGCGCTCAGCGTCGGGGTTCAGGCAGTAGCACGAGCCGAACGGCTCTTCACGGTACCTGCGGGTGCGTTCAAGCCTCGGCCCAAGGTTGACTCCGCGGTGCTCCGACTGACTCCACTGGAGCATCCACTCGTGAGCGATGATGATCGGGAGAGCTTCCGGGCCATGGTGGTGGGCCTCTTCGGTTTCCGGCGCAAGCAGTTGCTGCGGGCACTCCGCCAATTCACCGCCTGGGACGCAGCGACCGCCGCTGCCATCCTCCGTAATGTGGGCGTTCCGGAGACGGTCCGGCCGGAAGTACTCAGCCCCGCCGACTTCGTGCGACTGCACGGCGAACTCGTTGACGGAGGATGGTGCATGCGGTAGCTTTGTGAAACATTTCACATAAATCGGTATGCATGCGCAAAGTCGCCGAGTCCACTGTCCGCCGCCTGTCGCTGTATCTGCGCTTCCTGGAGGAATTCGAGGGGCAGGGCATCGCGACGGTCAGCTCGGGGGCGCTCGCATCCCGTGGTGGGACGACGTCGGCGCAAGTACGCAAGGATCTCTCCTTCTTCGGGTCCTTCGGCAAGCGTGGACTGGGCTATCCGGTGCCGGAGCTGGCAGACCAGATGCGGGGGATTCTGGGGCTCAAGCGCCGGTACCGGGTAGGGATGATTGGGGCAGGGAAGATCGGCAGCGCACTGGTTCAGTACCGCGGCTTCAAGCAGCGCGGGTTTGACATCGTCGCCATCTTCGACAGCGATCCATCCAAGATCGGCCGGCAGTGGAACGGCCTCACGGTGCTGGACATTTCCACGCTCGAGAAGGAGGTCGCCCGGCAACCGCTCGACATGGCGGTGCTGGTGACGCCGGGAGACGTCGCGCAGACCGTGACCGACCGCCTGGTGGCGCTGCGGGTCAAGGCGATCCTGAACTTCGCGCCGGTTCAGCTCTCCGTGCCGGACGACGTGGTGGTGAAGACCGTGAACCTAGCCCTCGAGCTCGAGACCCTCAGCTACGCGCTGGCGAATCGCTAGTCGGATCCTATGCGTCACCTCCTCTGCCTGTTGATCTCCGCTCTCCTTCCCCCAACCCTGTCCGCTCAGACTCACCAGTTCGATCTGATTATTCGCAACGGCCACATCGTTGATGGGACCGGCTCACCCTGGTATTCCGGCGACGTCGCGGTCCGGGGTGGGCGGATTGCCGCGGTCGGTTCTCTCCCCAGCGCCACGGCGGTCAAGACCATTGATGCGGCCGGCCTGGTCGTGGCACCCGGATTTATCGATATGCTGGGGCAGTCAGACCTCAGCATTCTGGTGAACCCCCATCTTCCGTCCAAGATCTTTCAGGGGATTACCACCGAGATCACCGGCGAGGGCGGAAGCGCAGCGCCGCTCAATAACAGCATCATCGCCGCCGGGCGGCTGGGGTATGAATGGCTGAGGATTACCCCGGATTGGCGCACCTTCGCGCAGTACTTCGCGAGATTGGAGCGGCAGAAGATCGGCATCAACGTCGCGCACTACGTCGGTGCTACCCAGGTGCGCCGCATGGTGATTGGCGACGACGACCGGGATCCCACGGCGGGAGAGCTGCAGAAGATGCGTGAGCTGGTCGCAGCGGCTATGCGGGACGGCGCTGTGGGTCTGTCGACCTCATTGCAGTATCCGCCCGCCCCCTATGCCGAGACCGAAGAGCTCGTCGCACTGGCACGGGAGGCCGCGCGGTACGGCGGCATCTACGCCACTCACATGCGGTCCGAGAGCGACGAGATCATCCCGGCGCTCGACGAGGCGATCCGGATCGGGCGGGAGGCGCGGATTCCGGTCGAAATCTGGCATCTAAAAGTGGCGGGCACGAAGAACTTCGGCCGCATGGGTGAGGTGTTGGCCCGGATCGACTCGGCTCGCCAGAGCGGAGTGGACATCGCTGCGGATACATACGCCTACACGGCGTGGTTCAACTCGTTGTCGGCCATGTTGCCGCCCTGGGCCCATGATGGTGGCAGCGCTCGATTGCTTCAACGCCTGCGCGATCCTGCGGCTCGGCGGAAAATGCGGCAGGACATGGAAACCCCGGGCTCCTGGGAGAACAATGCCTGGAAGGAGATCACGGGTCCTGGGGCCATTCTGATCGGTGCGGTGCAGAACCCCAAGCTACGGCCTCTTCAGGGCAAGACCTTGGCAGAGGTGGCGAAGCAGCGCAACACCGACGCTGTGACAGCGCTCATGGATCTGCTGGTCGAGGACAGTGCGCTGACGTCGGTCGCGGTCTTCGGAATGGACGAGGCCGATGTCGTCCTGGCGCTGCAGCACTCCTGGGTCTCCATCAACAACGACTCGGAGGGGACTGCGCCAGAGGGGCTGCTGGGGGAGGCGCATCCTCATCCCCGCGCCTACGGGACCTTCCCCCGCATCCTGCGTAAGTACGTTCGGGAGGAAAAGCGGCTGACCCTGGAAGATGCCATCCGGAAATTCACCTCCCTCGCGGCACAGCGGATGCGACTGGACGACCGCGGGGTTCTCAAGGCCGGGATGTGGGCCGATATCGCCGTCTTCGATCCCGCGAAGGTGCGCGACCTCGCCACCTTCGAGAAGCCCAATCAGCTCAGCGAGGGGATGCGGTGGGTGCTGGTCAACGGAGTGCCGGTCATCGCCGAGGGCAAGGCAACTGGTGCATTGCCGGGTAAGGTGCTGCGTGGCCGTGGCTTCAGGGCCACTGGCCCTTAGTCCGTTGTCCTGAATAGCTTGTTGTATGTCCCTTCAGGTCACGTCTGAGATTGGCGCACTGCAGTCGGTGCTGGTGCACACGCCCGGCCGTGAGCTGGAAGCCGTGACACCGGGGAACCGCGCCGACTATCTGTACGACGACATCATTGATCTGGAAATCGCCCAGCGGGAGCACCGCCAGTTCGTGTCGGTGCTGCGGCGCTTCTCGCGCGTGCTCCAGGTTCGGGACCTCCTGGGCGAGATTCTCCAGGAAGCCGAGGCCCGCGAGTATCTGATCTCCAAGACGATGGATGTGGTGCCCTCCGACGAGCTGGCGCAACGGCTGGGCGCGCTGCCGGCGGCTGAGATCGTGAACATGCTGATCGAGGGGACCGAGGAGGAGAGCGGTCCGATCTCGCGGGCCCTGAATGAGGTTGGATTTGCCTTTCCGCCGCTACCGAATCTCTTCTTTCCGCGCGACATCGGGATGGTGATCGGGCAGCATGTCGTGGTCGGCGCGATGCGCCACGGCGTGCGGTGGACCGAGGAGCTTCTGATCAATGCCCTGTTTCGTTTTCACCCCGAATTGAGCAACGCCGGCATTCTCTACGACGGCTCGGAAGAGCGGCGCAACAACTACACCCTCGAGGGCGGTGACGTTCACTACCTGCGTCCCGATCTCCTCGTGGTCGGCTTCAGCGAGCGAACCTCGCCGGCCGCGCTCGACCAGCTCTGCGAGACAGTCTTCGAGCAGGGGGTGGTGACCGATGTGCTCATTGTGGTGATGCCGAAGACCCCGACCGCCATCCATCTGGATATGATCTTCTCCCAGGTGGATCACGAGCTGTGCGTCGTGTACCCGCCGTTCTTCGTAGGCCCCGAGCGGCTGGCGGTGTTGCACCGCCGCCGGGGCACGGAGGGCGTGCGGGAAATGCCCAGCTTCTTCGAGGCACTGCACGCGGTGCGGCTGCCGCTGGAGGCGATCCTGGCCGGAGGCGAGCGCCGGATCAATCAGGAACGGGAACAGTGGAGCTCGGCCTGCAACTTCCTGGCGGTGCGGCCCGGCACGGTGGTGAGTTACCGGCGCAACGAGCAGACACTCTGCGAGATGCAGAACGCCGGATTCCGGGTTGTGCCGGCGGTCAATTTCCTGGCGTTCGACGACTGGGCCGATGCCAAGCACCGCACGGTGATTACCATCGAGGGGAGTGAGCTGGCCCGTGGCGGTGGTGGCCCCCGATGTATGTCGCTGCCGCTCCGGCGAGACGGCCTGTGATCGGGACCTCGGCGCACCCGGACAGCACCTTGCTGGAGCGGGTGCTCGCCCACCTTAGCCTGGGGCCCCGATCCCCATCGACACTCTGTCATCAGGTCCTGGGGCTGATGGGCGCGCCGCCCACCATCTGCGATCGGGTGGCGATCGCGCTGCTCGGCGCCGATCCCCGGGTTCGTCAGCTGACGGATGGAAGCTGGGCGCTCGTGCCCGAGGCGCAGGGGTCACCGCTGCTGGACGAGTGCGCCTTCGCCGTGGTAGACGTCGAGACCACCGGAGTGCGGGCCGGCGCCGGAGACCGGGTCACCGAAGTGGCCGTTGCCGTGGTTCACGGCGAGCGCCGGGAGATCGTGTTCGAGTCGCTGGTCAATCCCGAGCGGCCGATCCCGCGGGCGATCTGCGCCATCACCAACATTACCAATGAAATGGTGCGCCATGCGCCCAGGTTCTCGGACCTGTCGGAACGGCTGCTGGCCGCCCTGGCCGGCCGCGTTTTCGTGGCTCACAACGCCCGGTTCGACTGGAACTTCCTGAGTGCGGAGCTGCGCCGTACCCGCGACCTCACCCTCGACGGCAACCGGTTTTGTACCGTGCGGCTGGCCCGGCGGCTGGTGAAA
Source organism: uncultured Gemmatimonadales bacterium (assembly GCA_963740175.1). GTDB lineage: Bacteria > Gemmatimonadota > Gemmatimonadetes > Gemmatimonadales > GWC2-71-9 > CAVVWJ01. The sequence continues at coordinate 94,155 of CAVUDL010000015.1, forward strand.
GGGGTCCGCTCCTGCGGCCTCGACAACCTGTGCCGGTTCTTTGGGTTCTCGAACCGGGCCCGGCACCGGGCCGGTGGGGACGCGCTGGTCACCGCCGAGCTGCTGTACCGGCTTCTGACCATTGCGCGAGAGGAAGGTGCCCGCACGCTCCAGGACCTCAGCATCATCGAGGCCCGGCGCTTCCGGACCAAGCGGCGGAAGCGGCGTGCCATGCCCACCGAGCCGCGGGCTGACTCATATCCAGAGGAGCTGATGTGACGCTGCTGCGCTCGTTTCAGGTCGGGGGACTCCGCTGCCACACGCTCGAGGGAGGGCTCCAGCGCCTCGATGGGGGTGCCATGTTCGGCGTGGTACCGCGCACGCTCTGGCAAACCCGGATCGAGCCGGACCAGCGCCATCGTATTCCGCTGGCCATGCGCTGCCTGCTGGTGGAGCACGATGACGGCCTGGTGCTGATCGACACCGCATTGGGGAATAAGGAGGACTCCAAGTTTCTGGACATCTATGGGATCGACAATCAGGGACTCGAGGGGGCCACCCAGCTGGAGGACGCACTGGCGTCCGCCGGATTCCTGCCGCGCGATGTAAAGTGGGTCATCAACACCCATCTGCACTTCGATCATGCCGGCGGCAACACTACGATGGATCCAGACCTGGAAAATGACCCGCGGCGCCATGTGCGTCCCACCTTTCCTAACGCCACGTACGTCGTGCAGCAGGGCGAGCTGGAGTTTGCCCGCCACACCAACGAGCGCACCCGGGCGAGTTATCTGCCGCACAACTTCGAGCCGATCGCGGCCGCCCACCGCTGGAAACTGCTGAACGGCGATAGCGAGGTGCTCCCGGGTATTTCCGTGCGACTGACTCCCGGCCATGTCCCGTTTCATCAGGCGGTGCTGCTGCAGGACCGCGGTGAGACGGCGTTGTTCGTGGGCGATCTGTTCCCTACGACGGCCCATCTTCCGCTGCCGTGGATCATGGGATACGATCTCGAGCCGCTGCGCACGCTCGAAAGCAAGCGCTCGATTCTCGACCAGGCCGTGGCCGGCGGGTGGCAACTGGTCTTCGAGCACGACCCGCGGGTGGCCATGGGAACGCCGGTGCGGGAAGGCAAGACCGTCGTGCTGCGCCAGGTGACGCTGGCGCCCGAGTCAGCCAAGGTGGTCTCCGGTTGACACTTGGGCGGTCGCTGACTAGGTTCCCGCCTTGTTGAAAGCGGGGAGTTGTGTTCCCCCACCCTGAGCCTGTCGGCCCGATGCCGCAGCGCAGCCGGGTCCTGGCTTCGAAGCAAATCGGTGGCGGCCGCCACTGAAGTCTTCGCCGTCGTGGGCATCCGGTCATCGCCGGGTGCCCTTTTTCTTTCTCAGGTCGGAGGCAGGAACTGTCCACGAACGATCGCGAAAAGCGAATCCGCGTTAACCGCATGATCCGGATCAGTCCCGTGCGTGTCATCACCGGCGACGGTGAACAGCTCGGGGTCCTGCCGATCGAGGAGGCCCTGGCGGCCGCCCTGGAACGCGGGTTGGATCTCGTGGAGGTAGCGCCGACCGCTCGGCCCCCCGTGGTCAAGATCATGGATTACGGGAAATTCAAGTTCGAGGAGGCCAAGGCTGCCCGCGCGGCCAAGAAAAAGCAGCACATCATTCAGCTCAAGGAAGTGAAGTACCGGCCCGGCATAGATGACCACGACTTCGATTTCAAGACCCGACACGCGCGCGAGTTTCTGGGCGAGGGAAACAAGGTCAAAGTCACCATGATGTTTCGGGGGCGGCAGATGGCGCACCTCGAGCTCGGGTAAGGCGGTACTGGATCGCGTGGCCGCCACGCTGGCGGACGTGGGCAAGATCGAATCCGATGCCAAGCTCGAAGGCCGCAACATGACGATGGTGATCGCACCGAAGTAGGCGATAGGGGAGCGGCGGTAGAAACGGGAGTCGAGGAGCCACAATGCCAAAGCAGAAGACCAAGCGGGCCGCAATGAAGCGCTTCAAGATCACCGGCAGCGGTAAGCTCAAGCGCTGGCACGCCAACCACAGCCACATCCTGACCAAGAAGACGCGCAAGCGGAAGAACCGGCTGAAAAAGGGCGACCTCGTCAGCTCGGCCGATTTCCCCCGCGTCAGCCGTCTCCTTCAGGCGTAAGGACATCATATGGCTCGCGTGAAGAATGGGGTTGCACACCACGCCCGCAAGAAGAAGATCATGGAGGCTGCCAAGGGCGCCCGGGGCGGTCGCAGCAAGCTGTACAAGGCCGCCAAGGAGACCGCGGAGCGCGCCATGCGCTACGCCTATCGGGACCGCCGGAAGAAGAAAGGCGAGTTCCGCGCGCTCTGGATCACCCGCATCAACGCCGCAGCGCGGAGCGAGGGTATCAGCTACAGCCGTCTCATGGCCGGCCTCCGCAAGGCCGGTGTCGAGATCAACCGGAAGGTGCTCGCCGACCTCGCGGTCCATGACCTCCCGGCCTTTGCCAAAATCGCCGAGATGGCCAAGAGCGCCGACCAGCAATAGAACCAGGCCCGCACGATGAGCGGGCGCCCCGAGAGACGGCCCGCAGCGCGGGCGCACGACGCCCGATGGGGCCGTTCGCAGTGGGCGGGCGGCCCCATCATTTCGAAACCGGCTATGGGCTATGGGCTATGGGCCATCCCCTAAGCCCTATCGCTCCGATTGTGACGACGAGTTTGTCTGGTTACCTGCGGCATAGCCCATAGCCCATAGCCCATAGCCCATGTCCAATCCAACCGGATACCCTGAGCTCGACGCCCTGCTGCCCCGCCTCGAGGCCATTTCGGGCCTCGACGTGGAGGCGCTTGCGGCCGAGCTCATCGCGGTATTGGGCCGGAAAAGCGGCGCGCTGACGGAGGCACTGAAATCGCTCCCCACGCTGCCGCTGGACCAGCGGAAGAGCTACGGTGCCGCTGTGAACCAGCTGAAGGCCCGTTTCGAGGCGGCGTTCGCCGCCCGTCGCGAGGTGCTCGATGCCGAGCGGCGGCAGCGCGACTCCTCCGGGGTGGATCTCAGCATGCCGGCGCGCCGCCGCTGGGTCGGAGCACAGCACCCGGTCACCCGGGTGGTGGACGATATCGTCGAGATCTTTCGTGGCATCGGGTTCACGGTCGCGGTCGGTCCTGAAGTGGAGACCGATTGGTACAACTTCACGGCGCTGAACTTCCCCGCCGATCATCCGGCGATGGACATGCACGACACGCTGTACGTCGACGCACCGGTCATCGCTGGAGAGCAGGGTGGGCGGCTCCTGCTGCGGACCCACACCTCTCCGGTCCAGATCCGCGCCATGCTGGAGTCACCACCGCCGGTACGGGTGATCATTCCAGGGCTGGTGTACCGGAACGATCCGTTCGACGCCTCGCACGCTCCCGCCTTCTCCCAGATCGAAGGGCTCGCGGTGGACGAGGGGATCTCCTTCGTGGACCTCAAGGCCACCCTGATTCACTTTGCGCATCAGTTCTTCTCGCCGACCACCAAGGTGCGCTTTCGGCCCTCGTTCTTTCCATTCACCGAGCCATCTGCTGAGATGGACGTCGAGTGCCAGCTCTGCCACGGCAGCGGCTGTCCGGCGTGCAAGGGGACCGGCTGGATGGAAATTCTTGGCTGCGGCATGGTGCACCCGGCGGTGCTGCAGCACTCCCGGATCGATCCCGAGCGTTACACCGGCTGGGCCTTCGGGATGGGGCCCCACCGGATCACGATGCTTCGTCACGGGATTCCGGATATACGGCTGCTCTATGAGGGGGACATGCGGTTCCTGGAGCAGTTCGCGTGAACGTCTCCCTTCGTTGGCTCGAGGATTTTCTCCGGCGCCGGCTCGACGTCACCGACGTTACCCAGCGGCTGGCGATGCTGGGTGCTCCGGTGGATGCGGCCGAGCCACTCCACGCCGGCCTGGAGGACATCCTGATCGGGCTGGTGGAGGAGGTGCGCCCCCATCCGAACGCCGATCGGCTGCGGCTGTGCACGGTGAACGATGGTAGCCCTGAGCGCCGCAACGTCGTGTGCGGCGCGGCCAACGTGGAGGCCGGCCGCAAGTATCCGTTCGCGCCGGTGGGCGCAACGCTGCCGGGGGGGCTCCACATCGAGAAGCGCAAGCTTCGGGGCGAACTCTCCGAGGGGATGCTCTGCTCGGCGCGGGAGCTGGGGCTGGGGCAGGATGGCGATGGGATCTGGGAGCTCGGCACCGACGCCGCGCCCGGCAGCCGGTTGCTCGAGGCCCTGCCCATAGCCGATCACCGGCTGGTGGTCGATGTGGGTCCCAACCGGCCCGACTTGCTGGGCCACAAAGGTATCGCCCGAGAGCTCTCTGCCTCGTACGGGGGCCCCTTCCGTCTTCCCGTGATTCCCGGCTCGCCCACCATCGACGTGCCTCCGGTTCGGCGGGTCGGCAACAGCGGTGACGCCGGTGCCGTTCGCACCGCCACCGAGGATGTCGAGGGCTGCCCCCGGCTGCTCGGGGCCGTGCTTCGCGGGGTCAAGGTCGGGCCCTCGCCCGAATGGCTGACCCGGCGGCTGGAGGCGGCCGGTGTGCGGTCGATCAACAACGTCGTCGATGCCACCAACTACGTCATGCTGGAGCTCAATCAGCCCATGCACGCGTATGACATCGCACGGCTGCGGGGGCCGAGCGTGGTAGCGCGCCGGGCGGCGCCGGGTGAAACGGTGGTCACGCTCGATGGTGTGGAGCGCAAGCTGACCCCGGAGATGATGGTGATCGCCGATGATGCCGGCGCGATCGGTGTCGCCGGGGTCATGGGAGGGGCGGCGACCGAAGTGACTGCGGAGACGGCCGACGTCTTCCTGGAGTGCGCCTACTTCACGCCGGCCGGGATCCGGCGAACTCGCCGGGCCCTCGCGCTCTCCACCGAGGCGAGCTACCGCTTCGAGCGCGGTATCGACCGGTGGGGCGGCGTGGAGGCACTGCGGCGCTGCATAGAAATCATCGGGGCCACTGCAGGTGGCGAGCTGGTAGACGCGCCGATCGACGTGGGCCCGGGACCGGGGAATCCGCCCCGTATCTTCCTGCGCCCGGCCCGGGTCACCCAGCTGCTGGGTGTGGAGCTGCCCTGGCAGTCGCTGGAGAATTATCTGGTGGCCATCGGTGCGACCGTGGTCTCCAAGCCGGAAGACGGCCGCATCGCTGTCGAGGCTCCCAGCTGGCGGCCCGATCTGATCCGAGAGGTGGACCTGATCGAGGAGATCGCGCGGCTTCACGGCTATGAAAAATTCCCGGCCGAGCTGCGGCCCTTCCGCCCCGGCACGTTGCCGGACGCCGCGATCGAACGGACCACGAGCGAGCTGCGCCGTGGACTGGTCCAGCAGGGTCTCTTCGAGGTGTCCCCGTTGCCGACGGCGCCCGCGGATGGTCCCGACAGCGTCCGGCTGCTCAACCCACTGTCCAGTGCCGATGGCTATCTTCGCCGGCGGCTTCTGCCCGGGCTGGTGCGGCTGGTGGAGGGCAACTGGGCGCATCATGTTGTGGATGTGCGACTATTCGAGATCGGCACCGTCTTCAGCGCGGCCCCGGCCGGGGAACGGCCCCGGGAAGAGCGTCACGTGGCGGCAGTGCTGACGGGACATCGCGAGCCGCCCCACTGGAGCGGCACCGGGCGCGACCGGATCGACATCTGGGACCTGAAGGGCCAGTTCGAGGCTGCCGTCGCTCTGGCGGTTCCCGGAGGCGCGGTGCAGGTTGAGGGGTCCGAATGGATCGCCCGGGACCGCGAAGGGCGCACCGTCGGTCGGGCCGGCCCGATCGCCGCCGATGCGCCGCCCTGGGCCGCTCCGCTGTTCGGTTATGAGCTGCTGCTCGACCCGGCGTTACGCCTGCCGGCGCATTACCGGCAGCTTCCCTCCACGCCCTCGTCCGAGCGAGTGTTGGCTCTTCTGCTGGCGGAAGGGACGCCGGTGCGCGAGGTGGAGGAGGTGCTGTCACGGGTGGGTGGAGAGCTGCTGGAGTCGGTGTCCATCGAGAGCGATTATCGGGGGTCCGAGCTTCCGCCCGGCAGCCGGAGCGTCGCCTTCAGGCTGACCTTCCGGGCCGCGGACCGGACTCTGCGCGACCCTGAGGTCGATGCCATCGAGGCTCGCATACTTGCCATGCTGACGACTGAGCTGGGGATCCATCGCCGCGATGGCGAAGCCCGGAGCGCAGGAGAGTGAACGTGACCTACCACTACGAACGTCCCGACCAGAAGGCCATGGGCGATCTGGAGCAGCTGCTGCATCACCTGGCTGAGGAGCTGGCCGGCTGGCGGCGGCGGACTCTGAAGGCCGAGGGCGAGCTGCAGGAGATGCGGGCCAACGGCGGCGTCCTGGCGGGTCCGGAGCTCAACCAGTCTCGCCAGCGTGTCATCGAGCTGGAAATGGAGAATCAAGCCTTGCGACAGCGCATCGACGGTGCCAAGGAGCGGCTCAAGACTCTGGCGGGCCGATTGACGTTTCTGGAGCAGCAGGGCGGAGGGACCGCCGCGTGAACACGACCAAGAGCGCGGTGCGAGTGATCATCGGCGGTGAAGAGTTTACCGTTCGTTCAGAGCTTCCGCCCGAATACACCCGTGAGGTCGCCGCCTACCTGGACGTGGCGTTGAAGCGAGTGCGCGACAGCCTGCCGATGGTCGAGTCGCACAAGGCGGCCATCCTTGCGGCCCTCTCCATCACCGACGAGCTGTTCCAGGCCCGCCGCGGCGACCGCGAGGTGGCCGACCGACTTTCCGCCATGGCCGACGATCTCGCGCGGCTCCTGCCACCGGCCAAGCGCGGTACTCGCGCGGCTTCCTGAGGGGAGAACCCGAGATGTTCCAGTCCCTCCTCCTGCCGGTTCTTGCGGGAGCGGCAGCGGCATTTGCCGGTGCGCTCCTGTTCGTGCTGTTCTACACCCGCCACCAGCGCCGCAGCGCCACTGGGATCCTCGCGGTAGCCCAGGCCGAGGCCGAGCGGATTCGGGGAGAGGCGCAGCGCGAAGCCGAAGCCGGGCGGTCGGAGCTCTTGCTGGCCGCCAAGATCGAAACCCTCAAGCTGCGGGAAGACCTCGACCGGGAGATCCAGCGGCGGCGGGAGGAATGGGACCGTCTGGAGCGCCGGGCGGAAGAGCGCGCGCGGGCCCAGGAGCGGAAACTGGAAGAAATCGATCTCCGCGAGCGTGGGGCAGCCCATCGTGAGGAGGCGCTGACCCAGCGGGAGCTGAGTCTCCGAAGCCGCGAGGGCGAGGCAGACCGGCTGGCACAGGAGCAGCGAGCCAAGCTCGAACGTATTGCCGGGCTGACGGCGGAAGACGCGCGGCGGGAAATCCTCCAGCGGATCGAGGACGAGGCCCGGGGTCAGGCGGCAGCACTGATCCGCGATATCAAGGAACAGGCGCGCCGGACCGCCGACCGCGATGCCAAACGGATCATATCCATGGCCATTCAGCGTCTTGGCGCGGAGCATACCGCGGAGAGCACCGTGGCGGCGGTGGCACTCCCCAGCGACGAGATGAAGGGTCGTATCATCGGCCGCGAGGGTCGCAACATTCGCGCGTTCGAGACCGCCACCGGCGTGGACGTGATCATCGACGACACCCCTGACACCGTCATCATCTCCTGCTTCGATCCCATCCGCCGGGAGGTGGCCCGCCGTTCACTCGAGGCGCTCATCGTCGACGGTCGCATTCACCCCGGCCGGATCGAGGAAGTAGTTGTGAAGATCCGCGCCGAGCTGGATACCCAGCTGGTCGAGCTGGGTGAGCAGGCCGCATATGATACCGGGGTGCACGGGCTGCACCCGGAAATGATCAAGCTCATCGGCCGCATGCGCTATCGGACCTCCTACGGCCAGAACATCCTGGAGCACTCGAAGGAAGTAGCCTGGCTTGCCGGCATGATGGCGGCGGAGCTGCACCTGGACGTGCTCCTGGCCAAGCGGGGCGCGCTGCTGCATGACGTGGGCAAGGTGCTCACCCATGACAGCGAGGGCACCCACGTCGAGCTCGGCGTTGAGGTGGCGCGAAAGTACGGAGAGACCGCCGCCGTGATCAACTGCATCCAGGCGCACCATGATGACGTGCCCCACGAGACGACGGAGTCAGTCCTGGTGCAGGCCGCGGACTCCATCAGCGGTTCCCGACCGGGCGCCCGACGCGAGGCGTTCGAGAGCTACGTCAAGCGGCTGACGCGCCTGGAAGAGATCGCCAACGGATTCGAGGGTGTGGAGAAGAGCAACGTAATTCAGGCGGGACGCGAGATCCGCGTGGTGGTCACGCCGGACCGAATTGACGACGGGGCCGCGGCGCAGCTCTCCGAATCCATCGCCCGGAAGATCGAGAACGAGCTGCAGTACCCTGGCCAGATCAAGGTCGTGGTCATTCGGGAAACCCGGGCGACGGACTTCGCTCGATGAGTGCCCGGATTCTGGATGGCACCGCGATTGCCCGGGCCATCCGGGACGAGGTTGCCGCCGAGGTGGCGCGGTTCAGCGGAACCGGCCGCAAGCCCGGGCTGGCCGCCGTGCTGGTCGGCGAAGACGCGGCCAGCGCCGTCTACGTCCGCTCCAAGGGGAAGGCCTGCGAGGAAGCCGGCATGCACTCGCTCACCCTCCGCCTGCCGGCCGAGACGAGCGAGGCCGAGCTCCTGAAGACGGTAGACCGGCTCAACGCCGACGCTCAGATCCACGGCATCCTGGTCCAGCTGCCGCTTCCCAAGCACATCAACAGCGAGAAAGTGCTCCAGCGGATCGATCCGGGCAAAGACGTGGACGGCTTCCACCCGGTGAACGTCGGGAAGCTGGTTACGGGCGACAAGATGGCGTTTCGTCCCGCTACCCCGTACGGCGTGCAGCAGATGTTGCTCCGCTCTGGTATCGAAACCAAGGGTGCCCATGCGGTCATTGTGGGTCGCTCGAACATCGTCGGCAAACCCATGGCCAATCTGCTGATCCAGCAGGGGCCCGGGGGCGACGCGACAGTCACGGTCTGTCACTCGCGTACCCGCGACCTTCCCGCCGTTACCCGGTCGGCCGATATCCTGGTGGCCGCCATCGGGAAGGCGGAGTTCGTCACCGCCGACATGGTGCGTCCCGGCGCCGTCGTGATCGATGTGGGGATCAACCGGGTGGACGATGCGTCCCGCCCCAAGGGCTATCGTCTCGTGGGCGACGTCGCCTACGAGCCCGTGTCTCAGATCGCCTCTGCCATTACGCCGGTTCCCGGTGGGGTCGGCCCCATGACGATTGCTATGCTGCTTCAGAACACGCTGCAGGCCATGAAGCAGGCGGCTCTCGACTAACAGGAAGTGAGGGTCGAGAAGTGAGAGGCCTGCTCCACACCTCCTCCTTCTCACTTCTTACTTCTCACTGATTGCTTATGACCCTCTCGCTATCTCTCGACACCCCCTCCGCCGCTGATCAGGTCTGGTCCGTCGGCCAGCTCAGCACCGCCATCAACAAGCTGGTCGAAGGCGAGTTCCCACCTATCTGGGTCCGGGGCGAGGTGGTGCAGTGTAAGGTCTGGTCCAGCGGGCACTGGTACTTCATGCTGCGGGACCGCAAGAGCCAGGTGAAGTGCTGCATGTTCCGGCTGAACGCGTCGCGCGCGGGCAGGCCGCCGGCTGACGGCACCGAAGTCTTCGTACTTGCCAAGCCCGGCATCTACGAGGAGAAAGGCGAGTTCCAGCTCGTCGTCGCGCGCATGCTTCCCACCAGCGCGGTGGGGCAGAAGCAGCAGGAGCTGGAGCGTGTGAAGGCGCTGTTGCAGCAGGACGGCCTCTTCGATCCAGTCCGGAAACGTAGAGTTCCGGCCTACGCCTCGACGGTCGCGTTGGTGACCAGCCCGGACGGAGCCGCGCTTCAGGATGTCGTGACCGTGACGCGTAAACGGTGGCCCTGTGCCCGAATCCTGTTCCTGCCGGCTCGAGTTCAAGGAGAAGGAGCGGTACAGGAGCTGGTGCGGGCGCTTCGCCTCGTCAACCGCATCCCGGGCCTCGATCTCTGCATCGTGGGGCGCGGCGGTGGCGCGCGGGTGGATCTGGCCGCGTTCAACAGCGAAGCGGTCTGCCGGGCGCTGGCGGACGTGCGGGTGCCCACGATTTCAGCCGTGGGTCACGAGGTGGACATCTCGCTCACCGACCTGGTGGCGGATCTCCGGGCACCGACCCCCTCCGCGGCCGCGGAGATGGCGGTGGCAGACCGCCGCGACGCGTTGCGCCTCGTGGACGATCTCTCGGTGCGGCTGGCATCCGGGCTTAACGGACGCACTCGGCTAGCTGCGGTGCGTCTGGCACGAAGCAGTGACCGGCTGCACGGCTCCATGGACGCGATCCTCGTGGCCGGGCGTACCATGGCCGATCGTCTGGCGGCGCAGCTGGATGCCCTGAGCCCACTGAAGGTGCTGGGCCGCGGCTACGCCGTGGCCCGGGATGACACCGGCCGGGTGCTCAAACGCCGCGTGGAGTTTGTCCCCGGCGGGAGTTTCAGCCTGCGCGTGTCCGACGGCGATGTCCGCGCTCGGGCCGAGTAGCAGCCGTGCCGAAACCTGATTCCGAGCGTGCGCTGCCGACCCTGGCCGAGGAGCTGGCCCGGTTGGAGGAGATCGTCCGGAAGCTTGAGGCCGAAGACGTCGAGCTCGATGCCGCCCTGGTGCTCTTCGAGGAGGGTGTGACCCGGCTCCGCGCTGCACGAGAGCGACTGTCCGCGGCCGAGCTGAAGGTACAGGCGGTGCTGGAAGAGGCAGGGGGGGACATCAGGCTGACCGATCTCGATGCCTGATACCGCCCCTGCGGTGGTGCCGGACCTGCTGGGCGAGGCACGAGACCGCACCGACGGGATTCTGGGCAGCTGGGCGGAGCGGCTGGAGCATGAAGTCGGAGGCCGCCAGGGACAGGCGCTGGCCTATGCGTTGCGGACGCCCGGCAAGCGAGTGCGGGCCGCCTTGTTGCTGGCCGCATACCGGGCGGTTGGCGGCCGCGCACTGGCCATAGCGGGCGTCGCCGCCGCAGTGGAGACGGTCCATACCTATTCGCTGGTGCACGACGACCTGCCCTGCATGGACAACGATGACCTCCGCCGCGGCCGCCCCACCACTCACCGCGCGTTCGATGTCACCACCGCCACCCTTGCTGGCTATCTCCTGGTCCCCGTGGCCGCACGGATCCTCGCGGTGTCCGCCGCAGACCTGGGGCTCCCCACCGGCACTCTGGCGTCGATGGCGACCGAGCTGTTCGAGGCGGGTGGCATCGAGGGCATGGTGGGCGGGCAATGGCTCGATCTGGAAGCTGAAAGGCGCAGGCTTCCACTGCCTGAGTTGATCCAGGTACACCGGGGTAAGACCGGAGCCCTTATCCGCGGCGCCTGCACCGTCGGCGGCATGGCGGGCCAGGCGGCGCCCCGCCAGCTGGAGGCGCTTACGGCCTACGGAGAGGACGTAGGCCTGGCGTTCCAGATAGCCGACGACGTCCTCGACGCCACCGGGACCAGCGAAGTTCTGGGCAAGCCCGCCGGGCGGGACGCCCAGTTGGCCAAGTCCACGTACGTGGTCCTGCTGGGCATCGAAGGGGCCCGGACCGAGGCCCAGCGGCTGGCGCACCGTGCGGTCGCGCACCTCGACGAGGCCGGGGTTCCATCGACGGCACTGGGCACATTGGCCGGGTATATTGCAAGCAGGACATCGTGACTACAGCGCCGCCCCGCTGCCCACCACAACGACGCCCATGACGCTGCTTTCGAGCATCACATCGCCCGCCGACCTGAAGCGCCTGCGCCGCGACCAGCTGTCGCAGCTGGCGCAGGAGATCCGCAACCGCCTCATCGAGTGCTGCTCGATAACCGGCGGCCACATCGGCGCCAGTCTGGGCGTGGTCGAGCTGACCATCGCGCTGCTCTACGAGTTCGACTCCCCCGGCGACAAGATCGTATGGGACGTGGGGCACCAGGCCTATGCCTGGAAGCTCCTCACCGGCCGCGACGAGCCGTTCCCCACTCTGCGGCAGCGGGACGGGATCTCGGGTTTCCTCAAGCGCAGCGAGAGCGAGCACGATCACTTCGGCGCCGGCCATGCCGGGACCGCCATGTCGGCCGCGCTCGGAATGGCCACTGCCCGTGATCTCAAGGGAGAGCAGCACAAGGTCGTGGCTGTCGTCGGTGACGGAGCCCTCACCTGCGGCCTCTCCTATGAGGGGATGAACAACGCCGGCCATTCGGACCGGGACATCATCCTCATTGTGAACGACAACGGCATGTCCATCTCACCCAACGTCGGCGCCATCAGCAAGACACTGGGCCGCATCGTGGCCGATCCCAGAACCAACCGCGTGCGCGAGCTCATCAAGGGCCTGACGCTGAAGCTCGGCGGGGTCTTCGGCGAGGGGGTAGTGGACTTCGCCCGGAATGTAGAGGAAAGCGTGAAGAACCTGTTCTCGCCGGGCATGTTCTTCGAGGAGCTGGGCTTTCGCTACTTCGGGCCGATCGACGGCCACGACCTCGGAAAGCTGTGCGACACGCTCAAGTTCGTGCGCGGGATGACCGGGCCGCGTGTCATTCACGTCATGACTCAGAAGGGGAAGGGCTTCTCCTTCGCCGAATCCAACCAGGAGAAGTGGCACGGCCTCGCCGCCTACGATCCCGTGACCGGTGAGGCGCGGAAGAAATCCAGCGGACCGCCAACCTGGACCCAGGTCTTCGGCGAAGGCCTGACCGCGCTCGCGGCCGAGTACCCTGAAGTGGTTGCCATCACCGCTGCCATGCCCTCCGGCACCGGGACCAGCGTGTTCCAGAAGAAGTACCCGGAGCGGTTCTTTGACGTCGGGATCGCCGAGGGCCACGCCGTAACCTTTGCCGGGGGCCTCGCCACCCAGGGCGTCCGTCCGGTCTGCGCCATTTACAGCACGTTCCTCCAGCGGGCCTACGACAACGTCATCCACGACGTGGCGGTACAGCATCTTCCCGTCGTCTTCTGCATGGACCGGGCGGGTCTGGTGGGCGAGGATGGGCAGACCCATATGGGGTTGTACGACATTGCCTACATGCTGGCCGTTCCCGGCATGACGGTGACCGCGCCCAAGGATGGCGACGAGCTGGTGGGGCTGCTGCGTACCGCGTTGATCCACGACGGCCCGTTCAGCACCCGCTACCCTCGGGACAAGGCGCCGGACGAGCCGCATGCGGTCGCGGACATCGCGCCAGTGCCTTATGGCAGCTGGGAACAGCTCCGCCGCGGAAAGGATGTTGCAATCCTGGCGGTAGGGACGATGGTCCTGCCCGCGGTCGGAGCGGCCGAACTTCTGGCCCAGGATGGCATCGACTGCGCGGTGGTGAATTGTCGCTTCATGAAGCCGATGGACGCCGCCATGCTGGAGGCGCTTACCCAGCAGCACCGGATCCTGGTGACGGTCGAGGAGGGGACCATCGTCAACGGCTTCGGTGCGTACCTCGCCGAAACGCTTCAGACCACTCATCCTGAAGTGCGGGTCGTGGCGCTCGGCGTGCCCGATCGCCTGATCGAACAGGCGCCCCGGGCCGAGCAGCTCGACAGCTTCGGACTCACTGCCGAGGGGATCGCCCGCCGAGTGACCGCGCTGCAGCACGAGGAGACGCTGGAGGCCCGATGAAAGTCGGCATAGTCGGGAACCCCCGCTACGGCGATCTCAAGGGGATGCTGGAGCAGATAGCCGTCGCGGCCCCCAACCGCGGCATCACGCTGTACAGCGAGCCCCGCCTGGAGTCGTTCTGGAACCGCGAGGTTCCGGCGTTTGACGCGGTCGACCTCGATGCCCTGATCACCTTCGGTGGCGACGGAACGTTGCTGCGCGGGGCTCGGCTCCTTGGCGGCCGGGAAGTCCCGGTCCTGGGCGTGAACCTGGGCCGGGTCGGCTTTCTTACCACGGCGACCCGTGAGTCGCTGGATGCCGCCCTGGATGCTCTGGTGGCCGGCAAGTTTCTCGTCGAGCGACGTCAGGTATTGCGCGCCGCCATCCGCGACGCCGAGGGCGAGATCCGTTCCACGCAGATGGCCATGAATGATGTCGCCGTCCACAAGGGCGGTGTGGCGCGGGTCATTCGGGTGAATGTGTTCATCCAGGGCGAGAACGTCGGCCCCTACAGCGCGGATGGCATTATCGTCGCCACACCCACCGGCTCCACGGCCTACAGCCTGAGCGCCGGCGGGCCGATCGTCGTGCCCGGCGTTGAAGCCCTCATCGTCACGCCTATTGCCGCGCACACCCTCGCGGTTCGCCCGCTCGTCGTCCCGGCGACCTTCCGGATCGTGATCGAGCCAATCGCGGGATGGTCGGACGATCTGCTGGTCTCCTTCGACGGGCAGACCGGTACTACCCTCGCGCCCGGCGAGTCGGTGGACGTCTGCCGCGCGGATCATCGCGTGTGCCTGATCCGGCTGGGTGGCGACGGCTTCTTCGGCCGCATGCGGCAGAAACTCGGCTGGGGCGATCTCTCGGGCAGAGAGCAGAAGTGATGACGATTCTCCTCATCCCGAGAAGCGCAGCGAAGAGGTGGCAGTGTGCTTACTGAGCTCCGCGTCAGAGACCTCGCCACCATTGCCGACGTCAGCCTTCAGCTCGGCCCGGGTCTTAACGTGCTGACAGGAGAGACGGGCGCGGGAAAGTCCATGCTGGTCGATGCCCTCTCGTTGCTGTTGGGGGAGCGAGCCGCCGGCGGAAGCGTGCGGCCGGGAGGAGGGAAGCTGGTGGTCGAGGGCGCATTCGAGGGGATCGAAGCCGCAACCCGCCGCCAGATCGAAGACCTGGGCCTGGACGTCGAGGACGGACGGGTAGTCATCCGGCGGGAAGTGGCGGCGGAAGGCCGCTCTCGAGCCTGGGTCAACGGGAGCCCCACCACCGCGGCCGTGCTCGCACAGCTCGGCGCCCTTCTCGTGGATCTCCACGGACAGCACGAGACCCAATCCCTCCTGCACACCGAAACCCAACGCGAGATCCTGGATGCCTTCGCGCACGCCGGTTCCGAGGCGGGTGCCGTGCGACACGCGCATGACAGCCTGGCCGCACTCAAGACCGAAGAGGCGAGCCTGCTGGCGCGCCGCGACGAGGTTCGACGCAGGGCAGATTACCTGCGGCACGTGGTGGACGAGATCAACGCCGCCAGGATCAAAGTGGGCGAGGATGAAGCGCTCCAGATTGAAGCACGGCGCCTGAGCCAGGCGGGCACGCCTGGTGGAGCAGGCACAGCGAATCGTAGCGGCGCTGGAGAGTGACGAGGGCAACGCCCTGGCCGCACTGGGTGTCATCGGCAAGGCGCTGAACGCCTTGGAGAAGGTAGATCCCGACGTGGTCGCCTGGCGCGAGTTGCTGGACGCGGGGTACGCCAACCTCTCCGAGCTGGCGCGACTCGCCGCCGAGTATGCCGGGTCGGTCCAGGAGGATCCCGACCGCCTCGGCGTTGTGGAACGCCGGCGTGACCTCCTCTTCCGCCTCAGCGGCAAGTACGGGCAGAGCCTCGATCTTGTTCTCGAGACTCGCGACCATGCAGCGGCCGAGCTGGAGCTGCTGGACACCGCCGAACTCGACCTGCGCTCGCTCGCGGTCCGACGCACGGCCGCCGAGACCTTGCTCCAAACGGCAGCCGCGGCGCTAACCGCCAAGCGTAAAGAAGCGGGCGAGCGTCTGGCCCGCGGGGTCAACCGGCTCCTGCCGGCGCTCGGCCTGCCCGGCGGGAAGCTCAGCGTGCATCTCTCGCCACTGCCGGAGCCGGGTGCGCACGGGCAGGAAAGCGTGCAACTGAACGTGCAGCTGAATGTGGGGCTGGAAGCCAAGCCGTTGGCGAAAGTCGCTTCGGGGGGAGAGCTGTCCCGCCTCATGCTCGCGCTCAAGGTCGTTCTCGTGAAACATGACGCCATTGCGACGCTGGTGTTCGACGAGGTGGATCAGGGTATCGGGGGCGAGACCGGCGCGCAGGTCGGCTCCGCGCTCGCGGAAGTCGCGGAACGGCACCAGGTGCTGGTCATCACGCATCTGCCGCAGATCGCCGCCCGAGCCGACAGTCACCTGGTGGTGTCGAAACGGGCCAAGGCCGGCATCGCCACGAGCGACGTGCAGGTGCTCTTCGGCGAGGACCGGGTGAACGAGATCGCGCGGATGCTGGGCGATACGGAAGGAGATGCTGCGCGCAGGCACGCTCAGGCGCTGCTGCGGAAGGAGCGGCTCGCTCGGCGCTAGGCCGACTTACCAGAGGCCAAAGTACATCCTGAAGCGCGCCCGGACCCGGTGCGGATCCGTTACCCGTCCACCTCCGGATCGCAACACCCGCTCGTAGCTCCAGCTGGCATCGAGCGGCATCCCCGATCCGCCCGCACCGAGACGGCCGGGGTTGGAGTAGGTCATCCCCACCGACATCACCGTGGCGTTGGCGGCTGTTTCCTCCGCCAGCACCGATGCGTCTATACCAGCCAGGGCATCAGTGGGTGAGCGGTACGCCACCTGATCCACCTTTCTCGACCAGTGCTGTACTCCTGCCTGCAGCGCGAACGTCCGGGCCAAGCGAAAAAAAGGCAGTACGTTCACTGAGATGATGTCCCCAGGGTCACGGCGAACGACTGCCAGCCGCTCGGGGCCGACGAGAAGTCCGGGCGCCGCTACCCGGGTCTGGAAGTCGGAGGCCAGCTGTCGCACGTAGCTGGCGGCCAAGCGTGCTCCGAACGCACCGGCTCCGAGATCGGTGGTGAGGTCAAGCTGCACATCGGTCTGGCCGTCTCCGGTGCCGATGTCGAGCGGATGGTCGCTGCGCTCGAGAAGTCCGGTGGGTAGCCGCACCAGCCCCGAGAGCGCAGCACGAAAGCCCCCGCGACCGCTGCCGCGATCCCAGCCGTCAATCAGTGTAATCGCAGCACCCGCCTCCGCGTCGCCCCGGAACGTCACCACGGACTCGTCGATCCGGAGCGCCAACGGTCCGGTGAGCACCTGTCGCAGTCCATTTTCGTCCAGCGGTGCGGCGGGAAGATCGGGCGCCACCGTAAAGCCCGGGACGGCGAGACTCGAAGCCAAAGTGCTTTGCAGGGCGCCGATCCGCCCCAGCATCGCAGCTCCTGCCGCGCTCGCCGCGGTGGGAACCACCGGGGAGGCGGTGCCGGGGTCGGAGAGGAGTCCGAACAGATCGGTTCGCAACGCCGTGGCGTCGGCTACCGTGGCCTCTGCCAGGGCCCTGGTCGTGGGATCTCCGTCGTAGTCGCCAGCCGCGAGCTTTCCGCTTAACGTTGCCAGGGCCGCGTCGAAGTCCTGAAAGAAGGTGACGTGACCTGCCGGACCAGGATTCAGCCCCGCATCAGCCGAGGCGCTGTTCAGGTCCATGGTGTTCTGGACCCTGGTGCGGACCAGCGGAATGCGCCCGAAAATGGTGATCCGGTTGGTGAGACCAAGCCCCAGACCCAGAGAGCCGCTACCCACATCGCCGAACGCATCGGTCGCGAGCGCGCCTAGATTGAGTCGATAGCTGGCGATCCCGGTGATCCGGGTGATGCGCTGGTCGGCGTCCGCCAGGAACGGAATGCGGTCACTGCCCAGCGCCGGACTGGAAAGATCGGCGCCGTAACCTTCGCGCACGCCATTGCGGAATCGGCGGTCGAAGCTTTCGATGTAGCCCTCGAGCTCCACGCGCACCGTGCCCCCGGGCACGCCGACGGGGGCGAGCTGGGCGGACAGCCCGGATGGCACAACCAGGCAGGCCACGATTCCAAGGCGGCGCGCGTAATGCCCCACATTCCCTCCCGAGAGAAGTCCTTGGCCCCACGTCGCTTGTCGCCGGCGAGGGTGGCAACATCGCTGTTTGCCACCAGCTTCGCCGCCGATCCCACGGTCGCCACGTCGGCGCCGGGACGGGTCAACCTGATCGGCGAGCACACCGATTATAACGGCGGCCCGGTTCTGCCGTTGGCCATCGAGCGCCGCACCGCAATTGCGGCCCGGGCGGCAAGCGGCTGGACCTTCATCTCGGCGGTGGATCAGGTAGTTCACCGGCTCGACGTGGACGCGCCGATGCGCCAGGGGTGGACCGACTATCTGGTCGGGGTGGTGCGAGAGCTGCGGGCGATTCGCGCCGCGCCGCCGGGGGCGGAGATCGCCGTCGCCAGTAATTTGCCGATCGGTGCCGGCCTCTCATCGTCTGCCGCGCTCACGGTGGCGGCCGCCAAGGCGCTGAGCCTCCTCGCGGGCCGGCGGCTGTCACCCGCGGCGCTGGCGGAGATCGCGTTTCGTGCCGAGTACCACCAGGTTGGCGTTCGCTGCGGACACATGGACCAGACTATCGCAGCTCATGGCCGGCGTGGCGCCGCGCTGCTCTTCGAGACCGCCGCGGGAACTCTGCTGCCGGTGCCGCTGCCCGGCCGCCTGTGGATTCTGGAGACCGGGGTGTCGCACCGGCTGACCGGCAGCGCTTTTAATGAACGACGCCGCGAGTGTGAGGAGGCGCTGGCATTCTGTCGCGAATGGCGGCCGGCGCTGAGCTACCTGGCACAGCTCTGTCCGGAAGATCTTCCCGAAGTCGCGCGCCGGTTGCCGCCGCCGCTGGTTCCTCGCGTGCGTCACGTGGTCTCAGAGACGGCGCGTACCCGGCGCGCTGCGGAGGCGCTCGGCGCCGGCGAGCTGGCCACACTGGGGCGACTTCTGGTCGAGGGACACGAGTCGCTGCGACGGGACTATACATCCACCATTCCCGAGGCCGACTTTCTCGTCGCATCGGCGGTGGAGCACGGGGCGTATGGTGCACGGCTCACGGGCGCAGGCTGGGGTGGGGCAGTCGTTCTCCTGGCGCCACCGGATCGAGAGGCACGAACTGTGGCAGAGGTAGGAAGCGACTTTCAGAAGCGCTTTGGCCGGATGCCGGTCACATGGAGCACTCGGGCTGCGCGAGGGGTGCGGCGCGAGACGGTTGCCGTGTGAACCGGTATATTCAGATAACCCAGGCCCGGGTGGCGGAATCGGTAGACGCAAGGGACTTAAAATCCCTTGGGAGTAATCCCGTGCGGGTTCGAGTCCCGCCCCGGGCACTTTACAGTGCAACGGCTTAGCAGCTGCATCACCCGGCACTCCGAAGGGCTTTCACCTTCGATTGTCCCCCTGTTGTCCCCTTCGCTAGCATTTCGACTGCGCTTCTGAGATCCCGCTCGTCCACGATGGCGTACCGGCGAAACATCGCGTCAGTCTTCCAGCCGCAGAGCTGCATGACGACGTGCTGCGGGACACCCGCGCGAATGAGGTTGCGGGCCGCGGTCCGTCGGAAGTCGTGAGGGGTCCGACCGAGCAGCCGAGGACGGACCACGATCTCCAAGACGGGACCCTATAAGTCGGCGATGTGTCGACCGGCATGCGAGTGCAGAAGTTCATCCATTAGCGGGCCGATTCTCGCGTCGCCTAATCCGCGCATGCACAAGCCGGGGTATCTTTCGAGTGCGGCTCCTTAGGCTTCAACAATCCTGGCGCATAGGAACTAAGGGATTCTCCGGGTTGCCTCAGATCTTGCACTCCACCCTATCCACGTGCCTTGTCAGCTTGAACTCCCCGCTCGGCAGGACGAGGCCGTGGCTCACGAGGTGTGCAGTGAAGCTTAGAGCGGGATCGCGGAGCACTCACATCGGCAATCCCACGCGTTTCATGAGTGCTGCGTAGCGCTTGTCGCCGCGAAGCAGGTCGAAGCGGGGATCAGTCGGCAGGAAGACTAAGCCGTAGGCCCGCCCTGCGAAGCCCCGCTCCAGCCATTCGAAGGCCCGATCTTGTTCTCCGAGCCCGCTGTAAATCATCGCAATGTCGACAGGCGAGATGTACTCGCGTTGCGCGCGAGCCTCGAGTTCCACCAGGATCCGGCGCGCCTCACTGCGATGCCCGGCAATAGCGTACGCGTGCCCAAGGGCCGCTGAATAGACCGAGATCGGCCCCGCTCGTTTGATCGTTTCCTGGAACTCCCGGATTGCCTCGGGAAGGCGCGCTGTCTGCTCATAGGACATGCCCAACCAGTAGTGCGCGCGACTGAAGGTGGAATCGATCTCGAGCGCGCGCCTTGCCTGCGCGATCGCTTCCCGATACCGGCGGGCATTGTAATAGGGCCGCGCGGC
Organism: uncultured Gemmatimonadales bacterium; assembly: GCA_963740175.1. Lineage (GTDB taxonomy): Bacteria > Gemmatimonadota > Gemmatimonadetes > Gemmatimonadales > GWC2-71-9 > CAVVWJ01. The sequence continues at coordinate 114,208 of CAVUDL010000015.1, forward strand.
GGCGGCCTGGCCAAGCAGGGAGAGCGGATCGAGTTCCACCCACAGCTGGGCTTGGGCGATGGCCTCGGCGGGCCGATTCATCACCGCTAGGAAAGCGCCGTAGTTAACGCGAATCCGGGCAGAGTGGGGATCGAGCGCTATTGCGCGCCGAAAGTGCCGATCCGCCGTGGCGAAGTCCCACGAGTAGAAGTGGTCAACTCTCGCGAGGCTCGCGTAGGCTTGACCGTATATAGAGTCTATCTCCAGGGCCTTGAGCGCCGCTGACCGCGCCTTGGGGAAGGTCTCTTCCGGCGTCTCAAGACCGTAGTAGCCGAGTTCTCCGTAGCACTCGGAGAGTCCGGCATAAGCGGCTGCGTAGAAAGGCTCCACATCAATTGCCTGCTGGAAGTAGCCGATCGCCTTACGGAAATCCGCCGCGCTAACCTTCCCCAAAAAATGCAAGCCCCGAACGTAAGCCTCATACGCCGTGGGATTGATTTCTCGCTTCGGCGCCCCCAGGCGAGTGCTGTCACGCGAACTCAGTGAGACCCGCAGCGTGTCCGCCACCGCACGCACCACCGAATCTTGCAGATTGAGGATGCTCCGGAGTTCACCCGTGTAGCTTCTGGCCCAGATGGCTTGGCCGGTGGTCGCGGAGTTGATTTGGGCGGTGATACGCACATCCTCTCCCACCCGTTGCAGTGAGCCGCCCAGGACGACGTCAATGTCGATTCCACGGTCACGGGCCACCTCCAGGTCTGCGCTCTCGTTGCGCAGCCTGATCACCTTAAGGTCGCCGATCTGCGCCAGGCCCGTGACTACCTGGTCGGTGATGCCTTGGGCCAGGTATAGCTGAGTCGAGTCGCCGGTGAGGTTACCGAACGGTGCCACGGCCAACGACCGCATGGATCCGTCCGCGGCCAACAACACTGTGCTCTTCTTTGAGCTGACGGCGCGGACAATTGTCATCAGTCCAACTGCCACGAGGGCAACCGCGACCAATGCCCATGCGACGCGGGCCCACCGGTGGCGATGCCCCGACGAAGACGACGCAGCATTGGTCACCACCGTGTTTGGACCAGTGGCAGCTCGCGTGAGGGCCACCGCAAACTCGGCCGTAGTGGCGAATCGGTCTGCAGAGCACTTCGCAAGGGCCCGGGTGATGGCCGCTTCCACCCCAACCGGGATCGTTGCCCGCACTGTCCGGAGGCTCGGCACCGGATCTACGGCATGCCGAGCAAGGATGGATTGCCCGGTCGAGCCCTGGAACGGCGGTGTGCCGGCCAACATCTCGTAGAGAACGCAGCCCAGTGCATACTGATCGGCTCGGCCGTCCAGGAAGTCCCCGGTGGCCTGCTCCGGGCTCATGTAGTACGGTGTTCCGAGCGCGAGGCCAGTCTCAGTCAGCTTCTCACCCCCCGCGGAATCCAGCGCCCTGGCGATGCCGAAGTCCGCCACCATCGCGTGTCCGCCCGACAACAGGATGTTCTCCGGCTTGATATCCCGGTGCACCACGTTGTGGGTATGGGCATAGCTCAGCGCATCGGCGACCTCTCTCGCGATGTTGATCGCATGATCCAACGGGAGCTGGCGCTCGCGGTTCAGCCGGTCGCGAAGGGACTCGCCCTCAACGTACGGCATGGCGTAGAACAGCAGACCGCGGCCCGTACCACCGTCCGCCGTGATTTCACCCGAATCCAGTAAACCGAGGATGTGAGGATGCTGCAGGGTGGCGGAGGTCTTTATCTCCAGCAGGAAGCGGTCCCCGCCGAGCGCGGCGCCAATCTCGGGCCGCAACACCTTGAGGGCGACGCGGCAGCCGTGCTTCAGGTCCTCAGCGAGATAGACCGTCGCCATACCGCCCCGGCCGAGCTCTCGCTCGATCCGGTAACGTTGGCGCAACCCGGCCTGTAACCTATCTACCAGACTCACGAGTGGGCGCGCCGTGTTGGTTCGAGCGAATCCGGCGCGACCGGACGGAGATCTGATGGATGTGTATCAGACAGGCGAGTGCCCCGCGGGTGCTTTCTGACGATGGATCGCGGTGGGAGGCCTTCCTGAACAAGGCATGGATTCGGGACCTGCTGCGTTCAAATAGGTTTGTTGCGCCTGCCCAAGCTCATAATCGCCTGGTGTAACCCAGGAAGATCAGCCTCTTGGCGAGGTCACCCTGGTTGCTCTGAAAATCAGGGAGCGGCGGGCCGGGGAAGAACTCTCCGTGCACCCGAACCGGCACACTCAGCGTAAAGTCGTTCTGGCCTGTGCTCCATGACAGGCCGGGATCGATGAAGACGGAGCGAGCGGATGCGCGGAATCCGTCGCTGCTTCCCATCAAGTCTCGGACTGGAATGCCGTCGGCCCGAAGTCCCAGGCTGGCGGACAACCCCTGCCTCGGCAGAACCGCCAGGGCGAGTCCGAAGCGGGCGTGGTAGACATCGGGCACCGATAAGGGACTCACCAAAGTCGGCGAGAAGGTCACCTCGGTGACGTTCCGAGGGCTCAGCTGGTACGCTCCGAAGAGGTACCCGGACAGCCTTCCAGCCAGCCTGCTGAAGGCGTGGGCCTGCACGATGATACCCCAGCCGCCGTCCCCCATTTGGATGCCGGGGTGAACGGGGTGTTGCACGGTTCCCGAGGGAAGCCCGTAATCCCCCATGATGGTGTGACTCCCCGTGGGCGCTTTCACGCCAAGCCCGACCGCAACATTGCCGGTCCCATGGGTGAGGGGGTCCAGCAGCCACATGGTGCCAATAAGGTTGATGTCGCCGATGCCGGATCCGTTGGTGACGTGACGAATCCCGTCGGGATGGACTCGCGAATTGCTGCCGCTTGCGGTGGGCACCGTCAGCTGGAAGCTCAAGCGGTTGCTTAAGCCATAGGCGAGAGAGAAGTCGACTGAGTTGATGTTGAAGAAGTGCGGCTCGCCTCCCGGCGCCCTGGACCCATCTGATGGGGTTAAGGTGTTGAGAATGAACCAGTCATCGGCCTTAAGGTTTCTATATGAGAGGCCGAGCTCGAATCTTCCGGCTGGTAGAATGGCTTGTCGATGTCCACCCAGACTGGGTGACGTAAAGCGGACGGGCATTCAGCCTTGGCCGGAGGCGATCCTGGGGAAGAGGCCGAGGAGGATGATTCCAGCGAGGACTGCGAACCCCGATCGTGGCACAGAATGCGGCGAGGGCGGAAGCATTGAACCTCGTTTGGAGGACTGGTAGCAAGGTACGGTGCATGCGGGGTTTCGGCAAACCCGAACTTGTGAGAGTGAGCAGCGATGCATCCGAGCACCGTTTGCCGAGAGGCAAGCCGAACCGTCGCTCGGAGTTAGTTCTGAGCTCCAGCGGCTTTCGTTGGACCAGGTTTGAAATCAGGAATGATTGTCTTCAGTCCCAGTTCGAGCGCCTTACCAGTGAGCGGTCCCGAATGAATGGCTCGCACCACCCCACTGGAATCCACGAACACCGTGGTAGGCAGTGAAACCAAAGAATAGAGTTTGCGTACCTTGCCTCGAACGTCCAGCAGCACAGGAAATGGGATACCGAACTCCGTGACGAATCGGGTCACGTCCTTGCGGTGTTCCTGGTCTGTGAGGTTCACCGCTAAGATCTCGAGCGCACCGCGGTTTGCATGCCAGGCGTTGATCAGATCGGGCATTTCAGTTCTGCAAGGCATACACCAGGACGCCCAGAAGTTGAGAATAACAGGGCGCCCCCTCAACGCGCCGAGCGCGACCCGGCCTCCGGCCAGCCGCTCGAGATTAAACTGGGGGGATAAGTTACCTACAGTCAGCATATCCTGTGCACGGCCCGGTTCTGCTCCCGCAACAGTTAGGATGGCTGCAACGAGGTATCTCACTGGAAGCGGTTGTAGTTCAAGTGGGTGCGCCATGGATGGCCCTACTTCTTGGGTTTGAATGCGGCCGCTGGAACCTGCGTGGAATCGACAGCATCGCCATAGAATTTGGATTCATGGTTGCGACGCAGGCGGCGGCACATCCGTGTAGTGTCCTACCACCATTTGCCAGCGACCGTCACGTTTTACAAAAACTTCCGTGTGCCGACCAGCCCGCGGCCCAGGACGATCGCCTCCCTGGAAGGTCCAACGCTGGCGGGCTGTAATAACTCCAACGTTTCCGTTGCCGTAAATCCGTACCTGACGATCTTCCTCAGTGAGGCCGTTGTAACGCTGGGTCGTGTCACTCACTCTGCGAATGATGTCACTGCGACTAAAAATTTTTTGCACTGCCTTGGGTGCCGTAAAAGTCCGGCGCCACCACCCGACTGAACATTGCCGTGTCTTTCCTCTCAAGGGCCCTGATCATGTCGTCGTAAATCTGCATCAGCGCTTTCCGCCCAGCCTCATCGTTCTCCCCTCCACCTGCGGAACCAGAGCAAGCAAGTAGAGCCGATAGCACGGCGAGTATTCGGATGGGCATCCTCTAAGTCAAGATCTCAATACCTAGGTTGACGCGGGCAAGCTGGCTTCTAAGTCCGTACGGTCGACGGACCTCCCGAATCACTTCCGCAGCCCAGCAACAAGAAACCAGCGAACAGTCGTGGGGTAACACGCGAACTCACCGCCTGGAAACTCGGTACATTCGATGGTGCTCACATGCACATCTGAGTTCCACCCGGGTGGCGCCGGAGCCTTGGACGACTGAGTACTCACGTTGGCAACCCCACGCGTTTCATGAGTGCCGCGTAGCGCTTGTCGCTGCGCAGCCGATCGAAGCGTGGGTCGGTCGGCAGGAATACCAACCCGTACGCGCGTTCCTTGAGGGCGCGCTCCAACCACTCGAACGCCTGATCACGCTCCCCAAGCCCGACGTGAATCGTCGCGACGTCCACGGGAGAGATGTATGGGCGCGTTTGGAGGGCGGTCAGGAGTCGCCGCGCCTTATCGGGTTGGCCCGCGATGGCATAGGCATGCCCCAGCGCGGCCAGGTAAACCGGCACCGAGTCCCCCCCGTGTATTTGACGGTTGCTTCAAGCTCCCGAATCGCCTCGGGTAGCTTGGAGGTTTGTTCATAGGCCAGGCCGAGCCAGAAACGGGCACGGCTGAATGTCGAATCCTCGGCGAGCGCCTGTTTCGCCTGCGCGATCGCTTCCGGGTATCGGCGGGCATTGTAGTAAGGTCGCGCGGCCGCGGCCCGGTAGAGGATGAAGAGCGGGTCGAGCTCGATCGATCGCTTGCCCTCTGCGATGGCTTCCTCGCTGCGCTTCATCGCCGACAGGTAGGTCTCATAGGAGAGATGGACAGCGGCGGTTTGGGGGTTGAGCTCGATGGCGCGGCGGTAGTTCCGATCCGCCGCGGCGAAGTCCCAGGCGTAGATGTGGTCGATTCTCCCGATGTTCGCGTAGGCCTGCCCGAGGGCAGGATCGAGCTCGAGAGCCTTTTCGGCTGCCGAGCGCGCCTTCGGGAAGGTCTCCCCCGGGCGCTCGAGGGCAAAGTAGCCGAGCTCGGCGTAGCACGACGAGAGGCCGCTGTAGGCGAGCGCATAGGTAGGTTCGAGCCGAATCGCTTCTCGGAAGAAACCGATCGCCTTTCGAAAGCCCGCCCCGGTCGCCCGGCCGTATGAGGAAGCTCCTCGCACGTAGGCCTCATAAGCCGCGGGGTCGATCTGCTTCTTTGCCGCGCTCAAACGGGAGCTGTCGCGGGGAGTGAGTGAGACGCGAATGGTGTCCGCCACCGCGCGCACCACCGAATCCTGAAGATTGAGCATGTCCCCCAGTTGACCCGTGTAGCTCCTGGCCCAGATGGCCCGCTCAGTGCCGGCCAGAGTAATCTGGGCCGTGATCCGCACCTCGTCGCCCGCCCGTTGGAACGACCCGGCCAGCACCGCGTCAATGTCGACTCCGCGCTCCCGGGCAATGTCGACTGGCGCGCGGTCACCGCGGCGCTGGGGCAGCTTGATCACCGTGAGCGAGGCGATTTGCGCCAAGTTGGCAATGAGCTGGTCGGTGACACCCTGGGCGAGGTACGTCTGGGTCGAGTCGCCGGTGAGGTTCTCGAGTGGTGCCACACCCAAGGATCGGATCGACAGCTCGGCGGCCCGGAGCTCTGCGCCTTTGTTCGAGCTGACGGCTCTGACGCTCGTGATCAGCCCTATTGCCACGAGTCCGGCGGCCAGTGTCCACCCGATGCGTCCCCACCGCCGGTGGCGACGCTCATGTGACGCGGATGGGACCGCGTGGGTGACCATCGCCGTCGGACCGGTGGCCGCTCGGGTCAGGGCAAGGGCAAACCCGGCCATGGTGGCAAACCGGTCGGCCGGCGACTTGGCAAGGGCTCGGGTGATGGCCGCCTCCACCCCAACCGGGATCGTTGCCCGCACTGTCCGGAGGCTCGGCACCGGATCTACGGCATGCCGAGCAAGGATGGATTGCCCGGTCGAACCCTGGAACGGCGGTGTGCCGGCCAACATCTCGTACAGCACGCAACCCAGCGCGTACTGATCGGCTCTGCCGTCCAAGAAGTCTCCGGTGGCCTGCTCCGGGCTCATGTAGTACGGTGTGCCCAGCGCGAGTCCAGTTTCGGTCAGCTTTTCACCACCCGCTGTATTCAGCGCCTTGGCGATGCCGAAATCAGCCACCATCGCGTGTCCGCCTGACAACAGGATGTTCTCCGGCTTGATGTCCCGGTGCACAACATTGTGGGTGTGGGCGTAGCCAAGCGCATCGGCCACTTCTCGCGCAATCGTGATGGCCTGCTCCAACGGGAGCTGGCGCTCGCGGTTGAGCCGATCGCGAAGGGACTCCCCGTCGACGTAAGGCATGGTGTAGAACAGCAGGCCGGGGCCGGAACTATTGTCCGACGGTATTTCACCCGAATCCAGCAAGCCGAGGATGTGGGGATGCTGCAAGGTGGCGGACGTCTTTATCTCCAGCAGGAAGCGATCCCCGCCAAGGGCGGCCCCAATCTCGGGCCGCAGAACCTTGAGGGCGACACGGCAGCCGTGCTTCAGGTCCTCGGCGAGATAGACTGTGGCCATGCCGCCGCGGCCGAGCTCGCGCTCGACTCGGTAGCGATGACCCAAACCGTCCTGCAAGCGATCGACCAGACTCAAGGTGAGCTCCGTGTTGGTCGAGCCAGTCCGCGCCGGGCATTGGGAAGATCTGAAATGATGTGTGTCGGGCTGTAATGTGTCCTGCTGTAATGTGTCCTGCTGTACCTGGTACTGCGAGGAGAGTGGCTGCGAACTGTTCGACGCTGCGTGCGGCCTCGATCTGGAGGGCATCGTGGCCAAGCGGAAAGCTGACCTATATCGTCCAGGAACCGCCTGGTACAAGATTAAAAATCCGACCTACATGCAGGCCGAGGGACGAAGAGAGCTGTTCGAAACGGTGGCGCGGGAATGATCCTTCGCCCGTGCACACATACCAGCGGCTGTCAGGGGTGGTATATCCCCCTGAACCTGACATTCGTTCCCTCCCCGGTCTGCCGGTCGAGCGTCGGCGCTGGGCTCACTTGCTCAATGGATACACCGCCCCCATTGTCGCCGGGATATGCAAATTGGCCGGTTCCTCCCGTGAACCACAACTCAGCCTGGATGTTGTAGAGGCCCGTCTCCCTGAGGACCAAGTTCCCCCCGTACCTGCCAGTCAGCGTCGCACCACTTGCGAAAGTGAACACGAATTCCCCTTCGGACACCCTGGGGAAACTGTCCGGTGTTTCGGAGTCACCGGGGTCCAAGCAATGGGTCCCGTCGAGGGTCAAGGGCCCGCCAGGCGTAGCTGGGCCGGACCCAGCGACAATCACTGTGAGGACGGGGCGGCGTCCGCCAGTCGCTCCGACCCGTTTGATGGCTTCCAAGTCATCTGACAGCTGCATGTGCTCCATCGCTTCGCGAATTTCAACAATCATCCAGCCGCGCGCGACTAGGGAAGCCGGTTTAGCGTCTCGAGCCGGAAAAACTTGGCCGCGTTGTTGAACAGGATGTCACGTCGCTCTTCGGCAGAGAGGAAAGAGGCTGTCTCTATCGACTCTATGGCACTGCGAATCGGCGAGTAGTCAGATCCGAACATGATCCGCTTTCCAAGACCTGCACGCATCAGCTCCTGCAAATAATCATGGAAAGAAGCCCGCGGTACAATGAAGGGTAGGTCGATCGCGGCGACGTCGACGTATACCTGCGGATACACGAGCATGATGGCCTTCATCTCAGCCGAGTAGGGATAACCGGCATGCATTACCCACACTCGAAGTTTCGGATGCCTCACCAAGACATCTTCGAGCTGCAAGGGATTTCCCAGCGCACTTCGAAATCCAGGGCAGCATTTATACGGCGTTGATACAGGAGCGAGCGCCAAGTGAACTCCAATCGGAACGTCTAGCTCCTCCGCAAGCGCGTAGAAGGGTTCCATTCTCGGATCTGTGACGCTCCACCCGGCATATTGTGAAGTAATCTCGCCGAGAAAATGCAGGCGCCCCGCCTTAATCTCTGCTCGCAGGGATTCTAGCGACGGTAGTTCCGCGCCGCCCGGAAAGCACTGCGGCCCATTGTTGGGCACACGACCACCCGGACAAGGAAACAGGGCACCTGCCATGATGCGCTTGGGATGCGAGCCGGCCCATGCAGTTGCGACAGCTGCGGGGCCATTCACAAGCGCGATTACGACCCCATTGCTGTCCAGTTCAGCGAGTGTCTTTGGCAGAGAAGCAATCGTTCCTGTATGCACATGTACGTCGATGACCGGCTGGCCATGCGGCCCTACTCCAGAACCATTCGGCGTCTGTGCGAGTAGTGTGCTGCAAGCAGCGATGTATCCAGCGGCGATCGTGTGTCGAAGAAGCGGCATATGACTCCTCCCCATGTGCGTATGCCGTGGACGCTATACGTCCCGGACTATGACAGTTTGTACCAGTTGACGGGGTGAGCCTTATCACGAAAGGGAATGACCTCCCACAATGCGCCGACCAGAGATCGGGGTAGATTTGCCAGCTCTGCCTCGAAGGCGAGCATCTGTAGACGGTCGGACAGTGACCAGCCCGCGTAGGGATCAGGTCGACTTATTAAACTCTGGTATTCAGCGGAGTGTGCGGAGACGCCGCAGCTGATTGGTCCGTTAGGGAACGCACGGAGTCGCCAATGATCACCAGAGTATCAATCTCAATGTCCAGAGGTCAGGCCGTGTGCCGGTGCGCCGCAATTTTCTGGGGCATGACTGCCTTGGCATGCTCTCCTCAGTCACTCGCGTCCCCGAAGCCAGCGTCGGAAGCGGCAGCTGGCCGTCTGGGCTACCGAGTGGTTCATGGGTGGCCACGCCTACCGCCGGGTGAGCTGCTCGGGCAAGTGTCTGGCGTTGCGCTGGACTCCCGGGGAGCGGTGATGGTCTTCAGACGCGCCCAGCGGAGCTGGCCGCTCGGGGATTCGATGAGCACTGACCCGATCGATGCACCCACCGTCTGGCTGTTCGATGGTGCCAGTGGCCGGCATCTGGGCGCGTGGGGAGCAGGCCAATTCGCAATGCCGCACGGGCTGACAGTGGATGGTCAGGATAATGTCTGGGTCACCGATGTGGCGCTGCACCAGGTCTTCAAGTTCACGCACGACGGCGCACTGCTACTGACGCTCGGCGAACGAGGTGTCCCGGGTGACGACAGTGCGCACTTTAACCGACCGACCGACGTGGCAGTAGCCCCGGACGGGTCCTTCTACGTCAGTGACGGCTACCGCAATAGCCGCGTGGTCCGCTTCTCAAAGGACGGCCGATACCTCTTCTCCTGGGGGAGCAAGGGAAGTGGGCCCGGCGAGTTCGGCGTGCCGCACAGTATCGCACGCGATACCGCGGGTCAGGTGTACGTTGCCGACCGCAGCAACGCGCGAATCCAAGTCTTTGACTCGGCCGGGCATTTCGTAGCCGAGTGGAAGGGACCAGAGTTAGGGCGTCCCTGGGCAGTGCGGGTCGGGGCCGATGGCCACCTCTACGTCGTGGATGGCGGCGACCAGCCCAGCACCCCACCGGAGCGGGCGCGGGTTCTCAAGCTTACTCGCCAGGGACGAGTCATTGAGTCATTCGGGAGCTTCGGCAACTACGATGGCCAGTTCGTCTGGCCCCATGCCGTTGCTGTGGCACCTGACGGGACCCTATACGTCGGCGATGTGTCGACCGGCATGCGAGTGCAGAAGTTCGTCCATTAGAGGGCCGATTCCCGCGTGGCCTAGCCCCAGACGGCTGCGAGCAGGTCCGCGCAGATGGCGGTGAGATAGGCTAAGTGATTGGAAAATGGCGCTCGCTGGCGGTGGCTGGCGAGCGCTTCGGGGCTTAGAAGGCTGGCGCTCTATCCCACTGCTATGCGGGCAGGTAGGACGACTGTCACGGGCCCGTCGCTTCGTACCGCACTCGGAACTGCCCTTGAACCTGCCGAACCTCACCGCTCGAGCGGTCTTGGCCTGAGAATGCGAAGACACCGCTCACCACACTGTCCGTGGTGTTCGCCGCCGTAATGCTGAGGCTCCCAACGTGCGCCGCATCGGTGACGAAAAACACGAGCGAATCGGGCGGATAGGGGAGTACCAACTGCGCGAAAGAAGCGTGTCCTGCCAAACGGTAGCCCGTAAGGCGGAAAGGATCGGACGTGACGATAACGATGTCCAGCATTTCGCTACTGCCATCTCCCAGATTCCGGCGAGCCTGCAAAGAGACGAGGTCAGGCCCGACCAAAGCGGCGAAGGCGTCGTCTGGGTCAGGAGACCAGGGCACGCCGTCAATCGTGGCGGCGATGAACGGCGGTCCCTCCACGCTCGGGGCTTGTTGGGTGTCCCCACAACCCAGGCCTAGCGCGAACAGGACGATTGCAGGGAGGTAATGGGCGATACCATTCATGAAACACGTCCTCGATGCCTGGTCTCTAACGGATCACCCATCCGCGCTACGGGGATTCCGCAGCTCGTGCTGGCGCTGAGAAATTTAGTGAGTCGAGACGTTCGAGGGCTGTCCAGATCGCCGCAATAAGTGAGCGCGGCAGGTGTGCCAGTTCGGCCGCGAAGGCAAGCATCTTGAGCTGATCGGAAAGTGACCAGTCCGCGTAGGGATCAGGTTCAGCCATCTGCCATGATCTAGCTTCGGTTTCAACTCTCCATCAAGTTCCTGAATGCCCGCACGTCGCCCTGCGCCGCTCCCCGCTGTGGAGCCGATCGTGCCTGTGCTCCGGCCGGCACCATTTAACGACCGCGCCTGGTTGTTCGAGCCCAAGTACGACGGCTTCCGGGGCGTCGTCTATTTGACCGGAGGGCACTGCGCCATCTACTCGAAGCGGGGGAATAGGTTCTCCAGGCGCAGCGAGCTCGAGGAGCGCCTGTGCAGGGCGTTTCCGAGGCGAGGCGTGATCTTAGACGGTGAGGTGGTAGCCATTAAGGCGGACAACAGGATCACGGCCGCGGAGATCGCCCGGGCAGGCCAGCGTAACCCGTGAAACGGGTGCGCCAAGATTCTCGAGGATTTGGGGTATAAGCTGATCAGGTCTGGCGGAAACGGAGGAATGGTGAGCCCAAACGATGCGAAAGAAGAAATAGTCACGCCCCCTATCGGTTGGGGTAACGATGAACTTTCGCGGTTTATTGAGCTCGCGAGACGCCATCAGTTTGAGATGTTTGAGCGGCTAACCGGGTCGTATCGGCGCCTGCGGGACCTCGATGCGCTATGGCTGGCGGTCGCATCCAACCTCGACAACACTCAGGAGCTGTACGCTCCCTTTTTCTTCTGCAGGTCGCACTCGGCCTTCCGCGCCTCTTGCCAACTTCTTTTGGCGGGCCAGGTACCAGAGACTTATATGACATTACGGGGCTGCCTCGAGGCGGCTCTGTACGGCTCTTTCATTTCACAGAGGCCAGAGCTCTGGGATGTGTGGTGCCGCCGGAATGACAGTGAGGCATCAAAAAGGGCGGTGCGGGGCACGTTTAAGGTTCGAGCACTGATGGACAGTCTTGATACGGAGTCTCAACTCGCTGCCCAGGCTTGCTATGACCGCACTATCGACTACGGGGCGCACCCCAATCCAGGGAGTGTGTTTTCTTCTCTCTCGATGGAGCAGTCAGGTGACGCGCTTAATTTTGAGATGGAGTACCTGTTGTCTGGAGATAGCCTTGACATGAAATTGGCGCTCCGCTCCACGGCGCAAGTTGGAGTGTGCGCCTTCCGAGTCTTCGGCCGAATCTTTCAGGACCGGTATGATTTATTGGGCCTCTGGCAGAAGCTACAGCCGATTCAGGCGGGTCTCTGATTGTCCCCCTATTCGGCGGTTGATCGTCATCCGTCTGACATGAGTTCGGATGTTTTGATCGTTCCCGAGCATTGTCCTAACCACGGGGGCAGGGCGCAGCGCTGGTGGATCGGGCCGGCAGGTGAGGGTTACGAGCTCCCGTTCACCGTAACCGTGGAATACCAGAGTCGGCCGATGGACCGGAGGTGTCTGGCGGAGAGTCGGAATGTTGCCCAGGAGCCCCGTGAGGTTCGCGACTTTGCCCAGCGCCCGATTCCCAAGAGCAACCCCCCCGAAAAGGATCTATCCTGGGGATGAAGTGGGGATGGCATAACTGACTATCACCCGAGAAAGGCTGCCTTCCTTGGACCCTACAATTGTTTTCACTGCCCTTAAGGAGCTTGCTGGCCTAGCCAAGAAGGCGAACCAGATCGAGCTCACTCAGAAGGTCATCGACCTCCAAACGCTGGTAATGACACTCGTGCAGGACCAATGGGACCTGTAAAAAGACGTTGAGAAACTTCGGCGGGAGAACGCCGAACTCGAAAAGGACAGTGAGCTCGCCAGCCGACCTCAGTTCAAGAACAATGCCTACTGGATCGATGGCAGCAACACCGAGACAAATGGGCCGATCTGCTCAGCTTGTTGGGACGGTGATCGAAAGCTCGTGAGAATGGTTCGGTTCCCAGACAACGTCGGACACTGCAATAGGTGCGATAAGAATGCCCGGTATGGTCCTTCCGCCTCGGGCAGTATCAGTAGGGGTGGCATTATGGATGGCTGGTGAGATCGGAGAAGGGATTGTCCCCCGAGTGTCCCCCGGACCACGGGAAACCAACCGGAACTAAGCGGGAAACACGAACGGGCTAACTTGTTGTCAGCCCGTCGCTCGGATACCTTCGCACTTGGTTGATGTCGTTTGGTTCGAGGGGTCTAGGGGACTTAAAATCCCTTGGGAGTAATCCCGTGCGGGTTCGAGTCCCGCCCCGGGCACTTTGCCGTGCAACAACTTAGGAACACTCTCCGTACACGTAGCGTGCCTTCTTCAGCACGATTGTGCCCCAATTGTGCCCCCAACTGTTTCTATGCCGGAAATAGTTACCCCGAAAACGGCCGCAGGAGGCTTATATGCGAGTTTTTCTCTGGGGAACGGTCGTGCTCATATGGGCCGCGATCCTGATTAGTCAATTCTGACCTAAGCTCGGCGGGCGGCGGGGTACCGCGGCACACAGCTCACGCTCTGAGCGGCACTCCGCCTCGCCACTACTGCGGAGGGATCGACCAGCTGATCTCGCCCGCACTGACGCCGAATGGCTCACTGGTGACGGGCTCTCCCGAGCGGCGAACCGGCCGCGCCTGGAACCGGATTGAGTTGGCCCCAGCCGTGAGCGTGGCGGGCAGCGCAAAGCTCGAGGTGTCACCTCCAGCTACAAACCCCAGACGCATGGCCTGGCCATCGCTCCGCACCAGGTAGATATCCATGTCTACCGAGGCCCGGTTCTCGATTCGGACGCGGGCCTGGTCATCGGTTTGTGGCTCGGGGCCCGGGGTCGTCCCCGTGTTCCCGCTGTTGCATGAGATCGCAAAGACCGTGAGCAGGAACGGCAGCCGGAGGAAGCTTACCATATTAAATCCTCGTCATTGGTGACCCGAAAAGATCCAAGGTTGGCGCCCGGGTGGCGGTGATTGCCAACACCACTCCGACTGGGGGTCCGGTTTACGACAACGCTGAGGGCGGATCTGTCGCATTTCAGCCCGCGGCGGTCGGTTTTGCGTCAAAAAACGATGTGTTCGCCTCTCGTAGCTCCACCTCAGCCGGAGCAGCCATGCCGCAACAGATCCGCAGGTTCGGCGTCTTCCAGACGGCCAAAGTGGTCGGCACTCTGTACGCCCTGCTGGGCCTGGTGTTCGTCCCCATTTTCCTGATCATTTCGATGGTCACACCGAAGCAGGAGGGCATGGGCCCCGGCCTGGCTCTGGCATTGCCGATCCTGTATGGCGTGTTCGGATTCATATTCGCCGCGATCAGTGCCGCCATTTATAACGTGGTCGCCGGACTGGTTGGCGGGGTCGAAGTAGAGCTGATGGAAAGTCACACTGCCTGATCGTGTGACTGTGGACGAACTGGATCGACGGGTGCGCCTGTCGGTCTACGACCATTTCGTGCGTACCGGCATTGCGCCCGAGCCGGATGACACCGCCAAGGATGTGGACGCCTCGGCGTCCGCCGTCCGCGAAAGTCTGGAACGTCTGGCGGCGGCGCATGTCCTGGTGCTGGATCCCGCTACCCGGCGGCTCTGGATGGCAATGCCGTTCTCGGCGGTGCCGACGGCGTTCCGGGTGAGCGCAGGCGCCCGGCACTGGTGGGCTAACTGCGCCTGGGATGCACTGGGCATCTCAGCCATGCTGAAGCTGCCCGCCGAGATCACCAGCAGCTGCGCCGACTGCGGTGGGCCTCCCGCCATCCGCACGACAGGATATCAGCTGGACCAGGGCTCTGGGGTGGTGCATTACGCCGTCCCGGCAGCGGCCTGGTGGGACGACATCGGGTTTACCTGATCCACCATCCTGCTCTTCCGGTCGGAGGAGGACGTGAATCGCTGGTGTGCATCCCGGGGTCGTTCAGTGGGAGCAATCATCTCACTGTCGACTGCCTGGAGGTTGGCGCAGGTCTGGTATGCCGACCGTCTGAGTCCCGGATGGCGCCGCCGTACTGCCGGGGAAGCTCAGGCGGTGTTCCAGAAACTTGGCCTTACCGGTCCCTTCTGGCGACTGACGTGAACGTCCTCTCCACTGAACGGCTGATTCTCCGCCGGCTGAGCACCGGTGATGCGGAATTCATTTTCGAGCTGTTGAACGATCCTGCCTTTCTTCGGTTCATTGGAGATAAAGGCGTACGAAGTCTGGACGATGCCCGTCAGTACATTCTCAGCGGTCCGGTCGCCAGCTATGAACAGCATGGATTCGGGCTGTGGCTGGTGGAGCTCAAGGGTACGAGCACCGCGGTCGGAATCTGCGGGCTGCTGAAACGGGAGGTCCTTGCTGACGTGGATATCGGGTTCGCTTTTCTCCCGCGCTATCGATCCAGCGGCTATGCCCTGGAATCGGCCGCCGCGGTGCTGGAGTACAGTAGGAACTCGCTGGGGCTCCGGCGAGTCGTGGCCATCACGGATCCCGACAACGTCGCGTCGCTCCGAGTGCTGGAAAAAATCGGTATGAGCTACGATCGCATGATCCGGCTTTCGGAGGATGGCCCCGACATCCGGCTCCTGGTATCGTCACGATGATTTAACTTTCGCCATCTCTCTGAGAGAGCCACCAGGACGCGTCTGCAAGAATGCACTATCTGCTCTTCTATGATGTGGTTCCCGACTATGCGGTGCGCCGGGTGCCCTTCCGCCCGGCACATCTGGCGTACGCGCGCCCGTTCATCGACCGGGGGGAGCTGGTGCTGGGTGGAGCGCTGGCAGAGCCAGTGGACGGCGCGGTGCTGCTATTCCGAGCCGACACACCAGAGGTCGCCCAGGCGTTTGCGGCGGCCGACCCCTACGTCCGCCAGGGACTGGTGACGGCTTGGCGGGTGCGGCCCTGGACGACCGTGGTGGGCCCGACGGCGGAGATGCCGCTGCCGGCCGGAACCTGAATGCTGGATGCCATACGCCGGTTCGTCGCGGGCCGCCTCCTGCGCCCGGAGAATGCTGGGCACGAGGCGGTGGCGGATCAGGGCCGGCGCCGGCTTCAGCTTGCCGCCTGTGCCTTGCTGCTGGAGCTGGCACATGCCGACAATGAGTTCACGCCGGAGGAGCAGAGCCATATCGAGAACACCATCGCCAGGCACTTCGCGCTGGATGAAGCCGAAGTGCTCGAGCTGATGCGCCTTGCGGAGGTCGAGCGGACCCAGTCGCTGGACCACTTCCAGTTTACTCGTCTGATTGCGGCGGAGTACGATCTCCCGCAGAAGGTGGCTCTCGCGGAAGTCATGTGGGGCGTAATTCTGGCCGATGGACGGTTGAGCGATCACGAGACCCACCTGCTTCGAAAGATGGCCAGCCTGATGCAGCTGGAACCGGCCTACCTCGCCGAGGCTCGCCGATCCGCTGCGGGCGGTTCGTGACCAGCACCACGTTCCTGTCTTCCGAGGAGATCTTATGCGCGGCCTGTTTCTGATCATGGTCATCGTCGCGGCACTCGCCGGAGCATCGTATGCCGGCGCCCGGTTTACCGCCGGCAAGATGATTGGTCCCGGGCCCACCACGTTGGGACCGGTTGCTGCGCGATTCGCCTTCAGCGGCATCCCCAACCTGCCATCCAAACCTCGGGCTTGGGTTCTGGCGTATCCCAATGCCAGAGGGTTCGGTCGAGGCGGTCCCGAGATCTATGTCAGTCCCACCGGCAAACTGCTGGGCACGAAACCCAGAGACCTGGCCCGGCAGCTGGAGGCGCAGCGGCCGCCCGACCCTGACCTCCCGTGATCGTGGTCGAGACGCTGCATCATGTCAGTATCTCCGTGCTGGACCTGGACCGAGCGAAGCGGTTCTATCACGAGATCCTCGGGCTGCCGGAGGTGGAACGGCCGCCCTTCGACTTTCCGGGCGCCTGGTATGGGGTCGGTGATCGGCAGTTGCATCTCATCGTGCATCCGGGGACCCGGACCCTCCGGGGAACCACGAAGGTGGATTCGCGGGACGGACACTTTGCGCTCCGGGCCCAAAGCTACCGGCAGACCCTTCGGCACCTGCAGCAGCATGGCGTACCGTGCCGGGAGCGGCCGCACAATCTCACTGCCTGGCCGCAGCTCTACGTTACTGACCCGGACGGTAACGTCATCGAGCTGAATTTCGCGACGCTCGATTGAAGGTGCCTCCTTCCGGGGGAGCTCGATCTCTGAAAATCTGGGTAGATGCGGACGCGGCGCCCCGCGATGTAAAGGAACTGGTCTTCCGGGCTTCCAGGCGCCTCGGAATCGAGACTGTTCTCGTGGCCAATCAGCGGCTTCAGTCCCCGCCGGGCAACCCACTGGTCACCGCGGTCCAGGTTGACGGCGGCCCCGACGTGGCCGACCAGTACATCGCCCGGCACGCCCAGCCCGGCGACCTCGTCGTTACCCAGGACATCCCTCTGGCCGCCATACTGGTCCCAAGGCAGGTCGCGGTGTTGGACCCGCGGGGTGAGGAGCACACGGCGGATACGGTCGGAGAGCGCCTCTCGGTACGCGACTACATGGAGGCGCTCCGGATGGCCGGGACCGTCACTTCAGGGCCACCGCCATATGACGCTCGAGCCCGACACGCCTTTGCAGCCTCGCTGGATCGGGTGCTTACGGGTCTTCTTCGGCCGAGGTGACCCGCTGTAACACCCGATAGAGTATCCAGTTGAGTCATCGGTCTCCTGGAAAGGGTCACATGAGGTTAAGTTTCTCTCTCCGACTCACCACGCTGTTGCTCCCTTTCTGGCGGGACCCCATGCCAAAAAAGAATCACGCTCAACGAGGCTCATCGCCCAACGGCTCGGCGCATCCGCTGGCCGACCGTGTACAGGCCCGTGTAGTCGAGGTCGGCCTTGCCCTGGACCAGCGGGCACGCGCATCCAGGCCGCGCAGCAGACGGCCCCGGGGCGAGTCAGCTCCAGCCGCTTTGCCTGCGGTCGGTCCCACCCGCGAAGCCAGTTCGCTCCGCCGGGTATTCAATGAGCTGGCCGTGACCCACCGCCAGTTCCGGCTCCGTAGCGGCCAGCATAGCTCCCCCGCCTTGCGCGAGGCGGCCCGGGTGTTCAAGGAAGCGCCCAGCATGCCATCGCTGGTTGCAGTGGCGGCCTTCCTGGAGGAAGACGGCCTGCTGGAGTGGTAACTCTCCATATAACCGGGAGCATTCTTGCCAAAGCGTAATTACGGATTCGAGAAGCGTCAGAAGGAACTCACCAAGCAGCGTCAAAAGGAAGAAAAAAAGCAGCGAAAGCTGGAGCGCTCGAAGGAGCCGGTCGCTGAGAATCTGGTGGAGAACACCACGGTAGACGGTACCCCGCTCGAGGAGTAGCCGGAGCCCGGAGGCCCGATGCAAGAGCACGTCACTCTTCTCGGCCCAGGGGAGTCCTCCGGAGACCGCAAGGGCCTGTCGTCCTCGCTGCCGCCGGACTTGATGGAGCAGGTACGCGGGCGCGTCCGCCTTCTCGCGTTGCTGCTTCTCGTGGCCTTCTCGTTCGATCCGCTGGTCTATTTCGGGATCTGGGTCGTCGCGACGATAGCCGGCTACCCGGTCATCATGGGGCAGCTGGGCTTTCGGCTCCTCGACGTGGGGGCGGTTGCCGCGTCGGCCGGACTTTGGTGGGTCGCCCGGAGTCGGGCCATTTCGCCGGACCGGCTTCACACCCTTGGCCTCCTGTACGAGGTGGCCATCTGTTTCATCATTGCCTTGACCACGTTCTGGCAGGCGTACCTGCAAAAGGGCATGGTACCGAGCCTGACCTGGGTGCCGTTCGTGGTGGTATTGTTCCCTCTGATATTGCCCGGCCCTCCGCGCCGGATGCTGCTGGCGGCGTTCGCCGCTGGGGCGATGGCCCCGCTGGCGCTCCTGGCGCTGGATCTCGCGGGCAAGGTCCCGGTCGATGGAGGCGCGTACTTCGATGCGACCTTCAGCTCACTCCTGGCGGTCGGGTTCGCGTACATGGGTGCGCGGGTCATTTACCGCTTGGGACGGGAAGTGGCCGCGGCGCGCGAGCTGGGCAGCTATCGGCTGGAGGAGAAGCTGGGGCAGGGAGGCATGGGGGAGGTATGGCGGGCGCGGCACCGGATGCTGGCCCGGCCCGCCGCGATCAAGCTCATCCGGCCGGGCACCCCCCAGAACGGCCGGGCGGTCATCTCGGATGACGCGCGGCGCAGGTTTGAGCGTGAAGCCCAGGTCATCGCCCGGCTTCGCTCTCCTCACACCGTCGATCTCTTCGACTTCGGCGTCGCCGAGAATGGCGCGTTCTACTATGTGATGGAGTTGCTGGACGGCATGGACGCCGACCGGCTGATTCGACAGTACGGTCCGCTGCCCGCTGAGCGTGCCATCTTCGTCCTCCGTCAGGTCTGCCACTCGCTGTCGGAAGCGGAATCCTGCGGCCTGGTGCACCGGGACATCAAGCCGGCCAACATCTTCCTCTGCCGCTATGGCGAGGACCACGATTTTGTGAAGGTTCTGGATTTCGGATTGGTGAAGGCGTTCGACGAAACGGCGGAGGACGGGCCGGCGCTCACGCGGGAGCACACGGTGCACGGCACGCCGGCGTTCATCGCGCCGGAACAGGCATTGGGCCGGGGCAATCTCGACGGCCGGGTGGATATCTACGCTACCGGCTGTGTGGCCTACTGGTTGTTGACCGGCCAGCTGGTGTTCACTGCCGACACGCCGATGGCGCTGCTCCTTCAGCACGTGCACGCCGTGCCGCCGGCGCCATCGGCGCGCGGCGAGCAGCCCATACCGGCGGCACTCGACGAGCTGGTGCTCTCCTGTCTGGCCAAGGATCCCGCGGGCCGGCCTCAGTCGGCGCGGGAGCTGTCGCACCGGCTGGGAGAAATCAGCCGCGGCACATGGAACGAAGAACACGCGCGTGACTGGTGGGCCAGGCATCAGCCCACGTAGAGGATGACTGTCATCGAACGGTGATCTACTCTTTTCCAGAAAGCAGGTGCGGCATGCAGTCCTTGACGGCAATCATCGAGCGGTCCAACCGCAAATCCGTCGCTCGGGTTGATGTACAGGTTACCGTGACGGACTCCGGTGCCGGCCGCCAGTCGTGGCGGGGAGAGTTCATGTCGCGGACGATCGATGGTTTTCTGCCGAGTGAGCGAATCTGGTTGACGCTGGACAATGGTCAGCGGGGCATGGCCAGCATCAGTGAAACGCACTTCAACAGCAGAACACCCGAGGCGACCCTGATCCAGTTCGTCGGGAAAGGCCCGCTCGCCTGAATCGAGTGGCGTCTTGAGGACGTCATGCCGATTCGGGTGGTACGCCTGGGCAGCAGCCGCCACCCGCAAGAAGGGCTTCGGCTGGGAACTGTTCGCCGCCCGCCCCGAGGAGTTCCGCGGGCTGAGTATGCCGCACGGGACTACTACGATCTCTGGTTACCCGAGCTCGCACCCAGCGCCGACCTGTTCGCCTGGGCCAGAGCAAAAACCCTCAGTGATGCACGCTGGCGCACCTTCGCTAAGCGGTACCGTTCGGAGATGGGCCGGCCCGCCGCCCAGCGGCTCATTGCGCTGCTGGCGGCGTTATCATTGCGGCAGAATCTGTCGGTGGGCTGCTACTGCGGCGATGAGTCACGCTGCCACCGCTCCATACTGAGAGAGCTGCTTCGCGAGGCCGGAGCGGCGCTGGAGGAGAAATGAAGCCATCAGCCCTGGTTCTGCTGCTCCTCGCGTCGGGGGCA
The DNA here is from genome assembly GCA_963740175.1 of uncultured Gemmatimonadales bacterium. Lineage (GTDB taxonomy): Bacteria > Gemmatimonadota > Gemmatimonadetes > Gemmatimonadales > GWC2-71-9 > CAVVWJ01. Next base: position 134,794 of record CAVUDL010000015.1, read on the forward strand.
TGCGGCCCCGACGCAGATCAGCCCGCCACGCCTCGCCCTATCTTCCGCCATTTCAATACCGAGGTGAGCAACATCCAGCTGGGACAGAGCTGGACGGCGGAGGAAGTGCCCGGGGCCGACCTGAGCGATACGGTCGTTGCGCTGACCCCCGGGACATTCGAGCGGGCCCAGTCGGTGCGGGTCCATCGCACTCCCGCGGGCGTGGTCTCGTCGATCATGTTCGACTATCCCCAGACCGCCGACTTCCAGGCCATGCAGTCCGAGTATAGCCAGCTGTTCGGGCCGCCCCGTCAACATCAGAAGCCGGTCAATGACGAGGCGCTTGAGCGCCTGGTGTGGCAGGACAGTCTCACCCGCTTCGAGCTGGTGCGCGACCCCAAGCGCAGCGTGGGGACGGTCTACACCCGCCTGACCGACCTTTCCGGCGGCCGCTAGCCCCTCCGTCAGGACTTAAGACGTCGAGCCGGTGCGGGCGGTGCGGAGGGCCGGCTGACGCGCGGCTCGCTAAGGTCCTCGGGCGTCGGGGGACGAAAGATGAGGTCGAAGGCCAGAAAGAGCGTCTTGGAGAAGGGATAGAATACGAAGGGCGCCACCAACATGATGGCTACGCCTCCATAGAGCAGCGCATTCCACGGGGGATGGGGCCAGGTGAACACCAGGACTCCGATAAAAGCGGCCGCGAAAACCAGCTCCGACGCCACGATGTTGAACATGTAGGCCCCAACCTGATAACCCTCCTCCCCTCGTTCCAACCGCAGACCGCACACCGGACACCGGGGGCGGATACGTAGCCACGAATCGAAGATGGGCCCGCCGCCACAGTTGGGGCAGCGGAGACGGGCGGCACGCCAGAACAGTGTCAGAGCCCTCTGCACCGTGAGGTCCATGCCGGAGTATAGTAGCTTCTAAAATGCATCATCGACTCGCCGAACTGGTCGAGTACGCCCAAGGTCAACGTGCGGAGCTCCTGATCGCCGTGTCGTTGGTTCCGGACACCCTGCGGGACCTCCGGGCGGATCAGGCGGGATGGTCGGTGGCTGAAGTCCTGGAGCACCTGTACCGGGTCGAAAGCGGCATCGTCCGGCTGCTGCGCCACGGCATCCAGCGCGCCAGGACCGCTGGCGCCGAGCTCGAGGACCAGGAGGGGTCGCTCCTCGGGTCTCTGGATGCCTTCGGGCTGAGCAGCGGCGCACGGTCGATCCGCGCGCCGGAGTCCGTGATGCCCCGCGGCGAGCTCAATGCCGCTCAAGCCCTGCTCGCCCTGGACCGCTCTCGCCATGACCTCCTGGACGCCGCACGCCAAGGGAACGGGTTGGCGCTGGGGGCGATCACATATCCCCACCCGTTCTTCGGTATGCTGAACCTCTACCAATGGATGCTGTTCGTGGGACAGCACGAGGCCCGCCACGCCGGTCAGGTGCGACGTATCGCTGGCCGGCTGGCGGATCAACCCAGTCACGGTGGGGAGTAGAAAGGCGGGAGCATGCTCATCTGTCAGTGGCATCTGGACATCGTATACGGCAAGCAGGCGGAAGCAATTCGGATCATGCGTGCATGGGGCGCAGACAAGTTCGCCAGCTCGGAGTTCCGCCGGGCGCGCGGGGCCCGGCTGCTGGCCGGACTGATCGGTCCCTCGGCGTCGCACATCGTGGATGAATACTCTTTCGAGACGTTAGCAGACTTCGAAGCTGCGCTCGCCGGCATGGGGGCGACACAGTTCCGGCAACACTCAGACGCTCTCGCTCCGTTCATCGTTCCGGGATCGCAACATTGGGTTGTGTATCGCGTACTGGAGCCGTAGGAACATCCCTCGAGTAGATCGCGGAGGCCTCATGCTCGGCGGCAAGAATTGGGAGGAGTGGATCGCCCAGTACGGGCGTAGCCACCAGCATCCGTTCAATCGCTTCTGCCATACCTTGGGCATCCCGCTGATCGTGCTGTCGCTGCCGCTGTTTGTCGTAGCGATCTGGGTAGAAGGAGTCTGGGTGGTTGCCCTGGCGCTATTCCTGGTCGGGTGGGGCTTTCAGTTTCTCGGACACGCCGTCGAGGGAAAGCCACCGGAGTTCCTGCACGACTGGCGGTTCCTCCTGGTTGGCCTCAGGTGGTGGGTGGCAAAGCTTCGAGGTCGAGCGTGAGTGCGAGCTCGCGACGCCGAGGTGCGAGTATCGCTCTACGCCCGGGGGGAGCTGCTCGCGGCGGGTGATTCCGTTCCAGGATAGGGCTCCACCACGTACGCTTCCATGGCGAAATATTCGGCCAGCCCCAGGCGGTCGAGCTCCGCTGCCGTGCCCTTGTTTCGAGCCTCCACCCGCTGCCAGAACTCACGTTCATCCGGGCCCGGAAACGGCGCCGTGTCCTTCTGTGACTGGTGCTTGAAGATCGCCTGGATCTTGAGGCGCAGCTCCTCCTGCGATAACGGCACCAGCCAGGTGGCGTCCGTGACCGGCCACTCCTGCCAGGCTCCGCGGTAGAGCCACACCTCGGGCCGGGGCAGACCGGCAGCCACGGCCTCTTCCAGCCCCCGCTCGACGGCCTCCTTGCACAGCCGGTGGGTCCCGTGTGGATCGGAGAGATCGCCGGCGACGAATACCAGATCGGGCCGGATCTCCTCCAGCAAGGCTCGTACGATGGCCACATCAGCCTGGCCGATGGGATCCTTCTTGACCTTGCCGGTGTGATAGAACGGCAAGTCGAGAAACCGGGCGGCCCGGTCGTCCAGGCCCAAAGTCCGGATGCCGGCGACCGCCTCGGACTCTCGAATAATCCGCTTGGCGTCCTGCACCTCGGCGATATCCACGTCGCCGGCACGCTTGGCGGCCAGAAACTCCTCGATTCGAACGCCTAGCGCGTGGGCTGCTTCTCGCGGCAGATGCTGCTCATCCGAGAGCCGCCGCAGGAAGTCGATGTGGCGGCGCACGTCGTGGTCGAACACCGCGAGGCTGCCGCTGGTCATGTAGGCGACCGTGATCTGATTCTCGTTGACCGCCAGCTTATGGAGGATTCCTCCCATGGAGATGACGTCATCGTCCGGGTGGGGAGAAAAGCAGGCTATCCGCTTTCCGCGAGGCAGCTTCGAGCGACCCCGGATCTTGGAGCCGAGCGCATTGAAGACCTCACCGTTCAAGGCTCCCGGCGAGCCGTACCGCGCCACCAGTGCCGACAGCCGGTGCTCGGCGTAATCGGCCTGGGTCAGCTTGAGAATCGCCTTGCCGGTCTGCTGGGAAAGCCACACGACGGCGCGCACCACCAGGCCTGGGTTCCATTCGACGGGCCCGATCAGCCATGGAGTGGCCACCCGCGTGAGCGCGGCCGCGGCCGCATGATCGAGGTAGAACGTCGTGTTGCGATGGCGCTGGAGGAACGTCGCGGCGACTTCATGATCGATCTCACCCTCGACCGCGCGCCGCACGATGTCGGCCTTATGCTCCCCGGTCGCCAACATGAGGATCTCGCGAGCCTCGAAAATGGTTTCGACGCCCATCGTGATGGCTTCGCGGGGGACATTCTCCTCTCCGAAGAAATCGGCCGCGGTATCCTTGCGGGTCACCAGGTCCAGGGTCACCAGCCGAGTCCGGCTCTCCGCGCCCGAGCCCGGCTCATTGAACCCGATGTGGCCGGTCCGGCCGATGCCCAGAAGCTGGAGATCGATCCCACCAGCGGCGCGGATCGCATCTTCGTAGCGCCGGCATTCCACCTCGACCTCATCGCGACGAACGTCGCCCCGGGGGATGTGGATCTGAACCGCCGGAATGTCGAGGTGAGAGAATAGATTCTCCCACATGAACCGATGGTACGAGTGGATACTCCCCGGATCCATCGGGTAGTACTCGTCCAGGTTGAAGGTGTGCACATCGGCGAAGCTGAGGCCCTCCTGCCGATGGATGCGGATCAGTTCGCGATATACGCCGATGGGCGTGGAACCTGTGGCGAGACCCAGCACCGTGCGCTGCCCGGCCGTCCGGCGGGCTCGGACCAGATCGGCTAGGCGACGTGCGACCAGGCGGCCCATGTCATCATGATCGTCGACGATGACGGTGGGGATTCGCTCGAGCCCGGTGCGAGGACCGCTGGAGGCAGGTATCATCGTTGAAAAGTATCGGACGGGGGGGCCGGTCCCTACACGTGGGCGGCAGGTGGCAGATACGATTGGGGAGTGCCTGAGATGGAGCCACGCATCAGCTTTGTCACCCTCGGCGTCGCTGACCTGAATCGGTCCACCCGGTTCTACGAGGCCGCCCTCCGGCTTTCCCGGGTCCCTTCGCCGCCGGGGGTGGTCTTCTTCGACATGGGCAGGATCCGACTGGCGCTCTTCCCCCGGGTGCTGCTGGCGACTGACGCCGGGGTGCCCTCCGAGGGGTCTGGTTTTGCTGGGTTTGCCCTGGCCTGTAATGTCGGCTCCGCCAGCGAGGCTGACCAGCTTCTCGAGGATGCGGTGGCGGCGGGGGGCCGCGTCGTCAAGCCGGGTCAGCCGGCGGACTGGGGTGGTTATGCCGGATATTTCGCCGATCCCGACGAATTTCTCTGGGAGGTAGCCTGGAACCCACGCTATCCCCCTGGGATGGACCCTGGGGCTGGCGGTCCCCAAAGGCGCGAACACCCATAGAATCAAACGGGCGAACGCTGTATTCTACGAGGACGATCTCACCACGACGAGCGAGGACTCGTGCACACCGAACCGGCCCTGCACACCGCGGAGGATGCCTCACCCCGGGAGCTGTGGCGGGCCAGCTGGCGGCTCCTTCTGATGCTCGCGGCACTGGGGCTGCTGGTCGTGCCTCTCATCAGGGAGCTGCCGCTGGGCCAGAGCACACGCACCGGGCTGGTGGCCTGGCTCCTCGTCGGACTGGCCATGTACTGGCTCTATTCCGGCATGGGATATCGGCCGCTGCTGCTGCTCCAGTTAATGCTGTTCTCCGGCGCCGCGGCTCTACTGAGCGCCAAGCTGCTGTTGGTGGCCATCGATATCCGGACCCTGACCGTGCTCCGCTACGTCGCGCGGGGACTCATTCTGGTCGGGGCCGCCTGTGCGTTCGCTAATTTGGGAGCCATGCTGATCATGCTTTGGCGGCGTTCGCGCGGCGACGCAAGCCCGAGCGGTGCCCGCCGCCCTTGAAAGACCCACCGGTTGAGTCTCACTGCTCGACCTCGTCCCAACTGCCATGACCGTCCGATGGTTGCTCGCCAGCCTCCACCTCCTTGCGCTCGGCATCGGGCTCGGCGCGGTGTGGGTTCGGGGTCGTGCCCTGAGGTCACGGCTCGATACCGCCGGGCTCCGCTCCGTGTACCAGGCCGACGCCTGGTGGGGCTTCGCCGCCTTTCTGTGGATCAGCACCGGGCTCTGGCGTCTTCTCGCCGGTGTCGAAAAGCACACTGACTATTACCTCCACAATCACCTCTTTCTCACGAAGATGGCCCTGCTCGCCATCATCCTGGCGTTGGAAGTACGGCCCATGATCACCCTCATGGCATGGCGCCGTCTGACCGGGGCGGGGCGACAGCCGGCTACGACGCTCGCGCCGACTCTTGCCCGGATCAGTTTCGTCCAGACCGGACTGGTCGTGCTGATGGTATTGCTCGCCACGGCCATGGCTCGGGGTCTCGGGGTGCTGTCCCAGTCCCGCTGAGACAACCTCGAATCGGGGCCAGGCTGTACCGCCAGAGCTGAGAGAACCGGAGCCGGCGATGCCCGCCTACGTCATTCTGGACGTGGAAGTCAAGAACGCCGAGACCTATGCCAGGTATCGCGAGCTGGGCCCGCCGGCGGTGGCCGCATATGGCGGCCGCTACCTGGTTCGCGGTGGTGTGGTGGAGTCATTGGAGGGCTCCTGGCTTCCGTCGAGATTCGTCATTCTGGAGTTCCCGACGCTGGAGGCGGCCCGGGCCTGGTGGGCATCGCCCGAATACGCTGCCGCAAAGGCGCTCCGGCAGGCCAGTACCCGCACCGAGATGATCCTGGTGGAGGGCGTGCCATCCGAGGCGACCTAGTCGCCTCTGCTGCCGGGACTTGCCTCGGTGCAGTCACCGGGGATTCTTTACCGATCACAACCTGGTCGTACCCGGCGCGGGAGGCCCAATGGCGGAGCCGAGCTTCGAGCAGCAGGTAGCCACTCTCAACGCTACTCTGAACGCAATCGAAGAGAGTCTGGCCGGCGGGAAGGCTCCGGTTGAGGGGCTGGAGGACTTCAAGAGCGCTCTCGATGACGTCCGGCTCCGGCTCTGGGGCCTGCTGAGCGCCGCCGGCGGTGACGACTACAAGGGCTTTCAGGAGCGGTTTCGGATTCGCCGCGCCACGGAAATGAGTCGCGGTCTCGGAGGGGATCTGCGGACCGGAGCCGTGAGCGGACGCCATCGCGAGCTGGCCGGGCTCCGCGAGGCGGTGGTGGAATTGACCCACAGCATCGAGCAGGTACAGCGATATCCGCTCTAGCGGAGTCGGAGAGTCCAAACGGGAGGTGTAATGTCGAAGCGTGAAGATCAGCGAATCGCGGCACTGGCCAAGAAGAACGCGGAGAAAGTCGTTCGTCCCAAACGTGACCGGGCTGCCCAATTCGATTCCACGCTGCGCCAGAAGCCGGAGGAAGAGGAAGCCGAGACCAAGCGCCTCTTCAAGGACATGAAGCGTCGGGAGTTCTGAGTCGCGGCATGGCCGACTCGCGACGCCGCCGTCCGGTGGCGGCGGTTTTTCTCTCCTTGGCGCTCCTGTGCGGAGCTCTCCTTCTCATCGGTGTCGCCCTTCAGCGTTTCTCCCCGGTCGCTCGCCAGCTGCTGCCGGGGAGCGGCCGCACCGAGGTCAGCCACGGGGTGGTCGTGGAGCAGGTACGCTCCGTTGCACAGCTCGTCACCAGCGAAACCACCGTGCGAGATGTTGTTGTCTATCAGAACCGGCGGTTGGGTTCCACCAAACGCTCGCTCGTCGTCGTGACCGGCAAGGTCATGGCAGGAATCGACCTGGACATGGGTAATCAGGTGGACGTGGATCATGACGCCCGGCTGGTGCGGGTGGTGCTGCCCCACGCCAAGGTGCTCGGTGTGGAGGTCACCCACATGCGTACCTACGACGAGCGCAATGGATTGTGGAATGTTTTTCAGCCGGCAGACCGGGATACGATTTATCAGCTCGCGCGCGAGCAGCTGATCAGCGCGGCCGGCGAGCTCGGCGTGGCCGCGCATGCCGAGGAGAGTGCCCGGAGACTGCTCGGCGCCTTGTTACACCCCGACGGCTACACCGTGGATGTTGTCTTCGGCCGTCCGCCACGCCCGGAATAACCCAAGGACTCCAGTGCCATTCAGTGGATTGAAGCTGCACCCCGACCTTCTCAAGGGAATCCGAGAGCTGGGCTTCACCCGGCCGACACCGATACAGCAGGCCGCCATTCCGCCGGCGCTCGCGGGCCGGGATGTGCTCGCGTGCGCCATGACCGGCAGCGGCAAAACCGCGGCCTTCCTCCTGCCGATTCTCAACCGGCTTATCGACCGTCCTCGGGGTGTCACCCGGGCCCTGGTAATCACGCCCACGCGGGAGCTGGCGGCGCAGGTGCTGGAGGATCTGAACGATCTGGCGGTGCATACACCGATCACCGGGGCGGCGGTCTTTGGTGGTGTCGGCATGGGTCCGCAGGAGCACGCCTTCCGCAGCGGAGTAGACATCCTGGTCGCGACGCCCGGCCGCCTGCTCGACCATTTCAAGGCGCCATATGCCAGGCTCCCCGGGGTGGAGTATCTCGTGCTGGACGAGGCGGACCGCATGCTCGACATGGGTTTTCTGCCGGATATCCGCAGAGTGCTCCGGCATCTGCCCCCCAAGCGGCAAACATTCTTCTTCAGCGCCACCATGCCGCCTCCGATCCTGGCGCTTACCCGCGAGATGCTGCGCCATCCGGAGACCATTCAGTTGGACCGCAAGCCCGCACCAGCGGTCGGGATTACCCAGGCGGTGTACCCGGTGTCGCAGGAGCTCAAGGCCGGGTTGCTGGTCACTCTCCTGGAGCGAGGCGAGATGCAGGAGGCCCTCGTCTTTACCCGGACCAAGCACCGGGCCAACCGGCTGGCCGAGCAGCTGGCGAAGCATGGGATCAAGGCCGAGCGCATCCACGGAAACCGTTCCCAGCCGCAGCGAACCGAGGCGCTGGCCGGATTCAAGAGCGGGAAATATCGGGTCCTGGTCGCGACCGATATCGCCGCGCGAGGCATTGACGTCGAGGCCTTGGGCCATGTCGTCAACTTCGACGTGCCCACGGCAGCCGAGGATTACATTCACCGGGTCGGCCGCACGGCCCGGGCCGAAGCTACGGGCGATGCATTCACGCTGGTGTCTCCGGAGGAGGAACCGGAGCTCCGGGTCATCGAGCGGGCGATAGGAAAGCGGCTCCCCCGCGTGATCGTGCCCGACTTCGATTACAAGGCCAAGCCTGCGGGTCGCTTCGAGGTTCCCATTGCAGAGCGGATTGCGGCCATCCGGGCCCGGAAGGCGGAAGATCGGGCCCGCTCCCAGGCCAAGGCAGCACGCAAGGCGGCACAGCCAGGCCGCGCCCCAGAGCGCCAGCCGTCGCGGCGGCCTGGCCAGGATCGGCACCGGGGTCGCCCACGCAATGGTGGCCCACCCTCATGATCGGCGAGGCCGCGTGGAAGAACTGACGGTCGATTACCAGGGCAAGCGGGTCACTGCTGTTCTGAGCAGCACCCAGACCTTGTCGGGCCAGGCACTGCCGGGCGAGCAGGCCGCCATGTGGCATGTCACAATCGGGGGAACGGCGCTGACCAAGTTCCCCGCAGCAGCCTCGGACACGGCGGAACAGGTGCGGGCGCGGGTGCTCCAATGGCTGAAGGAGCACCCCGAGATGCTGGATCGGGATCAAATCATACTCGGGGGAGGCTGACTGCGATTAGATTGCAGCATCCATACACCGAGCGAGTGCTTTTGTGAGCAGCCATAAGGTCGAGCAGCGCCGCCTGAGCCACCGGGGCCGGGAGTTCCACTTCGTCTCGTACGACGCGCAGATCGCCAACGAGCGTCGCGGGGTCGAGGCAGTTCCCCCGATGTGGTACCTGATGATCGAAGGCAAGCGCCGACCCGTGCTCCCGCACGTGCCAGGGCAGGAGCTCGTCGAGCTCGATGACGCCCTGCTACGCTGGGTGGACGAGCAGGTGTTCGGGAGCAAGGCCGTGTTGCTGCAGCGCCAACGGAAGTAGCCACCCCCAAAAATTCAACCGCACGAGGGCATTCACCCGTGTTCGATGCTCTCAACCCCGACTCTCCGGCGTTCTGGTTTCGACTCGGCACCGCCATCCTCTGCGGCGGCATCATCGGGCTGGAGCGCCAGTTGCGGGGCAAAGCAGCCGGCATCCGCACCAGCATCCTCATCTGCCTGGGCACTGAGCTCTTCGTCAGCCTGGGAGCTTCATTCGAGGGTGATCGGGTAGATCCCACCCGGGTGCTGGCCCAGGTCGTCACCGGCATCGGTTTTCTGGGTGGGGGGGTGATTCTCGCCCGCGAGGGTGCCGTCATCGGTGTCACATCAGCAGCCGTCATCTGGGTCCTCGCCGCACTTGGCTCGCTGATCGGGCTGGGACATCTCGCTGCGGCGGTTATCCTCACACTTATCACGGTCGCGCTGCTCCTGGGCGTCGAGCTGCTGGAGTCGGTTTTCCGCCGCCTGCGGCAGGGTGCCCAGGAGCGTGAGATCTCGAAGATCGAGCTGGAAGACTGATCGCTTGAGGCCCATGGCTCGGCTTCTCTGGCTGCTGATCCTGGTCCTGAGTGCCTGTCTTGAGCGGTCGGATGGGAGCGCTCCTGCCAGACACGCCACCTCTGCACCGCAAGCCGATACCGCATTCATCGGGGTTCAGGCCCGTGGCCACGTCGCCATGGGTGTCGACCAGTACAGCTCCTCTCATACCTTCCAATCTCTGCCGGACGGCGGACGCATCAGTCTCCAGCGCAATCCTTCCGACTCCATAGGGGTGGCTCAGATCAGGAGCCACATGCGGCTCATCGCCGAGGCCTTCGCGCGCGGCAACTTTGAGCTTCCCGGGTTCGTACACGACCGGACTGTCCCGGGAACACCGGTCATGGCGGCGAGGAGATCACGCATCCGCTACACGGCGGATACGCTGTCCGGCGGCGGGCAGGTACGGCTGTGGAGCACCGACCCGGTGGCCATCGAAGCCATCCACCAGTTTCTCGCGTTTCAGCGCCACGACCATCGAGCACCCTGATGACACTCGCCTCTGTCGCCTCGATCCTCGATCGCGATCTCCGCGCGCTGGCGCGCGAGGTCGAAGCCTATCCCACCGACGCGGACCTCTGGGCCACCCGGCCCGGCATCAAGAACGTCGGAGGCACACTTGTACTCCACCTGGCCGGCAACCTTCAGCATTACATCGGCGCTCGCCTGGGCGGCACCGGCTATGTGCGGGATCGTGCGGCGGAGTTTGCCCGGCGAGACGTGCTCCGTTCGGAGCTGCTCCGGGAGATCGAGGCCGCCCGTGTGGCCGTCAGGACGACCTTGGGTGGCTCGCGGGCACCGGACCTCGCCGCCGACTTCCCGGAGCGCGTCGCCGGAAAGACAGTGAATAACGGCGAGTACCTGATGCATCTCACGACTCATTTTGCGTATCACCTCGGGCAGGTGGACTACCATCGGAGGATGGTGACCGGGAACGACGCGGCCGTTGATGCCATGCAGCCGGCCGAACTGAGCACCGCCCGATGATCCTCTTTCTCCTCCTGGCGATAGCGGCTGGCGTACTGCTCCCGGTGCAGGCGGGCGTCAATGCTCAACTCAGAACCGCCCTCGGCTCGCCCGTGGCAGCGGCGCTCATCTCGTTCCTCGTCGGAACGGCTGGCCTCGCTGCCGTCGCCGTCCTACTGCGAGTCTCGCTTCCATTGGGCCGAGCATGGCTTGAGACCACTCCGTGGCAGTGGGCCGGCGGGCTGATCGGCGCGGTCTATGTATTGGCCGCCGTCGTGCTGGCCCCGAAGCTCGGAGCCGGGACGCTGGTGGCGGCCGTCGTTGCCGGACAGATGTTCACCTCTCTCCTGCTGGACCACTACGGACTCATCGGCTTTCCAATCCATTCGCTCTCACCGGTCCGCCTCCTCGGCGCCGTGCTGGTGATCGCAGGCGTCATCCTGATTCAGCGCCCATGACTGTCAGACGTGAAGCGCTGGTCCTGGTGGGACTGGTCCTGGCGGTGGATGCCGTGTTTATCGCGGCCTATTTTCTGGCCGGTGTTGCGCGCGCCGGCAACGCCGGGAAACTGGCTTTTACGGTGGCGTGGACCGCCATCACCCTCCTCGTCGTGCTGCGCGGACTGACCCGCATCAGAAGCATCCGGGCTCACCGGGGGCGCGACTGAGCTCCTGATGCCGAGATGACACGAGTCTGGCCCGGGGCGCCCGCCCCTCTGGGCGCCTCCTGGGATGGCGAGGGCACCAACTTCGCCGTGTTTTCCGAGCACGCCACGCGGGTAGAGCTGTGTCTCTTCGAGGATCCCAAAGCGCCGCGGGAGTCGGAGCAAATCCAGCTGCAGGAACGCACGGGTGATGTCTGGCACGGGTATCTGCCCGACGCCCGTCCCGGCCAGGCCTACGGCTACCGGGTCCACGGACCCCACGCTCCCGATCAGGGGTCACCGGTTCAACCCCGGCAAGCTCCTGCTCGACCCCTACGCCAAGGCCATCAGCGGGACCATTGGATGGAACGACGCGCTGGCGGGCTATCCCATCCGGAGCGCCGATCCGGATCGGGATCTCTTGCCGGACGCTACCGATAGTGCCGGGGTCATGCCGAAGTCCCTGGTGGTGGACTCCGCATTTTCCTGGGGTAGCGACAGGGCGCCTCGGACCCCGTGGAACCGAACCCTGATCTACGAATGCCATGTAAAGGGCATGACGATGCTGCACCCTGGTGTTCCTGAGCATCTCAAGGGCACCTACCTCGGTCTGGTCACCGATCCGATTCTCCAGCACCTGACCAGCCTTGGCGTCACCGCGGTGCAGCTGCTGCCCGTGCATCACGTCGCGACCGAACGCCGGCTGATGGAACAGGGACTCACCAACTACTGGGGCTACAGCTCCGTTGGGTTTTTCGCGCCTGACGTTCGGTTTGCCAGCGGACCGGTGGGTGCCGCGCAGCACGTGGCGGAGTTCAAGTCCATGGTGAAGGCGTTTCACGACGCCGGCATCGAGGTTCTTCTGGACGTGGTGTATAACCACACCGGCGAAGGAAACCAGCTCGGTCCCACACTCTCGTTCCGGGGCTTCGACAACGCCCGGTACTACCGTCTCCAATCCGAGAACCCACGGCTGCACGAGGATTTCACCGGGTGCGGCAATACCGTGGACCTGCGGCACCCCCGCGTCCGGCAGCTGGTAATCGACAGCCTGCGCTACTGGGTTCAGGACATGCATGTGGACGGCTTCCGCTTCGATATCGCCCCGGTCCTGGGACGGGAGGAGCAGGGCTTCAATCCGGACGCCGAGTTCTTCCATCTGGTCCGCCAGGATCCCATTCTCTCACAGGCCAAGTTGATCGCGGAGCCGTGGGACCTGGGGCCGGGAGGGTACCAGACCGGGAAGTTCCCCGTTGGATGGAGCGAGTGGAACGACAAGTACAGGGACGCGGTGCGGTACTTCTGGAGGGGCAATCCCGGCCGGGTGGCAGAGCTCGCGTCCCGGCTCGCGGGCAGCAGTGACCTGTACGAGATCACCAACCGGCCGCCTCAGGCCAGCATCAACTTCGTGACCTGCCACGACGGCTTCACACTGCAGGACCTGGTCAGCTACGAGGTCAAGCACAACGAGGCCAACCTCGAGGAGAACCGCGACGGTACCAACCACAACCTCAGTCGGAACTGGGGTGCGGAGGGTCCGACCGAGGCAGTGCATGTAATCCGGATGCGGGAGCGCATCAAGCGGAACCTGCTTGCCACCCTGGCATTCTCGCAGGGCGTGCCGATGATCTCCCACGGCGACGAGCTCAGCCGAACCCAGCTCGGCAACAACAACGCCTACTGCCAGGACAACCCGGTCAGCTGGGTGGACTGGCAGCTTGCTCCTCAGCAGCTCGAGTTCCTGGAATTTGTCCGCCGAATTTTTGTCATCCGGGCACAGAACCCGGTCTTATGGCGCAGGACGTTCTTCCGTCAGGAGCCGGATGCCGTGGGACAGGCGAAGGACCTCACCTGGCTCAGATCGGATGGAACGGAGATGAGGGCGGAGGATTGGAGCGACGAAGCCAATCACGTGCTCGGCATGCTGCTGCGGGGTGAGGCCCCGGAGGAGATGGACGAAAGAGGGCGCTCGATGACGGGCGACTCGCTGCTGTTGCTCCTGAACGGTGGGGCACGGTCCAAGCCGTTCAGCCTGCCGGCGCTGGAGCGGCCGGGACGCTGGACCGAGCTGCTCGACACATCTCACGAGCCGTCACGCACCATCCGGGAAGACCGAGTCAATCTGGCGGCTCATTCGCTGATCCTGCTCTCATTCCAGGCCACCACCTAGCGCGCGCTGCACCTGCTCGGGAAAGGCGCGGATGTCGATGGGCTTGGTGATGTAGCCGTTGAAGCCGGCGTCCAGCGCCCGCTCCCGGTCACCTGTCATGGCATGGGCGGTAAGGGCGATCACGCAAACGCCGGCCGATGGCGATTTCCGGATTTCCTGTAGCAAGGCGAAGCCATCCCGCCCTGGAAGCTGGATGTCCATGAGAACCAGCTCGGGGGCATGCTCCTCGATCGCCGGCAGCAAACCCTCCCCGCCCGTCAGACCCACAACCACGTGGCCCTTGAGGGAGAGGATGGTTCGGAACAGCTTCATGTTGTCCGGACTATCTTCCACGATCAGGATCCTTGCCATACCCCACTCCAGCTCGAATCGGGTGTCCTATCAGTACACTTCTGGCTGACCTCCGGCAACGCGGGTGGCCTCTGCTGCCTGAATGAAGTGCGCCCGACATCGCTGGCGGTAATCGGGCTCGGCGCCATAGGCGGCTCGCTGGCCTGGCAGGCTCGCTTGGCCGGCGTCCCGCGGGTGATCGGCTTCTCACCGCTGCGGGCCGAAGGCATCGAGGCCCTCAAGGTCTCCGCGATTACCGACCTGGCGGAGACTCCGGCCCGCGCCGTCCGGGGCGCCGAGCTGGTGGTGCTGGCAGTTCCCCCTCGGGCGACGCTCGATCTGATGGCCCAGCTGGCGCCGGTACTGGACGCCGGGGCGCTACTCACGGATGTCTGCAGCGTGAAGGCCCCGGTACTGGCGCAGGCCCGGGCCACCGGCATCGCCGATCGGTTCGCCGGCGCTCACCCGCTGGCGGGGACGCATGAGAGCGGGTTCTCGTCTGCCCGGCCGGACCGGCTGCGGGGATGCGTGGTATACATCTGCGAAACCGAGACGTCCGCCGGACAGCGCGCGGCTGACGGCATCGCGGGCTTCTGGGAGCGCACGCTGGAGGCGTCACCTATCCGGATTGGCGCCGAAAGCCACGACCGGCAACTAGCCTGGACCAGCCACCTTCCGCAGGCCGTCGCATACGCGCTGGCCCGAAGCCTGGCGCGACACGGGCAACCCGGCGTGTCCTACGGCAGTGGTGCCAGAGATACGACGCGTCTCGCGGCCAGCAATCCGGACATGTGGGTGGACATCCTCCTCTACAACGAACCGGCGGTCGCGGACGCGCTCGCGCACACGGAAGAGCAGATTGTGGAGCTGAGACGGCTGCTGGCCAGCGGCGATGCGGCGGGACTTCGCTCCTACCTCGCGGAAGCGCAAATCTTCCGCCGGGGCATCGACCGGTGAGGGTCGCGGGAAGCGTAAGAGTGCCGGGAGACAAGAGCATTACCCACCGCGTCCTTCTGCTTGCGGCGTTGACTCCCGGAATCAGCCGGATCGGCGGGGCCCTGACGTCGCTGGATGCGCAGTCGAGCGCGCGGGTGCTTCGCCAGCTGGGTGCGGAGCTGTCGCCGTTGCGCCGGGATTCAACTGTCACCGTGCGGGGCCGAAAGCGCTTCCGGCCGCCGGAAGGGTCGCTCTTCTGCGGCAACTCGGGCACAACGACCCGGCTCCTGCTGGGCCTCCTTTCGGCCCACCGCTTCTCGGCCACCCTGACGGGCGACCGTTCTCTTCGGCGGCGTCCGATGCGTCGCGTCACGGTTCCCCTCGCCGCCATGGGTGCGCGGTTCACGGAACGGAAGGGCGATGGTCTGCCGCTGACCGTTCGTGGCGGAACTCTCCAACCGCTGCGCTACGACATGCCTGTGTCCAGCGCACAGATCAAGAGCGCGATTCTCCTCGCCGGAATGGCGGGAGACGTTGAAGTGGCTTTGCGAGAGCCAAGTGGCCGATCCAGGGACCATACCGAACGCCTCCTCCAGGCTTTTGGATATCGGGTCATGGAGGAGGCGGGGTGGATTCGCCTTCAGGGCGGTGGGCGTCTCGAGCCCTTCGAGGTCCAGGTGCCCGGCGATCCGTCCTCCGCCGCATTTCTGGTCGGCGCCGCGGTCATGGCCCACGAAGGTGAGCTCCGCATCAGCGGGGTAGGGGTGAATCCTACTCGCATCGGTTTCCTCGATGTTCTAGCGCGGATGGGGGCCAGGATTGCGATCGAGAACCGGTCGACCCATTTCGGGGAGCCGGTAGGAGATCTCATCGTTCGGCCCACGGCGCTTCAGGGTACCGAAGTAGCTGCCGGAGAGATCCCCGGACTGATAGATGAAATTCCGCTTCTGGCTGTACTCGCTTCACGGGCCTCTGGGACTACCACCTTCCGCCAGGTGGGAGAGCTGCGGGTGAAGGAGAGCGACCGGCTCGGGCTCATCGCTGAGAACCTGAGATCGCTCGGCGCCGAGGCCGAGGTCGTGGGTGACGATCTCCTGGTTCGGGGCAGCGAGCGGCCACCCCGAGGCAACGTGCGCACCGCCGCCGATCACCGGCTGGCCATGGCTTTCGCGGTGCTCGGCACCGTCACCGGCTCCAGGATCAGCATTGACGACCTCGAGTGTGCCGCCGTCAGCTTTCCCGCCTTTCCCGAAACCTTGCGCGCCATTGCCGGGGGAGGCAGCCCGTGAGCGGCGGAGTGATCGCCATTGACGGCCCCTCAGCTTCCGGGAAGTCCAGCACCGCTCGGGCCGTGGCGGAAGCGTTAGGCTTTTCCCACCTCGACTCCGGCTCGCTTTACCGGGGAGTCACTCTCGTGGGGCTGCGAGAGATGGCGCGCCAGGGACTCTCGGGTGACGATCCGGCGCGCGACCTTGCGCCCGAGACCCTGCTGCGCGCCGCCGAAGATCGCGGCCTCATGCTGCAGCCCGACGGAGCCGGGTTTGCCGCGTACCTGGAAGGGGAGCCCGTGGACGACGAGCTGCGGTCGGCCACCGTCACCTCTCGCGTTTCCGCGATTTCGGCGATCCCCGTAGTGCGGGAATGGATCAACAGCCGCCTCCGCGCGATGGTGCGGGCGGGCCAGAACGTAGTGGTTGACGGGCGGGATATCGGCACTGTGGTGTTTCCGGATGCCGACCTCAAGATTTTCCTGACCGCGTCGCCGCAGGCTCGAGCGGGTCGCCGAATTAGTCAGCGGGGTGCTGCCATTCAGCCGGAAGATCTGGACGCGGAGGCCGCAGCCCTCGCCGCGCGGGACCACGCCGATTCCACCCGGGCAGTGGCGCCGCTCAGGCCGGCGGAGGACGCGGTGCACCTCGACACGACCAGCATGGGATTCCCCGAGCAGGTCGCTTTCATCGTCGGGCGGGCCCGCCCCCTCTTTTCCCAGCCCTAGTCGAGACCGTGCTGCCTGGGGTTTAAAGGAATGAGGGGGCTAGCTGAGTCGCAGCGCGAGAACGGAGGACAGAGGCCCGGTGTGTACCCCGGCATCACCGGTGAACCGAAAGCTAGGCTCCGTCCCATCGTAGACGGGCAGCGACATCCCCGACTTGGTAAAGCTGTAGGTGCCTACCTCGAAAGAAGTACCATCCTTCACCTTGTACCACTCGTGGTCGGCGAGGAGAACAAACCGCACGGATGCTACGTCGATACCGGCCATCATGAAGCCCTTTTCCTGGAGTTCGGCTACCGTGTTTTCTGCTGCATGCTAACCGCTATGCGAAATGCGGACGAGTGGGTACCAACTGCTTGCCCGGCCTTGCGTTGGGGAGTCGTGACTGCTATCCTACTTGGCTCTCGACGCTGGCACTTTCGACCAGCGCGATAACCCGAACCCGTGGCCTCCCCGAGGCGCGGCCTTTAAAGGACGGCATACCTCCGCATGCTTGACCAACTCAATCCTTCCACTGACCAGTTCATCACTCAGACCGGCCTCCGCGTTCGCCAGGACCTCTACGACGAAGACTACTCCGATTCCGACTACGAGCAGATGCTCTCGATGTACGAGGGCACCATGTCGCAGATCGTCGAAGGGGAGATCGTCAAGTCCAAGGTTCTCCGGGTCACCGATAATGCCGTGATTCTGGACGTAGGCTTCAAGTCCGAGGGGTCGGTCCCGCTGGATGAGTTCAAGGACCCACACTCCCTCAAGGAGGGAGACGAGGTCGAGGTTTTCCTGGAGCACCTGGAGGACCAGGAAGGCGCCGTCGTCCTGTCGAAAAAGAAGGCCGACTTCATGCGGGTCTGGGAGAAGATCCGCCTGGCGCACGAGAGCGATCAGCCGGTGGAGGGCACTCTGGTCAAGAAGATCAAGGGTGGCGTGGTCGTGAACCTCATGGGAGTGGATGCCTTCCTGCCCGGCAGCCAGATCGCGCTCCGGCGGGTGCCCAATATCGACGAGCTGCTGGGTCAGACCTACGAGTTCAAGATCATCAAGCTCAACAAGCGGCGCCGGAACATCGTGGTGAGCCGCCGGGTGATCCTGGAGAACGAGCGGGCCCACAAGCGCGAGCACCTGATGAAGGAGCTTGCCGTCGGTCAGGTCCGGAAGGGCGTCGTCAAGAACATCACCGACTTCGGCGCGTTTATCGATCTGGGCGGCGTGGACGGCCTGCTGCACATCACCGACATGTCCTACGGGCGGGTGTCCCATCCGACCGAGATGGTCACCATCGGCAAGGAAGTCGAGGTCAAGATCCTCGACATCGACTGGCAGCGTGAGCGCATCAGCCTGGGCATGAAGCAGCTCCAGTCCTACCCCTGGCAGAACGTGGCCGCCAAGTATCCGGTAGGTACCCGGGTCCAGGGCAAGGTGGTCTCGATCACCAACTATGGAGCGTTCGTGGAGATCGAGCCTGGCATCGAAGGCCTGGTCCACATCTCCGAGATGAGCTGGACCCGCAACGTCCGGCACCCGTCCAAGATCGTGAGCATCGGCGAAACCATCGAAGCCGTGGTGCTCAAGGTGGACGAGGCCGAGGAGAAGATTTCCCTCGGCATGAAGCAGACGGAGCAGGATCCCTGGATGGTCCTGCCGCTCAAGTATCCCGTCGGCACCCGGATCAACGGCAAGGTGCGGAACCTGACCAGCTTCGGCGCCTTCGTCGAAATCGAACCGGGCATCGACGGCCTGATCCACATCTCAGATATGTCCTGGACCAAGCGGGTGCAGCATCCGTCCGAGGTGGTGAAGAAGGGCGACGCGGTCGACGTCGTGATCCTCAACATCGATGCCGAGAACAAGCGCATCTCGCTGGGGCTCAAGCAGGCGGAGGAAGATCCGTGGCTCAAGATCGGCGAGACCTACCCCATCGGTATGGAGCTCCGCGGCCGTGCAGTCCGCCTCATGGACAAGGGTGTAGTAGTCGACCTGGGCAATGACATCGAAGGCTTCGTGCCCATGTCGCAGCTCGGCGTGCCCAACATCGAGAATCCCGGTGACGCGGTGAAGGAGGGTCAGCCCCTCGATCTCAAGGTGCTCGAGGTCGATCCGATTCATCACCGCATCGTACTGGCGGTCATCGGCTATCCCGATGAGCCGATCATTCCGCCGGTGAAGCCCGTGTTCGAGGAGAGCACTACCCCAGAATAGAGACTGCCTCAAGCTGGCGAGGGGGCATAGAGGGCGAACGGATCGGAAGATTCTGCCGCCCTTTTTCATTCCTGGGGGTCCACCCTGCGGAGGTGATGTGAGCTTCACGTTCCTTGTCCTCATGCTTGCAGGGTTGCTGTTCGGCGGCATGCTCGCCCTGATGGAAGCGGGCCGGGTGATCGGCTCCCGCCGCCGGTTGCGTGATGCCGAAGGCTCCCACGCCGGAGTCGGCGTGGTCGAAGGGTCCGTCTTCGGTCTGCTCGGCTTGTTGATCGCATTTACGTTTTCGGAGGCAGCCAATCGCTTCAGTGACCGGAAGCTCCTGATCGTGGAAGAGGTCAACGCCATCGGCACGGCCTGGAAGCGAATCGACCTGCTGCCGGCGGACGCCCAGCCTGAGATCCGCAATGGGTTTCGTCGCTACCTCGATGCCAGAATTGCGGCCTATCGAAAGCTGACTGACGAGAAAGCGGCGGCTGAGGAATACACCAGGGCGGAGGTTGCCGGGCAGGAAATCTGGACGAAGGCGGCCGCGGCGACCCGGCCCGAGACAGTCACACCCGCCAGCGCGCTTATGCCCCCGGCCCTGAACACAATGTTCGACATCGCCGAGGCTCGACGGCTCGCCACCAGAATGCATCCACCGCTGATCGTCTATGTCATGCTGGCGGTATTTGCGCTTGCCGGCGCCTTGCTCGCGGGCTACGGGATGGCTGAGTCACATAGTCGTAACTGGATTCACATGATTGTCTTTTCATTAACCATCGCTGTCGCGGCCTACGTGATTCTCGATCTGGAGTACCCGCGCTTCGGGCTGATCCGGATCGACCACTTCGACAGGGCCCTGCTGGAGCTCCGGGCCACAATGAAGTAATCGGAGTTCGCCTGGTTCCCGCCATTCCTGGGGTGAGGTGCTGGCCGTCTTCTCCGGCATCTCCGTCTCCTATATCTTCCCCGCGATGCCAGACCCCCGAAAACTCCTCGACGACCTCCACCACCGCCAGTCGCTGGCCGAGCAAGGCGGCGGCGCCGATCGGTCGCCCAGCAGCACAAGAAAGGCAAGCTCACCGCCCGCGAACGGCTCGATCTGCTGCTCGATGAGGGCAGCTTCGTGGAGCTGGACCGCTTCGTAACCCACCGTTCGACCGATTTCGGGCTGGAGCAGCAGGTCTTCCCCGGGGACGGTGTGGTGACCGGCTGGGGGCGGATCGACGGACGGGTGGTGTACGTGTTTTCTCAGGACTTCACCGTGTTCGGCGGCTCGCTCTCGGAGGCCCACGCGGAGAAGATCTGTAAGATCATGGATCTGGCGCAGCGCAACGGCGCCCCGGTCATCGGGCTCAACGACTCGGGAGGTGCCAGAATCCAGGAGGGCGTCGCGTCGCTGGGTGGGTATGCGGACATCTTCCTCCGCAACACGCTGGCCTCGGGGGTCATCCCCCAGATTTCAGCGATCCTGGGGCCCTGTGCCGGTGGCGCCGTGTACAGCCCCGCGATTACCGATTTCATCTTCATGGTTCGCGGGGTGAGCTACATGTTCGTGACCGGTCCCAACGTGGTGAAGACGGTCACGCACGAGGAAGTGAGCTTCGACCAGCTCGGCGGGGCCGACACGCATGGGGGGGTGTCCGGCGTAGCTCATTTCGTGCACGACTCGGAGCCCCTGGCACTGCAGGCCATTCGCGAGCTGGTCGGCTTCCTCCCGCTCAACAACCTGGACCAGCCGCCGGAGCGACCGACGGCCGACCCTGCCGACCGCCGGGACGAAGCGCTGCTCGACCTGATCCCGGAGAGCGCCAACAAGCCGTATGATATGCACGGCGTCATCGGCCGCGTGGTCGACGATGGCACCTTTCTCGAGGTGCAGCGTGGGTACGCGGATAACATCGTGGTGGGGTTCGCGCGGCTGGGCGGCAGCCCGGTAGGGATCATCGCCAACCAGCCCGCCGTGCTGGCCGGGGTGCTGGACATCAACGCATCCAACAAGGCGGCGCGGTTCATCCGTTTCTGCGATTGCTTCAACCTGCCGGTGGTCACCTTCGTGGACGTGCCTGGGTTCCTCCCCGGCGTGGCCCAGGAGCACGGCGGCATCATCAAGCATGGCGCCAAGTTGCTGTACGCCTACTGCGAGGCGACGGTCCCGAAGCTCACGGTCATCACCCGCAAGGCATACGGCGGCGCCTACGATGTCATGAGCTCCAAGCACATCCGCGGGGATATCAACCTCGCATGGCCATCGGCCGAGATCGCGGTCATGGGGCCCAAGGGAGCGGTCGAGATCCTCTTCAAGGAGGAGATATCTCGCGCCGGTGATCCGTCGGTTGCGACCGGCCGGCTGATCGAGGAGTACACCGAGAAGTTCGCTCATCCCTTTGCCGCGGCGGAGCGGGGTTACATCGACGACGTGATAGATCCGCGGGACACCCGACCCCGGCTGATCGAGGCCCTCCGTACCCTGCGGGGAAAGCGGGACCGCAATCCGCCCAAGAAGCACGGGAATATTCCGTTGTGAGGAGAGGCTAAGGGCTGTTGGCTATTGGTCGTGTGCTACTCCGTGTGGACCTATGGATCGCCCCCGGAGGCCCAAATGGTTCCCGGTCGCAGCCCATAGCCCATAGCCAAATAGCCTCTTATCGTGCAGAGCCGGCCGCCCGCGACGTCCCCTAGCTAACTGGTGAACCACGGGGCATTTTTGTCACACATGTTGCAGGCACGGTTTCCATGCATGTCGCCGCGAGCCAGCTCGATGCTTCGCCTCTCCTGTAGAGGCGCGGCGGCGCTTGCGGCTGCTTCCGCCGTCCTCGGGGGAGAGGTGCGGGGGCAGGCCGCCGTGGATCCGAACGTGGCCCCGCGGGCAGCGGCCCTGGAACGGGCCGGCGAGCGGCGCATGGCTATCGGTCTGCTGGGCCGCTACCTCGCCACCGCGCCCGACGACGGCCGGGCCTGGTTTCAGTTGGGTCGCTTCTACCTTCTCGATGCACGCGACTGGCACCTCCAGGGCCATCGGGGCGATCCCGATGGCCTTCTCTATTTGGATTTCGCGGCGACCGCGTTCGACCAAGCGGTCCGGCTGTCGGTTGATTCCGGCGCGGTCTTTCGCGGCCTGGCCGAGTTGGAGCGGTCGGTTGTGTCCCTGGAGGACTCGGGCTGGGCAGCCGGTGGTCACCTGCGCTCGTCCCGCGCCCCGGCCCTGCCCGGTTTCATACTCGAGCTGGGCGCCAATCTGCTGAGCTCTTGCCCGGTAGGGGGCGTGCTGCTGGTCGGCAGCGATCTCGAGGCGCTGTCAGTGTGGTACGACAATGCAGATCTTCGCTCCCGGAAGATCCTGCCGGTCCGGCCCGATCGATACGCCACCGACTCCTCCTACCGCCGCCGTATCGCCGAGGCGATGGACACCGATGCCAAGCTTCCTATCCGGACGGCACTGGGCGAGGTGGCCGGGCGTCGGCCCCTGTGTCTCTCCCCAACCGCCGACAGCGCCGCGGCGCCGCCGGCCAATTGGACCACATCCAGGCTGGCGCGCGTAAGCCGTCCTTCGTCGCCTGGACCGGAGGCCCTGTCGGTCACGGAGCTGCTCGCGGCCATGCGGCAGGGCGAGTCGGTGTGGGTTCGCGATGTGCGCCGGGTGTACGATGACGCCGCCCGCTACAACGTGCTCCTCTGCAGCAGCTTTCTCCTCGTGTTCGGAGACGCGCCCCCGCCTGCATGCCGTCCCTGACGGACGGGGAAGGGGGAGATGACGCACTAGTTTCCTTCGAGCGCTATCCCTCTCCGTTCGAACCTCCGGCGCATCGTTCCGCCGGCACCCTTCGCATCAAGCGGGTCCTCATCGCCAACCGCGGCGAAATTGCGCTGCGAATTATTCGTGCCTGTCACGCTGAAGGTCTGGAAGCCATAGCAGTCTATTCCGCGGCCGACCGTGGGAGCGCGCACGTGCGGGCGGCGGATCGCGCCGTGTTGATCGGGCCGGCGTCACCGGCTGAAAGCTATCTCTCCATCGAGCGGCTCATCGCCGCGGCCCGCGAGTCTGGCGCCGACGCAGTGCATCCGGGCTATGGATTCCTGGCCGAGCGCGCGGCGTTTGCGGAGGCCGTCCAGGCGGCTGGGCTGGTGTGGGTGGGTCCGCCGCCGGCGGCCATCCGTGCCATGGGCGACAAGACGGAGGCCAGACGGCGGATGCGCGAGGCAGGCGTCCCTATCGTGCCAGGTGGAAGCGTGTCGATTGAGGACCCGGAAGGGGCTCAAGCAGTAGCCCAGGAGATCGGCTATCCCGTAATGGTGAAGGCGGTGGCTGGTGGGGGAGGGAAGGGGATGCGGGTGGTGAGGGAGCCCGGGTCGCTTCGGGGAGCCCTGGAGGCGTCGGCGTCGGAGGCACTAAAGGCGTTCGGCGATGGACATGTGTACCTCGAGAAATTCATCGAGCGGCCCCGGCACATCGAAATCCAGGTCCTGGCTGATGACCAGCGCACTCTGCATCTGGGGGAGCGCGAATGCTCGATCCAGCGGAGACATCAAAAACTGCTTGAGGAGGCGCCGTCGGTAGCTCTCACAGTGGATTTGCGCGAATGGATGGGGTCCGCTGCAGTGTCGGCGGCAGAGGCGGTGGGCTACCGCGGTGCCGGCACCTGCGAATTCCTGCTGACCGACGACAACAGCTTTTACTTCCTGGAAATGAATACCCGAATCCAGGTCGAACACCCTGTCACCGAATTGGTGTATGGGGTGGACCTGGTGCGGGAGCAGCTCCGGATCGCCGGCGGCGAAACGATGCGGGTGCACGCAGGTTGGCTCACTCCCCGCGGCTGGGCCCTGGAATGCCGGATCACCAGTGAAGACCCGGCCAGCGGGTTCCTGCCCTCGACCGGGCGGATTGAGTACCTGCGGGTGCCCGGAGGACCCGGAGTCAGGTGGGATGGTGGGATTGATATCGGTGACGAGATCACGCTGCACTACGATTCCATGCTCGCGAAGTTGATCGTATGGGCACCGGACCGGGGGCAGGCCATCCGTCGCATGCAGCAGGCCCTGGACGAGCTGGTCATCGCGGGCGTGGCCACCAATCAGGCGTTTCACCGGCGCCTGCTGGCCGACCCCGAGTTCCAGCGGGGTGAGATCGACATCCAGTTTCTTGACCGTCACCCTGACCTGTTGGCGCCGTCTAAGTCGCCCGATCGGATGCTCGACCTCGCGGTGGCCGCGGCCCTCGCCGAGGATGAAGCCCGGCAGAGTCGCCGTCCGGCCGGCACCTCGAACGGCGCGGCCGAGCCCGGCTCCAGCAGTGAATGGGCCCGGCAGGCCCGGGTGGAGGGACTACGGTGACCGCGGTGCGGGTCCTGCGGCTCGCCGCCGGCGGAGACGGAATCGGCAAGCTCCCGGACGGGAAAACGGTCTTTGTCCCACGTACCGCACCGGATGACCTAGTGGAGCTGGCGGAAATTCGGGAACACAAGCGTTTTGCCCGCGGACGTCTAGCCCGTATTCTGGAGCCGTCCTCAGTCAGGGTTGAGCCCCGCTGTCCTCACTACATCGTTGACGATTGCGGTGGATGTCAGGTCCAGCACATCCAATACCAGGCCCAGCTGGATGCTCGGCGGTCCTTCGTCGGAGATGCCATCCGGCGGCTGGGCAAGCGCGACGTCGACGATCCGATCATCGTCCCTGCGGCCAGGATATACGACTACCGCACCAAGATCACGCTTCACGTCGCCGGAGCCAGCGGCCGCATCGGGCTTCACCGGTACGGCCGGCCGGACCAGGTGTTCGACCTGGATTGGTGCCACATCACCGTGCCTGCCCTGATGGAGCTCTGGCAAGTGGTGCGCACCCTGCGCCCGGTGCTGCCGGTCCACCTGGTCCAGATTGTACTGCGACTCGACCGCACTGGAGGCAGGCATGTGGTGCTTCGCGTCGGCGAAGGGGAAGTGTGGACCGGATTCGCTCGACTGCG
This sequence comes from uncultured Gemmatimonadales bacterium, assembly GCA_963740175.1. Taxonomy (GTDB): domain Bacteria; phylum Gemmatimonadota; class Gemmatimonadetes; order Gemmatimonadales; family GWC2-71-9; genus CAVVWJ01. The sequence continues at coordinate 159,703 of CAVUDL010000015.1, forward strand.
CCGGGAGCTGGAGCGCAAGGGAATTCCGGCCACCATCTGGTACCAGCCGGAAGGTGGAGCCGCCCGGGCGGTGGCCGGCGCCACGGAGGCGTTTCCAGCGACGGTATTCGAGCAAGTCAATCCGGAAATGGGAGACCAGGTGCGTGCGTTCGCGATCGCGCAGCTCGGCGATGTTTCCGGGCGGCGGGTGTGGGATCTCTACGCCGGGATCGGCGAAACGACGCTCCAGCTCCTGCAGCAGGGAGCTGTCGTCGAGAGCGTCGAGCTTGACCGTCGGGCGGTTGCTGAGGCGGAGGCACGGGGGCCGGGTGCCCGGAGGCACACCGGGCGCGTCGAGAATCTGTTGCGGGAGCTGCATCGGCCCGATCTGGTGGTGGCCAATCCACCGAGAACCGGGATGCATGAGCGCGTAAGCCGGGAGCTGAACCGGCTCGCGCCGGCGCGCCTGGTCTATATCTCCTGCGACCCAGCAACCCTGGCGCGCGACCTTCAGCGGCTGCCAAGCTTTCGGCTCACGGCGGTGCAGGCGTTCGACCTCTTTCCCCAGACTACCCACGTCGAGACCGTCGCGGTGCTGGAGCCCGCGTGAAGTACGCCGTTCTCCTGGATGGCCAGATCATTGACGTCGTCGTCGAAGGCGAGCGCGTCACGGTAGACGGGCGGACATTCACAGCAACTCTGGGCGTCATTCCAGGTACACCGCTCCGGCAACTCCTCCTCGACGGACGACCCAGCACCGTGGCGGTCGAGTCCCTGGGCCGGGGCCGCTGGGCCTTGGCCCCAGGGGGCGAGCGATGGGAAGTGGAGGTCCTCGATGAGCGCACCCGCCACATTCGAACCCTGTCCGGGCACGACTCTCGCCAGCCCGTCAGTGCCGTGCTTAGGGCGCCCATGCCCGGGCTGGTGCTTCGGGTACACGCCGCCGTTGGGCAGCCGGTCGCCGAGGGAGGCGGGCTGGTAGTGCTCGAGGCCATGAAGATGGAAAACGAACTGAAGGCAGCGGCTGCGGGCGTGGTTAAGGCGGTGCGGGTCAGCCCGGGGGAGGCCGTGGAAAAGGGGCAGGTTCTGGTGGAGTTCGAGCCGCCAGGGGGGGCGTAAGCAGCCCCGTGCAGGATGGCTCAAAAAATGCGAACCGTCCTCGGCGGTTCCGCGCCAGCACCTCAGGCTCGCTTCAGAGAGGTCGAACTCGTGCTGTCTTCACCATTTTTTTGGGTTTTCGTAGCGGTAGCCACCACGGTGGACGTCGTGGGACTGTTCTATCTGTGGCGTCGGCGCAATTCTCCGCCGAGCGGCAACCACACGGCCGTTTTCACCACCGGTCAGCGGTGGGTAACCCTGGCTGAGAGGCGCCGCAAAGAGCGTCGCACTTCGAAGCGGGCCGCCTCCGCCTAGGCTGGGTTACCTCGAACGTCCCGCGCCTCTGCACTCTCGCCCTCCCGCTCTGCAGCCCCCTCGACTCATCCGAGCTTGAAACCGGAGTATTGACCCAGGGCAGCGTACTCAGCTATCTTGTGAGTCTGTTTTGGTTTGACTCGGTCCAGAGCCCAAGGCTGCATACGACATGAAGACCTTTACCGCCACGCCGGCGGACATCAGTCACGACTGGCATGTGGTTGACGCGGAGGGCGTTCCGCTGGGCCGCCTGGCCAGCGTGGTGGCCCAGCTGATTCGCGGCAAGCACAAGCCGACCTACACTCCCCATATGGACGGTGGAGATTTTGTGGTCGTCATCAATGCCTCGAAGGTGAAGTTGACCGGGAAAAAGCTGACCAAGAAGCATTATTTCTCCCACACCGGCTACATGGGGCACGAGCGGTTTACCGCCGCCCGGGATCTGCTGGCCAAGCACCCGGATCGCGTCATCGAGAAGGCGGTCTTCGGTATGCTGCCCAAGACGTCGCTCGCCAAGCAGCACATGCGTGGGAAGCTCAAGGTCTATGGCGGCGCGGAGCACCCGCACGCGGCGCAACAGCCCAAACCGTTCTCCGTCACTCCGTCCAAGGCAAGCGCATGACTGCAGCAGTACCTCAGTTCCGGTGGCAGGCGGTAGGCCGGCGCAAGACCAGCGTGGCCCGCGTCTACCTGACTCCCGGCACCGGCAAGTGGGACGTCAACGGCCGCACCCTGGGCGACTACTTCCCCCGGCCCTCGCTGGTGCAGCACATCCAGCAGTCGTTCACCGCAACCGATACGCTGGGTGCGTTCGACGTCAAGGCGCATGTGAACGGCGGCGGGCAGGCGGGGCAGGCCGGGGCGCTTCGCCACGGCATCGCGCGAGCCCTGGTGGAAGCCGATCCGCAGCACCGGCTCAAGCTCAGGGCCGCGGGCTTGATGACTCGTGACCCTCGCGCCGTCGAGCGGAAGAAGCCGGGCCGTCCAGGCGCCCGGAAGCGGTTCCAGTTCAGCAAGCGCTAGCGCGCTTGCTGCAGGCGGGGCGCCGCCCCGCTGACCTCGCACACCGTGGGATTCGGCTATGGGTGCCCCTTCGCGGGTGTTAGCCGGAGATGAACGCGGTGGACGCCTAACCCCAATTTGGACGGGAAATCATCGAACGCATGGCACAGCCCCAACTGCAGGACCTGCTCGAAGCCGGTGTGCACTTCGGTCACCAGACCCGCCGGTGGAACCCCAAGATGCGGCGCTTCATTTTTGCAGAGCGCTCAGGCATCTACATCATCGATCTCCAGAAAACCCTGCGTCAGATCGGGAAAGCCCAGGAGCTCCTCAAGGGTGTGGTCCTCAAGGGAGAGGGCGTGCTCTTCGTCTGCACCAAGAAGCAGCTCAAGGCCATCGTGCAGGCCGAAGCGGAGACCAGCGGCGCCTTCTACGTTACGGAGCGCTGGCTCGGCGGCATGCTCACTAACTTCCAGACCCTGAAGAAGCAGATCCGGCGCCTGCGCGAGCTGGAACAGGGTGCGGCGGAAGGCGACTTCGAGAACTACACCAAGAAGGAAAAGCTCCTGTTCGAGCGGGAGCGGGTCAAGCTGAGCCGGAATCTGGAAGGCATCAAGGGAATGGGCCGCCTTCCCGGCGCCCTCTTCGTGGTGGACGCCAAGAAGGAAAAGATCGCCGTCGCCGAGGCCAACAAGCTGGGGATTCCGGTCGTCGCGATCGTGGACACCAACGCCGATCCCGATGTCATCACCGTTCCGGTGCCGGGCAACGACGACGCCATCCGCTCCGTGTCGCTGATTACCGCCGCGCTGTCGGACGTCATCAAGGAAGCCCGCTCCCAGATGCCGATGCGGGAAGTGACGGAAGATCTCGAGGCCGAGACCTACAGCACTGATTCGGGCAGCGAGGGCGACGCCGATGCCGATCGCAAGCGGCGCCGGCCCCGCCGCAAGCGGCGGCCGAAGCCGGAGGCCATCGCGGCCCGTCTGAAGACCGACGCGGACACCGAGGGTGTCGCGGAAGCTGCCGCACCGGGCGCGGCCAGCGACGCAGGCGCGTAGTCCAACGCCCGTGGGATTTCCGCCGCTCTCGGCCCGTGCGGGCTGTGAGCGGCGGCTTTACTATTCACCCCTGAGCTGAACCGAGCTGGAGACTATGGCAAGCACGACGATTTCCCCGAAGGATGTAAGCGAGCTGCGGACTCGCACCGGCGCCGGCATGATGGACTGCAAGCGCGCCCTGGAAGAGTCCGGCGGCGATATGGACAAGGCCTCCGAGCTGCTCCGGAAGAAAGGCATTGCCAAGGCGGAGAAGCGCGCCGGCAGAGTCGCCTCCCAGGGCGTGGTGGTGAGCTACCTGCATCACAACGGCCAGGTGGGCGCCCTGGTCGAGCTCAACTGCGAGACCGACTTTGTGGCCCGCACCGATGACTTCCAGCAGCTGGCCCGCGACATCGCGCTGCACGTGGCCTCGGCCGACCCGATCGGCGTTGCCCCGGAAGACATCCCTGCCGAGCTGCTGGACCGCGAGCGCCGCATCGCTGAAGAGCAGGTGGCTCAGGAAGGGAAGCCGGAGAACATCAGGACCAAGATTGTCGACGGCAAGATCAAGAAGTTCGTCGCCGAGCGGACCCTCACCGAGCAGCCCTTCGTCAAGGACGACAAGAAGACCGTCGGGCAGCTCATCAAGGAAGCATCCGGTAAGCTGGGCGAGGCGATCTCGGTCCGGCGCTTCGCGCGGTTTAAAATCGGGGAACTCTGATGGCTCTCGCCTACACCCGGGCCTTGCTCAAGATCTCGGGTGAGGCGCTGGCAGGCGATAAGGGATTTGGCCTCGATTACTCCGTAGTCGAGGCTTTCGCGGAAGAGATCAAGGCGGTCCATGCCCTGGGGGTGAACCTCGCCATGGTCGTGGGTGGCGGCAACATCATCCGGGGCACCAGCGCCAGCCGGGAAGGGCTCGACCGGGTCTCGGCCGACTACATGGGAATGCTCGGCACCGTCATCAACGCCCTGGCCCTCCAGGATGTGCTCGAGAAAATCGGCGTGGATACCCGGGTGATGACCGCGATCCGGATGGAATCGGTGGCGGAGCCGTATATCAGGCGACGCGCTATCCGACACCTGGAGAAGGGCCGCATGATCATCTTTGCCGCCGGGACCGGTAACCCCTTCTTCTCCACCGACACCGCCGGTGTCCTCCGGGCCCTGGAAATCGAGGCCCAAGTCATACTCAAGGCCACCAACGTGGACGGGATCTACACCGGCGATCCTCGAACCGACCCGACGGCGACGTTCATCCCGGAGCTCACCTTCCAGGAAGCAATCGTCAAGAATTACGCGGTCATGGACGCCAACGCGTTCGGACTGTGCAAGGCCAACCAGCTGCCTATCGTCGTCTTCAACATCAACCAGCCCGGCGCCATCACCCGCGTACTGCGGGGGGAGCGGGTAGGGACGGTCGTCCGATGAGCACCATTCCCGAACTGACCAAGCACGGCCGGGAGTTGATGCACAAAGCGGTCGAGAACACGAAGCGCGAGTTCACCTCCATTCGCAGTGGGAAGGCCAGTGTGTCGCTGCTCGATCTGGTTCGGGTGGAAGCCTACGGGAGCACGATGCCGCTGAATCAAGTCGCCATGGTGGCGGCACCCGAGCCCCGGCTCCTGACGGTGCAGCCCTTCGATAAGGGGCTGACCCAGACCATCGAGAAAGCGATCCGGGACTCTGATCTCGGCCTCAACCCGGCCACGCAGGGAAACCTGATCCGCGTGCCCTTACCAGCGCTCTCGGAAGAGCGGCGCAAAGACCTGGTCAAGGTGGTGCACAAGCTGGGCGAAGAAGGGCGGATTGCGGTTCGCCACGCGCGCACCGAGACCCTTTCCAAGATCAAGAAGCTTGAAAAGATCTCCGAGGACGACAAGACGCGGGCCGAGAAGGAGATTCAGAAGCACACCGACGAGCACATCAAGCAGATCGAAGGGCTCATTCACGCCAAAGAGGCGGAGATCCTGGAAGTCTGAATCGATGAGCACAGACCTTCTTCAGCAGCTGCAGGTACACGGGGCCGTCCCCGCCCACGTCGCCATCATCATGGACGGAAATGGGCGCTGGGCGAAGGGTCGTGCCTTGCCGCGTCCGCTCGGGCATCATGCCGGCATGAAAGCGGTGCGCGAGGTCGTGGAGGGCTGCCTCGAGGCGGGAGTCAGTGTACTCACCCTGTTCGCCTTCAGCCAGGAAAACTGGAAACGGCCGGCGGGGGAGATCGAGGCGCTGATGAAGCTCCTGGAGGAATACATCGCCAAGGAGGCCAGCGAGCTCCGGGCCCAGGGCGTGGCCGTGCGAATCCTGGGACATCTCGATCCGCTCGGTCCCGGCGCCCGCAAGGCGGTCGACCGGATCATGGCGGAAACCGCCGGCGGCCAATCGCTGGCTCTGAACCTCTGCATCTCCTATAGCGCCCGGGCCGAAATCGCCCGGGCCGCCCGGCTCCTGGCCGAATCGGCTGCGGCAGGGCTGCTGGATCCGCGCGACATTGATGAAGACGCAGTGGGCCGCATGTTGTACACCGCCGAATGGCCCGACCCCGACCTCCTCATTCGTACGTCGGGAGAAATGAGGATCTCGAACTTCCTGCTGTGGCAGTTAGCCTACGCCGAGCTCTATGTTACGCCGGTGCTGTGGCCGGACTTCACCCGGCGCCATCTCTTCGAGGCGATCCTGGAGTTTCAGCGGCGCGACAGGCGGTTCGGCCGCGTTTCAGTTTGATGGACGGAAATCTGGCTCGACGGGTGGGGTTTGCCGTCGTCGCCATCCCTGTCGCCCTTGGGGTGATCTGGTATGGCGGCCTCCCCCTCGCCCTCCTGCTGGCCCTGGCGGGCGGATTGGGAACCAAAGAGCTGTTCGGTCTCGCGGCGCGGCAAGGCGTCCGCCCCGCCCGGGCTTTGGGCTTCGTCACCGCTGCAGCTATGGCTCCCGTCATCTATGCTACACTCGCGGCTCCCGACGTTCGAGCACTGGTCCAGCCCGCCTGGCCCTACCTGGCGGCGGTGTGGCTGATGGCGTTGTTGACCTGGGCCCTGGTGTTTCGGGCACCGGCCGAGAGACCGCTGGAAGCAGCCGCGGTGACGCTCCTGGCGGTGATGTACACGAGCGTCCTGCCGGCGTTCCTGCTGGTCATCCGGCACGCGCAGTTCCCGGAGCGGTCGTGGGCCGCTGCCTGGCTGGTTTTCTTTCCACTGGTTGTCACTTGGGCTTGTGACACCGCCGCCATGTTCGGGGGCCGACTCCTTGGCGGGCCGAAGCTTGCCCCCACGATCAGCCCGGGCAAGACGCGCTCCGGGGCGGCCGCGGGTGTGATGGGCGGTCTCATCGTAGCGCCGCTTTTCAGCGCTGCCGTGTTTCCTCGAGTCGGCATCCAGGCGTCCCTGACCCAACTGCTGGTGATGGCCGTCGTACTGTCGGTGATCGGGCAAGTCGGAGACCTGGCTGAATCGCTGTTCAAGCGCGAAGCCGGCGTGAAGGACTCCAGCCAGCTGATCCCGGGGCATGGCGGGGTCCTGGACCGTTTCGATTCGCTCTATTTCGTCATCCCTGCAGCGGCAGCGATGTATCGTCTCTTTGGAATCATCTGATGAGCGGCTCTGACTCCCGGCGGGGCATCGCGGTGCTCGGCTCGACGGGCTCGATCGGGCGCAGCACGCTGGATGTGCTCCGCCGGCAGGGGGAACATTTCCGGCTGGTGGCACTTACCGGCGGCCGCAACCGGGACGAGTTCCTGGCCCAGGTGGCGGCATGGCGGCCCAGCTATGCCGGTCTGGCCGGCCTCACCGACGAACGCCGTTGGCCCAGCGGCCCCGATGTGCTGGTGGAGGCGGCCACTCATCCCGACGTGGATATCGTCGTGAATGCCGTGGTAGGATCGGCCGGTCTTGACGCCACGCTGGCGGCGCTGCGGGCCGGCAAGCGGGTTGCCCTGGCAAACAAGGAAACCCTGGTGATGGCTGGAGACCTCGTAGCCCAGGCGGCATGTGCGGGGGGTGGCGAGATCGTCCCCATCGATTCGGAGCACAGTGCGGTGCTCCAGTGCGTGACCGGACGGAACAACGGCCTGGCGCGGCTCATTCTGACCGCGTCGGGCGGACCTTTTCGCGAGTGGCCGGCGGAGCGGGTCCAGAGCGCGACCGTGGAAGAGGCGCTCCAACACCCCACCTGGCGCATGGGTAGCAAGATCACCGTCGACTGCGCCACCCTGGCCAACAAGGCGCTGGAGCTGATCGAGGCGCACCACCTCTTCCGGCTGTCCTATGACGCGCTGGAGGTAGTGGTCCATCCCCAGAGCATCGTGCACGCTTTCGTCGAGTTCCATGACGGAAGCGTGCTGGCGCAGATGGGATTCCCCTCGATGGAGCTCCCGATTCTGTACGCCTTGACCCATCCTGACCGCCTCCCCGACGCCGGAGTGCGACGGTTCGATCCGATTGCCGCTGGGCCGCTGACGTTCGAGCCGGTTCGGGCCGGTGCTTTTCCGGCCCTCGCGCTGGGCACCGCCGCCGGGCGCTCCGGCGGCACCGCACCAGCAGTGTTCAACGCAGCCAACGAGGTGGCGGTGGCCGCCTTTCTCGAAGGCGCTATCCCGTTCGGGATGATCAGTGAAACCATCGAGCGGGTACTCGACTCGCACGCCCCCTCGCCTGCCGGCTCCGTAGAGGATGTCCGGGCGGCTGATCGGTGGGCTCGAGAAGAGGCCCTGCAGAGTGTGAGGCAATAGTGTTGGTAACCATCCTGGCCCTGATCGTCGTTCTCGGCGTCCTGATCTTCGTGCATGAGGCGGGACATTTCGTGGCTGCCAAGCTGGCCGGCATCTACGTGCATCGGTTTTCGCTGGGTCTGGGACCTCCGATCCCCTGGCTCACCTTTCGCCGAGGCGAAACTGAGTACACCATCTCCTGGCTTCCGCTCGGCGGCTACGTGAAGATGGCGAGCCGGGAAGAGGACATCGCCAACAGTGCGCTGGAGGGTGGAATCCCTACGACCCCGGCGCCGCCGGAGCGGGTGTTCGAGGCGAAGCCCGTTTGGGTCCGGATGGTGGTCATACTGGCCGGTGTCACCATGAACGCCCTCTTTGCCTGGGCAGCCTTCTCCTTCCTGGCCTACAAGAACGGCCGTGAGGTCGATCCGGTCACCCGGGTGGGCCGGGTGGTGACCGAGGCAGCACCCGCCGAGGCGGCGCCCTTGACGCAGATCAGGGCCGGAAGCGAGATCGTGCGTATCAATGGTGACACGGTGCGCTCATGGGACGAGATCGCGTCCGCAATGGTCAACACGCCGGAGCCGGAAATACGCCTGGAGCTGGCGGAAGGCACTCCTGTCGTGTTGAGGATCCATCCCGACGCGCTCGAGGAGCGGATCAGGGCCGCCCAGGCGCTCCAGCCTTTCCGGGCCCCCGTCGTGGGGCAGGTCCTGCCGGACAAGCCGGCGGCCAAGGGCGGCATGAGGGAGGGCGACACCATTGTGGCCGTGAATGGCAAGCCGGTGCAGCAGTGGTACGATCTGCTGGAGCTGCTTCAGGCGACCCCGGGGCAGCCGCTCAAGATCGATGTGGCCCGCGGCGGCACCCGCCAGTCGCTCGACATCACGTCTTATGTGGACTCCATCGCCGGGCCTGACGGCAAGCCCCGCGCGGTGGGGCGGATAGGCGTGGCATTGGGAACCGGCTTCATTTCCGAGCCGCTCTCCTTCAGCCAGGCGCTGGTGGAGGGCTGGAAGTCGACGATCGAGGCGTCCACCCACATTGTGCGTACCGTCCGCGGCCTGTTCACTGGCAGGATATCCGGCAGCACGGTGGGCGGACCCATCCTCATTGGCCAGCTTGCTGGTGAAAGGGCGCGACTGGGGCTCGACGCCTTCCTCGGCTTCATGGCCCTGATCTCGATCAATCTGGCCATTCTGAATCTGCTTCCTATTCCGGTGCTGGACGGAGGCCAGTTCCTGTTTCTCCTGGCCGAGGCCGTCATCCGCCGTCCTCTACCCATGAAGCTTCGGGAGCGGCTCACGACGGTGGGTATGGTGCTGATCATCCTGCTGATGGGTTTGGCGTTCTCGAACGACATCCGACGAGTGCTGGGGGGCTAGTTCCGCGCAGCAGGGTTCAGGTTACCTCCCCGGTGATGTTGTCGGTCAACTCCTCCAGCGTCCCGGGAGCCCGCCTCCTGCATTCCCGTTTCAGATCCTCGATGTCTGTGGCGAGGAACCTGCCGAACAAGCCTTCGTTACTCACCTCGAGTGCCGGGATTTCTTTCTTGGCCGCGGTGTTGGAGTAGAGCGCGATAACGGCGCGCTGATCGAACTGGTAGAAGGAGTACGTGGGGTAGCGGCCGAACAACCAGATATCTGCCGGCTTGCCATAGTCCCGAGCCATGCGGGCGCAATACCTGTAGGCATCCACCACCAGGGTGGGGGTCAGGGGGCCGTCTTCGAAGCGCCGGGACAGCGAAAACATGAGCTCATGGTTCGCGAGATCGGGGAGAAAGATCTCCAGTGTGGTCCCTTCGCGCTCCAGGAAAGCCTTGATCGCTGCACCATGATTTTCCCGCCACCGCCGAGAGTGGATGAAATACAGGACCATCTTCTGGGACTCGGCTATCAATTCCTCGAAGCGCTGGTAATACCCCGCGAAGGGTCCTACCCGGACGATGCCGGCCAGGGAGTCGGAATGCGTGGCCATGAGGTGCAGATGCTATCTCATCTGAGGTCGGGCAGCAAGAACCAGCCTTTTCCGCACCCTTGCCTGGCCCTCTAACCCCCGCTTATACTTCCGTGCTACAACGGATTACGACGCACCACGCATAGAGGACACCAGGCGGTATGAGCTTCGACAAACAGGCAGTTACGGCCAAGCACCAGGCCCACGAAAAGGACACCGGCTCCACTAAGGTACAGGTGGCCCTGCTCACCGAGCGGATCAACTCCCTTACCGACCACTTCCGGACCCATTCGAAAGACCATCACAGCCGCCGTGGGCTGCTGAAGATGGTCGGTACCCGCCGCCGGCTGCTCACGTACCTCAAGCGAAGCGATTTGCCGACGTACCGAGCCCTCATCGAACAGCTTGGTCTCCGGCACTAACCGCCGCGCGCAACAGGGGGCGTCCTGATCCACTATCGGGACGCCCTCTCTGTATTGGAGGGTCAAGGGTCTAGGGTCGAGAGCCTACCACCGATGGTAACTCTCTACGCGACCTTGACCCTTGACTCTAGACCCTAGACTTGTAGCAAAGACGCCATTCACACAGAGAGAGAGTCAGCAGTGACCGCACAGAAGATCCAAACCGATTTCGCCGGCCGTCCGTTTACTCTGGAAACCGGCCGCATGGCAACGCAGGCCTCCGGCTCCGCAGTGCTTCGCTACGGCGACACGATGGTCCTGGCCGCAGTGACCGTCTCGACCAACGTCTCCAGCCTCCCGTTCTTCCCCCTCACCGTCGAGTACCGCGAGAAGACCTACGCCGCGGGCAAGATCCCCGGTGGATTTCTCAAGCGTGAGGGCCGCCCGTCGGACAAGGAAATTCTTGCCAGCCGTCTGATCGACCGCTCGATCCGGCCCTTGTTCCCGGACGGCTTCAAGAACGAGGTGCAGGTATTCGTCACCGTCCTCTCGGCCGATCAGGAGAACGACGCCGACGTGCTCGGCGTGGTAGCCGCCGCGGCGGCACTTGGACTTTCGGCGGTGCCCTGGAATGGGCCCCTGGCCGCCGTCCGAGTGGGCCGGGTGGAAGGAAACTGGATCCTCAACCCGACGTTTCAGCAGCTGGAGTTCTCCAGCGTCGACCTGGTCGTGAGCGGATCGGCCGACTCCATCGTGATGGTGGAAGGTGGCTCGCTCGAGATCTCCGAGGCTGAGATCATCGAAGCGCTCAAGGTGGCTCAGAAGGGAATCCGTGAGCTGCTGGGTATCCAGAAGCAGCTCATCGACAAGGCCGGCACGGCGCCGAAGCTGAAGTGGACCAAGGCGGAGCCCGACCCGGTTCTGCTGGCCAAGGTGCGGCAGCTGGCCGAGGAGTCCATGGGACAGGCGATCAACGCCAAGGACAAGGGCGCCCGGTCTTCCGGGGTCAAGGCAATCAAGGAACAGATCCTCCAGACCCTGCTGGCAGAACATGCCGACCGGGGTCGAGACATTTCCGAGGAGCTGGAAGAGATCGAGTATCGGGTCATGCGCAAGCAGGTGCTGGAGCGGTCTGAGCGGGTGGATGGCCGGGACCTGGAGACGATTCGCCCGATCTCGATCGAGACCGGTGCGCTTCCCCGGACCCATGGTTCGGCGCTCTTCACCCGGGGTCAGACCCAGGCGCTGGTCTCCGTGACGCTGGGTACGTCGGATGACGAGCAGCGTATCGACAGCATCGATGTGGCTGGGGAAACCACCAAGTCATTCATGCTGCACTACAACTTCCCGCCCTACGCCACCGGGGAAGTCAAGATGATGCGCGGCACCAGCCGGCGGGAGATCGGACATGGGGCCCTGGCCGAGCGGGCCCTGCAACCGTTGCTGCCGCACTACGAGGATTTTCCCTACACCATGCGGGTGGTCTCGGAGATCCTGGAATCGAACGGGTCATCGTCGATGGCCAGTGTCTGCGGTGGCTCCCTGGCGCTGATGGATGCCGGCGTGCCGATGAAGGCCGCCTGCGCCGGCGTCGCGATGGGGCTTATCAAGGAGGGTGACAAGGTCGCCATCCTGACCGACATCCTGGGCTCGGAGGATCACCTCGGCGACATGGACTTCAAGGTCGCCGGCACCGAGAAGGGGATCACCTCGATCCAGATGGACATCAAGATCATGGGCCTCGAGCTCAAGATCATGGAGCAGGCGCTGGAGCGGGCTCGCAAGGGCCGGCTGCACATCCTGAAGGAGATGGCGAAGTCGCTGCCGAGTGCTCGCACCGAGCTGTCTCGCTATGCCCCGCGCATCTTCACCATGCAGATCAAACCCGACAAGATCGGCGACGTGATCGGGCCCAAGGGCAAGACCATCCGCGGCATCCAGGACGCCACCGGCGCCAAGATCAGCATCGAGGACACCGGCGTGGTCACCATCTCCGCCGTTGGGGGAGAGGCGGGCGAAAAGGCCCGGGCCATGGTTGCTGCCATCACCACCGAGCCTGAGGTGGGCCGGACCTATGAGGGCCCGGTGAAGAGCACGACGGCGTTCGGCGCCTTCGTGGAGATCCTTCCTGGTGTCGAAGGCCTGCTGCACATCAGCGAGCTCCAGCACGGACGCACCGAGAAGACGGAGGACGTCGTCAAGAAGGGCGATATCGTCCAGGTGAAGTTGCTGGAGGTCGACGACCGCGGCCGCATGAAGCTTTCCCGGAAGGCGCTGCTGCCCAGAGAATAACCCTCGTGGAAACAGTTCAACTCGACGAGGGATTGCGCCGCACCACTGCACCGAACGGACTCGTCGTCCTGACCGAGACGCTGCCAGGGGTCCGTTCGGCTGCGGTGGGGATTTACGTCCGCACCGCCAGCGCGCACGAGCCTCGCCGCCAGCTCGGCATCTCGCACCTGCTCGAGCACATGGTGTTCAAGGGCACCGAGCGTCGCACCGCTCAGCAGCTGGCGCTGGAGCTGGAGATCCGGGGCGGCGGTCTCGACGCATTCACCGGCCGTGACTACACCAGCTACCAGGCCCACGTTCTCGACGCCGACCTCCCTCTGGCAGTCGAGATCCTCACCGATCTAGTCCGTCACCCCCTCCTCAGGCAGAGCGATCTCGAGCCGGAACGCAACGTCATTCTGGAGGAGATCAACGGCGTCGCCGACACTCCGGACGACCTCGTCTTCGAGCTGCACGCTGAAGCACTCTGGCCCGACCATCCGTACGGCTACTCGATTCTCGGCACCCCCGAGTCGCTGGAGGCGCTGTCCGCTGAAGACCTGAAGGCGCTCCACCAGGCCGGCTATTACCGTGGCAACTGCGTCATCGCGGCCGCGGGCCATGTGAACCACGAACAGCTGCTGACCGTGCTGGAGCGGGAAGGGTGGTTCCAGGGTGCAGCGCTGGAGCCGGCCCGCGGCGGGGTAACTCCGGCGCCGGCCGTACGCGGAGCCAGCCGGGTCGAGAAGCGCGACACGGCTCAGACCCATATCGTCTTCGGCACCGACACCTTCCCGCTTCGCGACCAGCGGCGCTTCCCCCTCTCCATCCTGACCAACGTCTTCGGCGGCGGAATGTCGAGCCGTCTCTTTCAGCGAGTCCGGGAAGAGCTGGGCCTCGCTTATGCTATTTTCGCGTACAAGCATTTCTACCAGGGCTCCGGGCAGCTGGGCGTCTACGTCGGAACTCAGCCCGCCACGGCCGACCGGGCCGTGGAAGCGATACGAAATGAGTACGCCCGGCTGGCGCAGGAAGGGCTTCCGGCCACCGAGCTGACGAACGGCAAGCAGCAGCTGAAGGGGCAGGTGATGCTGTCGCTGGAGAGCCCGGCCGCGCGCATGGGCCGCCTCGCCGGCTTCGTGCTCCACGGCGACAGGTACCGGCCGCTGGACGAGATGCTGGCCGAGATCGATGCCGTCACGGAGGACGACGTGGCCGGTGTCGCGGCCGACTTCTTCGCGCCGGACCGTCAGACAGTGGTACGTTTGGGGCCAGCTAGAAGCGCGAACAGTAAACGCAAACGGTAGAGAGGGCTGCCCGCTCCATCTCCCGTTCACTGTTCACTGTTCCCCGTTCACGCCTTTGACCTTCTACTTCTGAGAAAATCGATGAAGATCGGCGTCCCGAAGGAGATCAAGACGAACGAGAATCGTATTGCGCTGGTGCCGGCCGGAGCCGAGGCGCTGGTGGGCGCGGGGCACTCGGTGTTCGTGGAACAGGGGGCAGGGGAGGGCAGCGGGTTCGCCGATGATGCCTACCGCGCTGTGGGTGCGTCGATTCTCCCCACCGCCGACGAGGTGTGGAAGCAGGCCGAGATGATCATGAAGGTGAAGGAGCCGATCGCGGTCGAATGGCCCCGGATGCGCCGGGGCCAGGTGATCTACACCTACTTTCATTTCGCCGCCGCCGAGGATCTCACCCGCGCCGTGATCGACTCAGGGGCGATCGCGGTAGCATACGAAACGGTTCAGCTCGCCAGTGGTGAGCTGCCGCTGCTCACGCCGATGTCCGAGGTCGCGGGGCGGATGGCGGTGCAGGAAGGCGCCAAATACCTGGAGAAGGTATTCGGCGGCAGCGGCATCCTGCTGGGTGGTGTCCCCGGCGTGGCGCCCGGCGAGGTGGTGATAATCGGGGGCGGGGTGGTGGGCATAAACGCCGCGAAGATGGCCGCAGGCCTGGGCGCCAATGTCACCATTCTGGACATCTCGCTCGACCGGCTTCGTTACCTCGACGACGTACTCCCCGCCAACGTGGATACCGTCTACTCGAACCGGCACAACATTCTGGATGCGATCCGGAGGGCCGATCTGGTGGTCGGGGCGGTGCTGCTCCCCGGGGCCAAGGCCCCTCACCTGGTCAAGCGGGCCGACCTGAAGCTGATGAAGCCGGGGTCGGTCATCGTGGATGTAGCGGTAGACCAGGGCGGCTGCGTGGAGACCATCAAACCGACCACCCACGAGAACCCCACTTACTTCGTAGACGGCATTCTGCACTACGCCGTGGCAAATATGCCGGGCGGCGTCCCCCGGACCTCCACCCTCGCTCTTACCAATGCTACGCTGCCATACGGACTTAAGCTCGCCAGGCAGGGCTGGCGTGCTGCGTGCAAGTCCGATCCGGCGTTACGGCTCGGCCTGAACGTGGTCGAGGGGAAAGTGGTCTACCCGGGGGTGGCTGAAGCGTTCCGACTTCCCCTCGCCGACGTCGCTAGCGTTGTCTGAACGGGTCCGGGCCCGGGCGGTCGAGGTGCTGATCGCCCGCCTGCCCCACGCAGCGGACCTTCCCCTGCCGAGCCCCGCCACCACGGGATCAGCCGGGTACGACCTCGCCAGCGCCGAAGATGGTGATCTCGCTCCTTTGGAGCGGAAGCTGTTCCGGACCGGGTTCAGCATCGCGGTCCCGGACGGCTACGAGTGTCAGCTCCGCCCCCGGTCCGGGCTGGCCCTGAAACACGGGATCACGCTGCCGAACACGCCGGCGACCATCGACAGCGACTATCGGGGCGAGCTCATGGTGGCGTTGGTGAATCTGGGCACTGAGCCATTCCGGGTGACACGGGGGATGCGCATCGCTCAGATGGTCGTGGCACGGGTCGAGCGGGTCGAGTTCCAACCAGTCGAAGTGTTGCCCTCTACCACACGAGGCACCGGTGGATTCGGAAGCAGTGGCACGTAATGGCGACCAGTCCCGCTTCCAGACGGGTAAGAGCCCTAGTACCTTCTCCACCTATGTGCCTAGCGGCTCCTCGATGAAATTTCCCGGATTGAATCTGATGTCTTGGTTGCCCGCCAATGAAATAGCCGTTGATCTCGGAACGGCCAACACCCTCATCTACGTCAAGGGCGAAGGCATCGTCCTCAACGAGCCATCCGTCGTCGCGATCGAAAAGTCAACCGGGAAGATCAAGGGCATCGGGCTCGAGGCCAAGCGCATGCTGGGTCGCACGCCAGACGGAATCCTGGCGGTCCGGCCCCTCAAGGACGGCGTCATCGCCGACTTCGACGTCACCGAGAAGATGCTGCGGTACTTCCTGAAAACGATCATCGATAAACACGTCTTCCGCGTAAAACCCAAGGTGATCGTCTGCGTCCCGTCGGGCATCACCGAGGTGGAGCGGCGGGCGGTGCGGGATTCGGCCGAGACCGCCGGCGCCAAGCAGGTCCTGATGGTGGCGGAGCCGATGGCGGCCGCCATCGGCGTGGGACTGCCGGTGGAAACGCCGACCGGCAACATGGTGATCGACATCGGAGGCGGCACCACCGAGATCGCGGTGATCGCGTTGTCCGGGATCGTGTCGGATACCTCGATTCGCACCGGTGGGGACGAGCTCGATCAGGCTATCGTGCAGTTCATGCGCAAGAATTACAACCTGCTGGTCGGTGAGCCGACCGCCGAGGCCATCAAGATCAAGATCGGCTCGGCGGCGCCGACCGGAGACGAGCGCGAGATGGAGGTGAAGGGGCGGGATCTGGTCTCCGGTATTCCGAAGACGGTGCGAGTCCACTCCACTGAAATTCGCGAGGCGGTCCAGGAGCCGATCCAGCAGATCGTGGACGCGGTGCGCCGCGCCCTAGAGATCACGCCCCCCGAGCTGGCGAGCGACATCGTGGACCGGGGCATTGTCATGACGGGGGGCGGAGCGCTGATCCGGGGGTTGGACCTTCTGCTCGCGCAGGAAACCGGGCTTCCCATCCACGTTGACGAAGATCCCCTCACCTGCGTAGTCCGGGGCACCGGCCGGATCCTGGACGACTTCGAGAAATACCGCAGCGTACTGTCGACCTGAGCATGGTCAGCTCGTCCGACCGCCGTTATACCCGCCGGGACACAGTTCTTTTCATACTGTGTCTCGGCCTCTCGCTGTTTGGGCTGTTCTCTCCGGCCGAACGGGGCCACGCAGTAGCTGACACGTTGCGCCAAACGGTGCTATTCCCCCTCGTCTGGCTCCAGACTCGGGCCGAGGAGGGCAGGACCAGCCGGGTCCGCTTCCGGCAGGTCACCTCGGAGCGCGACTCGACGGCGTACCTCGCCCAGTTCCTGCCCTCCCTGCGCGCGGAAAACGAACGTCTCCGCCAGCTGCTGCGGCTGAGCCGCCGCCTCGGCACCGGCTACGTTTCGGCCGAAGTTCTGCATCAGCCACAGGCCATGGATGGCCGCACACTGCTGCTGAGCGCCGGCGCCAGACAGGGCGTGTCGGTGTTCAGCCCGGTGGTGTCGCCCGAAGGGCTGATCGGCGTCGTGCTCAGCGTCTCGAACAAGAGCAGCGTGGCGATGTCGTGGGCCCACCCCGAATTCCGGGTGAGCGCATTCACCGTGAGCGGTAACGCCTTTGGCGTCGTGGCCCCCTCGAATGAGGGTCGCAACGGAGAAGGGGCGCTCGAATTCAGGGGAGTACCGTACCGCGACTCGGTGCCGCTGGGCACGCTGGTTCTCTCATCGGGTCTCGGCGGTGTGTTTCCCAAGGGCGTCCCGGTCGGCACCGTCATAGGCGTGGTGCGGGAGGAGGCCGGGTGGGAGCGGGTCTACCGGCTGCGCCCCGCCGCAAATCCGGGCTCCGCCGCGCATGTGTTGATCCTGGTTGCCGGCCGCAGCAACGATCTGGGCCCCGCGTTCCCCAGCGACTCGTTGCTCGAAGCAATCCGTCTGGATTCGATCGGGCGACTCCGCCGGGCCGACTCCGTGGCCCAGGCGGTCCGCGCGGCGCGGGCAGCGCGGCGCGATTCGCTGGCACGTCTCTCTCCGCTCCAGGGCGGAGGAGTCGCAGTACCGGCTCCGCGGGCCGCTCCCGCGTCCCCCATCCTGGGCGGCAATCCAGCCCCTAGCCCCTCAGCGCGGGATTCGACCCAATGAGCCCCAACCGCGTCAGTCGGGTCCAGCTGCTGCTGGTGATGCTGCTGCTCCTGATACTTCAATTCTATCTCAGACCGCGCCTCTGGGACGCACGGATCAGCCCCGATTTCCTGCTTATCGCCCTGATGCTCTTCGCGATGAGGAGCAGCCCGGGCGTGGCCGCCCTGGCCGGCTTTGCGGTCGGACTCATCGCCGACACGCTCACCCCGGCGCGCTTTGGGGCCGGCGCGCTCGCTCACACGCTGGTCGGATATCTCGGGTCCTGGGGCCGCTCCGTCTTCTTCGCGGATAACATCCTGGTCAATGCGGCCTTCGTGGCTGCCGGCCTCTGGGTGCGGGATCTGATCGTGCTGGTGGCGAGCGGTACCGATCACCGCCAGCTGTTCACCGAGCTGACTCTTTACAGTCCGTTGCAGGCGCTGACGACCGCGGGCTTCGCCCTGGTCGTGCTGATCACCTTCCGGAGCATGTTCTCCATCCGCCTCGACGTATGAACGGTTTCGATTCCTACCGTCTGCGTGAGCGCGCCGATACCGCGCGGCTGGTGCTGATTGCGGCGTTCGTGGTGCTGTGTGGCGCCTTCTTCCGCACCCAGGTCATTCAGCACGACAAGTTTCAGCTGAAGGCCGAGACCAATCGGCTGCGGCCGATTCCGCTCACGCCACCGCGGGGCTCCATCCTGGACCGCCACGGCCGCGTGATCGCCGAGAACGTCCCCGGGTATTCGGTGAAGCTGCTGGCGTCGTCGACCGACTCGCTGCTGGCTGTGCTCAACCGGGTGCGCCGCTTCGTGCCGGTCGACAGCGCCCGGGTGGTGGACATCATCGATCGGTTCCGTCAGGCCCGGTACCAGCCGGCGTTGATCTTCGGGGACGCCTCCTTCGACGTCATCGCCAGGCTGGAGGAGCACCGGTCCGCCCTGCCCGGGCTGGTCATCCAGGCCGAGCCGAAGCGGCTCTATCCGGCGGGCAAATCGGTAGCCCATCTTGCCGGCTACGTCTCCGAAGTCACCGAGGCCGACCTCAACGCCGATCGCTATCCGGGCGCCGTCCTGGGCTCGATCGTCGGGAAGGCCGGACTGGAACGCCAGTATGACGACACGCTGCGCGGCACCGAGGGGGTGCGCTACATCGAGGTGAACGCCCGGGGCAGATTGGTGCGCGAAGGGGCGGCCTCGGCCTCGTTGCCGCCGACGCCGGGCAGCCCCATCACGACTACGATTGACCTCGACCTGCAGCGGTTCATCGACAGCATCTGGCCCGCCGGTGTCCGGGGCGCCATGGTGGCCCTGACGCCGCAAGGCGAGGTGCGGGCCCTGTATTCGGCCCCCACTTTCGATCCCAACAAGTTTGTCGGCGGGATCTCCTCGGCGGACTGGCGGCGGTTGAACACCGACCCAGCGCGGCCGCTCCTCAACCGGGTCATTCAGGCACGCTACCCACCCGCATCGCCGTTCAAGCTCGCCATCTCCGCAATGGCGCTGAAACGGGGCCTCATCCGGCTGAGCACGCGGATGCCCGAGCCCTGCCGCGGCGGCCTGCGCCTCGGCAACCGGGTCTTCCGGTGCTGGAAGAAGGACGGCCACGGTACCCTCGACCTGATCGGAGCGGTGGCCGCCAGCTGCGACGTCTACTTCTACCAGCTTGGCCTTCAGCTCGGCCTGGACGCGATCATCCAGGACGGCGTGTTCATGGGCTTCCGCGACAAGAGCGGCATCGATCTGGAGAACGAGCTCAGCCCGATCTGGCCCTCCTCGACGGCGTACTTCGACCGGCTCTACGGTCCCCGGCATT
The DNA here is from genome assembly GCA_963740175.1 of uncultured Gemmatimonadales bacterium. GTDB lineage: Bacteria > Gemmatimonadota > Gemmatimonadetes > Gemmatimonadales > GWC2-71-9 > CAVVWJ01. The sequence continues at coordinate 179,396 of CAVUDL010000015.1, forward strand.
GGAGCCCGCCCGGAACCACGCTGAACTTCTCGATCGGCCAGGGCGAGAATACCCAGACGCTCATCAACATGGTGAAGTTCTACCAGGGCCTGGCCGGGCCCGGAACCGCGCTCACGCCGTTCATCGTGCGGCCCAGCTCGACGAAGGAGAGATCGCTGGGCATGTCGGAGAAAGAGCTGGACGCCCTGCGCCATTCGCTGATCGCCGTGATGGAGCGGGGTACCGGTGCGGCCAGCCGAAGGGGAGATCTGGCGGTGGCCGGCAAGACCGGCACCGCGCAAAACCCGCACGGCGAAGACCACGGGTGGTTCATCGGCTTCGCCCCTGCCGGCAAACCGGAGTTGGTGGTAGGTGGCATCATGGAGTTCGCGGAGCACGGCACTACCGTTGCGCCATACGTGGTGCAGACACTGCGCCGCTACATCCTGGGCCCGGAGGCGGTCGGCCCGGTGAAGATGGGAGTACTGCTGGACGAGTCGCTCACTCCCCAGCGTGACACCGCGCCCCGGCCGCTGGAGCTCAATCCTGATTCAGCCGCCCTGCGGGCCGCGGAAGATTCGGTGCGTCGAGCCGAGATCGTCCAATGAGAGGGCCCGCGATCGACCGCAACCTGGTCATGGTGACTCTGGGACTCATGCTCTTCGGCCTGGCAACACTGTATTCCGCCGGCCAGACCGATGTGCCGACCCGGGCGGCCGGGGTGTGGCACCGGCAGTTCGTCTGGCTCGGCGTAGGCGTCGTGGCGTGCTTCGTCATCTACAATGTCTCGCTCCGCGTGCTGGAGTGGCTGGCACCGGCGCTCTACGCTCTCAGCATTCTGCTGCTGGGCCTGGTACTCATGGTGGGCACCGGCGGCGGCACCGCAGAGAGTAGCCACAGCTGGCTCTCCATCGGAGGACACAAGATCGGTCAGCCCTCAGAGCTGGCAAAAGTCGCCACCGTCCTCATGCTGGCTCGGTTCCTGTCCAGCCGAAAAGAAGCGCCCCGGTCACTCAAGGACCTGATCGGTCCGGCGCTGATCGTCGGGGTGCCGTTCCTCATGGTCCTCAGGCAGCCCGACCTGGGCAGCGCCCTGGTGTTTGTAGGGATCTTCTTCGCCATGCTATTCTGGTCCGGTGTCCGCCCCCGGCTCCTGTTTCTCATGGCGACTCCCGGGATCAGCCTGCTGCTCGCATTCAACACGCTGGCGTGGAGCGGTTGGATCATACTTTTCGTACTGATCCTGATCGCCTGGCGCCCGTACGTCTGGGACTGGACCATGTTCCTGGCCGCCAACATCGCCATGGGCGCCATCGCCATGCCGCTCTGGACCCGCCTGGCTCCATACCAGCAGAACCGGCTGCTCACCTTTCTCAATCCGGAAGTGGATCCTCGCGCCGCCGGCTATCACGCCATCCAGTCCCGGGTTGCCATTGGATCGGGCGGCTGGTTCGGCACCGGCTACACGGAGGGCCCTCAGAAGAGGTTGGCGTTTCTGCCGGAGCAGCACACCGACTTCGTGTTCTCCGTAGTCGGGGAAGAGCTCGGCTTCCTCGGCGTGTTCGTGGCGCTCAGTCTGTTCCTCATGCTGTTCCTGGTGCTGCTTCGGATTGCGCGGCGTGCGCCCGATCCCTTCAGCAGCCTGGTGGTGTTCGGCATCGTAGGGCTGTTCTTTACTCACGTGTTCGAGAATGTGGGCATGACCGTGAACCTGATGCCGATCACCGGCATTCCGCTTCCGCTCTTTTCCTACGGCGGCTCGTTCTTCATTATTTGCCTCCTGTGCCTGGGGGTGGCACTACGGGTGGCGTACGATTCGAGGGCATCGGGGTATCTCGATGCGTGAGAGCAACTTATGACCAGGGGTCTGGCGCGGAGCGCCGGGAGTCATGAGATTCCAGCGGTCTTGGAAGTTCCGTCTGGCCCCCTATCCCTCGGACCTACCAGTCTCCTATGGCCGTCATGGCATGGTTTAAGAAGGAACGCAAACCCCGGACTTCCCAGCGCGAGCGGCTCGAGATCCCCGCCGACGCGTGGGAGAAGTGCGACAAGTGCGGCCACATCGACATTCGCGAGAAGTTCGAGAAGGCGCTGAACGTCTGTCCCGAGTGCGGGTGGCATTCGCGAATCAGCGCCGAGCAGTACATCGAGCTGCTCACCGACCCCGGTACCTGGCGTGAGTTGTATGGCGGGCTTCGTTCCGTCGATCCGCTGGAGTTCGAGCATTATGCCGATCGTCTGGTCAAAGCCAGGCAGAAGGGCGGCGAGGCGGACGCGGTCTACACCGGGACCGGCAGGATCGATGGGCTGCCGTTCAACCTGGCGGTTATGAACTTCGCGTTCATGGGCGGCTCGATGGGCTCGGTCGTGGGCGAGAAGATTTCCCGCCTGGCTCGGCGGTCGCTGGACAAGAAGATTCCCCTGGTCATTGTATCCACCTCGGGTGGGGCGCGCATGCAAGAGGGAGTGCTCTCCTTGATGCAGATGGCCAAGACGTCGGCCGCCATTGCCCAGTTGCACCGCGACTGCATTCCGTATATCTCCATTTTGACCGACCCGACCACGGGCGGTGTGTCCGCATCATTCGCGATGCAGGGTGACGTGATCCTGGCGGAGCCGGGCGCCGTGATCGGGTTCGCCGGCCAGCGCGTGATCAAGCAGACCATTGGTCAGGACCTGCCCGACGGATTTCAGACCGCCGAGTTCCTGCTGGAGCACGGCCAGGTGGATGACGTGGTGCCGCGCGCGTCACTCCGCGACACGACGGCCCGACTCGTACGCCACATGCAGGGACAGCGTCCCCACGTCGAGATGGCTGAAGTGGGCTGAGCCCGGCGGAATCCCGCTGTCAACGCCCCACCCGGCCTCAGTTGGGTGGGGCGTCTCGTTTCCGCCCTCCCACAAAAAGCTGTTTTGCTTTTGCCTTGTATGCTTTTATGGCTCAAACCGCAATGTCGCTGACGTACGACGACGCTCTGGACTTTCTGTTCCCCCGGACCACAACCATCAAGTTCGGGCTGAGCAACACGCGCGCCCTCCTGAAATCGATCGGCAACCCGCACGAGATGATGCCGTCGGTCCATGTGGGCGGGACCAACGGGAAGGGTAGCGTCAGCACCCTGGTGGCGGCCGCTCTGAGGGAGGCCGGCTGGCGGGTGGGGCTGTACACGTCGCCGCACCTGATCTCGTTTCGGGAGCGCATTCAGGTGGATGGCGTGCCGATTTCCGAGGCCGCGGTGGCGATGTGGACCGGCCGCCTGCTGTCGCCGATCCTGGAGCGAAAGGCGACGTTCTTCGAGGCCACCACCGCGCTCGCTTTTGCCGACTTTGCCGCGCGGGGTGTCGAGATCGCCGTGGTGGAGGTGGGCCTGGGCGGCCGCCTCGACAGCACCAACGTCCTGCGCCCCCTGGTCAGCGGGGTCACCAAGATTGCGCGCGACCACATGAAGTATTTGGGCGACACGTTGGAGCTGATCGCCTGCGAAAAGGCCGGGATCGCCAAGCCAGGCGTGCCGTTCGTGATCGGTGAGACCGACCCCGGCCTGGTGGATGTGCTCCGGCGCGAGGCACGTAGGGCGGTGGGGCGGGCGGACGAGCGGACGGGCGGACGGGCGGACAGTGCCGATATACGGGTCCTGCCCCCTGACTACGAATGGTGCGGGCCATTGAGTCTGGCCGGGCCCCACCAGCGCCGCAACGCCGCGGTCGCGCATGGGATTCTGATGGCTCTACCGGATCCTTACCGGCCGACGGCGGAACAGATCGGCCGCGGCTTTGGATCGGTGCGGGTGGCCGGGCGGCTGGACCGGCGGGGTCGCTGGCTGTTCGATGTGGCGCACAATCCGGACGGCATGCGGTCGCTGGTTACCGCGCTCCGCGCCATCCGTCCGGCGCGCCCGCTGCACGCGCTGGTCTCGATTCTGGGCGACAAGGACTGGCCCGACATGCTGGTGCAGCTCGATAAGGCGATCGATCGCGGCGTGCTCACGATTGCCCCCACGGCTGCCGCGCGCGGCTGGGACATCGAATGGCTGGGACGGTGGCTGCGGGATCCGTCGCGTCCACCGGCGCACGCGGAGTGGACTTTGATTCCCGACTTCAACGAGGCGATCGAGACGGTGCAGGAAGGGGCGGGGACAGTGCTGGTCACCGGTTCCTTTCACACGGTTGGCGACGTCATGCAGACTCTAGGGATGGAGGTGTGAAGCCAAAAGCGTGAGCGGGACTAGGACAAGCGTGAGTGGGGCTAGGACAAGCGTAAACAGCAAGCGGGCGAAGGAGGGAAATCCTGGAGATAATGCTCGACGCGCAGATCGTAGCACCTGATGTAGCAAGCCACTTACTCCACAGGAATCAGCGTAGCCAACGTTTGCTAATGGGCATGCTGAGGGGGACGCGGAGGTAGCCGCGCACCGCTTACGCTTGTCCTAGTCCCGCTCACGCCCGTCCTAGTCCCGCTAACGCCTTCCCCCATTTAACTTGCCCGGATGAAAACCCAGGCCCTTCCGGGCTTTCGTGATTTTTACCCCGACGATCTCGCCCTCCGTACCCACATCTTCCAGACCTGGCGTACGGTGGCAACCCGGTACGGCTTCGAGGAGTACGACGGTCCACCGCTGGAGCCGCTCGACCTGTACACCGCCAAGAGCGGAGATGAGATCGTCGGGCAGCTGTACAACTTCACCGACAAGGGAGACCGGCAGGTCGCCCTGCGGCCGGAGATGACGCCGACCCTGGCGCGCATGGTAGCGGTTCAGGCCGGCAAGCTCCGCAAACCCATCCGCTGGTTCTCGATTCCCCAGCTGTTTCGGTACGAGCGGCAGCAACGGGGGCGCCTTCGAGAGCACTTTCAGCTTAACTGCGACCTGATAGGTGAGCCGGGACCGCTGGCAGATGCCGAGCTGATCGCGCTGGCGCTCGATGTGCTGCGTGCCTTCGGCCTCGGCGCGAGCGACGTCCGGGTACGGCTCTCCGATCGCGGGGTGCTTTCCGCGTTATTAAAAGACCGTGGAGTGCCTGATTCAGGCATGTCGAAGGCCTATGAGTTCATCGACAAGATCGAACGGCTTCGGAAGGAAGAGATCCATTCGGCCAAGGCCGAGCCATTTGCTCCAGCAAGCGTTTCTGATTTGCAGGAGATATCCAGGATTAGAGGGTGGGACCAGCTCGATAAGGAGCTGGGCAGATCGCCTGGCCTGGCCGAGGCCGGTGGGCATCTGAAAGCGACGTATGACTCGCTGACTGCTATGGGGCTTGCGGATTTCGTGGAGATCGATCTAACCATCGTCCGCGGATTGGCCTACTACACCGGAGTAGTCTTCGAGGTATTCGACGCCGGGCGCACCTTGCGGGCGATCTGCGGTGGCGGACGCTACGATAACCTGCTGGACGCCGTCGGCGGCGTTCGGCTTCCCGCCGTCGGCTTCGGCATGGGCGACGTCGTGTTGGGTGAGCTGCTGAAGGACCGGAATCTCATACCGGCAGACGTGTCGAGCATAGACGTCTTTCTCGCCTTTATCACGCCGCACGACCAGCCTCACGTGCTCTCGCTGGCTCACCAGCTGCGAGATATCGGCTTCAGAGTGGAGTACGCCCTGAGCCCGCAGGCGGTAGGCAAGCAGCTTAAGCTGGCGGATTCCCGCCACGCGCGCCTCGCGGTCGTGGTTGGCCCCGACGAGTGGGCCCGCGGCGAAGTAATGATCAAGGATCTTCAGAGCGGTTCTCAGGAGGCAGTCGCAGTGCACTCGATCGTGAACACCATCAAGGCCCGCATCCATGGCTGAGACCAAGGCACTCACACCTCGCGCCACTGATTTCAGCGCCTGGTACAACGAGATCATCGCACGGGCCGAGCTGGCTGACTACAGCCCGGTGCGTGGATGCATGGTCATCCGCCCGAACGGTTACGCCATCTGGGAGCAGATGCAGCGGGCGCTGGACCAGATGTTCAAGGACACCGGGCACCAGAACGCCTACTTCCCGCTGTTCATTCCCCAGAGCTTCCTCTCCCGGGAGGCGGAGCACGTGGAGGGCTTCGCCCCCGAGGTGGCCGTTGTCACCCATGGGGGAGGAAAGGAGCTGGAGGAGCCGCTGATCGTCCGGCCCACTTCTGAGACAATCATCTACGCGATGTACGCCAAGTGGATCCAGAGCTATCGCGATCTGCCGCTGCTGATCAACCAGTGGGCCAATGTGGTCCGCTGGGAGATGCGGACCCGGCTCTTCCTGCGCACCACGGAGTTCCTCTGGCAGGAAGGACATACCGCCCACGCCACCGAGGCCGAAGCGGAGGAGGAGGCGCGGCGTATGCTCGGGGTATACCGCACCTTCATGGAAGAGTGGATGGCGATGCCGGTTTTGACCGGCCTCAAGACCGACAGTGAACGCTTCGCGGGCGCGCTGCGGACCTACAGCTGCGAGGCGCTGATGCAGGACAACAAGGCGCTCCAGGCCGGCACCAGCCATAACCTGGGCCAGAACTTCGCCCGCGCTTTCGAAGTCACCTTTCAGACCGCAGCCGGAAACCTGGACCACGTCTGGAACACCTCGTGGGGAGTGTCCACCCGGCTGGTGGGCGCCCTGATCATGACCCACAGTGACGACAGCGGCTTGGTCTGCCCGCCGAGGCTGGCGCAGTACCAGGTGGTCATCGTGCCTATCTACAAGACTGACACCGAACGGGCCACGGTACTGGAGGCCGCCATGCGGTTGCGTAAGGAGCTCGCCTCGGCCGGGATCCGGGTCCATGTGGACTCCCGTGAGGGGATGAAGCCGGGCGCCAAGTACTACGAGTGGGAAGGGCGGGGCGTCCCGCTCCGGCTGGAGGTCGGCCCGCGGGACATCGCCGCCGGCTCGGTGGTGCTGGCGCGGCGGACCGGCGGAAAAAAGGAAACCGTGCCGATGGAAGGGCTGCCGGCCCGTCTCACGGCGGTGATGGACCAGTTCCAGGCCGACCTGCTGGCCGCCGCGGTGGCCCGCCGCGAGGCAGCCAGCGTTCGAGGCGCCACCAAGGAACAGTTCATCGCCCGGATGGAGAACGAGGGCGGCTTCGTCTACGGCGGCTTCTGTGGGCGCGGCGTGTGCGAAACCGAGATCAAGGACCAGACCAAGGCCACCATCCGGGTGCTGCCCGATCCGGAGTTCCGCTCACCGGTGGCCCCGACCCGCTGCATGTGGTGCGATCGTCCCAGCATCGTCGAGGCTGTGTGGGCGAAGGCGTACTAAGCGGGATAGTGGGGCAGCGGGGCAGCGGCGCAGCAACCGCGTTATTCGAGGATGCAGGGCTCGAGCGCAAGGACGGCGCGCTGCTGCTCGCGGGTGTCTCGCTCCCCGGGATTGCCGAGCAGGTGGGAACGCCGGCATTCGTCTACAACGCCGCCGCCATCCGTGAGCGATATCGCTCCCTGGATGCCGCGCTCCGCCCGGTTCCGCACCGGATCTGCTTCGCCGTGAAGGCAAACAGCAACCTCGCGGTCCTCCGTATCCTGCGTGAGCTCGGCGCCGGCGCCGACATCGTCTCCGCGGGCGAGATGGCCCGCGCGCTGGCTGCCGGGTTCGATCCGCAGCACATCGTGTTCAGCGGAGTGGGGAAGACCGCCGACGAGCTTCGCACCGCTATCCGGGCCGGAGTAGGTCACCTGAATGTCGAGTCGGTGGAGGAGCTCGAGCTGATCGGTAGCCTCGCCGAGGCCGAGCGGACGCCGGTGAAGGTCGGGATCCGCGTCAACCCGGACGTCACTGCGGACACCCATCCCTATATCTCGACTGGCAAGAGCGGCATCAAGTTCGGCGTTCCCACCGACCAGGTGATTTCCGCCGCGGAGTTCGTGTTCCGCCACCCTCGGCTCGAGCTCACCACGCTGGCGATGCACCTGGGCAGCCAGCTGGTCGATACAGAACCGTTCAAGCAGGGGATCCGGCGGCTGGTGGACCTGGTCGACCGCATCCGCCAGGCCGGCATCACCACCTTGCGAGTGCTCGACATCGGCGGCGGTCTCGGGATCCGGTACTCGGACGAGCCGACGCTCCACCCGGCGGCGTTTGCCGCGGCGGTGCTACCGCTGCTCAAGCCTACGGGGCTCACCGTCTACCTGGAGCCCGGCCGGTTCCTGGTCGGCAGCGCGGGTGTGCTGCTGACCCGGGTGCTCTACCGGAAGCACTCCGGCGGAAAGGAGTTCGTGGTGGTGGACGCCGGGATGAATGACCTGGTGCGGCCCAGCCACTATCAGGCGTACCACGAAATCGTGGAGCTGGCGGAGCGGGGTCGGCCCCGCGAACGGGTGGATGTGGTCGGTCCTGTCTGCGAGACCGGTGACTTCCTCGCGCTCGAGCGGGACTTGCCGGGCCTGGAGGCGGGCGACGCACTGGCTGTGCTGGGTGCGGGCGCATACGGGTTCGTCATGGCATCCAACTACAACAGCCGCCCTCGACCGCCGGAGGTCATCGTTGACGAGGGGAAGTGGTGGGTGGCCAGGCCTCGTGAGAGCCTCGAGGCCCTCTTCGAAACCGAGCGGTTGTCGCCATGACGGCAAAACACCACGACGGCATCCTGATCATCGACTTCGGGTCCCAGTACACCCAGCTGATCGCGCGGCGGGTGCGGGAAGCGCACGTCTACTGCGAGATCCATCCGCCCAACCGCACCGTCGAGTGGATTCGCGACTGGAAGCCCAAGGGGATCATCCTTTCCGGTGGCCCCAACTCGGTGTACGGCGACAGCGTTCCCACGGCCGACCCCAAGCTTCTGGAGCTGAACACGCCGGTCCTGGGGCTGTGCTACGGCATGCAGCTGTTGGCTCACCTCTCGGGAGGAACGGTGATCCGGGCCAGTCGGCGCGAATACGGCCGCGCCAATGTGCGGGTCGAGGGCGGTCGTCTGTTCCGCGGCTTCGGCCGAGGCGAGGAGACACCGGTCTGGATGAGTCATGGCGATCACGTCGACTCTCCCCCGCCCGGCTACCAGGTCACAGCATCCAGCGCCAACTCTCCGGTTGCCGCCATCGAGCATCAGCAGCGGCCGCTCTTCGGCGTCCAGTTCCATCCCGAGGTCGCCCACACTCCCCGGGGCGGCGAGATCCTGAACAACTTCCTCTTCGAGGTCTGTGGTTGCACGCCCGACTGGACGCCGGGACACTTCGTCGAGACCGAGATCGCCCGCATCCGTGAGGTCGTAGGCTCGAAGCAGCGGGTCATCTGCGGACTCTCCGGAGGGGTGGACTCCTCGGTAGCGGCGGCGCTGGTGCACCGTGCGGTGGGCGCCCGGCTGACCTGCATCTTCGTGGACCACGGACTCCTGCGTCTCCATGAGCGAGACCAGGTGGAGCAGACGTTCCGCCGCCACCTTGGCATCGATTTGCGGGTGGTGGATGCCCGCGACCGATTTCTGGAGCGGCTCGCTGGCGTGACGGACCCCGAGGAGAAGCGGCGTCGCATCGGTCACACCTTCATCGACGTGTTCGAGGCCGAGGCGAAGCAGGTGGGAAACGACGTCGGGTTCCTGGTGCAGGGGACCCTCTACCCCGATGTCATCGAGTCACTGTCGCCCCTGGGCGGACCGTCGGTGACGATCAAGACCCACCACAATGTGGGTGGGCTGCCCGAGCGGCTTCCGTTCAAGCTGCTGGAGCCGCTGCGGGAGCTGTTCAAGGACGAAGTGCGCCAGGTGGGTCGGGAGCTCGGCTTGCCCGAAGAGATGGTCGGCCGCCACCCGTTTCCTGGCCCGGGGCTGGCCATTCGCATCCTGGGCGACGTCACCCCCGAGAACCTGGAGATGCTGCGGCGAGCGGACCACGTCTACACCGAGGAGATCCGCGCTGCCGGTCTGTACGACGAGATTTGGCAGGCCTTCGCGGTGCTGCTGCCGATCCGCTCGGTCGGCGTCCAGGGGGATGGCCGGACCTACGATCAGGTCATCGCCCTCAGGGCAGTCACCAGCCGGGACGGGATGACGGCCGACTGGTTTCCCTTTCCGCCCGAGGTGCTGGCGCAGATATCGAACCGGATTGCCAACGAAGTGGACGGAGTGAACCGGGTGGTGTACGACGTCAGCTCCAAGCCGCCCGCGACGATCGAGTGGGAGTAGTTAGAGACCACCCGCAGCTTTGGAGGATCGATCAGCGATCGATGAGACGGATGGCTCTGCGGCGGAGTTGAGACTCCCCGTCGGGCCCGGTGACCATCACTTCCACCACATAACTCCCCTCCTTCAGCCGTTCCAACCTCACCGACCGACGCGACCGCATCACCGAGTCCGGCGCCTCCTCCTCGAATGACAGCGCCACCAGCGGGCGACCTCGTCTGCCGTCGCGGCCCTCCGGCCGAAGCACGGTGATCTCGTGGCGGTAACGGAGACCTCGCGTGACGCCGCTGGTCTCATAGTACAGCCGTATTTCGCTGCCCCGCCGGAACAGCGCCGACGGCGCCAGCAGGACAGTGTCAGCCGCATCGGTGACCCAGGGGATGGCCCGGCCCGGGGTGCCGAGCGCGAGATCGCTGAGCGAGAGACGGCCGCTGTAGATGTCGGTCACCGTGACAGAGTTGCGAGGGAGGACCACGCCGGCGCTGTCGCCCTGCTGGAGTGAGGCCCGGTAGCGCCATGTCCCACGGGGCAGGGGCAGCTCCACCCGTCCCAGCGCGAATTCACCGGGACCGAGCACCCGCTGGTGCCGGATTGAGACGCTCGTGTCCAGACTGGCGACCGGCCTCTCCTGCCGGTCAAGCGCTACCAGACGTACTCGCACCCGGTAGATCGCCTCGGGCCCGGTCTGTTCTGGCTTCAGCGTTGATGCCGCAATCCCGAACACCAGATGCGCGAGACTCCCATCGGGACTTCTCCCTACCGCCACCAGGTCTGCGACGACGCCTAATCGACGGCCGAATTGCAGCTCATAGCTATCGGTGGTGGTCCCGACCTCGATACTGGCCGCGCCGATGCTGCGTTCGAGTGCGCGCGCATGTGCGGCTCCGAACCGACCCCAGTTGAGCATTCGGCTGTAGGTGGGGGACAGCGATTGGCGGGACAGCAGCAGCTGATCGTAAGGCGCATCGGCAGCACCCCGAAGATCGAGCACGCTCTGAACCAGCCGGTAATCGTAGAGATCGCCTCCGCCATTGCCGTCCCAGCCGCCACTGAAGTGTAAGAGCAGATCTCCGTCGGCGCGGCTGTATTTCCAGGATTCGTTGGGCATGGCGCCAAACACGAATGGTCGAAGCCTGGTCGCGGGCTCACCGTGGCGTACGTAGATGATGCCGCGATCGTCGAGCTCGAGGCTGCCCGAGCGGTAGGCATCGAGCTGGCCGTAGTATCGCCGGCTGATGGTCAGCGGAAAGTGACGCCGGGCGTACTGGAGCCGGCGGTAATGCTCGCGTAACCGTTCTCCCTGTGACCGCAGCTCTAGGCGATCACGGTCGTTCCAGAAGTGGGCCAGCGCCAATGCCAACTGCTCACGCGTCAGTCCATCGAGGTGTGCGACACCTGAATCCCCTACCAGCGGAACCAGGTCGGATCGGTACTCTGATGCGGTAGGTACATCGGCCCGGGAGGCGCCCTCGTAGTAGGCTATTTCTCCCTCGGGGCTTCCCATCGCCAACAGTGTTCGGGCTAATTCGAGCTGTCCCAGAGCGCTGTTCGTGTGGAAGGTGAGGTATCGGCGAAAGGCACCTGCAGCTTCGTCGAGCCTCCCTGCCGACCTCTCCACCCGCCCGTAAGCGAGCACGACATCATCACCTGCGCTGGCTGCCTCGGAAGCTTTGCGAAGCACGGGGAGGGACTGGGCCAGGCGCGCGGTGTCGCTCAGCGACAAAGTCAAACGCGCCAATGCAAGCGCGGCGGAACTGTAGCCCGGCTCGGCCATGAGAGCCTTCCGGTGGTGAGCTGCTGCCCGTTCCAGCGCCTTCATACCGACGCGGTTGCCAAGGTTCAGGCGATCCTGCATCTCCCACGCGCTCCGACCTTCTTCAGCAAGTCCCAAGGCGTACCATGGCTCTGGCCGGTGGGAGCCACGTTTGGCTGCCTCACGAAGGCTTGAGAGCGCCTCGGAAAAATCAGGGTCTGCACGCAGCTCACCCAGCCTTAGCGCCACCAATCCCGAGCGAAGGGCGGCCGGAAGGTCCGCCTTGTGAGATTTGTGATAACGCTGAGAGGACCGAAGCAGTTTGCGGAGTTCAGTAGTGTCGGTGGAGCGGGCTAGGGAGTCCTTCAGTCGCTCGAACTCTGCGGCGGGTGGTGACTGGACCTGAGCGGTGAGAAGTGAGAAGGAAGAGGTGAGAAGGAGAAGCGTATGACTCACGGTTTCAGACGCCCTTCTCCTCCAGGAGGCGGAAGAAGGCTTCAGGGGAGTTGAGAGCGGCGAGACGGTCAGGAACATCCGGTTCCTTGGCGAACTGTGCGATCCGGCCCAGCACCGGCAGGTACTGGTTGGAAATCTCGAGTGGCGGCGCCACGATCAGAAAGACGCTGAAGACCGGCCGGCTGTCGATAGCCTGGAACTCGATTCCGTCGGGCTTGTGTCCGAACGCCAGGCGGAGCCGGCTGACCACCAGCGAGCGGCCGTGCGGGATGGCGATCCCCCGGCCCACCCCGGTCGAGCCCAGATTCTCCCGCCGCTGGAGGATGCGGAGCAGAGTTCCCGCCGATCGCTCGTCGGTCCCCAGCAGCGCCACCATCTCGGCCAGGATTTCGTCCTTGGAACCCCCACGCAGCGAAAGTGCGATTGCTTCGGGGCTGAAGAAGTCTCTCAGTCGCATGGCCCGGCAACCTACATCCTGCTGTATGACGTGTCAAAGCAGCGGGGATGCACCCTCGTCCATTGCTACTCTCCGAAGGGCCAAGTATTTTATCCCCATGCAGTTGCCCTATCCGTCAGCCCATCCATTCCCGCTGATCCTGGCCCCGATGGCGGGAGTCTCGGAGGCGCCGTTCCGCCAGGTTTGCCGGCGAATGGGAGCCGACGTTGTGCTGTCCGAGTTTCTCTCGTCAGAGGCAATCCGACGCCGCATCAGGACCACCCTCGAAGGAGCCGAGTTCGAGGAGGTGGAGCGCCCCATCGGCATCCAGATTTATGGCGCCGATCCGAATGCCATGGCCGAAGCCGCCGGGCTCATTACCGAGCACTACCAGCCCGAGTTCATCGACATCAACTTCGGCTGTCCGGTCAAGAAGGTAGTCCAGCGGAACGGAGGCTCCGGCTGCCTGCGGGACATGGACCTCGTGGCACGCATCATTCGGGCAGTGATCGCTGCCACGCACCTTCCGGTTACGGTCAAGACCCGGAGCGGCTGGAACGATGAATCCCGGGACCCGGTGGCGATCGCCCTTCGGATGCAGGACGCCGGCGCCCGTGCGTTCACACTGCACGCCCGCACCCGCACCCAGATGTTCTCGGGGAAGGCGAACTGGGACGAGATCGCCCGCGTAGTCGAGGCACTCGACATTCCAGTGATCGGCAACGGCGACCTGGAGACGGCCACCGATCTCGTCCGCATGCGGGACCACACCGGCTGTGCCGGCGCCATGGTGGGGCGGGGGGCATTCGGGAATCCATGGCTCTTCCGCGATGGGCAGGCCCTGATGGCCGGGCAGGTGCCGGCGGCGGCCCCAGACGCAGGGGAGCGCTTCAGCGTGGCGCTGGAGCATGCCCGTCTGGCGCTTCGTCTGCAGGGAGACACCCGTCGCACCGTGATGGAGTTCCGCAAGCATCTGGGCTGGTACACCCGCGGGCTGCACGGTTCGAGCGCGCTGCGCCAACGCCTTTTTCAGATCGAGTCTATCGCCGAGGCGGAGGCGATCTTCCTCGAATATCTCGATCCGGTCGCCCAGGTGGCGTGAAGGCCGAGCAGCTCCAGGCCCTGCTGGCCGAGGTTGCTGCCGGTCGCCTCGCACCGGATGCGGCGCTCGAGCGGCTGCGACACCTTCCCTTCGAAGATCTGCCATTCGCGCGGATCGATCATCACCGAGCGCTGCGCCAGGGGTTTCCCGAGGTGGTCTTCTGCGAGGGGAAGACCGTCGACCAGGTGGTTGCCATCTGCGAGCGGCTGGCCGCGGCGACGGGCTCATTCCTGGGCACACGCGCCGACGATGCGGTTGCTGCACGTCTCCAGACGCGCTTCCCCACGATGGTGTGGCACCCGCTGGCCCGGGTCGTCCATTTGGCTGGTGAGCGTTCCCCGCCGAGGACCGGAACCATTCTCGTGATTTCCGCCGGAACCAGCGATCTCCCGGTTGCCGAGGAGGCCGCGGTGGTCGCAGACGCGATGGGCCACACCGTGGAGCGGCTGATCGACGTCGGAGTCGCCGGTCTCCATCGCCTGGTGGCCGCAACCGACCAGATCCGGCGCGCCCGCGTCGTGATCGTGGTGGCGGGCATGGAGGGCGCGTTGCCCAGCGTAGTCGGGGGGCTGGTCGCGGTGCCGGTCATTGCGGTACCGACCAGCGTCGGCTACGGGGCCGCGTTTGGCGGCCTGGCGGCGCTACTTGGTATGCTGAACTCCTGTGCGGCGGGGGTGACCGTGGTAAACATCGACAACGGCTTCGGCGCCGCCGCGGCGGCCAGCCGTATCTGCCAGACATGAGCCTCCGCACCATCGTCAACAGCAACGAGCCTCCCTTCATCTGGCTCGACGTAGTGAACCCCTCCAAGGCGGAGCTGGCAAACATCGCGCGGCAGTACGGGCTGCACTCGACGTCGGTCGAGGATTCGCTCGACCCCGAGCACCTGCCCAAATACGAGCGCATCGGCCCGGTCACCTTCATCATCGTGCGGGCCTTCGACGAAGCGGCGACCCGCGATTGCTCCACGGTTCAGGAAATGACCCGCAAGGTCGCCATTTTCTTCAGCACCGACTTTCTGATCACCATTCACCGCACCGAGCAGCCGTTCCTGGCGGCCCTTATCTCGAAGTACCAGAGTCCACCCCCTCCGGGCGCGGAGCGGCGGAAGAGCTTTCTGCCGCGGGTGCTGATCGAGATCATCAATGAGGCCATCGAGACCTACGAAAGGCCACTCGGCGAAGCGGAAAGTGCGATCGACAAGTTCGAAGCGACGGTGTTCGGTGAGCACGAGATTACCGGTCTGCTGCAGCGCATCTATACCGAGAAGCGCAGGGTCACCCAGATGCGGCGGATGCTGTCGCATACCCTGGATGTGGTTCAAAGACTGGTGCCCGCCTCGGAGCCGACGGCTCCACTATTCCAGGACCTGCGGGAGAACGCCGAGAGCATGTACTCCTACGCCGAGGAGCTGGTGGAGGACGTGAACAACCTGCTCAGCATCCAGCTGGCGCTGGCTTCCCACCGCACCAACGAGGTGGTCCGGGTCCTCACCGTGTTCTCGGTTTTTTTCCTGCCGCTCACATTCATCGTCGGTATATACGGGATGAACTTCGAGTTCATGCCTGAGCTGCGAGAGCACTGGGGCTATCCTGCGGTCATGGGAGTAATGGGACTGGTGACATTGGTCATCTATCTCTGGTTTCGCCGCCGGGGCTGGCTCAGGGGATGACGACGACGGTGGTTCTGTTGCTGGTGGCCGCCGCCGGCGTGGCTGGATGGCTGCTGGGGCGGCGGCAAAGGCGAAGCGGGGTTCGTGCCGGGGTGTCCCCACATCTGCTGCCGGACCCGGCGCTGGAGTGGCTGCGACGGGCCCATGAGGCAGTCGGCGTGTGGATCACCGAGCTGGATCCCGGCGAGGAGGGCCCCAGGGCCGAGCGCATTCTCGAGCCCGAGCGACTCTCCGTGGGTCAGATCGTGGCCGTGGACCGCCGGCTGGAGCGCGCCCGGGACCAGGAGCAGAGCGGAGTAGAGCGCATGGAAACCGGCATGCTGGTCTTTCACGCGCAGGGCGGAGCCGGCGTGGGATTGCTGCTCTCCGAAGGGTTCGACCCGGGAGATCTGCCCGTGGTCGAGGACGACCTCCGCCGCCTGCTCGAAGGAGTGCGGCGTCGTCCCCAGATCGTGGCACTGACGCAGGCCCAGGCGCAGGAATCGTCGCTGGAGTCGGTCGGAAGCGTCGGACTCAGACTGGCCTATCAGCTGGAGCGTACTCTGGACGCGCAGGTGGTGGTGACGGCGCTGGACACCAGCGGAGTCCGGGTCATCGGTGTCTCCGGCCGGGGCGACCGCCGCCTGCTCGACAGCCTGCTGCCGCCGGAAAGCGAGCTGGCTCGGGTCGCCCAGGGAACCCTCGATCCATTCGTATCCACCGCTGAGCCGCTCGGGGGCGTCGTGCCCGACCGGCGAAGCCGGCCCGGTTCGGTCCTCCTCCTTCCGATGAAGCGAGACCACGACCATGCGGTCGGCGCGGTGGCGATCTGGCTGACCGGTGGACGCGAGCCGGTCGGCGCGGCACGGGCGGAGCTGCACGAAGCGCTCGCGAACGCGGCGCCGCGAATCTACCGTGCCTTGCTGGCCGACCAGCAGAAACGGGCGGCAACGATCGATCCGCTGACGGGTCTCCATAACCGCCGCGGGTTCGATGAGGCGTTTCGCCTCATCACGGCGAAGGAGGGCGCGCTGGTCTACGCCGACCTCGACCACTTCAAGAATCTGAACGACACCCTCGGCCACCCAGCCGGCGACGCCGCGCTGGTCCACTTCGCCCGAATCATCCGGGAACAGATCCGCGGTGCGGACGCTCCCGGACGGATCGGCGGAGAGGAGTTTGCGGTGTGGCTGCCGGAGACTAGCCTGGAGCTGGGGGCCAGGATCGCTGAGCGCATTCGCCTGAAGTTGGGAACCACAGCGTGGGACTGGCGGGGGCGGCAGTGGCCGCTGAGCGCCTCCTTCGGGGTGGCGGCCTGCCCTGAGACCAGCAGCAGTCTCCATAACTTGCCCGCCCAGGCCGACTCGGCCCTGTACGTGGCCAAGCGCAGCGGGCGGAACCGGGTGGAAAAGGCGGGACGGTAGGAACGGTGGAGAAGGCGGAGAAGACGGCGAGGACGGCGAGGACGGAGAAGGTAAAGCAGCTGATGCATCACTTTAGATGGATTCTGTAAGCTACTGTAAGCCGGGCGAATAGCGCTGACACCTGCTCCTTCCTCTCCGTACTCTCCGGCCACTCCGCCCTTTCCTGCAAGCCTCAATTCCACTATGATTCCGATACCCGGGGGCGACTTGGCTTCGACGGGTTTGATGAAGGAATTGCAGCGTGTCCAGGTCCAGGTTCCTGGTAAAACCGTCTGGAATGATTCAACTGCCAACTCTGAACTGGCAATGGCTGCGTAAGCTGAGCTAACGCTCGCTTATGCTCCTTCGATGGATGGAGCCCGCCCGGGGCGCTGACCATCGAATCGCAAATCTGGGCTGGCTGGTCGTGTCGCTCCGACGCGTCCGGCGAGATTTCAGGAGATAGGCTCTGGAGAGGTCGGCTCGAAACCGATCCAGAGTGACGGTAGAAAGTCGAGCCTACACACGTAGACGCGGTTCTGGAAGCTCACTCGGACCAGGGTTCGATTCCCTGCGCCTCCATCAAGGGTGAACGGACAGACAGACAGGTAGACAGAGGGACGGTGCAAAAAAAGAACGGGACTCCGAGTAGGGGTCCCGTTCTTTTTTCGTCCGCCCGTCTGCCCGTCCGCCCGTCCGCCTTACCCGTCATTCCTCTCCGCACAAAAATATCCGCCGGACTGCTCTGCCTTGATCCCGCTGGCCCAGGTGCCGGAGAATCCCTCAGGACTCAACTGCCGGATCCTGAGCGCGGTGTACCCGCCGTCTACCCGTTGCCGCTCCCGCTGGTTAGCGTCGGATCCCAGCCGCAGCACGATATCCGCGAGGGGCGGTTGACCCGGCCGCGCGTGCCGTTCCACGACCAGCACGCCAGGCTTCGTCGAGTCCAGGGAGCTGGTGCTCCCGACGAGCACGGCGTCGACCGCTGCCAGGTCCACGTCGGTGGAGCCATAAAGTGGATGCACCACCGATGAGTCGGGGACTCCCCCGGGTCGCACCCGGTACCGGAGCTCTCCCCTCTGAGGCTGGAGTGTGAGCTTGCCGTTGGTCGCGGATCCGGTCTTGGGACCCGAGGTGGCAACCAGTCGCAGGCGATACTCGCCGCCCATTCCTTCGGTGGAGGCGGTGGATGTCAGCTCGGATGTAGGCGCAGCGCACTCCTGCGGATCGGGCCGCGCGGACTGGGCCCGGCAGGCCGACGCAAGCAGAAGCGCAAGGAAACCGTGGCGGGCTGTGAGCTGAGCGCGCCAATGCATCAGCGGCGCAGCTCGCCGGTTATGCGGCCTCGGGAGTCCACCTTCCGGATCGGCCCCCGCAGGACGTCATTCTTGAGTTGGATCAGCGGCCGTGAAGCGAAGGCGCGGACTGACGGCAGCAGCGTGAAGGCATCGGCCTGGGTGAGGTCCACCCCGTAGCCCTGGTCGGCCAGAGAGGCCAGCGTCACGATGCTCAAAGGGCTGCTGCCGGTGCCTATGAACCCGGTCAGCAGCTCGTCGTTGAGGACCGACTCACGCCAGTGGCTGTCGGCCGTGCCGGGGCCGCCGGTGTTCTCGACTGGAACCTTGGCGCCGGCGATGTAGGCGATGCCGCCGACATCGTCGAAGGCGGTGATAGCCTGGGGGCCGGTAAAATGAGGGTCGGTGCTGGTTCCCGGTGGAAGGGATGGATCCGGCAGGAACCCCTGTAATTCCCACAGGGTGCCAATGCCGAGCACATGCCCCATCTCGTGGAGAACAACGTTGGCGAGTATGCCGTCAGCCTCCATCACCTCCAGGTCGTCGGTGTCGAACTGCATCGAGCCCATGATGGTCAGGTTGCTGGGATCCCGGATCCAGCAGGGTCCGGCGCCACCGAGCACGCCGCCTTCGCCGTCGATCGGGATCAGCCTCACCAGTATCAGCACGTCGTCGATATTCTGATTTACCGCGGGCGAGTCTGCGCCGCAGGTGCCCGCCGCGGCCTGAAGCAGACCGTCCTCGAGATCACCGGTCACCGCCTCCTCCCAGCGGAGCCGTGCGCTATTGAACGCCTGCCGCTGGGCTTCGGTGGCTGTGCCCAGAAACCGTATGCCGATGTTGAATGACAACGGGTCTGCAGCGGCCACCGCGGTGAAGGACACCGACAGCGCGGTGGACGGCACCGAGGCCGACACCAACTGAGTCGATCCCGAGATTGAGCCAGTGGTAAACGTTGTCGCGGCCCGCCCGTCAGCACCCGTCGTAACGGAGGAGCTGCCGACGCTTCCCTCTCCCTGCACTACCGTGAACACAACGGTGGCGTTGGGGATCGGATTGTCTCCTGTGTCGTTGACCTGCACTACCAATGGGGAGGAGAGTTCGGCCCCGGCGGGTCCCGTCTGACCGTCGCCCGAGATCTTCTGGATTTCGGCCGGCGTCTGGGTAACGGAGACCTGGGCTGCCGCGCTCGCCGATCCGGCCGAGGCGGTGACCTGGGCCGAGCCGGCCCCCTCCGCCGTCACCAGGCCGGTCTGGGTGACGCTCGCGACCGCAGGGTTGCTGCTGCTCCAGCTGGCCGTTTCCGGCGGCAGCGTGTTGCCGTCCTGATCGGTGATCGACGCAGAGAGCTGTTGCTGCTGCCCCAGGGCCGTGAGCGCGACGGTCGCGGTGTTGAGTGACACTTCAGCTGGGATCGGCTGCGGCTCGCTGCCACCGCACGCCCCGAGGGCCCCCAGGAGGGCGGCACATGCTGCGAGAGGCACAGCTCGTCTCGGGAGCGGCATCCGGGGCCCCAAAGTCTGAACGGGTGAGTTGCGGTATGGCAAAAGCAACCGCAGGGGGAGTGGGTGAAGCCAAAAAACTACGGCTCTCGGGGGACCTGCGCCAGAGGGTTCACGGGTCACCACGTTGCAGTAATTTACACCCATGACCCTCTCAAGTTCTGCTGCTCCGCGCGCCGCCGATATCGACGCCCTCCGCTCGCACTTCCCGGCTCTCGAACGAAAGCATGGCGGCAGCCCGGTCGCGTACTTCGATGGCCCCGGTGGCACCCAGGTCCCGCGAGGGGTGGTAGAGGCGATGGCGTCGTATCTCTACCACCACAACGCCAACACCCACTGGGCCTATCCCACCAGCGAGGAAACCGATGCGCTGATCGCAGCTGCGCGCTCCGCGCTGGCAGACTTCCTGGGCGCCCACCCCTCGGAAGTAGCGTTCGGCGCCAACATGACCACCCTGACCTTCCATCTGGCGCGTGGACTGGGGAGGGCCTGGACGCCGGGCGACAGGGTCGTGATCACCGAGCTGGACCATCATGCCAACGTGGCTCCGTGGCGGGCACTCGAGCGGGATCGAGGAATCACGGTGCTCTCCGTGCCACTGCTTGACCGGGGCCAGCTTGATTGGACCGCCCTGGAGCAGCGCCTGAGTGAAAAGCCCCGGCTCCTGGCCCTTGGCGCCGCATCCAACGCTCTGGGCACGATCAGCGATGTCGCGCGCGCGGTCAGGCTGGCCCGTGACGCGGGGGTTCTCACCTTCGTGGACGCGGTCCACTACGCGCCGCATGCCCTGGTAGATGTCGCCGCCCTCGGCTGCGATTTCCTCGCCTGTTCCTCCTACAAGTTCTACGGGCCCCATGTGGGCATCCTGTGGGGCCGCAGAGAGGCGCTGGAACGGGTCGAGGTGCCGAAGCTGGCCCCAGCCCCGGATGTCGCGCCCGAACGCGTAGAGACCGGGACTCTGAACCACGAGGGCATTGTGGGAGCCGCAGCGGCGGTTGATTTCCTGGCCTCCTTCGGCTCGGGCGCGTCCCGCCGGGATCGCCTCGCCGATACGTTCGCGTTCCTGCACGCCCGCGGTACGGCCCTGCTGCTCAGAATGTGGGAAGGGCTCTCCGATATCGCCGGCGTCACCCTCTACGGTCCGACCCCGGATCTACCTCGGACACCAACCGTGGCATTTACGGTCGACGGCTTCTCGGCCGACACAGTAGCCCGGCACCTCGCTGAGCGTGGCGTCTTCGTCTCCAGCGGCGACTTCTACGCAACCACGGTGGTGGAACGGCTGGGATTGAAGGACGGGCTGGTTCGCGCCGGCTGCGCCTGCTACACCACCGAGGATGAAGTGGACAGACTCATTAGCGGGGTGAAGCTCTTGTAGCGCCGCGGCACCCCGGGCTATGGCCGCCGCAACGCGTCACGAGTCTCGAGCGCCAGGGCCAGCGCCCGGTTCGGGTCCGGGGAGAGGCAGTTCAGGTGCCCCATCTTCCGCCCTGGCCGGGCTTCAGCTTTCCCGTACAGATGCAGCCGCACTCCCGGCCGCCGAAATGCCTCCTCCCAGCGCGGCTCCCCCCCGGCCCAGAGGTCGCCCAGCAGGTTGACCATGGCGACCGGCGACAACAGCGACGGACGCGCCACCGGAAGTCCACACAACGTCCGAAGCTGCTGCTCGAACTGGTCGGCGGAGCACGCATCCATGGTGTAGTGGCCGCTGTTATGCGGCCGGGGGGCCATCTCGTTCACCAGCAGGGTGCCCTCCACCACGAACAGCTCCACCGCCAGCACACCCACATACGCCATGGCCTCGGCGACCCTGGTCCCGATCTGGCAGGCCTGCGCCGCCAGCATCTCCGATATTCGTGCCGGAACCACCGACGTCTCCAGGATCCCCCCGACGTGGCGGTTCTCGGCCACCGGAAACGTAGAGGTGTCTCCGTCGGCTCCACGCGTGACGATGACGGAAAGCTCGCATTCCAGCTGGAGCAGTGCCTCGAGAACGCACGGCACTCCACCGAAACGTTCGAAGGCACGAACGGCTTCGGTTTCGCTGGCGACGGCGGCCTGGCCCTTCCCGTCATAGCCCAGCCGGCTGGTCTTGAGGAGCGCGGGGGCCGGAAATTCGCGGAGCGCTTGGCGCAACTCGCTCGTATCCCTCACGGGCTGAAATGGAGCAGTCGCAAAGCCGTGACTGCGGAGGAAGCTCTTCTCGGCGATCCGGTCCTGGGTGATGGCGACAGCTGCGACGGGCGGACGCACCAGAGCCGAGCGCCCCAGAGTCTCCAGGCGTCTCGGC
The DNA here is from genome assembly GCA_963740175.1 of uncultured Gemmatimonadales bacterium. Taxonomy (GTDB): domain Bacteria; phylum Gemmatimonadota; class Gemmatimonadetes; order Gemmatimonadales; family GWC2-71-9; genus CAVVWJ01. Next base: position 201,341 of record CAVUDL010000015.1, read on the forward strand.
CGGAACGTTCTCGAATTCCGTGGTGATTGCCGAGCAGCTCGAGGCCATGTCGGCCAGCGCCTGCTGGTCCAGGTAGGTCGCGCGGATGTGCCGGCTTGCCACCGCCCCAGCGGGGCTCAGGGGGTCAGGGTCCAGCACCACGACACGATAGCCCATGCCGAGCGCCTGCAATGTGAACATCCTGCCCAGCTGTCCGCCTCCGACAACGCCCACGGTGGCGCCGGGAAGAATCACGAGGGGTCCGGCAGCTTGAGATCCAGGACCCGCCGCTCCTGCTCCCGCCGAAAGTCCTCCAGCCGCTCGGCCAGGGCGGCGTCATGCAGCGCCAGAATTGCGACTGCGTACAGCCCGGCGTTCCCGGCTCCCGCGGTACCGATGGCAAAGGTGGCGACCGGGATCCCGGCCGGCATCTGGACGATAGAGAGCAGGGAATCGAGACCCTGCAGGTGCTTGGTAGGGATCGGCACGCCAAGCACGGGCAGGGTGGTCTTGGCGGCGAGCATTCCGGGGAGGTGTGCGGCCCCGCCTGCGCCAGCGATGATGCAGCGCAGCCCCCGGCTGGCGGCGTTCTCGGCGTAGCGGTAGAGCTGGTCCGGGGTGCGGTGCGCCGATACCACGCGGGACTCATGGGCCACGCCGAACTCGGTCAGCCTTCGGGCGGCGTGCTGCATCACTTCCCAGTCCGAGTCGCTCCCCATCACGATCCCCACCAGGGGCTCTGTCATTGTGGTCCTTGTGGCGGAGTCGAGATGCCTAGACGGTCGCCCTGGTGCGGTCCATGGTGCCGCGGGCGGCCAGTGCGGCCTGGGCCGCCGCCAGCCGGGCGATGGGCACCCGGAACGGCGAGCAGGACACGTAATTCATTCCCAGGCGATCGCAGAAGGTCACGGAAGCCGGGTCCCCACCGTGCTCCCCGCAGATGCCGAGTTTGAGGTCGGGCCTGGTGCGCCGGCCGAGGTCACACGCCATGGCGATGAGCTTTCCGACACCGGCCTGGTCCAGCACCTGGAAGGGATCGTCTTCTATTACCCCGTGCTCGATGTAGTAGGGAAGAAACTTGCCGGCATCATCGCGGGAGAGACCCCAGGTGGTCTGGGTCAGATCGTTGGTGCCGAAGGAGAAGAACTGCGCTTCCCGGGCGAGCTCATCCGCCGTGAGCGCGGCGCGGGGAAGCTCGATCATCGTGCCCAGCAGATAGGGAACGGTTATCTGGCGCTCCTGGAAGACCTCTTCGGCGACCTGTCGCACAACCAACGCCTGCTTCCGGAACTCCACGACGCTGGCGGTGAGCGGGATCATCACCTCGGGCATGACCCGCCCCTTTCGAGCCACCACGGTGCACGCGGCCTCGAAGATGGCCCGCACCTGCATGGCGGTGATCTCGGGGTAGATGATGCCAAGCCTGCAGCCCCGGAGGCCCAGCATGGGATTGACCTCGTGCAGCCGCTCCACGATGCCTCGGAGGACGCCGGGGTCCATCTGTAGCTCGCGAGCCAGGGTCTCGATCTCGGCTGGCTCCTTGGGCAGAAATTCGTGCAGGGGAGGGTCGAGCAGCCGAATGGTGACGGGGTACCCCTCCATGGCGCGGAAGATCGCTTCGAAGTCGCCCCGCTGCATCGGAAGCAATTTGGCCAACGCTCGCTTCCGTCCGGCCTCGTCCTGGGCCACGATCATCTCGCGCATGGCGATGAGGCGGTCGCCGTCGAAAAACATGTGCTCGGTTCGGCACAGCCCGATGCCCTCAGCGCCAAAGTCCCGGCCGCGGTGGGCATCGGCCGGCGTGTCGGCGTTCACCCGCACCCGCAGCTGCATGATGCGGTCGGCCCATTTCATGACGCGGTTGAAGTTGCCGCTCAGCTCCGGCGCAATGAGCGCGGCCTGGCCGGCAAACACCTTGCCAGTGCTGCCGTCAACCGTGATCCAGTCGCCTTCGGCAATGCTGCGCCCGTTGACCGAGAAGCGATTCGCCTTCTCGTCCACCATCAGCCCCTGCGCCGCGGCCACACAGGGCTTCCCCATGCCACGCGCAACTACGGCGGCGTGCGAGGTCATTCCTCCCCGCGCGGTCAGGATGGCCTTGGCGGTCACCATGCCGTGAAAGTCCTCGGGTGAGGTCTCCCGGCGCACCAGGATGACCGACTGGCCGGCGCGACCCATCCGCTCGGCCTGATCGGCATCGAACACCACTGTCCCGCAGGCCGCTCCGGGCGAAGCCGGGAGACCGGTGGTAAGCAGGTCGAGCTTGCTGTGGGGATCGATCGTGGGGTGCAGCAGCTGATTCAGATCGTTGGGGGGTATGCGGGCCACTGCCTCCTGCTCGGAGATGAGGCCCTCGTCCACCATGTCGCAGGCGATTTGGACGGCCGCGTGCCCCGAGCGCTGGGCCCGCCGCGTCTGGAGCATGTAGAGGTTACCGCGCTCGATGGTAAACTCCATGTCCTGCACGTCCCGGAAGTGCCGCTCCAGGGTCCGCGCCACCCGTTCGAGCTCCTGGTAGGCGTGGGGAAGCTGTTCCTTCATCGTCCCGATGGGCAACGGGTCTCTGCTGCCGGAGACTACGTCCTCGCCCTGGGCGTTCAGCAGATACTCGCCGTAGAGGCTTTGCGCGCCGGTCGAAGGGTCGCGGCTGAAGGTGACACCCGTGCCCGAGTCCTCCCCCAGGTTGCCGAAGACCATGGCGACAATGTTGACGGCAGTGCCCATGGCGTCGGGAATGTCGTGGAGCTTGCGATAGTCGATGGCGCGGCGCGTGTTCCAGCTCTCGAATACCGCGGCGACAGCGCCCCAGAGTTGATCCAGCGGCTCCTCCGGAAACTCTTTCCCTGATTCCTGGCGCACGTGCTGCTTGAAGCGGCGGACGATGGCCTGCATCTCCTCGACCGGCAGATCGATGTCGCGCTCGATGCGGCAGCGCTGTTTGTGCTCTTCGAGGATCTGCTCGAACGGCTTCTTCGAGAGATCGAACACCACACTGCCATACATCTGGACGAACCGGCGGTAGGAATCCCAGGCAAACCGGGGATTGCCGCTCTGCCGGGTGAGCCCTTCGACCGTCACGTCGTTGAGGCCCAGGTTGAGAATCGTCTCCATCATCCCCGGCATCGACACCGCGGCGCCGGAGCGGACTGAAACCAGTAGTGGGTTGTCTCCGTCGCCGAGATATTTACCGGTGGCGCTCTCCAGCCGTTGAAGGGCATCTTCCACCTGGGCTCGCACCCGCTTCGTGAACTGACGGCTCTCGAGATAGTGCAGGCAGAGGTTGCTGGCGATGGTGAAGCCGGGAGGGACGGGAATGCCGATGGTGGTCATCTCGGCAAGCCCGGCTCCCTTGCCGCCGAGCACATCCTTCATGGCCGCGGTGCCGTCGGCGCGGCCCTGGCCGAAGAAATAGACCAGCGGCTGACTATAGGACCCGCTCATGCGGGCGTCGCGAGGGCTGGCATACCATGCCGCAGCTGCACCAGATCGTCCGGGGTGATGGTGGGATAGTTGCCTGAGAAGCAGGCGTGGCAGAAGCCCGTGTCTTTCCCGGCCGCGGTCAGCATTCCGTCCAGCGAGAGGTAGCCCAGGCTGTCCACTCCCAGGAACTGCCGGATCTCCTCGATCGAGTGGGTGGCGCCGATCAGCTCTTCCCGCGTCGGGGTGTCGATACCATAGTGGCACGGGCCGGTGATCGGCGGCGACCCGAGCCGGAGATGGACCTCGCGGGCGCCGGCGCCGCGGATCATCTGCACCAGCTCCTTGCTGGTATTGCCGCGAACCAGGCTGTCATCCACCACGACGACCGACTTCCCCTGTATGACTTCCCGCACCGGATTGAACTTGATCTTCACCTTGGCAACGCGGAGCGCCTGCGTCGGGTTGATGAAGGTCCGCCCCACGTAGTGATTTCGGATCAGGCCGTATTCGAGCTTGATGCCTGACACCTCGGAAAAGCCCAGGGCCATGGCATTGGAGCTGTCGGGAACGCTGAACACCACTTCACCGCCGGGAGCGGGTTGCTCCCGTGCGAGCTGGCGTCCCAGCTCGCGGCGGGCCGCATCCACCGACTTGCCGAAGACGGTGCTGTCCGGCCGGGCGAAGTACACCAGCTCGAACACGCACCGGCTCACCGGCCGGGACGCCAGGCGGGGCAGGTGAGTGACTTCTCCGTCCTCGATCCGGACAAAGTCCCCCGGCCGGAGCTCGCAGGTGATCGACGCGCCGATGAGATCCAGGGCGCAGGTCTCTGATGCCACTACGATCCCGGTGCCGAGCCGGCCGATGACGAGAGGGCGGAAGCCGCGGCTGTCGATCACCGCATACATGGTCCGGCCGACGGTGATCACGAGAGAGTAGGCCCCGTCCACCTGCTCCAGCGCGTCCCGGATCTGGTCCTCCACGGTGGCGGCGGCCGAACGGGCGATGAGATGGACCAGAACTTCGGTATCACTGGAGCCGCTGAAGATCGCCCCGCGTGCAACCAGATCGCGCTTGATGGTGCCGGCGTTGATCAGGTTTCCGTTATGGGCGATGGCGAGGGGCCCGCACCGGGTGTTGACGCTGCACGGCTGGGCGTTCGCCAGCACCGTACTGCCGGTCGTGGAATAGCGGGTATGGCCCACGGCCACGTCCCCGGGGAGGCCGGCCAGGATCTGATCGTCGAAGTTCTCGGAAACCAGCCCCATCCCGCGGTGAGATCGGGCCGTTCCCTGACTATCAATCGCCACGATGCCCGCGCTCTCCTGCCCCCGGTGCTGGAGGGCGTAGAGCCCGAGATAGGCCAGACGGGCCGCATCAGGAACGCCGGATACGCCGATGATGCCACACATGCTTACTCTCCTACCACCCGATCCACGTCGGTATGCTGCATCCGCCGCGGAATAGCTTCTGAGCAGATCCTGCGAAGTGCGTCGGTGCTCCAGGAGAACAGTTGGCCGTCCACCTGCAGTTCCAGCGTTCCGGCGCTCTCCACCCTGCCGGCGTGGAACACCGGTACGCGGTGCTCGTTGGCGAGGGCGATCAGCCGCCGCCCCTGGTGAGGGGCGCAGGTGACGACTGCCCGGGCGCCGTCCTCTCCATAAAGGAGACCCTCGACCGGAACGTCGGGAGCATAGCCGGTGAGATCGAGCCGAGCGCCCAGGCTCCCGGGTACGTATGGGCCGCCCATGGCCGCCTCGGCCAGCGTAACTGCGAGTCCGCCCTCGGAGCAATCGTGGGCTGATCGCAGCAGCCGCTGCTCGGCGGCGGCCACGAGGAAGCGCTGCAGCTGGAGCTCAGCCTCGAGGTCCACCGCCGGCTGGTCGCCGCCCACGAAATCACAGACCTCGGCCCAGTAGGCCGAACCCCCCAGGATGCCACTGGTGTCCCCGACGATGAAGACCTCGTCGCGGGGCGAGTCGAAGTAGCTGCCGACCCGATCTTCAACGCGGGGAAGCAGTCCCACCATGCCTATGGTGGGAGTGGGATCGATCGAGCCCGACGGGCTCTCATTGTAGAACGATACGTTCCCTCCCGTGACCGGCGTGCCGAACACCCGGCAGGCGTCGGCGATGCCCCGAGCGGCTTCGCGGAACTGAAAGAACACCTCCGGCTTCTCCGGGTTCCCGAAGTTCAGGCAGTCGGTGATGCCGAGTGGCTTGGCACCAGTGCAGGCGATGTTCCGGGCCGCCTCGGCCACCACAGCCTTGCCACCCTCGTAGGGATCGAGCGCCACCAGTCGGCTGTTGCAATCCACCGTCATGGCCAGGCCGAAGCGGGCGTCCGGCACCCGGATCACTCCGGCGTCCGAGCCCGGAGGAAGGACGGTTGATGCCTGCACCGTGGAGTCATATTGCTCGTACACCCAACGCTTGCTGGCGATGTTTGGGTGATCGAGCAGCATCTCCAGGGCGCCCTCCGGGTCCACGACCGGCATGCCCGGATCGATAGCGGCTCGGCGGGCCCGGGCATCCTCGCCCTCTTCCGCTGCCGGATGGTAGACCGGGCAGTCCTCGACCAGCCGTTGCCCCGGAATGGCCGCGACGATCTGCCCGCCGTGCCGGACCCGGAAGATTCCATCGTCGGTGACGTGCCCGATGGGTGTGGCTGTGAGCTCCCAGCGGGCGCAGACCGCCTGGATCTCGGCCACGCGCTCAGGTTCCGCGACCACCAGCATTCGCTCCTGCGACTCCGACAGAAGAATCTCGTAGGCGCTCATGCCGGGCTCGCGCGTGGGCACCAGGGTGGTGTCGATCTCCACACCCACTCCGCCCCGGGCCGCCATCTCGGCCGAGGAGCTGGTCAGCCCGGCCGCGCCCATGTCCTGGATCGCGACGATCAGGTTCGAGGTGATCAGCTCCAGGCTGGCTTCGAGCAGGAGCTTCTCGGTGAACGGGTCGCCTACCTGAACCTGCGGCCGCCGTGCCTCGCTCTTCTCCGAGAGCTCTTCCGAGGCGAAGCTGGCGCCATGGATGCCGTCCCGGCCGGTGCGGGCCCCCACCGCAAGCAGGACATTCCCTACTCCGTGGGCAGCGGCCCGAATGAGATCCTGCTCCCGGAGCAGCCCGACACACATCGCATTTACGAGGGGGTTTCCGGTATACCCGGGGGCGAAGTTCACCTCGCCTCCCACTGTTGGTACCCCGACGCAGTTGCCGTAGTCTCCTACCCCGCGTACCACGCCGGCAAAGAGATAACGGTTGCGGGGCACCTCCAAGGGGCCGAAGCGGAGGCTGTTGAGCAGTGCCACCGGCCGGGCACCCATGGTAAACACGTCCCGAAGGATTCCGCCCACACCCGTCGCCGCTCCCTGGTAGGGCTCGACAGCGGAGGGGTGGTTGTGGGACTCGATCTTGAATGCCACCGCCCACCCCTCAGGGAGGCGCAGCACGCCGGCGTTCTCTCCGGGGCCCTGGACGACGTGGGGCCCGGTGGTAGGGAATGTCTTCAGCACCGGCTTGGAATGCTTGTACGAGCAGTGCTCGGACCAGAGCGCCGAGAACACCCCCAGCTCAGTGAAGGTGGGCGTGCGCCCCAGTACCTCGACGATCCGGCCGTACTCCAGCTCGTTGAGGTTGTGCTCCCGCACCAGCGCTGGCGTGACCGCGGGCTCTCCGCTGAGGGAGACCGCCTCGGTGGCTGCGCCGGCGACTGTGGATTCGGTCAACGCGTCGGCCTGGGAGACCGGCGGAAGCTGTCAAGCGCGTCCGAGAACACCCGGGTGATCACATTCGGCGAGTCGTCCTTGGCCACCGCTTCGAGCTCCCCGGGGTCCAGCCAGATCCCGCCGCAGTGGGGGCAGGTCTCGATGGTGACACCGTGATACTGACTGCTCGCCAGGTCGTACCCGTCCTTGGGACACTTCATGTAATGGCTCTTGCGTTCCGCCTCGGCGCTCATGGCGGTGGCGCGTTCCCGCTGTTTGCGCAACAACTCCGCGTCTTCCCGCGCGAAGTACTCGTCTTCGTTGCGGCTGGGTTTCTCAGGTTTCATCGGTTCATAGCCCTCAGGTGGAACTGTCCTGGTGCGAGGCCACGAGGGAGGTGAAAAAGCCGCTGCCTCCTGTCAGGCCCAGCAGGCGATCCGCTGCGCGCTCGGGGTGGGGCATGATTCCCACCACGTTGCCATCAGCGTTACAAATACCGGCGATGTGATTGCTGGAGCCGTTCGGATTGGGCTGGAACGGCGAGCGTTCGCTGGCCGCGACGTAGCGCAGGACCACGCGGCCCTCAGCCTCCAGCATGCGCAGCGTATCGGGCTCGGCCACATAGCGGCCGTCACCGTGTGCGACCGGGAGCCGGAGCCGCGACTCGGGTTCGTAATCGCAGGTGAACGCGGTGTCGGTGCGCTCGACGATCACGTCCACCGGCTTCGAGACGAAGGAGAGCCCGGCGTTGCGCATGAGCGCGCCCGGCAACAGATGAGCCTCACACAGGATCTGGAACCCGTTGCAGATGCCGAGCACGGGTCCGCCGGCCGCGGCATGGCGCTGCACCGCCTGCATGATGGGGCTGAACCGGGCGATCGCTCCGCAACGCAGGTAGTCTCCGTAGCTGAAGCCACCCGGAAGGATGACGACATCGGCTCCGTCCAGGTCGGTGTCGCGGTGCCACACGAAGTAGGCGTCGGCGCCGACCCCTTCTGCCGCCCGGAGCGTATCGAAATCGCAATTGCTGCCAGGAAACCGCACGACGGCAACCCGCGGCATCAGTCCTCCTCGACTTCGAGCAGATAATCCTCGGTGACAGGATTCGCCAGGAGCTTGTCGCACATCTGCCGGGCGCGAATCTCTGCTTCATCGCGGGATTCGGCCGCGACGTCCAGCTCAATGGCGCGGCCGATGCGGACTCCGCCGGCTTCCCCGAAGCCCAGCGCGCTGAGGGCATGCTCCACGGCCTGTCCCTGCGGGTCGAGCAGCCCTTCGCGCGGCATCACGCGCACGTGCACTCTGAAGGTCATTACTCGGGCTCCTGGCGGCGGTCACCCCACCGGCTCCGCCGTTCATGAGAGAGCGGTGGCGGCAGCGTAGGGTCGTTGTCCTCCGCCAGCCGCTCGTCCACAACCGGGACGGGCTCGGGACGTTCCATCAGACCCAATACCGTTGCTCGCACGATACCAAACGCCACGTAAAACAAACCTAAGGGAAACAGGAAGTACTCGGGGACGATGAGACCGCCCAGCAGGATCACCAGGTGCACGGTCAGCCCGAAGATGCCCTTGCCGCTGCGAATGCCGATGGGCGGAAACTTGGGGTACTTCACGTTGCTGACCATCAGCACCGCGAGGAGCAGCATCAACACGACCAGCCCCTCGTGCTGCAAGTCGAGGTAGGCCAGCGAAGCGCGGTACCAGTTCGTCTGACTGAAGGGGTAGTAGACGGCCAGCGTCATCCCCGCTGCGGGAGAGGGCAAACCCGTAAACCAGGCGCTCGGAGGCTTGCCGGCCGACAGGACATTGAACCGCGCCAGTCTGAGTGCCACCGCCACCACGTAGATGTAGCAGAGGATCCAGGCAAAGCGGCCGGCGTTGGAGAAATCCAGGAAGTACATCAACAGCGCCGGCGCGACCCCGAACGAGATCACGTCCACCAGGGAGTCGAGCTCGGCGCCGAACCGGGTTCCCGTGCCCGAGAGGCGTGCGACCCTGCCGTCCAGCATGTCGAGAATGCCGGCGAAAACGATGAACCAGCCCGCCCAGCGAAAGTTGCCGTTGAACGCGGACACGATCGCCCAGAATCCGAAAAAGAGATTGCCGAGGGTGAATGCGCTCGGCATCACCACAACGACCTGGCGTATCGAAGGGCGTCTGAGACCCTCCCGGCGTTGTCTCAGATCCATTCAGCCACCACGGTGAGGCCTGCCTTGGTTGTGTCGCCCGGTTTGACCAGGAATTTCACCCGGTCGCAGGGCAGGAACAGGTCGACCCGCGACCCGAATCGGATCATGCCCAGGCGATCTCCCTGTTGCACTCGGGTCCCGACGTTGTGATCCGTCACAATCCTCCGGGCGATGAGGCCGGCGATCTGGCGCACCAGCACCTTGCCGCGGGAGGTGGTGAGACCCACCGAGGACTGCTCGTTGTCGAGGCTCGACTTTTCGGTCCCGGCGTGGCCGAACTTGCCGGGATTGTAGTGCCTGTAGCCGACGGTCCCCTCCGTGGGGTACCGGTTTACGTGGACGTCGAAAACGTTCATGAAGATGGAGACGCGGCACGAGCGACCGGCAAGGAACGCGGGCTCATCGGTCTCGATCAGGCTTACCACCTTGCCGTCGGCCGGCGCGAGGATCAGGCGGTCGTCCCGCTGTCCGGATCGCACCGGGTCGCGAAAGAAGGCGACGACCCAGACCGCCAGCACGACCCAGACCACGCAGGCGATCCAAAGTAGCCGTGAATCGAAGCGGAGCGCGGTGAGTATGAGTCCCAGCGCTATCACCCAGGCGCCGACGATGAACCAGAGTCCCTCGGGGGCCGTACGCATCACAAGCCCTGCTCCAGGTTCCGTCCGGTGAGGAGCCGGAAGGCTTCGAGGTACCGGCGGCTGGTGGCCTCGACCACTTCGGGCGGCAGGGCAGGGGGCGGAGCCTCGCCGTCCCAGCGTCCGGCCGCCTTGAGGGAGGCGAGGTAATCGCGCAGCGGCTGCTTATCGAAGCTCGGTTGGGACCGGCCGGCGGCGTATCGGTCGGCGGGCCAGAAGCGCGAAGAATCGGGCGTCAGCAGCTCGTCGATCAGCCGGAGTGTGCCCCCGGCGTCAGCGCCGAACTCGAACTTCGTGTCGGCGATGATAATCCCACGCGCTGCCGCGTGGTCGCGGCCGGCCTGGTAGAGCGCAAAGCTGGCTTCACGCAGCCGGGCCGCCATCGCCGATCCCAACACCTCGGCCACGACAGCTACCGTGACGTTGATATCGTGTCCCGCCTCGGCCTTCGTCGCAGGAGAAAAGAGTGGCGGATCCAGCCGGGCACTCTCCACCAGGCCGGCTGCCAACGGCTCACCAGCCAGGGTTCCGGTATCACGGTACTCGGCCCATGCCGAGCCAGTGATGAAACCGCGGACTACGCACTCGAAGGGGACCGGCTCGGACCGGAGTACCAGCATGGCACGGCCGGCAATCTGGTCCTCGATTCCCGCCAGCCGGGGGACTCGCGCCAGGATCTCGGCGGTGCTGGCGGTGACGTAGTGTGAAGGGAACACGTCGGCGAGGAGCTGGAACCAGAACGCGCTCATCTGGGTCAGCACGGCGCCCTTGAAAGGGATGGCTTCCCGCATGACGACGTCGAACGCGCTGACTCGGTCGCTCGCGACGATCAGCAGATGCTCCGGATCGACCTCGTACACCTCCCGAACCTTCCCCTGTCTGAGGAGCGGAAGAGGCAGCCGGCTTTCCGCCAGAATCTGCCCGGAGCGCAGTGAAGGGCTCATACCCGCACCTCTGCCGGCTCAGCTTCGGATGCCAGCGGCCGGGCCTGGGCGAGCAGCGGCTTGAGGTATTCCTCCACGAATTCGCCCACCTGCTGCGCGGCTCGTCCCGTGTAGTTGGCGGGGTCGAGCTCAGCGCGGAGCGCCTCCGCCGGCACACCGCGGAACGCGGGATCGGACGCCAGCCGTTCGAGCAAGAGGTTCGGCTCGCCACGGCTGACCGCTTCCGCCACGGTCAAACTGTGCTTGCGGACGACCTCGTGCAGCGACTGCCGGTCGCCTCCGGCGGACGTGCCGAGCATCAGCCACCGCTCGGTGGCCATGAAGGGCATCTGCTCATTCACGTGCCGCCGGATGACCTCCTCTCGCACCTCGAGGCCGGCCGCGATATTAGTGGCCAGGACCAGAATGGCATCGGTGCCGAGAAATCCCTCGGGCAATGTGAGTCTGCGGTTGGCGCTGTCATCGAGTGTGCGTTCCAGCCATTGGCTGGCGGCGGTGTTGGCGGTATTGGCTTGCAGCGACACCACGAACCGGGCCAGCCCGCCAATCCGCTCGGCGCGCATCGGGTTGCGCTTGTAGGCCATCGCGCTGGAACCGATTTGCTCCGACTCGAATGGCTCCAGCAGCTCGCCTTCATGCTGAAGGAGACGAAGGTCGCCGGCGAACTTGGCCGCCGACTGCGCGATTCCGCTGAGGGCATCGAGCACGTGGCTATCCAGCTTCCGCGTGTATGTCTGCCCCGTCACCTGAAAGACGGCGTCGAAACCGAGCCTGGCTGCTACCCGGCGGTCCAGCTCCCGCACCCGGTCGTGATTACCGCGGAAGAGCTCCAGGAAGGAGGCCTGGGTGCCCGTGGTTCCCTTGCAGCCGCGAAGACGCATGCTCTCGATGCGGCGCGACAGCTCCTCTACATCCAGGGCAAAGTCCTGCATCCACAAAGTCGCCCGCTTGCCGACAGTGGTGAGCTGCGCCGGCTGGAAGTGGGTGTAGGCCAGGCAGGGCAGACTCGCATGGCGACTGGCGAATCGCTCCAGGGCTCCGAGCACGGCGATCAGCCGCCCTAGTAGAAGGCGCAGACCGTCCCGCATAACCATGAGATCGGCGTTATCGGTGACGAATGCGCTGGTAGCACCCAGGTGCAGGAAGGGCCGTGCGGCGGGCGCCTGATCGCCGAGGGCGTGGATGTGGGCCATGACGTCGTGGCGGAAACGGCGCTCGTAGCGGGCCGCAACCTCCAGGTCTGCGTCATCCAGGTGAGCGCGCATCTGCGCTATCGCCGCCTCCGGGATATCGAGCCCCAACTCCCGCTCGGTCTCGGCCAGCGCCAGCCAGAGCCGGCGCCACAGCCCGATGCGGTGACGCTCACCCCAAAGCGTCTGCATCGCCGGTGAGGCGTAACGGGAACCGAGCGGCGAGCGCCAGCGGTCGTCACTCATCGGAACATCAGGTCGGTAAAGGTGACTTGTCCTTCCCGCTCCACATAGATCCGAATGACCTGGCCCGGGCGCACGTTCAGCAGACTGGATACCTCCGCCGCATTGCGCACCGGCGTACGGTCGATGGCCAGGATGACATCGCCAGGCTGAAGGCCGGTGGCCCGGCTGACCTCGGGCGAGAGACGAAAGATCAGTGCGCCCTGCTCGCTCCGTATCGAGCGCTCGGCCTGGATGGCCGGTGTGACATTGATCAGCTGGAGGTCCTGCAGAACGGTGATCTTTTCGGCCGTGACCGTAGGAAGGTCGCCGGTGACGATGCGACGCGAGCGGGTCCCATCGCCGCTCCGAACGGCCACTTGCACAGCGTCCCCCACGTGCAGATCGAGCTTGACGGCTTCCCAATCGAGATAGTTCCGAAGCCTGCGGCCATTCGCCTCGGTGAGAACGTCGTTGGTGCGCACACCCGCACGCGCCGCCGGCCCGTCCTGCGCCACACTGGCTACCACCACGCCGCCCTGGCTCTTCCAGTCCCGCATGGCCCGGGCGCCTCGCACCTCGAGCCCGACCCAGGCGCGTCTCACCGAGCCGCTCCGCATGATCTCGTCGGCGACACGGACGGCCCGCTCGATGGGAATGGCAAAGCCCAGTCCCACCGAGCCGCCGCTGCTGCTGAAGATGGAGGAGTTCACCCCGACGATTTCGCCCAGCGCATTGGCAAGCGGGCCACCGGAGTTGCCCGGGTTGATGGCCGCGTCGGTCTGAATCATGTCGAGGTAGAGCCCGGTTTGTTCTCCGCCCGGCAGGATGTTCCGCCCGGTGGCGCTGACCACGCCCACCGATACGGAAGGTTCCGCGTTGCCCAGCATGTAGGCGTAGGGATTTCCCAGCGCCACGACCCATTCTCCGATCATCAGATCGGTGCTGCGCCCTAGGGCCACCGTCGGCAGGTTCTCGCGTGCGACCTTGAGCACGGCGATGTCCGTGAGCGGGTCCTCGCCCAATACTGTCGCCGCTAAATCGCTTCCGTCGGGGAGCGTTACCACCACGCGTTCAGCGTTCGACACCACATGCTGGTTGGTGATGATGACTCCATTGCCGCGAATCACGAACCCGGTCCCATATCCCTGAACCATACGGGCGCCCTCCGGGACGAAGAAGAAATCCCAGGGAGAGCGGCGAGGTGCCTGCCGGCGCGAAGTCACGTTGATCGATACGACCGCGGGAGATACCCGGTCAGCCGCCGTCACCAGGGCCGTGTTGCGCGCGGAACTCGTGGCGACCTGGGCTTCCGCCACACGGGCCGAGGTCTGGGCTCCGGCGCTGGCGATCCGCATGGAGGGTAGCGCTTCGTCCCTGCACCCGGCGATTGCCAGGATGAGGGTCAGTCCCGCTCCCTTACGCCAGATGTACGGCAGCAGCATGCGGCTCATTCACCGATTCGATATACAGGTCCGGCGGGTAGACAACGGCAGCGAAATACAGGCCCTGCGGCGGAGCGGGGGCGCTGGTGTTCTGATTGTCTCGACGATCGAGCAGGGCCGACATGTCCCCGAGCGGCCGGCGTCCGGCCCCGATGTCGGTGATCGTCCCTACCAGCATCCGCACCATGCGTTGGAGAAACCGGTCGGCTTCTATGTGGAAGCTCACACCCCGGCCGTCGGGGCGACTCTCCCATTCAGCCGAGAGGATCCTGCAGCGATAATGCGGCTTGTCGGTCTTGGCTGCGAAGGCCCGGAAATCGTGCTCGCCCTGGATGACAGCGGTCGCGACCCGCAGCAGTTCCAGATCGACTGGCCGACTCAGGGCCCACTCGTAGGGCCTCCGGAAGGGAGAGGCGGCCGCCGCATCCAGCCCGATGTCATAGCGGTACCTTCGTGAGATGGCAGACTTCCGAGCGTGAAAGCCCGATTGCATGAAATGAACGGCGGAAACCCAGCAGTCTGGGGGCAGAAGCGCGTTCAGCGCGCGTTGTAAGGCGGAGGCGGTCCAGTTGGAGGGGGCGCCGAAACTCACACCCTGGGCGATCGAATGAACCCCCGCGTCAGTGCGGCCTGCGGCATGAGCTACGGTCCGCCGGGCAAAGAGGCGCTCCAGGACCCGCTCGAATTCGCCCTGAACCGAGCGGCCGGCGGTTTGACGTTGCCAACCGACAAAGCCGGTGCCGTCGTACTGGAGTGTAGCGAGGATGGTCCGGCTCATCAGCCCGGAATCTAGTGGTGCAGGATACCTCGGGCAAGCTACGCAAATCCTTGTCGTGATTGACAAAAGCCGCCCCGGCCGGGTACAATTTTTTCCCCCGACACGCGCTCATTTCTCTCCTGTTTCCGGTGCCCGTGACTTCCGACGCCGCGCTGCGTTTTGCCATCGAGCAGCTAGCCCAAGGTGCTTCGCTCGATCGTCAGGCCAGTGCCGCAGCGTTCGAGGTGGTCATGGCGGGGCAAGCGTCGCCGGTTCAAATCGCGGCTCTCCTGATGGGACTGCGGGCCAAAGGAGAAACTCCCGACGAAGTGGCCGGAGCGGTCCTGGCTCTGCGAGCAGCGATGAGCCGATTTGAATCCGACGACGCTCACCTGCTGGTGGACACCTGCGGCACCGGCGGGGGCCAGGTGGGCACGCTCAATATTTCCACGGCTGCCGCATTCCTGGTGGCGGGAGCCGGAGTCGGGGTGGCCAAGCACGGCAATCGAAGCTTTACCTCTCGCTCAGGGTCTGCCGATGTGCTGGAGGCCCTTGGTGTAAACATCAACCTCTCCCCCGCCGCGGCCCGGGAGGCGCTTCGCACGTGTGGACTGACGTTCCTGTTTGCGCCGACGTATCACCCCGCCATGCGGCACGCGGGGCCGATTCGCAAGGAGCTGGGCGTCTCCACCATCATGAATTTGTTAGGGCCGCTGGCCAATCCGGCAGGGGTAGGCCGACAGGTCGTGGGGGTTTCGGAACGGCCACGTGCGGAGCTGATCGCAGCGACCCTCGCAGCCCTGGGGACGAAGCACGCACTGGTGGTGCACGCCGTAATAGGAATGGATGAGATCAGCCCGGCGGGGAATACTCTCGTCTGGGAAGTAAGGGACAACCAGGTTCAGACCTGGGAGATCGAGCCCGCCAGGTTTGGGCTCGAGTGCAGCGAGCTGAGCGAACTGGCGGGCGGAGAGCCGGCCGAGAACGCTGCCCGCATCGAGAGACTCCTGGTCCATGGTGAGGGGAAAGCGTTGCGTTGCGCCGTGGTATTGAATGCGGCAGCGGCTCTCTATGTGTCCGGCAACGATTGGTCGTTCGAAGAAGCAGCGGGCCGCGCTGCACGCGCTCTCGACAGCGGAGCCGCCGCGCGGGTGCTTGCGCGACTACGCCAGCAGGCCGGTTAGTACTTTCGAATGACCCCAACGACGACGCCCTGAATCAGCACGTCGCGTTCCTGGAAACGCATGGGCTGCATGGTGGAGTTCGCGGGCTGGAGGCGGATCCAGCCTCCCGCCTCCCGATAGAACTTCTTGACGGTGGCCTCGCTCCCATTCACCAGGGCGATGACCATCTCCCCGTTCTCGGCGGCCTGCTTGCCGTGGACTACGACAATGTCTCCATCGATGATGTGCTCGTCGATCATGGAGGTGCCCTGGACCTTCAGGGCGTAGTTCGGTCCTCTGCGAGGAAGCATCTGCTCCGGGACCGAGATGGTTTCCTGATGCATGAGCGACTCGATCGGCGTGCCCGCGGCCACTCGGCCCAGGAGCGGGATCTCGGTGGCGGTCGAGGTACCGCGGGGAGGCAGGACCTCGATCGACCGACTCTCGTTGTACGACCGGCGGATGTAGCCCTTGCGTTCGAGGTTGGTCAGGTGCTCGTGCACCGTGGCCAGGGACTGAAATCCGAAGTGCTCCGCAATCTCCTCAAAGCTGGGGGCGTAGCCCTGCTCGTTGATGTGGCCATGGAGATAGCTGAGTATTTCACTCTGGCGCTTGGTCAGCGGCATCAGGATGTCCTCGCGTTGGTGCGTGCACGACCGAATAGAGCCCGAATAAGAATACCCGAATACCGGCCGAAGGACAAGATGCCTGTTACCCTCGAGCAAATTCTGAGGTCTACCGAAGGTCGGCTGGCAGCGCTGCGGGCTCGCCGCCCTACGCTGGAGCAGGAGGCCGAGTCTGCGCCCGCCCCGCTGTCGTTGGCCGGTGCGCTCCGGCGGGAATCGGTAGCGGTAATCGCCGAGGTCAAGCGTCGATCCCCCTCGGCGGGGCCTATCCGGGAAGACCTTGACCCCGCGGCCCGCGCAGGTCTTTACGCCCGGCACGGCGCCGCCGCGATTTCGGTCCTGACCGATGGTCCGTTTTTCGGGGGATCCATTGAGGACCTCAGAGTCGCCGCCCGGCAAGCGTCGGTGCCGGTGCTGCTCAAGGATTTTGTGCTGGACGAGGTCCAAATTCTGGAGGCCCGGGCCGCAGGGGCGGCGGCGGTCCTGCTCATCGTCCGCGCCTTGGGCCGTCGGCTGGAGCCGCTGCTTCGTTACTCGAACCAGTTGGGACTGGAGGCACTGGTTGAGGTCCATACCGAGGGGGAACTAGGGTCTGCGCTGGATGCGGGCGCCGCCCTCGTCGGTGTCAATAGTCGGGATCTCGATACGTTTACCATCAACATGGACTCGGCCCTGAAGATCGTTGGGCGGATTCCTGCCCACTGCGTGGCCGTGGTCGAGAGCGGGATAACGGGGAAGCCGGATGTGGCACGGGCCGCGGACGCGGGGGCTGATGCGGTCTTGGTTGGAACAGCGCTTTCCGCGGCAGCGTCGCCGGAACGGCTGCTGGAGGAGTTGGCGAGGGTATCCAGACGTGGTCGCTAAGATCAAGTTCTGCGGTATTATGCGGAGCCAGGACGCAGCCGTTGCGGCCGAAGCCGGCGCGGCGTATCTGGGCGTCGTTTTTGCTGAAGGGGCAAGGACTGTTTCGGAAGACGGTGCCAGGGAAGTTGTCGCCGCCGCCGCCGGAGTTCCTGTCCTCGGGGTTTTTGCCACACAGTCGCCTGACCAGATCCTCCGGATAGCAGAGGCCAGCGGGATTCGGGGGGTCCAGCTCCACGGCCCCTACTCCCGGGCGGACGCAGCACGGCTTCGCCGCGAGGGTCTGGAAGTCTGGCGGGTGGTCCGCATCGGCACGCCATCCGACCTGGACTCCGTTGAGAGCGCCGAGGACGATGCTGACGCCGTGCTGGTGGAGCCGCTGGTTCCACACCTGCGGGGCGGGGCCGGGATCCCGCTCGACCTGGCGCTGGCCCGGGAGGCTCGGCGTCGGCTGGTCGGGCGGATGGTGCTGGCAGGAGGCCTCGGACCCGAGAACGTAGGAGCCGCCCTCGCCCAGGTCCGTCCAGAGGCAGTGGATGTGAGCTCAGGAGTCGAGTCCCGACCCGGCGTCAAAGACCCCCAGCAAATCACGCGGTTCGCGGAGGCGGTGTTTGCCCACAGTTCAGTCACCTGAAGAGACTGTGACGGGTCGTTTCGGGCCCTATGGGGGCCGATATGTGCCCGAGACCCTGGTCGCTGCACTCGACGACCTTGCTGCGCTGTACCACGCCGCCCGCCAGGACGCCTCCTTCTGGTCCGAGCTCAACCAGCTCCTGATCGAGTTCGTGGGCCGGCCGTCCCCGTTGTCCGAGGCTCCGCGCTTCAGCCAGGCGGTTGGCGCACACGTGGTCCTGAAGCGTGAGGACCTGAACCATACCGGCGCCCATAAGATCAACAACACGATCGGACAGGCGCTGCTCGCGGTCCGGATGGGTAAGCGGCGGATCATTGCCGAGACTGGGGCGGGTCAGCATGGCGTGGCTACCGCCACCGTGTGCGCGCGGTTCGGGCTCGAGTGCGTGGTATACATGGGTGCAGAGGATGTGCGTCGCCAGCGCCTGAACGTTTATCGCATGGAGTTACTGGGCGCTACCGTCGTGCCGGTCGAGTCGGGCACCCGAACCCTCAAGGATGCCACCAACGAGGCGCTGCGCGACTGGGTCACGAACGTCCCCACCACTCACTATATCATCGGCTCCGTCGTCGGGCCCGACCCGTTTCCCCGAATGGTCCGGGACTTTCAGGCCGTGATCGGCCGTGAGGCGCGGGAGCAGATGCTGGCGCGCTTCAACCGGCTGCCGCATACCGTCGTTGCCTGCGTCGGAGGTGGTTCCAATGCCATGGGCATCTTCAGCGCCTTCCTGGATGACGCCACTGTTCGTCTAGTGGGGGTCGAAGCCGCCGGCAAAGGGTTGTCCAGCGGCCATCACAGCGCGACGCTCACCGCCGGCACCCCGGGCGTCTTGCACGGCAGCCTGAGCTATCTGCTGCAGGATGCCGATGGTCAGGTGGTCCCGGCCCATTCGATCTCGGCGGGATTGGACTACCCCGGCGTCGGTCCCGAGCACAGCCACTTGAGGGACACAGGGCGGGTGATCTATTCGACCGCGACCGATGCAGAAGCGCTTGAAGCCTTCCAGTCACTGTGTCGCCTCGAAGGCATCATCCCGGCGTTGGAGACTGCCCACGCCCTGGCCTGGGTCCGACGCTCTGCCGGCCAGTGGTCGCCGGGCGACTCGGTCCTGGTCTGCCTCAGCGGCCGGGGAGACAAGGACGTAGCCCACGTCGCCGATCTGCTCGGAGGCGTGGTGTGACCGCGGGGCAGCCCTCGACGCAGCTTCTCCCCGCCTCGCAGGTCTCCGAGCTCATCCAGAGCATGGCGAAGGCGCTGCGCGCATTCCAGATGTACCTGCCCAACAATCCCATTTATCAACGCGCCATCCAGAATGTGCGGACGGCTTTCAAGCCGATTTGGGCCGCCACGGAGGAGCTGGAACTGAAAGTGGTTGAGACCGAGTTGATCTGGGAGGACCAGGTGGTCTACCGCCAGATCAACAAGGGCGAGAGCATCGCCTGGACGCTGTTCAAAGACGGCATGCGGATGCTCACCATCTACAAGGGCGCCGAGGACGAGGAGCTACCCCGTTTTCTGGAGGCAGTCAATAAGGCCCGGTTCATGGCCGCCGACGCCGGAGACGATCTGTTGACGCTGCTCTGGGCGCTCGAGTTCGAGAACATCAAGTACCACTTCATCGACTTTTTCGCGGAAGGCGGCGGCGAGCTGCCCGGTCCGTCCGGACCGGCCGGCGGTACCGCCACCGATGAGCAGCGCAGAGCCGCAGTTGCGGAGGAGGCTTCGGCCAAGACCAAGGGAGTCATCGACCTCGAGGAGATCGATTCCACCCTGTACTTCCTGGATGAGAAGGAAATCACGTACCTCGCCGGGGAACTGGAGGAGGAGTACAAGCGGGATGTCCGCGGCAGCGCGCTGAACGTGCTGTTCGATCTGGTCGAAACCCAGCCCGAAGGAGGGGTTCGTGATGAGGTCCTGGGGGTCCTGGAGCAGCTCTTCCCCAATCTTCTCAACAGCCGGGACTTCCGCAGCGCCGCCGCGGTTCTCCGCGAGTCCAAGCTGCTCAAGGGCCGGGCGGCCAATCTTCGACTGGAGCAGACCCAGCGTTTGGATGGATTCGTAGTTCGCCTGAGCGAGGAAGCGATTGTGGGGCAGATGCTCCAGTCCCTCGACGAGTCCAGCGGGCTGGGCCTCGATACCCACGCCGCCGATGTCTTGCGCGAGCTGCGCGGCACGGCTCTCGAGCCGCTGGTCAGCTGGATGCCAAACCTCTCCTCCGAGCCACTGCGCAAGATGCTTCAGGACGTGGCGGACAAGCTGGCGAGCAGCAACACGGCGGAGGTCCAGCGGCTGCTCCGGCTGCCGGAGTCTTCGGCCTTGCCCGGCGTCATCGCCATATGTGGTCGGCTGCAGCTCCATCAGTCGGTGCCGGCCTTTACCGAGGTCATCGGTCATCCGAAGGCATCGGTGCGCCTCGCGGCGGTCCAGACTCTCTCTCAGCTCGGAACCCCGGGAGCGCTCACCTTGCTCGAACGAGCCACTGAGGACACCGATCGCCAGGTCCGGGTAGCAGCCGTACGTGCCATCGGCGCCCGCGGCTATAAGGGCGCGCTCAAGCGGATCGAGGGCGTCGTGCTGGGGAAGACGGTCAAGGGGATGGATCTGACCGAAAAAATGGCCTTCTTCGAAGCCTATGGCTCGATCGCCGGCACCAACGCCCTGAAGGTGCTCAGCTCCATTCTGCTCCAGCGCGGCCTGCTCAAGATGAAGGAGCCGCCCGAGACCCGTGCCTGTGCCGCAATGGCCCTGGGCAGGATCAAGACCGCGGAAGCGCGTGAGCTGCTGCAGCGCGCGTCGGACGACAAGGAACTGGTGGTGCGCAACGCAGTCAATCGTGCCCTCAGGGAGGCCGCTTCATGACTCAGCCCTGGGAAGCTGAGTCGGGGAACCCAGCCGAAGGTCAGCTGCGACAGGGAGGACGATCGCTGCTGCTGACACTGTACACGGTGCTCCGCAGCCTGAAGATGTATCCGGTGGAAAACGCCACCGTGCAGAAATCCCTCGACGATCTGGATGCCGCCGCCCGCACGCTGCTCCACACCGAGAAGGAGCTCGAGATCCGGACCGCGGGAGATTTCCTCTTCGTCAACGCGACTCGTCTCCGGGTCGAGCTCGACAACTACGCCTCGTTCAGCCACATCCTCGCGATGCTGCGCGCCTTCGACATCGGCGTGCTGCATATCAGGTCGGGGATGGAGCGGCGGGAGTGGCAGATTTTCCTGAGCCTGCTCTTGAGCCTGAGCCAGCAAGGGGAACTGGACGAGCGTCTTGAGGTGCTCCAGGAACGACTCGACTCGGCGAAGGTTATTCACCTCGAGGTCGAGCGCGCCCAGGCGGAGGGCGGGAGCTCCGAGGAGTCGCGACATCAGGCCAAGCGAGTGTACTCAGAAGGCGTAGCCGTCACCCGCGACATCATCACCGGCGTCCGCCTGGGCCGCGGTCCCCGCCTCAAGCGGGTGAAGCGGGCGGTTCAGCTGGTGGTCGACCAGGTTCTCAACAATGAAATGTCGATGGTGGGCATGACCACCGTCCGGGACTACGACGAGTACACCTTCACTCACTCGGTCAACGTCTGCATTTTCTCCGTGGCGCTGGGCAAGAAGCTGGGATTCTCCAAGGTGCAGCTGTACGATCTGGGAATGACGGCGCTGCTGCACGATGTCGGCAAGGCGCGCGTCCCGGCCGAAATCTTGAACAAGACCGGCGGGCTGGAAGACCGGGAGTGGAAGTTCATTCAGCAGCACCCGTGGCTCGGCGCGCTGACGCTCTTCGGCATGCGGGCCTACGAGGAGATTCCTTATCGGTCCATCCTGGTGGCCCACGAGCACCACATGAAGATGGATCTCACCGGTTACCCGAAAACGATTCGGCCCCGCACCCTGGGCATTTTTTCCCGCATCGTGTCGGTGGCGGATGGGTTCGACGCGGCCACCACCCGGCGGGTCTACAACACCACGGCGATCGAGCCTGACCAGGTGTTGAAGGAGATGTGGGACAATCCCAAGCGGGGCTATGACCGAGTCGTCGTCAAAGCCTTGATCAACCTGATCGGGGTCTATCCGGTTGGTACCTGCGTCATCCTCGATACCCTCGAAGTAGGAATTGTGGCGGCGCCGAACCCCGATACGCAGCAGCTCAGCCGGCCGCTGGTTCGCATCGCTGTGGACATCAACGGTGCCACCCTGCCGTTGCCGGGAACTCAGGTGAGTCTCACCGAGAAAGACGAGGGCGGTGCCTTCAAGCGCTCGATCGTCAAAGTCACCAACCCTGATCGATTCGGATTGACGCCTGGCGACTACTTTGTCTGAGTCCCGGCTCGCGCCGGGATGGGCCTCGCTTCGAGCCTCCCGGCGAACGGCACTCATACCCTATCTCACCGCGGGCCACCCCACGCCGCAAGTCAGTGCGGCCGCCATTCGCGCCGTTGGCGAAGTCGCCGACATCATCGAGATCGGGGTTCCCTTCAGCGATCCGCTCGCCGACGGCCCGACCATCCAACGCTCCAGCTTCGAGGCACTCCGCCACGGCATGACGCTGGCCGGCACCCTCGAGATGATTTCGCAGGCCCGGTTGAGCACGCCAGTGGTGATCTTCAGCTATCTGAATCCTATCCTGCAATACGGCCTGGATCAGTTCATCCGGGACGCCGAGGCCCTGCAGGTGGCCGGCCTGCTGCTGACGGACCTTCCGGCCGGCAGTGATCCCCAGCTGGAGGCGGCGGTTCGGCGCAGCGGGATCGACCTGATCCGCCTGGTGGCCCCGACCACCAGCGCCGTCTCGGCTGCGGCTCATCCTCGAGGATGCACAGGGGTTCGTGTACCTGCTCGCGCGCCTCGGTGTGACCGGCGCCCGGGAGTCCCTCAGTGCGGATCTGGCGGACTCAGTCGGGCGAGTCCGCCAGGCCACAACGTTGCCGGTGGCCGTCGGGTTCGGCATTTCCACGCCGCAGCAGGCTCGCGCAGTCGGCCGGCTGGCGGATGGCGTAGTGGTGGGCAGCGCCCTGGTGGAGATCCTGGGGCGCGACGGCGTAGCGGCGGCGCGGAGATTCCTGGATTCGCTGCGAGACGCGCTCGACGTACGGGACACCAGGTGACCGTAAAAATCTCGACGGTGCTGCGCCGCTACACCACGGTGCTGTGGATCGGGGGCTCGGTCCTGACTGCGGCAGTGCTCCTCTGGGATCAGCGCTGGATGCAACAGCCGGTCTCCACCCTGCTGCTCATCGTGAGCATCCTCGTGTTGCGATCGGTCCCGGTTCGCCTCAGCAAGTACTCCTATCTGACCCAGTCAGGAATTCCGACGCTGGTGGGAGCGGTCTCCGTCGGGCCGGCGCCGGTGGTCGTGGGGCTCTGGGTCGGCGTGGTGGTAGCCGACGTCTTCTGGCTGCGGAAACAGTCGTGGGCGGGCGTGATCAACGCCGGACGCGAGGTAATAGCCTTTGTCGCAGCTTTCGGGTTCTATGCCTCCATACTTACCCTGACCGGGTACGAGGATACCGCGGTTGATTTCCTGCCGGCTGCCGCCGTGCTCGTGTCACTCTACTTCTTCATCAGCCGGGCCCTCTTCTATTTCAGCCTGCTGATCCGGAACAAGCTCGAGGGCGCCGAAAAGATTCTGATTTTGCGCTGGGAGATCACGTCGTACCTGGTGACTCTGATCGGCTCGGCCTTTGTCGTCGCGACGCTGGTCTCCATGTCTCCGGTTGGCTGGGTGGCGGTAGCGCTGGTCCTCGGCGTTGTCGGCCTGCTCGGCAGGCAGATTTTTGACGAGGCGATCGGCGCCGAAGACTTGAATAAGGTCCACCTCATGGAGGCGGCCATCGCGAGCAACGCCACCCTGCAGGGATCCTTTACCCAGATCGAGCGGCTGGCCTATCGACTGCTGGATTGGGGAGATTTCCGCGTATACCGGGTCAATGGCTCCGAGGTATCGCTGGCCTATCGCAGCTCGGTCGGCCGGCCCAATCGCGGCGACCCGCCCCCGGAGCTGGAGCCGTTGCGACGGGAAGCAGTGGAGTCCCGCGAGCCCGTGATCGTGCGCGACGTGCGTGGTGAGGACCGCCTGGGGGACATCATGACCGATGTCCGGATGCTGGTGATCCACCCGATCCGATTCGGCGACGAAGTTCTCGGAACGCTCGAGGTGGAACACCACAAGCGACACGCCTACGGTGCCAAGGACCTGCTGGCCATGAGCACCCTCGCAGGCCAGATCGCCACGGCGTTCCATATCTCCGAGCTCCGGCGTCCGCTGGTGCTCACCGTGAGCCAGATCGGGGAGCAGGTCACCTCCCTCGCCCGAGTCGCCGATTCACTTCGAGTCTCCGCGACCGCGCTGGCCGATGTGTCACTGGGCATGCGGCAGGGCGCCGTCGAGCTGGAGCGGTTCGCCACCGGAGGACTGCGGGCCACAGGATCCCTCGCCAGCGCGTCGCAGGACATGATGAATCAAGGCGCCCAGGCGGCGACCGCGAGCGGCACGGCCGCGGAGGTGGCCACCCGCAACCGGGTCGTCATAGGAGACGCAATCGACCGCCTGGTAGAGCTGAAAGGGTTCGTCGCGGTGGGTGCCGACCGGGTAGCGGCTCTCGGCGCGCTGACCCAACGGATCACCGGTTTCATCGGAACTATCCGGGAGATCGCGGACCTCACCAATCTCATTGCGTTGAACGCGGCGATCGAAGCGGCGCGCGCCGGCCGGGAGGGGCGAGGCTTCGCGGTGGTTGCGTCCGAAGTGCGGGACCTGGCGGCGCAGAGCCTGCATGCGGCGCGCGAGGCGGGCAATCTCCTGGGCGAGATCACCACCCAGGTCACGGCGGTCTCGGGCCAGATGGAGCGCGGCCGGGACGTCGTGGCCGGCGTGGAGGAGCTCAGCGCCAATGCTGCCCGCGCCCTCGATGCCATCGTCGGTACCACGGGGGAGGCTGGCGGCTTTGCCAAGGCCATCGCTGCCACCGCGGCTCAGCAGCGGGACGCAGTAGACCTGCTGACCGGACAGATCGAGCAGGTAGCCGCGAGCTCGGCCCAGAGCCGGGTCAATACCGATACGCTGGCCAGGCGGGCGGGCGAAGCGGCCGCCGGTCAGGCCGACCTCGAGCGCGCCATCCGGGAGCTGGGTGAGCTCGCCGCCGCTCTTCAGCGCATCGCGAGTCACTTTGCGGTCGAAGGCTGACCGGCCGCCTGCGCGGGAGCGTGCCTACGTCGCGCTGGGCAGCAATCTCGGGGACCGTGCCGCCCATCTCCAGCGCGCGCGCCAGGCACTGAGCGCCCTTCCCGAGACCGAACTCCTGGCCGCGTCCTCTGTCGAGGAGACCGCCCCCCTCGGCGGCATGCAGCAGCCTCCCTACCTTAATCAGATGGTGCTTCTCGAAACCGCGCTGGAGCCGCGCGCGCTCCTGGAGATGTGCCAGGCCATCGAGCGACAGGAGGGACGCACCCGGACGGAGCGCTGGGGGGCCCGGACGCTGGACCTCGACATCGTGCGTTTCGGAGACCGGCACGTAGACGAGAGGGACCTTATCATTCCTCATCCCGAGCTGGCCAATCGCGACTTCTGGCGTCGAGAGCTGGCAGAACTGAGTTCCGATGAACGCTGAGTCCCGTCCCCTCTCCGTGCTCGACCTTGCCGCGATGAAAGCGGCCGGGCGGCGCATCGTCATGCTGACCTGCTATGACGCCGCCTTCGCTCGGCTCCTCGAGCAGGCCGGAGTGGACGTGCTCCTGGTCGGTGATTCACTCAACCAGGTGCTGGCCGGACACGAGACGACGTTGAGCACTACCCTCGATCAGATGATCTATCACGCCGCCTCGGTACGGCGCGGCTCGCGGCGGGCGCTGGTCTTCGTCGATCTGCCGTTCCTGACCTATCAGGTCTCGATTCCCGAAGCCATTCGGAACGCCGGCCGCGTCCTGCAGGAGAGTGGGGCCCATGGAGTGAAGCTCGAGGGCGGAGCCCACATGGCGGAAACCGTCGGCGCGCTGGTGGAGCGCGGGATCCCGGTGGTCGGGCATCTTGGACTCACCCCCCAGTCGGTCCACGCCCTGGGCGGGTATCGGGTTCAGGGCAGGGAAGACAAGGCCGCCGATCGGCTACTCGCCGACGCGAAGGCACTCGAGAAAGCAGGCGCCTGCGCCATCGTACTGGAGCTGGTGCCCGCTGCCGTCGCGGGGCGCATCTCCAAGGCACTGGCGATTCCCACCATCGGCATTGGGGCCGGCCCCCAGTGCGATGGGCAGGTGCTGGTGCTCCACGATATGCTGGGACTGAACGAGCAATTCGCTCCGAAGTTCCTGAAGCACTACGCTCAGCTGGGCGACTCGGTGCGATCCGCGGTGCGTGCCTTCGCCAGTGATGTGCGGGAGGGATCGTACCCGGGGAAGGAGCACAGCTTTGAATAGGCTGTTGGGTATTGGTCATTCGCTATTGGCTGCTCCGTGTTCCGATCGGCGAATAGCCAATAGCCAATAGCCGTCCACCCATGCTTGAACTCACCACCATTCCCGATCTCAAGTCGTGGAGCTGGGCCCAGCGCGCCGCAGGGCGCCGCATCGGCCTGGTACCCACTATGGGCTTTCTCCACGAGGGTCACCTCGCGCTGGTGGACGAGGCCCGCCGCCGGTCTGAGGCGGTGGTGCTGAGCATCTTCGTGAACCCGCTGCAGTTCGGGCCCCAGGAGGATCTGGCGCGCTATCCCCGGGACCTCGCGCGCGATCGGTCCCTGGCGCAGGGTCGCGGCGTGGATGCCATTTTCGTTCCGGAGGTGTCAGCCATGTATCCGGCGGCCTCCGAAGTGAGAGTCATTCCTGGACCGACCGCCGACCGGTGGGAAGGCGCGGCGCGTCCAGGCCACTTCAGCGGCGTACTGACTATCGTCGCCAAGTTACTTCACCTGGCTGAGCCGAACCTCGCCGTGTTCGGCCAGAAGGACATCCAGCAGCTCACACTGATCCGGCGCATGGTGCAGGATCTCGATTGGCCCGTCGAGATCACGATGGTCAGAACGGTGCGCGAGCCGGATGGGCTCGCCTTGAGCAGCCGCAACAGCTATCTCAGCACCGCGGATCGCGAGCGGGCTCGGGTCTTGAGCCGCGCGCTGCAGGCGGCTCACCGCGCATGGCGCGCCGGTGAGATCCTGCCCTCGGTGCTGGATGCTGTCATGCGGCAGATGCTGGCAGGAGAACCGACGGTGGCCGTGGAGTATATTGCCGTGGTGGATCCCGATAGACTCGCCCCGGTAGAGAAGGCTGATGGCCGGACCATCATCGCGATCGCCGCCCGGGTCGGGAGCACCCGTCTGATCGACAACATCATTCTGGGCGAGGGGATCGGGGAATGAGCGGGCCGGTGTCGATGCCTCCGCCGCGCGCAACGCCGCCCGGTCTCCGTCCGACGCTGCCGGAATGGGCCATCGTCACGCCGGCCAGAGTGGAGCACATTCAGCGGGTGGCAGAGCTGGCAGCTGGCTGGGCCGAGCAGATGGGAGTACCCGACTCGGAGCGGAACCGCTGGCTCCGAGCGGTCTGGCTGCACGATGCGCTTCGGGACGCGCCCCCTGAAGAATTGGCAAAGTGGGCCGCCAGCACTCCGGGTTCATCCTCTCTGTGGCACGGACCGGCGAGCTCTGCTCACGCCAAGGCCGAGGGAGAGACGGATCGCGGAGTGCTGGACGCCGTGAGGTATCACTCGGTCGGGCTCGCCGAGTGGGACATGGTCGGCCGCATCCTCTACTGCGCCGATTACCTCGATCCCGCGCGTCCCTTCGATCGCGACATCCGGGGCGAGCTGGCCAGGCGTCTACCGCAAGACCCCGGTGGCGTGCTCCGCGAAGTGGCCCGTGCCCGACTCCTCCACCTGGTCAAGACCGGATGGCCCATACTCGATCCTACCGTGCGATTCTGGAACAGCCTCGCCGCTGGATCTGGCTCGCGTTGATCGCGGCCGTCCTCCTGCTGGCTGCGCTGAGCGGGTTCCTGCTGCACTCGGAGCGACAGCCGGCGGCAAGCCAGGCCTATGCCATTCCAGCGGTGAAGGGGCGGCTCATGGTCGAAGTGCTGAATGGCACCCGCCGGCAAGGCGTGGCGCGGACCGCCACGCGAATGCTCCGCTCTCACGGCGTGGATGTCGTCTTCCTGGGTAACGCTGATTCGGCCGAGCGTCTCACACGCGTGATCGTGCGCCGGGGCGACCCTGACAGGGCTCGAACGGTGTCCGCGGTACTCGGGGCGGGAACCATCGTGGTGGAGACCGACACGTTTCGGCGGGTGGATGTGAGCGTGATTCTGGGGGAGGACTTTCGGCCGATGCTGGAATTGCATCCTTGACAGTCCCGCTCACCCTCACGCTTGTTCTAGTCCCGCTCACGCTTCGATACAGATCCCAATCACGATGTCCATCACATTGGTCCCGGTGAGTCCCGGCTTGACCAGTGCCGCTACCGCGTCCAGTGCTGGGTAGGCGTTGTGCCGTGCAAGGTCCCCATCCGGATCGCGTCCCTGCATGGTGATTCCCCTCCAGGTGGTTCCGTCGACGATGGCGCCGGCGGCGTCGGTCGGCCCATCGCGCCCATCGGTCCCGGCAGCCAGCAGCGCGACGCCCGACGCGCCATCGAGAACCCGGGCTGCGGCCAGCGCGAGCTCCTGCGAGCGACCACCTAGCCCGGTGGGATTATCTCCCAGGCTTACCGTGGTCTCCCCTCCCCAGATCATGCAGGCAGGCACCTTGGTCGGTTGCGGGATCGGGGAGCGAACGCAATTATAGAGAAGACTGTCGGCTACACTCGCTCCTGCCGTCGACGCCTCCCCAGCAAGCGGCGTCTCTATCACCCGCGGAGCAAGGCCCAACTCAGCCGCACGCTTGGCCGCAGCTTCGAGGGCCAACCTGTTACTGGCAACCAGCTCGAGGGTCACCCGCGCGAAAGTCGGTTCTCCCGGCTTTGGCGTCTCCGCTCGTTCCCCTGATTCCGCGGCTACAACGAATCGGCGGGCGGCTTCGGGAATTCTGGACCAGAGACCGGCGTGCTGGAGCAGCTCGCGTACCTCCGAGGCCGTGGTGAGGTCGGGGACGCACGGGCCGGAGCCGATCGACGCCAGATCGTCGCCGATCACGTCCGACACGATGTAGACCCGAACCAGGGCGGGGGAGAGCGCCCGGGCGAGCTTGCCGCCGCCCCAGCGAGAGAAGCGCTTCCGGATCCGGTTCATCGCGGTGATATCCAGACCGGAGCCGAGAAGCAGGGCAAAAATGTGGCGCAAGTCGCTGGATGAGAGGCCCGCTTCCGGCGCACCGATCAGGCTCGTGGTCCCTCCGGAGAGGAGCACCCAGACCTCGTCAGTGGGCTCCACCCGGGAGGTAACCTCCTCCAGAGCCTGGGCGGCTGAAGCCGAGCGCGCACCGGGCTCGGGGTGGTCGCCGACGACCACCCGGAGGTGGCGATGGGGGCTGGTACCGTCCTCGGGCGCCACGACCAGACCGCCCGCCAGCGCGTGCTCGCCGGGCCTCGAGCACCTGCGTGGCGGTACTCGCCATGGGCAGAGCCGCCTTCCCCAGCGCCAGGATCCAAAGACGCCGGGCGGGGTCTAGCTCCAGCCGCTGGAGCTGGGCTGCCAGGGCGGGTCCTGGGGCGGCAGCCCGGGTGGCCGCGGAGTAAAGATCGAGCAGCGTACCGCGGGCGGTGGGGACGGTGGGACGGCTCAACCGTGCCTCTTGTGAAAAAGTTCACAAAGTGTTAAAGATGGTGTCGTACTGACTCTAGACCCTCTCCAGACCGAGGTCCAGATGGCCGGCCGCAACCTCCTCTTCGTTCCTGGGCCCACGAACGTGCCCGATCGAGTCCTTCGCGCCATGCACCGCGCCATGGAGGATCACCGCTCCCCCGACTTTCCGTCGCTCGCCGCTCCGGTGCTCGAGGATCTCAAGAAGATCTTCAAGACCACCTCGGGCCAGGCCTTTGTCTTCCCGTCCAGCGGGACCGGGGCATGGGAGGCGGCGCTGTCGAATACCCTCTCGCCAGGTGACAAGGTACTCGCGTCGCGCTTCGGCATGTTCAGTTATCTCTGGATCGACATGGCGCAGCGGCTGGGGCTGCAGGTGGACGTCATCGATGCGGAATGGGGGGAAGGCGCGCCCATCGAGCGGTACCAGGAGGCGCTCGCTGCCGACAAGGGCCACGCGATCAAGGCCGTGCTCTTCACTCATAACGAGACCGCCACCGGCGTCACCAGTGATGTCGCCCCCATGCGTCGGGCCATGAACGACGCCCGTCATCCGGCGCTGCTCATGGTGGACGGGGTCAGCTCGATTGGAAGCATCGATTTCCGCATGGACGAGTGGGGCGTGGACCTGGCGATCACCGGCTCACAGAAGGGGCTCATGTTGCCGGCCGGGCTCGGCATCGTTTGCGCCAGCCAGAAGGCGCTCGGAATGTATGACGGCGCGAAACTGCGGCGGGTGTTCTTCGACTTCGGGGACATGAGGAAGGCGAACAGCACCGGATACTTCCCCTACACTCCATCGCTCCCTCTGCTGTATGGGCTGCGGGAGTCGCTTGCCATGCTATCGGAAGAGGGTCTGGAAAACGTCTTTGCGCGCCACCACCGGCTGGCGGAGGGAACGCGACAGGCTGTGAAGGCCTGGGGACTGGAGCTCTGCGCCCGCGCTCCCAAGTGGCACTCGGATACCGTAAGCGCCATCATGGTGCCTCCCGGCTTCAACGGCGCCGAGGTGATCGACGTTGCCTACCGCCGCTACAACCTGGCTCTCGGCGCTGGCTTGGCCCGAATGGCCGGAAAGCTGTTCCGCATCGGCCACCTGGGCGACATGAACGAGCTGATGCTGATGAGCGCCATCGCCGGCTCGGAGATGGCGATGCGCGATGTCGGGATCAAGGTCACTCCCGGGAGCGGTGTGGCGGCGGCCGGTGAGTACTGGCGCAGTACCGCCGCCCCGCTGTCCAAGCGGGAGTTACCACCCCGCGCTCCGGACGCGCAGCCGGCGCCGGCCAGCGCAGCCAAGGAGAAGGCGACAGCCGGCGCCGGGCGATGAGCCACACCCGTTACGAACCGGCCCGGGCCAGACTCCAGCGCAGCGAACTGGCGGTGCCGGGCTCGCAGCCCGGCAATGTTCGCCAAGGCCCTGGAGAGCGAGGCGGACTACATCTTCCTCGACCTCGAGGATGCGGTGGCTCCGGGCGACAAGGAACAGGCCCGCCTCAACGTGATCGCGAGCTTGCTGGAGCATGACTGGCGGGAACGGGGCAAGACGATCTGTATCCGCATCAACGGCATCGACACCCACTATATGTACCGCGACGTGGTGGACGTGGTGGAGCAGGCGGGACATCGGCTCGATACGGTGCTTATCCCGAAAGTGGGGGTTCCGTCGGACGTATACCTGGTGGACGCGCTGCTCACCCAGATCGAGGAAGCCAAGGGGATCAGGCACCGTATCGGCATTGATGTACTGATCGAGACCGCGTTGGGCATGGCCAATGTGGAGGCCATCGCGCAGTCGAGTCCCCGGCTGGAGGCCATGCACTTCGGCGTGGCGGACTACGCGGCAAGCTGCCGGGCGCGGACCGTGAACATCGGCGGGCTCAACCCCGATTATCCGGGAGACCAGTGGCACGCGGGGCTGTCGCGGATGATCGTCGCCTGCCGGGCGTACGGACTCCGGCCGATCGATGGACCGTTCGGCGACTTCAAGGATCCGGATGGCTACAACGCGGCGGCGCGGCGGGGCGCGGCGATGGGCATCGAGGGAAAGTGGGCCATCCATCCGTCGCAGATCGCGCTGGCGAACGACGTATTCACCCCGCCGCCGAAGGAGGTTGAGCGGGCCCGGCGAATCCTGGATGCGCTCGACCAGGCGGCGCGGGAAGGCCGGGGAGCCGCCCAGCTCGACGGCCGCATGATTGACGCCGCCTCGGCCAGAATGGCGCAGAACGTGGTGGATACGGATAAGGCGATTGGGAAGTCGCGAGTCGCGGGTCGCGAGTCGCGGGTACCCGTCTCCTAACTGCGGACCAGACGCTAGACGCCGGAACTGCCGGCTCGCGACTCGAGACTCGAGACTCAACTATGGACATCCACGAGTACCAGGCTAAGGAGCTTCTCGCCGGCTTCGGTGTCGCCATACCGCGCGGCGGCGTGGCCTATAGTCCCGAACAGGCAGTGTACCGTGCCACCGAGATCGGTGGCTCCCGGTGGGCGGTAAAGGCTCAGATTCACTCGGGCGCCCGGGGGAAAGCCGGCGGGATCAAGCTCTGCTCCAGTGAGGATGAGGTCCGGTCGGCGGCCAAGTCTCTCCTCGGCAAGAGGCTGGTGACCCACCAGACCGGTCCCGAGGGACGTGTGGTCCACCGACTGTACGTCGAGGCCGCGGTTCCGATCGAGCGGGAGCTGTATCTCGGGTTGGTACTGGACCGGAAGACCGAACGGATCATGATCGTGGCGCATCCGCAGGGCGGCATGGAGATCGAGGAGATTGCCAGGAGCGCTCCTGACTCGATCCTCCGCGAGTCGGTCGAGCCCGCCATCGGCATGAGCTCGTTCCAGGCCCGTGAAATCGCCTACGGTCTGGAACTGGCGCCGGCACAGGTGAGCCGGGCCGTGACGACGCTACTGGGTGCCTACCGCGCGTTCCGGGATCTGGATGCCACCATGGTCGAGATCAATCCCCTGGTGGTGACCGGCGACGGCCAGGTCCTCGCGCTCGACTGCAAGATGACCTTCGACGACAACGCCATGTTTCGCCGGCCGAACGTCAGTGAGCTGCGCGACTACGCCGAGGAGGACCCCCGCGAGGCGCAGGCCGCGGAGCACGGCCTCAACTACGTCGGACTCGACGGTGACATCGGCTGCATTATCAATGGCGCTGGGCTGGCCATGGCCACCATGGATATGATCAAGCACGCCGGAGGCCAGCCTGCCAACTTCCTGGACGTCGGCGGCGGCGCCTCCCCCGAGCGGGTTGCCGCGGCTTTCCGTCTCGTATTGTCGGACGGGAAAGTCGGAGCGATTCTGGTGAACATCTTCGCCGGAATCAACCGCTGCGACTGGGTGGCGCAGGGTGTGGTGCAGGCCGCACGGGATCTCCAGATGAAGGTCCCCCTGGTGGTGAGACTGGCGGGCACCAACGTGGATGAGGGACAGCGCATCATCCGCGAGAGCGGCCTCCCCATTATCACGGCCGACTCGTTGTCCGACGCCGCCGACCGTGTCGTTGCCGCACTGAAGAGCTCGCGCGCGAAATCCACCGCATCCGGGAATGGTGCCCCATGAGCATCCTCATCGACGAAAAGACCCGGGTCATCGTCCAAGGGTTCACCGGCGAGAAGGCGACGTTCCACGCCCGCGAAATGATCGCCTACGGAACTAACGTCGTGGGTGGCGTTACCCCGGGGAAAGGCGGCACCCGTCACCTGGACCGTCCGGTCTTCAACACCGTGAAGGAGGCCGTGCGTGAGGCCGGTGCGGAAGCCAGCATCATCTTCGTGCCGGCAGCCTTCTGTGCCGATGCGATCATGGAATCGGCCAACGCGGGCATCCGGCTGGTTTGCACCATTACCGATGGCATCCCGGCGCAGGACATGATGATGGTCAAGCGCTACCTGCTGCGGTTTCCGCGCGAGCGTCGTACCACGCTTATCGGCCCGAACTGTGCCGGCATCATCAGCGCGGGCAAGGCGATGCTCGGCATCATGCCGGGCCACATCTATTCCCGCGGCAGTGTCGGCGTAGTGAGCCGGTCTGGCACGCTGGGCTACGAGGCGGCGGCGCAGATGAACAGCCTCGGCATCGGGCAAACGACCAGCGTCGGCATCGGGGGCGATCCCATCAACGGCAGTTCCTTCGTGGACATGCTCAAACTGTTCGAGGAGGATCCGGAGACCGAGGCCGTCATGATGATCGGCGAGATCGGCGGACCCCAGGAAGCGGAGGCGGCCCTCTTCGTGAAGGACAACATGAGCAAGCCGGTCATCGGGTATGTCGCCGGATTGACCGCGCCCAAGGGGCGGCGCATGGGCCACGCCGGCGCCATCATTTCGGCGTTCGGAGACACGGCCGCCGAAAAAGCAGAAATCATGCGCTCCGCCGGCCTCACCGTCGCGCCGAGTCCGGCCGAGCTCGGCTCCACCGTCGCAGCCGCCCTGGCCAAGAAGCCGTCACGCAAGAGAGTCACGGCGAAGTGAGCGGGCGGCCCACCGTCGTAGTCACCCGCCGGCTTCCCGAGCCGGTGGAGCAGGAGCTGACGCGGGACTTCGATGCGCGGCTCAATCAGGACGACCGCCCGCTCGGGCCCGAGGGCCTCAAGGACGCACTCCGCACCGCCGATGCGCTCCTCTGCACCGTTACCGACCGGCTGACCTCGGACATCTTGAGCGCCGAGCCCCGGCGGGCGCGGATGCTGGCCAACTTCGGCGTTGGCTTCAATCACATCGATACCGCCGCGGCCAAGGAGCACGGGCTGACGGTATCGAACACGCCCGACGTCCTGACCGAGGCCACCGCTGACATCGCGATCACGTTGCTGCTGATGGTCAGCCGGCGCACGGGTGAAGGGGAGCGGCACGTACGGAGCGGTGCCTGGACCGGGTGGCGGCCGACCCACATGCTGGGATCGCAAGTCAGCGGGAAAGTGCTGGGTCTTGTCGGTATGGGGCGGATTGCGAGGGCGGTGGCCCGAAGGGCGCACCACGGCTTCGGCATGCGGGTGATCTTTCACGATCCGTACCCGCCATCTCCTGCCGAGGCAGCCGCGCTGGGGGCCGAGCCGAGAAACAGCCTCGACGACGTGCTGGCCGAGTCTGACTTCGTCTCGTTGCACTGTCCCGCCACGCCGGAGACACGCCACCTCATGAACCGCGAGCGGCTCGGACGGATGCGGCGTAGCGCCTTCCTCATCAATACTGCGCGGGGTGACGTGGTGGACGAGGCGGCGTTGGTGGAAGCCCTGTCGAAGGGCACCATCGCCGGTGCGGGACTCGATGTGTTCGAGAAGGAGCCTCAGGTGTCAGCCGCGCTGGTCTCCATGGAAAATGTGGTCCTGCTTCCTCACCTGGGGAGTGCTACCCGGGAGACCCGCATTGCGATGGGAATGCGCGCCGTGGAAAATCTCCGGCTGTTCTTCAGCGGAGCCCCGCTTCGCGATCGCGTCGTATGACGCACACCGCGCTCGAGCCCTTTTCCACCGAAGCCCTCCCCGAATCCGCCGATCCTGCCGCGGCGAGCGCCGCGGCCTACGCTCAGGAAGTCGTCGAGCTGTTGTCGAGCCTGCTCCTCGAGCTGGTGCGCGCGCGCCAGCCCGAGGTGGAATCGGTGCTGCGGGGCGAACGCAACGCGGCCAGCCTCAGCCCCGAGCTCCTGGCGCGGACGCTTCAGGTCCAGGGGATCTGGTTTCAGCTGCTGAGCATCGCGGAACAGAACGCGGCTATGCGGCGGCGCCGGCAGACTGAGATCGAGCGCGGCTACGACCAGCTGCGAGGCACCTTCGCCCAGGTGGCCGCCGGCGCCGCAGCGAGCGGCATTCCGGTCCAGGAGGTCCGCGAGCTGCTGAGCGTGCTACGAATCCGCCCCGTCATCACCGCGCACCCCACTGAGGCTCGGCGCGTCACTGTACTGGAGAAACACCGGCGGGTATACCGGCGGCTGGTCGATCTCGAGTCGCCCCGCTGGACCCCACGTGAGCGCCAGGCATTGATCGACGGGCTCCGGAATGAAATCGAACTGCTGTGGACTACGGGCGAGCTTCGGCTGGTCAAGCCGACCGTCCCGCAGGAGGTGTTCTGGGGCCTCCACTTCTTCAACGAGACCCTGTTCGAGGCGGTGCCGGATCTGCTCGAGAAGTTCGAGCGCGCGTTGGCGCACGCCTATCCGGACGCGCAGTTCCAGGTGCCGCCGTTCTTCCAGTTCGGCTCCTGGGTAGGCGGTGACCGTGATGGCAATCCCTTCGTCACCAACGATGTCACCCGAAGCACGATTCTCGAGAACCGGGTGACCGCGCTGCGCCGCTACCGCCGGCGCCTCTCGGAGCTGGTCCGGGCGCTGAGTATTACCGAGCGGGCGGTCGCGGTTCCCGACAGCTTTCGGCAGGCGCTCGCGCGGGAGTTGGCCGCTACGGGAGAGGGAGAAGAGATCGCTACCCGTAATCCGGGCGAGATCTTCCGGCAGTATCTCGCGTGTATGGGGCGGCGGCTCGATATTATGGTCGCGGCCTCCGAACGGGGAGAAGCGGCACCGGTCCCCGGAGGCTACGCCTCGGCAGAAGCGCTGATCGCCGATCTGCAATCCATCGAAGACGCCCTGGTGTTCGGTGGCAGCGGGTCACTGGCTACTACTCTGGTCCGGCCGGTCCGGCGTGAGGTCGAATCATTCCGGTTCTCGACCGTCCGCCTGGACGTCCGGGAAAACACCACCAAGCTCAACCGGGCCCTTGCCGATCTGTGGGCCGGCGGAGAGGCGGGGGGCCGGACTGCGGAGGAGGCGCCCGATCCCGGCTCAGGGGCCTGGCGCCAGTGGATCTCCTCCGAGCTCGCCCGTCCGCTTACCGCGGACCCTCAGCCTCCGGCGCTACCGCCCGAGTCGGCCGAGACGCTGGGCATGTTCCAGCTGGTGCGTCAGCTCCGGGGCGACGTCGACCGCGAGGCCTTTGGCGCGTTTGTGCTCAGCATGACCCGGAGCGTGAGCGATATTCTCGGCGCGTACCTAATGGCTAAGCACGCCGGTCTCTCCGGGGACACCGCTGGTGTGGAGAGCTGCACCCTTCCGATCGTGCCGCTGTTCGAGACCATCGAGGACTTGCAGCGAGCTCCTGCCATCATGAAGGAATTGCTGGCGGTTCCCCTGGTGCGCCGGAGTATACGGGCGCAGGGCGGGGTACAGGAGGTGATGATCGGCTACTCCGACTCCAATAAGGACGGTGGCTTCCTCACGTCGAACTGGGAGCTCAGCAAGGCGCAGATCAAGCTCACTCGCGTAGGAAAGGAGGCAGGCGTCCCGCTGGCCTTTTTCCATGGGCGCGGAGGGTCGGTAAGCCGGGGAGGAGCGCCTACCGGCCGGGCCATCGCGGCGCAGCCGGCGGGGTCGATCAACGGGCGCATGCGGATCACCGAGCAAGGCGAAGTGGTGTCGTTCAAGTACGCGAACCGGGGTACCGCCCAGTATCAGATCGAGTTGCTCGCCGCGAGCGTGGTAGAGCACTCTCTCAAGTCTGAACGGGAAAAGGCGCTGCTGCCCACGTCCGAGTTCGACGAGGCCATGGAGGCGCTCTCGGGCGCGGCGCAGGCCGCCTACCGCCAGCTGGTGGACCATCCCGATCTGCTGGCCTATTACCAGGCCGCCAGCCCCCTGGAGGAGATCTCCCTTCTGAACATGGGCTCGCGGCCGGCGCGGCGCTTCGGCGCCCGCTCGCTCAGCGATCTGCGGGCCATTCCATGGGTGTTCGCGTGGTCGCAGAATCGCCACTTCATTCCGGGCTGGTACGGCGTCGGCAGCGGTATCCTCACCTTTCTTCAGGTGCGAGGATCGCGCGGCAGCGCGCTGCTGGAGCGGATGTTCAACGAGTCACGGCTGTTCCGGCTGATCGTGGATGAGGTAGAGAAGACGCTCACCTACGTCGATCTGGATATCGCGCGTGAGTACGCCGAGCTGGTGCCCGATCCGGCGGTGCGGTCCAATATCCTGACCCTGGTGGAGGAGGAGTACCAGCGGACCGTCGAAGCGGTGCTGCGGATCAGCGGCGGTAAGGAGCTGGTCGAGCGCTACCCCCGCTTCCGGCGACGCCTGGCGCGCCGCCTGCCGACGATCAATCAGGTAAGTCGCCAGCAGATCGAGCTGCTCCGCCGGTTTCGCGAATCAGGAGGGGACAAGACCCAGGAAGAGCAGCTCTCGGCGTTGCTGCTGTCGATCAACTGTATTGCGGCGGGGTTCGGGGCGACTGGGTAGGCAGCGGGGCGGGGGACGCTGTCTGCTCCCGCGGCCCCGCGGCCTCGCCGTTTCTCCACCTCCACCTTCAGCTGTCCGCACGCCGCATTGATGTCCAGCCCACGGCTCCGCCGCACCACCGCCTCCACTCCCTGATTCCGCAAACGCTCGCTGAAGGCGCGGATCCGGGCCACGGCGGTGGGTGTAAGCTCGGGTGCGCCGCCGGGGTGCAGCGGCAGGATATTGACCAGGGCGCCGGTCTTGCGCGCCAGCTTGCCTAGCTGGGCGGCATCGGCATCGCTGTCGTTGAATCCATGGATCATCACATATTCGAACGTGATCCGCTTCCGGAACGCCGCCGCGGCTTTCAACACCGATTCCAGGTCGTACTTCTTTTCAATCGGCATCATCGTGAGGCGCTGCGCCGAGGTGGGCGCATGCAGCGAGATCGCGAGACGGAACTGCTCCGGCCGCTTGGCGAACTCGGCCATGCCCGGCAGGATCCCGACGGTAGAGACGGTG
Source organism: uncultured Gemmatimonadales bacterium (assembly GCA_963740175.1). Taxonomy (GTDB): domain Bacteria; phylum Gemmatimonadota; class Gemmatimonadetes; order Gemmatimonadales; family GWC2-71-9; genus CAVVWJ01. The sequence continues at coordinate 239,555 of CAVUDL010000015.1, forward strand.
ATATGCCGGGCGCCGATGCCGAATCCATCGGGATGGTTGAGGATGCTCAGTGCGACATCCACGGAGGGCCAGTTCAGCAGCGGCTCCCCCATCCCCATGAACACGATGTTGGTGGGCTTCTCCTCGGGGTGCGCCAGCACGACTTCCCGGACCTGTCCAGCGATCTCAAAGGGGGTGAGGTTGCGGCGAAACCCCATGCGGCCCGTGGCACAGAAGGAACATCGGAGTGCGCAGCCCGCCTGAGAGGAGATGCACAGGGTCCGCCGGCTTCCTGAGGGAATGAGCACCGACTCGATCGCCTCGCCATCATCCAGTCGCCACAGATATTTGCGGGTGCCATCGGACGATTGCTGGATCGTGTCCGGGACCAGCCGGGGCAGCGGGAAAGCCTCCTGTAGCTCCGCACGCAGGGCCGCTGGCAGCTCGGTCGCGTCCTGCCAACTCGCCACCGGCGCCTCCCAGAGGCGTCGGTGGATCTGCCCGGCGCGATAGGCGGGCAGCCCACGCTGTGCCACCCACTCCGCCAGTACCGAACGAGCCTGAGCCGGCGCGAGGTCGAGCAGTTTGAGAGATCCGGTGGTGGTCGACGGGAGGATGGCCATTATGAAAAATACCACCGCAACCGGGCAGGCGGGAGGATATCAGGCAAGCTAAGCTCAACTATACTAATGCATTGCGGCACCATTCGGCGCGGTTTAGCTTTGGGCCATGCACTCACATATCACGCCGTGCTCCTGACCGAGATCCTCACGCCGGAGCAGGTTGTCATGCCGGTCGCCGCGCGCGACAAGACCGGCGTCATCGCTGAGCTTACCCGGCACCTGATCAATCGGGTGGGTGGGAACTATGCGGAGGTGCTCGAAGCAGTCCAGGAGCGGGAGGCGGGCGGCAACACGGGCATAGGATTCGGAGTTGCCATTCCCCACGCCCGCTCGCCCGCGGTCGGCGAGCTCACAGTAGTGTGCGGCGTCAGCCGTTCTCCGGTGCCCTATGACTCAATAGATGGCGAGCCGGTAACACTTTTCTTCCTGATCGTGGCGCCCAGCGGTTCAGCCGGTATGCATGTCAAAGTGCTCAGCCGGATTGCCAGCCTGGTGCGCAGTGAGAGCGTGCGCAAACAGCTCTGCCAGGCCGGCACACCTGCTGAGTTTTATCGCGTTCTGCTCGACGCCGAGGCGCGTTGAGCGCAACATGAACGCCACCGCATTCCGCACCCACCGCTGCGGTGCCCTGAGCCGGGCCGAGCTGGGCCAGAGGTACGGCTCGGCGGCTGGGTACACCGCCGCCGGGACCTCGGCGGACTCGTCTTCATCGATCTGCGCGACCGTGATGGCCTGGTGCAGCTCTCCTGCAATCCCGCCTGGACACCGCCTGAGGTCATGGAGCGCGCTGCCGGGCTAGGCGCCGAGACGGTAATTCTGGCCAGTGGGACGGTGCAGCTCCGGCCCGAACCCGCCCGGGATCCGAACCTCACGTCCCGTGAGGTAGAGGTGCACGTCACCGATCTGGAGATCGTTGGACCGGCTCAGACCCCTGCCATTCCGGTGGCGCGCAAGGAAAAGGAAGAGCTGGCGGCCGAGGAGCTCAGGCTGCGCCATAGGGTACTCGATCTGCGACGTCCCGAGCTGCAGCGCAACATCATCCTTCGCCACCGGCTGATGCAGGCGGCGCGCCGCTACTTCGACGGCCTGGGCTTTCTCGAAATCGAAACCCCGATCCTGACCAAGCCCACCCCCGAAGGCGCCCGCGATTACCTGGTGCCGAGCCGGGTGCACCCGGGCGAATTCTACGCCCTGCCGCAGTCACCGCAGCTCTATAAGCAGCTGCTGATGATGGCCGGTTTTGACCGCTACGTTCAGATCGCCCGCTGCTTTCGGGATGAGGACCTGCGCGCCGACCGGCAGCCTGAGTTTACCCAGATCGACGTGGAGGCCTCGTTCGTCGGCATCGAGGATGTGCTCGGCTTCGCCGAGGGTCTCGTCTCCACTCTGTGGAGTGAGGCGGGGCAGCCGATCACCACGCCGCTGCCCCGGCTCTCCTACCGGGAGGCGATGGAGCGCTACGGCAGCGACAAGCCCGATCTGCGCTATGGGCTCGAGATCTTCGACGCGACGGATGTGTTTCGCGGACGCGATTTCGGCATTACCCGGCAGGCCATCGAGTCCGGAGGCCGGGTCCGAGGGATCCGGGTGCCGGGCGGCGGGTCCCTCAGCCGGAAGCAGGTGGATGAGATCGAGGCGGCGGCGAAGTCGCTCGGTGCGGCCGGTCTCCTGCGACTTCGGCGCAGCGGCGATACGCTCGAAGGTCCGGCAGCAAAATTTCTGGGGGCCGACGCCGCGGCGGCGCTGAAGCTCGACGATGGAGACCTGGCACTCTTCGTTGCCGGGCCGGACCACGTCTCCAGCCCGGCGCTCGACCGGGTAAGACAGGAGCTGGCAAAGCGTCTGAATCTGATTCCGGCCGGGGTCAACCGGTTTGTCTGGATCCTGGATTTTCCGCTGTTCGAGCGCAATCCACAGACCGGCCATCTCGGATCGGTGAATCATCCGTTTACGGCGCCGCACCCGGATGACCTCGGCTTGCTGGAGACGGCGCCGGAGCGGGTGCGTGCCTTAGCCTATGACATGGTACTCAATGGTACTGAGCTGGGCGGTGGGAGTCTCCGCATCGCAGATCCCGAGCTGCAGCGGCAAGGTCTTCGGGCTGTTGGGGCTCTCCGAGGAGGAGGCTCAGCGCCGGTTCGGGTTCCTGCTCGAGGGGCTTGCGGTCCGGGGCACCGCCGCACGGCGGATTTGCCTTCGGCATGGATCGGATCGCAATGCTCCTTTCCGGCGCGGACTCCCTGCGTGATGTGATTGCGTTTCCCAAGACTACCGCGGCGCGGGCGCTCTTCGAGGGCGCGCCGACTCCGGTGGATCCCGACGATCTCCGGGCCCTTCATCTGGAGGCCACAGAGGTAAGAAGTGAGAAGTGAGAGGGAAACTCCGTCCTAGCCTCCACCGCTTACCGCTTACCGCTTACCGCTTACCTTAGAGACATGGCCGACGACATCCAGACTCGTATGTCCGCCGAAGGGGCAGATCCGCTGCTCTTCGCGGGGGTAAACGACAGCAATCTCGTCGAGCTGCAGCGAACGCTCGGCGTCCGGGTTTCCTTCCGAGGGGAGTCAGTCACCCTCTCCGGATCCTCCGAGCAGGTTGAGCGCGCCGGCCCCGGTAATTCAGGGCCTGCTCGATCTGGCCCGCATGGGCGAGCCGGTGACTCCGGACGACGTCTACCGTCTTGCGGCAGATGGACCTCCCAGCGAACTGCCGGCCCAGACCTCCGATGGAAAGATCGTCCTTCCCGGCCTCCGCCGCGCGATCGTCCCCAAGACCCAGGGCCAGCGCGAGTATCTCCAGGCCATCAGCGAGCACGACATCGTGGTGGGCATCGGGCCCGCCGGCACCGGCAAGACTTACCTGGCCGTCGCCAAAGCGGTCGAGGCGCTCGCCCGGAAGCGGGTGAAGCGGATCATTCTGGCGCGGCCGGCGGTAGAGGCAGGTGAGTCGCTGGGGTTCCTGCCAGGGGATCTCCAGGCCAAGGTGGATCCGTACTTGCGGCCGCTCTACGACGCGCTCGAAGACATGATGCCTCATGACCGGGTGCAGCGTGCGCTGGAGACCCGCACCATCGAGATCGCGCCGCTCGCCTATATGCGGGGACGCACCCTGGCCGACGCCTTCATCATTCTCGACGAGGCCCAGAACGCCACCGGCGCGCAGATGAAGATGTTTCTGACCCGGCTGGGCGTGAACAGCAAGACGGTGGTGACGGGGGACAAGACTCAGATCGATCTGCCTCAGCGGGAGGACTCCGGCCTTATCCAGGTCGAGCGCCTGCTCCCCGGCATCGAGGGAATCGCCTTCTGCTACATGCACGAGTCCGACGTGGTGCGCCACCGGCTGGTGCGCGAGATCATCCGGGCCTACGCGGAGGATCAGAACGGCTGATGCCTGAGCGGCCGAGCGCGCAGTTCTGGGAGACCTGGATCTGGGCCTCGCCCGGGGAGCGGATCCGGTATCACCTGGTCCGCTGGGCGCCGCTGATCGCCGTCGCGGTTCTCACCTACCTCGTCTTCCCCCCTCAGACAGGTATCGGCGCACCAGTGCCGTCGGTAGGCGAGATCTCCAAGCGCGCGGTAGTCGCCCCGTTCGCCTTTGAAGTGCGTAAGTCGCCCGAGGAAATCGCTCGCGAAGGCCAGTCGCGCGCGCTCACCGCCCAGCCGGTCTATCGCTTCAGTGCCACCGCGTACGACTCCTCGCTCGCAGCAGCGCGGGCCTTCTTTGCCGACCTGGAGCGAGCCAGCGAGGCGGGCGGGCCCTCCGCGGTCGAGACTGCGATCGCTTCCCGAGTCCGGCTGGGGCCGGAGGAGACCCGCTACCTCGCCGACTCGAGCAGTCGGCGGCAACTCCAGGAGGTGGCGACCCACTTCCTGGCGGAGGGGCTGCAGCGCGGCGTGGCGGACGCCGGCGCGATCCGCAGCGAAGTAAGCCGAGACATCTCGCTGCGCCGGGGTGAGACCGAGCGGGTGCTGCCGCGCGATTCGATTCTCACCTTTGCTGACCTGATGGAGCAGGCGGAGGCGGCGGGAACCAACTTGCCGACGGCCGCGGGACAGCGCACCCTGCGCCGGCTCGTCGGTGCGTTCTATCGGCCGACGATCGTGCTCGATCCGTTCGTCACCACCGCGCGCCGGGAGCAGCTGCGAGGCAGCGTGGATCCGGTGAAGTATTCGGTCCGCACCGGTGAGCGCATCCTGCGGGCGGGAGAGCCGGTCACCGACGAGGCGCGGGCCAAGCTGATCTCGCTCCGGGAGGAACACCGCCGGCGGGGCACGGGTGGGCTCGCGCTCCGGAGCGCCGCCGGCACCCTCATGCACAACGCCATCGTCCTCAGCGCCTTCTGGCTGCTCATCGTCTTCTATCGCCGGGAGAGCTACGCCGAGCTCCACCAGATGGCATTTTTTGCGGGACTGTTCGCGCTGGTCATCCTGCTCACTGCCGGCCTGGCGAGCATCTTTCCCGGGCGGCCCGAGCTGGTGCCGATTCCCTTCGCGGCCATTCTGGTCACGATGCTGTACAATGGCCGTATCGGTGTGTTCGCAGCCGTGGTTCTGGCGATCCTCCTGGACGGACAGGCGGCCCTGCGGGAAAGTCATACGCTGTTCTTCGGCCTGGTCGGCGGCGTTGCAGGCGCGATCGGCATCCGCGTCGTCCGAAGGCGCCGCCACCTGTACGTCACCATCGCCGTGCTGGCCGGCGCCAGCATGCTGGCCAGCATCGCCGTAGGGCTGAGCCAGGGATGGTCCACCAGCACCATCATCGGGAGCTGCCTGCTGGGCGCGCTGATGGCTGTCGCCAGCGCGGCCCTGGCCATGATGGTGATGCCGGTCGCGGAGTCGGCCACCCGCATCACCACCGATCTCACCCTGTTGGAGCTCTCCGACCTCGGCCGCCCGCTGCTTCGGCGGCTGGCGCTGGAGGCGCCGGGCACCTGGGCTCACAGCCTGGCCATGGCGAACCTCTGCGAGTCCGCCTGCAACATCATCGGAGCGAACGGCCTGCTGGCACGGGTCGGCTGTTACTATCACGATATCGGCAAGCTGGCGAGCCCCGGGCATTTTGTGGAGAATCAGGGCGGGGGTCCCAACCCGCACGACCTGATGAGGCCCCAGGACTCCGCCAAAATCATTCAGAGCCACGTGGCGGATGGGCTGGCACTCGCCGAGGCTGCTCATCTTCCTCCGGTGGTCAAAGCCTTTATCCCGGAACACCATGGGACTACATACATCACCTACTTTCTCAGCAGAGCGCGCGGCAGCGATCCAGATGGCCGGGTGGATCCGGCCGACTACCGCTACCCCGGCCCGCGACCCCAGTCGGCCGAGACGGCGGTCGCTATGTTGGCCGACTCCGCCGAGGCGGCGATCCGGGTTCTGGCCAATCCGACACCCGATGCGGTTCGCAGCGCCATCGAGCACCTGGTTCAGCAGAAGCTCGGATCCGGCCAGCTCGACGACGCGCCACTCACCCTCCGCGATCTGGACCGCATCAAGCGGGAGTTTGCCCGGGTCATGTCCGGTACCTATCACAAGCGTATCGGTTACCCACGCGCGAGCGGCGGGGTCGCACCGGAATTCCAGTCGGTCGAGAGTGAGTGAGGTGGCGGTACACGGGCGGCGGCTGCCGCTTTCGCGCTCGCTGGTCCGGCGCGTGGTGGAGGCCGTTCTGCGGGAGGAGCGCCGCGAGGGGATCATCTCGGTGACCTTTCTTGGCCGGGACGCGATGCGCCGCCTGAACGCCGAACACAAGGCCCACGACCACCCCACGGACGTGCTCACGTTCGCGCTGGAGGGGCCACCGGGGCAGGTGCTGGGCGACGTGTACATCTGCCCCTGGGTGGCGCAGCGCGAGGCCCGGGAGCGCGGCATCCCGCTGCGCCAGGAGCTGATTCGCCTCATCGTGCACGGCACGCTTCACGCCGTGGGTCGCGACCATCCCGAGGGACCGGAGCGCACCCGGTCGGCCATGTGGCGCCGGCAGGAGCGGTACGTCGAGGCGCTCGCGTGATTCCATTCTTTCATTTCTTCATTGCCCCGCTGGTCGCCGCAGTGCTGACGCTCTGGGCCGCGTGGCTCGCCCTTGCCGCCGAGGCCGACGCCGACCTGCCTCGCTCGCTCAGCGGTCAGATCGGGTCCTCGGCCGGCACCGGAACCTTGTCGCGCAACCTCCACGTCGCGCATCTGGCGCTGCTGGTGCTCGCGGGTGCCGCCGCCGGCGTCGCGGTCGCCTGGTGGGCCTGGTCGCCGGCGGCAGGGCTCGCGCGGCTTTTTCTGGCCGTGCTGCTGGTGTGGGTGCTGGGCGACCTGCTGCCGCGCCTGCTGGGCGCGGTGGCGCCCGAGCTCACCCTGCCGGCGCGCCGTGCGGCCGCGGCGACATTGGTTCCGTTCCGGCCGCTGCTACGCCTGGCTTCCTGGGCCGACGCGCGAGCGCGAGACCGGGCACCGGTCCAGACCACCCGGCAAGCCGGCGCCGCCCAGAGAGACATGCTGCTCGGCGTGTTCTCGCTGGCCGACACGACCGTGGCCGAGGTGATGACGCCAAGGATCGACATTATTGCGGTGGACTCGGCATCCGAGCGGGCCGAGGTGGTGCGCACGCTCCAGAGCTCCGAGCATGCCCGGCTGCTGGTGTACGACGGCCATCCGGACGCGGTGGTGGGGGTGGTGTATGCCAAGGATATTCTGACGCTGGGGCCGGAGGATTCGCGGCCCTGGACCGCCTTGATCCGTGCCGCCGCGTTCGTCCCGGAAGCCAAGACGCTGGATCGTCAGGTGCGGGATTTCCAGCGGGGGCCCAGCCACCTGGCGGTCGTGGTAGACGAGTTCGGCGGCACGGCCGGCATCGTGACGCTGGAGGACATTCTGGAGCAGATCGTCGGCGAGATCCAGGACGAGTACGACACCGATGAGGTAGCGCAGATCCAGATCGTGAGCGAAGACCAGTGGCGGGTGGAAGGCGGCGTCGCGCTGACCGAGCTGGAATCCGCACTGGGGCATGGCTTCGACCGTGACGACGTGAGCACGGTCGGCGGTCTGGTGCTGGCGGAGTTCGGCCGCGTTCCCCGCGTGGGGGAGGCCATCGACCTGGAAGGGTACCGTCTGGTGGTGGAGAACGTGATTCGGCGGCGGGTCAAACGGATCGCGATCCACCGCCAGCGAGTCGAAGCATCGGTGGCCCCATCGGAAAAGGCGGGACGATGACCTGGGTTGCGGTACTGCTCGGGATCGCCCTCACCGCGTTCGGAGCCACCGCTGGCGCGGCGCTCATCACCGTGAGCCGGGCAGAGCTGACCCGTGCGGTGGGACGGAGACTCCGCGGTGCCGCTCCGTCCCTATCCGGGCTAGCTCAGATCGACTACTACCTCACCGCGGCGTCGGCCACGACGTCGCTCGGTGTGCTGCTGCTCGGGGGAGCGGTCCCCGGGTTGTTGGCCGGATCGGGCGCGCCCCGGGTGGTGGTGGCTGTGGCCCTACTGGCCGTGCCGCTGGTGTTGTTCGCGGCATACCTGGTTCCCCGCTGGCTCACGCAGCCCCGGGCCCAGTCGGTGGCTGACCGCGTGATACCGATTCTCCGGCCCTGGTCCCGAGTGCTGGGCCTGCTGCTGCCGGCGCGCACCGCCACCCGGCCGACCGATCTCCGCTCTATCTGGCGCGAGGGTGCGGCGGTGGGAGTGGCCGACGATCACGAGCTGATGATGGTCAGCGGCGTGATGGCGTTCAGCACCCGGCCAGTACGCGAGGTAATGACACCGCGAACCGAGATCGTGGCCATCGAGGAGAACTCTCCGCTGGAGGAGATCAGGCTGGTGTTTGCCGGGAGCGGATACAGCCGCATTCCGGTGTTCCGGGCAACGCTCGACGACATCATCGGCATGCTCCACGCCTTCGATCTCTTCAAGCTCCAGCCCGGTGACCCGCTTCCGGTTCGGCCGGTGGCGGTGACGCCTGCCAGCCGGAACTGCGGCGACCTGCTGCTGGATATGCAGCGGGAGCGCCGTCACCTCGCCGTGGTGCTCGACGAGTTCGGGGGCACGCTCGGCATCGCCACGCTGGAAGACCTGCTGGAGGAGCTGGTCGGCGAGATCTTCGACGAGCACGACGAAGAGGTGCTGGCCTCGCTGGCGCGACCGGGACCATCCTCGAGACCGACGGCAACGTGTCTCTGGAGGAGATTCAGGAGCGGTTCGGCGTCACCTTGCCTCCGGGTCGCTCCACCACAATCGGCGGGCTGCTGGTGGAATGGGCCGGACGAATTCCGCACGCCGGTGAACGGTTCGTGGTCCGCGGGCTCGAGTTCGACGTCATTCAGGCTTCCCCCACTCGTATCGACCGGCTGCTGATCCGCTCGGGTCCCACCCCCGCCGTTCCTCTCCTGGCCGCGTCGCAATGAAGAAGTTGCTCCAGCGGATGGTGGAGCTGGTGCGCAAGGGCGAGATGGCGCTCTTCGTGCGCCGGGCGCACGATTTCGAGGCGGCGGACCTTGCCGACGTGCTCACCGCCCTCGACGAGGAGGAGCGCCTCGCCGCCGTCGAGGCGCTGCCCGCGGAGCTGTCCAGTCAGGCGCTGGCCGAGATGCCGGAGGAGGCCCACGCATCGGAAACGCTGGCGTTGATGGATCCGGGACGGGCCGCGGCCATCGTGCGCGAGCTGGACGACGACGATGCCGCCGACATCCTGGGGGAGCTGGACCCGTCCCAGCAGGAGCAGATCCTCTCCGGGGTGCACGATCGGTCCGAGGTGGACCGCCTGTTGCGCTACGACGAGGAGACCGCCGGCGGCCGGATGACCTCGCACGTGGTGACCGTGCCCGTCACGGCCACCGCGGAGCAGGCGCTCGAGGAAATCCGGCGCCAGGCGGAGGAAGTGGAGGACTTCTACCAGGTGTTCGTCCTGGATCAGGACCGGAAGCTGGTGGGCGTGCTTCCGTTCAAGGATCTGGTCGTGAGCCGGCCGGAACGTCCGGTCCGCTCGTTCATGGCGGAAGCCGATATCTTCGTGACCCCGGACCTGGACCAGGAGGAAGTCGCCCGCCTGATGGCGCGGTACAACGTGCCCAGCGTGCCGGTGGTGGACGACCTGGGTCGGCTGTTGGGCCGCGTCACCTTCGACGATGTCATCGACGTGGTCGAGGCCGAGACCACCGAGGACCTGCTCAAGTTCGGCGGCGTCTCGGCCGACGAGGATCTCGCTGCCGGCTGGAAGGCTGCGGTGCGGAGCCGGCTGCCCTGGCTCTCCATCAATCTGCTCACCGCTTTCCTGGCGGGCGGCGTGGTCTACTTCTTTCAGGAGACCATCCAGCGGACCCTCGCCCTCGCCATATGGATGCCGATCATCGCTGGCATGGGCGGCAACGCAGGCACCCAGGCGCTGGCGGTGACGGTCCGCCGCCTGGCACTGGGGCTGATCCCGGTCAACGTCTTCACCCGTGTCGTCGGCAAGGAGATCCTGGTCGGTATGACCAACGGGATCGTCATGGGGCTGGCCGTGGGAACCGTGGCAGCGCTGATGGGCGAGGGGCCCCGCCTCGGTCTGGTGGTGTTTCTGGCAATGGCGGGAAACCTCATGGTCGCCGGGTTCGCGGGAGCGTTCATCCCGTTGATCCTGGAGCGCCTGGGAATCGACCCGGCCGTGGCCTCGTCCATCTTCGTCACCACCTTCACCGATGTCTGCGGCTTTCTCCTGCTTCTCGGGCTGGCCGGCGCGCTGCTGCTCTGACGCAGGGGACTCTTAAGACAGCTTCCATCGCCTCGGGGACACTCTGCTCGTTCCGAAGCTGGTAACGACCCTTCAGACATATACTCGCGGTCAGTTTCTGGCTGACCTCGTCGCCGGGGCCATCGTCGGTATCGTCGCGCTGCCGCTTGCCATCGCCTTCGCCATAGCAAGCGGGCTGACGCCGGAGCGGGGACTGTATACCGCGGTGATCGCCGGCTTCATCATTTCCGCGCTGGGAGGCTCGCGGGTCCAGATCGGAGGCCCGACCGGCGCATTCGTCGTGATCGTGTACGGGATCGTACAAGAGTACGGCGTGGACGGCCTGACCGTCGCGACGATAATGGCGGGGCTGCTGCTGATCGCGTTTGGGTTGGCGCGCCTGGGCGCGGCAATCAAGTTCATCCCCTTTCCGGTGGTGACCGGGTTCACCTCGGGGATCGCCGCGATCCTGATCGTCCAGCAGCTTCGGGATGCGCTGGGTCTTCAGCTCACGAGCGCGCCTCCAGAGTTCATCGAGCGGCTGAGTCTCTACGCGGCCAACCTGGAGACTCTCAATCCACACGCGGTAGCAATATCCACTGGAACGCTGCTGATCCTCGGGCTGTGGCCCCGGGTCAGCCACCGGATCCCGGCCCCCTTCGTCGCGCTCATTCTGGCGACGCTTCTGGTGCAGCTTCTCGACCTGCCAGTGGAGACCATCGGCACGCGGTTCGGACAGATCCATGCCGGCTTCCCGGAGCTGTCGCTGCCGTCCGTCTCCTTGGAGCAGGGCCGGGCGCTGGTGATGCCCGCTCTGGCGATCGCGGCGCTGGGCGCCGTCGAGTCGCTGCTCTCTGCGGTGGTTGCAGATGGCATGATCGGTGGACGGCACCGCTCGAGCATGGAGCTGATCGCGCAGGGAATAGCCAACGTGGTGGCGCCGCTGTTCGGGGGAATGCCGGCGACTGGTGCCATCGCCCGGACCGCGACCAACGTGAAGAGCGGAGGCAGAACCCCAGTTGCCGGGATGATCCACGCCCTGACTCTACTCGTCATTACCCTGTTCTTCGGCCGCTGGGCGGCTCTGATTCCGCTCGCTGCCCTGGCCGCCATCGTGCTCTGGGTAGCGTATCGGATGGCCGAATGGCGCGTGTTCAAGAGCGAGCTGAGCGCGCCCCGAAGCGATGCCACCGTAATGGTGGTGACATTCATGCTCACGGTGCTGGTGGACCTCACCGTGGGCATTGGAGTCGGCATGGTGCTGGCCTCGTTCCTGTTCATGAAACGGATGGCGGAAGTCACCAACGTCACCATGGTCACACGGGAGTTCCAGGATTCGCGCCCCAGCGCCGACCAGTCCGGCGCCATCTACCGACGCCATATCCCGCCCGGGGTGGAAGTCTACGAGATCAACGGGCCGTTCTTCTTCGGGGCCGCGGAGAAGTTCAAGGACACCCTGAGCGAGGTTTCCCGGAAGCCGAAAGTGTTGATCATCCGGATGCGCCATGTGCCGGCGATCGACTCGACGGCCATGCATGCGCTGCGAGACCTGGTCCGCCGCACCCGGAAAGACGGCACCGAGGTGTACTTTTCCGACATCCAGCCGCAACCCCTGGTCGCGCTGAGCCAGTCGGAGCTCCTGGACGAGATGGGGGAGGCTAATCTGTTCCCGGACGTGGACCAGGCGCTGGCTGCCGCTCGAGCGAAGCTGGGTTTGCCGAATGAGGGGAATCGCGGGCCAGCGCACGCGGGCTAATGGGTGTGGTGGCGCGTCCCAGACGGTTTAGCACCTCGCGCGTCATCGCCCCGGCCAGCTCGTGCTCCCCCATGAAAACGGTTCCCAGGTTCTCGCGCCGGAGCAGCGACGCCTCCTCGTCGCTGTGGGTGCGGAGGAGAATCTGCACCTTCGGGTTCAGGGTCCGGGCGGTTTCCACCATCATCCGCACCCCCGCTGCGTCGGGTATCGCGACAACCAGCACGGCGGCCCGGGCGATGTGGGCCTGAATCAGCACTACCGGCTCTGACGCATCACCCGACACTGCCGGTACCTGCCGCTGCCGCAGCTGTTCCACCAGCTCCCGGTTCTGCTCGGCAATGACATGGGGGATGCCGTGTTCCGCCAGCGAATCGGCGATCCGCCGCCCCACCCGTCCATAGCCGACCAATAACACGTGACCAGTCAGGAGGTCCTGGTTCACCGTGGGCGGCAGCTCCGCCAGCGGGTCATCCGTCCGCTCCAGCGCACGCGCGAGCTGCGAGCGCGCCCGGACCCAACGCTGAACCGGCTCCACAGCGGCGAACACCAGCGGATTCAGCGAGATCGAGATCAGGGCCCCCGCCAGGATCAGACTCTGTCCCTCCCGCGGCAAGAGGCCCAACGACATACCGAGGCCGGCGAGGATGAAGGAGAATTCGCCGATCTGCGCCAGGCTGGCGCCGACGGTGAGCGCGGTGTTGAGCGGGTACCGAAAGATCAGGACCAGCACCACCGCGGCCAGTGTCTTCCCGATCATGATAATGGCTGCCACAGCGACGACCCGCAGCGGCTCAGCGACGAGAATATGAGGCTCGAACAGCATGCCGACCGAGACAAAGAACAGCACCGAGAACGCGTCGCGCAGCGGCAGCGATTCCTCGGCCGCGCGATGGCTTAGTGATGATTCCCGCATCATCATGCCGGCAAAGAAGGCCCCCAGGGCAAAGGACACACTGAACAGCTCGGCTGAGAGATAGGCTACCCCGACGGCGGCGGAGATCACCGCCAGGATAAACAGCTCACGCGAGCCGGTCTTAGCCACCGCCCACAGCAACCTCGGCAGCAGCCGCCGTCCGGCAACCAGCATCAGGGCGACGAACGCCGCCACCTTGCCCAGCGTCACCCCGAGCGTGGTCCAGAGCGGGGCTTCCACCTGGTGATCTCCGCTCGGTGGCACGCTTCCGCCCAGCACTCCGGCCAGTGCGGGGAGCAGCACCAGGATCAGGACCACCACCAAATCCTCAACCACCAGCCAGCCTACCGCGATCCGGCCGTTCAGCGAGTTCAACACGTTGCGGTCTTCCAGAGCCCGGAGCAGCACGACGGTGCTGGCCACGGAGAGGGCGAGGCCGAAGACCAGCGCGCCTCCGAGATTCCAGCCCCACCACATTGCGGTGCCGGCACCGAGAGCCGTGGCGACGGAGATCTGCACCAGAGCTCCCGGGATGGCGATGCGACGGACCGCCAGCAGGTCCTCGATCGAGAAGTGGAGTCCCACCCCGAACATCATGAGCATCACACCGAGCTCGGCGAGCTGCCCCGCCAGCGCCATGTCGGCCACAAACCCGGGAGTGGCCGGGCCGATGATGATCCCGGCGACGAGATATCCGACCAGGGGCGGAAGGCCGAGGCGGTGGGCCGCGAACCCGATGATCAGGGCGAGGCCAAGGCCCGCGGCGATGGTGGTAATAAGGCTGATCTCGTGAGGCATGTGACAACTTATCGAGCCTGCGGGCCGACTTGCACCCGCCCGGCGGCTGCAACTTCGTGGCGCCGCCGCCGTAAGGCCCAACGGAGCATTCGCATCATCCACCATGCATCAGGAGTTTGCCCCTTGGCTCTGTTTCGACCGGGCGCTCTGGACCGCGCCATGGAACCGTACCGCGAGTATGGTCCCATCTTCATCCGTCTGATTGTCGGCTACCGGCTGGTGTGGGGCACGGCCGACAACGTATTCAACTATTCCCGTATGCTGGAGTTCAGCCACTTCCTGGATGGGCTCGGTGTGCCGGCGCCGCTGCTGGCCGCGTTCGTTTCGGCCTACGCCCAGTTCATCTGCGGTCTGCTGTTCGTGGTTGGGGCATACACCAGGCTCGCGGCGGCTATCATGATCGTCAACTTCATCGTCGCCCTGCTGCTGGCCCACGTCGGCAAGCCGTTCCTGGACAATTACGACGCGTTGGTGATGCTGTTCGGCTCAGCGTTCCTGCTGCTGCATGGGGCGGGATGGGCTTCGATTGATGGGTGGCGCACAAGGGGGAGATCGCGGACCGGCGGCTAGGCGAGGGGTGTAGCGGCGATCGCATACTCGCTCTGAACCAGGCCGCTCTGATACTGCCGGGTGGCGATGTGCTGAAGCGCGACGTCCCCCGGCAGCGGGCCGAAGAGAGGCGTGCCTTCGCCGATCAACACCGGCACACGGGTGATGATGAGGCGCTGGATCAAGCCAGCCCGAAGAAAGCCCTGAATGGTGACCCCGCCGTCCACGTAGGCGTGTTGCACGCCGCGAGCGTCGAGCTGCCGCACAATCTCGGCAGGAGGCCCGGACATCCGCTCCACCTTCGCTCCGGGCGGAGGCGGGGCGAGCGGCCGTGTGCTCAGCACGAAGACCGGCTTGTCACCATAAGGCCACGCGTCGAACCCGAGCACGGTCTCGTAGGTCTTGCGCCCGATCACCAGCGCATCCACACTGGCGATGAAGGCCTCGTAGCCGTGCTCCTCGCCGCCCCCGGTCGGGAGCCAGTCGATGCTACCGTCAGCCCGGGCAATGAACCCGTCCAGGCTGGTGCCGATGAAGACAGAGGCTTTCACTCAGGTTGTACGGGAGGTGCGGCCCAGAATGAAGCCCGCCACGATGAGATCGAATCCCACACAGAACAGGGGATACCAGGCTGGAACGAGGGTCTGACTGCGATCGAGATGCAGTCCCACATCCCAGGCGACGTGAGCCAGCCACCCCGCGGCCAACCACCAGAGTGCGCTGCGGACCCCGAGCCAGGCGACCAGGCCGAAGAGAGCGACTCCACCTGCCTCCAGGAACAACGTGGAACCGTCGGCACGGCCGGCGAGTGCAAATCCCACATAGATCAGCGCCGAAACCACCAGTCCCAGCGCCAGCACCCGGCGCTCGGCCCGCGGAACCAACGCTCGCGCGCCGAGGACGTAGATCGCGCTGAGCAGGGCACCCACGACGATCGGCAGCAGCATAGAGTTAGCCCAGATTCTCCTGGATGAAACGCGGGCTCAGGTGCACATCGAGCTGAACCAGCGGCGCGTCGCCGATGCAGGTGAACCCGTGAACCTCCCCGGCTTTGATGACGAGAATGTCACCGGCACCCGCTTCGAACTCCCGGCCGTTGACGGTCCAGCGGCCTCGGCCTTCACGCACGAACTGGACTTCGTTGTAAGGATGACGGTGGGGCCCCGGGCCACGGCCGGGGAGGGCACGCAGAAGGAACACCGACACGTTCACATCCCCATGATCGGCGCCGACGAACTGGTACGAGCTGCCCTGGAACGGGAGTTCTTCCTCGCGAACGCGGTACATCCAACTGGTTCCCTCCTGGAGCTAACGCGCGGCGGACGGCTGCTCCGTGAGACTGACGAGATAGGTGATCAGGCGTCTGATCCTCCCTTCCGCCATCTCGAAGACGTCGCAGAATACGGCGTCGAGGAAGCCGCCGTCTTTCCAGGCGGCACGGACGGTGCCTTCGGCAATGACGACGTCGTCCTCCTCGGTCATCCGTGTGATCCTGACGGTGGGGCGGCCGGTGAACGCTTCGTTCTCAATTTCCTTGTCGAAGGCGTGCTTACCGTGCAGGTGGAAGGCGCCGGGCATCAGCCATTCGATGTCATCGGTCAGGCAGGAGAGGATCTGGGCGTGATCGCTCTTGTTGAAGCCATCGATGTACCGTTCAACGGTGTCCTTGTTCGCGCTCATGGAACCCCCAGTGGATCCTGCCAGGCCCAGGGATGATCAGCTTCCTCGCAGGCGCTTGCGATCCTTCTTGCTCATCTTGCGCCCGTGCTTTTCCTCAAACTCGGCCTCGCGAGCCTTCCGCTCGCGGCGATCTTCGTTGATCGCCTGGCCCTGGCTGTCCTTGGGCAGGGTAGAGGGCTGCTCGTTGGGTCCGGAGGGAGACCAGGGTACCGGTGGATCGTATGTCATAGGGACCGGTTTCTCTTTTCCAGTTCGGCGACAATGCGCCAGAGCACCTTCAGCAGCAGATACAACGCTCCAAGCCCCAGCGCGGCCACGACCGAGATCAACATCAGGAGCATCTTTTCGGAATCGGTCATATGGTCGGGGCAGCCGATCAATGATGAGGTCGGACTACAAGATGCATCGGTTCCGAGCGGCAGTCGAGGAGCGCCAGGAGCAGGGTTGCGTCGTCGCGGCTGTGGTGACAGACTGCGCTGGAGCGTCGGTATCAGTGTGCATCGCGCACCCTCCAGGCTGGTGGAGAATCCCGCCCTGAGGACCGACTTGGCCGCAACCATAGGAGGTTAAGAATGGCCACCACCCTACCAATTACTCCCTGCCTGTGGTTCGATACCCAGGCTGAAGAAGCTGCCCGGTACTACACCGGCATCTTCAAGAACTCCAAGATCGGCACCATCACACGCTACACTGAGGCCGGCCGTGAAGTGCACGGCAGGCCGGCGGGATCGGTGATGACGGTCGAGTTCGAGCTCAATGGGCAGCCGTTCACCGCCCTCAATGGCGGCCCCCACTTCAAGTTCAATGAAGCGGTGTCGTTCCAGATCATGTGCCGGGACCAGGAGGAAGTGGATCATTACTGGAATCGCCTGACCCCGGGTGGCGATCCTGCGGCGCAGCAGTGCGGCTGGCTCAAGGACAAGTTCGGCCTGTCCTGGCAGGTCGTGCCGACAGCGTTGGTCGACATGATGAGCGATCCGGACCGGGAGAAGTCGGACCGCGCCATGGAGGCGATGCTGAAGATGAAGAAGATCGACATCGAGGCAATGGAGCGCGCATTCGAAGGAGAAACGGCTGGGAAACGGTAAGGCAGGCGCTACCGGACCGAGGAGCTGATGCCCAGGCTACTGGTTCTTCTGCTCCTCGGCACTCACGGTTTTCGACCAGTTGTGTCATCCTGAGCGCAGCGAAGGATCTCTCCGTGCCCTGAGTACGGATTCTTCGCTTCGCTCAGAATGACAAGTGAAGCACTTGTGACCTCCGAGCGCGATCGAGGCGGCGTACCAGGTCGTCCACGTCCGGGTCATTGAAGATCTCGTCGAGCAGCCGTCGCATCGGCCGCTGCCAGTTGGCGCGCACCGACGAGGGCGTGCCGGGGAGATTGACGGACTCCTCCTCGAGCCAGAGGTCCTCCAGCCAGTGTACCACCAGCGGACTCTCCGACCGGCCGAGCCATTCCAGCAGTGCCGCCAGAAAGGCACGAGGCTCCTGGACGGTACTGTCCAGCTGGTCAGCGAGCCATCCGACTGCCCTCTGCCGTTCCTCTTCGACCGCCAGCACTTTCGGCTCGGTGAGCAGGCCATGGCGCACGCGGTCCCCGATGTCATTGCCCTTGATCCAGCCCACGAACGTCGGCGTATCGTGGCTGCCTACGAGGGCCATGTCCGCGGCGGTCGGTGGGGCGACCTCCGGGCCGTCCGAAGCCTGGAACATCGCGAGATACATCCCCCAGATCCGGTGGCGCGGTAGCGCCTCGAAGATCTCGCGTGGAACCGTTCCCAGATTCTCGCCCACCACCTCGCATCGGTGGCGGTTCGACTCCAGGCTCAGCACCGCGAACAGCTCCTCGGCCGGATAGGACACATAGGTCCCGTCGTGCAGCCCGAGCCCATGAGGAATCCAATAGAGCCGGGTCCAGGCCATAATGTGGTCCACCCGGAGCACACCCGCGAGCCCCGCCTGGTGAGCTATGGACGCCGCTAGATAACGATGCCCCTCCCGGCGGGAGGCTCCGGGGAGCACCGGGCTGAACCCCCAGTCTTGTCCGCTGGGGAATCCCTGGTCCGGAGGGGCTCCCACCGACATCCCTTCGGCGAATAGCGCTTGTCGCGACCAGGGGTCGTAACCGTCGGGATGAACTCCCACCGCGAGGTCGAGCCCCAGACGAAATCCATCAGCGTCGAAGCGTTGTCGCAGGTCGCGGAGCTGGCGGCGCGCCAGCGTCTGCGCCAGGAGGTGAAAGCGCTCCTCTTCCGGATCTATGTCCTCCGGAGAGAGCGCGCCGGCGCGGGCGGGTACGGGCCAGTCTCGCCAGTTCCTGCCGAGCCGGAGCTGCGCGCCTCGGAAGCGGGCGTAGCGGACCAGCTCCTCGTCCAGCTCAGAGGGCGGCGGCGGCGGATGCCCTGCGAGGGCTTCTCGCAGCTCGGCGTCGCCTCGGGTGACGTCCAGAGTGGCGGGGGCCGGCACCGCCCGGTGGGCCGGGCCGAGGTCGAGGATCAGCTCGGACCAGAAGAGCCGGCTCACCGGCGAGTACGGACTGGGCTCCGGCGGCTGGGAGTTAAAGGTCGGGACCAGGGGAAGGACGGTGACCAGGTCGCCGCCCCGTTGGGCGACCCAGTGGCAGAGTGACTGGAGGTCTCGAAGATCACCGAGGGATCGGCTGCGGGCCGAGCGCAGAGCAGCGAGATGGGTCCCGACCCCCCAACTCCGATGCTCTCCGGGTCTTCGCCAGGCCTGGAGCGGCGCGGCGATGACCGTGCTCGTCTCGCTTCGGCCCGCCGCCGCGACGGTGAGACGGTGGTACCCGGAGGGTAGCGGCTGTGCGGTCCGCAACCCCGTTTC
The DNA here is from genome assembly GCA_963740175.1 of uncultured Gemmatimonadales bacterium. Lineage (GTDB taxonomy): Bacteria > Gemmatimonadota > Gemmatimonadetes > Gemmatimonadales > GWC2-71-9 > CAVVWJ01. The sequence goes on from CAVUDL010000015.1 coordinate 258,389, forward strand.
GGAACGGGCCAGGGGGATGACCGATCCGTCCTCGAGCTGCACCTGCGCATCGGCCGGGCGATCAGCGGAGATCGTAAGGGCGAGGGCCCCATCCCAGGCGACCAGCACGGGCGGCACCAGCTGCGCTTGTACCTTCTCGCGATGTTCCGTGAGCGCATCGGTGGCATCGCCCGGCCCCTCGACGGGAGCCCCCAACGCTGCGCAAACGCGCACCAGCGTCTCAGGGGCAACGGTAACGGCTTTGCCCAGGCCGTTTATGTAACGGGTATGCACCCCCATCGCCCGGGCGAGCGAGCGCAGCGCCTTCAGCTCATCCGTCACCTCGCCGGCCGGATCCGGATCGCCTGGCCGCCGCCCGGCGCCAGCCTGACCCGCAGCCGGGTCGCGGAGTTCACGGCGGTCTGATTGATGGTGACGGGCAGCGGGTTGTCCAGCCAATGCGCTTTGGGACCATCGGCATAGATCTCGGCGACGTAGCGCTGACCCGGAGTAAGGAAGGTGAGCGGGAGGTCGAGCGTGCGCCCCTCCTCGTCGGTAATGGCTCCCACGAACCAGGTTGACCCACCGCGCTCCCGGCGCGCTACCGCGACATAGTCTCCAATCCGCGCGGCGAGGACTCTGGTGGTGTCCCAATCCACCGCGACATCACGAATGAACTGGAAGGCCGGCTGTCCCTCGTAGTTCTCCGGGAGATCGGCCGCCATCTGCATCGGCGAGTAGAGGACGACGTAGAGCGCGAGCTGCTTGGCCAGGGTGGTGCGGACCCGTGGCTCCTCCGGCCGGGGGACGCGCAGCAGATCAAAGATCCCCGGAGTAAAGTCCATGGGCCCGGCCAGGAGCCGGGTGAAGAAGAGGATGGTCTCGTGCTCCGGCGCGTTGCCGCCGTCGCCGCTCCAGGCGTTGTACTCCTGACCGCGGGAGCCCTCGCGGCTCATCATGTTGGGATAGGTCCTGCGCTCGCCGGTATCGTGCATCGGCTCATGGACGTTTACCATGATCCCGTATTTGGCGGCCGCCTCCACTACCTTGCGGTAGTGGCGCACCATGTACTGCGAGTAGTGCGAGTGGCCCTCGGTGGTCAGGTCGGTGACGTAGCCGGACTTAATGGCATCGAGCCCCAGCGACCGGTACAGGGTGAAGGCGCTGTCCAGCTGACGCTCGTAGTTCTCGATCCCGCCCGAGGTCTCGTTGTGGACAATCAGCCGCACGCCTCTTTGCTTGGCGTACGCAGCGACGGCCTTGAGGTCGTAGTCGGGATAGGACTGGGTGAACGAAAATGCCTCCCGGTTCGCGATCCAGTCTCCGTCCCACCCGGTGTTCCATCCCTCCACCAGCACGCCCCCGAGCTTATTGGCCGCCGCGAAGTCGATGTATCGCTTGGTATTCTCGGTGGTGGCGCCATGTTTCGGTCCGGAGCTCCAGCTCATCGTGCCGATGTGCATCCCCCACCAGATGCCGACGTACTTCATCGGATGGATCCAGTCGGTGCGGGCGAGCGCGTTCGGGGGATTGAGCTTCAAGCCGAGCAGGGAAGGCGACAGCCCGGTGGCGCGGTCGGCCACCTGAATCGTGCGCCAGGGCGTCACGAATGGGGTGCGGCCTCGCACCTTGGTCCCGTCGGCCATCGGGGCAAGGGCAGCCGTGAGGACTCGGCTTTCGCTGCGCGCACCTCGCAGAAACATCCGGGCGTAGTCCACCAGATTGGCCTCGTGGATCACCATGAAGGTGCGGCCATCCTGGGACTGCATCGTGAGCGGGGTTTGCACGCTGTCGAGCACGCTGACCGGACCCGATGAGTAGAGCATTTCGGACCGGTCTTTCCGGGCATAGTTGGAGGGAATCCACCAGGCCCGCGAGTTGTCGGCCAGGGCAAATTCGGTGAGCTCATCACTGATTACGAACTCGCCGAGCGCCGGCTGCGGCGGAAGCTCGTACCGGAAGCCCACGCCGTCGTCAAATGCCCGGAACCGAACGGTGAAGTGGCGAACAGGCGGACGGGCGGACGGGCGGACAGTATCTGCTCCGGTCTCCACCACGGTCACCGCCAGCTCGTTGTAGTGGTCGCGGACCCGAGCCACCTCGCCCCACGGTTGGTTCCACCATTCGTCATGTGACTGGCGGGTCGTGTCGGTTATGCGCAGCCGGTCTCGGAGCGGCGGTGCCCCGCGAAACTCGAAGCCCAGCATGGACGGCAGGATCAGGGTGCGTCCGTCGCGGGCAAGGCTGTAGCTCAGCCGGCCTTCGCGAATCTCTACGGTGACCTGGTTGCGGCCGTCGGGGGACACGACCCGTACCTGGCCCTGCAGCGGGGAAGCCACCACGATGAGTGCGGCCAGGGACGAACCGGGCAGCCGAGTCATTCGCGTGCGCTGTCCGCGAGGGTGGCCAGGACGGTAGAGGAGTCCTCTAGAATCCGATCCGGCTGAGCCGGTTGCGACAGGGTGGGGAACCGTCCCCCGATCGACCAGCAGGTGGCGGCGGAGCGGAATGAGCAGTCCGGCTCGGTTTCGTTCAGCGCGGCCGCGGTCTGATAGTTCGCGGCGCAACCGCCGAGAAATGCGAGGAGGACAGCACCGAGAGCCAACCGCCCGAGCTGCGTCATGGTCTATACTGCAGCCGGGTGAAGAAAAGAGAAAGGGCGGTACGACGATGTTTCAGGCTTCCGCTTGCACAACCCGGGTGAGAGTCACGATCTGGCCCGCATGCCGGGACGAGTGCTCGGCGGCGTGGAAAATGAGTCCCAGCGTCGTCGAAGGCAGCCGCTTGCGGCCGACCTCACGCGGCAGCAGAAGAGTGTCGGCGGGGACCGTCCGCAGATAGTCGATGGCTGCATCCAACCCGGCACTGAATCTCGCCAACAACCGTCCCAGCTCAGGGCGATCGTCGTGGACCGTCCGCTCGGCGGCCAGCGCCGCCAACTGTTCGGGGTTGAGACTCTCGGCTCGCGAGTAGGTCAGCAGCCGGTCGAGACTGCCGGGGAGGTGGGCCAGGTGGAAGCCGATGGCGGCGGCCCCGCCGGGCCGGGCCCAGAGGTGCGCTGGCGTCAGGTCTCGAACGATCGGAACGACGTCCTCGCCCACCTGCTGAATGGCGTGGGCCGCCGGCTGCAGCAGCGGATCGATCCCGGGGATGGAGCCGCGGAGCCAGACTTCGGGAGGCAATGTCATCGACGGAGCCTGATAATCCTCCTCAGGGCGTAGTCGAAAAGGCTCGTACCCCGGCCTGGGCGACCTGGCCGTCCTGCTCCGCGGTCACGCCGCTGACCCCGATGGCTCCGACGACTTGATCCCCTGCGACGAGCGGAATACCGCCCTCGATCGGGATCGCGCCGGGCAGACGGAGCACGCCGGTCCTCCCGGACGCCACCGCATCGGCAAACGCCTTGGTGGGACGGCGGAACAGGACGGCCGACTTCGCCTTCTCCTCCGCCACAACTACGCTGCCCAGCTGCGCTCCGTCCATGCGCCGGAGGTGGACCAGGTGCGCCCCGTCGTCGAGCACGGCGATCACCACGTTCCATTTATTGCGGGCCGCTTCTGCTTGTGCGGCGTCAGCGATACGGGTCGCCGCTGCCAACGTAAGAGCTGGCTGCTGTGATGACTGAGCCGTGGCGTAACCGGGAACAGCCAGCCAGGCGCCCAGCACGAGCCCTGCGGCGAGTGTCTGTTGCATGTGCATCCTTCCGTAGCTCAGGAAAGCTCAGGTTTGCCCGACGGCAGGAGATGTACCCGCTAATCGATTGCTCCTCCTGGTACCGGGGCGTAAGTTAGCACCGCCTGCCATACAACCTCCTCAACATCGAGGGTGTCATGCGAAACCTCACCCTTCTCGCCGGCGCTATCGTCCTGACCGGCTGCACCAAAGCCGAAGACCGGTCGGTCGGAGCTGCCACCACCGGCGATACCGCGGCCCCAGCCGTGACCACCGCAGAGACTACTCCACTCTCCCTCAGCCAGCTGGCCGGAAACTGGAAGGTACGTACGACCGATGCGCAGGGCGGTACCCCGATCGAGACCCATATCCGCGCTACGGCCGACAGCTCGGACTGGACCATGGTGGGACCCGACAATAAGCCGGTTCCCGTCAGGGTGGTCGCGGTTGGCGGAGATAGCATCGTCACCGAAGCCGGCCCCTTCGCGAGCTACATTGTCAAAGGAGCCAAGGTCTCCACCCGCACCGTCTATCGGCTCCAGGGCGACAAGCTGGTGGGCACCACCGAAGCGCGCTACAAGATCGGCGGACGCGACTCGGTGGCTCTTCGCGCAGCCGAGGGAACCCGGATGCGGTAGGTACTGCGGCAGTAGATAAAGCGGCGGTAGGTAATGCGGCGGTATGCTCTCCCGCCTTACCGCCTTACCGCCCTACCGCCAGCGACACCTTAGCACCGAGAAAACGTCCATAACCCCCCACGGCGTGAGCCAAGCCGCGCCGCTCGAGAAGAGTGAGCCGCCTCAGGGTTGTCACGGCTACGGCGAGCCCCTCCTTGCCAGCCACTGTCCTCCACTTACCCGCCACCTGTCCACCGATCACCAGCGCATGCTGAATGTTGCCCATCAGATATGCCGGCCGAGGCACCGCCTGAAGATCGCGGTACGCCACCAGAAACTCGTCGTAGATCGGCAGAAGATGCAGGGAGGCCTTGGCACGGGGAGCGCTGCGCGGGTCGCGGCCCACCGTCCAGTACTTCAAACCGTCGACCTCGCGCGGCCGAGCCCGGATCATCTCGAGGCCGCGCTTGGCGTCGGCACTGGTGAGTCCCGACCACCAGACGAAGTCCCGCACCGTGGCAGGGCCGTGGCTCCGAAAATATCGCTTCGTCAGCTCGGCCAGCCCCTCATCCCGCTGCAAACGCCGGGCGGCCGGTGCCCGGTCGGATAGCAGAGCATAGGTGGACTGCTTGCCGCGCCGAGGGCCGCTACAGATCAGCCCTTCCAGCTCGGCGTACATCGCGATGTGCGCCAGGTCCCGGTTGCCGGCCGGCAGCCCGGCGCGCTGGAGATGGGGTCCGAGCTCCTGGCGGGTGAGACAACCGCTGTCACCGAGTGCCCGCTCCAGCACTCCAATTGCGCGCGTCATCACACCGGCATCCAGGCCCAGCTGGCGATCATAGGAGGCCATGATCCGCTGCACTCGCGGCGCAGTGAGCTCCAGCATCCACCGGATGTCGTCACGAGCCACGAAGTGCCAGGTAGGACGGAGGATGTGGGTCCGGAGAATTCGTCCCTGATCGACCGCGCGGTGGACGGCGACATCGGTAATGCCGACGCGCGAGCGCAGCCCGAGCCCCCAGCGGGCCGGGCCGTACTCCTGAGCCTGCACCGCGCCAAACCAGGCGACCACATCCTCGGGGCGGCGAGGACCGGGTCGCGTGATCCGTTGATTTCGAAGTCTCTGATCTGGGATCAGCAAGGGCGTTGGGAACCTTGGTTCTGCCGCACCGGTTGTCTCCAATGTTAGACTCTCGTGTCGGCTACAGGGAGAGACCTGGGCAGACCTGACGAACATATGATGGAGGATCTATGAAAATCGGAATCATCGGCGCGGGCCAGATCGGCGGGACGCTGGCACGGCGCCTCAGAGCGGCGGGACACGAAGTGTCTATTGCCAACTCCCGCGGCCCGGCCTCGCTGGCCGCACTCGTCAAGGAGACTGGCGTTCGGCCCGTCACAGTGGAAGAAGCGGCCCGTGCGGGTGACGTGGTCATCGTAACGATCCCAATGAAGAACGTCCCTCGACTTCCAGCCAATCTATTCCAGGGGGTGCCTGACGATGTGGTCGTGATCGACACCGGCAACTATTACCCGCAGCAGCGTGATGGCCGCATTGATCCGATCGAGGGAGGTATCACCGAGAGTCGCTGGGTCTCCCGGCAGCTCGGCCGGCCAGTGGTGAAGGCGTTCAACAACATCTACGCCCGGCACCTTCTGGAGCGCGGCAAGCCCAGAGGTGCGGCCGGTCGCATCGCCCTGCCTGTGGCCGGCGACGGCAAGGCCGCGAAGAACACCGTCATCCGGCTGCTCGACGAGATTGGCTTCGATGGGGTGGACGCAGGCGCCCTGGACGAGTCCTGGCGCCAGCAGCCCGGGACGCCGGTGTACGGGACCGACTTTGATGCCACGGGTGTTCAGAAGGCGCTGGCAGCCGCGAAGCCGGAGCGCGCGCCCGAGTTCCAGGCAAAGCAGGAAGCCGCGAGCCGCCGGTAGGCCGGTCTTAGTGCTCAAAGGTGGTCTCGCCATACGGTAAGAGGCTCCCTGCGCCGGAAGCTCCTTGCCAGCGATAGAGCACCACGCGGTACGTCTGGCCGCTGACAAGCGGCGACGCTGGCCCCGGCTCGACCGCTTCCGGCGGCGCTTCACCATAGCGGATCCCGGACCGAAGCGGATTTTCGGCGGCGCGCGAGCCGGTAAATAGCGTCCAGCCCGACGTCTGGTTCTGGTCCCAGATCTGCAGCGAGGCAAATCCGCACGCAGGTTCCCAGGTGAAGAGGGGAGTTTCTTCATCACTCACCGCAATAACGACCTCCTGCTCGTCGCTGCAGGGCTGCAGCGGTCGGGGACCGATGCCGTCGGAGCACCCGAGGAGGAGCAGACCCACCCAGCGCGATAGCAGTCTCAAGCCAGGCACCTAGGTTGCGGAGCTAGCGAACAGCTTCTACCGAAAGAGACAGGTCGCAGTACTCGAAGCGCCCGTCGCGCCGGACCCGCTCTCCTCGCTCCAGCGCCAGAGGCCGGCGAAAGATCGGTCCGGCATACACACAGGTGTGGAACTCGCCGTTCTCCCCGCAGGGGTCCGCGCCGGCCGGCAGGTCGTGCAGCAGGCTGGCGTCAAACTCCCGGCCGGCAAAACCGGCATCGAGCTGAGTGGTGTCCACGCAGGTCAGAATGGCTCGGTAGCCTGCGTCCACGAAATGCCGAGCCAGCTGCGCCGTGTCCTGGCCCCAAAGTGGAAAGACCGGGGTCCAGCCGAGCCTCGACAACAGCGCCTCCCGATAGGCCCGCACCTCGCTGAGGTAGAGATCCCCAAACGCTATCCGCTGGAGGTCAGGGTGCGTCTGCCGCAAGACTTCCAGCGCGGTAGCCATTGCCTCCTCGTAGCTGTCGTTACTGGCGGCGGCGGGGATCGTCGCCTCAACCAGCGGAAGCTCCAGTTCCGCGACTTGGGCCTCGAGCACGGCACGCCGCACGCCATGCATGCTGATCCGGTCGTAGTCGGCGGTGACGGTGGTGATCAGGGCGACGACGGTGACCGCAGGATCGGCCTTGAGCGCTGCCAGGGTGAGACTGCTGTCCTTGCCGCCGCTCCAGGCCAGCGCCACTGGAGTCGTCACGTCGCCGGGCAGGCGTCGTCGTGAGTCGCCCACTGGCGCGCAATCGCGTAGCCTTCCGGGTCGAAGGGTTGGGCAAAGCTGAAGGCGAACGGGGTGGCGCCGTGGGCTTCGAGGTGGGCGATCCGGCTCACCGCCTCTTCCAATGACGGGCGGTGGCCGGCAGGAACCCACCACAGTGCCACGTAGACCCCTTGGAACTTCTCGAACCACTCGCGTCTTTGCCGCATCACCTCGGCGTGGACGGTTCGGAAGACATACTCCCGCAGCGAATCGAGGTCGCTCCACACCGACATGTTGATGAGGATGCTGTTGTCGTCAGGGTAGGGCCGAAACGCCGTGGCGTTGCCGTCCTCGGTCTGGAGCCGCCACACGAAGCCCGGGCTCCGTTCCGCCAATGCGTTGATCTCCTCCAGCCGGGCGACGAATCCCTGCATCACGGGGTCGGTGATGGCACCGCGGGCTCGGCCGATGTTGACCTGGGCCAGCTGCCATGTATCGTCGCTCATCTCAGGCTCCCTCGCTGAAAGAACCATAGGGCCGCTTCGTCAGCCCCATACAACGGCGGCACGGTAGCAGCGTGCCGATACGCCATGGCCCGTCCTTCCGGGGTCACGACCCAGGGGTGCAGTTGCCAGGGAGGCGTATGGCGGACGTGCTGCGCATGTCCGCACTCCAGCTCTGCAATCCACTCCTGGTCAGCGTCCTGTCGAAAGCCGACGATCCGTCGCTCGATCACTTCACTCGGTTTCCTGTCGAACTTTTCCGGTGCTTTGGACGATAAGCACGCCGGCCAGGACCAGAATTCCCCCGACCAAAGTAGATACTGCCACCGACTCCCCCAGCAGCGCGACGGCGGCAACCACTGTAACCAGCGGCTCGATATACAGAAACGCGGCGACCTGGGAGGCATCGATCCGCTCCAGAGCGGCATACCAGAAGAGGTAGCCCAGCCCGGAGCAGCCCACGCCCAGAAAGACGATGGCGATCAGGGTGGTCGAGGACAGCTGCTGGTACTCCCGCCAGCCGGCTGAGGCGACGAAGAATGGAAACAGCATGGCACAGCCGGCGAGCATCGCCGCGGTAATAGTCCGGGTACTGCCGACACGTTTGAGGGTGTCCCGGCCCAGAATAGTGTAGATGGCCCAGTTCACCGTCGTTGCAAGGACCAGGAGATCTCCCCGGGTGGCGGGTAGCGCCAGGATATCAGACGAGAATTCGCCTCGGGTCACGACCAGCAGGGCTCCCACCGCGCCCACACAGAGTCCCAGGATTTTCCGGGGCCCGAACGTCTCTCCCAGGAAGAGCGCGGCCAGCACCGCCGACCAGATGGGCGTGACGCCGATGAGCCAGCCGGTCCGCACGGCGGTGGTCAGGACAAGGCCGTGGACCTGTATCATCTGGTGCAGGAAGATGCCGACGAATCCCATCAGCACCAGCATCGGCCAGGCGTCTCGTGGCGGCAGCAGCGGCTCGCGTCTCACCGCAAGAATGAGAATCAGGACGGCGGCGCCGAGGCAGAAACGGGTGAAGATCAGGCTGATGGGGGAGATCTCGCGCAGCGCGGCCTTGGTCGCCACGAAGGAGATTCCCCAGAGCACCACGGCGCCGAGCGCCGAGAGCCGGGCGACATGAGCCGATCGCAGCGGCAGCGGTCAGCGCCGGGCGAACTTCAGGTGGGTGACGTTGGGCGCGGCGACGGTGCGCACCGGCTTCAGGCCGTGGAGATCGGTGACGCCCTCGAACAGACGCTCACCGCCGCCGAGCAAGGTCGGCGCCAGGTGGAGCTGCATCTCGTCGACCAGCCCTGCATTGAGATACTCGCGGGCGATGTGGGCGCCCCCGGCGAGGGCCACTTCCTGACCATTTGCGGCCCGTCGCGCCAGCTCGTAGGCCTTCCTGATGCCGTCGGTCACAAAGGTGAAGGTGGTGCCGCCTTCCAGGGTCAGCGGAGCTCGCGGATAATGCGTGAGGACGAACACCGGGTGATGGAAGGGCGGGTTGGATCCCCACCACCCGTTCCACGGCTTCTTCGGGTCCCAGGGGCCCGGGTGGCCGCCAAACATGTTCCGGCCCATGATGGTCGCCCCGATGTTGCTCAGCAGCTCCTCGAAGACCGGCGTGCTCTGGTCTACGGCGCCGCCTTTGAGCCCGTGCGGTGCCCGCCATGCGGCCAAGCCGAGGGCCCACTCATGCAGCCCCTCCCCGCCGACGCCTAGCGGGTTCTCCACGCTCTGGTCGGGTCCGGAGGTGTATCCATCGAGCGATATCGAAATCCTAAAGCGGAGTCTGCTCATCTCTGATTTCCTCAGAACGTGGGCTTTCGCTACCGGTCCAACTCGGCGATGCGGGCTCTTACCAGTCGCTTGACCAGCCCGACGGACGGCGCCTTGGAGTGGGGAAACCGGATGGTGCCCTTCGAGGTCTCGTAGCCCTCCAGCGCCTTTGCGTGGGCGCGGCGGATCGCGGGGCCTATAGGATAGAGGCTGCTGTGCTGTTTGAATCCCGCGTACCAGACCAGCGGCTTCCCCTCTAATCGAAAGGCAGGGATCCTGTAGCTGAAGGCCTCGACCGCGCCGGGGGCCGCGGCAAGGATCGCCTCGCGCAGCTGCTTGAGATGTCTACGGGGCCCAGGCGGCAACGCCGCGAAATAGGCCCGCACCTGCGCCGCAGCCTGTCTGGCGTCATCCGTGGAGCGACTCGAGGATGGCATGGTGATCTCCGGTTCAGCAGAACAAGGTGAGCCAAGGCGAATTTGGCCGCAAGGTTGACCTCACCTCTTCGGGAGCGATCTTGTCGATGATTTGTCACTGCCAGGTGCACCTACGTATCTCGAGGGTATAGCGTGATCCGATCCGTTTTTCTGCCACTCCTCCTGGTGATAAACGCCCGCCAGCTCTGGTCCCAAGCCGACTACGCCGGACCCATCATGGCCGGGATAAGCAATCACGGTCAAAACGGGGGCGAGCCCTACGCGACCGCCGGAGATCGCGCGTACTTGATCGGAACCCAGAACGGGGATTTCCCCGACCTGGGCGGCCATGTGCCCGGCGAAATGGGCGGGCTTTGGCTCCACCCGATCAAACTCATCGACGGGTTCAAGGCGAACCTCACGGATGTAGCCAGCGGACAGCAGCGGGAGCTGTCCGGAGCTGAATTCATCAACTACCCGTACGGCAACCGGTTCAAATACAGTGCGGTGTTGGACAGCCTGGAGGTCGAGCGCTTTCAATTCAGCCCCGACGGCCAGCCGGGTGTGATCGTGCAGTACATCCTCAGGAACACAGCAGCTCGCAGGCGGGATCTGCATTTCGATGTATCGGTCAAGACGGACCTGAGGCCGGTCTGGTTCTCCGAGAAGCTCGGGATTCAGGATACCGACGACAGCGTGGCATGGGAGCCGAGCGCCAAGGTCTTCGTTGGCAGGGACAAGGGATACAACTGGTTCGCCGTATGGGGGGGCACCAGTTCCGGAGCGATCGAGCCTCTTCCGAACCCGAAGCCGATTGCGACCCAGGGACCCGGGGCAACCGCCGCCTCCCGCCATGCCCTCTCGATCGAGCCTCGAGACTCACTGACGCTGACGTTGGTGTTTACCGGATCGGCGACCAACCGGGCAGATGCGCTGCGCGCCTACCAGTACCTCGCCACCCATCATGCCGCGCTGCTGCAGAAGAAAAAGAAGCACTATGCCTCCATCATCGAGAAGGCCAGAATAACGATACCCGATCAGCGACTCCAGGAGGTCTACAACTGGGTCCGCATCAATACCGAGTGGATGGTGCGGGACGTTCCCGGGATCGGCCGGGGTGTGAGTGGCGCGCTGATGGAGTATCCCTGGTGGTTCGGCACCGAGAGCTACACCCTGCAGGCACTGGTCGCGACGGGGGATTTCGAGCTCGCCAAGCAGACGTTGCGCCTGCTGAAGAACCAGTCCATGAAGACCAACGGGAATGGCCGGATCCTGCACGAGATAACCACCAATGGTGCCGTGTCCAATCCCGGCAACACCCAGGAGACAGCTCAGTTCATCCTTACGGTGGGGAAGGTGGTCGAGTGGAGTGGAGACCTCGATTTTGCGAGGGAGATGTATCCGGCCATGACATTGGGTCTCAAGTGGCTGCTCACCGATATGGACCAAAACGGAAATCTGTTCCCGGCGGGCTATGGGATCATGGAAGTGCTGGGTTTGAACGCCGAGGTGATCGATGTGGCGGTCTACACCCAGCAGGCGCTGGAGGCGACAGCCCGGGTGGCTGGTGCTCTCAACCGGCCACGCGCATCGGCCCGGTATCTGAAGCTTGCGTCCGAGCTGAAAGCGAAAATCAACCAGAGCTTCTGGAGTGAGGAGGAGGGATCATACGCCGATTTCTATGGAACCAGGTGGCAGGCGATGACCACGGCGGAAGGCGCCAGCACCCAGATCGGACTCAAGGGTGAAGACCAGTTGACGGCGCGTGACCGGGAGCTGATGCAGGGATATCAGCGGCTGAAGCAGAAGTTCTCTACCATGTCAGACAGCAGCAGAGGGTGGACGACTAACCGGAACTGGGTCATCGCGACGCCAATGGAGCGGAGCATCGCTCCCCGCAACAGGGCGATCGCGCTCCTCGACAAGATCAGGAAGGAAAACGTCGGAGAGTACGGCCCGTTTCTGTCGGCCACCGAGAGACAGGCGATGATGACCATCTCGACCGGGGTACAGGCGGTGGCGGAAGGAAACTATGGCCGCACCGACGAGGCGATGTGGTATGTCGACAAGATCGTGCAGACGTTCAACCGGAAACTGCCGGGCTCCATTTCCGAGATGATGCCGGACTACGGCGGCTTCGCCATCGCGTGGACCAGCTACGGGATCGTACTGCCGCTCATCGAGCACGTCTTTGGCATTCACCCGGATGCCATGAAAAAGACGGTGGTCTTCGAGCCGCACCTGCCCACGGGGTGGGAGGACATGAGCATCGAAGATCTCCCTATCGGAGCCAACGCCGTTTCCTTCTCGCGGGCAAAGACAGACAGGGGGATCGAGTATGGCTTCGAGGCGGAGGATGCGGGTTGGACCCTGGTCCTCAAGGTGAAGGAGGTGGCCGGTGCCAGGTATTACCTGAACGGGAAGCCGGTGGCCCATACCGCCTCAGGGATACGCATGAGCGGCAGGAAGAACGAATTGTTGGTGATAGCCACTAGCCACTAGTCACTAGTCACTAGCCACTAGCCACTAGCCACTAGTCACCAGCGACTAGCGACTAGCCCATAGCCCATAGCCCATAGCTTCCTATCTATACCCCGTCGCGTCGGCCGGCTTCCCGGGGTCCTGCACCTCCCGCATGTAGCGCCAGGCATCAGGGCGCGAGCCATCCAGATCGGTAAAGCCGTAGACCCTGGCCAGGCCACCGCTGGACAGCGACTGCCCGTTCCAGCGGGAACGATCGGGGTCGGCCGCAAGCGCGACCACGGCGCGGCCGACGAAGCGGGGCGTCTCCGAGATCACGAAGTGCGGAACCCGTTGGGTGGCGTCGCGCCAGTTTTCTTCGGTGACGCCGAAGATCTCCAGCATCATCTCGGAGCGCAGCCAGCCGGGCGTGATCGAGACCGAGGTGGCCCCATGTGGTGCCAGGTCGCGGGCGTGGGCCCATGCCATCCGCGTCACCGACACTTTGGCTAGATCGTAGAAAGGATTGATCCGGTAGTGCTCGGCGTTGTACTCGGCGGTTCCGTCGGTGACCTCGACCAGCAGGCCTCCGGGTCGCTCGATCAACAGCGGCAGCGCGTAGTGCGCAGTGATCAGATGGGTATGCACGCCGAGAGTGAGGAGCCGGAGTCCGTTCTGAAGGTCGTGCTTCCAGACTGGCTGGTCCCATTCCTTGAGGTTCTCTCCGCCCCAGACGTCATTGACCAGGACATCGAGCCGGCCCTGCTCGGCGCGGATCCTGGCAACCAGCGTTGCGACCTGGTCCGGGACCAGGTGATCCACCTGAATGGCGATGCCGCTGCCACCGGCGGCGGAGACCAGTTCTGCGGTCTCCTCGATGGTTTCCGGCCGGGCGTATTCCGACTGGTGGTCACGCGTGGTCCGTCCGGTGACGTAGACGGTTGCGCCGGCAGCACCCAGTTCGACCGCGATGCCTCGTCCAGCTCCGCGGGTTGCCCCCGCCACCAGTGCCACCTTCTTCCTGAGTGTCATCCCGAATTCTCAGTGGCTCAGGGAGGTGATATCGGAATACGACGATAAAAGACTCATTGGGATTGCTAGAAGCTAACGAGCGGAGCGGTGATCCAAACAGATCTGCAGTGGTTTGCATCACCGGCTTTTCCCTGTTCGCCCGCTTGCCTGACCCTCTGCCTCTGGCGACCTTTCACCCATGGACCTCGATCACCTCATCTCCGAGCTGGTTGCCGGTAAAACAGCGGCGCTGGCTCGGGCGATTTCGGTGGTCGAGAACGGCAGACCCGGCTTCGAACAGCTCCTGGCCGAAGTGCACCGCTCCCTCGGCAAAGCTCGCCGCATCGGCATTACCGGCCCGCCCGGGGCCGGGAAGTCCACCCTGGTTGAACGTCTCGTCACCGCGTACCGCGCCGCCGGCCTCAAGGTGGCGGTGGTCGCGGTCGACCCCACCAGCCCATTCACCGGCGGCGCCCTCCTGGGTGATCGCATCCGCATGGAATCAGTCGCCCTGGATCAGGGCGTCTACATCCGATCGATGGCCACCCGCAGCTCGCTGGGCGGCCTGGCCACCACCACCCGCGAGGTGTGCGACCTGCTCGACGCCGCCGGCTTCGACCGGATCCTGGTCGAAACCGTGGGCGTGGGCCAGTCGGAGCTGGCGGTGGCCCGGATGGCGGACTCGACGGTGCTGGTGCTGGTGCCGGAATCGGGTGACGGGATCCAGACGCTCAAGTCGGGTGTGATGGAGATCGCGGACGTTTTCGTAGTGAACAAGGCAGATAGGGCAGGAGCCGAAAAGCTACGACAAGAGATCGAGATAACCCTGGGGATACGCAGGGGGAATGCGTTTCGGAATATGCCGGCGCATCATGGAGTACAGGCGGTAAGGCGGAAAGGCGGTAAGGCGGTAATAGGGAGCGCAGCGTCCTCGCAGGATGCGTCCGGGGCATCTACCGCCGTACCGCCGTACCGCCCTACCGCCTGGGAAAATCCGGTATTACTAACCACCGCAGCCAAGGGCGAGGGCGTGGCCGACCTCGTGGCTGCACTCGACAGACACCACGATCATCTCACCGCCTCTGGGGAGCTGGAGCAGCGGCGCCGGCGCCGGCTCTCTGATCGCACTCGCGAAGTGGTGGACCGCGCCACCCGGAAATGGATCTGGGAAGAGACCCGTGCCGAGCAGCTGATCGACCAGCGGCTGGACCAGGTGGTGGCTGGGCGGTTGAGTCCCTACGAAGTGGCGGCGGAAGTTCTCGACGGCCTCAAACAAGGTGCGCGCATATGACGGCACGCCGTGCCAACCGAAACGCCGACGCGGCTCGACTCTCGGAGCAGGAGCGGGAGCTGGCCCAGCTGCGAGCCGAGGTGACTGCGTGGCGCGCAAAGGCGGGCGCACTTCCCACGCGTGAGGATCTGGGCGCCACCTCGGTCCAGCCGGTCTATACCCCGCTCGATCTCTCGCCCGATGTGGTCAGCTCGACCGGGCTGCCGGGACAGTTTCCTTATACCCGCGGGATCCACCCTACGATGTACCGGGGCCGGCTCTGGACCATGCGCCAGTTCGCCGGCTTCGGCACCGCCGACGACACGAACGAACGGTACAAGTTCCTCCTGGAGCGGGGCCAGACCGGTCTGTCGGTGGCCTTCGACTTTCCCACCCTGATGGGCTACGACTCGGATCACCCGCGCTCGGAAGGGGAAGTGGGCAAGTGCGGGGTGGCAATCTCCAGCCTGGCCGACATGGAGACGCTGTTCGACGGGATTCCGCTCGATAAAGTCTCCACCTCGATGACGATCAACGGCCCCGCCGCCATGCTCTTCTGCTTCTACGTGGCGGCGGCCGAGCGCCAGGGGGTGAACATCGCGGAGCTGCAGGGCACGATCCAGAACGACATCCTCAAGGAATACATGGCGCAGCATGCCTGGATCTATCCGGCCGAGCCCGCCCTGAAAATCATCGTAGACCTGTTCGAATGGGCCGCGGAGCACACCCCCAAATGGAACACCATCTCCATCTCCGGGTATCACATCAGGGAGGCAGGGTCCACCGCCGCCCAGGAGCTGGCATTCACACTGGCCAACGGCTTCTGCTACGTGGAGCATGGACTGGCCCGGGGCCTCGCGGTGGACAGCTTCGCTCCCCGTCTCTCCTTTTTCTGGGACATTCATAATGACTTCTTCGAGGAGGTTGCCAAGCTCAGGGCCGCGCGCCGGGTGTGGGCCCGCCACATGCGGGAACGCTACGGCGCCCATGACCAGCGCAGCTGGAAGATGCGGTTCCACTGCCAGACCGCCGGGGTGACGCTCACCGCCCAGCAGCCGCACAACAACGTCGCCCGGGTGGCCTATCAGGCGATGGCGGCGGTACTGGGCGGCACCCAGTCTCTGCACACCAACGCGTTCGACGAAACGCTGGCCTTGCCGACCGAGGAATCGGTGCGCATCGCGCTGCGGACTCAACAAATCCTGGCCTACGAGACCGGCGTGGCGGATGTGGCTGATCCGCTGGGCGGCTCGTACTACCTGGAAGCGCTGACCGACAGCATGGAGCGCGAGGCGGAGGGGCTGTTCGCCGAGATCGAGGCCCAGGGCGGAGTGGTGCGGGCGATCGAGGGGGGCTGGTTCCAGCGGCAGATCGCGCATTCGTCCATGCGCTTCCAGGCCGAGCTGGAGCAAGGGCGTCGAACGATTGTAGGCGTCAACGACTTCGTGGAGGAGGCAGAAGCACCGGTCGAGATTCTCAAGGTCGGCGACGCGGCGGAGCGCACTCAGCGCGACCGCATCGCCGCGCTCCGCACCCGCCGCGACAGCGCGCTGGTGGCGCAGCGACTCGAGGCGCTCGGCCAGGCTGCCCAACGCGAGGAAAACATCATACCTGCAATGCTGGATTGCGCGCGTGCGTACTGCACGCTGTACGAGATCCGGCATGTGCTCGAGGAAATTTATGGGAGCTATCGCGAGCCGGTCTTCTTCTAGAAGACTGGCAGGACGGCAAGGGCGGGAAAGTCGGGAAGAGCTTGCCCCGAGCAAACGAGCGAGGGGGTCTGAGTCGAGCAAGAATGGGCGGGAGGGGTTGAATGGGAATGGCGCCGGGCCACAGGTCACTGCGTCCTTCCCGTCGCCCGAGCTGCTGAACCGGCTCACCCACGTCGAGCCCGGCAAGCACCGGGTGGTGACCTGCTACCTGAAGCTGGAGCCCCGCGACCGCTCGCGCGGCAAGTACCTGATCAAAGTCAAGAACCGGGTCAAGGCGGCGCTCCAGGCCCTGCCCAGGCTCAAGCTGGAGCGGCGCATCGCCGACGAAGTCGCCCGCGACCTCGACCGGGTGCAGCAGTTCCTCAAGAGCCCGGGCAATCTGCCGCACACCCAGGGCCTGGCCATTTTCGCCTGTGAAGGGATCGGCCTGTTCGAGACCGTCGCCCTGCCGGTGATCCATCGCTCCCGTCTCTCGGTGGATGGCAGCCCGCTGGTGCGGGAGCTCGCGTCGGTCGAAGACGAGTTCGGCCGGCTGATCACCGTGGTGCTCGACCGGAGCCGGGCCCGGTTCTTCGAGGTGACCGCCCACGATTCCCGCGAGGTATCGGGTCTTCACTCGGGCACCACCCGCGGCAAGCGGTTCCACTCCGATAACGATGGCAGTAGCGGCTGGGGCGAGCACACCTACAACAACCGGATCCGGCAGGAAAAGCAGCGCCATTACGAGGCGATCGCGCGGGAGCTGTTCGCCATGGACCGGCGGCAGCCGGCTCACGGGATCATCCTGGCCGGCAACGGCACCGACGCCGGCGCGGTCGAGCCGTTCCTCCACTCCTACCTGGCCGAGCGGCTGATCGGCACCGTGAAGCTCAACCCCAAGGACGCGACCCTGGCATCGGTCCACGCGGCCACGCTCGCGGTGCGGGAGGGCTACGAGCGGGCCTCGGAGCGGGAGCTGGTGCACGAGATGCTGGAGGGAGTCGGGACCGGGTGGGGCGTGAACGGGCTCAGCGCGACGCTGAAGGCGCTGTCGCGCGGGCAGGTGCGCTCGCTGCTGGTGAATGCCGATGCCAGCGAGGCCGGCTTCCGCTGTGGCGACTCCGGCCGGCTGGCGCTCACCGAGCGGGAATGCCGAGACGAGGGCGAGCCGAAACCGGTGCTCGACATCGTCGACGACGCGATAGAGGAAGCGCTGCGGCAGAAGGTAGACGTCAACGTGGTCTATGAGCCTGAGGCCCGGGATTCGATCGACAGTCTAGGCGCGCTACTCAGGTTCCGTTGAGTCTTAGAGCTGTTCTCTTCGACGCGGGGAACACGCTCCTGTTCCTGGACTACGCCCGAATGGCCCGCGCGGTCGGAGCAGCGCTCGGCTTCCCGCTGACCGCCGCCGCCCTGGCGTCGCACGCCCCCGAGGCGTCGGAGGCCATGGAGCAAGCATCGGGCAACGACACCGAGCGCGCCTCGACCTACCTCGAGGCGCTCTTTCGGTTCAGCGGAGTGCCCGCCAACCGAATGCGCGAGGTGCGCGACTGCCTGAGGGACCTGCATCGCGAGCGACATCTCTGGTGCTCGGTGCGCGAGCGCACCCACGAGGCACTCGCCCGCCTGCGCGCCGCCGGTATCCGGCTCGGCATCGTGTCGAACAGCGACGGGCGGGTCGAGCAGGCGCTCACCATAGCCGGCCTGCGCGACTATTTCGACGTGGTGGTTGATTCGGCCCTCGTAGGTGTCGAGAAACCCAACCCGGTGATCTTCCAGACGGCGCTCGACGCCCTCGGTGTTTCCCCCGAGGAGGCGCTGTATATTGGCGACCTCTATGAGGTGGACGTGCTGGGAGCCCGCGCGGCGGGAATCGAGGCGGTATTGCTCACATCTGCGGAAGTCCAGCCGACCCATCCCTGCCGGACCGCCGCTTCGATCGACGAACTGGTAGACCACCTCTTGCCGTGAAAGTGTGATGACTCCTCACCCGAACGCTGCCCGGAACCCGCGTCCGATCCGAGTGCTGGTGGCCAAGCCCGGACTGGATGGACACGATCGCGGGGCCAAGGTGGTGGCGGCCGCGTTGCGCGACGCAGGCATGGAAGTGGTCTACACCGGCCTCCACCAGACACCCGAAATGATTGCGACGGCGGCGGTGCAGGAGGATGTGGATGTGGTTGGTCTGTCGATACTTTCGGGCGCACATATGACGTTATTTCCGAGGGTGCGCCAACTGCTGGAACAAATGGGCCGCCCGGAGACCTTGGTGACCGGAGGCGGGATCATCCCACCGGAAGACATGGCGGCGCTGCAGCAGCAGGGAATCGGGAAACTCTTCGGACCCGGCACTCCAACTACCGATCTCATCGAATACATCGAGCAGTGGGCCGCGGCGCACCTGGAGTCATGAGCCCAATCGGCAGCCGACTCCGGGCGCTCACCGAGGAGTACCAGAAGCTCGCCGCGAAATTGAGGCAGGGTGGTGGCCCCGCGCGCGTCGCCAAGATGCACGAGCAGGGAAAGCTCTCTCCTCGCGAGCGGGTGGAGCGGCTGCTGGACCAGAACACCCCCTGGCTCGAACTGGGGCTGCTGGTGGCGTACGACCAGTACGAGGGGCAGGCTCCCGGTGCCGGCGTCATTACCGGGGTGGGTGTGGTGGAAGGGCGCGAGGTGGTGGTCGTCGCCAACGACGCCACCGTCAAGGCGGGCTCCTGGTGGCCGGAGACCATCCGGAAGATTCTCCGGGCTCAGGAAATCGCCATGCGCCAGCGCATTCCCATCGTGTATCTGGTGGACAGCGCCGGAGTGAATCTGCCTTACCAGGGCGGCGTGTTCCCGGGACAGTACGGGGCCGCCCGGATCTTCTATTACAACTCGATCATGCGGCGGTACCTGCATGTGCCCCAGATCAGCGCGGTGATGGGGAGCTGCATTGCGGGCGGTGCGTACCTGCCGGCGCTCTCGGACGTCATATTCATGGTCGAGGGCACCAGCTTCATGGGCCTGGGCGGGCCCAACCTGGTGAAGGGGGCCACCGGCCAGACGATAGACGCCGAAACCTTGGGAGGCGCACGCACCCACACCGAGCAGAGCGCGGTGGCGCACTATCGGGCCGCCAATGACGCCGAATGTCTCAAGCGCATTCGTGAATATGTCGGCCGTCTTCCGCTGAGCCCGGGCCTGAGCCATCGAGTTCTCCCCGCCCGTCCGCCTGCCCGCCCGTCTACCGACCTGTACGACCTCCTGCCCCAGGATCACCGCCTTTCCTATGACATGCGACAGGTGCTGGCCTGCATTCTGGACGGCGGCGCGCTGGATGAGTTCCAGCCCGACATGGCCCGTGAGATGTTGTGCGGACATGCGCATATCGAGGGACGCCCGGTCGCGGTGATCGCCAATCAGCGGGGCGTGATCAAGAGCCAGCCGGGCGAGCGCCCGCGTTTCGGTGGCATCGTCTACACCGGAAGCGCTGAGAAGGTGGCCTTCTTCATCGAGACGGCCAACCGCGAGCGCCTGCCTATTCTCTTCATTCAGGATGTGAGCGGATTCATGGTGGGACCCGAAGCGGAGCAGTCCGGCATCATTCGGGCGGGCGCCCGCTTCGTTGAGGCTATGGCGACGGCAGTGGTTCCCAAGATCGTCCTCACGGTGAATCACGCTTCAGGCGCCGGTTACTACGCCATGGCGGGGCAGGGATTCGACCCGGACTTCATCCTCTCCTGGCCGACCGGACGGATGGGTGTGATGGAAGGAGAATCGGCGGTGATGGCGGTCCACGGCGCCGAGATCGAGAAGGCCCGGCGGGAGGGGCGCGAGCCCTCAACCGAGGTGAAGGCCTCGATGAGCTCGATGCGGGCCGACTACGAGGAGCAGCTGGACGCCAAATATGCGGCTGCCCGAGGCTTCGTGGACGTCATTGTCACACCCGAGGAGACCCGGGATCAGCTCGCGTTCTCCCTGAAGATCGCTGCCAACTATCACGGGCCCCACCTTGGCCCGTTCGTTCTCCCGCCGCTCGACGCGGCAACTACTCGTTAGGAGCCGCATGCCTTGGCGTCTCGCATTTGCCGTGCTGGCGCTGGGGCTTGCGTGCGCCCCGAAGCAGCCGGAGC
The DNA here is from genome assembly GCA_963740175.1 of uncultured Gemmatimonadales bacterium. Classification (GTDB taxonomy): domain Bacteria; phylum Gemmatimonadota; class Gemmatimonadetes; order Gemmatimonadales; family GWC2-71-9; genus CAVVWJ01. Next base: position 278,952 of record CAVUDL010000015.1, read on the forward strand.
AGGAGCAGCCGGCCCCGGAACGACCTCTCCCTAAACCGAACATCGATCCGGGACGGCTTCCCCCCCGGCCCACGCCGGCGGTGGCCCCCGAGCCGGATCCGTATGACTCCATCCAGCCGGTCGTGCCGCCCGAGACCGCGTTCGCGCACGGCTGGATGCCCCTCGCCAGCACCGGCGTGAACGAGTTCCTGCAGCAACATCCCAGCTACGACGGGCGCGGGGTGGTGATCGGCATTCTCGATACCGGCATCGATCCCGCAGCCCCCGGCCTGACCCAGACCTCGACCGACGCGCCCAAGATTCTCGACCTGCGTGATTTCTCCGAGGAGGGAGCAGTGACGCTCCGGCGGGTCACCCCGGTGGGAGACACGGTCGAGGTCGCGGGCCGGAAGCTGGCCGGATTCGGCCGAGTGACCGCGCTCAACACCGAGGGACCGTACTACGGGGGCGTACTGGCTGAGCTCCCGCTGGGCTCGCCACCCGCGTCCGATGTGAATGGGAATGGCGAGGTGGGCGACACACTCCCCGTCATCGTCACTCGCGCGAGCGACGGCTGGGTGGTCTTTGCCGACACCGACGGCGACCGGTCGCTGGCAGGGGAGCGGCCGGTGCACGATTACCTGGTGGCACGAGAGACTTTCGGCTGGGCGGCGCGGGGACGGAAGCCGAGGCTCACTGTGGCCGCCAACTTCGCGGTGACCGCCGGAGAGCCGGAGCTGGATCTCGTATTCGACAGCTTCGGCCATGGAACCCACGTTGCCGGCATTGCGGCCGGAAACGATCTGTACGGCGTTGCCGGGTTCGACGGGGTGGCGCCGGGCGCGCAGCTACTGGGCCTGAAGATCGCTCCCGGTGCGCAGGGCGGCATCACCACCACCGGGAGCATGATGCGCGCGGTGGAGTACGCCATCCGCTTCGCCGACCAGCGCAAGCTTCCGCTGGTCCTGAACACCAGCTTCGGCGTCGGGAATGAGATCGAAGGCCAGGCGCGTATCGATGTCCTGATCGATTCGGTGCTCGCGGCGCGGCCGGGACTGGTGTTCACGATCAGTGCCGGTAACGATGGTCCCGGCCTTTCCACCGTCGGATTCCCCGGTTCCGCCGACCGCGCCATCAGCGTAGGTGCGACGCTTCCGGGGACCTTCCTGCTGCCCGACCGTTCGGGAGCGAGGCGGGAGGACCAGCTGGCGTACTTCAGTTCCAGGGGCGGGGAGTTGGCCAAGCCCGAGATCGTCACGCCCGGCGTGGCCTACTCCGCGGTGCCCCGCTGGAATACGGGGCAGGAAATCGCGCAGGGTACCAGCATGGCGTCCCCTCATGCCGCCGGCCTGGCAGCCCTGCTGGTATCGGCGGCAGTGCAGGAGAAGCGGACTGTCCAGGCGCGTGCCATCAAGCAAGCGCTCATGGTCACCGCGCGTCCACTGGCCGGTGCGACGTTCGTCGACGAAGGGACTGGCTTGCCTGATGCGGAACGGGCTTATCGCTGGCTCACCGAAGACCGTCCGGTCGCGGAAATTTTTGTGCGCGCCGGCGGCAACGCCACCGCCGCGTTTCACGAGGTGGCCTCGGGGCGCCGGCTGCCGGCACGGCAGCAGTTCGAGCTGCTGCGCCCCACATCGGCGCCCCCGGCTGTCTACACCCTCAAGAGCGATTCGCCCTGGCTCATTGCGCCGGCACGGGTCACCCTCACCGGACCAAAGGCAACAGTACAGCTCCAGTACAGCCTGCCGGCGGTGCAACCTCCCGGCGTGTACGTCGGCACGGTCGCCGGATGGAGCTCGGACTCGCTGGCCGGCCCGGCGTTCCGGCTGGTGAACACGATCATCATTCCCGCGCCGGCGAGCCCGGAATCGCGGGAGCTCCGTTCCGAGGTTCCAGTGGAGTCTGGCGCCTCCCTGCGCACATTCTTCCGGGCGGACAGCGCCCGGCCTTTCGAGCTGCGGGTATCGGCTCGCCCGGGCGAGAAGGGTCTGGCATTCCTGCACGAGCCGGACGGCATGCCCTACCGCGATGAGAGCGGTCGGCCGCTTGGAGGCGCTGAAGGCGCCGTCTACCGGGTGGATGCGCGCGACGTGGTAGCAGGCAGCTACGAGGCCGATGCGGTGGCGGTGGCCCCGACGGGTGCTGCCATCAACGCCAGCGTGCGGGTTACCCACGCTCCCTTCCGTCTGCAACTGACTCGCAAGGGGAACGAGGCCGTTGGCACCTTGTCGAGCGCCAGCACCGGCGCGGCGACGGCCGAGGTGGCGATGCTGCTGGGAGGCGCGGAGCGGGTGGAGACGGTGGTGGCGCGCGGCTCTGCGGTACACCGCATTCCGTTCATCGCGCCGCGCTGGGCGGCCACCGTCATCGTGGACATCAGTATGGAGCGGGCCCAGTGGAGCAGGTTTACTGACTTCGGCGTCACGCTCTTCGATTCAGGCGGCCGCCAGATCGAAAAGCAGCCGCAGAACTATGCATTCGGCCGTCTCCAGGCATCGCTGCCGAGCGGTCATGGGGATATGCCAGTCGATCTGGCCCTGTTTCCCGCCTTTGCCAATCCCAACAGTGATGAGCCATGGACGGTCCGAGCGGCCATCCGCCTCTACTCTGATTCAGCGGTCGCCCTCACTGCAGCCGGATCCGGGCCGGCTTCGCTGACCGTCCCACCGGGACGAGATGCATCCCGGGCCTTTCCTATCCCCGAGAGCCCGTGGCGATTGGGTGACGGATTCTTTCCACTGGGGATCCTGGTCGCCCGCGTGGGGCAGCAGACCTGGACGAGAGAGGGCGGGCTGCCGCTGCCAAATCCGCCGATGATGCGATGACTCACGGTATCGTCCGCGTCGCCGCGGGGCAGGGGTTCTGGGGCGACTGGCTCGAGGCGCCGGTTCGCCAGGTGCGCGGCGGGCCAATCGATTATCTGATGATGGACTACCTCGCCGAAGTGACGATGTCCATCATGCAGAAGCAGAAATCGCGCGATCCGAGGGCCGGATATGCCCGTGACTTCGTGCCGCTGATGGAGCGGATCCTTCCGGATATTGTCGAGAAGGGGATCAAGGTCACGTCGAACGCGGGTGGCGTCAATCCGCGCGGCTGCGCTGAGTCGGTGCTGGAGGTGGCGCGTCGGCTGGGGCTGGCGGGCAAGCTCAAGGTGGGACTGGTGACGGGTGATGATCTGCTCGGACGGCTGGATGATCTGATGGCGGCCGGTCATTCGCTCAGTAATATGGAGACCGGTGCCCCCCTCGCGGAGATTCGCGACCAGGTGCTCTCCGCCAACGCCTACCTGGGCATGGGTCCGATCGTCGAGGCGTTGCGCGGCGGGGCCGACGTAGTGATCACCGGCCGGGTCACCGATACTGGTCTGACCCTGGGCCCGATCTTTCACGAGTTCGGCTGGCCCACTGAGGATTGGGACAAGGTTGCCGCTGGAACCGTGGCTGGCCACATCATCGAGTGTGGGGCCCAGTGCTCGGGCGGGAACCTCCTCAAGGATTGGCGCTCGGTGAAGGGGCTGGGCAATCCCGGATTCCCAATTGTCGAGGCCTCGCCCGATGGGAGCTTCGTCGTGACCAAGCATCCGGGCACCGGTGGCGTGGTATCGGTGGCCTCGGTGACGGAGCAGCTGGTGTACGAGATGGGCGATCCGACGGCGTACATCACGCCGGACGGAGTCGCCGATTTCACCACCATTCAGTTGGCCAAAGTTGGGCGGGACCGGGTGCGGGTCAGCGGCATCCGCGGCGGCCCGCGCACGCCGATGCTGAAAGTGTCGGTTGCGTACTTCTATGGCTACAAGGCGGTAGGAACGCTGGTCTACTCGTGGCCCGACGCGTTCGACAAGGCCCAGGCAGCGGACCGCATCCTGCGCGAGCGGCTGAAGGATCTGGGGCTGGAATTCGAGCAGATCCTGACCGAGTACGTGGGCGCCAATGCTACCCATGGTACTCTGAGCGGCCCGCCCGACCCCGACGCGCCCGAGGTTCAGCTGCGGGTTGGGGTTCGCGCACGCGAGAGAGCACCGGTGGAGCGGTTTACCAGGGAGATCGCCCCGTTGGTGCTGACAGGCCCGCCGAGCGTCACGGGCTTTGCCGGGGGCCGGCCCGCGGTCGAGGAGGTCGTGGCCTATTGGCCGGCTCTCATCGACCGCCGGCAGGTGGAGGGTGAGGTGCGGGTGGAGATTCTACAGGCTTGATGGTAGGCGGGGCAGCGGGGCAGCGGGGCAGACGAATCACTCGAATGAGGCTGGGTTATGGGTAAACGGGCTGGAATCAGACGCAGGGTGAGGAAGGCCGGCACAGGAAAGGCGAATCTGCCCCGCCGCCCCGCTGCCCCGCTGCGTATCCAGCTCCGCTGGCTCGCACACGCCCGCTCCGGCGACAAGGGAGACACGGCCAACGTGGGTCTCATTGCGCTCGAGCCCGAGTACTACGCGATTCTGCGACGTGAGGTCACGGTCGCACGAGTGGCCCGGCACTTCAAGGGGATGGTCAGCGCGGTCGAGCGGTTCGAGCTTCCCAACCTGAACGCGCTGAATTTTCTGCTGCACGGTGCGCTCGATGGAGGCGGGACCATCTCCCTCAAGACCGACGCGCAGGGGAAGGTGTACTCTACCGCTCTGCTGCGGATGGAGATTGCGGTGCCGCCCGCGCTATCCCGGACCCTGGCCCGCACTCGCGCTGGAAAGTCTGGGAAGCGGCAGTGACGGACCTCGTTCTCACTTCGATCGACGCCGGCATCTTCAGCATCACTCTTAATCGTGCGGCCAAGCGCAACGCGCTCAGTGCCGAGCTGATAGAGGTGCTGCACCAGGCGCTGGAGCAAGCCGACCTCGACGCGGAGACGCGCGTGGTGGTGATCCGCGGGGCGGGACAGGACTTTTGCGCCGGCGCCGATCTGGACGAGTTGCTGGCTTCCGCGGACCGAACCCTCGCGGAAAATGAAAGCGCCGCGCTCCGGCTGGGAGAGATCTTCGAGCGGATCCGAACGCTCCCTAAGCCGGTGCTGTCGCTGGTGCAGGGTCGCGCACTCGCCGGCGGGGCCGGACTCGCAACCGCCTGCGACCTGGTGATCGCCTCGCGCAGCGCGCAGCTGGGGTATCCCGAGATTCAGCGCGGGTTCGTTCCCGCCATGGTTGCCACGTTGCTGCGGCGTAGCGCGGGAGAGAAGGTGGCTCTCGATCTACTCCTTACAGGACGGGTGCTGAGCGCGGAGGAGGCGCTCGCCGCGGGGCTGGTCAGTCGCGTCGTGGCCGATCCGGAGCTGGAACAGGAAGGTCTGAAGCTGGCGGGGCGCCTGGCGGGTTCCAGTGCATCGGCGATGGCGCTCACCAAGCGGCTGTTCTTCGAGCTGGACGGCAGCAGCTTCAGGGATGGGATCAGGCTGGGAGCCCGGGTGAACGCCGTGGCCCGAGGCACCTCTGACTTTCGCGTGGCCATCTCCCAGTTCCTCAAGCAATGAATCGCGTGCAAGCGATGGATCGCCTGCGGTTCGCCTTCGCAGGACTCGGCTTCGCGCTTGCGTTCGCGAGTGTCGTCCTCAACGATAGCTGGCTCGGCTGGGCAGCCATTACCGTGCTGCTCGTCTCCCTCGCCGTGCGTCTGATCATGCACAAGCGGGAGAACGGGAACTCCCCTCCGGACCGGGAATTGTGACGGCGCTCACAGGTACCGTCTCATAGGCCTACTACTTTCCCCCCAACCCTGATGGTATCAAACCTCGCTGACATGGAGGATTTATGAAGGGGCTTCTGAGGGGTACGGCGGCACTTGCATTCGGAATGCTGCTTGGTGCGCCTGTCCTTCGCGCGCAGGGCGCGGAGTTCTCTATAGGCGGGGGCGCCACTGTCCCGCTGAGTGACTATGCCGACCTGGCCAAGACCGGCTTTCACGGCTTGGTCGGAATATCGTTCGTCCCCGGCTCCTTTCCACTGGGTATTCAAATTGACGGCATGTACCAGCGCCTCGCGTTCGATGACGCCATCGCCGCCGATCTGACGAGCCAGATCATACAGGGGACAGCCAACCTCGTCTACAAGTTCAAGACCTCAGAGGAAAGCTCATTTCGCCCCTACCTTATTGCTGGTGGTGGCGTTTACAACTTCAAAGCGGTGGGTGGCGACGATGTAGTGGCGCCCGGTGAAGGCGACACCAGCACGGATTTCGGCATCAATGGCGGGGCCGGCTTCGACATCAAGACCAGCGGTATCGGTTTCTTCGTTGAAGGACGCTTCCATAATGTGTTCGGAGAGGGCAGTTCCGATGCACAGTTCATTCCGGTAACGTTGGGAATACGCCTGGGCGGTGACTGAACGGACCATGGGTAGATTCTGACAGGTAGATTCTGACAGAATGTAAGCAGAGGCGGTAGGTGAGAGGCGCAGACCATCAGTAGCGCCTCTTGCCTACCGCTTTTCTTCGTCATCCACCACGGCACGCTCCCTTTCAAGATCCTTATCGCAGTTTTCTGATCCCTGATTCCCGGCCCGGCGGGACATCTTCGGTTGTGACCGATCCCATGGCCGAAGCACGCCGTCTCCTGCTGCACCACTTCGGATACCCCGAGTTCCGCCGGTCGCAGATCCCCATTCTCCAGTCCATCTTCGACGGTCGTGACGCGCTCGCAGTACTGCCAACCGGAGGCGGAAAATCCATCTGTTTCCAGATTCCTGCGCTCGTGCTGCCCGGCCTCAGCATCGTGGTCTCCCCCCTGATCTCGCTGATGCAGGACCAGGTCGAAGCCGCGCGGGCCCGAGGACTTCCTGCTGCCTGTCTCAACAGCACTTTGAGTAAGGCGGAGCAGGCGGAAGTTCGCCGAGGTGTTACGGACGGTTCTCTCCGGTTGCTGTACGTGTCACCAGAACGGCTCGAGCGCCTCAGCCAGGAGCTCGCCGCCCGGAGCATTCGGCCCCGGTTGCTGGTAGTGGATGAGGCGCACTGCATTGCCGAGTGGGGACATGACTTCCGTCCCAGCTACCGCAGGCTGGCACGCGCGCGATATCGGCTGGGCCAGCCTCAAGCCGTGGCGCTCACGGGAAGCGCCACGCCCGGCGTGCGGGAGGAAATCGCGCGGGCGCTCCGCCTCCGCCCTGGTTACGCATTACACCTGGGGTCGTTCGACCGGCGGAATCTCTGGTTTGGTGCGGTGCGGGTCGCCAGTGAGAAGGAGCGGCTCCAGACTCTGCTCCGGCTTCTGCAGGGAGACGATGCCATGTCCATCGTCTACGCTCCTACCCGCGGCAGCACGGAAGCCATAGCGCGTGCGCTCCTGAAAGCCGGCCACCGGGCCGCGCCGTACCACGCCGGCCTCTCCAAGACTACCCGTGCAGCCACTCTGGACAATTTCCTGCGAGATCGGGTTGATGTCATTGTCGCCACTTGCGCCTTCGGCATGGGAATAGACAAGCCATCGGTCCGGCTGGTGGTGCACTGGAGTCCGCCGCCAACCCCGGAGGCCTACTATCAGGAGGCTGGCCGAGCCGGACGGGATGGAGAGTTCGCCCGTTGTGTGCTGCTGTGGCGGCCGGCAGACGCCGACCTCCACCACCGCCAGCTTGATGTCACGTTCCCGGCCAGCCGACTGCTGGAGCGGATCTGGCACGAGCGGGATGGCCGGGTCGGTGTTCCGGGGAACGTGCTGGAATCGGCCGAGCGGCTGCGGCGGGAGCTGCACCCCGAGCGAGGCCCGGTCGACTGGCGGCCGATTCGGCAGCGCCGGTCACAGGCGGAGGCACGCATTCAGGCCGTGGAAGCATACACCCGGGAAAGCAGATGCCGGCGAGCCCGGCTGGTGGGGTATTTCGGAGAGCGCCTCATACATTGCGCCGGCTGCGATCGCTGCGGCGCCAAGCCCGTTCCAGCCCCGGCCAACCAGGAAGTGGCCGCGCGGTTGGGCCGGCTCAGACGCGCGCTTGCAGGCCGCGATGCCGTATGGGGAGGCTGTCCGCTGGAGCCAAGGGTGCTGCTTCGGCTGGCTCGTCAGCCACCGCCAGACGCAGCCTCGCTGGCCGATGTGCCGGGAGTCGGCCCGGCGCTCGCCTCCCGTCTCGGTGCCGTCGTTCTTCGTGCTCTCTCCGCTGAGGCGGAATCCCGGGACCCGGCGGCGGATTCGATCCACCTGAGGCTGGAAGCCTGGCGGGCCGGGGTGGCCGGGCAAATGGGAGTGCCGGCGTACGTGGTCATACCAGACGGAGTGCTTCGCGCCATTTCGGCCAGACGGCCCGAGACGAGAGTGGAGCTGGCCGGAATTCGCGGGGTCGGTCCGAGGGCCCTCGCGAAGTTCGCCGATGATCTGCTGCTGCTGGTGCGCCAAGAGCAAGGCATGGTCGAGCAGGCGGTGGCTCCGCTCATGCCCCTGGGTTAGCTTGGTGACTGGTTCCACCACCCGACCGGAGCACGCAACACGATGGACGACTCACTCTACTTCACCGAGCACCACCACCAGGTTCGCGAGATGGTGCGCGACTTCTCCCAAACCCACATCCTGCCGGTAGCCTCGGAGCTCGATCGTACCTCGACCTTCCCGTGGGACAACATCAAGGCGATGGGCGAGCTGGGGCTCCTGGGAGTACCGTGGAGCGAGGAGCTGGGCGGAGCGGGCATGGACCAGCTGTCGTACTACATCACCATCCACGAGATGGCAAAGGTCGACGCCAGTCATGCCCTGACCATCAGTGCCCACACCAACCTGGGCACATCTCCCATCGTCGAGTTCGGCACCGAGGAGCAGAAGCGCCGATACGTGCCACTGCTGGCGTCGGGGCGCGTTCTGGGTGGCTTCGGCCTGACAGAGCCGGGAGCCGGCAGCGATGCCGGTGGGACCGCCACCATGGCGGTCGATAAGGGCGATCACTTCCTGGTGAACGGCTCCAAGATCTTCATCACTCACGCCGGAGTGGGCGAAGTATTCGTGATCACCGCCCGCACCGAGGCCGGCAAGGGGAACAAGGGAATCACCAGCTTCATCGTCACCAAGGACACGGTCGATCTGGATCAGGCTCGCAGGCTGGGCATCGGGCACGCACCCGATCTGCCCAAGACCAAGGGAGTCAGGGCGGGGAAGAAACAGGACAAGATGGGGTGGCGGGCCAGCGATACCCGGGAGCTGATCTTCGAGGATGCGGTGGTGCCGAAGGAGAACGTGCTGGGGCGGCCGGGCTACGGTTTCATCAACTTTCTTAAGACCCTCGATGCGGGCCGCATCGGGATCGCCGCTCTCTCCCTTGGTATCGCGGAGGGCGCCTACGAGGAAGCCCTCAAGTACGCCGGGGTGAGAAAACAGTTTGGACGCCCCATTGGGAGCTTTCAGGGCATCAGCTTCCAGCTCGCCGATATGGCCCTGGAGATCGAGGCCGGAACCCATCTGCTGTACCACGCTGCCTGGCTCAAGCAGAGCGGCCGCCCGTTCAAGAAGGAGGCGGCCATGGCCAAGTTGTTCTGCTCAGAGCTGGCCATGCGCGCCACCACCAAGGCAGTCCAGATCTTCGGCGGCTACGGCTACACCACCGAATACCCGGTAGAGCGCATGATGCGGGATGCCAAGGTGTGCGAAATCGGGGAAGGGACCAGCGAGATTCAGCGGATCGTGATCGCCAGGCACATTCTGGGGGAGACGGTCGATTAGGGGCTATTGGCTATGGGCTATGGGCTGTGGGCTAAAGGGTTACCGACTAAGTGTGGAGCCCTAAACCCATAGCTGCTTTACGATCTTGTAGGGTTTGATCCAGCAATCTCGTCCCACTCTGCGTAGTCCATTCCAGCCCGAGCTTTGCCCATAGCCCATAGCCCATAGCCCATAGCCCTCCCCATCATTGCTCTAAAGTACTCCCCTACATATAATTAGCGCCAGCAGCGACGCGCTTTTCGCGGCATGCTCCTCCATCCGGTCGTGGGCAGCCTCCGAGGGGCGCGTTTTCTCTGGGACAGTGAATCATCGGGCGGTTCCCGGTGATCTCCACGAGGTCATACTTGAAGCGCGAGATCCTGATCAATGGGAGCCAGCGGGAAACCCGTGTGGCCATCCTGGAAGACGATAGGCTGGTAGAGCTGCTGGTGGACCGTCCCGACCATCGCCGCACCGTGGGTGACATTTACCTTGGCCGCGTCGAAGCTGTGCTTCCGGGAATCCAGGCCGCGTTCGTCGACATTGGTCAGGAGAAGAGCGCCTTCCTGCACGCCTCCGATCTCCTCGAGCCGGATGAGGACGAGGAGCCGGAAGAGGAGGAGGCTGCCGAGGACGAGGCCATCGACCCGCCGGAGGCGGGCGAGCCCTCCGGGGTCGCTGACGCGCCCCCCGAGCGCAAGGCGGGTGGGTGGCGGAGCCGGGACCGGCGCCGCGGACGCCGCGGCAATGGTGCCGCCGAGAAGCCTGCCGGTGAGCCCCGGCAGCGCGAGATCTCTCCCCGTCGTGCGTTACCCAACATCCAGGACATTCTGAAGAAGGGGCAGAGCCTTCCCGTTCAGGTGACCAAGGAGCCGATCGGTTCCAAGGGGTGCCGGGTGACGGCCCAGATCTCGCTGCCCGGGCGGTTCCTGGTTTACATGCCCTATGCCTCGAAGGTAGGCGTCAGCCGCAAGATCGAGAGCCGGGAGCAGCGGGCCAAGCTGCGGGAAATGGTCACCAAGCTGCTGCCGGAGAATTCGGGTGGCGTGATCGTCCGGACGGTAGCGGAAGGGGTAACCGAGGATCACTTCCGGCGGGAGATCGAGTCCCTGCTCGCCTTGTGGAAGAAGATCAACCGGAAGAAGAGCTTCGTTCGGCGGGCTCCGGCATTGCTCCAGCGCGAGACCAGCCTGACCCGGGGCATCATTCGCGACCTGTTCAGCGCCAAGGTCGATGCGCTCCATGTCGACATGAAGGAGCTGTACAACGAAATCGAGCAGTACCTCCAGCAGATCGATCCCGAGCTGATGAGCCGGGTGCACCTCTACGCCGACGCCACGCCCCTCTTCGACAAGTTCGATATCGAATCCGAGATCCGCGACCTCTTCAAGGCCCGGGTCGAGCTCCCCACTGGCGGCTCCCTGGTCATACAGCCGACCGAGGCGCTGATCAGTATCGACGTCAACACCGGCCGCTATACCGGCAAGAAGGACCCGGAGAAGACCATCCTTCGCACCAACATCGAAGCGGCGCGCGAGATCGCCCGGCAAATTCGTCTCCGGGACATCGGCGGCATCATCGTGTGCGACTTCATCGATATGGAAACCCGGTCCAACCGCGACAAGGTCCTCCAGGAACTGCGCACTCACCTGGGGCGAGACCGGGCCCGCACCAAGGCGCTGGCCGTATCGGAGCTGGGACTGGTCGAAATGACTCGCCAGCGGGTTCGCCCATCGCTGTGGCACTCGATGACTACAGACTGTCCCACCTGCGCCGCTTCAGGCCGCGTATTCACGCCTGAAGTAGTAGCCCGACGCCTGGAGCGCGCACTCAAACGGGCGGGGCACGACCGGCGCGAGCGGCAGCTGACTGTCCGCTTGCACCCTGAGGTTGCGTTGTACCTGCTGGAGGAGGAGCCCCGCATGCTTCAAACGCTCACGAAGCTGACAGGGGTGGACATCGAACTCCGGGATGATCCCATGATGCGGCTGGACGAATTCCGCCTCATGAGTCGCCCGGCGGGACGCGATGTGACGGAGCTGTACGCCGTAGCCTGACGCCCCTTGTCTCAACCGCCGTGCCTGCCTAAGTTTACCGGCTGTCGTTCGACCACCTTTCAAGTCAGACAGGTAGATATGTACGCCATTTTCCGGGCGGCTGGGAAGCAGTTCAGGGCCGAGAAGGGGAAGACCCTCCGGTTGCCGCTCATGAGCGCTGAGGCGGGCTCGAAGATCACCTTCGACGAGGTGCTGCTCTCCTCGGACGGAGAGACGATCAAGGCGGGCGCGCCGCTGGTAAAGGGAGCCAAGGTGGTCGCCGAGGTCGTGGGCGACGGCAAGGAGCCCAAGATCTACGTGTTCAAGTTCAAGCGGCGGAAGAACTACCGCCGGAAGACCGGACACCGGCAGAAATTCACCGAAGTCCGCATCACCGACGTCAAGCTGGGTTGAGGCGCATATGGCACACAAAAAGGGCGTAGGATCCAGCCGCAACGGCCGGACCAGCAATCCACAGTATCTCGGCGTGAAGCGCTACGGCGGCGAACAGGTGGCAGCCGGAAACATCCTGGTGCGCCAGCGGGGAACCAAGTTCCACGCGGGCCGGAATGTGCGCCGGGCCAACGACGACACGCTCTTCGCGCTCGTGGCGGGGGTGGTCAAGTTCGAGTACAAGGACAAGAACCGGCAGAAGGTGTCGGTGTACCCGGCGGCCGAGGTCGCTGCCTCTTAGTCCTCTGGAGCTGGGAGCTGGGAGCTGGGAGCTGGGACGCAGACACACTCTGCGTCCCTTTTTGCTGTTATGTTGAAACAGTAGCGGCGCGGAGCGCGTCGGATCCTGGCGTTGGCGTGCTGGGCTCCCAGCTCCAAGTTCCAAGCTATCTCCATCGGGAGGATGCCATGACGAAATCCACACTCTTCGACCGGCTCAACCAGGAGCTCGAGGCGTTCGGGAAGAAGGCTCAGGCGGCGCTCGATGAAGGCAAGCTGCAGATCGAGCTGCTTCGGCTACGGCGGAGGCAGGATCGCGCAGCCCGTGACCTCGGAGTGCTGGTGCATCGCAGGGAGCGCGGTGGCGATGTGGAGGCGCGCCGCTTCGATGCGCTCCTGCTCCGGCTGGATGATCTTCAGGCTGATGCTGGCGCGGCTGGAACAGCAGATAGCCGAGGCGCGCCGGGGCCCCAAGGGATCCTCGCCGGCTCCGGTCGAGGTTACCGCGGATCGCTCGGAGTAGCGTTAGGTCCGACTCACGCGCGAGAGACCTGGTCGAGCCGCGGTGCAATGGCAACGCGGATCCGGTCCGGGTAGTTGCCGCACAGCCCATCGACGCCTAACCGCACCATGCGGTCGAGGTCGCCAATCTCATTCACGGTCCACGCAATGACGCTGAGCCCGGCCTCGTGCACCTGCGTTACCAGGTCCTGGTCTACCTGCTGCCACTCCTGCCACAGCGTGGTGGCGCCGACCGATCGCATGACCGCGACCGTATCGCGCAGGTAAGCAGTCAGGAGAATCCCCCGCGCCAGTGAGGGCCGGGCCTCGCCCAGACGGTGCACAATCCGATGATCGAAGCTGTGCACCGCGTACCTCGCCGGAGCCGGTCCCTGGTCCAGGACCCCAAGCAGCAGATGATCGTAGCGGGCGGGCAGCGTCTTCACCTCGACCCAGACCTCCCGGTCTCCGACCAGCTCCAGAATCTCACTCAGGAGGGGCAGGGTCTCCCCGTTTCTGAGCATCACCTGCCTCGCCTCGGCGAGCGAGAGCTGCGAGATCGGACCTATCCCGGGGATCTCCGGATCGTGGTGAACGATGATGCCACCATCCCGGGTGGCATGAATGTCCAGCTCGATGCCATCGGCGTCGAGCATGATCGCGCGCCGAAACGCCGCTCTCGAGTTTTCGTATTCGTAGCCGGAAGCGCCCCGATGGGCGATCACACTTGGCCGTCGCATGGCCTAAGATAGCCCGCCACTCTCCCCCGGCCAATTAACAAATTGGACGGCCACCCGTCTCACATTCGGATGAGCGCTCCTCCCATACCGGGCTCAATCAGACCCGACTCTGCGACTGACCCGGCGCTGGTAGCCGCTTATCGGGCCGGCGACGAGCGCGCTGCGGCCGAACTGGTCCGCCGCCACGCGACGCCGCTGGGCCGGTTCCTGTACAGTCTCGGCGCCGATCCGGGCGAGCTCGAAGATCTGGTGCAGGAGACCCTGTTTCGGGCCTTCCGACGGGTCGACGGGTGGCGGGGTGGCGCCTCCTTCCGGAGCTGGCTCCTGACGATAGGCAGCAACCTGCTGCGAGATCAGGTGCGGAGGCGAAAGGGAAAGCTGGTGCCGCTGCAGGATCGTGACATCGTCGCCGAATCGGATCCGCATGGAGAACTGGCCGCAGCCGAAGCTGAAGCGCGGGTGAGAGAAGGCCTGGCCCAGCTGCCGCGGCTGCAGCGACAAGTCTTCCTCCTGCGGGTGCAGGAGGGCACCGAGTACGAGGAGATTGCAGTGGCGCTTGGCACCACTCCCGGTGCCGCCCGCGTTCACTATCACCACGCTGTCAAGCGACTGAAGGAGCTGGTTCGATGAGCGACTGTGGGTGGCTCTCCGATCGTATGCCGGCTGTGGCGCTGGGGCATGCCCAATGGACGCAGCAGGAGGTGCAACACCTGACACTCTGCGGCGGCTGCCAGCTGGAATGGAACCTGATTCGTGCGGCCAACCGCCTCGGGATGGCCGCCGCCGACAAGCTCGACCCTGCCGCGCTCGCAGGCTCGGTGCTGGGCCGAGTCGAGCGTGACAAGAAGCTCGAGCGTCGCCGTAGAACCTGGACGTTCGGGGGTTTGGCGGCCGCGGCAGCCGTCCTGGTTGCAATATGGACCGGAACGCTGCCCAAGCCGGGCGGCTCAGGTATCCCCGATACGTCGCTGGTCGCGGGGCAGCTCGAGATTCCGTTGCCGGAGCTCGAAAGCCTGCAGCCGGCGGAGCTCGATTCAGTGCTTCAGAGCATGGATGAACCCACCGCCCGGAGCGCCAATGGTGAAGACCTGGAACTGGGTGACCTTAATTCGGAAGAACTCGAACGTGTTCTCAACTCATGGGAGGGTTGATGCAAGCCGCATATAGATGGTCCCTGGTGCTGATACTGTCGCCGCTCAGCCTGGCGTACGCGCAGCGCGCCGATTCCAGTTCGGCCCGAGCCGACTCGCTCCGGCATCGCATCGAGGAGCGGTTTGCTTCGCGAGCTCAGGAGAAGCTGAGGCTCACCGACGATCAGACCGCCAAGCTCCGAGCCACCAGCCGGCAGTTCGGCGTCAGGCGCGCCGATCTCCGAAGCCGGGAGGAGCGGCTTCGGGAAGCGATGGCCAGTCAGCTGCAGCCTGGGGTGGCGGCCAACCAGGACAGCGTGGCCAAGCTCACCGACGCCATGATAGAGCTGAGGTCAGCCCGGGCCCAGCTGTCTCGGGACGAGATCAAGGAGCAGTCCAAGTACCTCAACGCGGTGCAGCGGGCTCAGCTGTACATGATGCGGGAGCGGTTCGCGCATCGCGTGAGAGAAGTCCACGGGCACCGCGGCGAGATGGGTGGGTGGCACCGGGATGGCAAGTCCGGCCCGAGCCACGGTCGCCAGCGGACGCGTGAGACTGGCCAGATCTGAACCTACGGTGAACGATGAACGGTGAGCGGCAAACGTGGCCGCGCCGTTTCCGTTCACCGTGTGTTCACCCCCTCTCCTTCCCCTCCCCCCGCAGTAGGCGTCCGGCTAGATTGCGGCATCCCCCCCACAGGATTCCGCGATGCGCCGTTTGACGTCACTGACGCTCGCTCTTCTTGCTACCTCCTGGCTCGTGCCCGCGGCCCAGGCTCCGACCGTCTACCGCATCCCGGTCTCGGGCGTGGTGGAGAACGGGCTGGCACCCTACGTGGCCCGCAGCATCAGGGAGGCGGAATCAGCGGGGGCAGCGGCGGCATTCCTCGACATCGATACGCCGGGTGGCAGGGTCGATGCAGCGGAGCGCATTGCCGATGCGGTACGGGGCGCCAGGATTCCGGTGTACGGCTTCGTCAACCCGCGGGCATACAGCGCCGGTGCGCTCATCGCGATCTCGACCAACGGGATCTACATGCGTCCCGGCGCCGTAATTGGGGCCGCTACGCCGGTTGACGGCGAGGGGACCAAGGCCTCCGAGAAGATGGTATCGGCCATGCGGGCGGAGTTCCGGTCGCTGGCCGAGCAGCGCGGCCTGGATCCGAAGCTGGCCGAGGCGATGGTTGACGAGAATGTGGAGATTCCCGGCGTTACGAAGAAGGGGCAGCTGCTCACGCTCAGCACCAACGAGGCGGTCCGGCTCAACTTCGCCAAGGCGCAGGTCGCCGACGAGGCCGCCCTCCTGAAGGCCATCGGGCACCCGACGGCGCAGGTCGTCACCACCGAGCCGAACTGGGCCGAGGGAATCGTGCGGTTCCTGACCAACCCCCTGGTGGCTCCGCTGCTGCTCTCCCTGGGAATCCTGGGGCTGGTCTTCGAGATCAAGACCGGTGCCTTCGGCATCGGCGGTGTGCTCAGCCTGGTCTCATTGGGACTCTTCTTCGGCTCGAGCTTCATTCTCGGCCTGGCCGGCTGGGAAGAGGTGCTGCTCCTGGGTCTGGGCGCCATCGCGCTGGCCGTGGAAGTGTTCGTACTTCCGGGCTTCGGAGTCGCAGGCGTGCTGGGCACCCTCGCCATCGTCGCCAGTATGGTCATGGCCATGATGGGGGCGCACCCATCGGCCGGAGATGTCGCGCAGGCGCTGGCGGTCCTTGGTGCGAGTCTCTTCATCACGCTGGCGGTGATCTATGCCTGGCTGAGGCATCTGCCGAACAGCGGACGGTTCAGTGGACTGCTTTTACGAGGCGCGGTCCACAAGTCTCAAGGGTTCGTTTCCGCGCCAAACCGGGGCGACCTGATCGGTCGCGCTGGCGTGGCCGTAACAGACCTGCGTCCTTCCGGTACCGCCCGGGTGGGAGACGAGCGGCTGGACGTGATCACCGAGGGTGAATACGTGTCCCAGGGCAGCCGGGTGCAGGTGGTGCAGAGCGACGGGTACCGGCATGTCGTGAGGGCGGTCTCATAGGAGCTGGGAGTCGGGAGCTGGGAGTCAGGGGCACAGCCCGACTCCCCGAATCCTGACCTTTCTTTTACTCAAGGATTCCACGTGGAAGATTCCATGCTGAGCCTCGGGGTGGTGTTCGCCCTGATTTTTATCGGCTTCATCCTGCTGGTCATCTTCTTTCGCTTCATTCCGGTTGGACTCTGGATCACGGCCTGGGCTTCAGGAGTGCCGGTCTCCTTTCTGACCCTCTTCGGCATGCGATTCAGAAAGGTGAATCCGTCGCACATCGTGAATCCGCTGATCAACGCTTCCAAGGCGGGATTGGATCTCAACATCAACGAGCTGGAAGCCCACTATCTCTCTGGCGGTAACGTCCAGCGGGTCGTGAGCGCGCTCATTTCGGCCGACAAGGCGGGTATCCCGCTGACCTTCAAGCAGGCAACGGCCATAGACCTCGCCGGACGTGACGTGTTCGAAGCGGTGCAGGTGAGCGTCAATCCGAAGGTCATCACGACGCCAAAGGTCGCCGCCATGGCTAAGGACGGAATCCAGCTACTGGCGTTGGCTCGAGTGACGGTTCGGGCCAACATCAACCGTCTGGTGGGCGGCGCCGGCGAAGAGACCATTCTGGCCCGAGTGGGCGAGGGGATCGTCAGCACCATTGGCTCGGCATCGTCACACAAGGCGGTGCTGGAGAATCCCGACCTGATTTCGAAGACGGTGCTGGCCAAGGGCCTCGACGCGGGAACAGCGTTCGAAATTCTCTCCATCGACATCGCCGACGTGGATGTGGGTAAGAACATCGGGGCTGAGCTTCAGACCGACCAGGCTGAGGCCGATAAGCGGATCGCCCAGGCCAAGGCGGAAGAGCGCCGCGCGCTGGCGGTGGCTATGGAGCAGGAATTCAAGGCAGAGGCACAGAACCAGCGCTCCAAGGTGATCGCGGCGGAGGCCCAGATCCCTCTCGCCATGGCCGAAGCGTTCCGCAACGGCAACCTCGGGGTCATGGATTATCAGCGCTACCGGAACGTCCAGGCCGACACCACCATGCGGCAGGCCATCGCCGGGCAGGGCGACGCCAACTCGGCTCAGGGCAGCTGACCAGTGGACCCGACGCTTGCCCTGATTCTGGGCGCTCTTTGGGTTCTGATGAACCTGCTGACCGGCAGGAAGAAGGCGCCGCCCAGCAGCCCCGACCCGCGGGAGCCGCTGCAGCCGTCACCGCCGGACGCCACCCAACGGGAAGGCTCGCGACTGGAGATGGTGCTGCGCCAGTTCGAGCGCGCGCTGGAGGAGGCCGAGACTGGCCCGCTGGGCCGCCATGCGCCGGTACCGCTGCCGCAGGATGAAGATGTCGAGGAGCGAGCGTCACTGGAGAGCGAGCCGGAGGTGGTAAGCCTGGAGGCGGAGGTTCGCCGCCCAACGCGCCGGGAGTACACCCAGGATGCCGACGCGGAGGAGCTGGTCCGGAAACGTATTAGCGCTGCCGCCTCACGCGACAATACCCGCACCAAGGCCGAACATCTCCAGTTCGATCAGCGGATCCGGCAGGAGCCCGCCGAGCATACGGCGACGGCCGGCTTCACCGCCAAACAGCTGCGGGATGCGATCGTCTGGCGCGAGATCCTGGGACCGCCGGTGAGCGAGAGAGGTGAGCGGTGAGAGGTTAGAAGTGAGAAGTCAGAAGTGAGAAGTGAGAGGTCAAAGGCGCGTCTTACCTGCCGAACCGGTCTTCGTAGGCTTCCATCGCCCTGACGATAGCTGCTCTGGCCTGGGCTGCTCCCTCGAACCCGCGGGTCTCGGTGTGGGTCCCTTCCAGATCCTTGTAGACCCGGAAGAAGTGCTCAATCTCTTTCAGATAGTGTTGCGGGACATCAGACAGCTCGTTCAGGCCATCGGAATACGGATCGCCCATCGGCACTGCGAGCACCTTCTCGTCCGCCACCCCCGAGTCCACCAGGTGAAACAGCCCGATCGGTCGTGAGTCCACCAGGCAGCCGGTAAACACTGGGATGGTCATGAGTACGAGTACGTCGAGCGGGTCGCCGTCGTCCCCCAAGGTGCGCGGCAGGAAGCCGTAGTCGCCGGGGTAGTGGACCGCACTGTGGAGCACCCGGTCGAGCCGGAACACGCCGAGCTTCTTGTCGAGCTCGTATTTGTTGCGCTCGTTGGTGGGGATCTCGACGACGGCTGTGACGGACGTCGGCGGATTGGGGCCGGTCGGGATATCGTGCCAGGGATGGAACCCTCGAGGCTGGACGATCGACACGGGCACTAGGCGTCGGAAACCGTGCCGATCACAGCTCGGTGAAAGAGAAGCGGTCGTACTTCTGTGCCTTCAGGTAGCCCTGTCGGCGGGCAACGTTCATGAGCCGCTGGGCGTCGAGGTCGGACGGGGCATAGGCAATGAGGAACGATTGTCCCGCAGCGGCTCCCGCCCGATGTCCTTCCATAATCTGCGATTCTGAGCCGAGAGCCTTGATAAGCGGGCTCAGCTGCGCCAGATCCTCGCTGGAGCCTTCCAGCACCCTCTTGGTGTCCATCAGGTGAACATCATCTTCATCGTAGCCGCCGATTAACAACTGCTGACGAACCAACTCCGCGGCCGCTTCATTGTCGAAAGTGACAATGACGTATCCTCGCGGGTAGAACATGCCAAACTTTGTAGGCCGCTGAGACATGTCGAGCCGACTGGTCCCTTTGGTCATTGCGCTCCTCCTGGATGTCGAACGAACCGGGCACGCCGATACCTACAGAGTATGCAATCCCTCAGGGACTGTGAAGGGGCGAAGTACAGACGTGGCGGCGCCGGCCCCCCACGGGTTAGTTTCTGCTCTCGGGGTGCTTTCCGGCCCCGTGCCCGAGTGGCGGAATGGCAGACGCAGTGGACTCAAAATCCACCGAGGGCAACCTCGTGCGAGTTCGACTCTCGCCTCGGGCACTCCGTTCTACCGCAACGACTTACTTCTGCCCGCCGCCACCCTGCCAACCGAAACGGAATCGTGATTGTCCCCCGCGGGGTCCGACCGACTAACCGTGGGCGGGTGATACTCTCGAGTAACCGCCAGATTTCCTTACCTCCTTCCCGGCTGCCCGTCGACGGACAGCCCACTCGGCACCCGCATGGGTATGACCCCGATCAGAGTGCGGGCGCCAGGATCGGTGAGCGCCTTCATGAACTCGGTGATGTCGTCTATTTCCTGCTCCGACAACACCAGGGTTGCCAGCCTCCCATCGCGGGTGGCCAGGATCTCCGCAAAATTGTCGAGCACCGTACCCTGGAGTAACGGCTCCAGCTGGGTGATGTCGTAATTCTGAAGCTTCAGCGTCCGAGTGGCTGTAGTGGTCCACAAAGTCGCGTAAGCTGAAGAACGCACCGTCATGGCCATAGGGTGCCGTAAGTTCGACGTTCCGGAGTGGCGGCGTCCGGAAGGCATACCGTTCAGCTGCGTTGCCAGTCACACGCATGCGGCCGAAGTCATCCCGGCCGCTCGGACCATCTCCCTGACCGGGTCCCAACTGAGCCACCGCCACGTTGCGAAACTTGTTGTCCGTAAGTGCGGGCCCATTGTGACACGATGCGCACTTGGCGGACTGGCTCATGAAGCTTTTCGCGCCCTGAAGCTGGACCGTTGTCATGGCCCCGTCATCGCCCGCCAGGAACCGGTCCCAGGGCGAATTCGAGAACGCAAGCTTGGACAGGAGGAAGCCGGCCATGGCGTTGCTGGCATGGGCAAAGTTCATCCCATCGAAACGCTGCCCAGGATATGCCTGTTCGAAGAGCTTGCGATATTCAGGAATCTGGCGCAGCCGAACCATGAGGGCCTCCCAGATCTGGCCTTGCTCCGTGTCGCTGATCGCGGCCAGCTCATTGCCCTGGAACGCCCGCATTTCCTCTCGTGAGAGCACCGGAAACATCGGCAGCATCGAGATGGTACCGAACTCGAATACCGGCATCATGGCGGATGTGATCGCCGAGACCGGCCGGGGTGTGGAAGGTGCCGGCATCGTCCTGGAAGATCCGACCGTCCCAGAACATCGGCTTGTTCTCGTGGAGATTGAACAACGGAGGTGCATTTCGAGGGATAAAGAGTCCCTCGGGGTGAACCCGCGAAGCTCCCAGGCCGGTTGCTCCCTGGCCGATGGAGAGGCTACGGAAATCGCCCGTGCCGAGCGCAGGAAGATGACAGGTCATGCACGCGATGTCGCGGTTCCCGCTCAGGATCTTGTCGAACGCAAGTGCCTGGCCCAGCTGGACGAGCGCCGGTCTGACGACCGGTGGACTGGTTCCAGGGGAGTAATCCCGCGGCCAGCCGTTAGTTGGCGCACCTCAGCCGCCAGAGCATTGATGCCGGCTTTCGACATATCCGGAGCCTTGGGGGGAGCGGTGGCCTCGTCGCTGCAACCCGACAGAACGATCAGAGAGGTGCAAGCCGCGAGCGTCCCAATGGCCGCGTGGATCCTCATGCCACACCTACCCTTCGGATGGTTGAGCGGTGGTACGACTGGGGGAGTGCGCCTGGACAAAGCGCCCCGCCTGAACCTGGCGCGCCGTAGTGCCACAGGCCAGGAACGTCTCCGACAGGAGGGGATCGGTGCGCGCCTGCCTGGCTCATCCTGGCATTCGCCTGCTGGATGCCGGATTACGCGGTGCGGGCCAGCTCTACCTGTGTATTGGAGAATGTTGAAGGTCTGCTGTCGACCAATCTGCGTATCGAAACCGGCTCCCGCAAGAGGGCCGAATTGCTGGTGCTGCAGATGCTCGCCTTTGAGCCGGAGTTGTCGTACCTGCTGGGATAGCTGATCGCACCCTCTGGACTGCGCTCGATAGGCTGGACTTCGAGCTCGCTAGGAAACAGCCTCCTCCAACATGACCGTTTCGTCGTTCTGTTTCAGAACGTACGGGGTCAGGAATCCGATTCCGTACGGCAAGCACTTCTCGAGATCTACGCAGCTACCGCATTGCGAACGCCGTTCAATGACTTTGACAATCACTAGGCGAAGTTGCGATACACTGACCATTGGAGATAGCATCCCTACAGCTCACCGGCGGAATTACTTCCAGGGAGCGGCGACCAGAGACCGGGGCAGGTAACCCAGCTCGGCCTTGAATGCGAGCATTCTCAGGCGATCTGAAAGGCTCAGGTGTGCGTAGGCATTAGGTTCAGGCATTCCCTATAGGTTCGCGTCAACTCTCCATCAAAACTCCCGCCGTCTACCAGGCTCGGACCGGAGCGGCTAGCATACGCATATCCCGAAGTACTGCTTGCCGGAGCCGAATGGGTATACGTGAAGCAAGGCTGAAGCCGGAGTATCGCGGCGGAGTATCCCGGCCTTTCCCCCGAGGTCTGGACGTCGGCCATGGACCTTGCCAAGGTCCTCATCCAGCGCGCTCGTGCCCGCCGTCAGGAGGGTCGATATACCCGTACCTTTGACCCCGCGCATTTCGAGTTCCGCGGCGGTGATACTGGCCCACGACCGCGGATATCCCGCACGCGGAGCACCGACCCGCTGGCATAGGCCAATCGACACAACGAGGTGAGAGGATTGGCAGCCTTTGGCACATATCAATAGCAGAATACGACTGGTGCGACTGCGCCCGGAGTTCGCCGGGTCCTATCCCGGCTTGGACCCTATGGTATGGGAGACCGCTACCGAGCTTGCAGCCAGGCTCTTGGCGCAACACACACTGCAGCCAAGCCCAGGCCACATGCTGAGTAACCGCATCCTCCCGGAGGAGCACTTCGAGTTCCAGGGCGGGGATCCTCGAGGGCCCTCCGCGAAGGGAATTCGCTCACGGGTGACGGACAGAGCGTGAACTGGAAGCTCCCCTCCTGAAACTGATATCGAAGTGCGCCTTTGGATGAAGTCAAAAGGCTGGGAGGTGACGGGAGCGGAATACAATTTCGAGCGGCAAACCTACATCGGAAGGCGAGATCGGTGCGGAGCGGTCATTCGCCCCATCTCGCCCACGATGCCGGATCTCACAGCAGGTTCTCGAGCGTCTAGGAGTATCACGAGAACCCGCCAGCAGTGAGTGAGGCACAGGTCCACGGGCAATTTGGAACACGGGAGGAGCGTTATGTCGCCAATCCGGACAAAGATTGATGCCGAGGAATGGCTCGAGAAACGATTAGCGCAGGAAGGTCCTGGCCTGTGGACAGACGAGGACCGAAAGATACTGGCTGATCGAGTTGCGCAGGACTACCGCCCAGGCGGGCCCAAATGGCGCGTGAAGCCATGGACGCAGATGCCGGAAGGAATATCCGTCTATGTGGTCACCCGCGGAGGCGCTTTTGGGATTCTCACAGTGGACGACCGAGATCGCGCCAGCGACAAAGCCGAGGCCATCGTGCGAGCACTGAACGCGCTAGATGCCGAGATGGGCCCACGACAAGATGCCGAGGGCTAATCCTTATCTGACTGAATTGTGCCCCGACTGTGCCCGGGCCACGGGAAACCAACCGGAACCAATCCGTAAAACACGAACGGGCTAACTTGTTGTCAGCCTGTCGCTCGGGGGACGTTCCCGCAGCTTGGTGTCGTTTGGTTCAGGGGCAGGGGGACTCAAAATCCACCGAGGGCAACCTCGTGCGAGTTCGACTCTCGCCTCGGGCACTCCCGTAGTCCTGTCCTCCAGATCATACCCTACGTCGGACCCTGGCGTCCCCAGCGTTCATCCAGCGGTGGGATGTCCGGGTTTCGGAGCGGCGGGATCTTGGTGGTGAACGGAACGCCGGTGATGCGGTCGGTGTTGTCGTCTCGGACCCGGAACGCCGCCGGGAAGTCGTCCGACCCCTCCATCCACTTCTGAAGCACCCCGGCCAGCTCCCGCACCTCTTTCTGGTAGCGGGGATCGTCCGCGACGTTTCGCAGCTCCCACGGATCGGCGGCCAGGTCGTACAGCTCGAGCCTGGCCCGCGGCGCCTCGAACAGCCGCGCCTGGGCAGCGCTAAGGCGACCGGCCCTGGCCCTGGCCCGGAGAGCCTGGAAGGAGGGGCTGCCCCCGATGTCGGCCGCGGTGCAGAGCGGAAGCTCGCTGTAGGCGTCGGTGCGGATGAGCTTGAACCGGACCGTCCGAACGGCGCGCTGATGCTCGTCGCAGTCGTGCCAGTTGCGCTCACTGAAGACATACTCGCTGCCGGCGTAGGCAGCCGGATCGGCAAGCAGGGGCGCGAACGAGCGACCCCTCCCCTTGGGCGAATCGGCACCGGCCAGCTCCAGGATGGTAGCGGAGAGATCGATGGTGCTCACGAGAGCCCGGTCGTATATCTGACCGGCCCGTATGACGCGGGGCCAGGAGAGGATCAGCGGCGTTCGGATACCGGAGTCGTAGAGAGTGCCCTTCTCTCGAGGGAAGGGAGCGCCGTTGTCGCTCAGGAACACCACAACGGTGTTGTGACTCAGGTTGCGCCGCTCCAGCTCCCCTAGTATCCGCCCGATCTCCGCGTCCATCTCGGCAATGGCGTCGTAGTACCGGGCCAGGTCCACGCGAGTCTCTGGCGTATCCGCCAGGTAGGGCCCTACCGCCACGCGGGTGGGCGCGTGCACCCGCGGCACCGCGTCGCGGTACGGACGGTGAGGCTGGTAGAACCCCACCCAAAGGAAGAAGGGGCGGTCGCCCGCCGCCGCGACGAAGGCCGGAAAAGAGTCTGCAATCACCGGCGAATACCACTGGAACTGGTGCTCGGCATTAGGCCCGAAATGGGTCTTCGCCATATGGCCGGTGAAATATCCCTGGCGCTGGAGCAGGGAAGGCAGGATCTGCTCGCCGTCGGGCAGCGGCGTGTGCAGGTCCTCCGTTCTGGTGGTATGCGGGTATTTGCCCGACAGCATGCTGATGCGCGAGGGACTACACTGCGGGCTGGTGCCGAATGCAAACTTTACCCGCAGGCCTGACCGGGCCAAACGGTCAAGGTTCGGAGTCCGGATGAACCGGTTGCCGTAGACGCCGAGGTCACGCCACCCGAGGTCGTCGGCAACGAAGACGACAACGTTGGGACGGGATGTCCCGGGCGACTGCGGAGTGCCCAACCGGGGTATGAGGATGAGAAGCCCGAGCAGCAGGGAGATCGCGCCGCGCCGAAAGCTCATTCTGAATCCTGTCTCGTTATGTTTCGCCGGTTCCACCGTGCCTTCGAGTGCTCATTACCGGCTTGCAGCATCCTGCCCCCCCGAGGGTCATGGTATGTAACGGCGAGCTGAACCCAAAGCCAAGCCCACCGTGCCTCTGCGTCTTACCGCGCTGAACATCTACCCCATCAAGTCGGCTCGCGGCATCCCACTTCAGCAGTCTGAAGTCGATGGGTTCGGCCTGCGGTACGACCGCCGCTGGATGGTGGTGGATGAGACCGGCACGTTCCTGTCGCAGCGGTCACATCCCCGCCTGGCGCTCATCATACCGAGTATCCTGGGCGATGGGATGCTTCGCCTCAATGCGCGGGCGATGCCGCCGATGGCAACCCCGCTGGATCCCGCTCCGGTGGTGAGCACCGAGGTGCGCGTATGGAAGGACGTCTGCAGCGCTATCTGGGTTGGCGAGCGTCCAGCCGAGTGGTTCACGGAGTTTCTGGGCATCCCCTGCAGCCTGGTCTACATGCCCGGTGACACGATTCGCCCCGCCAACTCCGCCTTCGCCCCTCAGGGTACCCGGGTCAGCTTTGCCGATGGCTATCCCTTTCTTCTCATCTCGGAAGAGTCCCTGACCGATCTCAATGGGCGGCTCCCGCGTCCGGTACCGATGGACCGGTTTCGGCCCAACCTCGTGGTGGCCGGAGGTGCGCCATACGCCGAAGACGGGTGGACCAGGATCGAAGTTGGGAGCCTGCGGATGCGCGTGGTAAAACCCTGTCTCCGCTGCGTCATAACCACCACCGACCAGGCCACCACCGAACGCGCACCGGAGCCGCTGCGCACTCTGGCTAGCTATCGCAAGGTGAATGGCGAGGTGATGTTCGGGCAGAATGTCATCCATGAGAATACCGGGCAAATTCGGGTGGGTGATGCGGTTGAGCTGAGGTAACCAGTCGCGAGTCGCGAATAGCCAATAGCCAATAGCCAATAGCCAATAGCCAATAGCTTCCCGCGATTAGATTCCCGCCCCATGGAAGTCCAGATCTTCGGCATCAAGAAAAGCCCGGAAACCCGGAAGGCACTTCGCTTCTTCGCCGAACGACGGGTCAAGACCCACTTCGTGGATCTGCAGGAGCGGCCCGCCTCGCCGGGTGAGCTCCGGCGGTTCACCCAGAGGTTCGGCACCGAGGCGCTGATCGATCGCAGCTCGCGACGCTTCCTCGATCTGGGGCTGGGCTCGGCCCGGTTGAGCCCGGAACGCTGGCTCGACAAACTGGCCGAAGAGCCCCTGATGCTTCGGATGCCGCTGGTCCGCCATGGCTCCCAGCTGACTCTGGGCGACGCCACCGAAACCTGGCAGAGCTGGACCGCCCGGTGACCCAGTTCTCTGTCTCGGGCGTAGCAGTCGAATTCGGGGCCACCCGCCTATTCAGCGACGTGACGTTCACCGTTTCACGGGGGGAGAAATGGGGAGTGGTGGGTCGGAACGGCACCGGCAAGACCACTCTCTTTCGCCTGCTCACCGGAGAAGCTGAGGCGACCAGGGGCACGGTATCGCGCGCATCCGGCATCAGCTTCTCTGTCATGGAGCAGCACCGGGAGTTTGCGGGCGCTGCCACCGTGTGGGAGGCCGCGGCCGGACCCTTCGCCGACCTGCTCGCGCTGGAGCGGTCGCTGGCGGAGCAGGGAACCGCTCTGGCGGAGGCGGGTGACCGCTGTACGCCCGAGATGCTGGCCCGGTACGACCGGGACCTGGAGCGCTTCGATCGTGAGGGCGGATACACCCTCGCACCCAGGATCGACGCGGTACTTCACGGCCTGGGCTTCGATCCCGATCAGGCTCGGACTCTGCCCTTGTCCGGGCTGAGCGGCGGCGAACGGGGACGGTTGGCGCTGGCCCAGCAGCTGGTGGCCCCCGCCGACGTGCTCCTGCTCGACGAACCCACCAACCACCTGGACCTGGAAACCAGCCGCTGGCTGGAGGATTACCTGGTCGGCCTCGACGCCACCGTGCTTCTCATCAGCCATGACCGTGCCTTCCTCCAGGCCGTAGCTGACCACGTGCTGCATGTCGATGGGGGCACGGTGACGGCGTATGCGGGTGACTATGAAGCCTTCGTCGCTCAGCGGGCGGAGCGCCGCCTGTCGCAGCAGCGCGCCTACGACAAGCAGTCAAAGGTGATCGCATCAGAGGAAGACTTTATCCGGCGCAACATCGCGGGCCAGAAGAGCGCCCAGGCGAAGGGTCGCCGCCGGCGCCTGTCGCGCGTCAGCCGACTCAGCGCGCCGGAGGGGGAAGATGGGGTGATGTCCCTGCGGCTTCAGGCGGACGCGCGGGGCGGCGACCAGGTGCTGGTGGCGGAAAACGTTCGTGTCGCCGTAGGACAGCGGGTGCTGCTGGAGCGATTCTCGGCCCGGGTGGGTCGGGGAGACGTGGTGGGCTTCATCGGCCCTAACGGGGCGGGCAAGACCACGCTGCTTCGCGCGCTGGTGGGCGAGCGGGCACTGGAGCAGGGCGACATCCGGATCCCGGAATCGGTCCAGTTGGCGCATTACCGGCAGGACCTGGCTCAGGTGCCAGCAGACCGTTCTCTGTATGAGCTCATCAATGACCTTCGGCCCTCCTGGGGCCGCGGCGCTATTCAGGGGCATCTCGGCCGGTTCGGCTTCTCGGGAGATACCGTGCTTCGCCAGGCCGGAACCCTCTCCGGGGGCGAACGCGCCCGGGTCGCCCTCGCGATGATGATGCTGTCAGGTGCCAACCTGCTGCTCTTCGACGAGCCAACCAATCACCTCGACGTTGAATCCATCGAAGCGCTGGAGGATGCCATCAGCTCGTACGACGGCACGGTGATTCTCGTCAGCCACGACCGTGCCCTGCTGCGGGCCCTCACTACCCGTATCTGGGTGTTACACGAACGTCGGATCACCGACTTTCCCGGTGGCTTCGAGGAGTGGGAGACGGCCAGCGCCGAGCGGGCCCACGCGGCACAGGTGGCTGCCTCGGAGGAGGAGGCGCTGCGGCGGGTGCACGAGCGGAAGCAGACCCGACGCTCGGACGGCGGCCGTAAACAGCAGCAATCCACCCGCCGCGCCGCCGAGCGAAGACTCGCTGAGGCGGAAGCGGCGGTGACCGAGGGAGAAGCGGAAGTGGCAGCCATCAGGGCCCGGCTGGAGGATCCTGCCCTCTACGCTACAGCGGCGGGCGCCAATGAGGCACGAGAGCTGGGTGAACAGCTGGAGAAGGCCCGAGCCCGCTTGGATAGCGCCTTTGTCCGGTGGGAGACGGAGACGGCTGCTCTGGAAAACGAGCCGGCCACCAATGAACGCGGGTAGCCCCGCGACTACCGGGTCGTAGTCGTTGTGGTGACTGGTGTGGATGACCGGAGTGTCTGCAGCACGACACAGTAGCGCTCGGTCAGTTTCAGCAAGGTGTCGAGCTGCTCCTGGGTGGCCTCCGTGTCCAGCTCGAGCCGGAGCCGTATGGCCTGGAATCCCACCGGAACTTCCTTACTCACTCCCAGGGTCCCTCGAAAATCCAGGTCGCCCTCTGCGTACACCGTGCCGCCCCGGACCGGGATGTCGAGCGCGGTGGCGACCGCCCGGAGGGTCACTCCGGCGCAAGCCGCCAGCGCCTCCAGCAGCATGTCACCGGAGCAGGCCTGCATCCCGCTGCCGCCGGTGGCCGGATGCAGGCCCGCGTCCACCAATGCGCGCCCGGTCTCGACCCGGCAGCTCACCCCTGTGCCATCGAGGGTGCCATGAGCTCGCAGGGTTACCAGTGCGGCGCCGGGATCATCCTTGTAGCGCTGTTTGAGGGGGGCCTGGAGCGCGCGCAGGTCATCGGTGTGCATGGCGGGAAAGAAACAGCGTGAGCGGGAAAAATGACAGCGATAGTGGTTTTCCCAAAGTCGTGGGGATCCCGGAGTCATTGCGAACTTCGTGCGGCGGAAGCAATCTCTAGTAGTCACCATGCCCCATCCACGCCTTCTAGCACTCGGTCTCTCCCTCTGGTTGGGAGCCTCGCTCAACCCGCTGGCTGACGGCCTCGCCCAGAGTGCCCGTGGCCCCGGCTTGAGGATGCCGGTCGGCGGCTCACTCGGGGGTTCCCCCCGGCCCCCGCGACTCACACTCCCCAGCGACCCAAGTCGGCCGGGAGACGGCCGGCACCGGCGTTTCTTTCCGTACTGGCCGTACTGGCCGTATGGCTACTATGACTCTGATGATTACTACCCCGACTCCGCTGGTTACTATGGCGACGACTCCACCGGTGCGGGGTATTCCGACGCCTATTCCACCGAGACCCAGCGCGTCCCGGTGCAGCCCCCACGGGAGGTCTATCCACTCTACGACACCCTTGCGACGGTAGGGCCGCTGGTGGTCTCCTCGACGCCGGTTTCCAGGACCATGGTGCGACTCAGCTGGCAGGATGGCGGCCTCGGTGCGAAACAGGTGGCATTCTTTCTGGCCGACTCCTCGCGTAACGTGCTCGCTGCAGAGACCGTTCGTTCTCCCCCGTTTATCGCCGTCCTCAGGCCGCCTGCCGAGACTGTCTACGCCGGGATGACCGTGGTATTGCCCGGTGGGGCTGTCGAGACTCAGTACGTGCCTTATCCCGGGCCAACACGATAGGCCCGAACCCACGATGTCTCTTCCGTGAGAACGGCGGGACTCCCGGGAGGAAAACGTCAGCGGGAGGAGCAGGTCCTCCCCGCTCCCCCCGCCTACGTTTTTACTTACCGCTTGCGTTCTTCTTCAGCTCTTAGTGGCTGGTAACGCCCACGCCGATCTGGAGGACGTTCGCGGAACCACCGTCGAAGCTACCGCGGAACCAGTTCGCCACCGGGGTGATCGACAGGTTGCGAGCCACCCGCACGTCGTAGCCGGCACCCAGGATCATGCCGAAGCCCGACTCCGTACCGGAAGCCACATCGCTGCTGGCATTCAGCGCGGAATAGCCGGCGCCACCCTTGACGAACAGGCCCATCGTGGCCATCGGGTAGAAGTACACCGCACCAGACACGTTACCCATGGTCAGCCGCGCGCCGAACTCGCTCTTGGTCCAACCATTGGTCTCAACGCCCAACAGGACATTCTGCCGCAGAGCCGTGCCGAGCTTCAAGTAGCCGCTCGGTGCGCCCGTGCGATCAGTGCAGCCTTCGCAGCCGAGCGAGCCGTAGCCCAGTCCGCCGCCGATCCAGAACCCATCCCGCGTCTGCGCCTGCTGAGCAAACGACGTGCTCGCCAGCAGGACGGTAAGGAGCGCAGACAGCCCAGTTGCCCGAAGTGTACCCATTGTCGCCCTCTACAGGTTGGAGTAGTGTGCCGAAGCCGCCTGGCAGCGACGAACGATCGGCGCGTGCAGGGAAAACGGTCTTCGGGTCGGAGATGGGAGCGCCGGGAGAGCCTGAGGCTCGTTACGGCAGCCGGACGGTCCTCGCGCTCGCCTGCCGCGCTCTGGACTCCTGGCTTTGCGTCCCCGCCTCACGACGGGTTTGCCTTTTTCGAAACAGCCCGATCAGGGCGCCCGCGCTCTAAGCAAGACGTGGACCATTTGGAGCGGGGATGATGGGGAGCGTTCGGGGTAGGCAAAAAGAGAAGCGGGGGTGGCCGGAGCCACCCCCGCTTCCTGTTACGTAGCTCCGTGAAAGACTAGCGCTTGCGAGCCGGAGCCGACTTGTTGCCGAACTGATATGCCACGGTCAGCCCGAAGGTCGGATCGTTGCTGAAATCCGATCCCAGCGGGATGCTGACGCTCGGGCGAACTGCGATGTTGGAGTTGAAAACGAGACCAACGCCCACCGTAGCCAGGCCATAGGTCTCGGAATCCTCCAGCGCCGGGTTGGTGCCGTCGTCCAGCTTCTGCTTGCGATACGCCAGGCCCAGGGAGCCGTTCGGAATGACCTTCATCTTGGGGCTCGTGCTCATCACCTTGCCCAGCGCGAAGCCCAGCGTGCCGTTCATGCCGGACGCATCGACGCCGCTGCCGCCGATATCGTTCGGGCCCATGCCGAGCGAGAGGCTGGCAACGGGGCAGGCCTGAATCTGAGAGGTCCGGCCGATGGTCAGCTGGTAGCCACCCTGCACGCCGAGGTCGATCTGCGAGCCATCCAGCCCATCGTAGGACGTCGTCCCAATCTGGGCGTTGGCGAACACACCGGCGGGCTGGCCGTAGCCGAAGCTGGCGCCGAAGCTGTTGGACAGATCAGTGAACGACGCGTTGCCGGCCACCTGCATCTGGCCACTGGCGTGCGAAGAGAGGCCTAAACAGGCCTGGGCCGCTGCCGGGGCATTCACCACCGCGATCAGGGCCATCGAAACGACGAGCGTGCGGCGCATTCATGTCTCCGTTGAGAAGTGTGGACGCACCCTGCTCTCGAGGTCGATTCGTCAACGCAGCGCCTGGGCGGCGACTGCGAACTCGAGGGGGCAGGGGTCTGAAACGGAAACGCCCATCCCGGTTGGGATAGGCCGAAGGGAGAGCAGTGGGCTCGGCTTCGGCAGCTGGACCATCCTTTCGCGCTCAACTGCCGCGCGCAGGACTCCTGGCTTTGCGTCCCCGCCTCACGACGGGTTTGCCTTTATCGGCGCCGCCCTTGAGGGGCGACGCAGACACGCTAACCAGCCGGACAAAACCGCGCAAGAGGCTGTTGCAAGCATCCACTTGCTTACATGCGAGTATTGTCGTATACTGGGCGCCATGACAGTCCGTGACCAACTTCTCGACGCTGCCGCCCGCCTGTATGCGGAAGCTGGCTACCGCGGTGCCACCACCCGCCGCATCGCGATGCAAGCGGGTGTCAACGAAATCACCCTGTTCCGGCATTTCGGATCTAAAGATGCACTCATGCGCGAAGCGATCATGCGGGCGGGAACCACGCCCTCCCACCAGCTGCTGCCGGAGGTCCCGCGCGATCCGCAGCGCGAGCTGCGTGACTGGGCCAGAGCTCACATCGCGCAACTGAGGGAGCGCAGATCCTTGATTCGGACCTGTATGGGCGAGATTGAGGAGCACCCTGGAATTTTTTCCGCGCACACCAGTCCGCCTGCCGTTGCAGCCGCAGCGCTCAGCCGCTACCTCCACCGCCTTCGGGAAACTGGAATGGCCAAGGCCCCGTTCGATGAGACGGCGGCCTCCGCCATGCTGATAGGCGCACTCTTCGCCGACGCGATGGGCCGGGATATCATGCCGGGCCTGTACCGCAACGAGCCCGAGGAGGCCGTGGAGCAGTACCTCCAACTTTTCCTGCGCGGGCTCGGCGTAGGACGCAGACGGAGCGTGGGGTCATGATGCTGGACTCTCTCAGAATTAGACGGAGCGCCTGGAGCTGGCCCGCCAGAGCCGAATTCTCCCGCGTGGTTGCTCTCGTGCTGGGATGTGTGCCTCTCGGGGCGCAGGTTCAGCGGCTTCAAGCTCAGGAGGCGCAGCCAGCCGGCCGTCAGCTGACGTTGGCCGAAGCGCTCGAGATCGCTGAGCAGCGCAGCGAAGCAGTGGGCATCGCGCGCGCGGGGTTGGCCCGAGCCGAGGGGGAGAAGCAGCAGGCCCGAAGTCCCTACTTCCCGCAGGTGAGCGGTTCCGCTTCGTATCAGCGGATAATCGAAAGCCAATTCTCCAGTCTCAGCTCGGGTACTGATACGGCCACGGTGCCCGCACCGGTCTGCGACCCTTTTGTCCCGCAGCCCGGGCTATCGATCGATCAACGGCTGGACTCGCTGGAGCAGGCCGTCGCGTGCGCCAGCGCAGCCGACCCGTTCGCCGCCTTCGGCAGCCTCCCGTTCGGCCGTCCCAACAACTATCGCTTCGGCCTGTCGGCGTCTCAGGTGCTGTTCAGTGGGGGACAGGTGGGGGGCCGGGCCCAGGCGGCGGGGGCGAATGTGCGAAGCGCAGTGATCGGGCTGACGTCCGCCCAGGCGCAGCTGCTTCTCGATGTGACGGCGGCCTACTATGACGCCAGCCTGGCCGACCGGCTATATGGGATTGCTCAGGCGACGCTGGGGCAGGCGGACACGACGCTGAGCCAGACCCAGCTGGCCCGCGAGGTGGGGAACCTTTCCGAATTCGATTTGCTGCGGGCCCGGGTCACCCGCGATAATCAGAAACCGGTCGTGATTCAGCGTCGCGCCGACCGGGATCTTGCCGAGTATCGCCTCAAGTCGCTCCTCGATATCCCGCTGGATCAGCCGCTGATCCTGACGACCAGCCTGGGCGATACGGCGCTGGTGGAGTCGCCCCGATTCGCCACATTGGTGGATACTCCGGGTGACACTTCCACGGCAAGCCGAGCGCCCGTCCGCCAGGCGGCGGAGGCGGTGGAGGCGCAACGCGGGCTTCTGCGGGTTGCCCGGGGCCAGCGCCTGCCCCAACTGTCCCTCTCCTCCCAGTTCGCGCAGCTCGGCTATCCCGACGCGATCTCTCCCTTCGGCGCCCAGTTCGTTACCGACTGGACGGTCTCTCTGGGCCTCCAGCTTCCCATCTTCACCGGCGGCCGAATTGGAGGCGAGGTCCGGTCGGCGCGGGCGAACGTGACCGAGGCGGAGCTACGGTTGCAGCAGTCGCGCGAGCTGGCGCAGGTAGATGCGCGGAATGCAGCCATACAGTTGGAGGCCGCTCAGGCGGGCTGGCAGGCCAGCGCGGGCACGGTGGAACAGGCGGCCCGAGCCTATCAGATCGCCGAGCTGCGCTACCGCGAGGGGATCTCAACCCAGACCGAGCTGCTGGATTCGCGGATCCAGCTGCAGCAGGCCCAGGCCAGCCGGGCCCGCGCCGCACGGGATCTGCAGGTCGCGAAAGTGCGGGTCCTGCTGCTGCCCGCCTTGCCGCTGACCGCACAGGCCCAGGCAGCCGCGACCACGGCGGTATCTACCGGCGCCCCAACGGGAGCTGCCGCCCCTCTGGTGCCGGTGTATCGGGCAGTGCAGCCGCAGACCGTTGAGGACGACTTGACCGGAACCAACCAGACGGGGGTGGCAGGTCCATGACGCAGGCACTGCGGTACCGTTCAGCCGGTCTCATGCTTGGTGCATTGGCGGCCGTGGTGATGGCGGCGCTCGCCTGTAAGGGTAAGGAGCCTGAGACCGGCATGGCGGCGGTCGAGACGGTCGTGACAGTCGGCGCGGAGAACATCGCCATCGCGCGCCTCGCCGAGCTCAGGAGCGGGCCGGCCATCTCGGGCTCGCTCCAGCCCCGGACTGAAGCTCGGGTACGCGCGGAGATCGGCGGCCCGGTGAAGCGGACCTTCGCCGACGAGGGGCAGCGGATTCGTATCGGGGCGCTGCTAGCAAGACTGGACGATAGCGCGGTACGGGACGCGTATCTCTCCGCCAAATCCGCGGTTCGGTCGGCAGAAAGCGCGTTGCAGAACGCGCAGCGCAACCTGGAGCGCTCCACCCGGCTGGCGCAGGCGGGCGCCCTTCCGGAACGGGACCTGGAGACGGCTCAGCTGAACGCCACCAATGCCGAAGGCGCTCTGGCCGATGCTCGCGCTCGTCTTGCGTCCGGGGCGAAGCAGCTGGGACAGACCGTCGTGCGGGCACCGATCACGGGCGTGGTCAGCGACCGGGAAGTGGATGCGGGCGACGTTGTCACCGTGGGTGCCGAGCTGTTTCGCCTGGTAGACCTCGGCAGCTTGCGGTTGGAGGCCACGGTTCCTACCTCGGAGATCGATCGTCTGAAGGTCGGCATGCCGGTAGAATTTGAAGTCAGTGGCTATGACCGGAGGTTCACCGGCCGGATCGAGCGGATCAACCCCGCCGTGGACCAGAACACCGGCCAGGTACGCATCTACGTGGCGATCCCGAACGAACGGCAGTCCCTCGTCGCCGGTCTGTTTGCCGAGGGCAGGGTCGCCACCGACACCCGTAAGGCGATCAGCGTGCCATATGACGCGGTGGACCAGCGGGGGACGACACCAGTGCTTCACGTCGTCAAGAGCGGAAGGGTGAAGCAGCTGCCGGTCCGGCTCGGAGTTCGCGATGAATCCACGGATCTGGTCGAGATTGCCTCCGGGGTGACTCCCGGAGACACGGTGCTGCTGGGCTCGGCGCAGGGCGTGGCTGAAGGAGTGCCGGTCCGGGTGACCGAAGAGGATGCGAGGCGCTGATGTTCATCTCCGACTTTGCCATCCGGCGTCCGATCGTCACCGTGACGGCCATGGTGGCGCTGGTGGTGTTCGGGATATTCGCTCTGCTGAATCTCCACACCGACGAGTTTCCCGACATTCAGCAACCGGTCATCGGGGTCACCATCGTCTATCCGGGAGCATCGCCGTCGGAAGTCACCCGGGAGATCATCGAGCCGGTCGAGGACGCCATCTTCGGCATCAGCGGCGTGGATGGCGAGAAGTCCACCTGCTCCGGGATCGACGGACTGGCGACGTGCACCATCTTCTTCGATTTCGAAAAGCCGATCCAGCAGGCCTCGCAGGACATCCGTGACGCCATCTCAACTCAGCGCGACGACCTGCCGCCCGAAATGGAGGAGCCGGTGCTCACCCGGTTCGACCCCTCGGAGGAGCCGGTCATCACCATGACCCTCACTTCGGGGTCGGTTCCGGCCACCACGCTGAGCCGGCTGGCCGATCCGGGTGTTACCCGGTCCCTCCGGGCCATCTCCGGAGTCGCCCAGGTCAGTGTGGTGGGAGGAATCGAGCGGGAAATGACGGTCGAGCTCCAGCCCGCGGCTCTGGAGGCTGCAGGAGTGAGCGTCTCCGAGGTGGTGCAGGCGCTGGAAGCCCAGAATCTGGCAGCTCCGGTAGGCCGGCTCAACGGGCCGCTGGAGGAGCGCACTATCCGTCTGCGCGGCCGGCCTGAGGGACCAGCCGATTTCAACCGTCTGGTGATCACCGAGCGTGGCGGCCAGGCGATTCTCCTGGGGCAGGTGGCCAAGGTCTACGACGGCACCGAGGAGCCGAGAACCCTGGCGCTCTACAATGGGCGCGAGGCGGTCGGCGTCGAGGTCATCAAATCGAAGGGGTACAGCACCACCTACGTGAGCGATCTGATCCGCAGCCGGGTGGCCGAGCTGCAGCGAACCATGCCGCCAGACGTGAAGCTGGAGATCGTCCAGGACGCCGGGCAGCGAGTAAGCCGGGCGGTGGCCAACGTCCAGGAGGCGCTGATCGAAGGCGCGCTTTTGACCGTGCTGGTGGTGTTCCTGTTCCTCAATTCCTGGCGCTCCACCGTCATCACTGGCCTGGCCCTTCCGGTGTCGGTGCTGGCCAGCTTCATCGCGGTCTGGGCCTTCGGGTTCACCCTCAACACCATGTCGCTGCTCGGCCTTTCGCTCTCCATCGGGATTCTGATTGACGACGCCATCGTGGTGCGAGAGAACATCGTGCGCCACATCGAAATGGGCAAAGACCACGTCAAGGCGTCGCTGGAGGGAACCGATGAGATCGGACTGGCCGTGGCGGCCACGACGTTCTCCATCGTAGCCGTGTTCGTGCCGGTGGGGTTCATGTACGGAATCGCGGGGCAGTGGTTCAAGCCGTTCGCGCTGACGATCGCCTGTGCAGTGCTGGTGTCGCTCTTCGTGAGCTTTTCGCTGGACCCGATGCTGTCGGCGTACTGGCCCGACCCCCAGATCGAGGCCCACGAGCGTCGTAACCCGATCGCCCGGGCCATTGACCGCTTCAACCGCTGGTTCGACCGGCAGACCCAACGGTATACCCGGCTCATCGCCTGGGCCCTCGATCATCGCCTGGCCATGGTGCTGCTGGCGGTGGGGTCCTTTGCCGGCGCCATTGCGCTGCAGGCACTCTTTGGCGGCGCCGGGTTCATTCCGGTCAGCGACCGGAGCGAGATCAGCGTCATCGTGGAAACCCCACCGGGCTCCAACCTGGAGTACACCCGGGTGAAGACCGAGGAGGTCGCGCGCATAACCCGTAACCATCCTGAGGTGTCGTATACCTATACCGCCATCGGCACTCCGATCCCGCTCCGGGCCCCGGGTGTAGACCAGGCGCTCATCTACGTGCGGCTGATTCCGAAGAACGAGCGAGACCTGAGCCAGGATGCGCTGGGCGAGGTGCTCCGGGAGGAGTTGGCCAAAGTCGGCGGAGCGGACGTATCGGTGTTCACCAGCGGGTTCGGTGGCGCCCTGAAGCAGATTCAGATCGAGATGCGGGGCGAGGACCCTGCGGTGCTCACCCGGCTCGCCTCACGGGCCGCGGACGAGGTGCGTCACGTTCCCGGCGCCACGGACGTGGGCCTTTCCACCCGGGGCGAGCGTCCGGAGCTCATCGTGGATCTCAAGCGGGGGCTGGCGGGCTCGCTCGGCGTCACTGTGGCGGACGTGGCTCAGTCCCTGCGGCCCGCCTTTGCCGGGATCGATGCGGGGGATTGGGTGGATCCCACCGGAGAAACCCGGGACGTCACCGTGCGGCTGGCCCCCGAGGCCAGGGAGCGGGTGGTGGACCTAGAGCGGCTGCCGCTGGTGATCCCCGATCGCGATGGAAGGCCGGTGACGTTGCCGCTGGGCCAGGTTGCGGCCATCCGGCAGGGCCTGGGTCCGGCACAGATCAACCATTTGAACCGCGACCCGGTGGTAAACGTGCAGGCCAACGTCCAGGGCCGCTCGCTGACCGAGGTCACCCGCGACATCAACCTGCGCCTGGAAAAGCTGCAGCTTCCACCCGGCTACCGGATCACCCAGGGTGGGGAAGCGCGCGACCAGCAGGAGGTGTTCACCCGGATTTTCACCGCGCTCGGCGCCGCAGTGCTGTTGATGTACCTGATCCTGGTGATTCAGTTCGGTTCCTTCCTCGACCCGCTGGCGATCCTGGTATCCTTGCCGCTGTCGCTGATCGGCGTGGTGCTCGCGCTGCTGGTCACCGGTGACACCCTCAACATCATGAGCTTGATCGGCGTGATCCTGCTCATGGGCATCGTGGCGAAGAACGCCATCCTGCTTATCGACTTTGCCAAGTGGGCCCACGAGCGGGGAACTCCGCTGCGGGAAGCGCTGATCGAAGCTGGCCGGATCCGCCTCCGGCCGATCATGATGACCACTATCGCGCTGATCGCGGGGATGATCCCGGTGGCACTGGGCCGCGGAGAAGGCGCCGACTTCCGGGCGCCACTGGGGCGAGCGGTGATCGGTGGGGTGATCACATCCACGTTGCTGACGCTGCTCGTCATCCCGACGGTGTACGAGATACTCGACAACTTCCGTTCGTGGATGACTGCGAAGGTCTGGGGCCGGGTGGTCCGGTCTCACCCTGCACCGGCGCCCCGGCCAACAGCGACAGCGGAGTGACTGCGGGGCGCCTCTATTCCAAGTTCAACACCACCGGTTCGTCCTCTCGAGGCTTCAGGTGCGGATGTCGCGCCAGGAGACGAACACAGGCATTCCACCGCAGCAGTGACTCGTCGTTCCCTGGGGGGCGCTGGGCCTCTGCTTTCTCGTACCAGGCCATAGCTTCCATGAGCCAGTGATAAGGGAGCTCCGCCGGCCTGAAGCTGCCGGGCTGGAGCTGCGCCTTGGCGCATCGCTCGCAGATGATTCCGGCGTAGTACGCCCGCTTGTACTCGTCAGTGAGCCGCGGGAGTACCTCTCGGGCGCGCCGGACACCTTCAGTTGGCGCCCCCGGAAACTGATCCGTGATCGCCAGTATCAGCGTCACCAGGGCCTGCTGGTTTTCGGCATCGATGGTCAGCACGTCGTGGCAGATACTCTCTGCCGATGACGGGTCGTTGATGAGCCGGTAGCGCTCGGCCTTCTGCAGGGCCATCGGTACGCTATTGATCGAGATGGGCTTGGGAGTGTGCATGGTTGTCAGGCCTTGTTGCTGCTCATGCGAAACAACCTGCGGAGCGGGTCGAAAACCTCGTCAACTACCCGCTCCTTGAGCGGGATGATTGCGTTGTCGGTAATGGTAATGTGCTCGGGGCACACCTTGGTGCAGCACTTGGTGATGTTGCAGTAGCCGATGCCGTGGGCCTCGCGCAGCTCCCGAGCACGGTTCTCAACATCCAGCGGATGCATCTCGAGCGCGGCGACATGCACCAGGAATCGCGGGCCGATGAACTGGTCGTGGAGATGATGGTCTCGCAGCACGTGACAAACGTCCTGGCAGAGAAAGCACTCGATACACTTTCGGAACTCCTGCACCCGGTCTACATCAGATTGATCCATTCGCCAGGTGCCATCCGGCGCATCGGGCTTCCGCGGTGAGAAGGGCTTGATCCGCTGCTTGACGCGGAAGTTCCACGAGACGTCGGTAACGAGGTCCTTGATAAGTGGGAAGGCGCGCATCGGCTCAACGCTGACAGGCTTATCCAGCGGCAACTCACTGAGCCGGGTCATGCACATAAGCTTGGGCATGCCGTTCACCTCGGCCGAGCAGGAGCCGCACTTGCCGGCCTTGCAGTTCCACCTGACGGCGAGGTCGTTGGCCTGCTCGGCCTGGATCTGGTGAATGGCGTCCAGCACCACCATGCCGGGAGCCACAGTCGTAGTGTAGTCAACCAGGTTTCCGCCCTGCCGGTCCCCACGCCAGACCCGGAAGGTGGCCGTTTCCGCGGGGCTGGGGTCCGGGACGATTCCACGGGCCGTCATTTCTGCTCCTGCTGAATGATCTCCCGCAGCTGGGCCGGCAGGGGTGGAATCGGTTCTCGCGAGAGCTGCATCTCACCGCGTTCGTCCTTCCGGATCACGATATTGAACGTTTCCCCAGCCGGATCCTTTTCGGGGTGGTCCTCACGGAAATGTCCACCACGACTTTCCCGGCGCTCGATTGCCGCGCGTGCGACTGCCTCGGATACCGTGAGGAGGTTGCCCAAATCGAGCGCGGTGTGCCAGCCCGGATTGTATTCCCGGTTGCCGGTGACAGAGACCCGCCGTGCCTCACTCTTGAGTTGACCGATCTTCTCCAGCGCCGCTTGCATCTCGGATTCCTTTCGAACGATGCCCACCAGCTCCTGCATTACGGTCTGCAGCTGATGCTGAATCTGGTAGGGACCCTTGCTGTCGGAGCCCGACTCACCGTCGAACGGTAGGAGGGCACGCTGAGCGGCCTCCTCCACTACGGTGATCGGGATTTCGGCCCCCCCGTGCTCGCGAGCGTAGATGGCCGCGAACTCTCCTGCACGCTTGCCGAACACCAGCAGGTCGGACAGCGAATTGCCGCCCAGCCTGTTGGCTCCATGCAGTCCGGCGGCGCACTCGCCGGCGGCGTAGAGTCCCGGCAAGGTCGAGCTTTGAGTCTCCCCGTCGACCCGGATTCCGCCCATGATGTAGTGAGTCGTCGGCCCAACCTCCATCGGGGTCGCTGTGATGTCGATGTCCGCGAGCTGTTTGAACTGGTGATACATACTCGGCAGCTTCCTGATGATGTGCTTCCGCGCATCGGGAAGCCTCCGCTTGATCCACGAGATGTCGAGAAACACTCCTCCATGCGGGCTTCCGCGGCCCTCGCGGACCTCTCGCAGAATACACCGGGCGACGTGATCTCTGGTCAGCAGCTCGGGCGGCCGGCGGGCGTTCTTATCACCTTGGGTGTACCGCCAGCCCTCGTCCTCGCTATCTGCCGTCTGACCGCGATAGTTCTCCGGTATATCATCGAACATGAACCGGCGGCCCTCACGGTTCACCAGTACGCCTCCCTCGCCCCGGACCCCTTCGGTCACCAATATCCCTCGTACACTGGGTGGCCAGATCATGCCCGTGGGGTGAAACTGAACGAACTCCATGTCCTGGAGCGCGGCGCCGGCCTGGTACGCGAGGGCATGGCCGTCACCGGTGTATTCCCAACTGTTGCTGGTGATCGAGTAGGCGCGCCCGATTCCCCCGGTCGCGAGCACGATCGCCTTGCACCGGAAGAGCCGAAATCTTCCGTGCTCGCGGTCGTAGCCGAGCGCCCCAGCCACTCTCCCGCCTGAGGTGAAGAGTTGGAGGACAGTGCACTCCATGTGCACGTCCATTCCTTGATGGATGCTGTGATCCTGAAGCGTGCGGATCATCTCCAGCCCGGTGCGGTCTCCCACGTGTGCCAGACGAGGGTACTTATGGCCGCCAAAGTTCCGCTGGAGAATGCGCCCATCCACGGTCCGGTCGAAGAGGGCGCCCCACGCCTCCAGCTCTCGCACTCGATCGGGCGCTTCTTTGGCGTGCAGCTCCGCCATCCGCCAGTTGTTTATGTACTGACCGCCGCGCATGGTGTCGGCGAAATGCACCCGCCAACTGTCCCGGTCGTCGACGTTCGCCAGCGCTGCGGCCACGCCACCCTCGGCCATGACGGTATGGGCTTTCCCGAGCAGCGATTTGCAGACCAGACCCACCGAAGCCCCCGCCGCCGACGCGGCAATGGCGGCGCGGAGCCCGGCGCCACCGGCACCGATAACCAGGACGTCGTGGTCGTGGGTTTGGTAGTCAGGCATGAATCACAAAAGCCTCCAATCCGACCACACTCCCATCGAGCAGAGCCGGACGTAGAGATCGGCAAATGCTACCGAGAAGAGGCTCATCCATGCCCAACGCATGTGTGCCCCATTGAGACGGCTGGAGCAGTGGTAGAGCTTCCGGCGGACAGGGGAGCCGGACAGGCGATCGAGATACCCACCGACGACATGACGCAAGGAGTGGCAGCCAAAGGTGTAGCCCGCGAGGAGGATGACATTCCCTGCCAGCACCAGAGTCCCAAGACCGACGCCGAATGACCGCCGCCCGGTTCCAGGATCGGTAAACCAGAGCGCCTGATAGACATCGTACGCAAGCACCACCAGGAAAATCAGGGCCACGTACAGGAAGTAACGGTGAATGTTCTGCAGGATGAGCGGAAATGCCGCTTCACCGCAGTACTGCTTTCTCGGCTCCCCCACGGCACAGGCGGGGGGATCGGCCCAGAACGCCTTGTAGTAAGCGCCTCGATAGTAGTAGCAGGTCAGTCGGAAGAGTCCGGGAAACGGCAAAATCAAGAGCGCCGGCGAAAAGATCAACCACCGCGGCCACCAACCGGGCTTCGGCCCGAACCAGGCGTGAGGTGAGTCGCCGAACAGCTCAGGGGAGTAGAACGGTGATAGATAGGGCCCGTACGCGTAATGCCTCCCTTGGAACGCGGCCCAGGTGGCATAGATGATAAAGCCGGAAAGCAGCAGCACGACGGCGGCCGGCTGAAGCCACCATATGTCGGGACGCATGGTCTCACCGAAGCGACGAACAATCGGGAGCGGAGCGTGCACCATGGATGAGTGCTCTCTTTTCGAAGCCGGGAGTGCGAGCGGCAGCCAGCAGGGATATTCAGCCTGATAGCAGGAAACTGTCAATGGTGGTGTACGGGGAAGGCCGCGCAGGTGGGCGAATCTGTTCTTGCCGGTTCACTCAGCGCTGGCGTTAACGGCGGTCGCGAGCCACTATACATGGCCAACGCCGTCCCAGCATGCATCTCCATATGGAGCCTCCGTTGAGCAATTGCTGTACGAGGTCTCTGGTCACCTGGACCCTGTTTGTTGCGGGGTGTGGTGGCGGGAGTTCACTGCCGGGTCCTACCGTCGTCACCTTTCCTATCAGCGCTCTTGGCGCCGAGGGTCAGGTCCTGGTCCGGCAGCTCTCCCGCTTCATGGCGGAAAATCCCGGCATCAAGGTCGTCCAGCGGGTCACGCCGGACGCAGCCGACCAGAAGCATCAGCTCTACGTCCAATGGCTCAACGCGGGCGCCAGCGATCCGGATGTCCTGCAGCTCGATGTCATCTGGACCCCGGAGTTCGCGGCCGCTGGATGGATCCTGCCCCTCGACCGCTTCCAACCCGACACCCAGGCGTTCTTCACTTCTACCATAGCCGCGAACCGGTGGGGTGATAGCCTCTACGCGCTACCCTGGTTCGCCGACGTGGGGATGCTCTACTGGCGCACCGATCTGATGACGGCCCCACCCGCCACCTTCGCTGATCTGGTTCAAGTAGCTAAGCGGGTCCGGAAGCCCGGCGGCCCGCAATACGGGATGGTGTGGCAAGGCGCCCGCTACGAGGGACTGATTACCACCTTCGTGGAGTATCTGGGCGCCTATGGTGGACAGATCCTGGATCGCGGCCGCGTGGTCGTCAATTCAGAGGCAGGCCTCCGCGCCCTCACCGAGATGCGGGATCAGATCTACCGGCATGGCGTGGTTCCACGCGCGGTGCTGACCTGGCAGGAGGAGCAGACCCGGTTCGCCTTCCAGAACGGCCAGGCCGCGTTCATGCGCAACTGGCCCTACGCCTATCCGCTCATGCAGGACACGGCCGAGTCGCGAGTGGCCGGCCGGTACTCGGTGGCGCCGATGCCGGCTGGCCCCGGGGGAACCCACACGGCCGCTGTTGGCGGGGCCCAGCTCGCGATCAACCGGCGCACCGAGCACCCGGAGGCCGCGTGGGCCCTGATCAACTATCTGACTCAGCCCGAG
Organism: uncultured Gemmatimonadales bacterium; assembly: GCA_963740175.1. Taxonomy (GTDB): domain Bacteria; phylum Gemmatimonadota; class Gemmatimonadetes; order Gemmatimonadales; family GWC2-71-9; genus CAVVWJ01. The sequence continues at coordinate 322,070 of CAVUDL010000015.1, forward strand.
CAGATGCGGGAGCGGGCCAAGGTAGTGGGGCAGTTTCCCACCCGTTCGGCGGTCTACGACGATCCAGAGCTCGCATCCGGGCTAGCCATCTCGCCCGCCACGGTTCGCCGGATCATCGAATACGGGGTACCCCGGCCGGTCACGCCGATCTATACCCAGCTCTCGGAGATTCTGCAGATCCATCTCCACCGGGCTCTCACCCGTCAATCGGAACCGGCCGCGGCTCTGGCTCGTGCTCAGGCGGAAATGCAGCGGCTGCTGAATCGCGCGGGACTCGGCACGGGAGAGCCGGTTGCCAGGCGCTGAGCGTCGCTCCGGCATGGAGCAGCAGGAGGCTCGCATTGCCTGGGCGCTGGTCCTTCCCGCACTGCTCACCATTCTGCTCGTCGCGCTATTCCCGCTGGTCTGGACGGTGTGGGAGTCGCTCCACCTGCACGACCTGCGAATGCCCTGGCTGGGCCGCCCATTTGTAGGACTGGAGAACTACGGCGAGGCGCTCAGGGATCCCCGGTTCTGGGGGTCGCTGGGTCACACGGCATTCTTCACCGTGAGCAGCGTGGGACTGGAGCTGATCATCGGCCTGGCGCTGGCGCTGGCACTCAACCGGGCTTTCCGCGGCCGGGGCCTCGTCCGCGCCGCCGTGCTCATCCCCTGGGCTATCCCAACCGTCGTATCGGCGCTCCTGTGGCGCTTCATGTTCGAGGGCCAGAGTGGAATCGTGAATGCACTGCTGGTGAATGCCGGGGTTCTCAGCGAGCCTCTCGTCTGGCTGATACACCCGACGCTGGCGTGGGTACCCGTCATCCTCGCCGATGCCTGGAAGCACACGCCGTTTGTGGCGCTCCTGCTGCTGGCCGGTCTCCAGAACATCGACAGTTCTCTGTATGAGGCCGCGCGCATAGATGGGGCATCAGCCTGGCGGCAGTTTCGCCACGTGACACTGCCGCTGCTGCGGCCCGCCATTCTGGTGGCCCTCATCTTCCGGACCATGGATGCCTTCCGGGTGTTCGACCTGATTTACGCGCTCACCGGCGGCGGCCCTGGTACATCTACGGAGCCGATCGCGCTGTATACCTTCAACGCCTTGCTGCAGAATCTTCAGTTCGGCTATGGGTCAGCGCTCTCGGTGATCGTCTTCCTGATCACCTTCTCCCTGGCTCTGGTGTACATCAAGATTCTCGGCGCCGACCTGACTGGGGGAAGACGGTGAAGTCCGGCGGCCGGTGGCCGGTCGTCGTGCTTGCGCTGCTGGTTGCAGCCAGCGCTTTTCCGTTCTACTGGGCCATTCTGGCGTCGTTCACTCCCGAGGCCCGGTTGTTCCGGGATCCCTCGCTGTTGCCATCCGGCCTGGTGCTGGACCACTATCGCGCGCTGTTCACCGAGCGAAGCTTCTGGCTGCCGATCCGGAATTCCCTGGTTGTGGCGGGCACGACGACCATCTTCTGCGTGGTGCTCGGCGCGCTGTGCGCCTATGCCCTGGCTCGGCTCGAGTTCCGGGGAAAGTCGGTGTTGCTGGGTGCCATCCTCGCGGTCGGCATGTTCCCGCAGATATCGGTGGTCTCGCCGCTGTACTTGCTGCTACGGGAGCTCCACCTGATCAATACCTATCCCGGGCTGGTGCTGCCCTACATGACGTTCGCGATGCCACTCACGGTGTGGCTGCTGGTGGGCTTCTTCCGCCAGCTGCCCGGCGAGCTCGAGGAGGCCGCCATGGTGGACGGCGCGGGGCGGCTGCGCGCGTTCTGGGAGGTGATCGTGCCGGTGGCGCTCCCCGGTATCGCCACGACGGCGATCCTCACATTCGTGTACAGCTGGAACGAGTTCCTTTTCGCGCTGTCGTTCACCTTGGGCCCGGAGCGCCAGACCGTGCCGGTGGCGATCGCGCTCTTCCGGGGACAGTATCAGGTCCCCTGGGGCCAGATTCTGGCCGCCGCGGTGGTTGCCACGCTTCCGGTGACGCTGCTGGTGCTCGCATTCCAGCGCCGCATCGTGCAGGGACTCACCGCCGGCGCAGTGAAAGGCTGAACATGGCTTCGGTTCGTCTCGAGGGTGTCACCAAGACCTATCCCAATGGACATGTGGCGGCCAAGGGTCTCGACCTGGAGATTCGGGACGGCGAGTTCATGGTGCTGGTCGGTCCCTCCGGATGCGGCAAGAGCACTGCGCTTCGGATGATTGCGGGTCTGGAGACGCCGACCGGCGGCCGGATCTTCATCGGCGACCGGGACGTGACCACCGTTCCTCCGCAGGACCGCGACATCGCCATGGTTTTCCAGACCTACGCCTTGTATCCGCACATGACGGTGGGGGAGAACCTGGCGCTTCGGTCTCCGAATGCGGGGCACGCCGAGCGACGCCATAGAAGCCCGAGTCAAGGAGGCCGCCCGGGCCTTGGGACTGGAAGCGGTGCTGACTCGCCGCCCGGCGCAGCTCTCCGGAGGCCAGCGCCAGCGGGTCGCGCTGGGGCGTGCCATCGTCCGGGAGCCCAAGGTGTTCCTCTTTGACGAGCCCCTCTCCAATCTGGACGCGAAGCTGCGGGTCGAGACCCGCGCCGAGCTGGCCCGCCTGCATCGCCGGCTCGGGGCCACCGTCGTGTACGTCACCCATGATCAAGAGGAGGCGATGACGCTCGGCTGGCGAGTGAGCGTCATGCGCGACGGCTTCCTGCAGCAGGTGGCGCCGCCGATGGAGCTGTATCGGCGCCCGGCCAACCGTTTCGTGGCGGAGTTCGTCGGGTCACCGGGCATGAACTTCCTTCCGGGCGAGACCGTCGCCGGCGCAGTTGGAAGCCCTGGTGCGGGGTGTAACGCTGGGCGTCCGACCCCACGACGTGGAGCTGGTGCCCCAGGGAACGGGCGATCTCGATGCGTGGGTGGACGTGGTGGAGTCACGGGGCAGCGAGCTTCTGGTATACCTCAGGTTGGGCAAGAGCGGTGACGGCGCGGAGCTGCGGGTGGTAGCACCACCGGAGCCGGAAGTGCAGGAGGAGCGGGTCATGGGGGTTCGGTTCGACCGGACCCGGCTGCACTGGTTCGAGGCGGACGGAAGGAGAGTAGGGTAGGGGCTGGCCTCGTCCGAGCGCGCTATTGGGGTGGCATTCCGAGCCGCGACAGCACGAACTCGACCGCCAGATCGGTGGTATTCCACAGCTGGACATCGGAGCTGCTCCCATACCTGGTCGGCCGCAACCGGTCTCCTTCGATGCGGTAACTCCAGAGCTCGTTGTGCCCCAGACCGGACGCATCCACAGCCGCCAGGATCCGCTGGAGCCAAGACTGGAGTGCACTCCCCGGCGCCTTGGCCAACCCCAGAGAGATCAGATTCACCTCCCGTCCCCAGACCACCCGCGGCGAGTGGTAGGTGTCCTTACTGAAGCGCTCCCAGATCGCGGGCTGAGGCGTAGGCGTCGTTCGCGACGAGCGGTCCCAGACTATCTACCAGCAGACCGACCGGGTAGGGCAGCACCAACGTGCTGGCATCGCGCTCGGCGGTCCCCTTGTCGCCGGGTTTCCCTGAGGCGGCAAAGTTCTCCAGGAACAGCCCGGTCGCAATATCAGTGTTGACGACGGGTATCGGCTTTCCGTCGGCATCCAGCGACAGGGCCAGAAAGAACAGCGAATCCGTCGACGCTGCTCGATCGGCGGCGATCTTCTGCCAGTAGCGACGCTCCGGCGCCGGCAGCCGGGCCAGCCGGGCGTTCACCTGACGGCGCACGTCCGCGGGGGGAAGTGTCACCTCGAAATGGCGCCTCGCCCCTCGCCAGACCTCGACCGCGCGGTCCAGCGCCGCCGGGTTCCGGCGGTATTCGCCCAAAGGGGTGCTGTCGATTCCGGGCGCCAGCGAGCTCAGGCGCTCGCCCTCCAGGCCCAGTTCGCTCAGGCTCGAAAGAATCAGGGCAATCGACCGCAGCGCATGGGGCGCCCAGATGGCGTTGACATCCATGGCAAAGCGCCCACCCGCGTAGCCGGCGTCGCTGTCACGCCAGCTAGCAGAGCGCCAGTGGGTCGCGTCGCGCTTCGGGAAGCTGACCAGCCGAGCCGGCCGCGGGTCGTCCACGTACGGACGGGTCCAGGTCGTGACCAGCGCCATCTCACGGAGCAGCAGTGACAGCCGCGAGCCGCGCCCATCGGAGCTGTCGAACAGGAAACCTCGTTTCTGCGCGGCCGGGACGGCGGGATCGGCGAGGTATCCGGCTACCAGCACCGGCAGCTGGAACTCGTCGTCGATCATGTGGTAGTTCTCGCGAGTCCTCTGCAGGTTGGACGAGAACTTCCCGTGCCTCTTCCGATCGGCCGACTCTCACCAGGGAATCGTATACCACCGCGTTCTCCCGGATGGCCTGGCCACCCAGCGCTTCCTCATGGCTGACATCGCCATTGGGGCCGAGCTTCCGCAGCACGCTCGCGATCACGTGCTCGGACATGCCGGCGGTCCAGATCGGCCGCATCATGAGCGCGGTCATCATCATGTCGCGCCCGAAGTAGGTCGCGAAGTTAGGGAGCCCGGCCATGAGCTTTTCCTTGGAGCTCAGGAGCTCCACGGCTCGGACTTGACGCTCCAGCCTCCGGTAACGCTCGATGCTTGCGCTATCTCTCTCGCGTCCGGCTTCGGCCAGGAAGTCGAGGAAGCTCAGATTAAAGATCTCAGTTCGCTTCAACGGTGCGAGCGAGGGCGCGTTGGTGCTTAACCGAACTGTGAACCGGAGTGGACGTCCAGTCTTCGATGTGATGGCGATGCGTACGATCGGAGCCCCGGGCGATTACCTCCGACGTGTCCACCCTCACATCGAGGGTCAGGTAATTCCGGCCATCGAGGGACCGATGCATGACTCTCACGTTGGAAGTGGAATCACCCTTCGGTTCCACGATCACCGGTCTTAACCGCGAGCGCAGCTCGGCCATGCTGTTGGCGCGAAGCAGCTCCAGGGCCTCCCGGCGTGCCGCGCGACGCAGTCGCTCCACTCTTGCAACCAGCAGCGACTCTTCGACCACCACGAATGAGGCGGCTGAGAATGGTCTCCCGTGCCGCTTCGAATACTGGTAGTCTCGCTCGAGTCGCATCGAACCGAGGACGAACAACCCGAGTTGCAACTGGGATCTATCTGAGGTGAGTTGGTATTCGATGCTCTTGTGCGAGACCATGAGAGCGACTCGCGCGGTATCGTTCCTCCACGCCAGTGGAACCGGCCGGCCTTTGGCATCGCGGGTAGTAAATCCGATGCTCTCGTTGGCCCCATTCGCCCAGAGGTTAACCACCCGGCCGCTTCGGGGATCGATGTAGATCTGGACCGTGTTTTGTTCCGAATCCCGATAGAAGCGGGTCTTGTATCCCTGATATGACGCGGTGTCATCCAGGCCGGCCTCGGGGAAGTCCAGGACCGGCACCGCTACCTGTGCCTGGAGCAATCCCAGGGTGAGCCAGGTGAGGATCATCGGGCCGGCCCTGCAGGCCGCGGTGTCATTCGCCGCCCGCTCCGATCCACCGTGATGTCGTATCGCTTGCCGCGGACGCTGATGTTGCGGAGCACCAGCCGCTTGACGCTGGATGGAAGCAGAGGAGGGAACGCCGGCTCCAGTCCGCTGTCACCCAGACGGTAGCCGGTCCAGCCGTAGATCACCTGCTGGAGAAATCCGCCCGCCCCGGTCACGAAGTTCACGGCATCGTTCGTCGGTGTTTCGGAGAGCATCAGGAACGGTCCCTTCATGTGCTTGCGATAGCTGAACGGGAGAAGGGTGTCTACCATCGCCCGATCGTTCAGCTCCGCGGCGCCGACCGCCAGGATCGTGGAGCCCATCATCGCTCCCGGCCCCTCCTTGAGCAGCTGGGCAAACGCCTGCTCCAGCTGGGCTCGCTTGGCCCGCGGGCTCATGGGGACGGCCAGCGGGTACGCCAGCAGCGGCGTGACCCACCCCAGCGTGGAGTCAGGCGCGCCCTGGTAGGTGCGAAAGAATTGGCTCGCCGAGTCGTACGGCAGGTGCAACTTCGAGGCAAGCATCAACCAGCGCGGGTCGGGCGGCCGGCCCAGCTTCCGGCTCGCCGCGGCGGCAATCTCCAGGTTCTTCCGGGCGACCGCATTGGTGTACGCGTCATCGGTGACCCCGATCAGACCTTCTGCCACCGATACCACGTTCTTGATATGGCAGCGTTCATCGGGTGAGTCGCACACGGACCGGCTCACCCAGAAATCAGCCGTCTCCCGGATGACCGGAAAGCCGTCGCTCGCCAGCCAGGTAGAATCGCCGGTGGCCTGGAAGTACTGCCACTGCGCCAGCGCCACATCGCCGTTGACGTGAATCTCGGACTTGGCGTTCTGAACCGCGAAGTGCGGCGTGGTCTCCACTCCCCGTTCGTCGGCTTCCCAGGGATACATCGCGCCACGAAAGCCATTGAGCTTGGCGTTCTCGCGGGCGGCCGGCAGTGTCTGGGTTCGAAACGCCACCAGTGAGTGGGCGATGTCGGGGTGGGTCAGCAGCAAGGACGGGAACATCCAGGTGTCCGAGTCCCAGAAGATGTGCCCGTAGTATCCGCCACTGGAAAGGCCCATCGGCGGAATGCCGAGGTTGGTGCCCGAGTCGGCGCTGCAGAGGAGATAGAACAGCATCGACCGGGCGACCCGCTGGAGCTCCGGGTTTCCCTCGATCTCGATGTCGGTGTCCCACCGGCTGTGCCAGGCGCGGGCATTGTCCGTGGCCAGACGTTCATATCCGCGTGAGCGGGCAGCCGCCAGCTCGCGGTCTGCCTGTTCCAGGGGCCGCTGGGCCTCCTGAGACGACACCATGCTCGCCAGCTGGGAGAAGGTGTAGGTCCGTCCCGGCGCGGCATCGAATGCGATCTCGACCAGAGCTGTGTCACCCGATGCGGTCGTCGTCGTAGTCGGATTGTTCAGGTCCATCGCCCAGCTGATCGCGGCCGCTTGCGCCAGGCTGCTGGTCCGCCCTGCCGGCGTGGAGCTCATGGACAACCGCGCACCCCACGTTTCCCGCTTCGATTCGCGGGAGCGGACTACCATGTGCCCGGGATACCAGATGTCTGCCGGCTTCCACGATCGCTCGGCCCGCGCCAGGGTCGCCAGCGCCAGACGCCTGGGCGGGGGCCAGCCGACCAGTCCAAAGCGCACCCGCAACCGGCCCGCCTGCTGTGGCGTAACATCCAATCGGATGGCCGTGAGGTGGGGGGCGGCTCGGGAGACAAAGGTCTCAATCCGTACCGCGGTCCGGCGGCCGCTGATTCTCCCATTGGTAGGCGGTGTGCGCGGTGCCGGTGCGCATGTCCACGACCTGCCGATAGGCGCGAACCGAGCTATCCCGCGCCGGGCGGGCCTCAATCCATGCCTGCCCGTCGAACACCGATACTGCATTCCAGGCCGGCACTGCCACGATGCGGGGCACATCGCCCGGTCCCTGCTCGTACAACCCTGCCTTGAAGGAGTGAGTGGCTCCGATCCCTAGTGCCGGAATCACGACGCCTAACCGGCCGTTGCCGATGAACGGTGAGGGGCTGCGATGGGGATCTGTGGTGGAGAGCAGAAACCCGGAATCCGCAGGTGGGGCGACCGGCTGCTGGGCGCTAAGGTCAACAACGAGGCAGGCATGTATACACACACACGTCAGACCGACCAATCTCATCTTGGCTCCTTGTAGCAGACCGGCGGCGGACCGTGGTGGCCCGCCGCCGGCACAAGCTTGCGACACCGTTGCCTCAGTGGCTATCTCCCTCCTCCGAAATCGTAGTCTATAGAGGCTTGCAGTCGGCGGGGGAGGAGTGGCCTTGCCAGGAAGTTTGCAGAACCGCCGGTGCTGATCAGCCGCGGGTTGCCTTCCTCCAGCCCTTTGTCCTGGAAGGCATTCAGGAGATCCAGGTTCACCCTGATCCCTGCCGCCGGAATGGCGAAGCCCGCCCCGAAGTTGAAGTAGTAGTATGAGGGCAGCTTGGTGCCCGCGACCCTCTCCTGGGGCCGTTCGGTGTATCGGGAACCGACGAAGTGCCAGTCGGCTTTAAACTGCAACCCCGCCTCCGACCGGGGAGAGTACAGTGCGGCAAGATTGCCGATGACCGTGGGCACAATCGCGAGAATCTTGCTGGTGAGGGGGGCGCCGTTGTTCATGGTGTCCGGAGCCCCTGCGCCCAGTGCGGCGTCCAGGACAGTGCCGCTCCCGAGCAGCTGCAGTCCGTTGAACGGGGATACGACTGCCTCAGCCTCGACTCCATAGGAGCGATTCTCGGGATCGACAGTGACCCGCCACGTGGTTTCATTCGTAACCGGATCGATGATCGCGCCCTGACCGATGATGTTCTTGAGGTTGGTGTAGAAGCCGTTCAGGGTGATGCCCACTCCGCCGCTGGCGTACTTCATGCCGACCTCACCGGCCAGTACCTCGCGCGCATCGAACAGGTCTATCTGCTCCTGCGCCGTCGCGTTCAACAGCTCGTCCAGCGCCGGCATCTTGTAGCCGCGGGCGCCTGAGCCATAGACCGAGAATTTGTCATTGATGCGGTAGTTCAGGCCCAGGGAAGCGGACCAGTCCGTGATATTGTGGCTGAAGTGCCTGAAGCTGCCGTTGCCCCAGGACTCGATATCGTAGGTCGTGGCCGGATCACCGTCGAGGTCAACCGCTGTGCTGTTCTCTGAATTTTGTACGTACGTATTGTACTCGGCCCGAACACCCATGTCGGCCCGCAGTCGTTCGGTCAACTGAACTTCGCCACCCACCACCCCAGAAACGACCGTAGTGCTACCGTTTCCGTTCACGTAGTTCGAGATGTACCGACGGAAGCCATTGTTGGTGACATTGACCGGAGCACCACCGCCCGCGGGGGTAACCACCACATCGAGGAAGCGCGGGTTATCCCTGACGTCGGTCAGGATGTCGGTGAAGAACCAGCGGTTGTCCTGGGTGTAGTTGGCGAGATAGGCCCCAATCGACAGCGCGTGCTTGCCGAACGACCGCCTCAGCGAGAGCTGGTTCTGCACCGCGGTGAGCGGCTTCTCCACGTGCCACTCGCCGCTTGGAGCAACCAGTCCGTTCGCATTGTCGTAAGGAAGCGGGTCTCCCGCCGCATCGAAGTGATTGGTGTAAAAGATCTGCGCTGTGCTTCCCGGCGCAAAGCCCAGCCCGCCGGCGCTGGTCGGCAGCGTGGCGTAGTCCGCCGCTGAAATCAGGTTGAAGGGCAGTATCGCATTCCACTGCTGATCGTTGCGCAGGACCTGCGCGGTGTTCTGCAGGTGCCAATCGTCCGAGATATCCAGCGAGACGTCCGCCGTAAACCAGGTACCGAGGGTTCGGAGGCCGTTGCCCAGCTCCAGGGTCAGATCGTCGCCTGGGGTCTCGAGCCTGAGATTCAGGCCCTCCTGGGTGTTCATCGCGCCGTAGTCGGAGAAGCCGGGGACATAATCTGGATCCTCCGGATTAGTGAACGGAAGCGGGAGGATGAACTGATTCCGATCGTTGATATGTTTGACCGAGAATCGAATCGAGCCCTGGTCGAGCAGCCGGGTGATGCTGGCCTTGATCTGCCCGCCCTGGATGCCGGGAAAGCCGGGGTCCCGGACGCCATTATCGTAGCGGTAGAAGCCGCCGGCGTTGAAGCGCCAATCGTTGCCCAGCGGCCCGTTGAGGTTCATGTCGTAGCGCGCCAGGCCCTCGGTGGCGGCGGTGGCCCGGAGCGTGCCCCCGAAAACCTCGCCACCCGTCTTGTTGATGAAGTTGACGATCGCCCCGGGCGTATTGGAGCCGAAGAGCGGGGAGCTGCCGCCCCGCACGACCTCCATGCGATCGATGTTGGCATCGAAGCGGAACAGATTGTCGGCGTTCATGAAGAAGGTGTGCATGGTGGGAAAGACCGGCATGCCGTCTTCCAGGAACGCCACGTACTCCACGCCGAGGATGCCACGCATGGAGATGTTCTGGTTGACCTCACCGCCGGAGCTCTCAATCCGGGTAAATCCAGGGACGTAGCGGAGCATCTCGGTGGTGCTGCGCGGTGCAGCCGCCTCGACTTCTGTAGCCGTGAGCGTGGTAACCGCTACACTCGCATCCAGATTCATGCGCGGTGACTGGGTTCCCGTTACCACCATCGTCTGTAGTTGGAGGGGATCTCGGCGCAGGGTAAAGTCATGAGTGGTGCGTTGATTTGCCGTAACCTGAACCGGCGCCGACTCCGGCCGGAATCCCAGCATTCGCCCCTGCAGAGAGTGGCTTCCCACCGGAACGCGCGGAAGCACGTACCCACCGTCCGCACGGGTCTGGGTTCCGATCGTGGTGCCCGGAATGGCTACCTGGGCCCCTGCCAGGGGCGCGCCCTGATCGTCCACCACCCTCCCAGCAATGCTGCCGGTCTGGTCGGTCTGGGCTCCTGCGACAGACGTCAGACTGGTGGCGAGGATTGCTAATGCTGTAAGCGAGAGACGGGCGAAGCGGGTTGAAAACGTTGGTCGAGCCGAACACGTGCTCCACATCATGGCCGCATCCTCCAATTCTATCGAGGGTTACGCGACTGGTAGACCTTAAGAACAGGAAAATCGGGCACTGCGACAGGTAGGAAGCGCATCAGCGCTGAGGACTGGGTGGAGACGCCCATCCGGAAGTCATAGCAGAGCCATACTGTCACTTTATTGGAAACCAGTCAACTCCTCCTGTCCCCCTCCAGCCCCAGCCGCCGCTCCCGCTCCTCCACGGCCCGGCCTTCAGGGCTCAGACCCGCTCTGCCCGCGGAGGTATTTCGGCCGGCTCGCCGGGCGCCCGCGAGCAACACCAGCCCGAATAGAAGCATGACCAGTCCCCACCAGAGGTTGATGTTCACCGAAACGGCGCGAGCATAGTGGGTCGGATCCCCCGCCGTCGCGATGCCATAGCCGGTCAGCAGCAAGCCCAGCGCAGTGAAGAGCCCCCCGATCGGCCACCGCAGGTCCAGCGCGGTCGCTCCCGTCATTAAACCTCCTAGTAGAACACGAAGTTAAGGGCCAGCGTCAGTCCCAGGACAGCCACGGCCAGGACCCAGGGCCGCTGGATCCAGGACAGTCCGGCATCGGTGGGCCGCTCCGTGAGTGAGTAGACCAGGCCCCGGAGCTCCTCCGGTGGGCGGGGACGGGTGGCCAGGCTCACGATGATCGTCACCACGAAGCAGGTAGTCCAGGCGATAATGGCGGTCCAGAAGGTCTGCGCCAGCTCGCTGGGGTAGGTATGCAGCAGCCCCAGAAATCCGCCCTTCACGCCCGGATGCGCGCCCGCCGGCAGAGTCAACCCATGGTGCAGGGCCGCAGCCAGTGTGCCGGCGACCAGCCCGGTAAATGCCCCGTGGCCGGTGCTGCGGCGCCAGAACATGCCCAGAGCAAAAGTCGCAAACAGCGGAGCGTTGACGAAGGCAAACACCAGCTGGAGCAGGTCCATGATGTTGTTGAAGGCGCTGGCAAGATAGGCGGCGGCAATGGACAGAAGGATCCCGCCGACCGTCGCGATGCGTCCCATCGTGAGGTAGTGGGCATCCGAGGCGCCCCGGCGGATGTGGCTCTGGTAGATGTCGTAGGTCCACACCGTGTTGAAGGCGGTGACGTTGCCGGCCATGCCGGACATAAAGCTCGCTAGCAGCGCTGTGAGTCCGAGCCCGAGCATTCCGGATGGGAACAGGTGCACCAGCATCATCGGCGTGGCCAGATCATAGTCCAGCACCAGACGGCCGGTCGCGTCGAGCAGCGGGGCGCCGCCGGCAGTGAGCTTGGCCGGAACCAGGCCCTGGCCGGCACCGCCCTGAGTCTCCGATCAGAGCAAGGGCGATCATGCCCGGCAGGATGACGAGAAAGGGGAACAGCATCTTCGGCACCGCTGCAATCAGCGGTGTACGCCGGGCCGCCGTCATGGAGTCGGCTGCCATGGCGCGCTGCACCACCAGGAAGTCGGTACACCAGTATCCGAACGAGAGCACGAAGCCCAGCCCCATCACCAGCCCGAACCACTCGACGCCCACCGGGTTCTGAGCCGCGTCGCCCATGTTCGACCAGGCCGAGGTGTATGCGTCTGAGGGCAGGCCGCGGGCGGTGGACACCTCCGCCAGGCGGCTGGTCAGGCCTTCCCATCCCCCTACAGCGGTGAGCCCCAGCCAGACCAGAGGGACGAAGCCGAAGACGATCAGGAAGAACTGGAGCACCTCGTTGTAGATCGCGCTGGTCAGGCCGCCCAGCAGCACGTACGACAGCACGATGACGGCGGACACCATGATGCTGACGTCGAAGCTCCAGCCGAGCAGCAGGTTGAAGAGCTTCCCCATGGCATACATGGACACGCCCGACGAGAAGATGGTCATCGCGGCGAACGACACCGCGTTCAACGTCCGGGTCTTCTCGTCGAAGCGGAGCCGGAGGTACTCGGGGACCGACCGGGCCCGGGAGCCATAGTAGAACGGCATCATGAAGAGGCCGACGAACACCATGGCCGGAATGGCGCCTACCCAGTAGAAGTGGCTCGTGGCGATGCCGTACTTGGCGCCGGACGCCCCCATGCCGATCACTTCCTGGGCGCCGAGATTGGCGGAGATGAACGCGATCCCCGTGATCCAGGCGGGCAGCGACCGGCCCGACAGGAAGAAGTCGGTGCTGGTGCGCATGACGCGTCGCAGGATCCAGCCGACGCCGAGGACGGCGGCGAAGTAGATCGCCATGACGGCGTAGTCGACGCTCGTGAGGTTGGTAACGGGAGTGGCAGACATGTCGCTCCCGGATGGAATCAGGTGCTCGTGACAGTAATCGGCGGGCAGGAACTCCTCAGCCATAGTGTCACCTAAATTGGGGTGAGTCAACCATTCGAGACCTTCCATCCTCTCACATATTCTCCCCCTCCCCTCCCGGCTCGACTTCGCCGGCACCGCTCTCGTCACACTGGGACTGGCCGGGCTCGTCTTTGGCTTACTGGAGGCGCCTCGGTTCGGCTTCGGGCATCCCGCGATTGTTTTGTCGCGGCCGGCGGAGTCGTACTCCTGGCCGCATTCCTGATGGTGGAGGCGCGCTCTGCGGCGCATACACCGCCACTCCGGGTTTCTCGCCCCCGCACTTCACCGGCCCAAACCTCCTCCCCTCCCTTCCCCACCCGGCAGGAGGGGGCCTCTTTTTTCCCTCCTTTCCCCCCAATTCCGCGGCCTTGACCCCCCGGCCCCCCCCGGGCCCGCTTATTCCGAAAATCTAACCCATCCCCCCCCCTCCCATCGCTGCGGGGGGCCGCTGGTCCAGCTATAGGGAGGGAGGCGGCCGTCGATCGTGGGCTCCCAGCGCGGCGAAACAATACCCGCCATAGCTCTGAGGGGAGGGAGGCCTCCCGCCCACCCACCACCCCCTCTCCGCCGCCCCTCTACCTGGCACGCGGCCTATGAACTCCCCTCTCCCCACCCAGGTCCTGATCGATGGCTGCCGGCCGGCCGCGGCCCGGCTGTCACCGTCATGAATCCCGTCCCCCCTCTCCCCTCGCGCTCTCGGCCAGCGCGCTGCTTGTTCTCGGGGCTACGAGCATCCAACGTCGGCCATATCTGAATAGACGAAGGCTCGGACCACACCCCGCCGACAAAAACAACGATGCCCGCCCCCCCCACACGCTGCGGGGGGGTGGGGGCGGGGGGGGTACTCCAGGAGGTACTGCACCGTCGAGACTACCCGTACGATCTTCTGCAGCTGGCCTCCCTCGTTGACTCCGGGCGCCTGATCCCTCGGCAGAATGACAAACACGCCCTGGTTCGCGTAACGGATTTCTCCGAGCGTGGTGCGCGAATCGGCCGCGAACTGTTCTGCGGCGGCGCGAGCGTTGGCGGTTGCCTGCTTCACCATTGCCGGCTTCAGTTCGTTCAGCTTGGTGAACACGAACGTAGGTCCGCCGATACCATACTCGCCGCTCGAAGACAGGATGACCCCCGCCTTCACCAGGTCGCTGACCCGCTGGCTCGCCGCGAGCACCACCTGGGGCTTGTCCGATCTGACCATGACGGTCTGCTGGATGACGAACCTGGTTCCGCCCCGCTCACCCTGGAACCGGTTGGCCTCGGCGTCCGATACCTCCAGAGCCAGCAGCTGCACTCCGGCGGTGTCGATGCCGTGCCGGGTCAGGAACCCATAGACCTCGCGGGTGTCGCGGGTGATCTCGGTCTGCGCCACGGCGAGATCGTTCCCGGTCGTGACGAAACGCAGCGGCCACAGGGCGAGGTCCGCCGCCACTTCCCGCTCCGCCAGCCCCTTGACCTCGACATAGCGCGCCGCGGTTCGCCCGCGCAGAAATCCCTGTCCCACGAACCACCCACCTGTCGCCAGGCCCAGCGCCAGCAGGAGCGCGGGCAGCAGGGTTCGATCGCCCGTCCGGAAGGCGGCATTCATCGTATGCCCACCAGTCCCCGGCACGCCTCTACCAGCTTGACCGGGTCATAGCCCACCCCGTCCTTGAACACGATGGCCACATTGCGGATCTCGGCCGGCCGCGCGATAGGGTCCCCCTTGATAACGACCAGATCGGCCAGCTTGCCGGCCGTGACGCTACCCAGTCGCTTCTCCTCTCCGAGGATAGTGGCGCCGTTCAGCGTCATGATCCGAATTGCTTCCACCGGCGTGAAGCCCGCTTCGATCAGGAGCTCGTAGTTGCGCTGGTCCCCGAAGCCGGGCAGCGCTCCCCCATTGCCGGTGGGATCGACGCCTGCCCCCATCAGCCCTCCAGCCCGTACGAATTCCAGCTCGAACTGCTGCGCGTTGCGAAAGATCTCGGGGGAGATGGCGAAGGCGCCGGCTTCTACCAGGCGCGCCCGGCTGGTGAGGTATTCGGTGCGGACGTCCGGCGCCATGGCCTCGAGCACCCGCGGCTCCAGCGGCGGCCGGTTGGGCACGAAGAGCTCGAACACCGCCAGGGTCGATGTCATGGGGACCTTGTGCGACACCATCTCCCTGATGGTTGTGCGCGCGGCCTCACCATGGGTGTCGAGACTCGCCAACTTGGCCAGCGCATCGGGAGGACAGAAGTCGGGCCGTTTCTCCGGGTCAAAATCGGTGTTCACGAAGAGGCCGTGCTCCACGTTGTCGATGCCGAGCGCCACCGCTTCCCGGAAGCTGATGGAACACAGGTGCCCGGTGACCTTCACTCCACGCTTGTGAGCCTGCTTGATCGCGGCGCCGAGCACCTCCCGGCTCACATCAGTGTAGAACTTGAGCCAGGTGACGCCCTCCGCAGCCCAGTAGTCCACCACCCGGCGGACCGCCTCCACGGTGTTTACCTTGTGCATGCTGCCGGTGCCTTCGCCGCCGGTCAGATAGGGTCCGGCAATGTGCATGCGAGGGCCGGCGATCTGACGGGCGTTGATCAGCCGTCGCAGGTTGAGCTCGGCATAGGGTGAGTGCGATCCGGTCGTGCGAATGGTAGTCACGCCGCTGCCGAGGTAGAGCAGGGGAGCGGTGGCGTTGCTCTGCACCGAGCGGAGGTTGGTAGTGTAGAAGGTGTGGTCGTGCAGCCCGACGATGCCCGGAATGACGGTGTGCCCGTGCAGCTCAATCACCTTGGCGCCGTCCGGGACCTTCACGGAAGCTGCGGGGCCGACTGTCGCGATCCGTCCTCCGGAGAGCACGACCGTCTGATCCTCCGCGGGGGCCGCGCCGGTTCCATCTACAACCCGGACGTGCGCCAGCGCCACGACCGTGTCATCCACGCTGATGAATCGTTGGACGTTGGCTGAGGGGGTCTGGGCCGCGGCGGAGAAGACGGAAAGGGCGCAGAGGGCGGAAAAAGCGGAGAGGGCGGAAAAGGCGGAAACGAAGTGGCGCATGCAATTGCTCCCGGTAAGCGATTTAGTACCTGCTCGGCTTTGTCTTCTCCGTCTTCTCCGTGTTCTCCGTCTTCTCCGTCTTCTCCGTCTTCTCCGCCTCCTCTACAACCAGCACCGTGTGCATCCCCGACTCGAGATGCTCCGCGATGTGGCAGTGCAGCATCCACCGGCCCGGATTGCTGGTGTCAATCAGCAGATCTGTCGTGCCGCCCGCAGGAACCAGCGCAGTATCCTTCCACACCGGATCTTCATTCAGCACGCCGTTCCGGGCCAGCACCAGAAAGCGTTGGCCGTGGAGATGGATCGGGTGTCCCATGGGATGCAGCACGTGCTTGTCATTCACCAGCCGGACCACCAGCGGCTTCCCGCGCGGGACCCGCCAATCTAACGCCATCCCCTCGGTACCGGTCAGGCTGTCTCGAATAATCCAGGTGACTTGGCGACTGGTGCTGAGCCAGTCCACCATCGGCATGGGGCTGGTCCACTCAACCGGATGGACATACGCCGTATCGAGCCGCAGGGCCTGGATCAACGCGAAGGGGAGCCCGCGGGTTCTGAGCGTGAGCTGGAGGACCCGGTCGGGTGCTCGCCTCTGAAAGCGGCGTATATACGAGAGCAGAGTGTCTGAGCCGCTGGCGGCGGGGCGGCCAACCGCCGGGGCTGATGTTCCCCTGACCATCAGCACGCCAAGGGTATCGAGCTCAGCAAAGAAGCGGCCGGTAACCCGATCGATCGCACGAACCCGATTCACCAGCGCATAGCGACCCGGCCGCTGGATTGTAGCCTCCACCACATACCGCTCGGCGGGGGCAATCACCACGCTTTCGACCGTGCGCGGCCGGGCAAAACCGCCGGCGTCTCCCGCCACAACCCGCAGCGATGCATTTCCCAGCGAGACGTTGAAGGTTCGGGCATTGGCGGCGTTGGTAAGGTGGAGTCGAACCGTCTGGCCCGGCCGAGCCTCGAAGCGCCAGTCTTCCTGTCCATTCACTAGCAGGACATTCCCAAAGCGGCCCATGAGCGCGTGGGTGGTGCCCTCGCGGCCAAACGGCACCAAGCCGCTGTCTCCCACCAGAAGATCATCCAGCATGAGAAAGGCTTCTTCAACGGCGGCCGGAACGGTGGCCGGCTCGCGGACCATGATATTGCCGGCCAGGCCCAGGTCCTGAGCCAGGTCCTCCCGGTGGTGCGGGTGATACCAGAACAGTCCGGGGTCCGGTGCATGCACCTGATACACGAACTCGCCGCCGGGAGGAACCGGGGGTTGTGTCAGCCCGGGCACACCATCGTGCGCATTCGCAAGCCGCAGTCCATGCCAGTGGATCGAGCTGGGCAGATCGGTCTGGTTACGGAAGCGCACCGTCACGGTCGCCCCCTGCGCCAACTCGATATGCGGGCCGGGGACCTGGCCGTTGTAGGCGTAGGTAACGGCACGCCGGCCCCGCAGTGACCGGAGGACCTTCCCGGCGGTGAGGGTGAGACTGTCGCCGTCAGAAAGACGGTAGGTGCGGGCCGGCACTGCTTCGGGGAGGGAGGCCCCGTCCGCGTCCGGCAGAAACGGTCCCACGTTGGGGACGAACCGCTCCAGGCCATATGGCATTCGGCTCGCTCCCCGATGCATGGGCGGCATCGTCCATCCCTCCACAGCGTGCCGGTGTTGAGCACTTTCTGCCGGCGGAAGCTCGGTGACGCCGTGCGGGGCCATGAACAGACTGGGAGAGCTTCCCCGGAGCACGAACGGTCCCCGAGGCGCGTCACCCGCGGTGCGTTCCGCGCTGACCAGGATGATGAAGCGCTCCAGGTCCAACGGTCCCAGCAATCTGGTACCGTTTGCGACCGTCCCTAAACGGATGACCGGGTCCAACTCAGGAGTAGTGGCCCAGGCCTCGAACGTGGCATAGGGTCCGAGTGAGGAGGCCGGGGGAAGGCCAGAGAGGGTCAACCGCACGCGGAAGCGGATTCTTCCGTCCCGGGTCACTGATATGCCGAATGGCCCAGGCTCGGACTGGAGGACCGCTGTCCCTGAGGCGTGGGGTACCCGGTCGGTAGGGTGGAGCGGAAGACAGTAGAGCGTCGGATCGGCGTCGGGCGTCCGGGCAGCACAGAGGGAATCCTGCGCCGCCGCCTGACTGTCCATCGTTGCCGCGAGAAGAAGTGAAGCGGCGGCCGTCCAGAGCGGCCTCAAGGATGGGCGATTCTCACCTGGTCCAGCACGAAGGCATAGCGGAATGCCATTTCCTTCAAGTAGTCGTATCGACCGGAGCTCCCCCCATGACCCGCACCCATGTTGGTCTTGAGCAGAAGGGTATTCTGATCGGTCTTGGTGGCCCGTAGCTTGGCTACCCATTTGGCCGGCTCCCAGTAGCCCACCCGCGGATCGTTGAGGCCGGCGGTCACCAGAATGCTGGGATATTCCTTTGCGCCGACGTTGTCGTATGGAGAGTACGATTTCATGTAGGAGTAGTCGGGCTCCCGCGCCGGGTTGCCCCATTGCTGCCACTCCTGGGTCGTGAGCGGGATCGAGGCGTCGAGCATGGTGTTGATGACATCTACGAAGGGTACGTCGGCCACCACCACGCGAAATAGATCGGGCCGCATATTGGTGACTGCGCCCATGAGCAGGCCGCCGGCGCTGCCTCCGCGAATGGCGAGCCGGTCACTCCTGGTGTAACCCTCCCGTACCAGGTGCTCCGCCGCCGCGATGAAATCCGTGAAGGTGTTCTTCTTCCGGAGCATCTTACCATCGTCATACCAGCCGCGACCCATCTCCTGGCCGCCTCGAATATGGGCAATGGCGTACACGAAGCCCCGGTCGACCAGACTGAAGATGTTGGAGCTGAACGTCGGGTCGGTGCTCGCGCCGTAGGAGCCGTATGCGTAGAGCAGCATCGGACGGCTGCCATCGCGCACCAACGGCTTCTTGTACAGCAGCGAGACCGGAACTCGGGCTCCATCGGCAGCGGCGGCCCAAGTGCGTTCGGTGGCATACCGGCCGGGCTGATAGTTGGGCACCTCGGTCCGTTTCTTGAGCGTCCGAGTGCGCCGCTTCATATCGAAGTCGTAGACGCTGAGCGGGGTGAGAAGGGAGGTGTAGGTAAAACGAACCAGGTCGGTATCGTACTCCGGATTGTCCGACCGTATGAAGGTGGAGATCTCCTCCGGAAACTCCACTTCGTATGTCTTGCCGGACGCAAACTCCAGCACCCGAATCCGCCTGACCGCGTTGCCCCGCTCGTACAGGGCCGCGTGATCCCGGAAGACGTCGAAGTCCTCCAGTAGCACCGAGTCCCGAGCAGGAATCAGGTCGGCCCAATTGGCTCGGTCCGGACTGCTCTCCGGTGCGCGCACCAGTTTGAAGTTGATGGCGCTGTCATTGGTGCGGATCAAAAAGTCGCTGCCGTGATGCTCGACCGAATACACCAGGTCCGGTAGCCGGGGAAGAAGCGTTCGCCACGCACCCGCCGGCCGATCGGCGCGGAGGTAGCGCGTGTCCGAAGAGGTGAAGCTCTCCGAGTTGATGAAGAGGTAGGCGCGGTCCTTGCTCTTGGAGATATCCACGTTGAACAGCGGATCGAGATCCTGATAGACGACCCGGTCGGCCAGCGTGTCGCCAAGCTGATGACGCTGGATGCGATAGGCGCGATGCGCCGCATCATCTCGGCCGTAGAAGATGGTCCGATTGTCCGCCGCCCATTCCACCTCATAGTTCACGCTGTCTATCCGGTCCGGCAGCACCTTTCCGGTGCGGAGATCCTTCAGCAGAAGCGTGTACCACTCGCCGCCGGTTGTATCCCAGGTGTACGCCAGGATGTTGCCGTCGGGACTCACCTGCCGTACACCGACCCTGGAATACGGCCGCTTCCCGGCCAGCACGTTCTCGTCGAGCAGGACCTCCTCGGGCGCCTTTAGACTCCCCCGACGGCGGCAGAAGATTGGATACTGCTGCCCTTTTACGGTGCGGGTGTAGTACCACGCCCCGTCGATGAGCTCGGGCACCGACAGGTCGGTCTCCTTGATGCGCCCTACCATCTCCTCGTACAACTGCTTCTGCAGACCGGCCGTATGGCGCATGCTGGCATCGGTAAAGCGGTTCTCGGCGTCGAGGTAGCCGATGACTGCCGGCGCCACCCGGTGGTCGTCCCTGATCCAGAAGTAGGGATCGACCCGTACCTCGCCGTGGAGCGTGTCCACCTTGGGAATGGTGCTGGCAATAGGGGGTGTGGCGGACTGAGTCTGGCAGAGTGCGACCCTGGGCGCGGCCATCGCGATACCGGTTGCGAACAGGCACGACGTCAGGGAATGGCGTTGCATGAGCGAAGCTCCGGTGCAGTGTGCCAGCGGAGAATGACCTGAGGTAATAGAAACATTCGCGCTGAGGGTGAGATCCGCCAGTCCTAGGGCCGAGCTCTCCGGAGCAGTCCGTATTCAGCGACGGCCCGGATCGCCGGCAGCCGCTCGATGGTAGCTCCGAAGCCCCACAGCTGGACGTATCCTGACGCTGGGCGGTCAGGGCGATAGTTCCGAACCCAGGCTGTGGCCATACCGTCCCGATTCAGCGCGAGGGGTTCGGTGACCGCGCTCCGCGCGATGGGGTAGTCGCCCCGGAATGTTCCCTCGATCCCCCAATGGCGGCCCTGTGCAGTGGGCACGGCCGCCCCTTCATCATAGTCCAGCGTTGCAGCGGAAACCCCGAGCAGCAGCTCCATACGCTTGGGATCGTCCCCCAGCACGGCACCGGTGGAGTCCCGCACCGCAGCGCCGAGCGGCACGCTGAAGTTGACGATCTTGCCGCCCGCCTTGAGATAGCGGCGGAGCAAGACGGTGTCCGCCAGAACGGGCGCCACACTCTTCGGCAAGACATCCATGGCAAAGACCACGACGCTGGGAACCCCGTCAGCTATCCTCGCTGCGAAGAAAGAGGCCAGCGAATCCTGATCCAGCAGCCGATACCCCGCTTCCCGAAAGTACTCCCGCGCGAGGCGCCCGCCCGGTGTGGCTGGCTGGTCGGTGACGGTCGTGTCGTAGAAGACTGCCAGCTCAGGCACGGCAGGGCTGGTTTCCTGAATGGCGAGGACGCTGCCCGCCTCGGTGCCCAGGTAGAGCTCCCCGTCGGCGGCGACGGGAGACGAGTTCGATGCCTCGTCCAGGGGCAGGCGCCAGCGGACCGCGCCGGTCTCGGGATTCAACGCCAGCAAGTCGCCGGCGGCGGCATCGGTTCTGGCAGTGGCGATGACAACGGCGTTGCCGACCACGAGCGGCGACGCGAGGACGTTCGAGCCGGTTGGCAGGTTCCAGATCTCGCGTCCGGTTTCCGGTTCCAGGGCCTGGATGAAATGCCCGTCCGATGAGCCGACGAATACCTTGCCCTGGTGCACGGCGGGCGATCCGATCACCCAGGAGCCCCGGTGACTCACGCGCCAGCGGCGCCGTCCCGTGGCGGCGTCGAGTGCATAGACGGCGCCGTCCCGGGAGCCGACATACACCGATCCGCGCGCGATGGCAGCTGAGCTCTGCACCGCCCGCCGGTCGAAGCCGAACTTGCTGGAATCCAGCGTATCTCCCTCGGTACGGTGAACCCACAGCTCGCTCCCGGTCCGCAGGTCCAACCCATAGACTCGGCCCCCCCATGAGCCGATCACCACGGTTCCGTCGTGCACCGCGGGTGTGGCCCGGATCCGCCCGTTGGTCTGAGTGCGCCACTGTCGCTTGCCGGTTGCGAGGTCGAGCGCGTAGACGCCGCCATCCGGCGAGCCGATCACCACGGTAGACCCGGCAATGACAGGAGACGACGCCCACAGATCCCAGCCGCCCGCCGGTGCGGTGTTGTAAGGCAGGGGAGCGCCGGTTCGAAGCGACCAGCGCAGCTGGCCGGAAGCCTCGTCCACCGCAAAGATCCGCCCGTCGAGGGTCGCGGCCACGACGAGCCCTCTCGCCACCGCAGGCGAAGCGTCAACCGCGCCGCCCGCGTCGAAGCGCCATACCACGCTGCCGTCGGACCGATTGAGGGCGTAGAGATGATTGTCGCCGCTGCCTATGAAGATCCGGGTGGCCGTCACCGCAGGTGAGGAGCGGACGGCCCCACCGGTTTGAACCCGCCACTTCACCCCGCCTTGACCGCGGAAGAAACGGGCACTGGATACACCGGTATGTTCCGGATTGCCACGGAACATCACTGGCGGCGGATCGGCGGCCGCCGCGCTGTTCGAGAGCAGAATGAGCGTGAGCAGGTTGCCGGTCATGAGGTTGGTCATGGGAGCAGGACGAGGCGGCATGGAATCGGGTTTCGGGTCTGTGTGAGTGAGCCGGGCAGCAGCGTCCAAGGTAGGACGATGTCACCACACCGCAACACTGGAGGAGTCGTGAGGGTCCTCGCCGCTTTACTGGCACTCGCGAGCTGTAGCGGAAGCAACGGCACGAGTGAGCCGCCCCCCACGACGCCGGCCGCCAGCTATCGGGTGCTGTTCATCGGCAACAGCCTCACCTATTTCAACGATCTTCCCGGGACGGTCGCGGGGCTCGCCGGCTCGGCTCACACAGTCATTGCGGTTGGATCGGTCGCGAAGCCCAACTTTGCCCTGATCGATCACGCGGCGGGGAAGAGTAATGCGGTCGCGATGATCGACGAAGGCAACTGGGACTACGTGGTGTTGCAGCAGGGACCCTCGGCCCTCGACCTGTCACGCGACACCCTGCTCATCGCGACCCGGCAGCTCGATCCGCACATCCGGGCCGCCGGCGCCCGCAGTGCCTTATTGATGGTGTGGCCGGAGTCCAGCCGATTCGAGGTGTTCGATGATGTACGGGACTCGTACCGCATCGCCGCCGAGGACGTCGACGGGCTTTTTCTCCCGGCGGGCGAAGCGTGGCGAACGGCGTGGGCCGCCGATCCGCAGCTGCAGCTCTACGGCCCGGATGGCTATCACCCATCCGAGCTCGGCACCTACGTCGCCGCCCTGGTGGTATACGAGGAGATTACGGGGAAGGACGCACGGGCATTGCCTGGAGAGGCGGTCGTCGGAGGGCGCAAGCTCAACGTGCCGGAGGGAAGGATCCGTCTCCTACAGCAGGCAGCGCATGAGACCGTAGCCCGCTTCGAAGACCCCTAGGCCTTGAGAGGCGACTTCTCCTGCTTCCACATTCCGAGGACGCGCCCTTCCGGATCCTCGAAGAGCGACAGCTGCCCCACGCCAGGCACGGCGACTTTCTCCACGACCATCTTCCCGCCGGCCCGCTTGATCTTCTCGGCGTACTCATCGAGATCATCCACGTCGATGTAGAAGGCGAGCGTGCCCGGCCAGGGCCCTCTCCGGGGCTTCATGATGCCCCCGTTGATCCCCCCGCCTCCGGTCTCGACCACGTGATACTTGAGGTCGGGAATGTGCTGAATCTTCCAGTCGAAAACCCGCTGATAGAACGTCGCTACCTTCTCGGGATCCTCTGACCACAGCTCCCAGTGGACTACCGGCCGTCCCATGATGGTCTCCTAGGTTGGGAAGTTGGTCACCACTCCTCCACGGCGCACGGTGCGGGCGACCCGCTCGGCAAAGATACGGGAGCCGGCCCGAACCATCGCCTCGGGCTCCCCCTTCAGCTCGGTGGAGTCGTCCAGCACGATTTCACCGGTCGGCGCGTGAATCAGCTGGCCGGTAAAGAGCCAGATGAGATTGCTGGTCTTGCTGACCTTGGCGATGACCACCCAGGGGGCCTCCAGCGAGTTCGCCACCTGACGGGCGCAGGCGACGATCACGTTGCACGGCTGATTGCCGGTGGTCCGGAGCGCGCCCGGCGAGGAAGCCGCTGCCTCTACCTTCGGTCCCGCGACCAGCTGAGGCCCGAGCAGCTCCTGAAGCTTTCCGGTCAGGACCTGGGTCGAAAGGGTGGCACGAGCCGAGTCGGACGCTTCCTGCACATTCGCCTGAGCATTGTAGAGGGCAACCGGCAAAACCACCACGGCAGCCGTCGCTGCGGCCTTCGGGGCGGGAGACTGGGTTTGAGCGGAAGCCGCGCTGGTCAGGCCGGCGGCGAAGAGGGCCGAGAGGAGGGCTGCCCGGTGTGGCTTCCGGCGTAGGTTTGTCATGCCGCAATATAGATGAAAGACCTCGGGATCCGGCTGTCGCCTGAGTCCGGGACTGGGCAGTTGACCCGTCGGCCATGTGGCCAGTATATTATAGCCATATGGCTCGCACCGCTGCAGTCACCGCCCTGACCCCTGGCGCCGGCACCCCCGACCTGGGTGAGATTCAGTCCCGGATTCGCTCGGGCCGCACCGAGGGCCACTTCTACGTCGCCCTGCTGGGTCTGCGCAGCTACGAGCCGCTGGCACTCGATCGCCAGGTACGAAGGGGGCTGGGGTACTCCACCTTCACCCGCTTCCAGCGAAACACTGGCCTCCCGGGGGGTGTCATCGCGGAGCTGATTCAGGTCTCAACCCGGACCCTCACCCGCCGGAAGGCCGAAGGGAAGTTCGCACCGGAGGAGTCGGATCGGCTGGTGCGGGCGTCACGCGTGTTCGGCCGCACCATGGAGCTGTTCGAGGGGAACGGGTCGGAGGCGCGCGCGTGGCTCACTGCCGCCCAGCCTGCCCTCAGCGGGCGGGTGCCGCTGGAGTTCGCCCGAACCGATGTGGGGGCAGCGGAAGTCGAGAATCTGATCGGCCGGCTCGAGCACGGCATCCCCTCCTAGGCGCCGTTGCTCACCGCCTGGCGGCTGGTCAAGTCGCGCTATGCCGCTACGGCATTCGATGGGGAAGGCGCCAGGCTCTTCGGCGGGCGCTGGAACAGCCCCGGTACTCGGGTCGCGTATGCGTCGGACAGTACCGCGCTGGCTGCGCTGGAGGTCCTGACCCATCTCCAATCGACCTCGGTGCTCCAGCACTACTTCCTGGCCACGATTCATTTCCCGGAGCGACTGGTCGAGACGTTGGATACCTCCATGCTGGCGGAGAGCTGGCGCAGCTTTCCGTCTCCGCCGGAGAACCATGCCATCGGAGACCGCTGGGTTTCAGAGGGAAGGTCGCTGGTGCTTCGGGTACCGAGCGCCATTATTCCGTCGGCCGGAAACTACCTCATCAATCCAGAGCACGCCCAGTTCAAGTTGGCGGTGATCGACCGGCCGGAACCGTTTGCGTTCGATGCGCGGCTGCGGGGGAAGATGGCGGCAAGAAGATCCAACCCCCGATGATCGCTGCGAGATAGAGCAGCGACTCCCACCAGGTGCACGGCGTTGGCCAGCGACTGATCTCGAGTCAACCAGTCCCACTCGGCCAGCAGTATCGCCCAATCGTGCTCTCCACCCCCTACCAGGGGCAGCTCCTGCGCCCGGGCATCCCGCACGTAGACGGAGATGTTCCAGCAGTTCTGTGCCATCCACCACAGCGGGACGGTGGCACCGTGCCGGTCGCCGGCCCGCCACAGTGCCACGACAAAGGCCGCCGGTACCAGGAGCTGAAAGAAGGTGCCACCGAGCAGCATGAGCGTTTCACCGTCGAAGCCGAACAGCAGATGTCCGGTCTCGTGGATCGCCAGGTCCAGGCTATCGATCCAGCGGTAGTCCTCCGGAGCTCGTAGACAGCGATAGCCGTACAGCACAAGGATGATCGTCAGGGCGGCGCGCCACCGGCGCCCCTGCGTGATGTCAGCCATCAACGCCGCACAATCGAGCCGAGGACCGCCACCGCCTCGATCTCGATCAGGAGCTCCGGCCGGGCCAGGCTGGAGACCACGAGCAAGGTGTTGGCCGGCGGCTGGCTGCTCGAGAGGCGCTGGGCCCGGATCTCTCGCAGAGCGGGCAGGTGCTTGAGGTCGGTAATGAAGGTCGTGGTCTTGACCAGGTCTGCCATCGAGCCGCCGATGCTTTCCAGGGCCCGCTGAAGGTTGCGGTAGACCTGCTCCGCCTGGGCCGCGAAGTCGCCTTGGCCCACGACGTTCCCGGCGCTGTCGAAGGCTACCTGACCCGCGATGTAGACGGTCCGGCCGTCCGGCGCGATGACGACGTGGGTATATCCGGTCGGTTTGCTGAGCCCTTTCGGATTGAGATACCGGGTGCTCGACGCCTGCGCCTCACTGGGCTGAGGCTGAAGAGCCAGCAGCATGATGGCGACTGCGACAGCCATCGCGGAACGAAAGACCGTATGGAGCATGGGATCCTCGCTGAATGACGAACAAAGTCACACGACTTCCTTGCGCCACCGTTTCATCAGCCAATAAAGTGTCGCCAGCCCGGCCGTGAGGGCCATGGTGGCGGCCTCCCTCAAGTTCATTCGTGATGCCAGCGTGGTAGACACGAGCACACTTATCACCGCCAGGGCATTTCCTGCCGGTGCGCGGAACAGCGCCGGGGGTACTTCGCCGCCGCCGAGCCGGTCGCGCCTTCGGAAGACCGGCAGCGACGCACAGACGAGGCCGTAGGTAAAGAGGCGCGACACCGCGGCAAGGCTGAGATTCTGGAGCAGGCCCGCCTGATTTGCCAGCACCCACGAGACGGCCGCGAAGCAGAGAATGGAGAGCCATGGCGTGCGAAACACCGGATGAATTCTGGCGAAGAACGCGGGAAAGTCACCCCGGTCTGCCATGGCCATCCCCAGTCGCGGGACCGTAAGCAGGTTGCTCGCAAGCCAGCCGTACACCGAGATCAGAGCCGCCAGCGTGATGATCGTGGCGCCGGTGTCGCCCAGCATCGCGCGAGCCGAGTCTGCCAGCGGCCGGGCGGACGCGGCGGGATCGGGCAACGTCGCCAGGACCGTGAGCTGTGCGAGCAGGTACACCACGGCCGCCAGGCCCAGGCCGGCGAGCAGGGCGAAGGGCGCGTCGCGGCGGGGGTTCTTCGCTTCGCCCAGGGGAATCACGGCCGACTCGAATCCACCGTATGCGAACATCAGCAGGAGCAGCACCTGCAGCCAGCCGGAGAGCGACGGATCCGAGGGGAGGGGAGCCGGTACCGACTTCCCTCCGGCGATCCACGCAAGGCCCAGCGCGCCGAAGAGCAACAGCGGGGTGATCTTTACCAGGGCGAAGCCGTTGCTGAGCCGCGCCCCGGAAACGACGCTGCGGATGTTCGCGGCGGCGAGCAGCCCGATGAACAGCGTGGTTGCCGCGACGCCGCCCATGCGTGTGCCCGCCCAGGGCCAGAACTCAGCCAGGTAGGTCGAGAAGAGGTTGGCCTGCACCGCGGCGGTGATCGCGCGGACGAAGTAGCTAAGCCAGCCGACTTGCAGTCCGACGAAAGGGCCGAATGCAGCACGGGTGAAGAGGTAGGCCCCACCAGCCCCGGAGAATCGGGAAGACACCTCGGCAAAGCAGAGAATCATGACGCCGCAGCATCCCCCGGCGATCGCCCATGCCGCAAGACTCATCCAGCCGAGCCGGTCCGCGAGAGGACCAGGGAGGAAGAACACGCTCGACCCGATGATGCCGTTCAGGACCAGGGCCGCGAGACTCCAGCGGCCTAGCGACCGGACTAACTCCGCGCGTTGCACCAGCGGCCGGCTAGCCATGTAACGATTCCCCCGAACAGCGCCCCAATGTCAGGGGCTGCACGCCGGGGCGGCTGGCGCGGCTTGACGTTGGTGTCGCGCGACTTCGGCCAGAGGGTTTTCGTGCCATGCCGTTGCGCCTGTCACCTTCCTGATCATGTCAATTCCAGAACACTTGAGGGACCTCGTGGCACGGGCAATACTGACGTGTCTTCTGCAAGGGGAGCCATGCTTTCACCGACTCGTCGTGGCCGGGGGCTGGACCTTTGTCTGGCTACGCTCGCGCTGCTGAGCGGCTGCGGCGGAGGAGCGCCGGCGGCTCCGATGGCCGTGCCCGAGCCTGTGGCGGCCCCGAGCGATCTCGCGGTGGTCGACAGGTCAACGGTCTCGCACAAGTCGACGGCGGCCCGCCGGCCGGCGGCGAAGCCGCGAGGCCGGACTGCGGCTGCCTCGACTCCGGCGCGAAAGTCGCCACGTGCTGCCGCTCCCGTCAAGGTCGACAGCTCCGCCCTGGAGCGGGATCTGACGAAGGAGCATGCCTACTGGCCGCTCGCGATTGCGCTCGCTCGCCGAAGCGGAAATCCGGATGTGGCCGAACTGGCGGCCGCGGCTCTGGTGCAGGAGGCGGAGCGGCTGCGGCTGAGCCCCAGCCTGCTGGGCGCCGTGCTGCTGATCGAGAATACGCCGCTCGATCCTGACGCCGTGAGTAGCCAGGGAGCGCTCGGCCTGATGCAGGTGATGCCGGTCCACCGGGGCAACTACGGCTGCTCCGCCGACCTGGTGGACGTCACGAGCAACATCTGTCACGGCGCCCGAATCCTCAAACACATGGTGCGACGTACCAAGTCGGTGCCACTGGCGCTGAAGCGGTACAACGGATGTGTGCGGGGGAGAAATACGCCGCGCTGCTACCGGTATCCGAATCGGGTGCTGCGTACCGCTTCGCGCTTGCGCCGGGAGATGCTCTTGATCGCCGCCGACACCACCCTCGGCTACGAAGAGGCGCTGGCCTCGGTGCCGCGGGGCCGGCGGGGCTCCGGCCGCCCGCAACTGGTGATGGGCGAGGACTCGGTCGGCACGGAGATGCCGGCGTCAATGACGTGCGCCTCGTTCTTCGGCTGCCTCCGGCACCGGTGGACCGTCAAGTATTA
>CAVUDL010000016.1:0-56467 GCA_963740175.1 uncultured Gemmatimonadales bacterium
GAGCAGGCGCGTCTGAGCCGAGGTATTCCGGAAAGTGGATTCCAAAGCTCGAGCCCTGTCCGGGAGTGCTCTCCACGGTGATCGTTCCCCCACTCTGCTCCACTATGCCGTATACGGTGGATAGACCCAGGCCGGCTCCGCTGCTGCCCTTCTTCGTCGTGAAGAATGGCTCGAAGATGTGGGCCTGAGTCGAGGAATCCATTCCCGCCCCGGTATCACTCACCCATAGCGAGACATAACGGGAGGTCGGCACATCCGCGCTGACAGTTTGCACCGGCTCCGGCCGGGAGTTGGCGGTGACGACTCGGATCTGGCCACCCTGCGCCATGGCCTCCTTAGCGTTCAACACCAGATTGACCAGTACCTGCTCCAGGCCAGCGGGGTCCAGCAGCACGTTCCCCAGGAGGGGATCCAATTCGAGCTCCAGAGCAATGCCCTGGCCAGCGATCCGGCCGAGCATCGGCTCCAGCTCAGTCAGGGCAGTGTTGAGGGACAGGACTCGCGGCTGAAGAAGCTGTCGCCTGCTGAAGGCGAGCAGCTGGCGTGTCAGGTTGGCCGCGCGTTGTCCGGCATCCCGGATCTGCTCGATGTCCGCCCGCAGGGGGTCGGCCGGTCGCAGATCCTGCAGGATCAGATCGCTGTAGCTAAGAATTCCGGTCAGCAGGTTGTTGAAGTCGTGGGCGATTCCACCAGCCAGCCGGCCGATCGCCTCCATCTTCTCCGAGCGACGGACCTCTTCCTCCTCGCGGGCCCGAGCCGCCTCTGCGGCCTTGGTGGAGGTTACATCCTCGCTGACATTCACCGCCCCCACGATGTCACCCCGGGCATCCACGATCGGAGTGGCCGAGTTCCGGATGACTTTGTGGCTGCCGTCCGCCGCCTCGATGGTCACCTCCTCGTCGGCCGAGAACTCGCCCTGGATGGCTCGTATGGCGCCCCACTCCTCAGGCCGGACCGGCTCGCCCGTGTCGGCCCACCACGCCTTGTGGTCGGTGAACTCTTCGGTACCAGCGCGGCCACTCCCCCACAGCTGCTTCTCCGACGTATTGGCCACGACGACCCGACCCTGCCGGTCCAGCACCGATACTCCGACGTGCAGGGCATCCAGCACCTGCTGCAGGTGGCGGTCGGCTCCCTGAGCGTTAGTCAGACCCGAGATGGCGCTGATCACGCGAGTCGGCGTACCCGCCTCATCGTGGGCAATGTGGGCCCGCTCCTGAAGTACGGCGAAGGAACCGTCGGCTCGGCGGAAGCGGTACTCTTCGGTCCAGGAGGCGCTGCCCTCTCTGATAGCGGCGTCGATACTGGCGACCACACGCTCGCGATCGGCAGGATGGATGCCGTCGTACCACCATGCGGGGGTGTCGCCCAGCTGAGTAGTGTCGTAATCGAGCAGATACCCGGTGGCGGGGTCCCAGACGATCCGGTCCGTCGCAAGGTCCCAGTCCCGCACCACCTCCCTCGCGGACTGCGCCAACAGCCGGAGACGCTCCTCGCTTTCACGCAGGGCGAACTCGGACTGCTTCCGCTCGGTGATATCCTGGATCCCGGCTATGAAGTGCCCCGGGTCTCCGTCCGGACCCGGGACCCGGGACACGTTGACCAGGGCCCAGACGATCTCCCCCGACGGCCGGACGTAGCGCTTTTCCATGGTGTAGGTACCACACTCACCAGCCTGGAGCAGCCGCATTGCCTCGCGTCCCGCTGCTGCGTCATCGGGATGGCTCACGGCCTCAATGGGGAGGCCAATGAGCTCCTCTTGAGTCCGCCCGAGCAGGTCGCCAACCGCGCGATTGACCCGGAGCCAGCGGCCATCGATGGAGATCAAGGCGATGCCGACGCCCGACTCCTCGAAGCTGCTGTGAAACTGCTCCTGGGTTTCCCGCCGGCTGTGTTCGGCGTTCCTCCGCTCGGCGATCTCCGTCCGCAGCTCTATCTCGGTCACGACCGACGCTGCCAAATCTTGCAGCAGGGCGATGTCGCGCTCGGACCAGAGCCGCGGCGTCTTGTCTGCGACGCACAGGGCCCCGATCGTGTGGCCCTGGCGAGTCATGACCGGCACGCCGGCGTAAGCAACCCAGCCAAGTTCCCGGATGACGGGGTTGTGCCGGAGCAGCGGATGGCGCCGGGCGTCCTCCAGAACCAGGGGCTCTCCGGTGGCAACCACCTGCCCGCAGAACGAGAACGAGATGGGTGTAACCCGGCGGGAGGCCCAGGGCTCCGGCAGGCCTACTGCGCTCTTGAAGAACTGGCGGTCGTCGGCGACGAGGGAGATGAGCGAGACGGGCGTGCCCAGGAGCCGGGCTGCCATACGGGTAAGACGATCGAACCCCTCCTCGACAGGAGTGTCGAGTAGGGCGGTACGGCGCAGAGCGGCCAGCCGGTCGGGGCGGGTGAGCAGACTATGTGTCATATGCCCCGAACCTGCGGTAGCAAATCCCGGTCCCGTGCCAGGGAGGCAAAGGTAGCCGACAGAATTTGCCTCCAAAACAGGTCTCGTCAAGGAAGCCTTCTGTCTTGCCAAGTCAGTGAGTGGGGCTATCTTCCCGCCGCTCCTACTGCGAAGGTTTTCATGCGTCTCCTGCCCCGCGACGAGAAATTTTTCGACCTATTCACCTCGGTTGCTGCCCTCAGTGTAGAGGCGGCCAAGCTACAGCTTGACCTGCTCCGCGCCGAGCCACAACGGCGCGGACCCATCGTGGATGCCATCAAGCGGCTGGAGCATGAGGCCGATCAGATCACCCACGAGGTGGTGACCCGGCTGGACCGGGTGTTCATCACTCCCCTCGACCGGGAGGACATTCACCTCCTGGCTTCACGACTGGACGACGTAGTGGACCTGATCGACGGTGCAGCCCACCGGGTGCAGATGTACCACGCCGGTATCGCCCCGGAGGGGGCAGTGCTGCTGGCCGACGTGGTCGTCCGGGGAACCCAGGAGGTACTGGTTGCGGTCCAAAGCCTGGAGAAGAACAAGGACCGGTCGGTGCTGGAAGCCTGCGCTCGGGTCAAACGGCTGGAAGAGGAGGGAGACTCCTTGTACCACGAGTGGGTAGCGCGCTTGTTCGACGGATCGCCCGACCCGCTGATGGTCATCAAGTGGAAGGAGATTTACGACACTCTGGAAAAGACGCTCGACCACATGGAGGATGCGGGGAACGTCCTGGAGTCGATCTCCATCAAGCACGCCTGACCATGGACAACGTCGTACTGTACGTCGTCATCATCGTGGCCGTGGCGCTGGTGTTCGACTTCATCAACGGCTTCCACGACAGCGCCAATTCGATCGCCACGGTGGTGTCCACCCGGGTGTTGACCCCGGGAAAGGCCGTGTTTTGGGCCGCCTTTTTCAATTTTGTGGCGGCCTTTGCCGTTGGCACTGCGGTAGCCAAGACCATCGGCAAGGGCCTGATCGATATCAGCATCGTCGACCCAGACGTCATCCTCGCAGGACTGCTCGGCGCGATCATCTGGGACCTGGTCACGTGGTACCTGGGGCTTCCCAGCTCGTCGTCCCATGCCCTCCTGGGCGGGTACGCCGGCGCAGCCATCGCCAAGGCAGGGTTCGGGGCGTTGATTCTCGGTGGTTGGGTGCTGCCGGTGGCGTTTATCGTCATTTCGCCGGTGCTGGGAATGACGATTGCGCTGGTGCTCACCGTCGGGCTTTCCTGGCTGTTGCGCCGCGCCCCGCCGGGCCCGGTGGACCGGATCTTCCGGCGGCTTCAGCTTCTCTCGGCTGCCCTGTACTCCCTCAGCCATGGCGCCAACGATGCCCAGAAGACGATGGGTATCATCGTGAGCCTTCTGGTTGCCAGCCAGGCCAGCTTCGTCAATGCGACTGGCTGGCTGAGCCACTTTTATCTGCCTTCCGCCGACCATATTCCGCTCTGGATCATTCTGGCAGCGCACAGCGCCATCGCACTGGGCACGGCCGCGGGAGGATGGCGGATCGTGAAGACCATGGGGACCCGAATCACGAGACTGCGGCCCTTCGGAGGGTTCTGCGCTGAAACGGCGGGGGGAATCACCGTGCTGCTGGCGTCGAGTCTGGGGGTTCCGGTGAGCACGACACACACCATCACCGGGGCCATCGTGGGAGTGGGGGCGGCTCAGCGCCTGTCTGCAGTGCGGTGGGGTGTGGCCAAGCGAATCGTCTGGGCCTGGATTCTCACCATGCCGATGAGCGCCGCGATCGCGGCATTGGCGTACCTGATGTTGGGGGTGTAAGGAGGCCTACGCCGCCCAGGATGGCCGATCGCCGTGCCGACCGGCCTCGATGGCGTCCTGATAGTCTTCCAGTAACCGGTCGTAGACCTCGTCCCAACGCCGCTCGTGCGCGGTTTGCAGCGCTCCCTCAGCCAGACGACGACGCAGCCCGGCATCTTGCAGCAGACGACGCAGCCCCTGGGCAATGGCGGCCACACTGTTGGGCTCGACCAGCCACGCATTGCCGCCATGTTGCGAAAACTCGAGCACCCCGCCCGCCGCGGCGACCAGCGACGGCAGCCCGGACCCCATCGCCTCGAGCAGCGAATTGCCGAACGTTTCGGTGGCGGAGGGAAAGGCGAAGATGTCCGCGGATGCATAGGCAGTGGCGAGCGGCCGTCCGTCCATCAGACCGGCCACGTGGACCCCGGGAATCTCCCGCCGCCGGATTTCCGCTTCCAGCGGGCCCCGCCCCACCAGAGCCAGCCGGGCCGAGCCGCGATCCGGCGCCAGGAGATCCCAGGCCTCCAGCAGCAACGCAAGGTTCTTCTCCCGGGCTATGCGGCCGATGTAGGTCACCAGCAGATCGCCGGGCTCGACGCCGATGGCTCGCCGGTAGGCTTCACTGCGAAAGCGGGGATGAAAGGAGTTGGGGTCGACTCCGCGACTCCAGATCCCAGTATGGGTAACCCCACGGCTCCGGAGATGCTCCTGATACACCCGCGAGGGACAGAGCACCCGATGGCTCTGGCCGTAGAACCAGCGGAGGTAGCGCCAGCCGGCCCGAACCGCCCAGTCAACACCATAGCGCGCCGCGTACTGCTCATAATCGGTGTGAGCTGATGCAATGACCGGAACTCGGAGCTGCCGGGCGACCTTGAGGCCGGTGATGCCCAGCGCGAACTCGGTCGCGACGTGAACCACGTCGGGCCGGAAATCGGCGGCATCCTCCAGAACATCCCGCAAGCGCGGAAAGGCCCACTGCACGTCGGGATACAGAAAGAGCGGCACGCTGGGAGACCGATGCACCTCGGGCCGGTCTTTCTGTCCCGGATCCAGGGGGTAGCTGGCCGAGTACACCCGCACCTGGTGCCCCCGCTCCTCGAGCGCCCTGGTGAGGCGCAGCAGGGTGACGCCCACGCCGCTCACCATGGGCCAGTAGACCTCGGAAAACAGTGCAATTCTCACGAAATAACGCTAGGCCCCTTGGCCGCAGGCGACAAGGTGGAAGGCTACTGGCTCTTGGCATAGGCCTATCGGGTGACCTGCGGCCATGGCCATAGCCAATAGGCAATAGCCCATAGCAGATTTCAGCATGCAGATCCGCGAGCCGTTCAATGGCGCCTCACACCTTGTCGGCCTGCTCCTGGCCGGCGCCGGCACCGTCCTGCTGCTTCGGCTGGCTCAGGGTCCGGCGCAAGTGGCGGCTTTCGCCATTTACGGCGCAACCCTGATCCTCCTGTATGGCGCCAGCGCCATGTACCACACCCTGCCGCTGGCAGCCCGGCCGCTTCGCGCGCTGCGAACGCTCGACCATATCGCGATCTACTTTCTTATCGCCGGCACCTACACCCCTGTGGCACTGATCACCCTCGACGGTGTGTTCGGCTGGTCACTGCTGGGCACGGTCTGGCTGCTGGCGCTGGCCGGCATTCCATTCAAGGTGTGGTTCCTCGACGCGCCGGTCTGGGTCTCCACAGGCACCTACCTCGGCATGGGATACCTGTCACTGCTGGCGATAGTGCCCATCACGCGCGCGGTTCCAGTGACCGGTCTCCTCTGGCTCGTGGCGGGGGGTGCGGCCTACACCATCGGAGCTGTGATCTACGCCCGGAAGCGGCCCGACCCTTTTCCCGGCCGCTTTGGCCACCATGAGATATGGCATCTGCTGGTGCTCGCGGGCAGCGGTTGCCACTACGCCTTCATGGTATACCACGTGGCGTGATGAAAGCATTGGAAATCCGCGCACCGGCAGTGGGCGATGCAACCCGCATCGTCACCGCGGACGCTCTGGAATTTCTGCGACGGCTCGCTCATGAATTCGGGCCCCGTCGTCAGACCATGCTGCAGCGGCGGCGGGAAGTCCAACGCAAGATCCACGATGGCGCCCGACCGGATTTCCTGCCGGAAACCCGCGAGATACGGGAAAGCAGCTGGACGGTGGCGCCGGCGCCCACCGATTTGAATGACCGACGGGTGGAGATCACTGGGCCGGTAGAGCGCAAGATGATGATCAACGCGCTCAACTCCGGAGCCAGGGTGTTCATGGCCGACTTCGAGGACGCGCTATCGCCTCCCTGGGTCAACGTGATCGGCGGGCAGGCCAACTGTATCGACGCCGTGCGACGGACCCTCGAATACGTGAGTCCCGACGGCAAGCGCTACCGGCTGGCCGACCAGCTGGCCACACTGGTGGTGCGTCCCCGGGGCTGGCACCTCGAGGAGAAGCACCTTCTCATGGAAGGCCGGCCGATGTCCGCCAGCCTGGTGGATTTCGGGCTCTACTTCTTCCACAACGCGCGCGAGCTCCTGGCCCGCGGCAGCGGACCCTACTTCTACCTTCCGAAGCTCGAAAGCCATCTCGAGGCCAGGCTATGGAATGATGTCTTTCTCTTCGCTCAGAACGAGCTTCAGATCCCTCCCGGAACGATCCGGGCCACCGTTCTGATCGAGACCATCCTGGCGGCCTTCCAGATGGACGAGATCCTCTACGAGCTGCGCGACCACGCCGCCGGCCTCAATGCCGGCCGATGGGACTACCTCTTCAGCATCATCAAGAATTTCAGGGACAGCCCCGATTTCCTGCTTCCTGACAGGTCGCAGCTGACGATGACGGTTCCCTTCATGCAGGCGTACACGGAGCTCCTGGTGAAGACCTGTCACCGCCGTGACGCGCATGCTATCGGTGGCATGGCGGCGTTCATTCCCAGCCGCCGGGACCCGGAGGTCAATGAGACGGCCCTGGCGCGGGTGCGGGAGGACAAAACCCGAGAGGCGAGAGCGGGGTACGATGGGGCCTGGGTAGCGCACCCCGATCTGGTACCGGTGGTGGACGAAGTGTTCCGGGCTGTACTGGGAGGGCGACCACATCAGAAGAACCGGCAGCGGGAGGACGTGAGTGCAGACTCACAGGCGCTGCTGGATGTGCGGGTGGCCGGCGGCCGAGTCAGCGAGGCTGGCGTGCGTGGCAACATCAGCGTCGCCTTGCAGTACCTCGCGGCCTGGCTGGGCGGATCAGGCGCCGTCGCCATCAACAACCTCATGGAAGACGCGGCGACGGCCGAAATCTCACGCTCCCAGCTCTGGCAATGGATTCGCCATCGGGCCCGCACCGATGATGGGGCGGAAATTACGCTGGAGCGCTGTCGCGCTATGCTGTCGGACGAGCTGGAAAAGCTGATCAGTGCCGGAGGAGACAGCGAACGACTCGGCAGCGCCGCCGAGCTGCTGGATGGGCTCTTCTCCGCGCGGGACTTCCCGGAGTTTCTGACCCTGTCGGCCTACGAGAAGCTGTAAGGCTATTCGCTATGGGCTATGGGCTACTCGCTATTGGCTGTGCCGAGTGCCTCAAGGTTCCGCGGTAGAGCCCATAGCCCATAGCCCATAGCGAATAGCCAATAGCCGTCGGGGGCGCACTCTTGTGCGCCCCCGACTGGGGCGGCTGGGGTCGAACCAGCAACCTCCCGGTTAACAGCCGGGCGCTCTGCCAATTGAGCTACACCCCAAAGGTGGGAATCGAGGGATAGTGACTTTACTCGGGGGCCCTAATGGGGGCAAGTCCAATCGGGACCAACCTAAAGGTCCGGTTTACGCTCTGCTCCTCGCCGCGGGCACGGGGTCCCGCTTCGGCTATGACAAGCTCCACGCCCTCTACCATGGGCGACCGCTGCTGGCTTACTCGCTCACGGTGATTCGAGCCGCATGGGATCGAGGTCTGCTTGGGGGCGCTCGCGCCGTGATCCATTCTCTCGACGATCGGGCCATGGAGATGGCCCGCGAGGCGGCGGTTCAGGCGGTCTTGAACGATGCCCCTGACGCGGGGCTCTCCGGATCGCTGCGGCTGGGATTGGAAGATCTTGAGCGTGAAGGCGAGGCCGCGGCGGCTCTGATCTTCCTGGGCGACCAGCCCCAGGTGCGGCTCGAGGTCGTCCAAGCGCTGGTTGCCGCATGGCACCGTGACCGCCGCGCCATCATCCGACCGCGCTATGCTGCCCGGCCCGAGGTGCCCGGTCACCCCGTATTGTTGTCGCGAGGGGTCTGGTCGCGCGTCTGGCAGCTCGAGGGAGACGTCGGGTTCAGTGCTCTGCACGACACTCATGCAGACGACAGCTTGATCCTCGACGTGAGCGGGGACAATCCCGACATCGACACCCCGGCCGACCTGCAACGGCTTCAGCGAGCCTTCCCATGAAGCTGGAACTGACCGGGAGCTCCGAGGTGAGTGCGCCCCGAGAGCTGCTCTGGCAGAGATTGATCGATCCGCGATCCGTGGCTCAGTCCGCTCCCGGCATCGAATCGGTCGAGGTGCTCGATCCAACTCACTTCCGGGTGATGTCCGGGTTCGGTATCGGAAGGATGAGGGCCAGAGTTACCCTGGAAGGCGAGCTCTTCGACCTCATCCCGGACACCAGCGCCCGGATGCGGATGCGCGGTACCGGGGCAGGCTCGGCCATCGATGTGCTTTCAACTATGGCAATCAAGGAGACCGGCACGTTGCGGAAGAGGAGCGCGGACGGGTGCTATGAATCCACGACCAGCAGCTCGAGAAGTGGCTTACCGGTAGGAGTTCGGTCGACTCGTCCCAGATGTACGGCCGCGAGCGAGGACGCGCGGGCGTCGGCATCCAGCTCCACGGACGGGTGGGTGGTGGTCACGGCGATCACGCGCATGCCGGCGCTGCGCGCCGCTTGGATGCCGGCCGGTGCATCCTCCACAACAAGACATCCCCTTGGCGGCAGGTCCAGCTTTGCCGCGGCCATCAGGTACACATCGGGGGCCGGTTTTCCCCGCTCGACATCCTCCGCGCAGATCAGGACGCCCGGAAACGGGAGGCCGGCCGCGCGAAGCCTGCCGGTGGCGGTATTCCGGGTACCGGATGTCGCGACTGCCCAACTGCCGTTCGGGAGGTTTCGGAGCAGGCGGGCGGCACCGTCCATCGGCTCCATGAGCACCGGGATCGGCGCTATCGGGGACGAAGGCTGCGATCTCCGCATCAGCGTCGAGGTGGGGCGCGGCCAACCGGATGGTCTCCAGGGCGCGCCGGCCATGACACACGCGTAAGAATGGCTCGGGTGCCAGCCCCTTGGACTGGGCCCACCGGCGCCACTGCTCCTCGATGTACCGGGTGGAATCCACCAGCACACCATCCAGATCAAACAGTACCGCCCCACATTCGAACCGTTTCATCGTCACGTCGCTGTCCTCGGCGGACCCGGCGCGGGACAGCTGCCTTGGCGGATTGCCAGCGACGGCTGTAAGCTCATTCGATGCGCGACCTCCTCGAGGACTACAACCGTTTTGCCGCTACCGGCATCCCCTTCGGCCGTGCCGTGGTCACCAGCGTCTGGGGCTCGGCCCCGCGGCCCGAGGGCTCCAGCATGCTGGCGGCCGCGGACGGCAGGATTGCGGGGTCCGTCTCTGGTGGCTGCGTTGAGAGCGCCACCGCGGTCGAGATCGAAGCCGCTCTGGCGCGGGGTACCCCCAAGCTGGTGACATTCGGCGTCAGCAATGAGCGCGCCTGGGAAGTCGGCCTCGCCTGCGGCGGAACGATCGATGTATTCGTGGAACCTTCCATCAAGCGCGAAGTTCTCGAGGCGGCGCACGGGAATGAAGGTGACGTCGTGGCCACAGTCATCGCCGGGCCCGGTGTCGGCCACTCGGCCCGGGTGCGGGAGAACGGCCCAACCGAGGGACGCCTTGGGGGCGTTTCATCCGAGCTGCTGCGCGAGGCGGCCCTCGGCGCCTTGCACAGAGAAACGAGCAGCAGCCGGATTTTTGAAACACCGCGGGGATCTCTCACCGTCTTCCTGGAGGTGTTTCCCCGCCGGCCGCGGCTGATCATCTTTGGCGCCGGGCAGATCGCGGCAGCCATGGTGCCACTCGCCAAGGCGCTGGGGTACTACACCATCGTGGTCGATGGCCGCCGGACCTTCCTCGACCGGGAGCGCTTTCCCGATGCCGATGAGCTGCTGCTGGCCTGGCCGGAGGAGGCGTTCGAACGCATCGGTCTCGACGCCGCCTGCTATGTCTGTCTGCTTTCTCACGATCCGAAGTTCGATGAGCCCGCGCTGCGCGTGGCGCTTCGCTCGCCTGCGAAGTATGTGGGTGCGATAGGGTCGAAGAAAACCCAGGCCGGTCGCCGGGAGCGCCTGGTGGAGATTGGGCTCAGCGAAGTCCAGGTCGCTCGAATGCACGGGCCGATTGGGCTCGATATCGGCGGGCGCCAGCCACCCGAGACTGCCTTGTCGATTCTGGCGGAAATGACGGCCGTGAGGTACGGACGGATCGAGAGGACGGTGAGGACCGAGGCGCTCAGCGCTTCCAGGTAGGCCCCAGGGTCACTGGTGAAGGCTTACATCGGGGATCAACTCCACCTTTCACCGGCAGCACCGGCCGGCAACCTATGCGCGGGGGGTCGAGTCGACGCGGCCCGGGCTGATGGTTTACCGCTTCGACATCAGATCGAAATCTTCCCGTTCCAGTTCCCTGGTAATCGGACCTCCCAGCTTCGCTAGCGGCGGCACCTCTCTCCAACCGGCCACCTCGAGCACATCCGCCGTGCGGCGGTTCACTGCGTCCGTGTCGGTCTCGCTGCGGGCGTTGCTCGCCGCGAGGTCCAGCCAGGACAGCGCTTCGGCAAAGGCATAGCGCTCCACGGCACCCTCACTGGCAATCAGCGCAAACCGGTGCGCCAGGACCGGCTCACCACCCCTATCGGAATGGCGCGCAATCTCCCGCGCAACCTCTCGGTCGTCTTCCGGCGGCATGGTACTCTCGAGTGACAGTGCGAGACTGCGGTGGACCTCGGACCTGCGCGAAGGCGTCAGTCCGTCACGGACTACGTGGGCGATCACCGGGTGAGCACAGCGGTACACACCGCCTTCCTCCACGACCAGCCGGCGCTCCACGAGCGCGTCGCCCACAGCCGCCGCATGAAGTCGCGAGATACCATGCACGTGCGAGAGGACATTGGTCCGGCAACCCAAACCCGCAACCGCGATCGTGATCAGGACATCCGAGAGTTCCTCCGGCAGGCGATCCACCCGCTGCGCGATCACATCGTGCACAGTTCGAGAGACCGGGAACTGCCGGCCGAGCTCCGACCCGGCACCCGGCGCCGCAGTCCACTCCCCAGTCTCCTCGTCAACGGCGAGGAGCCCCTGGGCAAACATGGTTTTGAGAAGCTCGATGACGTAAAACGGATTTCCCCCAGTCACGCCGAAGATCCGGCTGGCGAATCGCCGAGCCCCTGTGGGGGTGCTCACGTGACCCATCTCGCGTATCATGCGCCAGAGCTGCTCCTCGGCGAGTGGGCCGAGGGTCACAACATTGGCATAGGGTTTGGCGCGAAGCGCGCGGCAGAGGCGCGCGGGGGGCGCATCCCGCTCGAGCTCGCCCAGGCACAGGGTGCCGAGCCAGAGCACCGGCGCCTGCTCGGTGCGGCGTACCAGGAAATGGATCAGGTTACAGCTGTCCCCATCACACCACTGCAGGTCGTCCAGTGAGATCACCACTGGACGCTCCGCGGCGAGAGCAAGGATTAGCTGCGCCACTCCCTCGAAGAGCCGCCATGCGTCGGCCGGGTCCGCCGACAGGTTTAACTCGGGGAGGGCGGGAAAGTGCTGACGTAGCTCGGGAAGCAGACGGGTGACCTCGGTGAGCCATTCCGGCGCAGCGCCGGCCAATCCTGGCGCGCTCAGCGCCTCGCGCAGCACCTCCACCATCGGCTCGTAGGGGATCCCTGCTCTTACGTCATAGCCACGCCCGCGCAGGACGCCTCCACCCTGGGCTACAACCCACCGCAGAAACTCTTCAGCCAGACGCGACTTGCCCACCCCTGCTTCTCCCTCAATCAGCACGATTTGCCCGCCTCCCCGCGCCACGGCCTTCCATGATTTCACCAGACCAGCCCATTCGGCCGCCCGGCCGATCAGACTGGCCTCGAACGACGGTGCTCGAGCGTACCACTCGTCCGTGACGGGACGGGCCCCGACCGGTGCCGCATCCGCCTCAACCCGGCGCGCCAAGCTGAAGAGGCTCCGCCCGGGTTCGCACCCGGTCTCCCGCATCAGGGTTGCCCGGTACTGGTTGAATTGGGCGAGCGCGGCCCCACGATCACCGGAGAGGTAGCGTGCCTCCATCGCCAGTCGGGCCGCCTCCTCGGATAGCGGATCGTACTTGAGCCAACGCTCGGCCAACTCGATCGCCTCGCGCCAGCGCCATTGCCCCATGGCCTGGCGAGCCAGTGTCCCGAGCGCATGTTGGTACAGTTGCAACAACTCTCGCCGGGTTGCGGCGACCCACTCGTCGAAATGCGGAGCATGACGGACCGAGAAGCCGGCGAGGAAACGCGGAATATCCGTCGTCAGTGCCCGGGTGGGCTCCTGGACCACGAGCCGCTTGAAGTCACACACCTCGCAACTGACCGAGGCCGTCAGCTCTACAGCGGTGCGATCGCTGAGAATTACCGGACCCAGGTTGGTGCGGAGATGCTTGAGAGCCTGACGGAGGGAGGCCCGTGCTTCGGTTTCGGACGACTCGCCCCAGAGAAGCCCTGCCAGCTCCTCTCTGCTGTGGGGGCCTGGCTCCAGCGCCAGATACGCGAGCAAGGCGAGCTCCTTGGCGCCTGGTTGGGACGTGCACTGCCCGCCTTCCGTGAGGCTCACGGATGGAGGACCGAGCAGTGTCAGGCAGATACCCGCCACAGACCAACCCTTGTAACGTGTGCGACAGAACCTAGGGCGGATTCACGAGCCGGCAAGGGGGGATTTCACGCTCCCTTCACGGGGGGAGCCCAGATTGGCACCCAGATCTTCCGGATGTTACCAACCCATGCAAGGAGTGAGATATGGCCACCGAAGGAACCTTCCGGATGACGCTGACCCCGGAGCAGAAGGACCAGGTCCGCAAGGTCACCGGCAAAGATGCGGAAGTGATCGAGCTGTCGGTCGAGGAGCTGGAAGAGCGGATCGCCCCGGCAATGAAGGTCGGCAGCCGGCCGCCGGTCTGAGAATTCACGATCTTTTCACGATAGGTGCGTGACATTAGCGACACACTCACAGCAACCGGCAAGCCAACCATCACCAGCAGGGAGCTCACATGTCGAACCCGAAGGAGCAATTTCGAATTCAGTTGACCCCGGAGCAGAAGTCCCAGGTCAAGAACGCCACCGGTAAGGAAGCCGAAGCGGTCGAATTGTCAGTGGAAGAGCTCGAGGAGCGGATCGCGCCCGCCAAGCGCGGATTCAGCGCGTAGCAAGAAAGAGCACGCGCAACACAGCCCGCACCGTAACGCCTGCGGGCGATTGAGCGACTCGGAGCCGAATCTCCACGGGGGATTCGGCGCCTGAGCGTCGGTATGCTTCGGCCCCGTTCGAAAGTCTTCACGCCACTATGACAGATATGTTGAGCACCTCCGCTCCCTCGGTCGCGGAGCTGCGCGAGGAGGTCGAGCGCCTCAGACTGTTGTACTCCATCAGCCTGGAGTTCAGTGCGTCACTCGACTTCGAGGAGCTTCTGCCGCAGGTGTTCCAGCGGGTGGTGGCCGCGCTGGGAGCCGAGGGCGGGTCGCTCTGGATTGCCGAGGGCGACATGCTCCGCTGCCGACTGGCCGAGGGTGGTGCCGGTAAGAAACTGGTGGGGGCTCAGGTACCGATTGGAAGCGGCTTCATCGGCGACGTGGCGCAGCGACCGAGAACGACGATCGTCACCCGCGCAGTGGAGGACCCTCGCTACCAACCACGGATGGACTCCGGGGAGATGCTGGCCACCACGGTGATGGCCACCGCCATGGTTGCCTCAGGTATAACCGTTGGAGCCATCCAGGTTTCCAACAAGCTGACAGGCGCGGGCGTTTTCGACGACCGGGATCGCGAGCTACTGGAAGGCTTGGCCTCCAGCGCCGCGGCTGCCCTCCGCAACGCCCAACTCCATACCGTCGAGAAGCGGGCTCGGGACCTTGCCCTGTTGCTCGAGATCAGCCGCGAGATCACCGCCACCCTCGACCTCGACCGGGTGCTCCACTCGGTGGTCAACCTTGCCTCCAAGGCCTTCACTTTCGATCGCGGAGCAGTAGGGCTTTACG
Source organism: uncultured Gemmatimonadales bacterium (assembly GCA_963740175.1). Classification (GTDB taxonomy): domain Bacteria; phylum Gemmatimonadota; class Gemmatimonadetes; order Gemmatimonadales; family GWC2-71-9; genus CAVVWJ01. The sequence goes on from CAVUDL010000016.1 coordinate 14,509, forward strand.
ACAAGGGCCGGTGTGAGATCCGGGCGGTCGCCGGGCAGGAGAAAGTTGACCCCAAGGATCCCAAGCTCCAGGACCTGATCGCCCGGGCGGAGTGGGCCGCGGGCCGGGGAGAGCCGCTGTATCTGTCCGACCGGAGCGATCCCGGGTCGGACGCCGAGCGCATGTTCGTGGCCGTCTTCGGCGCCGACCTGCAGGCCGATGGGGTGGAGAGCGGATTGTACTTGCCGCTCAAGGACGAGGAGGGTGTGCTCGGGGTGCTCGTTTTCGAGGCCGACAGGACCGAATTCGCCTCGCCGGTGCAACTCGAAGTTGCTGCCATCCTGGCCAACCAGACCGCTGTCGCCCTCCGGAATGCGCAGCTGTATCACCAGGTGCCGATGGTGGACGCCCTCGGCGCTATCGCGGCCCGGAAACAAGCGATCCTGGCGGTTCCCCGTCGCAAGCTTCAAATCTACGGTGCGGTAGCGCTCTCCCTGCTTGCGGCCGCCGTGCTGATACGCTGGCCGTTCCGGGTGTCAGGGAGCGAGCCGGTTTTCCGGCCGATGGCCCTGGCACCGGTGAGGGCGCTGATCCCCGGCGTAGTCGAACGCATTTTCGTCGGCGAAGGAGCTGCGGTCACGCAGGGCACCCCCCTTGCCACCCTGCGTTCCACCACCCTGTCAAGCGACCGTGCCGCCGTAGCCGCCGCGGTGGCCGCGGCGGAGCGGCAGGCCGGCATTGCCGCCAGCAACGGCGACCCGGCGGAAGAGCGGCTCCACCGGATCCGGGCTGAAGCCCTGCGTGAGGAGCTGGGGCTGCTGGACGAGCAGGTTGCATTCACCACCGTTCGAGCACCGACTGCGGGAGTGGTGCTGACACCGCACCTGCGGGAGAGCGTGGGCGCCTCCCTGGAAGAGGGAGACTTACTGGTGACCCTGGGACGCACCGACACACTGGAGCTGGAGTTCGGGGTGGACCAGCGCGATGTAAGCCGGGTGCTACCGGGGCAGGAGGTGCGGCTACGGGTGGATGCCCTGCCCCAGCACACCTTCGCCGGGGTGGTCACGTCGGTGGGACAGCTGCCGCTGGATACCGGACAAGTGGTCAGCTATCCGGTCCGGGCCTCGGTCGCCAATCCGGATGGGATACTCCGGCCCCAAATGAAAGCATATGCCCGGGTCCTCACCGCCGACATGAGTACCTTCACCCGGATGCTGCGCGGTCCACTGCGGTGGTCACGATTACTCTGGTGGAGGATATGGTCATGAAGCGAGTGATCGTCTTGAGCCTGGCCCTCGCCTGCGGCGGAGAGCCGGGTCCGAGCCGCGCCGCCCGGGGAACCGAGACCGGCTCTATCGGTGCAGCCCCGCCCGCCTCCCTGATCACCGCCGACACCGCCACGGTTCAGGTACCACTGGTTCTGCCATCCCAGCTCTATGTCGAGCACGATGCCACGATCTACGCCCGGTCCCCGGGAATCGTGGAGGCAATTCTCGTAGATCTCGGCAGCAGGGTCGCGGCGGGTCAAACGTTGGCGCGCCTGGAAAGCACCGACCAGCGGATCGCCCTGGCACAAGCCGAGGAGAAGTTTGTCAACACCACGCAGACCGTCGAACGCCAGAGAGCGTTGAAGGCGGCAGATGTGACGACCGAGGCCGAATCCGAGCGGGCCGAGTTTGAGCATCGAGACGCGTCACTCCGAGTGCGGCAGGCGCAACGCGACCTCGCATTAACGCGGATCGTCGCTCCATTCGCGGGAGTTGTCACCGCGCGGAAGACCCGTCTTCATCGTCTGGTCAGCTCCGGCGACACACTGTTTCGGCTCACGGCGCTGAGCCCGGTGCTCGCGGCAGTGCACGTTCCCGAAGCTGCCGCAGGTGGCCTGGGCATTGGCACCTCGGCCGAGGTTGTCGGGCAGGGTGGTGCCACCGCGCAGGCCCGAATCGTACGGGCATCGCCCACGATCGACCCCGCCAGCGGGGCGCGGGAGATGATCGTTCAGATCACCGGCGGGGCCCGGCTTACTCCCGGCAGCAGCGTAACGGTTCGGCTGGGCGCGGAGCGGCGCCAGGTGGTGGCCGTCCCCCGGTCCGCGGTTGGTAAGGACGGCTACGCGCTGGTGTGGGCGGATGAGAGGGCTACCCTCCGCGCGCTCACGCTGGGTTCGGAGCTTGGCGGTGACCGGGTCGAAGTGGTCCGAGGGCTGGCAGCGGGAGAAAGGCTCGTCAGGACGGCCCCGTGACCGGCAGGCCGAAGCTCAGGCAGGACCTCGTACTGGTGGAGCAGACCTACCGGGGCGAGCAGAGCTACATCGTCAAGGACCCGCAATCCCGCAAGTACTTCCGGTTTCGTCCCGCCGAGATCATGGTCATGCAGATGTTCGATGGCGAGCGCACCGCCGCCGAAGCCTGCGTAGCCCTCCAGGCCGAGGGGTTGCGAGTCACCGCCGCGGGAGTGGAGGGATTTGCCCGAAAGCTCGGCGGGATGGGCCTCTGCGAGCGCACCTTGGGAGAGCGGTCGGTGCTCCAGATGGAGCGGCTCCGCGCCCAGCGCCGGCGGCGCCTGCCAGGGGGTTTCGGACCCTTTAAGGGCGAGCTGCTACGGATCCGCTGGTCGGTAGGTGACCCGGACAGGCTGCTCGACTGGTTGCTGCCGCGGTTCCGGTTCTTCTTCACCCCGGCTTTTCTGAAGCTTTCGGTCGCGCTCTTCGCCGTATATCTCCTGATACTCGCCGCCAAGTGGAAGGACTTCGTCGCAACCATTTACGACTTCTACAACCTCGATGTCGGACTCGCAGCCTATGCCGTTTTCTGGCTCAGCGGGACAGTCATCATCGTTATCCACGAGCTGGGTCACGGCCTGACCTGCAAGTATTTCGGGGGCCGGGTACACGAGATCGGCGCCATGCTGATCTATTTCCAGCTGGCGTTCTACTGCAACGTGAATGACGCCTGGACCTTTGCGGAGCGTCGAGCCCGGCTCTGGGTCACGGCGGCCGGCTCCTGGATTCAGCTCGTCATTGCGAGTATCGCGGCAATGGTATGGTGGGCCGCGACTCCGGGAACACTGCTGGAGTACGCCGCCTTCGCCGGTGTGTTCACCGGGGGCATAGCCACGGTGCTCATGAACGCCAATCCGCTGATACCGCTCGACGGATACTACGCGCTGAGCGACTACCTCGAGATTGCCAATCTGCGCCAGCGGGCTTTCAGCTATATCGCCTGGTCAATCAAGACCAAGGTGTTCAGGCTCGAGCTGCCGCCCCCGCCCGCCGATGAGAGGGAGCGACGGGTGTTCCTGATCTATGGGGGCATCGCCGTGGTCTACATCTCGCTGGCCCTGACCCTCTTCGCTGCGGCCGCATTCGGCTGGCTCAGCCGATGGCTGGGAGCGGTGGGAATCGCCGTCTTTCTGGCAGGGGCTTTCCTGACACTGCGGGGACCGGTAAAGGGTCTCCTCAGCACAGTGAAGGCCGCAGCTCGGCATCACCGCGCGACCTGGAGCGGAGGCCCCTGGCGTCGGCGCCTGATTATCGGGATCCCAGCTCTCATCGTTCTGGGGGCGATCGTGCCCTGGCAAATCACCGTGGTCGGTCCCTTCCGGGTGGCTCCCTTGCTTACCACGGCCCTTGCGGCTCCCGACAGCGGAGTAATTGAACGGGTGCTGGTCCGGGAGGGGGCGCGGGTCACCACCGGGTCACCCCTGCTCGTGATCCGCAACCTCGCGCTCGAGCGCGAACTGGCCGCGGTCCGGCGGACCGGCGACTCGCTCGCGGTGCTCTCGGCGCAAGCACGCGGTGAGGGTCGCCAGCCGGAGCTGGCCCTGCTCACTGCTCAACATGCCGTCGAGCAGGCTCGGCTGTCTGGCCTGAAGGAACGGGTCGAAGCGCTGCGAATTCGAGCCCTCAGCAGCGGGACGGTGCTGACCCCACGCCCCGACGAACTGGCCCGGCGCTGGGTCTCAAGTGGCGAGGTCATCATGCAGCTGGGGAATGCCGACACGGTGGAGGTTCGGATCTCTCTCTCCGGCGCCGGAGGTGCTCTGGTGGGCCCCGGTTCCCAGGTTCATCTTCTTCCGGATGCCCCGATCGAAGCTCCGGTCACTGGTCGCCTGACAGCTGTGTCGGTAACCGCCGGGCAGGGCAGCAGCGCTGAAGCTCGGATGCTACTGCCCGCGGCTGGAGGCTGGCGGCCGGGCATGACGGGGCGAGCCAGTGTGACCCTCCGGCAGTCCAATGCCTGGGGCGTACTTTGGTGGAATGTCCGGCGGGGGATTCGCAGCGACTTACTCCTGTAGGCACGATGTCCTTCTTGCGCACCGGGACAGATTGGGTAACCATTGATTCATTCCGGTACAGGAGGGACCCATCCGGCGCGACATGCTGGCGTTGGTGCGGCAGGCCTTTACCGGCCGGTACGAGGTCGAGCGCGAGATCGGGAAGGGCGGCAATGCCCGCATCTTCCTGGCTCAGGAGCCCGGTGGCCGCGTTGTAGCCCTGAAGATTCTGCACCCGGAGCTGTTGGTCAGCGTAGCCGCTGACCGATTCCTGCGAGAGATTCAGATCGCCTCCCGGCTGGACAATCCGCACATCGCAAAGATTCTGGATTCCGGAGAGCGGGAGTGGCTGGTGTACTACGTGATGAGCTACGTGGAGGGAGCGACTCTGCGCGAGCGGCTCGACACGACCCGGCAGCTCCCGTTGGGCGAAACGCTGCGCATCGCCGATGATATGCTGGAGGCGCTGGACCACGCCCATGCGCACGGGATCATTCATCGTGATGTGAAGCCCGCCAATATCGTGCTCGCTCCGGCCGGGGCAGTGTTGCTCGACTTCGGCATTGCCCGTGCGGTCATTGCGTCGGGAAGCGACCGGCTGACCAGGTCAGGGATCGCCGTTGGCACATCGACCTATATGAGTCCGGAGCAGATAACCGCGCTGGTGGATATCGACCATCGCAGTGACCTGTACTCCGTGGGCTGCGTACTCTTCGAATGCCTGGCGGGTCAACCGCCTTACGTGCATCGGAATGAGGCGTTAGTGCTCCAGTTTCACTTGACCCATCCGATCCCTGATGTGCGAGCCCTTCGCAACGACACCCCGCCGGAGCTCGCCAGCGCGATCACGAAAGCGCTGGCCAAGAACCGGGACGAACGCTGGCATTCCGCTGCCGCCATGAGGGAGGCACTGGCAGGTGTGACCGCCTAGGCACCCCACGCTAGACGGACCTGTTCCGCTTCCCGATCTTCCCAAGCTCTTACCTGCCTGAGGCATGAAAAATGGGGGGGCTGGAGTTGGCCGCCCCTGTTTTCATGATTCCATGCTGCCTCACTCGGAGCTTCCCACCGATAGCGGTGTCAGCTCGATCCCTGTGCTGGCCGCCCCGGAGCTTCCCCCCTTATCTTGAAGCGTCCCTTCTTATACGACTAAGGCAATCCGTGACCGATCCGCTCGACAAGTTGCGCACTGCGCTCGAAGGGCGCTATGCCGTCGAGCGCCTGATCGGCGAGGGGGGCATGGCTACGGTATACCTGGCCGATGATTCCCGGCACGATCGGCCCGTCGCCATCAAGGTCCTGCGCGCCGAGCTCGCCGCTTCGATCGGTGCCGACCGGTTCCTCCGTGAGATCAGGGTCGCCGCCCGCCTTCAGCACCCCAACATTCTCGCCCTGTACGACTCCGGAGAAGCCGCAGGCTTCCTGTATTACGTAATGCCATTCGTCAAAGGGGAATCATTACGCGTCCGGCTGGATCGAGAGGAGCAGCTCTCGTTGCCGGATGCTATCCAGCTCACCTGCCAGATAGCAGACGCCCTCCACTTCGCTCATACCCAGCAGGTCATTCATCGCGACATCAAGCCCGAGAACATCCTGCTCCACGAGGGTCATGCCCTGGTCGCCGACTTCGGTATTGCCCGAGCGGTCACGGCCGCCGGGGGCGACAAGCTAACCGAGACCGGCATGGCCGTGGGGACGCCGCACTACATGAGCCCGGAGCAGGGGCTCGGCGGGGAGCGGGTGGACGGCAGGGCCGACCAGTACAGCCTCGGCTGCATGCTCTACGAGATGCTGGTGGGTGAGCCTCCGTTCAAGGGCCCCAACGCGATGGCGATCCTGGCACGCCATTCGATGGAGGTGGTGCCGAGCCTTCAGGTGGTCCGCAGCTCCATCCCGGACGAAGTCGAAGACGCCATCATGCGGTCGCTGGAGAAGACCCCGGCCGACCGGTTCCCCACCATTCGCGAGTTCGCCGACGCTCTGGCGGAAGTTGATCTGGGACCACAGGAGCGCCGCAGCTCCCGCTCGATCCGCGCACGGCGAGGCACATCGGGGGGCACGGGCGCAGTACGACGCCGCACCAGCGGAGTGCAGATCGAGCGTCCATCGATTCCCGCCCGGATCATCGCGTCCGGTCGTGATCGTGGACTGCGCTTCTGGTCCATCGCTGCAGCCGCTCTGCTGCTGGTTTCCGGGCTCGCGGTGTGGGGTATATGGCTCAGGCCGGGAGCAGGCTTCGGGAAGCACGGATGGCTTCAGTCCGAACCATATCGCGGTCATGTATCTGGAAAATCGGGGCGCGCAGGACTCACTCGGTTATCTCGCGGATGGATTGACCGAGGCGCTCATCCACGAGCTCAGCCAGGTGCCGACTCTGCAGGTCATCTCGCGCAATGGTGTCGCCCCCTACAAGAAAGCCAGCGTGGCTCCGGACAGCGTCGCCCGGGCGCTCAAGGTCGGCACGCTGGTAACGGGTGACGTGGCGCAGTCGGGAGATCGGCTGAGGGTAACGGTCTCGCTCGTGAACGCAGGGACCGGCGCCGAGATAGGCAACAAGATACTGGAGCGGCCCCGGCAAGAGATCTTCGCCTTGCAGGACGACATGGCCAAGGAAGTGGCCATCTTTCTTCGGCAGCGCCTCGGGAAGGAGGTCGAGTTACGGCAGAGTCGTGAGCGTACCGCTAATACGGCCGCCTGGGAGCTGGCACAGAAGGCGTCACAGGAGATAAGCGGAGTCGAACCTCTCATCTCCGCCGGTGACGTCCGGGCGGCCACCAGGCGATTTGCCCGCGCCGATTCCCTGCTCGCGAACGCCGAGAAGGAGGATCCGAGATGGGTGACTCCGGTTACCCAACGCGGTTGGCTGGCGTACCGTGAAGCCCGCATGTCGGGATCGTTCGACAAAACGTACTATGCCGAGCGGATCCAAAGGGGCCTCGCTCATGCGGACCGGGCGCTGCAGCTGGCGCCTTCCGACCCGGATGCGCTCGAGATCCGGGGCACCCTTCAGTACCTCCGCTGGCTCCTCAATCTCGCTCCGGAGGGCGCCGAATCAGCCCGCTTGCTCGTCGACGCGGAAAACGATCTTCGTGCGTCCGTAGCAGCCAATCCCGAGCAAGCGTCGGCATGGACCACCCTCAGTCATTTGCTGATTAACAAGCTCGAAACCGCGGAGGCCAAGCTGGCGGCACTGCGGGCTTATGACGCAGATCCATATCTCACCAATGCCAACCTGACCATCTGGCGACTCTTCTCAACCTCTCTGGATCTGGAAGACGGGGTGGAGGCAAATCGCTGGTGCAGCGAGGGAAGACGGCGCTTTCCAGCTGATCCGCGCTTTGCCGAGTGCCAGATCTGGCTCTTTGCCCTGAAGGGTCAGACGCCGGACATTCCGAAGGCTTGGAGCCTGCTGGAGGAGTATGTGCGGCTCAGCCCGCCGAATAGCCGCGACTTCCTGCGCCTTCGCGGACAGATGCTGGTTGCCATGGCCCTGGCAAGAGCAGGCCTGGCGGATAGCGCACGATCGGTTGCGGTGCGCTCGCGGGCAGATGCGACGATGGATCCACCGCGAGAACTGGTGAGCTTCGAAGCGATTGTGCACACTATCCTGGGCGACAAGGATGAGGCTATCCGCCTGCTGGGCCGCTACTTCGCGAGCAACCCCCAACAGCGCTCGTCACAGGATCGGGATGAGTCATGGTGGTACCAGAGCCTGAGGGGTGATCCACGGTACGAGGCCCTGGTCGGAGCACCAAGCCGGCAGCGCTAAATAACCAATCACGATCTTTTCACGCTGGCTCCCCACCTTGTCACCTTGTAGGGCCCTATCAGGGAATCCACTCTGATCTGGCGTTCTGGTGGAAAGCAGGTATCTTGTTCGGTTACAGAGGTTTGTGAGGGCAGCGATCCCTGCGCCGAAACCTGTACTTACCCTGACTGCATCTGAAGGAAGTTCCAATGGCGCGTCTAACGTATGTCCTGTCTGCGGGCATGGTCCTGCTCGCTCTTGGATGCGGCGAAAGCAGCCGTGAATCCAGCCCCACCTCACCTGAATTCGCTCCCAATTCCACTGGGTGTGACTTGTCGACCGCTCGCGGTCTGGTCAACACTGTCTTCCCCACCAGCGCCAGACAGACGGCGAACAACGCTGCTGCAGGCGATTCAGAACGCCGGGGCTCGGGTACTGCAGTGGCCACCGATGCCGGTTTCGATCTTTTTGCGCTGATTGCAGCGAACCGTCCCGTGCCGCCGGCTGAAAGTTCAACCTTCATCAATGCGATCATCCCCTGCCAGAAGGTCGGGTCGCTCGTTCTTCCTATCAGATTCAACGAGGCACTAGGACCCGATGGGGCATTCGAAGTCCGTGGGGGCTCCGCCACAGACGATTTGGCAGTCGTCTCGCATGGTGAGGTTGTGTGGGGGCTTGAGCCACTACCCTACATCGATTCCGAAGGTAACCCGGTCAGATACACCTGGGATGAGATCACTGTGGCGCCCAACGTGATCCCAACCCAGCGGTTTCTGGCTTACGGTGCACCGCTCGATGTTGACCCCACTGCTTTCACCAATGAGGTCCTGGTGGGTACCGTTTTCGACTGGTCTACGGTCCCCAAGCTCACCTTTGTCCCCGGCGTGTTGGTTGGAACCTGCTTCACCGATGGGACACCGGAACAATTTCTGATTCAGCACCACTCCAAATCAGAGGCAGGGGGCGCTGAAATCGTTCCCAGCGCAACGCCCTCCTTCTGTACGTCGGGGAGTGCGAGCCTGAATACAGGCTGGAGTCTCTTTGCGCTAGCGCGGCGGGTCTTCAACGTCTTCAAACCACAACCGTTGCTGGCCGCCGCCCTCGGCACCCGGCCGCCAGGTGGGGCCGTGGGTGCCTTGAGTCCGCACGGGGCTGTGAACCCAAAGCAGATTACCCTCAGCTTCGGCGGCAACATCGTGGCCGATGGGCGGACTGGTCAGGTAATCAAGTTCGTAGGCGGTGACTTCATCAGCGTGAGCGTTACTCCGACGGGCGAAACCAAAATGGACGGAGTACTCGTCCGACTGATCGCTACTACTAATCTAGGAGCCACGGTCGTTGCCACAGGGAATGAGGCCTTCACCGCAGATGGTTTCGCGACCTTCCCCAACCTCAAGATCAACAAGGCCGGGGGTTACCGGCTAATCGCCACGATTGGCCGCGTTTGGACAGAACAACACGGCGGGATTCGACTTCGCTAACATCACGTCGAATGGCTTCAACTTGAAGCAAGCGAAGTAGCAGAGCTGTGGGTTTGGTGGTTCGGGCGGGCGGCTCTTCGGAGCCGCCCTTTTTTTGCCTCAATACGACCACCTCGGAGGATGGAGACGCGACGTCGGAAGGTTCCAGTCCCGGATGGCTCATCCGGAGGACTGCACGGGACGAGAATGGCGCCGGCTAGAGCCGCGAGCACGAAACCGAGCCTCCCACACAGCCCATGAAGTTTTCTGCACGCTTAGTGTCGTACACTGATACGGTGTTCGACTCCTGGGAATTGTCTCGGCTCCTCCAAAACACGAACGTGAGTACAGCCCAAGGGTGGGGATGAGGCCGGCGACGGTTGGGCACTCACCGAAGTGATTTCCGCACCAGGAGGCACGATGCTCAACCCTTCTCGATGGGCCGTCGGGTTCACCGGAGTTTGCGCGGCACTGAGTTTGGCAGGGTGCACCAGCGATCCGACCAGTTCCCTCTCCGATTCGACGCCTGCCCCCTCTGCCCTGAATGCCACCACCGGCAACGGTGCTCCGAGCGGCGCACATTACACGCTGAACATCATCGGCGTGCCGAAAGACAAATCGCCGAACTTCTCCGGCGGCAATGGCCACCGGATCTTCGTCGATCTCGGAAGGAACGGCGAGCCGGCCAACACCCGCATCAACCTGATCGAGGGCGATTTCGGCGTGACCGATGCCAACGGCACCGATGGTACGGCTGCATTCCAGCTCCCGAACCCAGATGCGGATCTCGATGGCACCACCTCCTACTCGGTCTACGTTCGCGCGCTGGGTAAGCCAGGTGGCAACGCGACCATGCAGTCCTGTTACGAGGATGCAATCGGTACCTGGTGCGCCGCCAATTTTGTCGGTGGGGTTGAGCCCATCAGCCTTCAGCGGACCAAGGGCGGGGTGGCCAAATTCGTTAATGTCTCGAAAGATCTTCTGTTTGTTGACTTCTGCGTGACGTGGGATGCGGGGCTCGACGGCGTGCTCGGCACCACCGACGACGTATGCACTGCGGTTGACCAGATCTCGCTGTTCAGCAATGTGGACCTGTCATACTACTGGTCGTACGACAACGAGGGTCTGAAGCACGCGCAGCTGCGATTCTATGAGGTACCGACCGAAGTGACTTTCTAGACAATCGGCAAGATCGTAGAGGGGCGGCTCGTACTATGAGCCGCCCCTGCTTTTTCATTGAGTCGAACTCAGCCGCCGGACCTCTCGCAGGACCTGCCGCTGAGCCCTCGAGTCCTTTACCGCCAGAAAAATCGTATCATCCCCTGCAATGGACCCCAGCACCTCGGGCCAGGCAAGGCGATCGAGCGCGACTGCGACGTGATTGGCTTCTCCAGGCGGGGTGTGGAGCACTACCAAGGCGTCACCCGCCGTTTCTATCGTCAACACGCCTTCACCGACCCGCTGCTCATCGGGATCACTCCGCGGCGCGCGCGGAGGCGGACGGCGATAGGCCCCGTCCACCTTGACCAACCGCAAAGTGGCGATGTCCCGGCTTACCGAGGACTGCGTTACTTCCCAGCCCTGCGCCGTCAGCGCGTCGGCCAGCTCCTCCTGGGTACGCACCGGCCTGGTGCTGATAAGCTCGAGAATCTTCAGGTGTCGCTTGCGCCGGTCTGCGGTCATACTGGTCAGGCGGATGGGCGGACGGGTGGACGGAAAGCGCGGCCGATCAGCTTGCCCATTGCCCCATCAAAGCGCTTTCGCTCACGCGCGTTCCAGGCGCGCGCGTGCCGGATGCGTTTCTTCAGCTCCGGGAGGCCGAGGTTGCCCAGGCCGCCGGTCGAGCTCCGGCGAGATATAATCCGGGCCGGGGCCGGTGAAGCGAAGCTCTCCCCCTCCTTGAGCGCTGCGGCCACCTCGCGATAGGCGGTGCGGAACGGCCGGCCAGCTTCCACCCGCCGCATGACCTCGTCGGTGGCAAGCGCTCCGCCGGCCAGAGCCGCCTGGCATCGCTTGGGATCCACCCCGAGCTTCGGCAGCGCGTGGGTGACCGCCTCCAGCATCGACCAGGTGCGATCCAGTCCTCTGATCAGAGGCTCTTTGAGCAGCTGGAAATCACGGTGATAGCCGCCGGAGAGCTTGGCCTTGATCTGCAACACCGATAGCAGGTCGCCCTCCACGGCCGAGGCCCGTCCCCGGGTGAGCTCAAAGAGATCGGGGTTTTGTTTGTGCGGCATGATGCTCGAGCCGGTGGCCAGGTCGGCGGGCAGGGTCAAATACCCATACTCCTCGCCGCTGAAGAGGATCACGTCCTGAGACAACCGGGCCACATCGTGTCCCAGCTGGGTACACCAGAACAGCACCGCCGCCTCGAGCTTCCCTCGCCCTCCCTGGACTGACGCCACGTTAACGTCCAGCCCGGAGAATCCGAGCGCCTTGGCCACCACCGTGCGTTGGAGTGGAAGCGGCACACCGTATCCGGCGGCACTGCCAAGGGGCGAGCGATCTACCCGGGCCCAGAGCGCGGGCAACGATTCCACCGTGTCGATCACACCCTCTGCGAGCGCACCGGCCCAGAGGCCGACAGATGAGGGCATCGCTCGCCGGCCGTGGGTGTAGCCGGGCCACAGCACGTTCCGGTGGCGTTGGGCGAAATCGACGAGCGCGTCGGCTAGCCCGAGCGCGGCGGCATTGCCCTTGAGCAGCTCGTCCTTGAGAAACAGGCGGAGATCACAGGCGACCTGGTCGTTCCGAGACCGGCCGGTGTGCAGCCGTTCACCCGTGCCGGGTACCCGGCTGGTCAGCCAGTACTCCACCGCCGTGTGGACGTCCTCGTGGCGATGATCGAGCTTCAGCCGCCCCCGGGAGGTGGCATCGAACACCTCCCGAAGTCCTCGGCGCATGTCGGCGTACTCCGCGGCGGTGATCAAGCGTGCGGCCCGCAGACCTTCTATGTGCCCCAGGCTGCCCAGCACATCCCAGGACATCAACCGCGTATCCCAGATCCGGTCTTCCCCGGTGGTGTATTCGAACAGCTGCTGCTCCGGGGTACTGGAGCTCCAGAGCGTGGTGGGTGGGCGCATGGGCTATCTCCCGGACAGGTAAGCGCGTACCAGCTCACCATAGAAGGCCCGGGCCGCGGTGACCTCGGGGATGTCGACGTACTCGTCGGCGGTGTGCGACCGCCGGCTGGTGCCGGGCCCGCATTTGATGGCATCCCACTCACGGAAGAAGACCCAGTCGGAGCAGGTCGGGCTGCCGAACTGCCGGGCAGCGGGCCGGAGTCGGCTCGCCATGTCAAGGAGCCGGGAGCCGGCCGGCGTCTCGCAGGGGACCAGGCGACGGGAGGTCACAATCACGTCACTGGTGAGTGCAGCCCGCATCTCCTGGGCAAGCTCCTCGTGAGTCCAGTCGGGAGTGCTGCGTACATCCAATACGGCTCGGGCTACCGGAGGGGTGACATTCCGGCTGACCCCGGCCTCCAGCATGGTCGGCGGTGGCTGTCGCCCTGCCGAGTACGGGATGCACCCGGCCGGCGAACAGGGAATCCAGCTTGATCAGGTCGCGCGCGAGCAGCTGAACCGCGTTGGGGTATCCGTCGTCACCCGAAGCGTAAGCGGCATGCCGCTGCTCCCCCTCCGCCACCAGATCGACCATCATGAGGCCGCGCTGGGCAATAGCGAGGTCCAGGCTGGTCGGCTCGCCGATGATTGCGGCATCGATCTCGCCGGCTTCCTCTACCGCCGCTCCCATGGTGGTGTTCTTGGTCTCTTCACCACATCCCAGGATCACGAGCAGGCGCCCGGCATCCATGCCGCCACTGTCCACGATATCCTTGGCCGCGTACAGCATGGCCGCCACCGATGCCTTGGCGTCGCCGGAGCCGCGGCCGAAGAGCCGAGTTCCCTCGATGGTCGGTGTGAACGGATCGCGGGTCCATCCAGCGCCGGGCGGCACCACATCCAGGTGAGACGCCAGCGCGATGGTCGGCCCGGCGCCCCAGCCGCGCACCTCGACCCGCACCGCGTGAGCGTTTCGCACGACGTCGAGACCCCAGCGGCGGACCGTCTCGCTCGATGAACACCGCCAGCTCGGCTTCCTGGCCACTGACGGACGGTATGGCGATCAGCTCCCGCAGCAGGTCGATCTCACCCGGCAAGATCCACCCCCAGATACGTAGCCTTCTCCTTGCGGCCGACGATCATCGTGCCACAGCCTGCTCCGGTAAACACCTCGAGCAGCAGGGCATCGGGTACCCGACCATCGATGATGTGGGTGCGCTCGACCCCGCCGGTGGCCGCGCGGATGCATGCCTCGACCTTGGGACGCATGCCGCCGCTGAGCGCGCCGTCGGCCATGAGGCCGGCAAGATCGTCGGGATCGGCGAAGGTGATCAGGGTGGAAGGGTCGGCCCGATCGCGCAGCACGCCGGGGGCACCGGTGAGGAAGATCAGTTTGTGGGCTCGCAGCGCGACGGCCAGAGACTCGGCCACCGTGTCCGCATTCACGTTGTAGACCTCGCCATCCTCGCCGCCGGCCAGGCTCGCCACTACCGGCACCATCCGGGCATCCAGGAGGGCCACCAGGACACGGGGGTCGACCCGGTCAATGTCTCCGACATGCCCGTAATCCACTCGGATCGTGCTGCCGTGGTCGTCGACCACCGATACCGGCGGCCGCCGATGCGCTGTGATCAGCTCGGCATCCACACCACTCAGCCCTACGGCTTGCACCCGGTGTTCGCGGAGGGCCGACAGCAGATCGACGTTGATCTGACCCGCATACACGAGCTTGGCGACTTCGAGCGCAGCGTCATCCGTGACGCGCCGCCCAGCCACCATCACCGGCTCGAAACCGAGACGGCGGCTCAAAGCTGTGGCCTGAGGCCCGCCTCCGTGCACGACGACGATCCGGATTCCCAACGACGAAAGCAGCGCCAGCTGCCCGGCGACGCCGTCGAGGACCTCGGGCGGCGCCAGGACATCGCCGCCGAGCTTCACCACAAAGACGTGGTCCCGGTACGCCCGGACGTATCGGAGTGCGCCCTTGAGTCCGGCAATGCCTTTGGTTGTGTCGATCGTCAATTCTGTCTCCCCAAGACCGTAAGCGGGACAAGGACAAGCGTGAGCAGTAAGCGGGAGGACGTGGGAGTCGGGTCTAGTGTGACCCACTGACCGCTCACGCCCGTTCTAGTCCCGCTCACGCTTCTCCCCTATCAGCTCAAGCAGCAGCGCCCGCTGCACATGCAGCCGGTTCTCGGCCTGATCCACCACAACCGAGTTGGGGCCGTCCAGGACCTTGTCGTCGATCTCGACGTTCCGGCGCACCGGAAGGCAGTGCATGACGATGCCCTTCCCGCCCCGGGTGGAGCGAAGCCTGGAGGCTGTAAGGCGCCAGTCACGGAGGCCGGCCCGTTGTTCCGCTTCCGCCTCGGGCTGGCCGTACAGCTTGACCGAGCCCCACGACTTGACGTACACGGCGTCCGCGCCCACCAGTGCGTCATCCGGATCGTTGTTGATATGCACGAATTCACCGCCGGACTGCTGCGCGATCTTCCGGATCAGGGCCGTGTCATCGGGGTCCAGCTCGTAGCCCTCGGGACGGGCAATTACGATTTCCATGCCGAGCCGGGCAGCCGCCAGTGCCGCGCTCACCGGCACTGCCGTGGGCAACGCCTTGGGGTGCCAGGCCCAGGTGAGCACGAAGCGCTTGCCCTCGACTTGACCCAGCTTCTCCCGCAGGGTCATGGCATCGGCCAGCGCCTGACACGGATGACGACGGGCAGACTCCAGATTGATGACCGGCTTCTCACAGTGGCGAGCGAAGCTCTTGATGACGGCATCCTGACGAGCCACCGACCAATCGGTACCCCGGGGGAAGGAACGAACCCCGAGGGCATCAGCGTAGCGGCCCAGGACCCGTGCCGCATCGACGATGTGCTCGACCGACCCGCCGTCCATCACGGCGCCCGGCTCCGTCTCGAGCGCCCAGCTCCCCTTTCCCGGCTCCAGGACCACGGCGTGCCCGCCATGCAGGAACATCGCGGTCTCGAAGCTGGTGCGGGTCCGAAGGCTCGGGTCCATGAAGACCATGGCGAGGACCTTCTTCTCCAATCCACCACTGATCTCCCCGCGCTTGATGCGAGCGGCCAGCGAAATGAGGCCCTCGACTTCGGCCGGGCTCCAGTCTTCCAGCGCGAGAAAGTCCCGTTTGGTCACTGAAGCACGTCCTTGAGGCCGGTGAGGAGGATGTCCGCTTCCTGCCGTGAGAATGAGAGGGGCGGCAGCAAGCGCAGCACGGCGGGATCGGTCGAGGTACCGGTGAGAATGCGATGACCGAACAGGGCACTCTGGATCGTCGAGGCCGGCCGGTCGAGGTGCAGGCCCAGCAGCAGCCCGCGCCCGCTGACCCGCCCGACTCCCAGAGCCAGAGCTCCCTCGGCCAGGTAGCCTCCGATTTCTACGGCGTTCTGCACCAGCCCCTCATCGGCTATGACGGCGATGTTCGCGAGGGCGGCGGCGCACGGCACCGGACCCCCTCCGAAAGTGCTCCCAAGATCGCCGCGGGTGAGCGCACTGGTGAGCTCGTCGGTGGCGACGACCGCGGCGATAGGAAGACCCGCGGCGAGGCCTTTGGCAAAGGTGAGCACATCGGGTGTCACCCCGAACGACTCCGCGGCGCTGAATGCGCCGCAACGGCCGACACCGCACTGCACCTCATCGAATATCAGCGTGGCGCCGTGCTCGCTGCAGATGCGCCGGGCGGCACGCAGGAACTCCGGTGCGCAGTCCCGCGCGCCGGCGAACCCCTGCACCGGCTCGATGATGACGGCCGCGACATCGCGATCTACCGCGGCCTCCAGCGCAGCAATGTCATTGAACGGCACCTTTCGAGAAAGCGGCATGCCCGCCCGCCGGGCCGCCTCTTCATAGCGAGAACCATCAGTACACGCCAGGGTCGCGGCCGTGCGGCCGTGCCAGCCTCCCCGGAGCGATACGATCGTCTGCCGGCCGGTGTGACGCCGGGCCAGGTGAAGCGCGTTCTCGTTGGCTTCGGCGCCCGAGTTACAAAGAAACACACGGGCGAGCGGAGCGGGACACAGCTCGACAAGCGTCTCGGCCAGGGCCTCGCGCAGTGGATGCGGCACTGCCGTAGAATAGAACAGCAACTCGGCTGCCTGCTCGCCAATCGCACGGACGACGCGGGGGTGACAATGCCCAGTCGCGGCGACCGCGTGACCGCCGTAGGCATCGAGCCACTCATCGCCATTCTCGTCGATGATCCACGATCCTCGGCCGCGAGCGGGGCGGACGGGGAACTGGGCGTAGACCTCGAGTAACGCTGACGGTCGGACGGTCAGCATGGAAACGCAGGAGGCGCGGTCAGACCAGCGCACTCATTCAGCCCGAGGGCAAGGTTCATCGCCTGCACCGCCTGGCCGCCGGCGCCTTTCACCAGGTTATCCATCGCGACGCTGACCTGTATCTCGCGCCCGTCGGCGGATTCAGCGGCATGAATCAGCGCGTAATTGGTGCCCACGGCGTGAGTGAGCTCAGGAGGGGTGTCAAGCATCCGGACGAATGCGCGTCCGGCGTACGCTTCCCGAAACCACTGGGCGGCACGACCTCCCGAGGCCCCGTTGGTGCTGGGGGGCATGAACGCGTGCAGTGTCAGATAGATGCCGCGTACGAAGGGCCCGGAGTGAGCCATGAGCCGCGCCGTTGCGTCCGGCCGGCCGGTCCACTCGCGCCAACTCTGCAGTACCTCGGCCTCATGACGATGACCGAGCACTGAGTAGGCGAACAGGTTATGAGCTCGGGTGGGGTGATGGGTTGTGTCTCTCGGACGGCTCCCGGCACCACTGGAACCGGTCACCGCAAAGAGTGAAGGACGGACATCTATCCCGGCTCTGGCAAGAGGATAGAGCGCGAGCTGTGCCGCTGTGGCAAAGCACCCCGGAGCCGCGATCGCAGAGGCGCCACCCAGCTTAGCGCCCAGGACGTCGGCTAACCCATAGCGAAAGCGGCTGACCAGCGCGGGCGAAGGATGGCTCCCATAATACTGCTCGTAGACCCGGAGATCCTGAACCCGAAAGTCGGCGGCGAGATCTACCACCAGCCCCGGGCCCGCCTCGAAGATGCCGGCTGCCACCCGGGACGACTCTCCGTGCTCCAGACACAGGAACACGACATCTTTCTCCCGCGCGGCCTCGGCCGGAGTCGTGCCGGCAAACCGTGCGGCTGTGAGGGGTGCCAGTGCCGGGTGGGCTGCGCCGATCGGCTCACCAGCACGGCTGCGGCTGGTCGCGACGCACTCAGCGACTTCAGGGTGCTGCAACAGAAGCCGCAGGAGCTCTCCGGCGACGTAGCCGGAGCCGCCGATCACTGCGACTTTCATGTGACAGAAAAGGCGGAAAGGGCGGACACGGTCGGGGAAGCGGCACCCTCCGCCTTCTCCGTCCTCTCCGACATCTCCGCCCAGTTTCTAAGCGCCTCACGTATCACAGCCAGCAATCCCCGCGCGTCCCGCCGCGCGTTGTGCGCGGGCAAGCCGAGAGCGGACTGGATGTAGATCTGACCAACCTCGTTGTCGGTGGCAGGCCCGGTAATGACGGTGATCGGAAGCCCGAACTGTTCCCGCATCAACTCGGCGGCTCCCCAGCAGGCGACCGGATCCGGCGCCGCCATGACGTATGCTGCGCCCACCCGCATCAGCTCGCGGTCGTGAAGAATATCCTGCACGCCATATTCGCCGAGGATCCCGTCGCCCAGTTCGGCGACGATGACGTCGGGGTTGGCGGCGCCGAGACGGTTGAAGATGCCCTTCGCGGTGGCAACCGTAACTCCCGGGTGGGTGCTGGCGATGCCGACGTCGTTGAAGGTGAGCGCGGCAACCGCGCCCGCGTCCACCATTGAGAGGGCGTCGCGCATCAACGACACGCCGGTGAGCTTGGCCGCGGCTACTTTCAGTCCGCCGCGCGCGAGGCCGCGGACCAGCTCGGTGGCGGCCACCGTCTTTCCCGCGTTCATGCAGGTTCCCGCCACATAGACCACCGGCACGACGCTTTCCAGGGTGTCGGCGGGGGGGACGGCGTGGTCTTTGATATGTGCCGGCCGCCCGATGCGGTCACCCAGCGCGGGGAAGGCAAGGACGGCGCCCAGGACTTCTGCTTGAAACGGCGGACCGATGTCGGGGTTCATGGAGGTGCACCGACCCAGGATACCGCCCAGGTTCAGCACATCGATGGTATCGCCCACGCTGATGTGGCTGGGCACCACGCCAGCATAGCCGCGGAGCGCCCGGCGGGTGCCAAGAGTTCCGGCCAGCACGTCCCCCGCTCGCAGCTCGAGCATCCGGCCCGTCACATCCTCGACGGTATTGTAGGTCGACTTGTCGGCCAGGATCCGGACCGCGAGTACGTAGCCTTCGCTGGCCAGGATCTCGTCGCCCACGATCACCTCGGGCGAAGCGCCGCGTTGCGGGTGGACGAGGCTATACGGTCCAGTCGCACGCGCGTGGTAACGACCATCTTATCCCTCCCACGGCGTGGCAGAAGCGTCCTTCGTGCCCCCTCGCCGCTGCTCGGGGCATGCTTCGTGGTGAAGCTTTTCGGGAACTCCGGCTGCCGCCCGGGCGGCGAGTAGCGAAGGCACAGCCGCCACACGCGCGAAGGCACGCGCCTCATCACCGGTCCAGAGCCGGTTCTCTTCGCCATACGTCGCGACCGAGCGGTCCATCATCGAATGCGGACTCCGGGTTCCGACCACCTGAAAGCGCCCGGGCGCCAGGCGGACTCGCGTTTCTCCGGTGACGCGGCTCTGTGAGCTCGTAATCATCGCTTCAATGTCACGTAGAGCCGGATCGAAATACTGACCTTCATGCAGCCGGTCGCCGTAAAAGCGGGCCAGCTGATCCTTCCAAAAGGTCTGCCACTTGGTGAGCACGAGCTTCTCGAGCTCGCGGTGGGCGCCGATCAGCACCAGAGCGGCGCCGGCCTCGAAGCCGATCCGCCCCTTGATACCGAGTGCGGTCTCTCCCACGTGAATGCCGTGGCCGATCCCGTAGGCCGCTGCCAGATCGCCGAGGTGACGGATCAGCTCCGGGCCCGCGACAGCCTGGCCGTCCAGCTCGACCGGGAGTCCCAGTTCCCACCTAAGAACGATCTCGCGGGGCGCCGGGGCCCCGGCCGGAACCTCGAACAGCTCGTCGGGCGGCCCCTCCCATGTGTCATGGGTCCATCCTCCGCCCCAGGTTGTCCCCCACAACCCCCGATTGACCGAGTACGCGCTCGACTGGCCCGGAATCGGCAGACCCCGCGCAGCCAGAAAGGCGATGGCCTGCTCCCGCTGAATTCCCTCGTCACGGATCGGCGTGAGGATCTGGATGGCGGGAGCAAGTACCCGGAGGGCGACATCGAAGCGGATCTGGTCGTTGCCCGCACCGGTAGAGCCATGGGCCACCGCCCGAGCCCCGATCCGACCCGCGACTTCGACCAGCGACAGCGCCTGCTGAGTTCGCTCAGCCGCCACGCTCAGCGGATAGACCTCGCCCCGCAGGACGTTGCCCTGGATGAGAAACCGGACGAACCGCTGATACACCTCGTCCTGCGCGTCCACCTCATGGTGCGCAGCGGCGCCCACAGCCACTGCCTGCCTTCCAATGGCAGCCCGTTCCTCGGCGGAGGTGCCGCCGGTGTTCACGTAGACGGTGTGCACCTCCCATCCTGCTTCCGCCAGGCGGGGCACGCAGTAGGAGGTGTCGAGCCCACCGGAGAAGGCGAGCGCCAGGGTGCCGGACGAAGAATGCATATTGCATAAGTATGCATTCTTGCGTGCTCCGCACAAGGGGCGACACCGACACCGTCTCCCCGACTTCCACAGACCGCAGCGCACGAAAAGAGCCCGGCATCGGCCGGGCTCCAGTTCTGCGTGGTCGTTGTTGGGTCAGCCTACGAGATGCCGGTATCGAGATCGTGCACGTACAAGGCGGCCCCAAAGCCGCTGCTGGTCTCACTCACTACCTCCCGCATGAGCTCCAGAGCCTCACTGATGCTGGGAGAGAAGGCGTACTCGAGCGCGAGCGGCGCCGGCTCTCCGTCCCTGGTCTCCGGGAGATAGGCGGTCATGAAACGATCGATGATGACGGGCGGTATTTCTCGCTGAGCGGGATGGGGTAAGCCGTGGCGGCGTTCGATCTCGGAGAGGAGGCGCTCGGCCACGAAGAGGCGCTCCTGTTCAAGGGCGGCAGGAAGCATCACATATATCCTCAGCTCGTATCGCCGGTTCGTCTGGCGCACGACCGGCAAGTGGTGGGATGGGGCGACGCCAGACGCCTTGCGGTATGTCTACCAATGCGAAAATCCGGGAGGAGACGTAAGAGAATAAATACCGAAGCACCACTACTTGGGCAACGCCGGTCCGGCTCCAGCGCCGCTCTGCGCCACCGCTCTCGCAATGCGGTCGAGGTCATCCAGGGTCAGCTCCAGTGTGGCAGCCCCGATCCAGCCATCGACCTGAGCCGGCGACCGCGCTCCGACGATGGCGCCGGTCACCCCGGGCCAAGCGAGGGTCCAGGCGATGGCGAGTGCGCTCACCGTAGTGCCGTGCTGTGCGGCGATCGGACGCAGGGCGTCCCGAAGCGCCAGGTTCCGGCCCAGCCGGGGCGGCCTGAAATCTGGCGAGCGACGGCGCCAGTCCTCTGCCGACAGCGACTCGATGCGCTTGGAGGAGAAGCTGTCGGTCAGGATCCCGGACTGCATCGGGCTGTAGCCGATTACTCCGGTGCCGTGCGCCGCACACCATGGGATTTCCTCTTCGGCGGCTTGCCGGCGGATGAGTGAGAGCGGGGGTTGCAGCGAATCCACGTGTCGCAGCGCCTCACAGCGTTCCAGCAATCCGACGTCGAAGTTGGAGACCCCCGCGGCGAGCACCTTTCCCTCTTCGACCAGACGAACCATCGTCTCCCACGAATCCTCAACCGCCGTGCCGGTCTGATCCGGCCAATGGAACTGGTAGAGGTCGATCCGCTCGACACCCAGCCGCCGAAGCGACGCCTCGCACTCCCGCCGGATGGATTCAGGGGTCAGCTCCTGACGAGGGGAGGCCTCCGGATTCCCTTCGTCCCACACCAGGCCACATTTGGTGAAGATGTACGGGCGGCTGGCGGCGGGAAGGTCCGCAACCGCCTTACGCACGACTTCCTCCGAATGACCCAGCCCGTACACCGCGGCTGTGTCGATCCAGTTCACTCCCCGTTCCAGGGCATGGTGAATGCTGGCGATCGAGGCGGCATCGTCCTGCGACCCCCACCCATACGCCCAGCCGCCCCCACCCGTAGCCCAGGCACCGAAGCCCACGGTACTCAGGTGCAGTTCGGTGTTCCCCAGCCGCCGGGTTGGAAGGGTCGCTATCATCTCGGACCGTGCCGCGGTAAGGTAGATGGCCGCCAATAATCTGTGACACAATGGAATATGACTGAAACGAACTCCGTGAGGTTAGACACCGGGCCGACCCCTGGTCCGGGATCCTATTCGCGGAGCCTGGGGCTGTTTTCAGGCACCATGATGGTTGTAGGCGGGATCATCGGCTCCGGGATATTTCTCAATCCTGCTCTTGTGGCCGAACGAGTCCGGACCGCCGAGCTGACGCTGGTGGTATGGGCCATTGGCGGCGGGATTGCGCTCATCGGCGCGCTGGTGTTCGCCGAGCTGGGTGCTCGCCGGCCGGTCGCGGGGGGTGGGTACGTGTATCTCCGCGACGCATATGGGAAACTACCGGCGTTCCTGTACGCCTGGACCCTGCTCCTGGTCATCGCCACAGGTGCTATCGCAGCCGTGGCAGTGACGTTCGCGGGTTATACCACGGCACTGCTCGGCCTTGGGCCGGGAGCCAATCTGCCGTTTGCTGTGGGAGCCATCCTGGTCCTATCGGCCGTGAATTATGTCGGGGTAAAGCCAGGCGCCATTACTCAGAATGTCCTCACCGTGCTGAAACTGGGAGCTCTGGGGGTTCTGATCGGAGCCGGAGTCATGGTCACGCCAACGCCTCTCCCTGCCGGGGCGCTCCCGCCGCTGGCGCAAGGCGAGCTGATCCTGGCGGTCGGCTCGGCTCTGGTCCCGGTTCTCTTCGCATTCGGCGGGTGGCAGCAGACCAACTTCGTGGCCGAAGAGTTGGTGGATGCGGAGCGAAACCTCCCGAGAGCTCTGATTGCCGGCGTGTGCATCGTCATCGCCGTCTATCTGCTGGCTAACGTCGCCTACCTGCGGACTCTTGGTGTGGCAGGCCTGGCGGGCAGCACGGCACCGGCGGCGGATGCCGTCAGCGCGGTGCTCGGACCGCGCGGACGCGGGGTGATTGCCGCAGGGATCGCGATTTCGACCTTTGGTTTTCTGAACCTGGTGATCCTGGTCTCGCCCAGAGTGTACCAGGCGATGGCCCGGGACGGCCTCTTCTTCCCCAGCTTGGCGCGGCTGCACCCCCGCTACCGCACCCCCGCGGCGGCCATCGTCTTCCAGGCCGGGTGGGCCATTCTTCTGACTCTGACGGGCCGCTATGGCGATCTGCTCGACTACGTCGTGTTCGGGGACTGGATCTTCTTTGCGGCGGTCGCCTCGACTGTCTTCGTCTTCCGGTCCCGGGAGCGTCGCGGCGGAGAGAGCGCCCAACTGCGATTCCGTATGCCGGGCTTTCCTCTTCTGCCGATCGCCTTCATGCTGGCGGCGTTGTACGTGGTGGCGGGGTCGATCGCGTCCAACCCGGCGAACGCCCTGAAAGGGACGGCGCTGATGCTTCTGGGCCTGCCGGTGTTCGCCTACTGGCAGAGAAAGCAGCAGAGGCTGCGCCCCTAGGTTGCAGGCCTCCTGTCGGCGGCATGCTGGACGATCTCCGGGGTACCCTCGTCCTCCAGATACTCCTGGCGGTACATCTGGATCAGCTCGAAGAAGTACGAGATGGCGAGCGGACCGATCAGCAGGCCCAGCAGGCCGAAGTACTGGATCCCGGCAAAGGCGCCGATGATGGTGATGAATGGGTGGATCTGGGCCCAGCGCCGAAACACCATGGGCCGGATGACGTTGTCGATGTTTCCCACCAGCACCACACCCCACAACGCCAGGGCGATGGCCCAACCGTAGCGACCCTCCAGGGCCAGGTGAGCCACACCGGGACCCCAGACCAGCGCGCTGCCCACCACGGGCAGAATGGCCACGATGACCGTCACCACTCCCCAGAACAATGCGTTGGGGATACCGGTCACCCAAAACCCCACACCCACTAACAGTCCTTGAATCGAGGCGGTCAGCCCGGTTCCGATCAGGGTGGAGATGGTGACATCGCGGAAGCGCTCGCGCAGGATCTCGGCGTTGCGACCGGAGAATGGAATGAACGGGCGGACCTGGCTCCAGGCGGCGTCCGGGGCCTGAAGCAGGTAGTACAGGCCAAAGAACGCGATGGTCAGCTGAATTCCGAGCCTGGTGGCGGTCCCGATGAGGCCAACGGCGCTGGATCCCACCCAGCTGACCAGGCTGGAGCCGAACGATTCGATCTGGGCTCCCACGTCGTACGGGCCGATCCGCAGCTCCCTTAGCCGGGTGAGCAAGGGGCTTCGGATGACCCCTCCGGCCATGTCCTGGGCCTCGTTGGCCACCACGCCCAGGAACGAAAGTCCCGGGCCCAGGATCAACAGGATCCCCAGCAATACCACCAGCGCTGCCGCCAAGCCTGGCTTGACCCGGTTCCGCACCAGCGCACGGTAGATCGGCGCGAACATGATGTAGAGGACCGGCGCGCCGATCAGACCGGTGCTGAATGGCCAGAGCGCGTAGGCGAGCCCCAGCCCCAGCATGAAGATCAGGAAGGCAGCCCGGTCCCGCTTCGTGTCCAGAAAAGCCATGGCCGTAAGAGTAGTGCCTCGCCGGGTGCCCCGGGAGCGTGTATCTTCGGACTCGTGGTCCCCTTGCTACAGCTCCCCGGCGCCTACCTCATGGCAGGAGGCGCGCTGCTGGCTTTGCTGGTTCTGCTGCTGGCGCTCCTGTGGCGTGAGGCTCGCCGGCGGCGCCGGGCGGAGCGTTCCAGAGCCGAGGTCCAGAGCCAGCTCCAGACCGTCACCGCCACCATGCGGGAGGGGGTCATTGCCTACGACATGGATCGGAAGCTCACCTTCGTCAATCCCGCGTTCGAGCGGCTGACCGGGTATCCCACCGAAGATCTGCAGGAGCAGGAGTTCCTTCAGTACATCCACCACGACGACCGGCCCGCGATTCTGGCCGAGTGGGACCGTCTCGCCCACGGCGGCGCCCTCCGGGACCAGGAGTATCGGGTAATTACCCGGAGCGGGCAGACCCGCTGGTGCTCCAGCTCCTGGGAGCCGATGCGCGATGCAGCCGGCCGGCAAATCGGGTATCTCGGCACCGAGTTCGACATCACCGAGCGCAAGCTGGCCGAGGAGGCTATGCGCCTCGACACCGAGCTCTTCCAGGCGGTGCTCGAAGTCGAGCAGGCGGTGTCCGCGGCCGGCCTCGATTCCGAGACCGTCATGCGGGTGATCGCCGAGCGGAGCATGGGGCTCACCGGCGCCAGCGGTGGGGTTATCGAGTTGATCGAGGGCGAAGACCTGGTTCCGGTGGTGCACGTCGGGACCGAAGCCCCCCGCCTCAAGCTGAGCTCCAGCCTGTCAGGAATGGGCGTACGCACGGGTGAGCTGCAGCGCTGCGATGACACGCTGGCTGACACCCGGGTTCCACATCAGGCCTACCGTGAGCTGGGCGTTCGCTCCATCCTGGCGGTCCCCCTGAAGGATGAGCAACAGACCCTGGGGGTGCTCAAGGTGGTGTCGACCGAAGCCCACGCATTCAGCGACCGAGATGCCAAAGCGCTGCGACTTCTGGGTGGCCTCATGGGAGCTGCCATGGCCCATGCGTCAGCGTTCGAGGCCCGCCAGACCCGCCTCGAGGAACGCACCCAGGCACTCCAGGAGAGTGAGCAGCGCTTCAAGCAGCTGGTGGATGTGGCCCAGGAGGGCATCTGGGTGGCTGACGACCGGGGGGTAATCACCTACGTCAATCAGCGGCTGGGGGACCTCCTGGGCTATGGCAATGGTACGCTGCTGGGCCGACCTATCTATGACTTCATCGAAGCGGAGTCCCGACCCGGCGCTCGACGCACGCTGAGCGGACGCGCCCCCAAGCCGGGACAGGCCCACGACCTGAGGTTCCATCGTCGAGACGGCACCAAGCTCTGGGGGCTGGTGTCCGCCAGCCCCATCCTGAGCAAGGAAGGAACTTTGATCGGTACTGTCGGCATGGTCACCGACATCACCGAGCGCAAGCAGGCGGAGGAGCAGCTCCGCCGGTCGGCTGAGCGGCTCACCATGCTGCACGATATGGATCAGGCGATCCTCGGCGCCCAGTCCCCGGCAGAGGTGGGCCGGGCCGCAATGGCTCGCATACGGCGGATGGTGCCATGCCAACGGTGCACGGTCGTGCTGTTCAACTTCGATTCCGGCGCCGCCGAGCTGATCGCCGGCTACAGCAGCGGCGCGCAGCTGGAGGCTGCCTCCTTCCCGCTCGCGGAGTACTCCGCCGCGGAGGTGCTCCAACGGGGGGCGATCCGCTACGTCGAGGATCTGGCCACGATCGAGGATCCATCGCCGATGATGCGGCAGCTCATGGGCGAAGGGCTCCGGTCGCTGCTTTCCGCGCCGCTCTCGGTGGAGGGCGAAATCATCGGCGAGATCAATCTGGCGTCTACCGCAGCGGCGGCGTTCGTCTCCGAGCATCGTGATATCGCTCTCGAAATCGCCACTCCATTGGCGATCGCCATTCAGCACACTCGGCTCCGGCAGGAGCTCTCCCGCCAGACCGGGGAGCTGGAGCGCAAGCTGGGAGAGCGGAACGCAGCGCTCCGGGCGGCGACAGCGGAGGTGGAGACGCTGCTCTACTCGGTCAGTCACGATCTCCGGGCCCCACTGAGACATCTGATCGGCTTCTCCCGAATCCTCCTCGACGACTACGGCAAGGAGCTGGACCCGGGCGCGCTCCACTATGCCGAGCGCATCCACCAGGCCGCGGACCAGATGGCCACCCTGGTAGACGACCTGGTCGGACTCTCGCGCATCGGGCGGCAGGACCTGCTACGCCGGGAAGTCGGGCTCACCACCATGGTCGAGGATGTGGTGGATCAGCTTCGCTCATCCAGCGATGGACGGGTCATAGAATGGCAGATCGACGAGCTGCCCACCATCGAGTGCGACCCAGCCCTCACGAAACTGGCCATCACCCACCTGCTCAACAACGCGGTGAAGTTTACCCGTCCTCGGGAGCGAGCCACGATCCGGGTCCAGCGAGTCGAGGCCGACGGCCAGGTGGGACTGCGGGTGGCGGACAACGGTGTCGGATTCAAGATGGCATATGCCGGCAAGCTGTTCAGCATGTTTCAGCGATTGCACCGGCCCGACGAATTCGAGGGTAACGGGGCCGGGCTTGCCATCGTGCAGCGCATCGCGCACAAACATGGCGGGAGAGTGTGGGCTGAGTCGGAGCCGGACGCGGGAGCCACCTTCTACATGACGCTTGGGCAGCGGGGCAGGCGGGAGCGGCGGGGCAGCTCGATAGCGGGACAACGGCGCGACGGCAAGGAACCAGTGCGCCAGGAGGGCAATGCGGACACAGTCGACATGGAGCGAACCCGGAGTGTCATCGATCTGCAGCCGCTGACCCGCCGCCCCGCTGCCCCGCTGCCCCCTACCGACATTCTCATCGTCGAGGACAACCCGCTGGAGGTGGAGCTTACCTTGCGGCCCCTGCGCGATCTCGACCCCGACAGCAGGATCGAAGTGGCGCGGGATGGTGAGGAGGCCCTGGATTTTCTGCTGGCCCGGGGCGGGTTCCGGCATCGCCAGGGCGCGCCGCTTCCTCGTCTCGTCCTGCTGGACCTGAAACTGCCGCGACTCGACGGTCTCGAGGTGCTGCGGGGAGCCCGGGGAAACTCCCGCACCGCTTTGACCCCCATCGTGATTCTGACTTCATCCACCGATCCGCGGCAGCTGGCCCAGTGCTACCAGCTGGGTGCCAACAGCTGCGTCCAGAAGCCGGTGAGATACGAAGAGTTCGGCGCCACGATTCAGAGCGTCGCCCGGTACTGGCTGGTGCTCAATCAGTGGCCGCCCGCCGGCTCGCCCGTGATGAGCTGATCCCGTCGGTCTCTGCAACTTTTGGCCATCGGTGAGCGTCTATGCTTACTCCTCATGGCTTTCGCGTGAAATCCCTTCTCCTCTGAGGTTGTCGTGCCGCCACGCTTCATTCTTTCCGGTGCACTCTTGCTCGGGCTGCTCGCTCCCCAGCTTGCCGCTCAGACCGCCACCCGGGGTTCGACCTCGATCGAGATCCCCTATCAGCGCTTCGTGCTCCCCAATGGCCTGACCCTCATCGTCCACGAGGACCACAAGGCGCCGATCGTCGCGGTGAATGTCTGGTATCATGTCGGCTCGAAGAATGAGAAACCCGGCCGCACCGGCTTCGCCCACCTCTTCGAGCACCTCATGTTCAACGGCACCGAGAATTACGACAAGGACTTCTTCGGGCCGCTGGAGCAGGCCGGCGCCACCGACATGAATGGGACCACGAACGAGGACCGGACCAACTACTTCCAGAACGTACCCACCAACGCGGTGGACCTGGCGCTCTGGATGGAATCAGATCGTATGGGGCACCTCACCGGCGCCATCAGTCAGCCCAAGCTCGACGAGCAGCGGGGGGTGGTGCAGAACGAGAAGCGACAGGGCGAGAACGAACCCTACGGCAAGGTGTGGGATTTCCTTACTCCAAAGCTGTACCCGCCCAACCATCCGTACTCATGGAGCACCATCGGCTCCATGGAAGACCTCGACGCCGCCAAGCTCGACGACGTCAAGGACTGGTTCCGAACCTACTACGGCGCGGCAAACGCGGTGGTGGTAGTGGCGGGCGACATCGACCCCCAAACCGCCAAACAGAAGGTGGAGAAATACTTTGGCGACATCCCCGCCGGGCCTCCGGTCGGTCGCCAGCAGAGCTGGGTGGCCAAGCGCGCCGGCGTCCAGCGCGGGATCCTGCAAGACCGGGTTCCCCAGGCGCGGCTCTACAAGGTGTGGAACATCCCCGGGTGGAGCACTGCGGACGGCGACTACCTGAATCTCCTGAGCAACGTTCTCAGCAGCGGCAAGACCTCGCGGTTGTACAGGCGGCTGGTGTACGACGATCAGATCGCCACCGATGTCTCGGCCTCCCTCGATCTCCGCGAAATCGGCGGTCTCTTTGTCATCGAGGCCAGTGCGCGCCCGGGCACCGATCTCAAGCGGGTGGAGAAGGCCGTGGACCAGGAGCTGGAGCGCCTCCTGGCGACCGGACCGACACCGGCCGAAATGAAACGGGTGAAGACTCAGTACCGTGCGGGCTTCATTCGTGGCGTGGAGCGAATCGGCGGATTCGGGGGAAAGTCGGACGTGCTGGCTCAGGGGGAGGTGTTCGCCGGCCGGCCCGACTTCTATAAGGTGCGGCTGGACCGGGTCCAGCGCGCTACTCCGGCGCAGCTGCTCGGCGCGGCGCGGCAGTGGCTGGCAGATGGCGTCTACAATCTCGAAGTCCACCCCTACCCTGAGCTTCAGGCTTCCAAATCGGGAGCCGATCGCTCGAAGCTACCCGACACCGGCACGCCGCCGGATACCAAGTTTCCGGCCCTGGAGCGGACGACCCTGTCCAATGGGTTGAAAGTCGTTCTTGCCGGGCGCCAGGCCATCCCCCAGGTCCGCTTCGACCTGCTGCTCGATGCCGGTTTTGCTGCGGACCAGTCCGGCACGCCCGGCACCGCAAGTCTGGCCATGGCGATGCTGGACGAGGGAACTACCCGGCGGACCTCACTTCAGATCAGCGACCAGCTGGCGCAGCTCGGCGCCAACCTCGGCACCGGGTCCAAACTGGATGCGTCCAGCGTCTCGCTGGAAGCACTGAAGGAGAACCTCGACGGCTCGCTGGACATTTTTGGCGACGTCATCCTGCATCCGACCTTCCCCCGCCGCGACTTCGAGCGACTCAAAAAGCAGCGGCTGGCTCAAATCCAGCAGGAAAAAGCGGATCCCGTAGGCCTCGCCCTGCGAGTGTTCCCCGGACTGGTATATGGGCCGACGCATGCCTACGCCAATCCGTGGACCGGATCGGGAACCGAGGAGTCCACAGCCAGGATCACGCGGGAGGACCTGGTCCGCTTTCATCAGGCCTGGTTCAAGCCCAACCACGCCACCCTCGTGGTGGTCGGGGCCACTTCAATGGCGGAGATCAAGCCGAAGCTGGAGCGCCTGTTTGCCGGCTGGAAGCCGGGGGAGGTCCCGTCCAAGAACATCGCCACGGTCGAGCGATCCGCTCGGCCGCTGGTGTATATGATCGATCGCCCGGGGTCATTGCAGTCGGTGATTATCGCGGGTCACATCGCACCACCCAAGGCCAATCCCGCAGGAAGTGACGATCGAGACGATGAACGGCGTGCTGGGCGGTGATTTCAGCTCCCGGGTGAACATGAACCTTCGGGAAGACAAGCACTGGAGTTATGGCGCGTACACCT
The DNA here is from genome assembly GCA_963740175.1 of uncultured Gemmatimonadales bacterium. Lineage (GTDB taxonomy): Bacteria > Gemmatimonadota > Gemmatimonadetes > Gemmatimonadales > GWC2-71-9 > CAVVWJ01. The sequence continues at coordinate 44,559 of CAVUDL010000016.1, forward strand.
TTTTCCGGGATGCGCGGGGGCAGCGTCCCTTCCTGGCGTATGCGCCGGTGCAAACCGACAAAACGAAGGAAGCGCTCGTTGAGCTGGACAAGGAGCTGCGCGGGATCGTCAAAGGAAGGCCCATCGAGCCGGCGGAGCTCTCCCGGGCCCAGGCGTCTCTGACCTTGACGCTGCCCGGGTCATGGGAGACAATGGCGGCACTGGCCGGCTCCATTGGCAACATCGTGACGTACGGCCTGGACGATCGTTACTATGACACCTTCGCGGACAAGGTTCGAGCTCAGACGATCGAAGGAGTCACCGCCGTAGCGGGCGAGGTGTTGCATCCCGATCAGCTAGTGTGGGTGGTGGTAGGAGACCGGTCGAAGATCGAGCCGGGGTTGCGCGAGCTGAAGCTGGGTGAGATCCGGCTGATCAATACCGACGGTAAACCGGTGAGCTAGGAGGCAAGAATGCCGACCAGTAATGCATCAGCGGTATGGGAGGGGGGGTTCAAAGGAGGCCGGGGTCACTTTAAGGCCGGTTCGGGCGCCTTCGAAGGTGACTACTCTGTTCCCACCCGCTTCGAGGGAGCCCGGGGAACCAACCCCGAGGAGCTGATCGCGGCCGCCCACGCCGCCTGTCTGAGCATGGCGCTGTCCGCCGGACTCGAGAAGGCCGGCTCCCCGGCCACCCGCATCAGCACCAAGGCTTCATGCACCATCGACAAGGTGGGAGACGGCTTCAAGATCACGAAGATGCGGCTAGAGGTGACCGGGAAGGTTCCCGGTGTGGACCAGGCCGGCTTCACCAAGGCGGCCGAGGCCGCCAAGAAGGGCTGTCCCGTTTCGAACGCGCTACAGGGCAACGTCCAGATTGAAATGGACGCGAGGCTCGAATAGATCCGGTCTGCCACACCCTGGTCGGCGCTGCGCTGGCACGAAGCGGTCTAGCGAAACGGACCGCTCTCGGCGCCAGCGCGTTGGTTATTGGTGCGAATCTCCCTGACATCGACGTGCTTGCCTACTTCGGCGGTCCGGGGGCTGACCTGGAGTGGCGCAGGGGATGGACCCATGGCGTCGTGGCACTCCTGGTGCTTCCATGGCTGCTCGCGGGCGGTCTTCTGGTGCTCCATCGGGTGAGACGGCAGCAGCGGCAGTGGTCCCGGTCTACGGTCGTCCCCGGCGAGCTCCTCTTCCTGTCGTATGTCGCCATTATCTCCCACCCATTCCTCGACACCCTCAACACCTACGGCGTACGCTGGTTGATGCCGTTTTCAGCCGAATGGTTCTATGGCGACACGCTCTTCATCATAGATCCATGGGTCTGGCTCGCCCTCGCGCTGGGACTGTATCTCAGCTTGGAGCGGCGGAGAGCCCAGCAGCCCAAGACCAGCAATCCAGCTGCGGTGTCACTCGGACTGGTGGGCCTCTATGTGGCTGCAATGGCGCTGTCGGGATGGGAGGCCAGAAAAATCGTGGCTGGAGAGCTGGGCCTCGGTTCCGTGGCTCCGGTGCATGACGCCATGGCCGGACCGGTTCCTTTCAATCCACTAGCTCGGAAGTTTGTGGTTGTGCAGGACCAACGCTATCAGGTAGGCACATTTCGATGGCTCCGACGTCCTCACGTCGACCTTGCCCAGGTGCGGAGCTACCCCCAGGAGCGGCCTTCTCACCTGGCTGTTCAGGAAGCGGTTGAGACGCCGCTGGGTCGTCGCTTCATGGGATGGGCTCGCTATCCCACATTCGAGATTGAGCAGCTCGAGAGGAACCGCTTCCTGGTACACATCGTGGATCTGCGGTATGCGGACGGCCCGGGTGCGGCGTTTGGGTCCGTCTCAGTGCCGGTGACTCTGCCGAATACGCCCCAATGAGTTCGCTTGACTCGCTACTTTAAATACTGTATACAGTATACATGGCCCACGGAAGCTCAATCACAAGGTCGCCCCTGCGAGACGAAATTTACCGGCAGGTCCTCGACAGGGTCTCCAGCGGGACACTGACCCCAGGTTCCAGGGTTAAAGACACCCAGCTTGCGGGCGAGCTGGGCGTCAGCCGGACCCCGGTGCGGGAAGCATTGCTCCGGCTCGCCCGTGAAGGCGTTCTGTCAGCCGACATGGGTCGAGGCTTTAGAGTTCAGCCGCTGGACCGGGCCGAAATGGAGGAGACCGGTGCCATACTCGCCACCCTCGAGGGGTTGGCGCTCACTCTGTCGGGCGATATTTCACCGGCGCAGCTGGCCCAGCTGAGCGAGCTCGACCGCGAGCTCGGCGCCATCCGGGGGGACCCCAACCGGTGCATTGACCTGGACGAGCAGTGGCACCGGACCCTCATCCAGGGGTGCCCCAATACGCGGCTCCTCTCCATGATTAGCTCTCTGTGGCAGGTGCCGCGCCGCTACATGCGGGCGTTCCTCCGTGATGCCGGGCGGGTGAGCCTGTCTACCCAGCATCACTCGCGTATCATCGAGGCGCTGCGGCGGAGTGACCGGGAAGCGGCTCTACGGCGGTTCAGCCATCACTGGCAGCGGGGGATCGAGGAGCTGAGCGCATGGATCGGACGCTGATACCAAATCCGCCGGTGGAGCTCGCGCAGTGGCGGGCGGATACGCCCGGGCTCGTGAACCTGGTGCATCTCAACAATGCCGGTGCCGCGCTCATGCCCCGAGCCGTCTATGACGCCATCCTCCATTACCTCTCACTGGAGCAGGAGCTGGGAGCGTACGAGGCGGCCGACACCAGCTCGGGGGCGATCCGACAATGCTACGCTGCCATGGCCCGGCTGCTCGGAGCGAAGGCTCGCAACGTGGCCCTGATGCAGAACTCCACGGTGGCGTTCGCCCAGGCGATCAGCGCGTTCGATCCCGGCCCCGGCGATGTCATTCTCACCAGCCGCTCCGATTATGCCTCGAACCAGATCATGTACCTGTCGCTGGCCCGCCGCCGCGGCGTCGAGATCGTGCGAGCGCCCGACGCGCCGGAAGGCGGCGTGGACCCGGATGAGGTTCGGAAGCTCATCGCGCGGCGCCGACCCACCCTCGTGGCGCTGACGTGGATCCCCACCAACTCCGGCCTGGTGCAGCCGGTCGAGGCGGTAGGCCGAATCTGTCGGGAGGCAGGTGTGCCTTATCTGATCGACGGGTGCCAGGCGGTGGGCCAGATTCCGATCCAGGTGGAGCAGCTGCATTGCGACTACCTGTCGGGTACCGCTCGAAAGTTCCTGCGGGGCCCTCGCGGACTGGGCTTCCTGTATGTGTCGGACGAGGCGCTGCGGAAAGGAGCCCATCCCCTGCTGGTCGACATGCATGGCGCGGATTGGACCGACGCCGACGCGTTCGAGCTCAATCCGGATGCCCGGCGCTTCGAGACCTGGGAGTTTGCCTACGCCCTGGTGATGGGTCTTGGCGCGGCGGCCGAGTATGCCCTGAACGCGGGGGTCGAGACTACTGGAAGGCGGGCCCGGGAGCTCGCAGCCTATGCCCGCGATCGATTGGCTGACGTCCCTGGAGTACGGGTGCTGGACCGGGGGCCCGAGCTCTGCGCCATCGTGACGATCGCAATCGCAGGGCGCGACGCGACGGACATCAAGCTGGCTCTCCGGGCTCGGGGCATCAATACCAGCTCGCCTCACCGGGAGGATGCGGTGATCGACATGGACGAGAAGCAAACAACTTCTGCTCTCCGGATCTCACCGCATTACTACAACTCGAACGAAGAGATTGATACAGCGGTTGGCGCCCTGGAGGAGATTATCGGTCCTCCTTGAGCACCTTCTCCAAGACCCGCCACACAGTCTCCGCCATCTTGCGCTGTCCCTCGGCGGTTGGATGTATCCCGTCAGCCTGATTAAGAGTGGCCACTCCCCCGACGCCTTCGAGGAGAAACGGGACCAGCTCAGCACCGCTGGCCCGGGCCAGCTCTGGATATACCGCCTGGAACTCCTGGCTATAAGTCCGGCCGTAATTCGGCGGAACCCGCATTCCGACAATGACCACCTTGGGAGCCGGCTGGACTCGTCGGGTGCGATTCAGAATGGCCTGGATGTTGGCTCTCAACGAGTCTGGCGGCAGCCCTCGAAGTCCATCATTCGCGCCCGTCTCGATCACCAACACGGCCACCGGCTCTTGCAGCACCCAGTCGATGCGCTGCCGTGCTCCGGCCGACGTCTCCCCACTCACGCCGGCATTCACTACCCGGTAGCCGAGACCGGCTGAGTCGATCTTGCGCTGGACCAGCGCAGGGTACGCCTGGTCTGGGTCGAGGCCCAATCCCGCAGTAAGACTGGTGCCGAGAAACACGATGGCGGGAAGCTGGGTCACCGCACCTGCAAGCGCTCGGCCCTCTGCCGGCTTTTCAGCCGCCTGGTCACAGGCGCAAACCCACGCGGCCAGACCGATCATCGCTACATACCTTGGTATCATTCGAGATGCTCACCACCATGCTTCGTTGCCAATCGTTGGGCCGAACCTACCGCTCCGCCGGCCGGGATCTCACGGTGTTGAAGGATATAACCTTCAGTCTGGAGCCGGAGCGGCTTTCTCGCCATCCTCGGTCCGTCGGGTAGCGGGAAAACAACGCTGCTGGGACTCCTGGCCGGACTGGACCGGCCGACTGCCGGCAGCGTCTACCTCGACGGTCAGGAGCTCGGCCCGCTCACCGAGGATGAACGAGCCCGGGTCCGAGCAGAAAAAATCGGCTTCGTCTTCCAGGCCTTCCAGCTGATCCCGACCTTGACCGCGCAGGAGAACGTCCAGGTTCCTATGGAGCTTCGGGGTGATACCGGTGCTGCCTCGCGCGCTCGGGAGCTGCTCGCCCGTGTCGGCCTGGGTGGCCGGGAACACCACTATCCCTCTCAGCTCTCGGGAGGAGAGCAGCAGCGGGTGGCATTGGCGCGGGGTTTCAGCATCCGTCCCAAGGTGCTGTTCGCCGACGAGCCCACCGGGAATCTGGATGCCCGCACCGGCGCCACCATCATCGACCTGATGGTGGAGCTGAATCGCGACCTCGGCACTACGCTGGTGCTGGTGACGCACGATCTGGACCTTGCCGCGCGCGCCCGGCGCACCATCCGGCTGGCCGACGGGAGCGTCGTGGCGGACTCCGCCGCATGACTGGGCCGGAATTCGTATGCCGGATGGCGGCCCGCGAACTGCGGGCTGCGCCGCGCCGGCTGCTGCTGCTCATGGGAACGGTGGCGGTAGGCGTGGCGGCACTGGTGGCCATCAACTCCTTCACCAACAACCTGCAGGACTCCGTGCGGCAGCAGGCTCGGGCCCTCCTGGGCGCGGACCTGGCTGTGGTTGGCCGGCAGGCGTTCACCCCGCGCGTCGAGGCGGTCCTCGATACGCTTTCCAGGCAGGGCAGCATTGCGCGGCTGACCAGCTTTGCCGGCATGGCCTACGTACCCCGCACCGCCGGAACCAGGCTGGTGCAGGTAGCGGCCATTGAGGGTGGCTACCCCTTTTACGGGGAGATCCGGACCGAACCGCGCAGCGCCTGGCCGGAGCTTCAAACCGGTCGCTACGTAGTAGTAGATCCCTCCCTGCTCACGGCGCTCAACGCCGCCGTCGGAGATACGGTGGCTCTGGGAGAGGGTCGCTTCGTCATCACCGGCGTCATTGAGAGCGCCCCCAGCGACGCGGGTGTCCGCTTCGCTCTTGGTCCCCGCATCTACATCCCTGCACGTTATCTGGACGAGACCAGACTGCTGGGGTTCGGCGCACGGGTGGAGCACCAGGCATTTGTGAAGCTTCCCGCGAGTCTTTCCGCCCAGAGCCTGGCCGAGAAATACCGGGCACCGTTGCGAGCCGAGCGGGTCAGGGTGCGCACTGTGGCCGACGATCAGCAAAATCTCAACGATGCCCTCACCCGCCTCACCGGCTACCTGGGGCTGGTCGCGCTCATCGCCTTGCTCCTGGGGGGAATCGGGGTGGCGAGCGCGGTGATCGTGTTCGTCCGGCAGCGCTCGGACTCGGTGGCAGTGCTTCGGTGCCTGGGAACCACCGCAGGCCGAGTGTTCGCCATCTACCTGCTGGAAGCCGGCGCGATGGCCCTGGCTGGAAGTGTGGTGGGCGCAGCGGCCGGCGTGCTGGTACAGCGGCTTTTGCCCGGGCTCCTCTCGGGCTTCCTTCCAGTGCAAGTGACTCCCACACTCTCGTGGAGCGCGATGGCGCTCGGCGTCGGAATGGGTGTCTGGGTAGCACTGGTATTCGCCCTGCTTCCGCTGCTGGGGCTGCGCCGGATCTCTCCCATGGCGGCGTTGCGTCGGCCTTACGAACCGGGTCCAGGCTCGCGGGATCGCTGGGTGGTGGTCGCGCTCATCCTGGTGGCGGGAAGTACCGTGGCGCTGGCCGCATATCAGGTGGGCAGCTGGCGCCGGGGAGCAATCTTTGCCGCCGCCGTCGCCGTGGCGCTGCTTACGCTCTGGGCCGCTGCGTGGACGCTTACCCGACTCATGCGGCGATGGCTGCCGCAGGGGTGGCCCTATGTGTGGAGGCAGGGTCTCGCCAACCTGCACCGTCCCGCCAATCAAACGGTCAGTCTGGTGCTGGCCATCGGCTTCGGAGCATTCCTGCTGGGAACTCTTTACCTGGTTCAGCACAACTTGCTGCGCCAGCTCAGCGCGAGCGGCGGACCGGCCCGCCCAAACCTGGTCCTCTTCGACATACAGCGGGATCAGCTTGCGCCGGTCCAGCAGGTGCTGCGCGAGGCCGATCTCCGGCACATCGGGCCCACTCCGATCGTGCCCATGCGGATCCGCTCCGTTAAGGGCCGGCCGGTCACTGAGCTGCTTGCTGCCGCGGGAGAGACGGGGGAACGAGCCTCCAATGCGTGGGTGTTCCGGCGCGAGTACCGGTCCACCTACCGGGATTCGCTCGTAGGGTCGGAGAGAGTCGTGGCCGGTGCGTGGGACGGCAGGGGAGCACCCGCCCGCATCTCAGTCGAGCGGGACCTCGCGGCCGAGCTCGGTGTGGAAATAGGCGACGAGATCGTGTGGGACGTGCAGGGAGTTTCCATACCCACTCGCGTCGGCAGCCTGCGTGAGGTAGAGTGGGCTCGCTTCGAGCCGAACTTCTTCGTGGTGTTCGCACCGGGAACGTTGGAGGCGGCTCCCCAGACATTCGTGACACTTACCAGAATCGAAGATCCCGGCGAGCGGGGACGGTTTCAACGCCGTCTGGCAGAACGCTTCGGAAATGTCTCGACGCTGGACCTGTCACTATTACAGGAATCTCTGGAGCAGCTGGTGGAGCGGGTGGTGCTTGCCATCCGATTCATGGCACTCTTCAGTCTGGCGGTCGGCGTGCTGGTGCTGATCGGTGCCCTGGCTACCAGCCGGTTTCAGCGGGTGCGAGAGGGGGCCCTCCTGCGAACCTTGGGAGCCACTCGCGGCCAGGTATTCAGGGTAGTGCTGGCGGAGTATCTGGCGCTGGGTCTGCTCGCGGCAACGGTCGCGGTGGGCCTGGCTGCAGCGGCGGGATGGGGAGTGGCCCGGTTTGTCTTCCAAGGGCCGTTTGGACTACCGCTGATTCCGATGAGCTCGCTCACGCTGCTCATCGTCGCCGTCACGGTGCTGGTCGGGCTGGCCAACAGCCGGGATGTAGTGCGAAGGCCACCGCTGGAGGTTCTGCGGGACCAGTGAGCATAGCGAAGGGCTCAGGGCGGGCACTACATTCCCGCGGACTCTTCTGAGTAAGGACCCACGCGCATGCTGCCTATCGACCTCACCGGAAAACGCGCCCTCGTCGCCGGAGTCTCCGATGATGGCGGCTTCGGCTTCGCCATCGCCAAATCGCTGTCGGAGGCGGGCGCAACCATCTGCCTAGGGAGCTGGCCTCCTGCGCTCGGGATCTTCACCAAGCTGCTCGAGCGAGGGAAGATGGACGAGTCCATGCTTCTTGCCGACGGGCGTAAGCTCGAGTTCGAGCGGATCTACCCGCTCGACGCGGCATTCGATACCCTGGACCAAGCGCCAGCGGAGGTCCGCGAGAACAAGCGCTACAAGGATGTGGGGGATTTCAGCATCCAGGGCATGGCGGCGCGGCTGCGTTCCGACTTCGGCGAGTCCAGCCTGGACGTGGTGGTGCACAGCCTTGCCAACGCGCCGGAAGTGAAATCTCCCCTCGTAGATACCTCGCGCCAAGGATACCTCTCCGCCATCAGCGTCAGTGCCTACAGCAACATCTCGCTGGTGAAGCATCTGGCTCCGCTGATGCGGGCAGGCGGATCGTTCCTGTCGCTCACGTACATGGCCGGCGAGCGGGTGATTCCGGGCTACGGCGGCGGCATGTCTTCCGCGAAGGCGGCGCTGGAAGCCGACACCCGGACGCTGGCATTCGAGGCAGGCCGCCGCTGGGGGGTAAGGGTGAACGCCATTTCGGCGGGCCCATGGGCCTCGCGCGCCGCGACCGCCATCGGCTTCATAGACATGATGATCAAGTACACCTCCACCAACTCCCCCCTGCCACGGCCGATCGACGCCGCGGACGTGGGCAGTACCGCCGCCTTTCTGAGCAGCCCGCTGGGCAAGGCGATCACCGGAAGCGTGGTGTACGTGGATAACGGCTACCATGCGATGGGCATGGCCGTGCCGGATTCGGGCGATTAGCCCGAAGGCCCGGCCACTTCCTCGATCAGACGTCCCAGTTCGGCCAGCTCGAACGGCTTCTCCACCACGGGCCGGGGGGTCCGGGCGATGAACTCCCTCAGAGCCGGTGACGCCAGATCCCCGGTTGTGAGAATCAGGAAGTCGAACAGCTCCGGCCGGTGCTGCGCCAGCCAGTCATGTAACTGATCGCCGGAGTAGCGGGGCATTCGCAGATCCGAGATCACGATGTGATACTGGCCCGGCTCAGAGCGCTCCAGCGTGAGCAGAGCGACCCAGCCGTCCTCAGCCTCATCCGCGCACCATCCCCGCTTGCGCAGGTATCGGGCGACCGCGCTGCGGATGGTGGGCTCGTCATCGACCACCAGCGCTCGTCGCGCTGCGGCGGGCGGGCCCGGTGGAGGAACCTTGCGCTGAAGCTGGGTCACTATAGGGGATGAGAGCCAGACTGGGAACCGGCCGGGGGAGCCGGAAGTACTGCGGCTGGCTTCTTCGTATAATACTATCCTGTTTGTGTCCTCTGGTAAGATGCTACCATCCAACTCAGATCGAGCGACTCATGGCGGAGCTGGTCTCTGAATCCGACGGACCGATCCACCGCCTGACCCTGAATATCCCCTCGCGCCGCAACGCGATCACACCGGCCCACGCGCGCTCGCTGGCTCAGCTCATCGAGGAGGTGGAGGAAGCCGGTGAGGCCCGAGTCATCCTCCTGTCCGGCGCGGGAGGTCATTTCTGCGCCGGACTCGACCTGCACTGGCTGAGATCGCTCGGTGCCAATCCTACGGTCTCGCAGCTACAGCATGGGCTCAGCGATTTTCAGTCGGCGGTGATTGCCATCGTGCGTTCGCCGATTCCGGTGCTGGCGGTGGTTCAGGGCACCGCGGCCGGCTTCGGGTTCGACCTGGCGCTCGCCTGCGACATGCGCCTCGCCGCCTCGAGCGCGACCTTCACCTCGGCGTTCGCCCGCATGGGCCTGGTCCCCGATGGAGGGTCTACCTTCACCTTGCCGCGCCTGGTTGGAGTAGGGCGCTCGTTGCGCATCCTCATGGGCAACGAAACGGTTGACGCACGGGAAGCACTCTCCATCGGGATGGTGGAGGAGGTGATCGAGGATTCCAGCCTGGATTCGGGGGTGAGACGGACCGTCAACGCGCTCCTGGAATCGGCGGGCCCCAGCGTCCGAAGCATCAAGCGCCTTGTGCGGGCCCAGGAGGTCGGCGCACTGGAGCAGGCGCTCTCGAGCGAGGGGGCGGCTCAGCTGCAGGCATTGCAGGGCCAGGAGTTCCGCCTCAGGCTGGAGGCGTTCTCCGCGCGTCTGGCCGCGCGGGGACAGGGAGCGTGAGTCGGCCCGCGAGCGTATTCCAGCCGGATATTCTGCGGGGCCAGGTTGCGCTGGTGACCGGCGGAGGCACCGGCATCGGGTTTGGCATCGCCGCCTCGCTCGCAGCAGCCGGAGCCGATGTGGCTATCGCGAGCCGGAAGCCTGAGCACCTGGAGCCCGCGGCCGATCAACTCCGCGCGCTGGGAGGCAAGGTCAGCGCCGTCGCGGTCAATGTGCGAGAGCCGGAATCGGTCGCCCAGATGGTTCAACAGGTGGCCCAACGGCATGGCCGGCTCGACATACTGGTGAACAACGCGGCCGGAAACTTCTACGCCCCCAGCGCGGGGCTGTCTCCCAATGCGTGGCGGGCCGTAGTGGAAACCGATCTGTACGGTACCTTCTATTGTTGCCAGGCCGTCCATCCGCTCATGAAGGCGCAGGGTGGCGGCAGAATCGTGTCGATCTCGATGACACTGCACTACCGGGGCTGGCCGCTGATGGCGCACGCCACGGCGGCCAAGGCCGGCGTCGACGCCCTGACACGCACACTGGCACTCGAGTGGGCCCGCGACCGGATCACGGTCAACGCGGTGGCGCCTGGGCCCATTCCTACGGAGGGAGTCAAAAAGGCCTTCACTCCGCCCGGCTCCGACGCGCCCGATCTCTTCGGGATGGAGAAGTACGCATCCGACTCTATTCCCCTGGGCCGATGGGGTACCCCTGAGGACATCGGACAGATGGTGACCTACCTGGCAAGCCCGGCAGGAACATGGATCACCGGAGCGGTGATGGTGGTTGATGGAGGGACGTGGTTGAAGTAAGCGGGGCAGCGGAATAGCGGGACAGCAGGCCTGTTCTTCAGTAGGTTCGCAGCGTCCATCTCTCAAGGATCGGTCATGACATCCGCAACGTCCCCGATCATCGCCCCCTGCCCCGCTGCCCCGCCGTCCCGCCGTGTTCCTAGGCCACTACGGAGTCGCGCTGGCGCTCAAGCGGGCCGAGCCCAAGCTCTCGCTCGGTACCCTGTTCCTGGCCGTGCAGCTGCCGGATGTGCTCTGGGGGATCTTTCTTCTGCTCGGCTGGGAGCATGCCAGGATCGTCCCGGGACACACCGCCGTGACACCGCTCGAGTTTCTGAACTACCCCATCTCCCATAGTCTCGTCGGAGCGCTCGCGTGGAGCTTCGTCGCCGCGGCGCTCTATTACTCGTGGCCGACCCGAGACACCAGCCGCCACTGGCAGGCCGCTGCGGTCGTGGGGCTCGCGGCATTCTCACACTACCCGCTGGACGTTCTGGTTCACGTAGCTGATCTTCCGCTCTCGGGCAGCGGCTCGGTCAAGCTCGGCTTGGGTCTATGGAACAGCCCATTGGCCACCCTCGCAGCAGAGGCCATCGTGTTCGGCGCTGGATTGGCGATCTATCTCACGCGGGGCTCCAATCGGCACCCAGTCAGGCCGCCGAGACTTTTCGTATTGGTTCTGCTCCTGGTGGGCACGTACCTCGCGAGTGTCTTCGGCCCATTGCCGCCCAACATGACCGTTATTGCGGTGAGCGACATCGTCTTCATGGTAGGGATTGCGGCACTGGCAGCGTGGGCGGATCGGCGGGCCAGCTCCGGGGAGCTCGCAGCCCGGGGCCTGTCTCACAAGTGAGCCGATGGAACGGCTGTTCTTCGGCCTAGGTGCCGCGTCAGCAGCCATCGCGGTGGCTGCCGGAGCTTTCGGGGCCCATGCGCTTCGGGCAAGGCTCACGCCCGCCTCGCTAGCGGTCTTCGAAACCTCGGCCCGATACCAGATGTATCATGCGCTCGCGTTGCTCGCAGTGGCGTGGGCTCTCGGCCGGTGGCCAGGCCAGCTGCCGGTCTGGGCTGGTTGGCTCTTTGTGGCCGGAACGGTTCTGTTTTCCGGAAGCCTCTACATCCTGGCGCTCTCCGGAACACGCTGGTGGGGTGCGGTGACACCCTTGGGCGGCGTTGCGTTTCTGGCTGGATGGATCTGTCTGG
>CAVUDL010000017.1:0-143349 GCA_963740175.1 uncultured Gemmatimonadales bacterium
CACCGATTCGGTCTGGATCCGGAATGGGGACCGGATCACCGGGGAGGTGAAATCCCTGTCCCGGGGACTGCTCAAGTACTCGACCGACGACCTGGGCACCATCTACATCGAATGGGACAAGGTCGATCGGATCAGCACCACGACCATCCTGGAAGTTCAGCTCGGCTCGGGACAGAAGTTCTACGGCCCGCTGGGACTGGTCTCCAGCGGCTGGCTGGCCCTGGGGGCCGACACGCTGAGCCTGGGCGAGATCGTGGCGATGGCCCCGATCGAGCAACGGTTCCTGGCTCGGTTGAGCGGGTATCTCGATCTGGGATTTTCCTACCAGAAGGCGCATCAGGCGGTGCAGCTCTCGACCGGAGCCAAGGTGGTGTACCGGGGGCCGACCACGGAGACCACGCTGGAGTTCACCACCTTCCTCGAGGATCGGGATGACGCCGCGGAGACCTCCCGCCTCTCAGGTTCGTTCACCGAGCGGTTGTTCCTCAGCAACCGCTGGAGCACCGGCTTCCTGGTCGGGTTCGATCAGAGCGAAGAGCTGGACCTGGCGGGACGCGCCAGGCTGGTCGGCTTCGGATCCCGGACGCTGGCTCAATCCAACCACATCGAGTTCCGAGCCACCGGGGGCCTGGTGCTCACCCGGGAGCGGTACTTCTCCACCGATTCGACGTCCAGCGGCTTCGAGGGGCTGCTCGGCGCCTCGTTCCGCGCCTTCCGCTACGATCGTCCCAAGCTCGACGTCTCGTTGACCAGCCAGGTATTTCCCAGTTTTTCGATTGCGGGGCCGAGTGAGACTGCAGAACGATTTCCGGCTGTCGTACGAGCTGGTGAAGGACTTCATGCTGACCGGGACGGTCTTCAGTACGCACGACAGCAAGCCACCGGCTGCCGGAATCCCCAAGAGCGACTTCGGCACCACGCTCGCGATCAGCTGGAGCTTCTGAGATCCGGCGTTGCCGGCAGGTGGACTAATCCTTGTGGGCTTGCTCCCAGGCCCGCACCCGCCGCCGGCCGGCGTCGAACAGCCGCTCGTAGTTTCCCTTCCGCACCTTCTCGCTGGCCTCCGGGGTGAGCAGGTCCCACAGCGGGCGATACATCGTCGAACACCGCGTAGTACTGGGTGGTGTCCGGGGCGCCACCACGTCCGAGCCGAACAGGAACCGGTCGGGGTAGCGGTTGATCATGGCCGCCGAGCGGCGGGTCACCTCGGGAGTGGCCAGGAGGTACTTGGCCACCTCGTCCCAGCTGATGTCGAAGTAGACGTGGCGGAGCTTCGGGTCGGAGAGGATCTGCTCCACGATCACGCCGTGGTTGGGGTTCCGCTGCGTGGGGGGCTCCGTGGCGGAGGCCTGAACCGGGTGCACGATGCGTCCCAGCCCGATGTGCGCCCAGATGATCGTGGTCTTGGGATGCCGCCGCAGCAGCGCCTTCATCTGGGTGAGGAAGACCGGCTCGGTCCCCGCTTTGGCGAACGGCATGTCCATGTCGTTGTGCAGCAGCACGACCAGGCCCACCTCGCCGGCGAAGTCGAGGATCCGGTCCAGGGCCGGATCCGTCAGGCTGGCCACCTCGCCCGCCACCTTCGACGACACGAACTCCTTGTGAATGGTGAACTCCCCGATCCCGGTGAAGACGCCGGGGAAGGTCTTGAGCACCCGGCGGATGTGGTCCGCGGCGTACATGTCCGCGGGATTGAAGCCGGTGATCATCGGGTCGAACCGGGCCTGCTGCTCCTGGCGACGAGCGACCGGTACGCCATCGCGATGAAGGCGTCGGTGAACGAGTAGTAGTACAGCGGGGCGTCGCTCTGCAGGTAGTAGGTCGGGGCGAAGTCGCCGGAGTTCTCGTAGCGACCAGGTCTGCTGCAGCGGGATGCCGAAGAGCGCGACCCGGCCGGCCTTGGTGCCCATGAGGCGCAGGAAGTCGCGGATGTCGGTGCCTTCCTGGACGTAGTTGGTCAGGTGGAAGTGGACGTCATCGAAATCGTAGCCGGTCCGGGGCCCGCCGCCCTGCGCCGGGAGAGGCCGAGCGGTCGCCAGGATGGAGACCAGCGTGGCGACCACGGCGCAGCAGTGTGTTGTTCGCCTCATAGCAGGATGTCGGTCCCGATCGAGATCGTGGTGCCGCTCTGGCCCGAGGTGTAGAACCCGAAGTTCGACGCCGCCGGGCTCTTCTCCACCCGGATCAGGTGCAGGTTGAGCCGCCAGCTGCGGGTCCGGCTGGGATAGAAGCTGGCTCCTCCCGACACCTCCCAGGGGTTCCGGTCGAAGTCGTCGATCACCTGACCGTAGGTGAGGTAGACCCCGACCAGTCGCGGCACCACCATGTGCATCCCCTGGACCTGAAATCCCTTGTCCACGATGGACTCGTGTGGGACCGGTCCGGTGGCCAGAAAGTCGGAGAGCTTGCGGACGTAGAACTCGCTCTGGAACGAGAAGCCGCGATACTTGAAGCCGGCATCGAAGGCCAGCTCGTCGTAGTCGAGCTTCTGCACCGTCACCCCGAGGGCCAGCGCGTCGGCATCGAACGGGTTGACGCCGTCGGAGAGCTTGATCTGGGTGGCGTTGGGTGGAGCGGTTTCCGAGGCGTAGCGGGCTTCGCGGCTGTGGGCGGCCGACGCGCCGAACTGCGTGGCCAGCTTGGTATGGTGCTCGAAGTCGCCCAGCCCGTTACGGGGCCCGAACTCGCCGGTGCTGGGTCTCCAGACGACGCTGGCGCTGTACGCCATGTCCCGGGTGTCGTTGGCCGCCGTGGTGCCGAGCTGGCTGATGTTGGTGTTGACCGAGGCGGTGTACCAGAATTTCTCGATGGGCTGCCCGGTGACGAAGACGCCGGACGAGAACCCCCCGCGAAAGAAATCCTCGGCCATCTGCCGGTCGCTGGAGGCCCAGAAGGGCCAGGAGCCCTGCATCGAGCGCGCAGTGAGGTTGGGCGCGATGCCCACCCCGATGCCGATAGCCCGATTGAACCGGTACTGAGAGGTTGCCGAACAGCAGGGTCTGCTGCGTCGTAGGCAGCGACCAGAGCGAGATGTTGTAGCGGAACTTGGGGTCGTAGAAGAACCCGGTGAGCCAGACGAAGGTCCGGTGCCAGTTGAGGTCGTTGCGCGCCTTGACCGGCGCGCTCCCGGCCCAGGTGGTCGGTGAACGTCTGGCTTCCCGGCATCTGATTCATGTAGCGGAACACCCCGTAGAAGCTGATGTTCAGGCTGGCGATCTTGGTCTTGGCGATGTCGAAGCCTTTGGCCGGGCGTGAATTCGCCCGCGATTGATTGGTGTACTTGGGATCCGTCAGCTGTCAGCGTGTCTGTCGGATCCCGTCCCGCCTCGTCCTGGGCGCGCAGCGGGAGCGATAGCATCGTGATCAGGCACGCAAGCACCAGGGCCGGCAAACGCATTGATCGCTCCGTTGTCTGTCATGGGTAGGTCGAAGGAACTGGACTAGGACGGTTGCCTGGGAGGCAAACCGCCCGATCCTCACGTGCAGCTCGTCAGAGGTGACGCCGGGCCGTGGGCCGCACGACCCGACCGCACGCGAACTCGCTAGCTGGGCTTGACCGCGTAAGGGTTGGCGTTGAGCCGTGCCACAATCTCGGCGATGGCTTTCTGGGCCCGCACGCTGTTCCCGGCGTCGTCGAGCGGTGGAGAGATGACCGCGATCCCGAACTTGCCCGGAGCCACCGCGATGATCCCGCCACCCACCCCGCTCTTGGCCGGCAGGCCGGTGTGGTAGAGCCACTTGCCGGTGTCGTCGTAGAGGCCGGCCGTCGCCATGACCGCCAGGACGTAGGGCACGTTCTTCGCGCTCATCACGGTCTTGCCGCTCACCGGGTTCTTGCCCCCGTCCGCCAGGGTGGCCGCCATGGTGGCCAGGTCCTTCGCGTTGACGCTGATCGAGCACTGCTCGGTGTAGACGTCAGTGGCCTGGTCCGGCTTCTCCTTGATGTAGCCGTAGGCGTACATCAGGGCGCCGATGGCCTGGTTGCGCTGGTTGGTCGCGGCTTCGGACTTGAAGACCTCCTGGTTCACCGACAGCGGCCTTGCCGCAAAGGCCGAGTGCCAGTCGAGGATGCTCTTCCACACCGCGTCGCGGGTGCCGCCCTTGACCATGGACGTAGTGGCGATGGCGCCCGGGTTGACCAGTGAGTTCATCTCCGGCCCGCCCAGTGCCTTCTGGGAGAACTCGACCGAGACGATGGAGTTGAAGCGCATGCCGGTCGCGTCTACGCCGATGGTTTTCTCGATGTGCTCGGGCCCCTGCTCCTCGATCACCTTGGCCAGGGTGAAGACCTTGGAGATGGACTGGATGGAGACCTCGGACTTGACGTCGCCGGCGGTGTAGACCTTCCCGTCGGTGGTCACCAGCGCGATACCGAAGATCTTGGAATCGACCTTGGCCAGGGCCGGGATGTAGTCGGCGTTCTTTCCTTCCTGCAGGTTCCGGAACTTGGCGTAGGTCTCGTTCAGGACGGTGGCTATGTCGGGGGAGCCCTGGGCCTGGACGGGAGTCAGGGCCAGGGTGGCCCCGATCGCCGGCAGAGCCAGGGTCAGGAGTGCGCGAGAAAGCGTGATCATGGCGTTGCCCTTAGAAGGTCTTGGAGAAGTTGTATCTGAAGGAGGCCTGGACCTTGAAAATGTCGGAGCTGAATCCGTCCTCGAAGTTCTCGCGGTCTCCCCACTGGAGCTCGACCCCCGTCATCACTCCCGGCATGGGGTAATAGAGCAGATTGCCCAGGGCATACTGCCCCCGCTTGAACGCGCTGGCCGACTGGAGCTCGCTGTTGTCGATGTCGATCATCGAGTATCCGACCGATGTGCTGAACTTCGCGTTCCAGGTGTGATCCAGGAACGCCACGACGCCGAGCATCGGAAGAGCGACGCCCTGGACCGGCGCGAGCGGGTCGCCGGCATTGGTCTCGATGCCCACGTCCGCCGGAGCGTCGTTCATGTAGTTCTGGATGCCCTCACCGTACACCACCGAGGCACGGATGACGTTCTGCTCGCCGATCTTCAGGTTGGAGCTCCCGTGAATGCCCCAGCCGAGCGCGTCGCCGCTCAGGTCGAAGGCGTCGGTGCCCTGGTCCTCCCACTTGATGTACCGCGCAATGCCGGACAGCTCGATGTACCCCCACTTCGCCGCGTGGCGGTATTCGGCGGAGAGGTCCGGGACCGGGAATCGCGGTCTGACGTCCGCGATCTCGATCCGGCCCGCCACATCGCCCTGGTCGGCGCTGGCACCGGGGCGCTCCAGCGCGATCGTCATCCGGGTGTCGCCCTGGATCGGCATGTAGCGCACCTGGACGTTGCGGAAGAAGACCATCCCGGTCGGTCCCCAGTACTCGACCGAATTGGGGAACACGTCGATGTCCATGAACGGGCTCCAGGTCTGGCCCGCGCCCCATTTGCCCAGCTCGCCGTAGGCATGCCGGAGCCTGAACGTGGTCTGGCCGGCATCTACCCCCGTGCCGAAGAGCTCGAACTCGAAGGTCGTCTTGAGATCTCCGAGGTCGGTTGGTACGGTCGAGCGTACCCCCAAGCGGGACTGGCGCGCGCTGAAGTACGTGTTGCCGTCGGGAGCGAACTCGCCCTCGAACGAGGGGAGCTTGGTGGGCCGCACCACGTCGAACCAGTCGGCTTGGATCTGATTGGCGTTATACCCCATGTCCATCATGGCGAAGCCGTACACTTCGAACTTCGCCTCGGACGTGCCTTGTGCCGCCAGACTTAAGGGGGCGCCGAGGAGCAGCAAGGCGGCGAACAGACGGACTTTCATGGATGATTCTCCTGGCTGACGAAGATTCTGCTCCACCCCCACCCTGGCATCATCCGCCCGGGCAAGCTGGAGATCGGCCCCGCGGCCGGCGCAACTATTTTGCCGACGGCAGCGGCCGTGATCCATTGGACCTTGGTGTAGGCCCGGGGGGCGGGCAGAGGCACTCGACTTCGGGAGTTCCTGGCTCACTTCATCAGGGCGAGATTCCTCCAGAAATTCGCCAGACTGTCCGTACCGCCGAACAAGGTGGTGAAGATGGTCGAGTCGGCCAGCAGGATGTCTCCTGCCCGGCCTGGGGCGGGCGGCATCCAGATAAAGCAGTTGAACTCCGTATGACCTGCAGCCGTAAAGGGGTGGGGCCGGTCGAGATCGATAGGCTGGCGGGACAGCACGCGTACCGACGCCGAGTCACGCGGAGGTCAGGGCATAGTGCGGCAGGTGGGGGTGAAAATTGAACGTGGTGACGCCCTTGAGCAGACCGAGCTTGTCCTCGTCCCGATTGGTGTTCAGCGGCGCGATCTGGCCCGTGCCTTTCAGCACGGCGGGGCGGAGCCCGTACTGGTTCATTACTGGAACGTCCAGGCCCTTCATCAAGGACCGGGTGTACTGGCCGAAGCGCTGCTGGCGGGGCACCAGGGGATCGCCGTGGTGCTTGTACTCCATCTGCCGCTGCTGCAGGTCAGGGGCAAAGCCGACGTCGTGATGGGGGCCGATCAGGAGACAGGTGCCTTCCCGCTTGAGCCACTCGCGCAGGGCCGCGATCTCCTCCGGCGCGGCCTCCTGCTCGGCCACCAGGTGGTCGAGCCCGAAGACCATCAGCGTGTCCGTGTCCGCCAGGATCCGCTCGTCAAGCGGCTGCCGGTACCCGGCCTGGTCGATCCGCTGGAAGACGGCGACGGGATGGCCGGTGGTCTCGCCGACGAGCTGCTGAAAGCTGAGCGTCGAGCGATGGAACAACTCCAGCGTGCCCGCAATGCCCTGGAGGAAGCTCTGCTCGTCCCATTCGCAGGTCTCGTAGTCGGGCCAGGCCACCCGGCGAACCTCGGTGAAGGTCGAGAAGCGGTTGTCCATCACCGCCGGATCGCGGTTCGCTTCCCAGGGGTAGCTCCAGGTCCAGTAGAGGCTCACCCGCCGTTGGCCGGCGATGTACCTGCGAGGCACATGGCTCTGGTTGTAGGTCCTCGCCGGCATCCTGGTTCCACCCATGTCGAGCTCCATTCCTAGTCTGCCCTGAGACCGCTGCTCAGAAGGTCACCGAGGCGGCGATCTGCAGCGAATACCCCTGGAACGTGGATCGGTTGGAAAATTCGTTGTAGTACTTGAGACCCAGCCCCACCTTCCGGGCCGGGAAACTCAGGTTGGTCGCGAAGCCCAGTGCATTGACCTTGTAATGGGCCGCGGCCTGCTCCGGCGTCACCGCCGGCCCACTCTTGTCCGTGGTCTGCCACTGTCCATAACCGACCAGCCCCACCTGCAGCTGCAGATCCTCGCGCAGCGGGATCATCCGGGTCACCGAATAGTCGAGATTCAAGGTCTGTCCCGGCTGAATGCCGGTGGTCTCCTGGGTGCCGTGGAACTCGTACATCTGGAAGGCAGAGATCGCCGTCCTCCTGTCCCGCGTCAGGTAGAGCGTCTGACCCGAAGCGATGACGTGGGTCCAATAGCCCGAGCCGACGTTGTCATCCGCCCCGACTTCGAATCGACCGGTGGGGGCCAGGAACCCGTAGATCGCCCGGATCTCGGCCCGCTGCATCGCCCAGCCGAGAATCAGCGGTTGGTAGTAGGAGTCGGCGAACCCGCCGCCGCCGCTGATCGCCCCGCTCACATCGGACGCGAGAGAGTTGTTGGCGATCGGCAGAGTGGCCGAGGCCGCGAGCCTGGCGCCTCCGAGAACCTTCTTCGCACTGGCCCACACGAACCCGTTCATGTCCATCAGCACCGAGTTGCTGCCGGTCGCCACGACCTCTCCGCCGGCATCGACGCTTCGGTCTCGCGAGTAGAACAGGAACACGTTCGAGTAGCTGAACCCGGGCGCCGGCATGACACCCGAGCCGGTCGCGCTCATGCCCAGCGGGTAGACGCCCCGGTTCTGCGCCTGGGCCGATCCGAAGGCGATGAGCGTGCAGGCCACGGCGGCGGGGACGATTCGACGTCCGGCATGCTCAGCGCCCATCGCCGAGGCCGGCCAGATACCTCAGCGCCTTGAGCCCCGGGAGAAAGAAGTAGGCCCCGCCCCGAACGGTGGTGAACGCCGGCAGGCCAGTGATGCGTTTCTTGATCGGGCGCTTCGGGATCTTGAACTCGAGCGTCCCATCCTGCGTCCCGATGATCGGATCGCGCTCGTTCCCGAGCTCGTGGAAGTTCTTGTCGTTGATCCATACGTTCTGGGCGAACTCGAACTGCCGGATGAGACTGGCGCAGATCACGAACGCGGCGATTCCCCGCTCGACACCGTCGTCGGGCGCGCCTTCCGGCAGAGCCGGGCCATAGGTCGCGCCCCGCCGGATCATCCGTCTCCGGTTCATGTTGTGGGCCGTGTCCCGGGGGTTCATCCGGCGGCAGTGGGAGCCGAGCGGGACGGCATACCCCAGCGGGTCCATCTTCTTGTAGTTGAAGTCATTGTTCCGCTGCATGTCGGCGCCGAGCACCGGATCGTCCTGCTCCGGAGCCAGCACCAGCGGTGCGCCGCTGCGCCAGCGGCCCATGAGCTTTGCGGCGATGAACTCCTGTTCCTCAGCCGTCTTCCCGTGCTGTTGCAAAAACTCGCGAAACTTGCCGACGTGTTCCTCCAGCCGGCGGTAGGCCATGTAGCTGCCGTTGCGCGACAGCACCTCGGGTTCGGGCTGATTGGCCGGGGGGCCGTCTTCATCGGGATAGCCCAGGATGAACTCGCCCGGCTCGAGCGGTGCCCCGGAGCCGGGGGTTGGCTCCTCTCCGGTGCCCTTCATCACTGGCTGGGAAAGACGGTCGCGGTAGCCGAAGTGATCGTGGGCGTAATCGAAGGGTGGGGTGGCCTCGATGTCGAGAAAGGACAGCCGCTCGACTCCATCCACTCCCGCGAGAAGCTCCTCGTGCGCGGCGATGCAACGATGGTGCTCCGCGGCGGTGCGGGCGAACAGGATCACGATGGCGTGCAGGTCGGGGCTGGCCAGCTCTCCCACCCAGCAGTCAGGGTGGTTCAGGCCGGTGTCGCCCAGCATTTCGGCTCGAGCCACCATGCCCTGCTTGAATTCCTCGGGGAACGTGGCCAGCGACGCTTCGTCAATGCCGAGGGCGCGCAGTCCTTCCCAGGTGAAAGCCACGTTCACCCAGCGGTTGTCGCTCGCGACCGTGCTCTGTACGCTGGAGGCTGACCGGATCTTCTCCAGAAGCCCCGCCAGCCAGGCCTTGGCGCCGGCGCTGTCCCGGAAGGTGAGAAATTCGTATCGCCCGGTCAGCGCCGGGGTACGCGTCACCAGGATGTGCTGGATGTCATCGAGCTCGAGCATCGTCGTCTTCGCTGCCCGCTCACTGCATCTGGTCCAGCATCTCTGAGAACGCCGCCTTCAGCCTGAGAGCCTTCTTGATCTCCTGCGCACTCACGTAGGGATACTCCCCGTATTCCAGGAAGCTGGGCCGGTGATGTTCCCGCACGAAGTTGATGAACGCCGGCGTGTTGGTCTTCCAGTCCATCGGGAAGCCCTCCAGGTTCTCGAAGATCGTGTTGATGCCGTACTTGGTGAAGAGCGCGACAGCGTCCTCGGTGTACTTGTCGAAATCGGTATCGAAGATGCCCTGATACATGAAGTAGGTATCCTTGCCGATGTCGAAGAGCACCCAGCGCAGATAGTGCAGCTGGAGTACCTCGAGGCCATCGGGCAGGCCCTTGATGGTATTCTCGATCTTGTTGCCGTACTCACGGATGGTTTGCTCCGTGCCCGGCTTGATCTTGGCGATGATGGTAAAGCCGTAACACGCCGGGGTCCGAGGATAGATCGGTCCATATCTGCCCTGCTCCAGCTCGAAGTATCCCTGCTTCGGAATAGCCAAGGCGGCCGGCTTGGTCGTATCGGGTGGAGTGGCAGGGCCTGAGGGCTGCCGTTGCTGGGTGGCCGGGGGTGCGGCTGTGGCTGTCATGGGCGTCTCGTCACTGTGAGTGAAAGGTTAGATAAGCAAATGTGATCCCCGATCAAACACGGGCATACTGCACCAAAGTTCAGGTGTTTGAAGAAGCTGCTTCTCCTCGCGCTTCGAGCAGTCCAGCCTTCCAGAGCGCCTTGGATATGCGCGGCGTCAGAACTCCAGCTGGAGCCGGCTCTGGAAAAATTGGGTGGTGCCCTCGAGGTTGAAACGGTCGAGCGTGCCGATGCCGTAGATGAGCTCCAGCCGGAGGAAGTCGGAGAGGTGCCAGTTTGCCATCGGGGTAAGCCGCCAGAAGGTTCCGCCCCGAAGAGTCCCGCCATTGAAGTCGCTGTAGGAGAACCGCACCAGGAGCTCCACCGCCCCCGGCCCGCCCTCGAACACCGTCCTCCTCGGTGACACCTGCCTGAAGTAGCCGCCCACCGTGTTGTAGGAGCGGGTCTCGCCGGTGACCAGCCAGTTGGCGAAGATGTCGCCGCCCTGAAAGAGCGGGTCGCCGGTTTCCGGGCGAGTTGGCCTTCTCCCAGTAGTATTCGGTGCCGAACAGCCAGGGCCCCGGCCGGTAGTACGCCTCGAATCCCACAAGTGTCGCCGACGTCGACCGGAACTTGCCGGTGTCGAGGAAGTTGGGCGCGTCACTGGCTTCCGGCTTGGCTTTGAGCTGCAGGGTGTCGTTTTCCGGCTTGCCGATCTGAAACGAGGCCCCGATGTGAATCAGCTTGCCGGCGCTGTCGGAGACCATCGGTACCCATGCCACCCGGCCAGCGACCGCCTGATGGAAGTAGGAGAAGCTCTCGTCTTTGGACAGCCAATCCGTGAAAACGCCGAGGTTCCAGATTAGGTGGCGGTTGGGCAGGTAGCCCAGCCACTTGATGCCGTCGGCCAGGAGCGGGATTGCGTCGGAGAAGGTGAACCGCTCGTGGGTCCAGCCGTCGTATCCCGTCATCACCTTGTTGAGGCTAGGCCCCTCCTTGCTGCGGCCGATCCAAAAGTTTCCCCAGAGCTCCGGGACTCGCCACCATCAATCCCGGTCTGGCGGACGAACCACTCTTCGACGTAGCCGTCGTACATGAGCCCGGCCTGATACGTGATCCGTCGCTTGGTCTTGATCCGTCCGCTGACGAGCGAGGCGGGAGTCGCGGATCTTGAACCCGGGCTCGAGGGTCAGCTGCTCCTTGGCGGCGGCGTCCTGGCTGTAGGTGGCGTAGTCCACCAGGAAGCCGGCGCCAACCCGGAGGGAAAAGAGTGGCCCGTCGTATTCGTTCCATTTGACGAGCCTGCGGCGCGGCGGCTCGGCCTCAGACTCTCCGGCCGAGACGCCGGTTTCAGCAGTCGTATCCCGGGCCGTCGTGTCGGACTGCTGGCCCTGGGCCAGCCCTTGCCTTGCCAGGCACAGCAGCACCAGGGCCCGGGCGACCGCCGATCGCATCACCGGCTTCAGTAGGTGCGGAAGATCGTCTGCAAATCAGCCGGCGCTCCGCTGCTTCAGGAGTGCGAGCGACAGGAGAACCCTCGCCTTCTGTGGATTGAGCTCGTCGGACGCGATGAAGCCCAGCTCGTCGTCGTTGAGCTCGACGTTACGTCCCACCAGTCCGGTTGCCACCCGGCTGCTCCGGACCACGACGACACCCTTCTTCGCCGCATTTCGCCGCCGCGGTCACCGAGCTCTTGGGCATGTTGCCGTTCCCGACGCCGGCCAGGACGATGCCCTTGGCGCCGCCGGACGCGGACGCGTTGATCAGCTCCGGCGACATGTCGACGCCCACGAAAATGACGTCGACTCGCGGCAGCGCGGTCACCTGCGCGATGTCGAACTCCGTCTGCGTCGTGTGCTTCCACTCCGGCTTCGAGTACCAGTCGTTCTTGCCGTAGCTCGCCACGCCCACCAGCCCGCGAACCGGCGACATGAAGGTCTGGACCGCGGTCGTGCTGGTCTTGGTCAGCGAGTGGGCGGCGTGAATCCAGTCGTTCATCACAACCAGCACCCCGCGTCCCTTGGCTTGAGGATCGGCAGCCACCCCCACGGCGTTGTAGAGGTTCAGCGGGCCGTCGGCGCTGACCGCCGTCGAGGGGCGCATCGAGCCAACCATCACGACGGGCTTGTCGGTTTTCACCGTCAGGTTCAGGAAGAAGGCGGACTCTTCCATGGTGTCGGTGCCGTGGGTGATCACAAAGCCGTCGACGTCGCCCGACTTCGCCAGCGCGTTGATGCGCTTGGCGACGTTGAGCAGGATCGCGAAGCTCATGTCCTGCGATCCGACGTTGGAAATCTGCTCGCCTTTGATGGTGGCGAGGTCGCCGATCCCCGGCACGCCAGCGATCATCGCGTCGATGCCTACGGCACCTGACTTGTAGCCCAGTTCCGTGCCGCTCGCCGCGGAACCGGCGATGGTTCCCCCGGTCGCCAGGATCACCACGTTCGGCTTCTTGCCTTGCGCATCCGCCAGCTGGACGTTCACGGCGAGGGCTATGGTTGTCATCGCCAAGGCGGTCGTGCGAAATGTCCTCATGCTACCGCTCCTTTCGAAACTCAACGCCAGGGTACGGGCTCGGTTGATCGCTATTTGGTCTTGCCGTACTGACTTCTATCGAGGTTGGTCAGCTTCACCGGATCGAGCAGGTCTTTGATCTGCTGCTCGGTCAAGAGCTTCTTTTCCCGGATCACCTCGAGGATGCCCTTCCCGCTCTTGGAGGCCTCGGCCGCCAGCTCGGTGGCTTTGTCGTATCCCAGTACCGGGTTGAGTGCCGTCACGATGCCGATGGTGGTCTCCATGTAGTGTTCCAGCACCTTCTCGTTGACGGTGATGCCGTCCACGCATTTGGTGCGGAAGGCCATCGAGGTGGTGTAGAGCAGGTGCTGCGACTCCATCATGGCAACGCCCTCGACCGGCTCGTACGCGTTGAGCTGAAGCTGGCCGGCGTGGGCCGCGAGGGTGACGGTGTAATCGTTCCCCATCACCCGGAACGCAACCAGGTTGACCAGCTCGGGAATGACCGGATTCACCTTCCCCGGCATGATGGAGGAGCCCGGCTGAATCGCGGGGAGGTTGATCTCATTCAGGCCCGCGCGCGGCCCCGATGCGAGCAGGATCAGGTCGCCCGCGATCTTGGACAGCTTGATGGCGGTGCTCTTCAGCGCCGAGGAATAGACTACGAAGCCCTGCTGGTCCCAGGTGGCCGCCAGCATGTCCTTGGCCGGCACGATCGGCTTGCCGGTGAGTTTCGCCAGATGGGCTGCGGTCCGCTCGGCATAGCCCTTGGGGGCATTGAGTCCGGTACCGATGGCCGTGGCGCCCATGTTGACGGTGTACAAGTATTTCTCAGCATCACGCAGCAGCGCGATCTCTCCATCCAGCGAAGCCGCAAAGGCGTGGAACTCCTGTCCCACGGTCATGGGCACCGCGTCCTGCAGCTCGGTGCGGCCCATCTTGACGATGTTCATGAACGCGTTGCCCTTGGCCCGGAACGAGGCGGCCAGGCTCTGCAGCTCGGCGATCAGCTTGTCGTTGCGGAGCAGGAGCGCCACCTTGATGGCGGTGGGGTAAGAGTCGTTGGTCGACTGAGACTGGTTCAAGTCGTCGTGCGGCTCGAGGATCTCGTAGTCGCCTTTCTTGTGCCCGGTCAGCTCCAGCCCAACGTTGGCCATCACTTCGTTGGCGTTCATGTTGGTCGATGTGCCGGCGCCACCCTGGTACCAGTCCACCTGAAACTGGTCGTGGTACTTACCCTGCCTCAGCGCCTCCGCCGCCTTTTCGATCCCTGCCAGCTTCTCCTTCTTCATGGCGCCGACATCGGTGTTGCCGCGCGCAGCGGCCAGCTTCACGATGGCCCACGCCTCGACGAACCCGGGATAGTGGTTGATCGGCACTCCCGAGATCTGGAAGTTTTCCAGCGCTCGTGCAGTCTGAACCCCGTAGTACGCGTCGCCGGGGACCTCCTTGTCTCCCAGGAGATCATGCTCCGTGCGCGTGGGCCCGGCCGGGCCGGCGGGCGCAGGCGCGGGCCGCGCCGTCTGCGCTGGCTCTGCCACAGGCGGCGCGGCTTCTTCGGTCTTGCACGCCCAGGTGAGCGCGAGTGCGAGGGCCGGGGCCAGCAGCGCGGTCCGTCGGGTTCGGTTCACAGTCGCAGTCCTCATACATCCCTCCCCAGTCATTGGAGTCGAGCCGGCCCGGTGGCGTCCGCCCGCGTCGGTGGTCAGCATGTGCATGGTGCAGTGAGCGACGTCTTGGGTTATCGCCCTATTTCATCGGAGCCGGGGGACCGCGGCGCGGGCGTCGGGACGGGGTCCGCCGTCGGTCAGCCGCCTGAGTTCCGCGAACGATTGGAAACGTTCACAGGATACCGGCCTGCGCAGGCGATCAGAATTGCACCTTGGTGCAGGTACGGCGGTAAGGCGGTAGGTGGCGCGGCGGTAGGTAATGCGGCGGTAGGTAATGCGGGGTAAATGATTACGAGAGGGGGGGGACGATCCAGCTTCGACGATGGTTTTTACGAACGCTGGCGCTTCTATTCCTCTGGTACCAAGACTACCGCCGCCGTATCTACCGCCGCAGTACCTACCGCCGCAGTATCTACCGCCCTACCCCCCCCGCCGTCCGCAGGGCCACCGTGCCGAGCGCGACGACTCCGACCAGGGCGAGGAACACCGCTACGATGAGAGCGGGCGTGGTGCTCCGGGTTTCTCTGACGCCGGCGATCTCTCCGAACTCGGGGCTCCAGAGATAGCGCAGCATCTGCCGGTACTCGATGATGGCCACGAGCAACGCGCCGGTGCCGCACCCGATCAGACCGAGCGCGATCAAACGGGATGCGCCCGGGTGGCGTGGCCCCTCTACTCCCGCCATCTGATTGAACCGCTCGAAGAACTGGAAGATGGTAAAACCAAATCCGATCATCGCCGTGGCGGTGCGGACCCAGGCCATCAGGGTCCGCTCCAGACTCAGCCGGGTGCGGATCCAGGCGAAATGGCTCTCCTTCTGCTGCACCACACCGGCTTTGACCTTGAGCTCACTCACGACCGGTCACGAGACTCGTGGCTGGGACTCAGAACGCGAAGACCAACCCACCCGATACTTGGCCCTGCGTAATCCAGTCGGTTCCTTCCGATGCCACGCAGGCGTAGAACCCGCACCAGACTCCGATCTCCCCTGAGGGAACCGGGGTGGACCAGAACTTGAGATCGGTGCGGAGCCCCAGGCGTCCGTTG
This sequence comes from uncultured Gemmatimonadales bacterium, assembly GCA_963740175.1. Classification (GTDB taxonomy): domain Bacteria; phylum Gemmatimonadota; class Gemmatimonadetes; order Gemmatimonadales; family GWC2-71-9; genus CAVVWJ01. Next base: position 15,098 of record CAVUDL010000017.1, read on the forward strand.
GAGAACACGTACTTGGCGCCACCCCCCAGGCTCCAGGAGAACCGGGTCGACGAGCCAAGGTCACCCTCCTTGGGATCCAGGACGTTGATGCCGAGCGAGCCCTGGATGAAGGGACGGAGTTGTTCCGAGTGCCCGAACTCCTGCCGTCCGCCGATCTGGATGTAGTTCATGGAAAAGCCACCCAGATTGACCTGGGCACCTCCCCCCGACGGATCGAAGATGACATCGGTGTCCTGCCGCAGGTACGTCAGCTCCACGGCGCTGCCCATCTGTGCCAGGAAGCTTATGATCCCGCCCCAGGCGAAGGAATCTTCGAGCTGCAGCTGCCCTGACCCGAGGGCACCCCCGGATCCGGTGTCGAAGGAACCGCCCCACTGGTAACCGAACGTGGGCGTGATCTCAAAACGCTTGGGCTCGGGCACATCCATGAGCTGAGCTTCGGCCGGTGCGGCTGCGAGCCCCAGAGCGAGGGTCGTGCCTAGGGACAGGATAGCGGTCGATGGGCGTAGCATTCGCTCCTCCAGTTAATCGGATGGGTTCGGCTCCGATGATAGGCGATTCGGAAGGCCGGGGTAACTGTCACTTGTAACAGCCAAGGTGCCTAGGCTGCGCCGGCTGTAGCCCTCCCTGGCTCGCCGTACTTCTCCAGATCCTTCTCCAGGAAGTAGCTCAGGAACGTCCGGATGACCGCGATCGCGCCCAGCCGCCCCAACTCATCCCAGGTGGGCGCGACGACGGTGCGGACGACATCGGCGGCGAGCTCGAACTCCAGGCCCAGGAGGAGCCAGACCGCGAGCCGGAGCCAGACCTCTTTCCGCTGCACCGCGACCGTCGCCGGGCCAACGAGTCGACGCAGCAGCCGAACGGCGGCTTCGGCCGCGCCGAACCCAATGACCAGAACGGCAACGACTTCGATCGCCAGCGCAATACCGCGGGCCGATTCGGCGAAAAGCTCTTCCACTGGCGCTTACTTGCTCGGGAAGACCTTTTGCTTCTTCATCTCGGCGACCGTCTGGTCTACAATCTCATCAACCAGCTGGTTTATATCGTCCGGGTTGTACGTCTTGGTGCGGCTGGCCCAGACCAGCTTGTCATCGGCCACCGAGTAGACGTTTGCCTCCACGGTGAAGATCTGGTCCTGCTCGACCGAGCCCGGGTCGTAGCCATAGTCGTAGCCGGTTCCCCAGTACCCCCACATGGACCCGTAGGTAGGCGGCACTGCGTACCCGTGACCCGGGACGATGGTGGTCTCCTGTTCCACAGGGGCTGGACGCAGAATGACGGCGCCGTCGAAGCCCTGCTGGTTGACCCAGGCCTTGGCCTGGTCCTTGTCCTGCAGCAGGGAGTCAGGAAAGACCTTGTAAGCCGGCACCGCGTGGCTGCCTATTCTACGCACCAGCTGCTCCTCGGCGGCTCGCCGCAGGCCTACATCCTGGCTGACGAATACCGCGAGCACCCGGTTGAAGCGGCGGGGTGCTACGCTCGGGTCATTCCAGTAATTGACCAGCTCGGTGCTCTTGGACCCGCACGCCCCCAGCAGGAGGGCACCAGCGAGGAGTTGATAGAGGCCGCGGGTGCTCCGCATGGGTCTTCTCCAAATGCTGTGAGGGTAGCGACTCGAACCATGGGTACAGGGTACGAGGAGGCGAGAGGCGCCGAAACTGTTAGTTCTTACAGGAGTAAATGGCTGCTAGGCCGCTGGGATGCAGGAGCTGCTCAGTTGGCTGGGACTGGAGTCCAGGTTGAGTCCGGGTTGTAAAGCTCCATTGCGCGGAAGCGCTCGAGAGTCTCGGGTCCGAGATCCTTCTCGTATACGATGCCGTTGTGGCTCACGATGAAGGTCTTCACGCCGGTCACCAGGTACTCCGCCGGCGCGGCAACCAGGGCGAAGCCGCCGATCATCATACCCTTCACCACGAAGTCGATCTCCCCCAGCGGGGCCGCAGGGCCCTGCCCTTTCAGAACCTTGAAGTAGTACCCATGGTAGGGCGTAGGGCGCTGGGTGTAACCCTCCGCGATCGCCCGGGCGATCGCCTCCCCGACGGGTCCCTCCCAGCTGCCATCGGCGGCTTGCCAGGTCAGACCATCCCGCTTCCCGGGGGTGCTGATGACGCGCTGCGCATACTGATTCACGCGCGCACCTTCGTGCCTGGTCCGGGCGTATTCCCGCTGGGCCTCGACGAACCCGCGGCACACCTGAATGGCATCGAGCTCGTTCCCGCCAATGCGACGGAGCAGCGTCTCGTGCGCTCCCGCCTCGGAATCAAAGCGCCAGGTCCCCTTATCTTCCACTATAGGCATGGGAAGCGGCCACTCGCCCGCACCCACGAAGAGAGTGGCGGACTTCCCCGAAGAATCCAGCTCGATCCTCTGCTTTTTCCGCGCCTCCGACGCAAACTCGACCGCGCGGTTGCGGTCCAGCACCGTATCGGCCGATATCACGAGGGACTTGCCCTCGCTCCCCAGGATCTGTACCAGCGCCGGTTGGTCGAACTGCTCGGCGGCCTGAATGAGCGCGGTCGCCGCCTCCTCGGGCGAGCCGAAGTGCCGCTGCACCGTCTCTTTGTCTTTGGCGCACGCACCCAGCACCAGAAGGATGACCGCGACGCGCCCGAGTCGTGCTGTCATCTGCGGCGGCCCCCGCCCCGCGACATCCCGCCCCGAGAGCCCATGCTCGACGCACCGCGCGAGCTGCTCGCGCGCGCTCCCGCGCCACTGTATCCACTCCCCCCACCGCTGAACCCGCTGTTACCCCTGGACCCGCTATTCCGAGAGCCGCTTTGGTTGCCGACCTGGCCCCCGCCCCAGGAGCTGCCGCCCCTCGAGCCCGATGACCGGTCGCTCACACCGGCGCCGCGCTGTCCTTGGCCACCACCCGCGGCCCGGTTGCTCGCGCCGGTGCCGCCTTGCCCCTGCCGGCCGCCGGCAGCCCTGTCGCCCCCGGCCCCTCGCTGCCCCTCCCGGGTCGACCCACCGAACTTGTCCGCGGTCCGCTGGTCGGCGTAGGGGGCACCGCCTCGATGCGAAGGGTTGTGAGACCACGCGCCGCCAGCCCCCTTGGGCTGGGCACCACCGGGCCTGCCAGCACCGCGGGCCGCCAACGCCACCTGCGCCGCCAACACCACCAGCGCCGCCAACGCCACCGACACCGCCTGCGCCGCCAACGCCACCGACACCACCGACACCACCGACACCGCCAACACCGCCAACACCGCCGACACCACCAACGCCGCCAACCCGCCGACTCCGCCGACTCCGCCGATGTTGTTGAAGTTGTTGCCGTTGTTGATGTAGACGTTGCCGCCGCCCCAGCCGGCATAACAGCAGGCCCCACCCCACATGGCCGCTCCCCACATCATCCCGACGCCGAACGTAATGAACGCCGCACCGGGGGGATAATACGGGTAGTAGATCGGCGGGTAGGCATAGACCGGAGGGCCGTAAACCACAGTCGGGTTGTAGGACGGGACGTAGATGACCTCAGGGTTCTGGGACTCGATCACGATGACTTCGGTCTTTTCGACCACCTTGGTCTCTACCTTCTGCTGCTCGTTGGTCTCCAGCGCGCCCTTCCCCTTCGCCTTTTTCCGCATCCGCTGGACGGCAGACATCACCTCGCTCTGTTGCGCCAGGAAGGCGTTACCGAGCTCCGTGGTCCACTGGATGTCATCGCCCAGCCGCTTGACGACGTCGGGGAGCGCGGCCATCGACTGGATGCTCGGATCCCACGGCTGCTTCGCGACCGAATCGACCAGTGCCTTGTCCTTGAGTTTCGGGTTCTTGGCGAGCCACTGTTGCAGCTGGACGATCTCGAGCGGGATAGGTGGAGGCAACGAGGGTCTGTGCGAGCAGGTCGTCGGGATAGAGCGCAATCGGCGCCACCAGCGCATCCAGCTGGTCGGGTGAGCGCGGCTTAGCAGAGTCTGCGGCTACGCTGGCTACTGCCTTGGCCGAATCCGGCTTGGCCGAAGCCTTCTTGGCCGAGTCCTGCGCCATGGCAATAGGGGCGCCGGCCAAGAGGTAGTACGCGCCGGAGACGCAGAACAAGGCGAGCCCCCGCTGGGCCAGCGAGCGGAGGGGGGGCAACCTCGACGTCATGGTGAAAAGCTCATCTCTGCTCAGTCGTTGCAGCGTAAATCGGAGTGCCACGAGTTGGCCAGAGTGTACCGGCTACGGAGAGCCATTGGTATTGGACTTTGGTGTAATGCGACTCAGCTCGAGATCCGGCCGCACCTCGTCGCTCAACGGAACGCCGGCCCGGTCTTCCCGGATCATGCGCGAATAGAGCGAGATGTTCCGATCGAACAGAAACTGGCCCAGCAGCCGGGTCCACGACGTATGAGCGGACAGATGGTCGTACGTCTCCGGGGCGGCGGCGCGGATCCGGGGAAGCCGGTTCCAGGCCACCGAGGGGAAATCGTGGTGCTCGTTGTGGTAGCCCACGTTGAAGGTCACCGCATTCAATAACCCATAGTAGCTGAAGGTCTCCTGGTCCCCTCCGTTGACGAGGTAATGCCGCTGGATCCAGCGGGCTCCCAGCGGATGAAGCCCGATGGAGAAGAAGAGGGACAGGAAGAGGTACGTCAGGGCCTTGGGTCCCCAGACGAGATACACCGCCGTGTTCACCCCAATCTGAATCGCCAGATTGATCAGGGTCCACCGGTCGAAAACCGCGACCTCCTTGATCCGAAAGGACCGGACCATCTGAAACACCGGGTAGAACAGCAGCCACAGCGCCTTTCCGACGGGGGAGCGCCCAATCAGTCGCGCCTCCCAGCGGCTGGGCACGTCGGCATCGAGCTCGTATACCCCCTGGAAGGCGTGATGCTTGAGGTGGTACTTCTGAAATGACACCGCGCCCGGGGTGAACAGCGGCAGATTGGCCATCAAGCCGGTGAGGATGTTAGGCAGCTTGCGACGAAACACCAGGCGGTGCGCGCATTCGTGAATCGCGACGAACAGTGCATGACTCGCGAACGCGCCGATGGTATACGCCAGCACAAATATCAGCCACCAAGAACGCGATGCGGCAAACCACGCCACTCCGAACTGCAGTAGCACAATCCCCATGGTGTACCAGAAGGTCCGCTGGCTGGGACCGATCAGCGCCCGGATCTCCGGATGTCGCCTTAGAAGGTCCTTGGTGCGCGCCCGGTGGGGCTCCGGCGCGGCTGATTGAGCAAAATCATTTGAGGCACCGGTCGGTACCTCATCTTGAGGAAGGGGTTGCCTATATGCCATGCGGATGCCATTCCGAGATTCAAGAAATGTTCCCAGCCGTCGCGGCCCGGACCCATCGCCGGCTCAGGCTGACGGGTTGCGTTCATGGAAGGGAACGCTGAACCGGCCGGGCGTTAAAGTGAATGCGCTCATCAAATTCCGCCAAGTCCTCGCTGGAGACCGACACTGGGCTGGTCAGGACGACCCAGCGCACGCCATCGGTGCAGGGGGGCGTAGTGAGCGACCCGGAATATAAAACATGCGACCGATCGTCCGGCAGGAACTTGGCCGGGTTGAACTCCGCATCAAGCTTGTGATGCACGTTGATGTCGTCGGGCAGGTGCCCGAAGATAGGGGACAAGGCTCCGCTGCTCGCGCCCCGATCCAGGAAGACTGCGACTACCGCGTGGGCGCCGGCGGCACTGGTGTGCACCAGGTGGAGCTCCATGTCATGCCCCTCGCCCTTGATGGTGTGTTCACTGGGCACGTGGAAGTGAAACTGGGAGAGAGTGTACACATCACCGCCGAGATTGAGAGCGTTTTCGCCCTCGGTCTCGATCTCGATGGTATGGGCGTTGTTGAAGATCTCCCCCTCGGTACGTCGATAGCCGATGCGGAGGTTGGAGCGCTCAGACCCGATTGACTTCCGACCGAGATCAACGGGAGACTGGACCCGGCCATTCGCGCAGGCACCCCAGGCAGGATCGAGCCCGCCCCAGAAGGCGGGACCTGTGGGACCAAAATAGCTGAAGCTGTGGGAGGAGACGTGCGCAGAGGGGACACCCTCGCCGGTGAGTAGCGTGGCTGGCGCGGAGTCGTGGTCGGTGCATTTCAGTGCTAGACCAGTACTGAGTGCCAGTATGATACCCGCGATACTGACTGCCCTGCGCATGATGTTCTCCCCGCGACGCTGCTGCTACTGCCGCGCCATCGCGAGATGCATGGCTTGCACGGGGTCGATTATCTGATCCCGGCTTTCGGCCGCCTCTGCCAGCGTGATTTCCACCCCCTTGATCTTGCCGGTGAACTCATTGTCATACGGGCCGTAGTCCTCGGCGACGGGTGAACCGGTGTCGCAGCCGATGTCCAATCCGTCGTCCGCCGAGAAGACCATCGCCGCGGTGCCAGCGACCTTGCCCTCACCGACCTTTTTGCCGTCCACGTAAAGCGACGCCGTGCCGCCCTTGCCGAGGCCGCCACCGTCGTACTTGAACTCCATCCGCACCTGGCGATCGCCGGGCTGCAGGGCACTCCCCGCCTCGGCGTAGAAGTAGTGGATGCCGAGCAGGTTATAGCAGTACTTGAGCTTGCCGTCCTTCACGTAGAGCGCCCAGCCACCAATGTTCCCGCCCTGCGCGATGATCACGCCCCCCGCGCCTGACTGGGGCACCTCGAGCACCGCAGTGACGGAATGGGACTTGTTCTTGACGTTGACCACCGAATTTTCCGACAGCCGACCCATGCCACCAAAGAAGATCTGCCGGTTTCCCTTGATCAGCATCGGCCGGCCAGCCAGGTCGGCATTCAGCCGTTCCGCAACCCGATCGTCCAGGGGGAGCACGTTGTAGCGGGTGGCCTCGATCAGCCACAGGCGCTGCAGCTGGTACAGCTTCTCCGGCATCTGCCTGGCGAGGTCGTTGGACTGGCTCCAGTCCTTGCTGGTGTCGTAGAGCTCCCAGACGTCGTCATCGAACGCGGGAACTTTCTCGCCCACCAGGAGCCAGGGCGTCTTGTGCCGGGTCACGGCGGTCCAACCTTTGTGGTAGATCCCGCGATTCCCGAACATCTCGAAGTACTGGGTCTCATGCCGCTCGGCCGCCTTGGGATCGTCGAAGGTGTAGGCCATGGACACCCCCTCGATCGCCTGCTGCTGGATCCCATCCACCGAAAGCGGCTGGGGGATACCGGCAACCTCGAGGATGGTGGGCGCTACGTCGATGACGTGGTGGAACTGGGAGCGTACATCTCCCTTGGCCCTGATCCCTTTGGGCCAGTGGACGATGGTGCCGTTTCGGGTCCCGCCCCAATGGGAGGCGACCTGCTTGGTCCACTGGTAGGGCGTGTTCATGGCGTGGGCCCAGCCCACCGAGTAGTGATTGTACGATTCCGGGCCGCCCAGCTTATCGATCCGCGCGGTGAGGAACTCCGGGGTCTCGAGAGCGGCGGCACCGTTGAAGTTGATCATCTCATTGTAGGTGCCGTTCATCGTGCCCTCGGCCGAGGCGCCGTTGTCGCCGATGATGTAGTAGACCAGGGTGTCCTTCAGGACACCGAGCTTCTCCAGTGAATCCAGCAGCCGGCCGACGTGATGGTCGGCGTACTCCAGGAAGCCGGCATACAACTCCATCTGGCGGCGCAGCACCGGCTTCAAGGCCTCCGGCATGGCGTCCCAGGCGGGGATCTGCTCGTGACGCCTGGTCAGCTGGGCGTCCGGGGGAATGACACCCAGCTTCTTCTGCCGGACAAAGGTCTTCTCCCGCGCCTGGTCCCAGCCTCCGTCGAACCTGCCCTTGTACTTGTCGGCCCACTCCTTGGGAACGTGGTGAGGGGCGTGAGTTGCTCCAGGGGCGAAGTACACGAAGAATGGCTTGTCGGGGATCAGCGCCTGCTGTTGTCCGATCCAGCCGATGGCCTTGTCGGTCATGTCCTCCATGAAGTGGTAGCCCTCTTCCGGCGTCTTCTTCACTTCGATCGGAGTGGTTCCCTCGTAAAGGGATGGGTACCACTGGTGGGCCTCCCCGCCGATGAAGCCGTAGAAGTACTCGAAGCCCCCGCCGCCCGTGGGCCAGGCATCGAACGGCCCCGCGGGGCTCGCTTCCCACACCGGCACTTCGTGGCACTTACCGAATTGGGCGGTGGCGTAGCCGTTCAGCTTGAGCGTCTTGGCCAGGGGTGCCGCGCTCTTGGGAAGGACCGAGCAGTACCCTGGAGAACCGCTGGCAATCTCGGTGATGCCGCCCATTCCGACTGAGTGGTGGTTTCGGCCGGTCAGCAGCGCCTGACGGGTCGGGGAGCAGAGCGCGGTGGTGTGAAAGCGGTTGTATTTGAGCCCGCCGGCCGCCAGGCGCTCCGCAGTGGGAGTCTGGCAGGGGCCGCCGAATGCACTCGATGCACCGAATCCCACATCGTCGAGCAGGACGATGAGTACGTTGGGCGCGCCTTTAGGAGGGCGCAGCTGCTCGATGGGCGGATATTTGGTGTCCGGATCCTTCGCATCGTAAGTGATCAGGCCGGTCCGGGGCCGATTGGGGATAGGAAGGCTGGTACGAGGCCGGTTATCCTGCGGACTCATGGCGGGCGTCCTTTCACTGCAGCTGTAATCGTCGTGGAATCGACCTGGAGACAGGCAAGTTGGACCTTCGGGCCGAGACCAGACAGTAGACTTTGGTGCATGGCGCGGTTCCTGCCAATTTCTGGCGAGTCCCCGCCTCACGGTCCCCGGACTGTGAGCCACATCCGGGGCACGACCACCGCGTGAGAGCCAAGTTGGCAGGTGGCAGGAGCGCATCCGCCGCCGACGGTCTAAACGTGGTCTTGCTTGATGGAGGTGAGGGAATGCCATGGGTCATTGCTGAGCCGGGCGTTGGCGGCCCACGGAACTACAGAGAGAAGCTCACCAAGTACTTCTGCGACTGGCCCGATTGCACCAACATGGCCGAGCAGATCATGGGTTGTGTAAAGGAACTCGCGGCGTGCGTTGCCCTCTGCAAGGAACACGCGAAGCAGGCGGGGAACTAACGGATAGGCCCCCCACCCATGCGCTCGGGGCACCGAACATCGAAGAACTGGCGCTCACTCAGGGCTCGAGACGCTCGACCGTCAGAGGACCGAAAAAGTTGATATAATGTGCGCCGCATGCCTTCAGTCGCTGATGCACGACCCGCCTGGTGGGCTCGGCCGCAGCATCCACCACCACTAAACATTCCCCGCCTCGAAGTGCACGCTCGAAGCGCTCCTTATACTCGGCCAGTTCGCCGACTCCCTGTATCGCGCGGAACATCCGCGCCCATATTCCGTGGCGCTCGCCTGTGAAGTCCACCATGCGAAGGCCCTCCTCGCCGCACGCGGTCTCGATGCTGCTGGCCGGAATGCCGGCAGCCACGAGGTCGGCCGCTGCGGCATTGGCCGCCGTGCTCGAGGCGAGAATCGCAATGATTCGGTTCATCGGGTACGCCCGGAAGCGCTCCTTCGGCGACCCCTCTACCTTCGGTGGCATACTGTGTCTCCTTGGACTCAGTTCGGACGCTTCTTGCAGTAAACCGGGTTCGGGACGATTCGAAGCTAGACTCACGCTCCGCCGGACGTCCACAGACCACGCTGCCGCCCGGCAGAACCGAAGCTCATTCAGCGTAAATTCAGTCCACCAACCTCGGCGGTAGTACAGGGCCGGGACAGTGTACCTTGGTGCAGGGTTGGCACCCGGCTGGAGCCGGCTACAATCGATTTATTCGACGCGACGGTTCACTGTCATAATTGACAGATGTTCCGAGGGCAGCAGCAGCGTAGACTCTTCCATTGTCTTCCACCTCCAACATCAATGTCCAAACACCACGGCACCCCCCTTACGGTCATGGAGTCGGCACCGACCTCGGCACCACCAGGACCGCCTCCCTTTCCCGACATGGTGTGGGTTCCCGGCGGCACCTTCCGCATGGGCTCGGAGAAGCACTATCCCGAGGAGCGGCCGGTGCACGCCGTCACAGTGGACGGATTCTGGATGGACCGGTTCCCCGTCACCAACGACCGCTTCCGCCGGTTCGTGGAAATCACCGGTCACATCACCTTTGCCGAGCTCCCCCCCAATCCCGTGGAATACCCCGGGGCACTGCCGGAGATGCTGTACGCCGGGTCGCTCGTCTTCGTGAAGCCTGCGGGTAAGGTCCAGCTGGGTCAGATCGCGAACTGGTGGCAGTACATGAGGGGAGCCTGCTGGCGCGAGCCCCAGGGACCGGGCAGCTCGGTAGACAGGATCGAGCAGCACCCCGCCGTCCACGTGACCTTCGGCGACGCAGAGGCGTTTGCACACTGGGAGAACAAGGAGCTCCCCACTGAAGCTGAGTGGGAATTCGCTGCTCGCGGTGGTCTCGAAGGGGCCCCCTATGCCTGGGGCCAGGACTTCATGCCCAACGACGTTCCCATGGCGAACACCTGGCAGGGCGAGTTCCCCTGGCAGAACCTGGGGACCGACGGCTACGAAGGCACCTCCCCGGTCGACGCGTTCCCGGCCAACGGCTACGGCCTGCATGACGTGATCGGCAACGTGTGGGAGTGGACCACCGACTGGTACGAGCCCAGGCATCCGGCCGAGGCGATCAAGGCGTGCTGCATTCCTCAGAATCCGCGGGGCGGCCGGGAGGACGGCAGCTACGATCCCTCCGACCCTGCTATTCGGATCCCGCGGAAAGTGCTCAAGGGCGGTTCGCACCTGTGTGCGCCCAATTACTGCCGCCGCTACCGGCCGGCCGCACGCTTCCCCGAACCGGTGGACACCTCTACCAGTCACGTCGGCTTCCGTTGCATCATCCGGCCGGCTCGATGACCCCGGAGGGACGAGCGGACCCCTTCGGTGCCGGGCCCTACAGCCGAGTCCAGGCCACCCTGGGGCTCATCCGGAGCGATACCTTGCGGGCGGGACACCGCGCTCTCCTGATCGGAGTCATCGCGTGGGTTCCGCTGGTCCTGCTCTCCGCGGTCCAGGGTTTCGCGCTGCGGCCGGACCCGCGGGAGTCGATGCTCCTCGACTTCGCTGTCCATGCCCGCTACCTGCTCGCGCTGCCGCTGTTCGTCCTCGCCGAAGCGGTCTGTCTCCCGGGGCTAGCCTCGATCGCACAACACTTCGGCGACATGGGGCTGATCCCCCAGGCGAACCGACCCCGCTACGACCGCTTGGTGGAATCGACCCGGCGGCTGCTCGCGTCACCCTGGACCGACTTCAGCATCCTGCTCCTGGCGTATGGCGCGACGCTGGGGCTGGCCCCCCGGCTCTATCCAGAGAGCGTGTCCACCTGGGTCGCACCGCTGTCCGGAGCCGAACAACAGCTCTCACTCGCAGGCTGGTGGCGGGCGCTCGTCAGTCAGCCACTTTTTCTCATGTTCCTGATAGGGTGGCTCTTGCGGGTCGTGCTATGGGCCCGGTTCCTCCGGGGTATGTCACGCCTGGACCTGCAGCTGATTCCGGCGCATCCCGATCTCGCCGGCGGGCTCGGTTTCGCCGGGACATCGGTTCGGGCCTTTCTTCTACTGGCGCTGGCGCTCTCGGTGCCCATCGCGGGAACGGTGGCCCAGGGAATTCTGTATGGCGGGCGAACTCTCCCGGACTTCACGTACGTTATTGCAGGGATCGTGATCGTTGAGATGGTGCTCTTCATTGGCCCCCTGTTCCTGCTGGGGCCGGCGCTCCTCCGGGCTCGAACCCGAGGAATTTTCCAGTACGGCAGTCTCGCGGAGTCTATGGGACAGCAGTTCGAAAACCGATGGCTCAAGTCCGGCAGTGGCGTGACGGCAGAGGCGTTATCTGCTCCCGACTTCTCGGCCACCACTGATCTCTACTCAATCGCGGCCAACGCCCACGGAATGGGGCTGGTCCCGCTGAAAATTGTCCAGGTCGTAGCGCTGGTGATCGCCGTCCTGCTGCCATTCGTGCCGGTGGTGCTGGTGGCGCTGCCACTCAACGAGATTCTAAGCTACGCCGGCAAGCTTATCCTCTGATGATTCGGGTGCATGGTGCTCGCGCTCGGCGTCCTGGCGCTCGTATGAGTGTTGATGAGGAGTTGGTCTAACCTTGAGGAAATGTTTATGAGAACTGCGTTGATGGGTACCTTCGCACTGATCGGTGGGGTTGCCACTCACCTGCAGGCGCAAGACTCCACCGCCGGGGCCGCACCAGCACCCGCAGCCGCAGCCGCATCACCCGCAGCCGCTCCGGCGGCGGCCACGCAAACCGGTCTTGCTACAGCCCTCGGGCTGTATGTTTTTCCCGCCAAAGGTCAGACTCCCGAGCAACAGAGCCAGGACGAGCAGGCGTGTTACGCCTGGTCCAAGGAGCAGTCCGGGATCGATCCTGCAACGGTCAAGGCCAACCCGGATTCGGCCATGAAGGCAGCCAGCGCTAAGGTGGACACTGCCGCACACGGCGCCGCGGTCAAGGGCGCGGCCCGCGGAGCGGCCGGGGGCGCGGTCGTAGGAGCGATTGCGGGTGACGCGGGTACCGGCGCTGGTGTGGGCGCGGTAGTAGGGGCGGTCGGGGGCAGAAGGGCCAAGAAGCAGGCCAAGAAGCAGGCGGAGCAGCAGGCGGCACAGCAAGCCAACGCCTGGGCCGCGGGGCAGATCGACACCTTCAAGAAGGGGATGACCGCGTGCCTCGAGGGCAAGGGCTACACGGTTAAGTGAGGGCGGTAGATGAAGCGGCGGTAGATAGAGCGGCGGTAGATGAAAGAGCGGCGGTAGATACTGCGGCGGTAGGTACGGCGGCGGTAGGTAGAGCGGCGGTAGATAGAGCGGCGGTAGATGGTGCGGCGGGAAGGCGGTAGGACGGTCAGGCGATTGTCAGGTTGCTGGCGACTTGTTTAAGGAGGAATAGAAGCGCCACGTCAGCTTCCCGGCCTGATCCCTGAGCTTGTCGAGAGCCTTGAACTCAGCCTCAGCAAGGATGCCCCGGTCCCGGGTGAACCTCAGGAGGTAGGAAACCTCGGATAGTGAGCCGAGCGCGATATCCAGGTAGCGTCGAAGCTCCCTGGGACCGCGCTTCGCCGATCCTTCAGCCATGTTCGTGGGTGCAGAGAGCGCCGCCCGACGAATCTGTATCGTGAGGCCATACCGCTCATCAGCAGGCCAGCTCTCGGTGACCTTGTAGACTTGCAGCGCAAGATGGTGGGCCGCCTTCCATGCATCAAAGCGTTCGTAAGGCACCATCCTCGAGAACCTAGCGGGTTGGCTGCCTACGTCATAACCATTTATCAACTCGCCTTACCGCCTTACCGCCGCTTTTTCTACCGCCGCTTCACCTACCGCCGCTTCACCTACCGCCGCTTCACCTACCGCCGCCGTACCTACCGCCGCCGTATCTACCGCCGCAGTACCTACCGCCGCAGTACCTACCGCCCTAGAACGCTTCCCCGGTGCCGAAGAACACGCCATTGGATCCTTCGACTCCGAACCCGAAGTCGATTCCGATGTTCGTGTTGGAGTTCTTGTTGAGCTTGATGCGGAGGCCGACGCCGCCGCCGGGATCCGGCGTCTGTAAGCTGCCGGTCGCCGCGTCGCTGGTGGCGGTAAGGTTGAGGAACGCCACTGCGCCTAACAGGCCATCCCGGGACAGGGCCATCCGATATTCCGCTTCCCCGTACACCAGGTCCTGGGCCCGGATTCTTCCTTGCGCGTACCCCCGTCCGCTACGGTTGTTGTAGTCCCATCCGATAGCGGGCAGATCGAGGTAAGGAGGCCGGCCCATGGTGAGCCAGGTCCACCCCCAGAAGGCGAGCACATCTCTTTCTGCCCTCATCTTGTGATAGGTCCTGAACTCGGTTTCGAACGACTGCCAGTTGTCATCGCTGCCCAGCCAGGTAGGGGAGAACCGAAGGCTCCCTCGAGCCAGGAGCCCGCTCCGCGTGTTGAGGGGGTTGTTCCGGCTATCGCTCAGCACGTTGAAGGAAAGGCCCGATGAGGTGGAGCTGGTCGGCTGACCCCCGGAATACTGAACGTACGGCGTCACGACTCCCGCATCCGCGTTGTGATCCACGATCTCGAAGTAGCGGTTCAGGTGGTATCCCAACCCCACCAGGAAACTCGGGGAGACCCCGCGGTACACCGTCTCATAGAATCGAATCAGGTTGTAGTCCATCGGCGACTCGAACTCGCCGGGCAGCGCCGGGCCCAGTCCGTAGGTCGGCTGGTTGCTGTCGAGGTAGCGCCAGTCGCCTTCCAGCTTCCAGGCGTTGGCCGACGTGTACATGTTGGAGCGAAGCAGGATATTGAACTGTTTCTTGGTGGTGTAGTTGACCGACGCGGAGATGGTCGAGAGGTTGGTGCTCTCATCGGTCCCGAGGCGGGCAACAGCGTTGCCGGATACGCCGAGCAGGAGCCCGGTCGTCGGGCTGGCCGAGATTGCGGGCAGAATTGTAAGCACGGTCTTGGGCGGAACCGCGATGGTGTCGCTCAGCTTGGGCTTCCCGTGCAGCACCCGGGACAGTATGTCCATAATATCACGCTGCGGCACGGTGTCGGCCTGCGTGGCCTGGCGCGTCTCCTGCGCGAGCGCGGCATCCGGCCCCAGCACCACGAGAAGCAGCCCCAACGCGGTGCGCAAGTAAAACGTCATGTAACTCCGACAGCCGCCAACACTGCCTCTAGAGAGTGTCCGATGATCGGGGAATGAGGACGGCGTCCTCAGCCCGACCCCGAGGCTCGTCGGGTTGCCGGAGCGGCACTCGGTGGGGGAGCCGAGCCTGGACATGGGTGCCCTGTCCCGGTGCCGCAGTGATCGTCAGAGAACCACCGATGGCCCGCAACCGCTGCCGCATACTAACGATTCCCAGCCCGCCGTGCGCCTCGGGCCCCTGAGTGTCGAACCCCACTCCCGCGTCGGAAATTGTGAGGGTGAGAACGCCCTTCCCGCCCCGGAACGACACCGACAGCACCCGGGCTCCGCTGTGCTTGACCGCGTTGTGCAGCGCTTCCTGCGCCACCCGATAGAGCGAAAGCGCCACCACGCTGGGCAGGCGGGCCGGCCAGTCCGACTCCGAGACCTCGATATGCAGGTCGGAGTGCTCCATCTCGTGCCCCAGCGCCCGTACCGCGGGGACCAGGCCGAGGTGCTCCAGCCGTGCCGGATGCAGACCCCGGGTAACCTGCTGGACGTCGGCGGCAATGGTCCGGGTCCGCTGGGCCAGCATGGCTGCGTCGGCCTGGTGCGACCCCTCCGAGCCGGCCAGCCGGCCCTGCAGGGCATCGAGTTCGAGCGCCAGGACCGCCAGCTGCTGGCTGATCCCATCGTGCAGCTCGCGGGCGATCCTGGCCCGCTCGGCCTCCTGCGCCTGGAGGAGTCCTCCGCCCAGATGTGCCAGCTCCTTTTCCGCGATCCAGCGCCCCCGGCTGGCTCGACTACCGAACCAGACCGCGGCCAGCAGGGCGGCCAACGCGACACCCAGGGTGGCCAAATGGAGCAATGACATGAAACCCCGTTTCAAAAGCGCAGGGTCAAACCGAGGGCCGGACCATGCATGGAGACGTCGTATAGCAGGCCGTCATCATGATCCACATCGAGGTACCGGTATGCCGCTACGATGGTGCAGCAGCGGCCCAGGTCATAGCCTGCGGCACCCAGCGCCTGCCAGGAGAAATCCGAACCGCCGGCGCCGGCATCCGCCTTGGCGAATAAGCGCCAGCCCGCAGCCGGCTGATAGCGCAATGCGGCACCGATGGTGCCGTCGACCCACCCCTGGTCTCCGGCCAGCTCCTGGGGCGGAGCGCTGAGATCCAGACTGAAGTGCCAGTACCGTACCCCGACCAGTGCGTCGACCCCGCCCCAGGGACGGCTCAGCAGGGAATAGCCCAGCTCCGGATGGAGCATGAACTCCTCCAAGTCCATCTGGAGGGTGCCGCTGCCGTCCACTGAAAGAGCGCGCTCCTCGCCGAGCGATATGAACAATACGTCCGTCCGGAGGACCCAGGGGTGCTGCCTGGCCTCGACCAGCGCCGTGATACCGAAATTCAAGTCCCCGAAGATGTCATCGAAACCAAGGTCCAGCTGGGCCACTCTCCCCCCAACTCCCACCCTCCCAGTCATAGCACTGGCCCAGAAGTACGGGGTGACGGTGAAGCGCCAGGAAGTTGTGTCCTCCTCTGCCACCAGAGGCACGCGATTGTCCTGAGCGCGGCTCGACTCCGGAAGCGCCGCGCCGAGCGTGAGGACCAGGAGCAAGGTTCCACTGAGCTCTGTCAGGTAGTTCCGCATGGCCGCCGGCGTGCTGGGGGGCGTCCCGGTCTGCTTTCTTAGACGATCCGTCGTCGAACCGCGAACTGCACCAGCTCGGCGCTCGACCTGAGCGAGAGCTGCTGCATGATCCGGTACTTGTGGAAGGCAACGGTACGGGGGGTGATTCCCAGCCTGGCGGCTGTTTCCTTCATGGTGCGTCCGCCGGCCAGGAGCTTCAATACTTCCTGCCCCCGGGGCGAGAGGACCTGCGCCCCGGACACGTCCCCCACTCGACGGTTTTGCGGACCCGGGGGATCGTTTCCTACCGGTACCGGCAGGTACTGCTCTCCCGCCAGGACCGTCCGGATGGCAAGTAGCAACTCCTTCGCGGGGGAGCTTTTGAGCACGTAGGCAGAGGCTCCGGCTCGGAATGCCTCAGCCGCGAGTTCCGGGTCATTGTGCATGGTCAAGAAAATGAACCGGATGCCGGGGAGGTGCTCACGAATTCGGCGCGCCGCCTCCAGCCCGCTGAGCCGGGGCATGGCGATGTCGCAGAGGATGGCATCCGGCCGCAGCTCGAGTGCCGCCTCGACCAGGGCCTCGCCGTCGCTAACACCGCGCACGATAGTGAATTCCGGCTCCAGCAGCCGCCGAAAGGCGTCGAGCAGCAGATCGTGGTCGTCCGCCAGCAGGAGCCGGGCCTGTCCTGCTGGTGTCGAGAGAGCTCGAGCCCCCCAGCGGGGGCCCGGCACCGCCGGCTCGGCCCGCGCACGGATAGAGGTACTGGTCATGGGCCCAGGCTTTGAGAAGTTGGAAATGACTCTACGAAAAGGCAGGCAGGGCCGATAGTGGACTTTGGGTTAGGAGCGGAGGGCCCCCTATCAGGGGGCAGTTGCAGCTAGGAGAGACCCACTGGAACGGTGCAGCGCCCGGCCAGTGCCGCGCTGATCGCGGGCAGGAGCTCCGCGCCGGCTTGAGACTTGAGCACGTAACCGCGCGCGCCGGCTTCAACGGCGGCGCCGACCACTGCTGCGTCAGCGAGCACCGTCAGCACCACAATGGCTGAAGCCGACCGCTCAGCGTTGATCTGCCGGATGGCGTCCAGGCCCCCCGTCCGCGGCATCGCCAGGTCAATGAGAACGATATCGGGGCGAAGGTCGCGCGCCATCCGGGCCGCCTCCTCGCCATCATGGGCTTCGCCCACCACGTCAAACTCCTCACCGAGGAGCCGGCGTATGGCTGAGAGCAGCGGGGGATGGTCGTCGGCAAGCAGTACGCGGACCCGAGTCATGTACCGTCCGTGGCAAGATCCATCAGTGTCACACTAGGGGTAGGGGGGGCGTCCGGTAACTGTCATTTGTGACAGCTTGCAACTCTTTTGCCGCGCCGCGAACATGATCATCGCACTCGCTGCTGCTTTCCCGCTCTCGAATGGACCCGATGGTCCCGGAGTCAGTCATGCGTACCATGCTCTCCCTCGCCGCTCTGATTTTCCTGTCGATTCCGGCGCAGGCCCAGGATGCGGGCGAAACCCAATCGCTCCGCGCCGACCTCCAGGCGGAACGAACCAAGCTGGTCGCCGCCAATCTGCAGCTGACAGACGCAGAGGGCGCGAAGTTCTGGCCGCTGTACAACGAGTATCGTGCTCAGCACAGCAAGCTGGGCGATCGTACCATCACGCTGGTCGAGGATTATGCCCAAAACTACGAGACCCTGAGCGATGAGAAGGCCAAGGACCTCCTCAAGCGCCAGTTCCAGATCGAGGATGACCGTCTCAAACTTCAGCGCTCCTACGCCGGCAAGTTCGAGAAGATCCTGCCGCCCAAGAAGGTGGCGCGCTACTATCAGATCGAACGGAAGCTGGACGCGGCCGTGATGTACGAGGCGGCCCAGTCGATCCCGCTGGCGAAATGATCCAGCTATTCAGCGCTCGCTCACGGTACCAACGTTTGGGTTGATGGAGACAGCCGCAGACCGGTAGAGTCGGGGGTGGGCTCTGCACTCCGGGCCAGCGTGCAGCCGAGACCCGTCACCAACCTGTTACTTTCCAGGTCGGCACGGGGTCTTCTGCTCTGCGGTACCGGGTTGCATATTATCCGATCCTATCGCCCATTCTAGCAACGAGGTACGGTGAAAGACCCCCAGTCCGTCGTATTCGTCGTGGACGACGAGGATACAGTCCGGCGGAGCCTCGAGCGGCTGCTTCGGGCCAACGGCCACAACGTCGAGACCTATTCGACAGCAGCCGAGTTTCTGAGCCGGCCCGATCCCGGCATTCCGTGCTGCCTGCTGCTGGACATCCGGATGCCTATTCTCACGGGACTCGACGTCCAGCGTGCCATGAACGACGACGGACGGGCCCTTCCGATCATCTTCATGACCGGCTTCGCCGACGTGGAGATCTGCGTGCTCGGCATGAAGGCCGGCGCTGCTGATTTCCTGATGAAGCCGTTCGACGAAGACCAGCTGCTCGAGGCCGTATCGGCGGCTCTGTCCCGGAGCTCCGAGATTCGGCTGGCGCGCGCCGAGCGGCTGGAGCTGACCCAGCGGCTGGCAACGCTGACGCCGCGGGAGCTCCAGGTCTTCTTATTGGTCGTGAAGGGACTCCTCAACAAGCAGATTGCCGGACGGCTGGGCACCAAGGAAGGGACCGTGAAGCTGCACCGCGCCAATGTCATGCGAAAGCTGGAGGCGCAGTCGGTGGCCGACCTGGTGCGGCTGGCCGACCGGCTCGAAGGTGTCGAGGTAGGATCCGACTCTCCAGACGCCCAGCGCAGGAGCGGCCAATACCCGCCGGTGGCCAACGCCGTCTAGCTGTCCCGCAGGCCCTCTACCAAAGTCCACTGTCATCCAGACGGTTCTTAGTCCACCTTGGCACCATCTCCGGTTGCCAAGGTGACCTCGATCATCTGCGTGAGCCCCGTGCACGGTGACAGAGTTTTCGGTACCGAGCACCAACTGTTCGGATCAATTCGTCTCCCCCAGAAGCAGTCGGAGTCGCCGCTCGTCGCGGTCGTGGACGACGATGCCTCGTTCCGGAAGGCGCTGGGCCGCCTGGTCGGCCTGTGGGGTTTTCGGACCTGGACCTTCGCCTCAGCCGAGGAGTACCTCCGGGTCGGGGTCGCCAGCGACTGTCTGGTACTCGATCTGCACCTGGAAGGGATGAGCGGTCTGGAGCTGCAGAGTAAGCTGGTCGAGGCAGGCAACAGCGTCCCTATCATCTTCGTCACGGCCACCGATGACCCCGTCGCACAACGACGGGCGCTGGATACCGGGGCCGTGGCTTACCTGGAAAAGCCGTTCGAGGAACATCGCCTGCTGGAGGTGATCCGGACCGTCACTGGCTACCGACCCGGCTGACCGCGCCTGCAGGGAGGTCTTGAACGGTTCCAGGTTCCCACTGGAGCTTCCCGTCCTCGATCGGATCCAGCACCATCAGCACACTGGCCCCTTTTTCAGGGTTGTTAAGGGCCCACAGCCGTCCCCCGTGAGCCATCACGATCGAATTGCAGATCGCCAGTCCCAGGCCGAGTCCGTGTTCCTTGGTGGTTACGAACGGGTCGAAGATCTGCTCCAGCCGTGCCGGCGGAACTCCCACACCCCGATCGCTGACCGACAGCTGCACGTGGCCATCCGGCGTGAGGCTGGTCGTGATGCTTATCTCCCGGGTTCCGGCGGGCTGATCCGCCATGGCGTCGCAGGCGTTCATCATCAGGTTGAGCAATACCTGCTGCATCTGGACCCGGTCCCCCAGCACCGGCGGCAATTCGGGAGACAGCCGGACGTCCACCGAGACCCGTCGCTCGATCAATTCGCTATGCAACAGCGCAAGGACCTCTCTGACTATATCATCCAGCTTCAGTGCCCGGACCTGAAGGTCTCCCTTCTTCAACAGACCGCGCAGCCGCGAGATCACCTCGCCGGCCCGCCGGTCGTCCAGCGCGATATCCTCCAGAATGTCGCGCAGCTCGCCGGTGTCCGGCGCGTCGGTCAAGAGGATCCGCTGCGCGGCGCGGGTGTTCGCCAGAATAGCGGCCAGCGGCTGATTCAGCTCGTGCGCCAGGGTACCGGACAACTCGCCCAACGCCGCGACCCGGCTCAAGTGAGCCAGCTCCCGTTGCTGCTCCTGTAGCAACGCCTGGGAGCGTCTCCGCTCGGTGATGTCCCGAATGATGATGATGTAACACGCCTCACCGGCCATCTCCACGGTGTCGGTCACCATTATGATGCGGAAAACGTCGCCTGCCTTGTTCCGCACATCCAGCTCGTAGTCACGCAGACTGCCGATGGAATCGAGGAGGGTGCGGGCGACCTCGCTTTCCTCGGAGGGCACCACGAGGCCGAGATCATCGGAGGTGCGGCCAAGCACCTCCGCGCGGGAATAGCCGAACATCGCTTCCCACTTCTCGTTGACCTCGATGAACCGATAGTCCGACTGGCGGATGACGGTGATGGCATCGGGACTTGAATGAAAAGCCTTGCCAAAACGCTCCTCCGAGCTTCGGAGTGCCCGCTCCGCGGCAATGCGGTCGGCTATTTCATCCCGAAGGGCGACCACGGCAGAGGATAGCTCGGTGGTGCGCTCGGCGACCCGCTCCTCCAGCTCCAGGCGCGCCTTCCTCAGCTCCCTCTCTACCTGCTTCTGGTCTTCGATGTCGGTACAGGAGCCGTACCAGCGGATCACCGCACCGGTGCGATCCCGTACCGGGAGCGCACGCGCCAGATGCCACCGGTATTGGCCGGTGGCGTGGACCTTCAGACGATGCTCGACCTGACACGGTTGCCCGGTCCGGACCGATTCGCGCCACGCGTGCAGCGTTGCCTGCCGGTCGCTGGGGTGAGTCATCGATAACCAGCTCTCTTCCTCCGTGCTGGCGCTCTCGGCCCCGGTCAGGTCATACCAGCGCTGATTGAAGTACTCCAGCTGCCCTCCAGGACCGGCCGACCAGACAATCTGAGGCATGGTGTCGGCCAGCTCGCGGAAGCGGGCCTCGCTATGCCGCAGCGCCACCTCCTCCTGCCGCAGCTCAGCCGCCGATTTTCGATCGGTGATGTCCACGTTGACCCCCATGAAACGCTCGGGCTTTCCCAGGGTGTCATAGAGGACCTTTCCCTTCGCTAATACCCAGCGAACCTCGCCGTTGGCCAGAGGCACGCGAAACTCGCATTCGTACGCTGACCCACTGCTCATGCAGTCGAGCATGGTTTGAGCGACGGCCGCCCGGTCCTGGGAGCTGACCAGGTTGAGAAAGTCGTTGTGGGTGACCACCTGGTCCGAGCCGGAGACGCCCAGAATCTGCCGCGACTTGGCCGACATGGATCCGGTGTCGTCAGCGATACACCACTCCCAGGTGCCCACCTGGGAAGCGCTGAGCGCCAGGTCGAGGCGTTCCTGATACCGCCGCGCGGCGACCTGGGACTGCTCCCGTTCCCGCATGACCGCCGACAGCGTCAGGAGCGGCACCGAGATCATGGTCAGAAAGAGTTGGATCGAGAGCGCGTTTTCCGCCGGCGACCGGCTGACGAAGGGGCCATGACCCTTGACCGCCCCCCAGATGGCCAGACCCCCAACCAGCAGAAGGCACGTGCTGGTGCCTCTGGGGCCAAATCGAATAGCCGCCCACACCAGGAACGGCAGCGGGGCATACAACAATACCGGAGCCGCGGGCGGGATCTCCTCCAGCCTGACAAACACGAATGCGCACACCGCCAGGAGACCGGCGACGAGCAGGCCGGCCTCCACGTAACACCTGGCCGAGACGGCCCGAAACTCGGACAGCTCAGCCCGCGACCAGGTGAGAATCACGGGGACCAGCGTCAGCGAGGCCAGCACGTTGCCGGGAGTACGAGTCACCCACACGTCCCAGAAGCCCGCTGGTGCCCTGCCCACCAGACTCACCATTCCGGCGTCGAGGAAAGACGAGAGCGATGTGCCCAGGAAGGCAGCGGTGACGAAGATGCTGACCTGCCGGAAGCTGGACAGGTCGACGGGTCCCTTGATGTAGTGACGTACCAGGGTGGCGCCGATGAGACCTTCGCTGGCGTTGGTCACAAACCAGCCCAACACCATCGGTACTGGAATTCCACTCTGAAGCTGACCGATTAGGTGGGCGACAAAGGCACCCCCCAGGACAGCCCACCAGGAGGACCGGGCGGTGAGCAGGAAAGCCGCGAGCAGGATGGAGTTGGGGGGCCACAGGGTGGACACCGGGCTCGGCTTCAGGGTGAGCGCAAAGCCAATCCGGGAACCGATGTAGTAGGCCAGGCCTACGATGACCGCCAAGCGGATCAGCTGTACGGCGCGCACCTCGGTGGTCCGCCCAGCGGTCAGGGGGGGCAAGGAGTCACGTTCATCGTAGCTGAGCTGCGTCATTTATAGCCAGGCCGGAGTTCGAGGGTAATCCTCAGTATGTGGGGCCGACCTGAGGGTCGCCAGCCACCCTTCATTTAGTACCCCGGAGCCGCTAGCTTGCCCGCTCTCGTCAGGAAGGTAGTGGAGTGAGCAAGATCCTGTTGGTCGCCGCCGGGTCGTTGGCATTGGCGTCATGCGCCAATACCGTCAACCTGCTGAACCCCACCTCCCCCCGGTTTGAGGGTGCCTTCGCGGCTCCCGTTTCGGATTCCACTATCCGCTCGACCCGGCGCCTGCGGGTGGTCAGCTTCAACATCAAGATGGCCGACCGGATCGGTCCTGCCATCGAGGTGCTGAGAAGCGATTCGCTGCGCGATGCCGACATCATTTCGCTCCAGGAGATGGACGAGGCCGGAACCGAGCGGATCGCGCGCGAGCTGCATCTCAACTACGTCTACTATCCCGGTTCGATTCATCCGACACGGAACCGTTACTTCGGACCCGCCATTCTGAGTCGCTGGCCCATCGAGCAGAGCTGGAAGCTGAACCTTCCTTACGAGTCTCCTCTCAGAAAACAGCGGCGGAACGCCACCGCGGCGGTGGTGAATGTCCGGGGCGAGAGGGTCTGGGTCTACGCCGTTCATCTGGAGACGCAGTCTCAGGCCTCGGCACGCACGCGGGAGCAGCAGGCGGCCACCATCCTGGCCGATGCAAAGAGTGCAGCCGGGCCGGTAGTCCTCGCTGGCGACTTCAACAGCTGGGGGATCGGGGAGTACTTCGAGCAGCAGGGCTTCTCCTGGCCTACCAGGAACGTCGGCAAGACCATCACCGTGTTTTCCTGGGACCATATCTTCGTGAGAGGGCTGCCTCCCGCCCGGCAGACGGCTGCCGGCAAAGTGGTGGACGTACGCGGCGCCAGCGACCACAAGCCGGTATGGGCCAGCCTGTTGCTCGGGAAGAGCGGAGGAAAACAGCTCTCTCCCGTGGCTCCGGCGACCTGATCTAAAGTCCAGTTCCGCCGCACCGTAGCGGCTCGTAGCGTCACTCTCTCAGCCGCAATGTTTCTCTCCAGCCGCCGTTCGGCGTCGCCGAGGCGCACCTGTGATCCGCACCGTCTTCCGAATCCTGGTCATGCTGCTCGTGGGCGTGCTTGCGCTTGGCCTAGGCGCCGGACTCGTGTTGCGCGCGGGAGGCGCCACCTGGGTGACCAACCAGGTGCTCGCCTCAGTTCATCCGCTTCCCGGCATCACCATTCAGGTCGGCGGCGCCAAGGGGAACACGTTCTCCTGGCTGGAGGTCAGAGACGTCCGGCTGACGGATGCAAAGGGCGATGTTCCCTTGTCCGTCGCCAGCCTCCGCGTTCGCTATAGTCTTGCGAGCCTTCTGGGCGGCAGGGTGGAGCTGCGAGAGGTTATTCTCAGCCGCCCGCGGATGGTGCTCCAACAGCGACCCGACGGCTCTTGGGATCTTCCCCAGCTCAGTAAACCAAAGGCTGACTCCACCCCTTCGGCACCCCCCAAGATCGGCATCTACAGCTTCAGTGTGGCCGAGGGCACGATACTGGTGCGCCTTGGCACCTCGGAGCCTGATTCCATAGCGGCTGCGTTCGAGGCGGAGGGATCGCTGGTGGGGATGGCGCTCCGCCTCACCCGCTTTGAGGTGCGCTCGGCCCAGAGCCTCGTGAGTGGGTCCGGCGCTCTCCAGCTGTCCTCGTCCGGAGAGCTGGACCTCGACCTTTCGGCGCGGCCGTTTGCGTTGCGCGACCTCCGCTTTCTCGGCTCGAGATTCGATCGACCCGATGAGATCGCTGCGACGCTGCGCGCTAACGGGACCACCCACCGAGCCGCGTTTCGAGTCGAGGCACCCCTCATCGAGGGGCGGCACCTTCGCGTTCAAGGTGTCGTCACCCATCCGAAGGCTGCACCGCTGGAGTACAAGATCGACGGAGATTTCGGCGGACTCGATCCGAGCCTGTTTATCTCCGCCGCAAAACTTCCATCGCGAATACGTGGCACAGTACGCGTCGACCTGACCGGCCCCAGCATGGATCGACTAAGTGGAGACGCGGCAGCCTCAATCCATGCGGTCCCGCAGGGACGACCAGACCAGCGCCGTCTAATTGCAACGGGACTCTTCCAGGAGGGCCGGGCGCGGATCCGGGTCCAGGCAGACGTCGGGCCGGCCGCGGTGGGGCTCCGCGGGTGGATCACTCCATTTCAGACGATTCCCTCCTACGACCTCAGCGCACAGGTCCACCGGCTGACCCTCGGCCTCGCGTTCCTGGCTGACGCGCCTGCTGGGCGCTGGCGGCCGGGACCTCCGCGTGAGTCTGGTCGGCGAGGGATTAAGCGCGGCGAAGGGCAACCTGCGGGCGCGAGTCACGCTGGATCCCGATCCGGCCGAGGCTGGATTGCTCGACGCCGGGTTCGCCGAGATGCGGTTTCGTGGCGGAGCCGGCGAATTCCGAACGATCGCTCGCTCGGACAGCGGAACGGTGACCCTGTCCGGCACCGCAAAGTTTGATCCGGAGCTGGAGCTGCAGGTCCATCGTGGCATGATCAAGAGACTGGATGTCGCCGCGGTCGCCGGCGACTCGGGCGTGAGCTCTCTCGACGCAGAGTTCACCCTCAAGAGCCGCGGCAGCTCGGCCAGAACGGGCTCGGCCCACGCGAGACTGGCCCAGGTCAGCCTGGTGTATGGATCGCACAGCTTCGACCAGGCCCGGTTGGAGCTCGAGCTGGACAGTGGGGCAGTACAGATCAGGGGCACGGGCCAGCTCGATGGCGACTCGGTCGCTGTGAACGCCCTTGCTCACCCGTTTCTCGCGGTACCAAGCCTGGCGCTGCGAAGCTTCTCGTTCAGTCGGCTCGATCTCGGCGCACTGCTCTCTAATGCGGGCTTGGCCGGGGAGATCTCCGGGACCGCTCGTGGGCGAGTCGAGGGACGTCGGGTCGATCACTTGAAGGGCCAGGTCGCGGTCTCGCTCACCCCCTCCCGCATCGGGAAACGCGAGATCACGCGTGCCGCGGTCGGGGCCTCCATGGAAAGAGGCCGGCTTGCCTTGACTGTGAACGCGGAGGCGCCGGCCGGTCGCATTGAGCTCACGGCTGTGGCCCGGCCGTTCGACTCCACTCCGAGCTTCACCCTGGAGCGGGGCGAATTTCAGGAGCTGGACCTTGGGGCCATTCTTTCCTCCGGTGCCTGGCATACGAGACTGGCCGGCTCCTTCGACGCCGAAGGTTCCGGCAAGACCACCGAAGGTGCTGCCGGCAAGGCGCGGCTCACACTGCGCAGCTCGACGGTGAATGATGCCGCCCTCACCGGCGGACGGGTGGAGGCGCGGCTCGCCCGAGGCAGGCTGGAGCTGTCGGGAGTCCTCAAGGCCCAGGACGACAGCCTCAGCATCAGGACGGCCGCATTCCCGTTCGAGACTCCGATACGACTGAACCTGGCCGGCGCTGCTTCGGTAGCGGCGATCGGACCATTCCTGGGAGCAAGGCTGCCGGAGGCGGGCGGGGTGACGGCCATCCGCGTCGAGGGTGAGTGGGGCAGCCTGGAGACCATGAATCTCAAGGGAGAGATGCGGCTCGCCGGCCACGCGAAAGATGTGCGGCTCGACTCGGCCAGAACCAGCTTCCAGCTGCGGGATGGCATTCTCACCGTCGACACGCTCGCGCTCCGCTCCAGCGTGGGAAATGCCGGAGGTTCCGGGCTCCTCGCAGTGGCCCGGGGCGCGCGCGGGCCGTCGAGCTGCGGGTGGCCGGCCAAATGGCTGACATCGGATCGCTCGCGACCCTGCTGGGAGTGTCTCGGCTGGGGCTCGACTCCGGCAGCTTCACCGCTGTCCGCCCGCGGCACCCGTGAGGACCTGGCGATTCGCCTTGAGGCCAAGGGTGAGAACCTCGAGGTTGGTTCCCGCCGGATAGGCGCCTTCCACGCATCGATAATCGGGCAACGTCGCCGCTGACCGCTCGATCAGAGGCGGCACGGCCGAGCTGTTGCTGGAACGCCTGCCTATGGGACAGACGACGGTTCGCACACTGCGGCTACAGGGAACCAAGCGAGGAACCGGTCTGCTGCTGCGCGGCGAAGCCGTGGTGGATCCCGAGCGAAGTCTCCTGCTGGTAACCAGCCTGACTCCCGACAGCGCCCGCATCCAGCTCGACACCCTCGAAATCAAGCTTCCGGGAGATCACTGGAACCTGGCCCATCCGGTCAACATCGGCTACGCGGGCCCCATCCGGGTGGACAACTTTTCTCTGGCCACCGAAGGAAGAAGCATCACGGTGGACGGGGTGGTGGATCGCCGAGGCGAGCAGCGGCTGCACGCAAAGGTCAGGGCCCTCCGGCTCGGCCGATTCACCGATCTGATCAACGCCGGCCAGCTGGACGGCGAGGTCAACGGCACCTTCGACCTGAGTGGTCCTGCCGCCGCTCCCCATGCCAGAGGCGATGTGGCATTCGGCATGCGCGCCAGAGGGAAGGAGGTGGGAACGACCCGCGCACGAATGGATTGGTCGGCTGCGGGTTTGCTGCTGGATATCGGGGTGCGCCAGACAGAGGGTGACAGCCTGATGATGAAAGGCCGCATCCCGCTGGCCTTGTCCCTGGCTGAGGACGACACCGCCGGCATGATCAGGCCCGTACCTGGCGGTCAGCTCGTCCTGGATGCCGTCACCCGGCGATTCCAGCTCGACGCCATTGGAGCGCTATTGAATCCGGAGGCGGTGCAGAAGCTGCGCGGACGGCTCGTGATGGATGCCCATGCAGGCGGGACTTTCCAGGCCCCTCATCTCTCGGGTGACATTGCGTTGTTCGATGCTTCCGTCCAGATCCCTCGTTTGGGTGCGACGTACGAGAAGGGTCAGTTCCGGATTGGCCTCCAGGGTCAGGAGATTCGAGTCACCAGAGCTCGACTGGAATCGGGCGACGGACATCTCGACGCGGAGGGAGCCATTCACCTGCGATCGTTCCCCCAGGCGGCTTTCGATATTCACTCCCGCCTGTCGAACTTTCAGATCGCCGGATCGCAGGAATTCCGGTCCAGCGTCTCCGGAAAACTCGACCTGACCGGCGCCGGCAAGGCCCCGGTGCTGAAGGGCTCGCTCGAAGTCAGCAACTCCGACGTGTACCTCCAGGCCAAGAACCTCGAGCAGTCAGCCGAGGCCGTGGAGCTTTCCGCCGAAGATCTCCGCACCCTGGAGCGCAGGTTTGGCTACGGCGTGACCCGCGAGGCAGAGGGCGCAGCAAAGCCGCTGGCCGCCTGGGACATTGCGCTCGGATTGCAGCTGGCCGAGAATGTCTGGCTCCGTCGCCGCAGCGACCCGGTTATGGCAGTGGAGCTGGCGGGGAAGGTCGACATTCGAAAGAAGCCGGGCGCGGATCTTCAAATGTTTGGAGAGATCCGGCCCCAGGCCGGCCGGAGCTTCGTCCAGGTCGTCGGCCGGCGCTTCGATGTGCGGGAGGGATCGGTCAAGCTGAACGGCCCGCTGAACCAGACAGCCGTCGCGCTGAAGGCGGAATACGTGGCCTCTTCAACCAGTGGGGCCCCGCCGGTCCTGATCACGACCGCGGTCCGCTCCGACACCGGCAAACTCACGGTGTCGCTGAGCTCGATTCCGGTGCTGCGGCAGGAGGACATCATGTCGTATCTCACCACCGGCCGGCCGGCGAGCACCGATCCAACACTCGAATCGGATGAGCAGGACGCGCTCTCGACGACCACTTCGCTGGCGGTCGGTGCGGCCCTGGGAACGGTCGCCGGAGGCGCCGGACAGCGGCTGGGCCTCGATGTGGTTCAAATCCTTCAGGATCGGGATGGCGGACAGACCCTGGTGGCCGGCAAGTACGTCTCCGCCCCGCTCTACCTCGGCTTTCGCCAGCCGATCGTCGCGTCCACCAGTGCGGCGAACTCCGATACCCAGAGCGATCTGGTGGAATTCGAGGTGGAGTACGCCGCGTTGCGCAAGCTGCTGCTCAACCTCCAGGGAGGCGGCAACGAGTTTCGCGCCTTCCTCCGGCTGCGGCGGTGACCGGCGCGATTATTCGCCGCACGCGCATCAGCGCGTTTCTGCTGACTGCCTGGGTGAATCTGGTATCTGTACCAGCCGCGTCACAGGATTCGATTCCCTTCATCCGGCCGGGCGCACAGCTGGGCTCGATCGATTTTCGTTTCGAGAGCCAGCAAAGCTTCTCCACCGCCGACCTCGGACGAGTGCTAGGGCTCAAGGCCAGGGGCTCGCTCTACCAGGTCAGAAAGTTGCTCGGGAAACTGCCGTTCATTGGCGCCCCCGGCACCCATCGGTTCGATCCCATCGAGCTTCAGAAGGACGTTGTCCGCCTCACCCGCTTCTACAAGCGATCGGGGTTCGTTACCCCCGAGATCGACTATCGGGTCAAGGCGAACCCGGAGGGGACTCTGGTAGACGTGACTTTCCTCATCCATGAGGGTCCGTCCCTGACGTTGCGGCAGCTCAAGACCGCCTTGCCGCCGGATGTGGCACTACCGGAGTCGTTGGCTGCGGGCTGGCGTACCCTGGAAACCGATCTTGCCGCGGGTCAGGGACACCGTTTCGGCGATGCCGAGGCCGCAACCGCGGAGCGCCGGGTGACGACCTGGCTTCAGGACCACGGCTATCCCCGCGCGGTCACCGAGGCCCAGCGGGAGATCCAACCGGGGAATAACCAGGTGGATGTCACGCTGCGGGTCAGCCCCGGCGCCCGCCGGCGCCTGGGCAGTGTCACCGTGGAAGGGAATGAATCGGTCAGCGACGATATCGTGCTACGACAGGTCCCCTTCCGTGCCGGGGACTGGTATTCCGCCGCCGCGCTGGGAGAGGGAAGGACCCGCATCCAGCAGGTAGACCTCTTCCCCCAGGTCCAGGTGGGCGTGGATTCGTCATCGTTGGGAGAGTCGAGCCTGCCGGTTCGGATAGAGGTCCAGGAGTCGCGACCTCGGCTGGCGCTGGCGGAACTGGGGTACATCTCCGAGGGGGCCGGCGTCACCGGACGATTGCAGTGGAACCACCCCAATTTTACCGGCGGGGCCCGCAGCTTGACCGCCTCGTTCGAGGCGCAGAGTGGCGCGGGTGCGATCGGGACCGAGGCGGAGCGCCTGCTGCGGGGCTCCCTCAACCTGACCCAGCCCTACATCTTCGCGCCCCGTTTCTCTCTGGTCGTCGGCCCCTTTGCGGAGTACCGGGATGATCTGAGCGATCGATCGGCGGCGATCGGCCTGTCCACCACTCTGCTGTACCGGCTGGCGCCGCTCTCGACCGTTGCGCTGCAATACCAGCTTAGTGCCCGGCGGATTTACGAGTATCGGTTCGGCGACGTGTCCTCCGGCAGCATCGATCTCAGCGAGTTCCTGGTGGACCAGATCCCCGGACTCATCGACTCGCTCGGCCGCAACATCGACAAGAGCTCGCTGACACTGTCCGGGTCCTTCAGCCACCTCGATGACATTACCAACCCACACCGCGGATGGTTGCTCTACCCGGTGGCCGAGCTCACCGTACCGGAACCGCTCACCACGGTACAGTTCGCCCGGCTCGATCTCACCGCTTCGGGGTTTCACCCCTTGGGTCGAAATGTGGTGCTGGCCGGGCGCATGTCCGCCGGCCGGCTGTTCCCCTTCGGAAAGAGCGTTCCGGCACCGGGAGAGGACGCGCGCTACGAGTTCATCAGGCTCAGAGACGAGTCGATGACCGCGGGCGGGACCAACGACGTGCGCGGCTGGGGCAACCGGCTGCTGGGGCCCAAGTTTCCCGACGTCGACGCGAGAGTCGAAGGCAGCGACACCGTGTTCAGCGCCGACGGGTACGTCCCGATCGGGGCGCTGGCACGGATGAGTGGATCGCTCGAGTTGCGTCTACCCGCACCGGGGCTGCCCAGCGCGTGGGGAACGCACCTGTT
This sequence comes from uncultured Gemmatimonadales bacterium, assembly GCA_963740175.1. Taxonomy (GTDB): domain Bacteria; phylum Gemmatimonadota; class Gemmatimonadetes; order Gemmatimonadales; family GWC2-71-9; genus CAVVWJ01. The sequence goes on from CAVUDL010000017.1 coordinate 45,496, forward strand.
TCTGGATTGCGGGCAAGGTATGGACGCCGGACGAGCGATTTATCCAGGCCGTGTCGGTCCCGGTTGAAAACGGGGTCCGCTTCTCGACCGGCACCGGGATCAGCTACCTGACACCGGTAGGGGCGGTCCGTCTGAGCCTGGCATACAAGCTGAACCCCTCGACGTTGGACGTGCGCGACGCGGGCGACGTCCTGAATGCCCTGCTGCAAGATCGGCCGATCGAAAGCGTCGAGCCCGACTGGAGCCGGCGCCTCCATCTGCATTTGCTCTGGCGCTCTTTAGCGCGGAATGCAGTGCCGGGCATCCGCTGGTCACCGCGGCTGATCTCCCAAGGTCTCCCATGAGATCAGCGCCGAATCGACTAAAGCCCCGCCCAGACTTACATGTGGGCGGGGCTTTCTGACGGGCAAGAGAGCGGTATCCACTCACTCTACTCTAGAGGAGTCCACAGCACGGCGTGCCGCACTCCATCCGGGGTATCAGCTCGTCCGGCCGCTTGGCCCTTGTTGTTGATGGCGTGGGCGATGCTGAGCGCTCCCCCGGGCAAGGTCCCCAGGTCACGCATGCCCCCTTCTTGGCTCCAGATGAAGGCATGGAGCTCACCGTCTGCCCTCGTGCTCCTCCCCGCGACCAGGCCCGAGCTGTTGATCGCGATCCCGACTGCGTGGTCCCCTCCGAGCGTGCCAAGCGTCAGGATTCCCGTGGCTTCCGTCCAGAAGAATCCATGCGTGTCGGCGTCCGATACCGCAACGCTTTGGCCAGTTACCTGGCCTCGCTCATTCACACCGTACGCGATAGAGCCGTCGAACGCCCCCGTCCCACCTAGGTGCCCAAGATCGGTAAAGCCCTTCTTGGGACTCCAGAGGAAGGCCGTCGAGAACATGTCGCCAATATCGCGCCCGCCGACAATCGTGGCGGAATGCCGATCCAGAGCTGCAGCCACTGCTCGACTCGGTCAGGACGCGGTTGGTCAATCCTTCATCCGTGGTGCCGAAGTGAGAACCTTCGGACATTCCCGCAAACTCTAGGGCGCTAAGGAGGGCGGGCCCTTTGTTTACCTGATGGGATGGATCTCAGATGCTTCGAGGGTGGTCGAAATGTCGCATAAAAGGGGGCTCTCGATTCACGCCACTCTTACTGCCGCGGTTTTTCAGGGGTAGGTTGGGTTCTACCTAGCCAAAGGTAAGGCCCTCATCCCAATCGCCTCAGGGTGTCTTCCTACTAAGCCCACGGTCCTGATCGTGGACGATGATGCAATGGTTCGTTCGCTTCTCACCCGCATCATGGAACTGGAGCGGTACCACGTTTATGCGGCGGTAGATGGATTAGACGCCTTGAGGGTGCTGGAGAATGTTCCTACAGTGGATGTTGTCATTGCTGACTTGAGAATGCCGAGGATGGGCGGGCAGGAGCTGGCAAAAGAGCTATCCAAGCGACACCCTCGAATGCCGATTCTTCTCATCTCTGGCGCTTACCTGGGCAGCATCACCGGCCTAGTAGGCCCCGTGCTGCCGAAGCCCTTCACCGCTATGACCCTCCTTTCGAGACTGCGAGAACTGCTGGGTGAGGGTAAGCACCTGGTCCGGCCTCAGGCCGACCCTGCTGGACTGCCCAATAACTTGGTCTCCTGACTAAGGGCCTTAGCCCACCTGCGGACCCGTTTGGTTTGTAAGCTTTTGCGTCCTTTCTGGCCGGAACCTTCCCAAGACCTTCCCAACAGCGCTGAGCCTGGTCTGAGCTAAAGGGGGTCTTATCCAAGACCTCGCAGAGTCCCGCGATTCGGGAGTAGGGCAGGTACGCCGTGCCGCTTCACCTGGAAACGCCCAGGACAGCAAGTATGCTGCTTTGGGGCGGCGAGGCGTGCGTGCGACGCGCGGGTGCGCGTCTCCCGTACGACGGAAATGAAGTCGCCGACGGCGAACGGCCTGTGAAGGATCGTCATGCCGGGGTCGCCATGATCGAGGCAAGGATCCGACCGTCCCCGGCGTGCTGACCGGGATGGGCGTTCCAGGTTCCAACTCCCGCCGAGGCACCGCCAAGACGATCTGTATGCGAGTCTCGACATCGATCCCTACGCTCCAATAGCTCTGGTAATATCGATTAGTGTGGCCGCGTGCGGGGGGAGTGACCCTAGCGGTCCACCCGCGACCGCGGCCGTGTCCGGCATCGTAAGCGCCGCCGCCGGAGCTGTCATTGAAGGCGCATCGGTGAGAAATCGGAAGCGCAACCGCGACCACCGGCCCAGACGGCCGATTCGAGCTCGCGAATCTGCCGGTTGGTAGCGCGACGATCATTACAAGCGCTCCGGGCTTCGATCCGCGGTCAGAGAGCGTCAGTCTGATTGCAGGGGTCAACGCCCACGACGTCGTGTTGACACCAACCCCAACGGCGGCCGTGTCCGGCGTCGTAACAGCCGCCACCGGAGCTGTCATTGAAGGCGCATCGGTGAAAATCGGAACCGTGACCGCGACAACCGGCCCAGACGGCCGATTCGAGCTCGCGAATCTGCCGGTTGGGAGCGCGACGATCATCACAAGCGCTCCGGGCTTTGCTTCGCGGTCAGAGAGCGTCAGTCTGATTGCGGGGACCAACACCCACGACGTCGTGCTGACGCCGACCGGCGAATGGGGGCTCCGGGCCCCATTGATCGAACCCAACTCCGAGTTGGCGCTCGCCGAATTGAACGGCAAGCTCTACCTCCTCGGCGGCTATCCGGCGAGTAGGCAGACCGCCCGTACGGTCCAGATCTACGACATCGCGAGCGACCAATGGGAGCTCGGACCGCCGCTCCCGCAGCCCAACAACCACGGAATGGCGGCCAGCGTCAACGGAAAGATCTACCTGATCGGCGGCCAAACCTCGGATGTCTCCGATCAGGGCTACCAGAACACCGTCTACGAGCTGGATCCCGCCACGGGTGCATGGGTCACGAAGGCGCCGATGCCCACGGCGCGCGGCGCCGGGGTGGCCGTCGTGCACGACGGCAAAATCTACGTCGCGGGTGGACGTCCGCCGCGCGGGAACGACTTCGCCGTCTACGACCCGGCGACCGATAGCTGGGAGGTGCTGCCGAACCTGCCCACCCAGCGCAACCACATTACCGGCGCGGCGATCAACGGCCGCATCCACGTCGTCGGAGGGCGTCAAGGCCACGGATTGTCGCCCCTCATGACGACAGCGCACGAAGTCTTCGACCCACAAACGCGGACTTGGACGACCGCAGCCCCCATGCTGCGCGCCCGCAGCGGCATGAACGGCGTCATGGCCCGGGGTTGCTTCCACGTCTGGGGCGGCGAGGGGCCGGCCGGCATGTTCCCCGACCATGACTACTACGATCCTCGGACCGACCAATGGTCACGCCTCCCCGACATGCCTATCCCCGTTCACGGCGTCTACGGCTCGGCCTTTGTCGGCGGGCTGATCTGGGTCGCCGGCGGCGGCACCCATATCGGCGGCAACTACGGCAGCACCCACAACCAGGTCTACCGCCCGGCAGTGAGCTGCGAGTGACGCCGTCTCCGTCCTAGACCTTCCCATAAGGCAAAGGGCCTCCACCATGGAGGCCCTAAGTTCTTGTGGCTTAGAGAGGCGCCGGTCGGAATCGAACCGACGAATGGAGGTTTTGCAGACCTCTGCCTTACCACTTGGCTACGGCGCCGTGCTGAGGCGTTGATGTTACTTGGCCCGGCGCCGCAGGTCAAACATGTGCCGCGGATCCCCCTTGCGGAGCCGCTTTTTTGGGCGACCATTATGCATCAACCGATGCGGTAGACCACCAAGGCGGAACCCGAAGGAGGCTCGGTGCAGCAGCATACAGTGCGGGAGTGCCGGCTTCGCCCCGAGTTCGCCGATCTATATCCGGCCATCGAGCCAGGAGTCTGGCTGCCGGCCACCACCGTGGGTCAGCAACTGTTGCTGTGGCATCTGGCCAAGGCGATAGCGCCGCAAGGCGAGCGGCTGATGGCGGAGGAGCACTTCGAGTTTCGGGGCGGGGTCCGGCTGGGGGTGCGGAACGGACTCCGCACCCGCGCTGGGGATCATTAGCGGTCAGTGCACCGGGCTGGTGAGCTGCACCGTCTTCATCATGGCCGGCTCGGTGGTGGCGTGGAGGTAGGCGTTCGGATCGTGCATCAGCGCGCCCTCGGGCAGGAAAGCGTAGGCCGGCCCCAGCTCACTCCTGATCCGCGAGGCATAGAACTCGGGTAGCTGGTCGGTTTCTCCCTCCATGAACCCCCGCACCGAGCGGTCGGTCTGCAGCAATCGTTCGATATGTTCGTGGTACCGGATCCTGCCGAAGCCCTCGGACGAAATCGCGCGCACCACATTCATCCACTTCGGGATCATCAGCGGCGTTGCCGGAATTCGGCGGCCGATGGCCTTCCACGAGAACGAATACCTCGTGACGTCCACGATATGCTTGTAAAACTCCGGCCAGCTGTAGTTCTTGGGCCGGACGTTCATCGCGTGGTTGTTATTGAGGAAATGGAACGGGAAGGGCAGCACCCGGCCGTCGCGTTGGTAGTCCAGATTCATCGGGGCGGCGCGGCCGAAAGCCGACAGCAGCGAGTAGGCCGGAAATGCCCCGGGAGACAGATCGATGAACTTTTTGGTCAGCTCGAACGGCTCCGGCCCCATGTCACCGTCCAGACCCATGACAAAGTTGGTCTGGATGTACGGGATGTACCGGAGAATCATGTTCACGTGCTCGGACACCTGCGTGACCTTGTCCATGCCGGTGCGACGGGTCTTGGACTTGTTGCCCATGTCGTACCAGGACTCGATGCCCGGAAGAATGGCCTGAAAGCCGTTCTGCTGCAGCCGCTGAAGGTGCTTCTCTGACAGCAGCGACAGGCTGCTCTCGGCGATGTGTCGCATGCTGCCGCGCGGTGCCGCCGCTTCCACCGCCTCCATATAATCGTCGAACCGCACCCCGAAGTTGGGATCATGCCAGCCGACGATGGGATTCTTCATCTTGGTGAGCAGAAACTTCAGATCATCCCGCAGCTGCGTAAAGCTGAGGGGCTGATAGTCGACTGTCGAATCGATACAGAAGCTGCAGGTGTAGGGGCATCCGAGGCTGCCAATCATCGGTACGATCTTGATGGTCGGGGCCTTGGCCAGAGTCGACTCCACGAACTTCCACCGCTCCTGGAGCGTCGGCATCTCCAGCGGCTGGGTGGCGGCTGAGATCTGCCGCCCAAGCGGGCGGTGGGAAGCACACTCCCGGCACACCTCCGCAATGGTCGCCCGGTCGGTAAAGCCGAGCACGTAGTCGTAGTACTTCCGGGAATCCTCCGGGTAACAGCGCGCGTGGGGACCGCCTAAGACCGTGACCATGCCACGCTTGCGGAAGAAATTGCTGAGGGCGTAGGACAGCTGGGCCGACTGGGTGAACGCGCCGATGAAGACGAGATCGAGATCGGCCGGCAGCTCCTCGAGCAGATCCTCCACACCGGTATAACAGATGAAGTGGACGTCGTGACCTTCCTGCTCACACCAGACACCCACCACCTGGGGCATGATGCTGGCCAGGTTTGCATTCATGACCCTGCCATACAGCGATGGATTGCTCTTTGTTACCAGATCAAGAATGCCGATGCGAAGTCGCCGCATGAACAGTCCTCGGACGCGGGAGATGGCCCGATACCCGTGGGGCAGCGACGAGGGCGCCCGCACGAGCGTAGGGACCTAAAAGCGTTGTCTAGGATACCTGTCAGGCCATTGATGGAGTGCCTGACGTATTGGACGACTGACCAACGCGGGAATTAGGAGCGAGTGGAAGATGGCCCGGGGGGATGAGGATAGCAAGCCGAAGCCGCCGCCGGCACATGGACTCGCAAGGCTCCGGGCCTGATCCGATAACTGAGCGGCGACTCCAGCGTGAACACCTCGCCGTCGGCGGCTACCTGCAGCCGGTGCCTTCTCGTCTCGATCGTCGCCTCCTCGACGGTAATGAGATCAACTTCCTTGACTCGGTCGGCCCCCTTGAAAAAAACCTCCCACCCAAGTCGCAGGAGACCGGGCCGCCCTTCTGCGTTCAGCACGTACAGCGCGAGCCGCCCCCGGGCCAGAGACTCGCGTGAGCCGGCCTGGATGCCCGACATCTTGTATTCATTGACCCCCACCAGGACCAGCGGGGTGCGCCGGACGATCGTCTCTCCCTCCGCGACGATCCGGACCGCCAGGAACGGGCTGCGCCGCAGTACCGTGAGGCTGGCCCACAGCGCAGCGAGCCATTTGCCTCGCAGAGTGGCCTGGTACTTCTCCCGCAAACGCACGATGGCGGGGTAGACCCCGAGACTGGAGTTATTCAGGAAGATCCGGCCGTTTATCTCCCCCACATCGACCTTACAAACCACCCCCTCGAGCACAACCTTCGCCGCTTCCTCGAGATCGAGCGGGATTCCCAGATCCTTGGCGAAATGATTGAGGGTGCCGAGTGGCAGGACTCCCAATGGGATTCCCCGCTCCACCGCTGCGGAGGCACCACTATTGATCGTGCCGTCGCCGCCGCCTGCCACCAGCGTTTCACATCCGCCCTCAATCGCACGGCGTATCGCACTGTTGATCTCCTGTCCTCCCGTGGCCAGGGCGATCCGCGCCTCCTTCCCGGCCGCAGCAAAGATCTCCTTCAGTTGCTCCGCCCCCTTCTCCGCCACGCCGCCCCCGGACGAAGCATTCAGCACTACCGCGATATGACCCACTCAGCGCAACCGGCGGCGGTGTCGCGTCAGGCGGTCGCCCAGGGCGACCGATGTCACCCAGATGACACCGACGGAATAGCCGGCGAGCACATCGCTGGGATAGTGAACTCCGAAGTAGACCCTTGAAAGGCCGACCAGCAGGATCAGCAGCACAGCCGCGGACCACACGACAATCCTCAGCGCGCGGTGTTTGAGGCGGGGGGAAAGCAGGGCGGCCAGGCCTCCAAAGACACTGGCCGCGAACAGGGCGTGGCCGCTGGGAAAGCTGGGGGAGCCGGGGAGAGGATAGTCGAAGAAGGCCTCCGGGCGGACCCGGCCGAACGAAAGCTTGAGCAGCCAGTTGAGCAGGCCCGCGCCGGCCAGCGTGATGACCGCGAGCAGTGCGCCCCGGCGCCACCCGCGGACCAGGAACGCCACAGCCGCGAGCAGCCCGGCCGGCACCAATACTGAAGGGCCACCATACAGGCTTGCGGCCCGCATGACCCGGGTCAACCCGGGCGAGGCGACAGTGTGGACCAGAGACCGCGCGTGATTGTCCAGGCCCAGGGCCTCGCCCTCCAGCACTTCATCTCCCAGCCAGGTCAACAGCATCGCAGCTGCCGCGGCAACCAACAAGCCAATCAGCAGTGCGGCGGTCAGGAAGCGCTGGGCTTCCTCAGTAGCGGGTAACGGCTCGGGGCTGGATTTCGACTCGGCAGACATGGCTGAATTGAGGGGGCCCGCTGGTTTACCGCAAGCGGTGGAAAGTCACCAGTCGCCAGTCGCTAGTCGCTAGCGGCTCTGCAGATAAGGAACCAGGAAGAAGGCGCCTATCACGAGCGCGAGGATCAGCAGAATGAGAGCTAGCACAGTGATGCCCCGGCGGTCCGGGAAGGACGGTTGTAGCATGGTGGCTCCGTGAGGGAAGTCGCCAGTCGCAAGGGCGAATTAGAGTCGGGTACAGAAGCGAAGCACGAAAATACAGCGCAATGACAATTCGCGACTAGCGACTAGCGACTGGCGACTCGCGACTGGCGCGTAGCTTCTTGATCAGCTGGATCTGCCCGGTGTGATACAGATCGTGGGCCGCAATGCCGTGGATTTCCTCGGCGTTGGTCCAGACGCCCTGGGGTGAGCGGGCCTCGAGCTTTGCCGGGGGCAGGGTGCGTACCGCCTCACGCAGCAGCCGGTGTTCGCTCTCGAGGAGCCGGATCTCCTGCTTCCATGCGGCAGGGTCCGGGTCCTCGGGCACCAGCGGCCAGTTGCTGGGCTTTCGGGGAAACGACCCCATGGCATCTCCCACCAGCCGCCGTCGCACCGCGTACTTCCAGTAGGCGGCGTGCACCGTCAGCTCCCAGATGTTGTGCCGGCCCGGTGCCGGTCTCCAGAGCGCGGCTTCCGCGGTCATCCCCCGCAGCGCGCCCCGAAGGGTGGTGCCATGCCAGCCTTTACGATCGAACGCCTGGTCCAGTATCTCCAGCAGCAGATCGATTCGGGGATCGGCCATCCGCCGGGGCGCGCGCGCTATCATCCAACCTCCTCTCGGTGTCCTTACGATCAGCTCGCACGGCGGTTTCCCGAGTTAAAGGCGAATCCCTTCCCGACAATGAGGACCCAGCCGGCGGGGTCCACGTCGTTGGCAAAGCGGTGGGCGAGGTCGAACCGCACCGCGTCGGTATCGGACGAGCGGCTGGCCCCCAGCCTCAAGCCGATGCCCGCATCCCAGCCGATTCGCTTGGGGGAGCCGGAGTACCAGGCACCGCCATAGTCAACGAAGCCGGCGATGCCGAGACCGACCAGCCGGAAAAGGTCATCCGTTACCGTGTAGCGATACTCGGTCGAGAGAAACACCAGACGGTCACCAGTGAACGCGTGGCTGCCGAAGGCCCGTGGCCCGCTGCCGAGCCCTAAGTCGAACTCCCCACCTGGGGCGGGATTCTCGAGCCAGCCCGCCTCGGCGTGAAACACGGCCATGTGCCGGGGCGCCGGCTGCAGCACGGTTGTAGCCCCGATCTCCACCGACCCGGAGTCGAGTCCCGCGGCAGTGAACAGGCCGTGGGCGCCGGCATCCAGGAACGCGAAGCCTCCTGGGATCCGGGCCCCAACCCGTCCTCCAATGTCCGGGCCGATGCCATTGCGCTCGTAGCCGAAGAGCTTCGGCGCCGCGCTCAGCCCCACCCGCACCGTGGTGCCGATATCTACGTCTTCCTCGCGGGCGAAGCCGGCATATCCCTGGGTAACGATGAACCGGGTGTGGCTGAGCTCCAGGTTCGCACCCACGACACCGGTCACGGTCTCTGGAAATGGCCCGGTGAACCCCTCGGGAACGAAGTCATCCCGCCGTACATGAGCGCCGAGTCCGAGGCGCAGGTAGCCTGCGCTGGAGGCCCGCAGGGCCTTGGCCACGGCAGCGCGCACCAATGTGTAGCGGCGTTGCAGGGTGTCCGAGGCCACGTCCTCGCCATTCCGGAACTGGAGCACGCGTTCTTCCCGGTCTCCGGCATCAAGGCGGAAGGCCCGGGTAGTGGTCAGCGAGTAGAACGGATGGTCCAGCGTGATGCCGGCGGTGTGGCCATCGGATTTGTTCTCATACCCCACCCCGAGCCCCACCGAGCTGGCAAAGAGTCTGGGCCGACGGAATGACACGGCGACAGTGGATCGGTCGGGATCCTTCTGATACCGAAGAGCCGCCGCCGATGCCGTACCCAGCAGGTTGCTCTCTACCAGTCCGACGGTAAAGGCGACGTCGCCTCCAGTACTGCGGAATCGCCAGTCTAACTGCGTGCTCCAGCCGTCCTTGGTGATTACCCGGAGTAGGAGACCCTCAGGAGTTCGGACCGAGTCGATCTGCACCCGGCGGAAGATTCCAATGGCTCGCAGGTTTCGCTCGGACTCCGCCACCAGAGCTGAGTCATAGGGCTGCCCGACCGCAAACAGCAGCTCCTGGCGAATCACCGCGGGCTGGGTCTGGATGTGAAGGCTGTTGGCCAGCCGGGCGAACCAGCTGCGCTCGTCGGGGTCGAAGATGTCGCGCCGCTCGAGCCGAACCCCGCGAATGATCAGGTTCGGATCGGGTGTCGATGTATCCACGGCACTCTGAGCCGGGAGCTGTAGCGGAAGTAGCAGGACCGCGAAAGGGAGCAGACGCCGAAGCAGCAACAGAACTCCAGGTGAAGAGATGCCCCGCGGAGCACTCGGGGCGGAAGATAAGACGTCCCTACCCCAGATCGGCAACGCTCGCCAGGATCCGGTCCGGGGTGACACCCGCGTCAGCCAGAGCCGACTCGCGATACTTCCCGGTGCGTACCAGCCAGCCCTGCAGCCCCGCTCGTTGCGCGCCTTCCACATCCGACCAAAGGTCATCCCCCACCATGGCCACGGAGCTGGGCTGCTCCAGACCCATACTGCCCAGCGCGGCCTCATAGAAAGCGGGGCAGGGCTTTCCGGCGACTATGGCCCCCCTGCCGACTGCGAACTCCAGGCCAGCCACGAAAGGACCGGCGTCCAACGTCAGTCTTCCCTCTTTCATCCAGTATCGGTCCCGGGAGAGTGCGATCAGCACCGCGCCCGCCATCAGGTACTCGAAGGCCTCCTGGAGTAAGGCGTACGACCAGAGCTCGCCCAGGTCGCCGACCATCACCGCGTCGGGGATTCCGGCGGCAACGCGTCCGGACGTGCCGCCTCCCAGCGAAAGCCCGGTCAGGTCCGAAAGCGCGGCCTCCGGCAGGAAGGGCGCCACCCGCTGATACCCGGCGGCCCGGGCGACGTCCGCGCCGGCAACCGTAGCGGTAAACAGTTCCGCCGGCGAGACCTCGAAGCCGTATTGGGCGAGCCGCTGCACCAGCATCGCACGGGACCGGCTGGTGGTATTGGTCACGAGACGGAAGGGAATGTCACGCTTGCGGAGCCGCCGCAGAGCTTCGGCGGCCCCCGGTACCGGCCCGGCGCTGGTATACAGGGTCCCGTCCAGGTCCAGCAGGAAGGCAAGAGGCTGGATCAGGATATATTTCCTCCATGACATTCGTCACGTTGCTTCTCTCGCATGCCCTTCTCCTCTCCGGGCTCGGCGCCCCGCCCTTCGGTGTCGGCGAGACCCTCAGGTATGACGCGAAGCTGGGCTATTTCGCGGTCGGGTCGGCCAGCCTCTCTCTGAGCCGGACTGCGCAGGAGCGGGGTACCGCCGCCTACGTGTTCACGATGGCTGGGCAGGGCGGACCGCCCGGATGGCGGGTCCGCTACGACCTGACGTCCTGGGTGGACAGCCGGCGCTTCAACTCCCTGCGTTTTCACCGCCGGCTGGTGCAGGGCGGGAAAGTGGACGACCACGAGTATCTGATCCTTCCGGACTCGGCGCGGTACGAGCAGGTGGGCATCGAGGGCGCCTGGGTTGCGCCGGCCGATCCTCTCGATGAGCTGGCTTTCCTCTATTTTCTCCGGACCGCGCCGCTGCAGCCAGGCCGCTCGTACAGCTACTCACGCTACTTCAAGACCGGCTACAACCCGATTCAGGTCTCGGTCGCCGAGGCCCGGGAGAACGTGGCGCTGCCGGATGGCAAGACCGTTCCGGCGCTGGCGGTACAGGTTGCCTCCAGAGGAATGATCATGAAGGCATGGCTGACCGATGACGCCCGGCGGCTCCCGGTCCAGCTCGAAGTTCCGCTGCAGTTCGGTGTGGTGGCGCTGCAGCTGGTGGAGTATCAGCGCGGCCGCTAGTACCGTCCCAGATAGTTGTCGATCTCCCACCTGCTCACCTGCAGATTGTACTGCAGCACCTCGTCGCGCTTGGCCTCCAGAAATCGTTCGGTCAGATGGTCTCCCAGCGCGGCTTTGACGACGTCGTCCTTCTCCATCATCTCGAGCGCCTCGTGGAGGTCGCGAGGCAGCTCGTCGATCCGGTACTTGCGGCGGTCCCGGTAGCTCATGGTAAAGATGTTCCGGCTGACCGGCTCCCGCGCCTCCAGCTTCCGCTCGACGCCGTCCAGACCCGCCGCCAGCTGCACCGTCAGCGCCAGGTAAGGGTTGCACGAGGGGTCCGGCATCCGCAGCTCGCAGCGGGTTCCCAGCCCCCGGCGGTCGGGAATGCGGACCAGCGGTGAGCGGTTTCGCATGGACCACGCGACGTTGACCGGCGCCTCGTAGCCGGGCACCAGGCGCTTGTAACTGTTGATCAGGGGGTTGGTAATGGCGCAGAACCCGCGGGCGTGCTGCAGCAGTCCTTCTATATAGCTGAGGGCGGTCCGCGAGAGCTGGTACTCGGCCTTGGGATCGTAGAAGGCGTTTTCCTTGCCACGAAACAGGGACTGGTGGGTGTGCATTCCGCTCCCGTTGATTCCCTGGAGCGGCTTGGGCATGAACGACGCGAGAAAGCCGAAACGGTTGGCCACGTTGCGCACCACGAACTTGAACGTGGTCAGATTGTCGGCGGTGGTGAGCGCGTCGGCATATTTGAAGTCGATCTCGTGCTGGCCGGTGGCCACCTCATGGTGGGCCGCCTCCACCTCGAACCCCATCTCCACCAGCTGCTCGACGATCACGCGCCGGATTTCCTCGCCCCGGTCCACCGGTCCGAGGTCGAAGTAGGCGGCTGAGTCGTGGGTGACAGTCGTCGGCGACCCGTCGGACGACTTCTCGAACAGAAAGAACTCCGCTTCGCAGCCCGCCATCATGGCAAAGCCCATCTTACGGGCCCGTTCGACCTGGCGCTTGAGCGTGGTTCGAGGGCAGCCGGCGAACGGCTGCTCGTCCGGGGTATAGATGTCGCAGAGCAGCCGGGCTACCCGCCCGCCTTCATCGTCGTAGGGGAGAATCCGGAAGGTGTGCAGGTCCGGCTTCAGCAGCATATCCGATTCCTCGATCCGCACGAAGCCTTCGATCGAGGACCCATCGAACATGATCTCACCATCGAGCGCTTTCTCGAACTGGCTGCGCGGCACCTCGACGTTCTTGTTCACACCCAGAATGTCGGTGAACTGGAGCCGCATGAAATCGACGCTGAACCGGCGCGCCAGCTCCAGGAGCTCAGCCTTGCCGGCACCGCCCAGGTCGGTAGGGAATCCTTCCAGACTCGGGCGATCCGGGGAACCGGACTGGCGCTGCTTCACTGGGGACATGAGTTTCGCGAGAAAGCGTGAACAGTGAACCGAGAACAGTGAACGGGAAAGAAAAGGCAGGAGGCAGGTTCGGGTAAGGGCGGCCCGGTATCTGACCCGTTTACCGTTGACCGTTCACCGTTTACGCTTCTGGTCTCATGGATCATACAAATACCGGAACCTGTCCGGCATGCGGCGCGCCGGCATCAGGGAACTTCTGTAATACCTGCGGAGCCAACCTGGGCCAGCGCGCCTGCGCGCACTGCCGGGCAGAGCTCTCCGCCCAGGCGCGCTTCTGCCATCGCTGCGGCAAGCCGGTGGGCCCGGCAACCCCCAGCGCCACGGCCAGATCCGAGCGGAAGGCATGGATCGGCGCCGGCGCGCTGTGCGTCCTGCTGGTTGCCGCGATTGTCTATCAGGTGTCGACCGCGACCTCCGCCCCGGCGGCGGCCGACATGGCCAATGCCGGCAGCAGTAGCGGACTGCCCGGAGACCGCGGTTCCGCCGGCCCTGCGCCCGACATCAGTGCCATGACCCCCCAGGAGCGGTTCGACCGGCTGTTTAACCGCATCATGGAGGCGGCTGGTCGGCAGGACTCGGCCGAGGTGCAGCGGTTTACCCCCATGGCGCTGGGAGCCTACCAACAGCTGGAATCGCGGAACGCCGACTCCCGGTATCACGCGGCGGTGCTCCACCTCCAGGTAGGAAACTTCGCGGCGGCTCGCGCGCTGGCGGACACCATCCTATCTCAATCCCCAGCGCACCTCTTCGGATACGTGGTGCGGGGTGAGGTGGCCAAACTCCAGGGAGATTCGGGGCAGCTGGGACGGGCCCAACGTGATTTCCTGGCCCACTACCGTGCGGAGAAGGCTGCCGGGCGGGTCGAATATCTCGAGCACGAGCCGGTGGTGGAGCAGTTTAAAGGTGAGGCGGAAAGAGCGGAAAAAGCGGAGGACGTGCGGAATAGCAGGCGACGCGGGTTACCGCCGCTCCTTACCGCCGCTGTATCTTCCGCCACTTCCGCCTAGCAAGGGACCGTATGCCGAAAACCATCCACGTCGCGCATAGCCCCGACTCTGACGACGCCTTCATGTTCTACGCTCTGGCCGAAGGCAAGCTGGACACGGGCGATCTCCGCTACGTGCACGAGCTTTCGGACATCGAGTCATTGAACCAGCGCGCGCTCGGGGGGGAGCTCGAGGTAACGGCGGTCTCGATTCACGCCTACGCCTACCTCTGGCGGAGCTACGCACTCCTGGGATCCGGATCGTCCATGGGGGACGGCTATGGGCCCAGGCTGGTATCCAGGAGGGCAGCTGGACCGGACGTCAGGGAGGAACTTCGAGGGCTACGGGTCGGTGTTCCCGGCAAGCTGACGACGGCCTACCTGGCCCTCCAGCTGTATCAGCCGGACTGCATTGCGGTGGTGATGCCGTTCGATGAGATCGAGGCCGCAGTCCATAACAACGAGGTGGATGTAGGCCTCCTGATTCATGAAGGTCAGCTGACCTATGGCGATGCCGGTCTTCACCTCTGGGCCGACCTTGGAGCGTGGTGGCTGGAGGAGACTGGTCTGCCTCTGCCCTTGGGAGGCAACGCGGTTCGGCGCGACCTGGGGCCCGAGCTCACTGCGCAGATCGCGCGCGACTTGCGGGCCAGCATCGTATACGGGCTGGAGCACCGGGCGCCGGCTCTGGCGCATGCCAGGCAGTTCAACCGGGGCATCGGGGATGAGCGGACCGACGTCTTTGTCGGCATGTACGTCAACCAGTGGACCGTGGATTACGGACCCAGGGGCCGAGCAGCGGTACAGCTGTTGCTGGACCGGGCCTACCAGGCGGGCATCATCCCGGAGCCAGTTCCGGTGGAATTCGTGGGGTAGTATTGGGCTATGGCTATAGGCTATGCGCTATTGGCTATTAATCAGCGACTGGCAACCGGCGACTGACCAATAAATTGGCGTCAGTTGGTGTCTCATAAATATTGGGTGTAGCGGCGTCCACGGCCGACCGACACTAGTTAAATCAACATCCAATAGCCCATAGCCAATAGCCAGAAGCCAATATGCCCCTGACCGATGGGCCGGTGACGCTGCTCGTCGTGGACGACGAGGAAACCATCTGCAACGCCCTCCGCAAATTCCTCAGCCAGCAGGGTTATGAAGTCACCACGGCGGCCAGCGGCGAAGAGGCGCTGCTGATCCTGCAGCGCCAGAAGATCACGGGTATGCTCCTGGACGTGAACATGCCCGGGATCAGCGGGGTGGATCTGGTGCCGCAGATCATGGAGATCGAGCCGACCATCGCTTTGCTCATGCTGACGGCGGTCAACGACGCTACCAGCGCCGCCCTGTGCATGCAGCGGGGGGCGTACGACTATCTGATCAAACCGATTGATCTGGGCCATCTGAGCCGAGCCATCCACCACGCGCTGCAGCGCCGGCACACCCAGCTTGAGAGCCAGCACATCAACCAGTGGCTCAAGGAGGAGGTGGCATCCCGGGTGGCCGAGCGTCGGGTCGAGCAGGCCAACCAGGAGCGCATTTCCGTCGCCACCCTCGAAGCGCTCGTCAACGCGCTGGAAGCCAAAGACCCCTACCTGCGGGGTCACTCGGCCCGGGTGGCCGACCTCTCCGCGATGGTGGCGGCTGAGTACGGCTGCACCGACGAGCAGGTCGAAGCAGTGCGCACCGGCGGCCGGCTGCACGACATCGGCAAGATCGGCATCCGGGAGGAGATCCTCAACAAACAGGGCCCCCTGACCGAGGAGGAGTTCGAGCACGTAAAACAGCATGTTACCGTGGGCTCGCAGATCCTCTCGCCACTGGTCCACCTCAAGGATGTGATCGGCTACGTGCGCAGCCACCACGAGCGCTGGGACGGACTGGGGTATCCAGATCGTCTCGCCGGAGAGGCGGCGCCCCTGGGGGCAAGGATTATCGGCGCGGTCGAGATCTACGACGCCCTGACGACGGCACGCCCGTACCAGGAGAAGATGGCTCCGGAAGTTGCGGTCGAGAGAATGCGAGATCTAATTGGAACAGTGCTGGACCCAGCGGTTCACCGGGCGCTGGAAGCGGTCGTCTCGCACCGTCAGACGCTGGTCTTTCTCGACGACGCACGCGTCTGACCTCCCCGGTCCGGCCCACGAGCTGCCGAGCTCCATCGGCGTTGCGGATGCTCCATGACGGCGCTGACCCTGATCCTGATCGTCGCCGGTACCATGTTGGCCGTGGGGCTGCTGACCGTGCTTGCCTGGCTCATCCACAGCTGGTACCTCGACCGAGTTGAGCGCCGGCTGACGAAACGGAAAGGGCTCTACCGCGAGCTCGTTTCCGACCTAGCGACCCGCGACCGTGCTCTGCTTCACCCCACTATCCATCAGATGCGCACCCTCTACGACCTCGACGCTCTCGAGGCTGTCCTCGAGGAACAAGCCCGGGGCGCCAACGGGCGTCCCGGCTGGCTGCTTGAGGTCTACGACGAGCTCGGCCTGGTGGACAAGTACATCGAGATGCTTCGCTCGGCCCGGAAGTGGCGCGACCGTGCCTTCGCCGCCGAGCTGCTCGGTCGGGTGGGCGGGGCCAAGGCGGTACCGGCCCTGCTGGAAACGACGACGGCTACCCGGACCGAGGATTCCGATGTGCGGGAAGTTGCACTCCGGGCCCTGGCCCGGATCGCCGATCCGCGCGCGATCGAACCGCTGATCCGGGCACTGGAAACTGCCGATGTCTGGCTCGCGCCTCGCATTGCCGACATTCTGACCCGGCACGGCGAAGCAGTCGTGGATCCGCTGATTGGTATCCTCAACGACCGGGCTCATCGTCCTGCCCGAGCCTGGGCCGCGAACGTACTGGGTGAGGTTCGCGCCACCCGCGCCTTCCCCGCCCTGGTACGCCTCCTGGGAGATCCCGAGGACGAAGTACGGGCCAAGGCCGCAGGCGCGCTGGGGCGCCTGGGAGACCGCCGGGCCGTCGGCTACCTGCTGGAGCATCTGCTCACCGACCCCACACCGTTCGTGCGCGTGCGGATCGCCTCGTCACTGGGACAGATCGGCGGTCCCGAGGTTACTGAACGGCTGGTCCGGGCTCTGGGGGACCCGGCCTGGTGGGTTCGCATGCGCAGCGTTGAGGCGCTGGAGCAGATCGGCGCCGTGTCTGAAGGACCACTGCTGGTCGCCCTGGACGACGCCGATCCCGAGATCCGGCTGCGAGCCGCTGTGGCTTTGGAGCGGCTCGGTGTGCCGGACAACCTGGTCCGGATGATCGAGACGGGGGAGCGGGCTCTCGATGCCACGCAGACGCTGGTGAAAATCGCCAGCACCGGTGCTCGCGAATTCCTGGCGGAGCTGGCTCAGCACCACTCGGCGCAGGTGCGCTCGGCTGTAATTGACGCGGTGCGCCAGGCCGGCCGGGGCGACTTGACTCCGGAGCTGATCCGGATCGCTACCGAGGATACCGAGGCGCTGCTCAGGGCTCAGGCGCTGAACAGCCTCCGCACGCTAGGTGCCCGTGACGCACTGCCCGTGGCGGTTAACGCCCTGGACGATGAGGATCACCGCGTCCGCGCCGCAGCGGCCCGATTGCTGGGGCAGGTGGATGGCCCCGGAAACGCGGGGCTGCTGCAGGCGCAGACCAGCGATGCCGACCCGTCCGTGCGGGCGATCGCCATTCGGGCTCTGGCTCGCCCCGACGTGGAAGTGTCCGAGTCCAATGTCCGCCGGCTGCTGAGAGATCCCGATTGGACGGTGCGAGAGGCTGCGCTGCATACCGCTGCCAGCGCCCGGCTTGCGGGCCTGCTGCCCGCGGTTCTGCCGATGCTGAGCGACACCGATCCCCGGGTTCGGCGCGCCGCCGCCGATGCGATCGCAGTGATAGGAGATGCCACCGCCACCCCCGCGTTGCTGGCCGCCTTCCCCGATGACTCCGCCGAGGTGAGCGAGGCGGTCGCTATTGCTGTGAGCCGGCTCGATCCCGCCGCCGTCGGACGGCTGGCGGATGCGCTGGTAGACTCCGCTGATATAGAGAGCAAGCTGGCGCTCATCCGCAGCGTCACCCGTTCCCGCGGCGACGCACTCTCGGTCCTCCATCGCCTCCGCACCGACCCCAGTCCTGCCGTCCGGGCGGCCGCTATCGAGAGTATGGGCCGCCTGGTCCGCCGCGGCGGAGGAGGAGATGGGCTCAGCACCGCTGCGATGCAGGGGGGCCTCGAGGACCCCGACGAGCTGGTCAGGGCCCGCGCGGTGGACGCCTGGGCGGTCATCCGGGGCAAGGATGGCGGCGAGGTCCTGCTTGCGCTGCTGGAAGGGGATCCTTCGCCACTGGTGCGCGAGCGGGCTGCCCTGTCCATAGGGTTGCTGCAGGTCCCCGGTGGAGCGGACGCGACGGTCGCAGCCACCCGCCGCGCCGAGCCTCCCAACGTCCGCGGCGCCGCAGCGCTGGCCGCCGGGGTGTTCGATCAGGAGAGCATCGTGGCGCGAGTGGTCGATATGCCGGACCAGAGCGCGGTGCGGGAGTCCCTGCGGGAACGACTCAAGTGGGATGCCCGCTACCGCCTGCTCCGCAGGAGGTTGTCCCGCGCTCGCCACCTGGAGCTCCGGGCGCTGACCCTGGACAGCGAGCTGGATGCTCAGGCATCGCTGGCTCGGGGTGTTTCCGGCACGCTCGATGCCGGCGACCGGGTGCGGCTGATCGGAAGTCTTCGGGCATTTCGCGGAGAGCCCAGCCGGGACGCACTGCTGCAGATGGCCCGGGCAGATCCAAGTGCCGAGGTCAGGACCGCGGCATTGACTGCGCTGGGAGATCTCCTGGACGCCGAGGAATTGCTGGCTACCACCGCCCGCGCGTTGGGAGACCCCAGTGTCATGGTACGGCGGGAGGTAGTGGCGCTGTTGAAGCGGGTGAGCCCCGATCGCGCGCTACCTACAATGCTCCACGCGCTCGGGGTGGATGACGATCCCGCCGTGCTCGCTGCCGCCGCCGGACTCGCGGAGGAGCACTTTGAGCAGTTTGCCGCGGCCGCGACTGCGCTGGCGGAGGACAGCGAGCGGGCGGTGCTCGTCGTCCGGGTGGCCCGCCATATCGTGCACCCTGATCTAACTGCGCTGCTTCCGTATTTCGCCCGTAGCGAATCGCCGGAGGTGAGGGAAGCGGTCGCGGAGCTCTGGCAGAGCCGGCCTGATGTGGCTGACCCGGCATCGCTCGAGGCTCTCACCCAAGATCCGGATGTCTCCACCCGCCGGCGGACGACGGGAGCGGCCTTGGCATCTGAACGCTACGACCTTCTGGCGGCGATGATCCGGGATCCCGATCCATCGGTACGCAGGGAGATCGCGGTGGTGCTGTCGCGCGCGGACCCGCTGAGACAAGCCGGCGCGGAGATCCTTCAGCGCCTTGCAGCTGACAGAGACATGCCGGTGCGAGCGACCGCGTATGTCGCCCGCCTGCTTCAGGGAGCTGTTCTTCCATTCCCCCCGGAGCTTGACCCGCAGGTGGCCGGCGAGGCAGTCCGGGATAACGCCGATCTCCCAAGGCTCCGCCAGACGGCCCAAACCTCCGCATCGGAAGAGCAGCGCCTGGCTGCGGCATTGGCGCTAGCCCTGCTCCAGGATGAAACCGCGCGTGAAGTGGCCCGAACCGACCCGGCACCGTCCATTCGGCATCGGGTGGCAGGGGCGCTCGAGCTTTCCGCGGCCACCCTCCGCCCCCGACCGTGATGGGGCCGCTGATCCGCTGGCTGGTCGTGCTGGCGCTGGTGCTGCAGCCGATATTTCTGCTGTATTTCCTGGTATACAACTCCTATACCCTGTGGCTGATCGCGCTGTCGGCCCGGCAGGTGCGCCGGCGAGTGGCGGCCCACTTCGTGGAGGACCTGGATCTCATCGACGAGGGCGACCTGACCAAGCCGCTCACCATGATCGTCCCGGCGTTCAACGAGGAAGTGACGATCGTGGACAGCGTGAACAGCCTGATCCAGTGTGATTATCCCCGCTTCGAGGTGGTGGTCATCAGCGACGGATCATCAGATGGGACCCTGGAGCGGCTGAAGCGCGCCTTCCGGCTCCGCCGCACGGAGGTGCCCTATCGCCCGGCTATCGGAACCGCCCCCGTACTCGCCATGTACGAGGCTACCGTCCCGCTGCCCCGGCAGGTCATGCGTCTGATCGTCATCGACAAGGAGAACGGGGGGAAGGCCGATGCTTTGAACGCGGGGATCAATGCATCCACCACGCCATACTTTGTCTCGCTCGACGCCGATTCGATCCTGGATCAACGGGCCTTGAAAGAGCTGATGCGCGTCATCCAGGAGGATCCCCGGGTGGTGGCGGTCGGTGGCCAGGTGGCCATCGCCAATGGCTGCACCATTCGCAACAGCAAGGTGCTGACGGTCGGCCTTCCCGCCCGATCGTTGCCGCGATTTCAGATGGTTGAGTATCTCCGCTCGTTTACCACGGCCCGTACCGGCCTCGACCGGATGGGCTCGATTCTGATCCTGAGCGGAGTGTTCGCGGTGTTCGAGAAGGAGACCGTCATCAGGGCCGGCGGTTACCTGACACCCTACCTGGATCATCGCCTGACCCAGCAATACGTGGGCGATCACGTCGGCACGGTCTGCGAGGACATGGAAATCATCGTCCGGCTGCACCGCTACCTGCTGGACAAGCTCCTGGACCGGCGCATCGTGTTCCTGCCTCATCCGGTCGCCTGGACCGAAGTGCCGGAGACATTCGCGTCGCTCCGCAAACAGCGCGGCCGCTGGTATCGAGGACTCCGGGAATCACTCCGGTATCATCGAGGAATGCTGTGGCGGTCCAAGTACGGCCGGATCGGCTCCTTCGCGTTGCCGGCCTTCTGGTTGTTCGAATACTACGGACCGGTGGTGGAGATTCTCGGCTACATCAGCGTGCTGTTCCTCCTGATCACGGAATGGGTGCTAGACTACCCGCTCATCAATTACGCCTATCTTTGGGCGTTCCTGCTGGCATCGCTCGGATATGGGGTACTCGTGAACGTGTTCGCGGTTCTGGTCGGCGCCTGGCGCTTTCGATATGGTGTGGCCGACCGTCTTCAGCGCCATCTCCTGCCGTTCAGCCGTCGGCGCGAGGTGCTGATACTGCTGGGCTACGCCGTGCTGGAAAACGTTGGTTACCGGCAGCTCACGCTGTACTGGCGTCTGCGGGGGCTCTGGGACGCGTGGCGCGGCAAGACCGGGTGGGAAAAGTTCAGCCGGGTGGGCTTCCGCCGGGCCACTGCTTCGGTGCATGGCTGACGTCGCTCTACCCCGGGTGCTCCTGGTTGACGACGACCCGGATCTGGGCCGGCTGATCCAGCACGTGCTGAAGACCCAGGGATACGCGCCTGCGCGCCAGGTGGGTACCGGCCGCGAGGCGCTCGCCTCCCTCGACGACATCGATATCGTACTGCTGGATCAGCAGCTTCCCGACACCCGCGGTCTGGATGTACTCGACGCCATCCGCACCCGGCCTTCGCCACCGGCCGTCGTGCTGGTCACGGCGCATGGCAATGAATCGCTGGTGGCGACCGCGCTGCGCCAGGGGGCTGACGATTACCTGGCCAAGGACGCGGCGCTGACGGAGCTGCTGCCCCAGATCCTCGAGCGGGTTCGGCGGGGCCGGGAGCTGAGGAAAGCGCTCGCCGCCGCAGAGCAGGACCTGGTCCGAGCCGAGCGGCTCGCGGCGGTCGGCGAAATGACGGTGACGCTGCACCACGAGATCAACAATCCGCTCATGGCTGCATTCGCCGACGTGGAGCTCCTGCTGACCGACCCGGGTGGTCCTCCCGAGAAGCTGCGACAGGGACTGGAAGACATCCGTCAGGCGCTCCGCCGCATTCGCGACATCGTGCAGCGGATCGGAAAGCTGCGCGAGATCCGGAGCAAGGACTATCTCCGCGGACTGCGCATGCTGGACCTCGAGCGCAAGGACCACGACATCTCCGTCATACACCGCGGAACCGCCGTCCTGCACGTGCCGGATCAAGACCTGAGTCGGATCATTTCCCTGCTGCTGCGAGGGGCGGGGTTCCAGGTAGAGCGGTGCTACTCCACGGACGAGCTGCAGCAGTCAGCGGCGCGCCTCGGCGTAACGGTCGTGATGGTCGCGGGAGGCGGCAGCTCTCCGGGGGCTCATCCGTTGGGCGGCTTTGCCGGCAGGAAAGACCGAGAATACCTCCTGGTGGCTCTGGTGACTGGCAGCGGCGCGGCGGCCGAGTCCGCCGGCGCTGACTACGTCGTGCATCTGCCGTTCGATCCGGGGACCTTCACGGCGGAGATAGTGCGCCAGCTGACTCCCGCTTCGCCTGCTGATACCCCATCCCCCGCAACCTGATGATCCGCTGACGAATCGGCGGGTGCGACGCCACGAAGTCAGCCAGAAAGCCTTCTCGTTCCGACAGCAGCCCGGGAGTCGGATCCACGATGCACAGATGCGCCGCGCCGAGAGTGATGGACCGGGTGGCCGCCGTGGCCGCGTCCAGCTTCTCCAACGCCGACGCGAGTGCCATCGGGTTGCGAGTCAGCTGGGCACCGGTCGCGTCGGCCAGGTACTCTCGTCTGCGGCTCACTGCCATCGCCAGAATCCGGGAGATAACGGGAGCCACGACCAGGGTGAGAAGCCAGAGCACCAGGATGATCAGGCCGAGAGGATTGCCTTTCCCGCCGCCGCTCCGGCGGGCCGCAACGCGACTCCCGCGGCCGATCATTCGTCCCATGCCATCGGACATCAGGGCAATGGCGCCAACCATGCCGGCGAGCAACGTCATCAGCCGCACATCGAGGTTCCGCACGTGTGCCATCTCGTGCGCCACCACAGCCTGAAGCTCGTCCCTCGACAGCGTCGCGAGCAGTCCCTCGGTCACCGCAATGCTGGCACTAGCGGCATCGCGGCCGGTCGCGAAGGCGTTGGGATCGGAGTCGGGGATCACCCACACCTTGGGGCGCGGCAGACCGGCGGCGATCGCCATCTCCTCCACCACATTCACCAGCTTCTTCTGCTCCGGAGTCGCCGCCTCGATCAGCTCCCATGCTCCTGCCGCCCATAGCACTCGCCTGTCGCCAAATCGCCAGGCATACCAGCACAGCAGGGCCGCGGATACAACGCTGAGCGCACCGATGAAAGGGAAGACGTGCCGGTAGGTATCGGGCGGGGCATCGGCGGTGATGAGGTAGAGCGCCAGGTCGCCCCCGAAGCCGACCCAGGCAAAGAACAGGATGAAGCCGATGGTGAGTAGGGTGGATCGGCGCCGGTTGGACTGCTGCTGAGCGAAGAGGTTCGCGTCGTCGCTCACGCGCCGCGTTTGGTCGCCGACAGATCCACGATCGGGACAGCCCGCTCGGCGGCATCCTCTATTTCCCACAGCTCCGCCGGGGAGGCCTGCGCCAGTCCGGCGACCAGATTGGTGGGGAACTGCATCTGGCGGGTGTTGTATTGGGTGGCGACATCATTGTACAGCTGCCGGGCAAACCCGATCTTGTTCTCGGTGCTGGTGAGCTCCTCCTGAAGCTGAGCCACGTTGCCGGTGGCCTTCAGGTCGGGATACGCCTCCGTGAGGGCGAACAATCTGCCGAGCGCCTGCGTCAGCTCCCCTTCAGCCCGGGCTGTCTGCTGCACCCCGGTTGCACCCACCGCACGGTTCCGGGCCGAAATCA
Organism: uncultured Gemmatimonadales bacterium; assembly: GCA_963740175.1. GTDB lineage: Bacteria > Gemmatimonadota > Gemmatimonadetes > Gemmatimonadales > GWC2-71-9 > CAVVWJ01. The sequence goes on from CAVUDL010000017.1 coordinate 68,932, forward strand.
CCGCATCCAGCGTGGAGCGCTCGAACTCCATGGCGCCTTTGACCGTGTTGACCAGGTTGGGGATCAGGTCATGGCGGCGCTTCAGCTGCACATCAATCTGCTTCCAGCCGTTTACCACCTGGTTCTTGAGGGAGATCAATCCGTTGTAGGCTGAAATTACCCAGAGGGCGATGAGCCCGATAACGACCAGCAGGACGATCGTTGCCATTAGCCTCGCTCGGTGCTGAGGGTGGAGTCATCCAGCACACCTGTTTCCTGTTCCGCCGGCCGCCAGGCCTGCTCATCTGACCGCTCGGGCGAGAGGGCGGCGGCGGGCTCCAGTCCAACGACAGCGGTCAGGGCCTGGCGCAGTGCCTCGGCAATGACAGCGGTATCGCCATTGAGCCGGAGGGCTGGATGCTGCTCGTCGATGAGCACTTCTACCCCGGGGGCCACCGGAATGCGACGGCAGCTGGAGCTTCCCGCACTGATGCCCTCGACCGGAGCCAGCCAGGCCATGACCGCCCGTCCGACGCGGCCCCGCCCGGTGCCAGGGGTTCGAAGCAGCGGAAGATGGGCCGGCGGCGGAAGTCCGGGCCCGAGCGCGCTGGCCGCGCGCCGCTCGATGAGATCACCGGTCAGCCCCGCGAACTCCTTGACCATCGATTCCAGGGTGGCGCCTTCCATCTGACGAAGCTTGATGGCCAGGACTTGCAGGAGATGGCGATAGGAATATACGGCAGCGGTCCCCCGGCCATCCGGCGGGCTCACCAGGCCGCGGGCCACGTAGAACCGAATGGTGCGCTCACTGGGTCGGGCCCGTGCGGCGGCGTTGACCGGCACCACGCCGGACGCGTCCAGAATGCCACCGGCCAATGCTGCCAGGTCTCGCAGACCCCACGGGGCCAAAGCCCGGTACTCACGCAAGGTGGCCAGTGGATCTGGTGGCGCTGCTACCGTTGTCATCCGTGTCCGTTCCCCTCGAGCAGGTTCATTTCGGAATCGGCCTTGGCCAGGACGGCCTCCACCAGCTCGCCCAGCGCGGCGAGGCCGAAGGGCTTCGTCAGAATGGGACAGGAAGCGAGCTCCGGCGGCCAATTGACCCGCTCTGCGGGCACGGCTCCACTCATCAGGATGACGCGGCCCAGCAGCTGGGGCCAGCGTCGCACCAACGCGAGAAAAAACGTGTCTCCCGCCATCTGCGGAAGACGGAGATCCAGCAGCACGAGATCGAAGCTCGTATCCTCGAGCATCTGGTACGCCGAGTATGGATCGGCAACCGACACGACTTTGTAGTCAAAGCTTTTGAGGGCCCGCTCCAGGGTGCTGCGGAGTGCGGGCTCGTCATCAACGATGAGTACTCTGCGCGTATTCAGGAGGCCACCTGGGTCAGAGGGGAAAGATAGCGCTCGGTGACAATCATGAGGGCCTCCTCGGTCGACAACGAAACCCGAAGCTCGCCGGCGGTCTGGCCGAACACCGCGCGCAGATGCATCTGCAGCGTCTTCGTCTTGCTGTAACCAAGCTTGAGAGCTACGTCTTCCACGGTGTACCCGGGGTCGAGTAGCAGTCGATGGGCGTAAAGTAGCCGGGTCAACACCATCACCATACGCGGTGAGGGCAGCCCGACCTTGGTAAACCAACGCTCACAGGTGCGGCGGGTCAACTGGGCCCGCTCCGCCAGGGCCGTCACGGTCGGGGCCTCGTCCCCCGCGTGCAGCATAGCCTCTAGGGCCCGTAGCATCTCCCGAGGCAGCTCCTGTAATGGCCCGCCCAGCGCCTGCATGACCTGCTGGGACGCACTCTGCTCCAGCTCGGCCTGGAGGGCACTCCGCAGCGAGGCAGGGGCGTCCTCGAAGCGATGGAATACGACCCGGCGAATTCCGGCGCGCCCCAGCTGGAGCAGCACCGATGCGGTCGCGGGAGCCAGCTCGGTGTAAATGAGCAGGGGAAGCGAAGGAAACAGGAGGCGGATGCGCTCGATTCCATGGGCCCGGGCCTCACCCCCGAGCAGGGGATCCACCACGGCCATCTCTACCGGCTTGGCGCGAATAGCGTCGACTGACTCCGGCCAACCGGACCCGGCAACCCATTGATAGCGGTCAGGATCGAGGACGCGAAGTCGCAGAAGGCGTTCGGCGGGAACTGCGGCGAGGAGTAAATGTCGCAAATCGGCCCCTGTTTGTCGCAAATGGGCCCTATAAACACGCAGGGCGGAGACCCAGATTGGCGGCGTACCCCTCACCAGGGAACCACCCCACCTCAAGGAGCTCCCATGTTCCGCTCGAAAAGAGCTGCTATTGCCTGGGCACTGCTGGTTTCGGCTGCTCTGAGCACGGGCTGCACCCGGACCGACGCCACCGGGCCATCCGAGCAGGTACAGCCGTCATTCGAGAACCAGGGCTCCGGCAACTGAGGTAGAGAGCCGCGCCGCTACTGGGGCCGCAACCGGCTCCAGTAGCGGCCAAGCTCACGCCTCAGCCGCAGCTGCATACTCCCGCAGACCAAGCATCACCTCTTCCACTACGGGCGCCTGGCTCGACTCAAATGCCGCTTGTGGCGGCTCGCTGGTCTGAAGCTCCGAGAGCTGCTCCAGGGTTTTCTCGATCTTGAAGTACCAGGTATTCAGGCGGTGCGCCTCAGCGAGAGCCAGGGCTTGCTCCAAGGCTTCGCGTGCGCGTCCCGCCTGACCAAAGCGGGCCAAGCCGGTTCCCAGTTTGAACTGGTAATCGGTTGCCGCACTGGGCGGTAAGCGATCTCGTACCTCGCTCACCGCGCTTCGGCAGCGTTCAAAGGCCACCCGGTTGCCAACGGAAGACTCTAGGTCCATGAGCTCCAATGCTGCGTTGGCGCGATCGAGGAGCTTGGCGTCGGAATTGATGACGATCTGGAACGCGAGACGGGCTGCATCATAGGCCTCAATCCGTAATAGGCCGATGCCCAAGTCGCCCAAGATCCGCATGCGCAGGAGCGGGTCGGATGCAAGCCGGAAGGCATGATAATTCGCCTGCAGCTCCTCTAGGCCGAGACCTTGTAGCGCACAGACTGCGCCGAGGTCGGCGTAGGCCATCGCCTGCACATCGGCGAGATTGAGGCTCGACGCATCACGCACGACGCTTTCAGCTACCTCGCGGGCCTGGGGCAAATTTCCGAGCCCACGTAACACCGCGCCCCGGCCCAGCCGGCCGCGGAGAGCGTACACATACTCTCCCACCGATGTCCCGGCTTCTTCCGCGGAGCTGTAGCAGATGCTGGCCGCTTCCCAGCGCGCCAACAGCCGGTTCAGGCGGCCAGCGCTGAGTGCGTAGGCCGCAAAGTCCTTCGGCGAGGCGTTGGTCCCCTGCGAACGCGCCGCCAGCCTCACCAACTCGAGGGCTTCTTCCAGACGGCCCTCGTGCTCCAGGAAGTACGCGTACGCCGTCAGGCTCATCCACAAGCCGGACGTGGGCGGCCCTTGCTCCGGTACCGCGTCCACAACTCCGGCCAGGTGCGCGGTCTCGGGAGCGTCGCCAGGCAGTTCGCCGACGTGACGCCGAACCGCTTGCAGCTGCCAGCGGAACGCCTCTGCCACCTCGGCGTCGTTGTCCAGCAGAAGGAGCTTATCGATCAGGCGGGCGACAACGTACCCGCCCAGGGCCAGGCGGGCGGATGCATCCCGATCCTGCTCCCGTTGAACCCGGGCGCGCTCGAGGAATGGCTCGTATGAAAGCGTGTTCGGCGGCAACCAGACTTCGCCGAACAGTTGCTGCGGCGTAAACAAATTCGGTCCTTTTCGACAGCTAAGCGGGTGCGGGGGATACAGCTAGTATGGTCTCCCTAATCACCGCACACAAGACCCGACAAAAAAGGCGCCCCGGGCTCGGGTGTTGCTGCGCCAGACGGCACAAAAAAGGTGCCAGTAGAAACATCGGAAGACGTATCCTGAGCCATGCGAAGGGGCGTCACACTTGCGGAGATAATGCTGGTACTTGCAGTCATGGGTATCGCGCTCGGCGTTGCGGTTCCTCCGCTCATCGGAGCACTGGACCGCATCGAGGTCGCGGCCGCCGCCAGTCACATCGCCGCGGCACACACCCGGGCCCGGCTGCTGGCGGTCACACGGAACCAGGTTGTTGTTCTTACCGTGGATTCTCTGGCGCTGGTTATCCGTTCGCGGAACTCTCCGGCGCTTCTCTGGTCCGCAAGCGGGCCGGCGCAAGCCGGCGTATCGCTGACAGGCTCGGGGCGGGCCTTCACGTTCTCCCCCGAGGGATTCTCGTTGGGACTGTCAAATGCCACCCTCAGAGTGAGCCGAGGAAAGGCCACCCGGGCCGTGATCGTATCCCGTCTGGGGCGGGTGCGTACCGTCCCCTAGCCGCGCGAGAGCGCAGGCCGAAGAGCAGGTCCACGTGCACCTCGATGTTGTCGTACATCTTCAGCACGCCAAGCATCTTGCTGAGCCCGCCGATGCGATACTGCTTCAAGCTGAGAGGAAAGTCGGACCGAACCCGCGCTGTTGCGGCGCTAAACTGCACTGTAGCCGGTAGTGACACCGGCCTGGTAACACCGTGAATGAGCAGCTTGCCCAGCAGCGTCACGCGGACGCTGTCATCAGTGCCCCCCTTCGGCGTAATGCCACTCAACTCGAAACGAATATCGGGATACTTATCGGACTCCATTGACTTATTGAGATCCTTGTCGCGCCGCCCGTTGTCCGTAGTCAGGGATTTGACCGGGGCTTGAACCCACCCGCGCACCGCGGACAGATCGGCACCACCAGTGATCTCGCCGGACACAGTCGAGGTGCGGCCGACAAAATCACCGACGGTGGCGTGGCCGTCGAAACTGAGGGTGCCGGAAGTCAGCCGCCCAGCCGGAATGGGGCTGGGCCCCTGAGACGCCAGCGGCGGCGCCACTATAGGTAGGAGGCAGGCCCCGCCGATGAGCAGGGCGTACTTTCGCACCTTGTTGAGCAGGGTCGATCGGGAGATTCCCAGCAGCAACGCAGCCTTCCGCTTGTTGCCGGCAGTGAATCGGAGTACTCGGGCGAGGTGCCGCCGCTCGGCGGCCTCAAGAGATTCCGGCTCGATGGCCTCGGTTGGGGAAATTGCCTGTCGCAAGGCGGTGAGGTCCAGCTCCGCCGAATCCAGGTCGAGAACCAGAGCGTCTGCCACTGGCTCGCGCAGTGAGTCCGAAGCCGCCGCCGCATCGGGCATAGTCTCGACCTGGTGACTGGCACGGCGCAGCAGCGCCGCCAGATCATCGCGCCGTTCAGGATTCGCCACCAGCATCAGTACGCGCAGCGGCTTCATATCCTGAAAGTACCCCAAAAACGGAACGGCCGCCTAGTCGTGGCTAGGCGGCCGTTCCCCGCAATGACTACCCAAGGTCGGGGCATCGCTGCCGCCGTTCTTCTTTCACCTGCCGCCGGTTGGCTGATTCGCCGCTCGGTAGGGCGCGGTGAAGCCTTGGCTTCGATCCCCAGGCCGGATGGCCATCCCACCTGGTTCGTCTCTGCGAGCGCTGCGAGTCGGATCGGGTCGCGGACCGACCGTTCGCACTGCACCCCGAGGCGCTAGATCGGGGCGGATGAAGCACGCGACTGGCTTCACCTGTTCGAGCCGGAGTGATCACCAGAATCAACAAGAACCTGAGCCCTTGGTTGCGTCGGTCCTCTCCTCTGATATTCCGCTCAAACCCACCCAGCCGACCGCCGCTGTGACGCGGGGTCCCAGTACGTTTCGGCGAAGTGCGTGGCAATAAGATAGGCACCTGCGCGAATCGCGCAAGTGCCTGATTTTATTTAGCTTACGAGATTCTCAGGTGGAAGAGATGTGGAAACCTAACTCAGTAGAAACGGGGGGAATGCGGGTTCCATCAACACAGTGTGGATATATGTATCCACATTGTCCGCAGCCCTCAGGCAGACGTGTGGCCGGGTTTGGCCGCCAGCGGAGACACCTTGATGCCCATGGCACTGAAGAAACTGGCCAGCGAGGTCTCGTATCGGCGGAGGGCACCCTGAAGCCGCACGGCGCGGTCGTTGGCATACCCACGCACCTTCTCCGAGTTCTCGGGGCGGCTCAGATCGCTGAAGTCGGTTTTGCAGCGGTCCAAGACCCCACCCAGCCGATCCAGCTCCTGGAGAAGCTCGGTACGGGTCTTCAGCTGGCGCTCGCCTGACACCTGCGCGGCCGTGATGGCCTGGCGAGCCGGGACCACGTTCCGCGCCGAACGGGTGCAGGCATCGGTCATGACCCGGGCCCGGGAGCTCAGCGCGGCGCCGGAGGCCTCGCGGTAGTCTCGCTGGAGCCGCGCCGCAGCCGCATCGATGGTATTCAAGGTGTCGCGGAACCGGAGTAGCTGGTCCCGCAGGGTGGCGCGGGGGGCGTCGAGGACCGGCTCGGGGGCGACCACGGTACCCTGGGCTGCAAGCGTCGTTGCCCAGAGGGTGACCAGAAGGGGCAAGCAGCGGCGAATCATGATTCGGTACCGACTTCGATATAGCGATAGGTAGGCTCGCCTTCGGGCGAGGAGAAAAGACAGCCGGCCGAGCTGGCCGCGAACCAGCCCGCGACCAGAGGACGCGGGAGATCCAGCTCCTGAATGATCGCGCCCAGCCACCGGCGCAGGTGGCGGATCTCCGGGGCACGCCGTCCGAGCAGAGCCAGAAGGGCCCCTGCCCCAGCGGTGGCGCGGAGAAAATGGGCGAGTCCGTGGGCCCGCTGAGTAAACTCCACCGCCTTCACGCCAGGCTCATCGAACAGGATTGCACCCTCGAACACATCCATCGGCGGTGCGTCCAGTCGGGGACCGAGGTAGACGTAACGCCGCCCCTCCTGACTCTTTCGCTCGATGACGGCCGCCGCGGTCTCGCTGGTCAGCCGAGCCGCGTGAAGCAGATCGTCATCCTGCAGCACTCCCACGGCACCGGTCCATTCGAGAGCGGCCAATGCGGTTTCGACCGGGCATCCCAGGGCATCATCGAAAGCCAGTAGCCGGGGAGCCTCGCCGGCCCGGAGCACGAAGTGTGAGAGACCTTCCGCACGATCGGTGAAGGTGCGGATGGCGAGCGTTTGCGGCATAGTCATAGAGGAGAATATAGCGGGGCAGCAGGGCAGCGGGGCAGTGATGCGCGACTGCAAGCTTTGTCTGCCAGAGCGAGGTTTGGAAGCTGCCCCGCTGCCCCGCCGGCGGCTACGGAACCAGCTCTGATTTGGGCTCGACCCGAACGATCCATAGTCCGGAATTGATGTCGGGCACGTAGATCAGCCCATTGCGGTAGATCGCTCCCCATGCGTTTGGCGCATTGGGGGTGACTCCGGCAGCGTCGCCAGTCACCACGTGGGCGATCTCGCGCCCCTGCCGCTGCAGGTCGCCGCGCAGCTCACCCGAAATGTCGAGCACTCGAAGGCCACCCTGGTAGTCGCCGAGGTAAAGGGTGTCGCCCGCGACCCAGACGTTATGGCTGCCGCCATCCTTCGGCTCGTAGTAGGCGACCTCTTGGGGCCGGGTAACATCCGAGACATCGATCACGTGCAGGCGGCCATAGGCGCGGCCCAGCCCGACGACTCCGCCACCCTCGGTGCGCCGGGGCCGGGCTGAGAAGACTTCGTCGCCCACGAAGACGTACTTGCCCGCCCGCCAGGCAGTGTGGGTGCCCCGGATGAACCCCGGACCTCCGACTGCCTCGACGTCCCGGTACAGCGAGTTCAGGTCATACTTGTACTGGGACACCAGCTGGGGATTCTCGGGGCTGCCGCCCTTCATGCCGTTGCCCACGTCGAGAATGACCAGGCCCTGGTTCCAATAGCTGAGATACGCCAGGCCGTCCTTGACATCGACGTCGTGCAGGAAGTTTCCGGCTTCGTCGGGCCGGGTTTGCCACCGGGCAACCTGCCGTGGCTTATAGGGGTCACGAATGTCCACCACCCGCAGCGATCCGGTCGCGTCGTCGGTGAGATAGACATGGCCGCGGTAGACAAACGTGCTGTGGACGCCGCCGGTAACGGTCTCCGTGAAATCAGCGATCGGCTTGGGGTGGGCCGGATCCTCGAACGAGAGAATCACGATCCCGTTCTTCCTGGTGGACGCATTCTCCCGGGTGAGCACCCCGTACTTGCCGTCCTCCGTGGTCATGATGTCGTTGATGGCGCGTGCGTCGACGACGATTGAGTCGGTGATCACCGGAGCAGCGGGATTGCTCACGTCGATCGCGTACACCCGGTCACCGATGGTGCTCAGGTAGCCATGCCGGCCATCAGGGTGGAGCCAGAACTCCGCCGCCTGGAACTTGATCGGGAGACGGCCGACGAGCGTCGTGGGACGGCGCGCATCGCGGGGGCGCACCTCGATGATCGCTTCCGACCTGTGGCCGGTGAATGCCGCGGACACCCGATAGGTTCCCGGCACATCCGCCACGAAGTAGCCATCCGCGTCGACCTGGGCGTTTCCCGGACTGAGCGACCACTCGGGAGATACATCGGCGACCGGCTGCCCCTTTTTGTCCCGAGCCCGAAACGCCAGACGCAACACGTCCCCGGTCCGGGCCGCTGCCGCGGCCGGCTCCAGGGTGACCCCGGTAACCGGGTTGGAAACGACCGTCACATCAAAAGATGCCGCGGCACGTCCTGCGCGTGCGCTGATCCGAGCCTTTCCGGCCTGTTTGGCGCTCAGCCGTCCGTTTCCACTGACGGCGACCACCGCCGGAGCATTCGAGCTCCACACGACCTGGTCATAGCGCCGGTCGTCGTTGGCAGCATAGGGCGTCGCGTTGACAGTGAGCGACTGCCCGGCGTAGAGCCGGGAAACACGCCGATCCAAAACCAGCTTCGATGCCGGCTGGGGCAGGACGGTAACCCGGGCGAATCCGGTAGCCGGCTGCCCTCCGGCGCGGGGACTCACCACGGCGCTCACCGCAAGCGTGCCGGTAGATCCCCCGGTCACGAGTCCCGTCGAGTCGACCCGTCCTTCGAAGTATCCGCCCGATTGAAACCATCTGACCGAGACGTCCTTGACCGGCCGCCCGGACGAATCCACGGCGGTGGCTCGGAGCCGAACGGTGTCTCCCACCTGGACCGCGACTTCGGCTGGTTCGATGGAGACCTTGGCCAGCGCGGCACGACCGGCCGATGCCGGAGAGGGCTGCTGCTGCAACACGACGAGCAACGCGAACAGGTGCACCATCGGGGCCTCGTAGGCTGAGTCGAAGGCGGAGAGATCGGCGCAGAATGTACACCCTGCGGTCAGGCCTGGGAACGGCTAAGTTTGGGAAAGACGCAGGGCGTCCTTCCCGGCTGGAGACCCGCATGCGAGTGGAATGGACCTCGTATAGCTCGCCCATCGGCGCACTCACCGTGGTGGAGTGTGAAGCGGGCCCGCTTGTTATTGAGTATCCCAATCGCGCGGTCACCATCAAGTGGGCGGTCCGGCTGCGGGCCGCGGTGCCAGAGCTCCACATCGCCCAGGGGAGCTGTCGCATCACGACCTCCTGGCTCGATGAGTACTTCGGCGGATCCCCTCCGTCGTTCCCGTTTCCCACCTATCTGAAGCGATGGTTCGATATCTCGCCGGCCCAGACGGCCGTGTTCAAGACTCTCAGGAAGATTCCCCTCGGTGAAACTCGGTCCTATGACGACGTCGCGCGGGCCACTCGACTGCATCCGCGCCAAATCGGCTGGCTGGTCGCCGCCAATCACCTGGCCATCCTGATTCCTTGCCATCGGGTGGTCGGCAAGGATGGGGGGCTGGTGGGTTATGGCGGCGGACTGGCCCGAAAGCGCTGGTTGCTGGACCACGAGCTCCGGGCCGCCGGGGTCGTGTTGAAATAGTCGCGACTCGCGAGTCGCCAGCCAGTTCGCAGTAGCCGGGGTCCTTGCATGTACGGCTACTGAGGACTGGCAGCTCGTGACTTGCCACTGGTACTTATTGACAAAACCTTTCCCAAGCATGACCTTATGACATGCAACACGGGGTTCCTCCCTTCCATTCTTGAGCTGATCTGGCCGCTGGACGCTGAGTCCAGGCGGCCTTTTTTGGGGCTTTTGACCCGGCCACAACGGCTGGGGGTTTTCCCCCGGGGCCCTCGGGCTCCCTTTTCAAGAGGTTGTAGCAATGGCGAAGGGCACGGTTAAATGGTTCAACGATGCAAAGGGGTTCGGCTTCATTGCGCAGGACGGCGGTAAGGATGTCTTCGTCCACCATACTGCCATCATCGCCGATGGCTTCCGCTCACTCTCCGAAGGAGACAGCGTAGAGTTCGAGGTGGTTGAGGGGCCTAAAGGGCTCCAAGCCTCGAACGTCCGTAAGGTCTGATACCCCAGCGCCCTTCCCGCTCGATTCGCAGCTAGCTACTCCCCCTGCCGCAGCCGCGGCGGGGGTGTTTGGTGTCTCCAGTTCCCATCCCTGCTGACCGATACTCCTCCTCGTCGCACTCCATCTGAGGTCGTGCCCCTATGCTGACGCCGGTCTGCGGACTTGCGATCGCAAGCCTGCTACTGGTCCCCACCCTGGACCGCCCGAGCCAGGCTCCCAGTGCCCCGGACACGGCGGTCTTGGAGTTCCTCGGCTTCCGCGCCGGCGCCCGGCTCGACGAGCTCGCGGTACATCTTCGGAGCATGGCAGCCGGGAAGCTGCGATGCCGCCGGTCCAGGATCGATCAGCGCGTCAGCGAGTGCCGGGCCGCGCTCGACGAGGAACGTCTGGGGGGGGCAGCCGAGCTATGGGTATCGGCCATGGACAGCGTGGCCGGGGTGATCACCCTCTCTGGCGTTCTGGCAACCGACCAGCTGGAGCAGTGGCGTGCGACGCTCGAAACGCAGTACGGGCGCGTGGGTGCCCGGAATCAGGGTGCCCAGTGGATGCAGCAATGGGTCCGCCGCGGCCGCATGCTGCGGCTGACATGGCGGCTGGAACGAGGGGAGAAAGTGGCGTCGGTCAGTCTGGTGGATGGCCGGGTCCTTGACGCCTGGGGCCGGAGCGGGACGCCGGGCCGCGTTGCGGGTCAGTCGGCCAGCCGCACCAGATAGCTGCCCTCGGTATCCTCGAGCACGTAGTCCCGCACCACCCTACGGGACTCCTTGAGGGCACGAAGAAGTCCTCGGATTCGGGTGCGGATCGGGGCACCCCCTCCGCCGCGCCCGCGTCCCGTGATCAGCCGAACGATGCCGCCTCGCCGGGCCTTGGCCTGGACTCGCAGGAATCGTTCAGCATTGGCAGCCGCTTCCATCACGCTCTGGCCGTGGAGATCGAATGTCGCGTCGGGTGTCCGGTCAGTCCATTCGAGCATCGAATCTCCTCCTCCCGGCGCTCTGGTTGCTGGTCATCTGCGGGTGCAGCGGCGCTCGTGATCCGATCCGGATCGGTCTGGCCGGCTCGCTGAGCGATCCCGTGGGCGTGCCCATGAAACATGCAGCGGAACTGGCAGTCGAGGAGATCAACGCCCAGGGCGGGATCGGGGGCCGCCCTCTCGAATTGCTGCAGCGTGACGACTTCGCCGATCCGGATTCGGCGGTCTTCGTCGCCACTGATCTCTACGAGGCTGGGGTCTCCGCGGTCATCGGACACCTCTTCTCAGGAATGACGCTCGCGGCTGCACCGGTGTATAACGGCGGAATCGATCCCGTGGCCGCGGTCTCTCCCTCCTCTTCCTCTCCCGATATCTCCACCGCCGGCGACTACACCTTCCGCATTTGCCCCAGCGATCTCGCGCACGGTGTCGCCCTGGCAAAATGGGTGCACGACACCCTCCGGCTGGAACGGGGCGCCGTGCTGTACCTCAACGACCAGTATGGCCGTGGGGTGCGCCAGACCTTCGTCCGGGACTTTGTCCGCCGGGGAGGCGTGCTGCAATCGATCAATCCGTACCTGGGCGACACTCCCCCCGTAGGCCCCTATCTCGACCGCCTCGCGAAGATGGGGGGCACCGAATTTCTGGTCGTGGCCGGGAACCGCGCCGAGGCGGAAGAGATCCTGCATCAGGCGAGAAGGCGTGGGCTCAGCATGCCGGTGCTCGGCGGTGATGGACTGGAAGGTATCGAAGCCGCGGGCTCGCTGGCGGAAGGAGTCTATCTCACCTCCGCCTATCTGCCTACCCTCGCCACGCCGGCCAACCAGGCGTTCATCCGGGCGTATACCCGGAAGTTCCCGAGCGCTGGCCTCCCCAATCAGCCGGCCGCCGCCACCTATGACGCGGTGTACCTGCTGCGGGATGTGCTGTCACGGGCGGGCACCAAGCGGGCCGACGTGCGGCGGGAGCTGGCCCGCGTGGGAGGCGGGGCTCCCGCGTTCCGAGGCGTGACCGGAACCGTGGTGTTCGATGCCAAGGGCGACGTCCCAAATCAGACCGTCTACATCGGGGTAGTGCGGGACGGCGCCGTGCGCCTGGCGGGTGGGCAATAGCCATGCTGCACAGCCTTCGAAGCCGGGTCATCGGCGGCATGGCGGTGCTGATCCTCCTGGTATTCGCTATCGCCCTGCTGGGGGTGAACTCGATCAGCTCGCTGGACGAATCGGTGGACCGGGAACTCTCCCTTCTCCTGGAAAGCAACGACCTGAGCAATGGCCTGATCGCGTCACTCGGCTCAGAAGTCCGATCGGCCGAGCAGTATCTCCTGCTTCGCTCCAACCCGGTCAAACAGCGCTTCATTGAGGAGGGTGATTCGGCCTACGCCTACCAGCGCCGCTTTCGGACCCTGAACGCTCTCACGACTTCCGACCGATACATCGTCAACAAGATCGCAAGCAACCAGGCAGCCATCGAGGTGGCCTATGCCACCGCCCATGCGCTGGCAGACCTGGGCCGAAGCGACGAGGCTCGCCGGCAGGCAGATCTGGCACGTGCGCCTGCCGACACGCTGCTGGGCGACGTGCGGGCCCTGGTTCTGGCGCAGAACAACCGCTCCATCGCTCGGGCCAACGATCTCCGCCGGAACGCGGGACAGCGTCGTTCCGTGCTCTGGCTGCTGTTCATCGTGTCCCTGAGCGCCGGCATCGGTATCTCCGTGTTCACCGTTCGCATGGTGGATCGCCCGCTTCGGCGCCTGATTGGCGCGGCCGACCGCTTCGGAGCGGGAGATCTGCGCCGAGTGCAGCTGGGCAAGATGCCCACTGAGCTCGAGCGCCTGGCGCGGGCCATGGACGACATGGCCTCGCGGCTCCGGGGCGTCGTGGTTTCGGTGGTAGGAGAGGCGAGCCAGATCGGAAACAGCGCCACCGACTTCTCCGCCATGAGTGAAGAGCTGGCGGCGTCCAGCGGGGAGATCTCGACGGCCATGGTGAAGGTGGCGTCGAGCGCCGACCAACAGGTGCGGGGCATGGAGAAGGCCGACGCCCTCCTGCTCAACCTCCGGCAGATCGCGGAAACCAATGCGGTGGCGTCGGCGCGAGTGCTTGAGTTGGGCGAGCGGATCCAGCACCTCGCCGCGAGAAACCAGGCCGATGTCGCGGCGGCCGGTCAGACCCTGATGGACATTCGCGAAGTCGTGGGCATGTCGGCCCGCCAGGTCCGGGAGCTGGCCCGGGTCTCCGAGCCGATCACCGACTTTATCGCCCTGATCCGCCAGATCTCCTCGCAGACAAATCTGCTGGCTCTCAACGCCGCTATCGAGGCGGCGCGAGCGGGAGAGCACGGCCGCGGCTTCGCGGTCGTCGCCGAGGAAGTGCGCCGGCTGGCCGATTCCAGCTCCAGCGCCGCTGAGGAGGTGGGGAACACCGTCCAGTTCATTCAGAACCAGGTCCGCGATGTTACCGCGACCATGGATCTGGGGTCGGCCAAGGTACACGGCATCGAGGCGGTCGCGCTGGCCGCCGCCCGGGCACTGCAGGACATCGCCAGCGCGGTAAAGGAAGTGCATACCGCCGCCGCCGAAGTCGTGCGCGAGGCGGAAGCCAATCGCCGAATTGTGGTCCAGTTAGGAGAACGAACTCAGGAGGTCAGTCAGGCGGCCACCGAGCACGCATCGGCCAGTGAACAGGTGACCGCCGCAGCCCAGGAACAGACAGCGTCGACCGAGGAGATGGCCGCCGCCGCCGGGGACCTGCTCCAGGGAGCTACCCGGCTGACGGCGTTGATGCAGGATTTCAAGACCTGAAGAGGCTACCGCTTCCGCTTGGCCTTGGCCGCTTTCTTGACTGATTTCATCTTGATGGGCTTTACGGCCTTCCCCTTGACCCGAGCTTTGGCCTTCATCGCCTTCTCACGGTCGGCCGCTTTATCCAGACGCTTCTGCTGGGCGGCGTGAACTTCGGCCAAAATGCGATCGCCCTCGTCGTTGCCCAGCAACCCTCGACGGGTGGCGTAGCGTATCAGCTCCTCCGCGTCGGCTACATTGAACTCGCCGATCCGCGCCGCTGCCCGGATCACGCTTCCCAAGGCATCCGCCACCGGGCTCCGAAGAACGTTGGCTATACCGGGGAGGGTCTCCAGCAGGGTCGAGATCTGGGAGCCGCCAAGTTCCGAAACCACACGTCCTCCTCATGCCACGAGTGACCCGCACCAGCGACCGGCGGGCGCCGGCCTCCTCGGCGGAATTGTCGCACGGGGTGCGGTCGAATGCTAGTAGTATGAGGAACTACTTCGTAATCCGGAGGCTCCCGCGCATGTCATAAGCCCGGTGTGGCAGGCAGAAGAACGCATAGAGACCTGGATTCAGGGCCGGCACCGTGATCCGGTACTCCGCCCCGTCGGGGCTGAGCAGAGGGCTGCTGAGATCGCCTGCCCGGCGTGCCATGGCACCGTTCAGCGCCTCATGGGCTGCTGCGGACATCCCCTCACCCTCAAAGACGATGCTATGGGGGGTGCCACTGACCGTCTTGAACAGCAGTACGTCGCCGGCACGAGCGGAGATGTTGGCAGGACTAAACCGGTACACCTCCTTCCCGGCATTGGCCTCGAGCCGGATCTCGTGGACCCGCTGGGCTTCGGCCGTGGACGACAGCGCCACGATGAGTCCGCCGGCCAGGCTGCTCAAGATTTTCTTCCGCATCAGTGCCCTCCAGAGCGGTGGAGCGGGCGTCTAAACCCTTTGCGCGGCCACCAAAAAGCAATATGTTGGAAATAGCGGGGTAGCCAGATCCGTGCCACTATTGCCCCGCCTGGAAGGACCGACCGTGGGACGTCGGGGCGTTAAGGAGTATCGAGCACCTGAAGCGCTGGTTCTGATCGCGGCAGATCGGGACCAGAAACCTCTGGTATGTCCTTCGTGCGGCTCCGCCGAGGTGGAGCGGGTGCCAGTTCGATCCAGTGCGGAGGACGCGCAAGGCGGCCGGGTCACGCTTCACTGCCACGCCTGCAGCCGGACGGCAGCGTATATCCCCCGCACGTTGAACCGGTCTTCCCTCCCCGAAGCACCCAGGCCCCACTGGTAAGATGTGAGAGGTGAGAAGTAAGAAGTAAGGCAGAGGATTACCGCGCGGTCTCTGTCTACTTCGCACCTTCTCACTTCTCACTTCTCACCTCTCACTTGCTCACTGCGGAGACGTAAACAGCCTGCTCCAGCGGACGGCGGTGAGAAATGGCAGCGCGCGCCAGCTGCTCGGGTCGTAACTGAAGTAGACCACCAGAGGCCGCCCCCTGACGTTCTCCCGGGGAAGAAAGCCCCAGTAGCGCCCATCGTATGAGCTGTCCCGGTTGTCACCCATCATGAAAAACGAATCGCGCGGCACTACGATCGGGCCCCAGTCCTGGAGATCTGGCTGGTAGGTGCCCGCGTCGCGATTGACCAGATGGGGAAGCTGCCACTCGCGCATCTTGGCTCGCTGGAGCGGTCCCTCCGAGCGGGTGGGGTCGGAGCGCAGTGCGTACGGCTCGTTGACCCGATCACCGTTGCGGAACAACTCCCCGTTTTCCATGCTCAACGTATCGCCGGGCATACCGATCAGCCGCTTCACGACCTTGAGCCCCTCATCCTCGACGGAATCGAAGACAAGCACGTCGTTGCGGCGCGGCTCCCGCACCGCGGGCAACCGGGCTCCGATCAGCGGCACTTCGGCCCCATACAAGGCCTTGTTCACGAAGAGGAAATCGCCGATCAGGAGGGTGTTTTCCATGCTGCCTGACGGGATCCTGAACGCCTCGACCAGAAATGTCCGCAGGAAAAACCAGACCACCAGGGCCACGAGGATGGACTTCGCCCACTCCCAAAACCACGTCACGAAGGAGCGGGGTTGCGCGGCGCTGATGGTGGTCATGACGCAGATCCTCTAAGTGGGTATCGGACGGTGGCGATTGGCGGTGAAATCTAGCACCCCGTACCAGCGGCTACGGAACCGCCAATACCGGGACGGTCGGCGGGGTGCGCACCCGAAGGATCGGGTACGGGTGGCCCGGCTCGAGCTCGCGGTCCAGGAAGTTCCAGGCAACGACGCCGTCCTCCGAAGCCGGTTCCAGCAGGTAGGCCGCGAGTACACCGAGCGGCTGGCGGCCACGCACGAGGTACCATCCTGCCGGGGCAAGCGTATCCCGGGCCTGGGATTGCCAACGGCCTTCCGCGAGAACCGTCCTGTGCCCTTCGAACAGAGGGCCAACCGTGACGCTGTCGACCACGAACACCTCAGCAGCAACCTTCCACGGGCGAGTAGTCGAATCCACGGCTACGCCCTGGGCCCGGAGCAAATCCACGATCGGCCGGAGCCGCGGCGGTAAGAGGTAGGCCTGAGGCAGGATCTCCTTCCGGCTGGACTGGAAGCGATCGAAGACCGGCATGACGACGCTGCGATACACACCGGATCGCTTTCGGCGGGCAAAGCCGCCCGCGCCCTCCCCCGCCGCGTGGGTGACCTCCGCAACCACCGGCTGCGGAGTCGGTGGCGCGAGCACGGAACGGACCGCCACCGACTCGGGTCGCCAGCGATCTGAGCTTGCCACGAGGGACTTGATCGCAGCTCCCTGTTCTGCAGTCAGGCTCAGCACTTCACGGACGAAGCGGTACGTAGCAAGGATTCGGGTCTTGAAGTCAGCGTTGCTATAACCTTCGCTCAGAATGGCCAGCCTTCCGCGCAGCCCCATCCAGTTGGTGCCGAAGCGGGGCCGGGCGTCGTACGTCTCCCAACCCAGGGACAGTGAGTCGGGGTCCTGGTTGCGAAAGTTGCCGTAGGAGAAGGTCTGCAGGCCATGTCGGCGCCCCATGCGCTGGCGGATGGCCGGCAGGAATTGGCTGGCCACGAACTCCGCTGCGGGGTTCGTATTGGGGTTGAGGCCTGGAGCGTAGGTGAGGACATACCCGTGATAGCTGCCGTTGGTGGTATGCAAGTCGATGAGGAGATCGGGATCCCATGTGCCCACCAGCCTGACCGCACCGCGGGATTCGGGGGACTCCAGCTTTACGAAGTCCCGGTTCAGATTCAGCCCCTGGCCATTGGTGTTTTGACCCACCACCGGCGGCCCGTTCTGCCCCGGCCGGTTTCGTTCTCCGGGCCCCAGCCGCTCATTTCCATCGGCGTTGAAGATGGGCACCACGAGAAGGACGAGGCTGTCGAGCAGAGGCCGCAGAGAGCCTCGAGTCAGATCGCGAAGCAGCATCTGCGCTGCTTCTTTCCCCTCTACTTCCCCGGCGTGAATGTTCGCCTGCAGGTACACAATCGGCTTCCCTGTGCGATGCGCCTCGGCGGGACTGGTCGGCAGCGGTCTCGCGGCCAGCACGTAGGGAACCGCTCGTCCTTCCGGGCTAGTGGTCAGAACCCCTACTCGGATGTCGCCGGAGCTCCAGGCCAGAGAATCCAGAAACTGAAGCACGTCGGCGTAGGACGAGGTCTCCCGATAACCGGTGCGCTCGGGGCGAGTGGTCTGAGCCGCCAAGGGCACGGCCACCAGCGAGACAGTGAGCGACATCCAGCGCCAGCTCATCGCCCTGACCTTGGGCTGACAGGGACCACGATACGGCTACTGATAATGTCGGGAAATCCATCCTCGACCGAGAAGGTCACCTCGGGAATGAGAATTCTGCGAGCCGGGACCGTCACCACTCGGTCGGGCGCTCGCGAATAGGACTTCCAGGCCTTTTTCAATGCCGGTTGGCTGGCGATCCTGCTCGGATGCTCAGCATTGCTGAGCAACAGGTGGGTAGTCCTGGCGGGATCCCGCACCGCCGCCGCGAGCGTGGTGACAAGCGCGTAGCCCAGGGAGTGCTGATCTTCCAGCGTCCCGCTGGATAATCCGGCGCGCTTCTCCAGCTCACCCAGCGCCAGCAGAGGCCACCGGGCATGCAGCGGCTCCAGGATGCGATCGGAGCTCCATTCCGCAAATCCCTCGGCAAGGTAGGGCTCGAGGCCCGGCAGTTCGACAAACGTCGAGTCCCGGGAGGCAAGAGCTGCAGCGAACCGATCCAGCTGCAGCCGCCGGAAGAGCAGGTGCTGCCACTCATGTACAATCGTTCCGATCGCGAGCAGCGGCGAATAGCCTGGTTCGATCGCAATGACATCGCCGGGCTCGAGAAAGCCGTTCAAGCTCTCGCGAGACTGGCGGGGCAAGGTGGTGAGTCGAAGCGACTGGGCCCCCGACTGGAGCAACACGAGGCTGGTGTCTCCTGCGGGCAGCAAGCGCAGGGTACGCAGCAGACCAGTCTCGCCGTAACGTTCCAACCAGTTCCGGGCCACGCGATTCTCGGCCACGACCAGACGCCGGAACAACGCGGTAGGCACGCCGTAGTGCGGCACCGCCTGGGGATGACCAAACAGGCGTGCCTGAATCTCCGGCGGTTGGTGTGCGGGTGAGTCGCTGCCGGCTACACGGCGCCAGTCGCTCCCAACCAGATCTACCACGGATTGCCCCTGTGCACCGTCCGGTACCCAGGGCTGAATGAGAAAGAAGCGTACCGCGTCGGTGTACCACCGGTGGCTCTCCCGGTACCCGAGAAGCAGCAGCTTTACCGCCGATGCCGACGCGGGATCTGCACGCCACATCTCGGTGCTCACGGCGTTCAGCGCCGACGTGTCGGCGAAAGCGAGGAGGCTGAGGCCGTACAATGCCCGGGGAACCGCCTCCGGAGCCAGACTGTCTTTGGGGTCCAGCCATCGGACCGCCACCAGAGCCGGCCGCGCCGAGGCTAATTGCAGGCCTGGTGCGCGGGTACGGGCCCAGTGGAGGGCTGCATCATGCAGATCTACCACCCACTCCCCCTTTGGGCGAAACAACCGATCGAAGCGCAGCCGCGCAGTGTCTCCGGGTATCGTGGCACGGATGGAGTTGAGGGTCTGATGGCTCGCCTGAATGAGCTCAGTACGGCGGTAGAGACCCATCATGTGCTGGGAGCGTTCCGAACGGAGCGCGTTGCCCTCGAGCGGAGCAACCCCGCTCAGCCGCGCAACCTTGTGATAGCGTTCCAGGGTGAGAGATTCCGGCTGAGCGGCGCCCGCCGCCTGCAGCCAGGCGCCGGGAATGCGGCTCACGGTATCATTGCTGCCGGTGATGATTTCGCGAACCGTGAACCGCGGTAGCTCCGGCGCGTTGTGCTGGGGGTGTGCGGCGGCAGACTGGGCGCCGAGATTGGAGACGCAGCCGCTGACCAGGACCGCGCAGGCCCATACCCGCAGGCCACGCGACGTATTACTCACGATACGTTTCAGGGAGGCTCCCATGGCGGACGATCCAAAACCCGCTCCCAGAAAGACGACACCGCCGCTGATGGACCGGCTGGGAGAGCTCTGCGTGGCCGGTCGAGATAGCGCGACGTATCTGTGGCAGGTTCCAAACGACGAAAGCGTGCGACTGAAGATCGCCGAATTACTGGTGCAGATCAAAGCGGAAGCGGCAAAGCAGGGGCGTCAGGAGATGGGGCGGCTGGTCCTGGAGCTCGAAACCGCCGTGGCGGCATCGCCAAGTCCGCAGCAGGTGGAGCTACTGCAGGACGGCTTCGAGCGTCTGATGCGCCTGTGGGCGGCGGCGAAGAGCGGGCTATTCTAGACGCCTATCGGCTTCGCTGCCCCCCTGCCGCGCTGTCCACGGTTGCACTGTCGACTACCGCCGTCTCTTCCCTCCCGCCCATCGGCCGCCGTTGGACCAGCGTGGCCTGCACCGGGGCTCCCTCTGCCAGCCGCTCCTGCCCGCCGACGACCACCTGCTCGGCGTTCTCCACTCCGCTCTTCACTTCCACGAACCCGGGAGTACGCACGCCCAGCTCGACCTGCCGGCGCGTTGCCTTTCCATCGGCGACCACCCACACGAAGTTCGAGCCCTGCAATGGAAGCACGGCGTCTTCCGGGATCACCACAGCATTCGGCCGGACTGCGGTGGCTAGACGGGCCTCGATGAACATGCCAGCCTGGAGCTCGCGCCGGGTGTTGGGCACCCGCGCCTTTACCATGATAGTTCGGCCGGGGAGCTGTACGATCGGGTCGACGAAATCGACCCGGCCGGTGAACTCCCGTCCCGGCAGGGCCGCCACCCTGAAGGTTACGCTCTGACCTGGCTCGAGCTGCTCGGCGTAGCGCTCCGGCACCTGAAACGATGCCCGCTGTGGTGACACCGTTTGCAGCGCGGCAAGCCGGGTCGTAGTGGTGACGTAGTCGCCCAGACTGACGAATCGCTGGCCCATCACCCCGGCAAATGGAGCTCGGACCAGGGTACGTCCCAGACGCACCTTCAGCAGCTCGAGCTGGGCCTCGTTGCTCCGCATGGTGGCTTCGGCTCGCTCCAGCTCCGCCTGCGAAGATGCCTTCTGCTGCAGAAGGTCCCGGGTCCGGGTCAGGGACTGGCGGGCCAGGTCGCGTTCCGCCTCGATCTGAGCGACCTGGGCCTTGAGCTCCGCGTCATCGATCTTGAACAACGCTGTGCCCTGGGCGACCGGCGAACCCTCACGAACCAGGATCTGGACCAGACGGCCCTCGATGTCGGGGCGCAGCTCGATGGACTGCATGGCCTCGATCTGACCGGTGGCAAGGATTGCATCGACCACGGTGTCGGCGCGGGCCGCAGCAGCTTCCACCGGCATGGCCGGAGGGCCCCCACCGCCCGGGCCGCCCGCGCCTCCCTCGCCACCCGACTCGGCCTTCTTGCAGGCGGTCAGGGCGGCGAGCATCAGTATCGCTGCATGCGTCGGTCTCACGGGGTGTCCTTGTTCGTGAAGAGTCTGCGGCCGAGTATCGCTTCGAGCTGAGCCAGGGCCAGGCGGTTCAGATATCGTGCCTGAACCAGACCAGCCTCCGCTTCAGCCAGATCTACTTGAGAATCGAGCAGGTCCAGTATCGTGGTAGCCCCCGACCTGTAGCGCAGCTCCTGCATGCGATAGGTCTGGCTCGCCACAGTGACCGCGACCAGCGCGAGCTCAACCGCTGCCGAAGTCACCTGGTAGCCGTCGTAGGAGGAAGTGACATCTCGCCGGACCACGCGCTCGAGATCTCCGCGGATGGTACGGGCGACGTCCCGGTTGACCCGGGCCTGGGTGACCTCGATTTCCCTTTGGCCGTTGTTCCAAAGGGGAAACGACAGGCCGAAGGTGATCGAGCTGATGTTGGCGCCGTTGGGCAGGATCCGGGTATCGTAACGCTGGTGCAAGCCGCCCACGGTGAACACCGGCAGGTAGTCACCCCGCTCGGCCCGCAACGCTGCTTCAGCCGAGTTTTCGTTGGCCCGCGCGGCCCGGTACTGAGGCCCTTGGTCGAGCCCGAGCTGCACTGCCTGGCTCAGGGTAATCGGGAGGGGGGGAGCCGGCAGGGTGTCGAGCGGCACCGCATCGACCGGCCCATCGGCCCCGACCCGGCGCCCCAGATCCAGCTGCGCGGTACGGAGAGCATTATGCTGGCGCAGGCTGTCTACCTGAGAGCGAACCAGCTCCAGCACCAGCTGTAGCGAATCGGTCTGCACCGCGGCGCCGGAGGCCACCCGGGCGCGAGCGACGAGGAGCCCCTCGCGCGCCCGACGGGCCCGCTCTCCGTTGACGCGCGATAGCTCCTGATTGACCAGCACATCGTAGTAACTCGACTCGGTCTCCAAAGCCGCATTGAATCTTTGCTCCAGCTCGCTGGCTTCAGCGCTGGCGACGTCCGCCTTGGTGCGGGAGAGCTCGGTAAACTTCCGCACGCTGATCTCGTAATTCGCGCTGGCACGACCCACCACCAGCGTGCTGGTGGGATTGGCAGGGTCTGCCGGATTGAAGAAGTCCTCGGAGTACTTGGTCTGATCCAGCGCCAGGTCGATCGAGGGCACGAAGAACGCCAGCATGGCGGCGCGCCGTCCCCACTCCGCGTTGTCGATCTCCCCCAGCGCCCGTACATAATCGGGGTCGAACCGGGACGAGCGGCGGACCGCCTCGGCGAGCGTGATCCTCGGAATGGATGCGGCCGCCGGCACCGAGTCGGCCGGAGTAGCCTGGAGCGCCAGCAGCAGCAGGAGCATCAGTCTGCCTCCGCCGGCGTAAGGGCAGGTGTTGCGGTTGCGCGGGCTCTGCGACGCTGGAACACGCTATCGAAGATCACATACACCGCGGGAACGACATACAAGGTGAGCAGGGTGGAGAAGATCAGGCCTCCCACAATGGCGTAGCCCAGCGGCCGGCGGCTCAAGGATCCCGCTCCCAGGCCCAAGGCAATCGGAAGCGCGCCCGCCACGGTCGCAACCGAGGTCATGAGAATTGGGCGCAGGCGAATACGCCCTGCCTCCTGCGCGGCCGCCAGCGTGTCCATTCCGCGTTCCTTCAGCTGATTGATGTATTCCACCAGCAGGATCGAGTTCTTGGTGACCAGCCCGATCAGGAGAATCATGCCGATCTGGCTGTACACGTTCAGCGTTGAGCCGGCGAGCTTCAGCGTGAGCAGCGCCCCGGTAACCGCCAGCGGTACGGCAAGGAGCACGGTGAACGGGTGCACCAGTGACTCGAACTGGCTGGCCAGCACCATAAATACGACGACCAGGGCCAGGAGAAACGCGAAGTAGAGAGCGGCCCCGCTCTCTTCCAGCTCGCGCGACTCGCCGGCAAGGGCCGTGCTGCTGCCCCGGGGCAGCACCTGGCCCGCGATGGCGGTCAGCGAGTCCAGCGCCTCTCCCAGGGTGAACCCCGGAGCCAGGCTCGCGGTTATCGTTGCCGAGCGGACCCGCTGGAAGTGGTTGAGCTCGCGAGGTCCTACACCTTCCTGCACCGTGGCAAGCGCTTCCAGCTTGACCAGCTGATTGTCGCGGCCCCTCACATACAGTCCGGTCATATCACTGGGCGTCGCGCGCGCCCTCGCATCGAGCTGCACGATGACGTCGTACTGCTTGTTGGCCCGGGTGAAGGTTCCCGTCTGGCTGCCGCCGAGGAGCACCTGGAGGGTGGTGGCCACATCGGATACGGCCACACCCAGATCCTCGGCCCGGTCTCGATCGAAGCTGACGGTGAGCTGAGGCTTATTGACGCGGAGATCGCTGTCCACGTTGACCAGACCGGGCACCTGACGCGCGCGGGCCAGCAACGTGTCGTTCCCCTTCGCCAGCAATTCGAAGTCCGGATGCTGGATGACGAAGTTCACCGGGCTTCCCCATCCGAAGGCAGGCGGATTGCTGGCGAAGGCGAAGATGCCGGGGATCCCGAAATACTGCCCCTGGACCTCGTTCACCACGTCCATCACCGAGCGGTTGCGATTGGACCAGTCTTCCAGGTTGGTGAAGATGATTCCTCGACTGACTCCATCCCCGATGTTCACCACGCTGAAGAAGCTGCTCACATCTTTGGTCTTTGAGAGGATCGCCTCGGCCCGGCGCTGGTACCCGTCAGTATAGGCCAGCGAGGAACCCTCCGGTGCGATGATAAAGGTCAGAAACCACCCTCGATCTTCCGCGGGGACGAACTCTCGCTTGAGCGACCGAAAGACCAGGATTGCGCTGGCGGTGATCAGAGCCGTGATACCGACCACGATAAGCCGGTGCCGGAGGGCAAAGGCGAGGCTGCGGGCATATCCGGAAGCCAGTGAGTTGAACCCGTTCTCCAGAATCCGGTAGAGCCGCCCGTGGCGCTGGGGCACCCGGAGGATCTTGGCGCACAACATTGGGGTGAGCGTCAGTGCCACAAAGCCGGAGATGATCACCGATCCGGCTACCGCAACGCCGAATTCGTTGAACAGACGGCCGGTGGAGCCTTTCAGGAACGCCAGCGGGGTGAAGACGGCCACCAGCGCGATGGTCGTGGAAAGCACGGCAAACGCGATCTCCCGGGTCCCGTTGATGGCGGCTTCCTCGGGACTCTCGCCCAACTCCTCCTGGTGCCGGTAGGCATTCTCCAGCACGATGATCGCATCGTCCACCACGATCCCGATGGCGAGCGTGAGCGCGAGGAGCGTAAAGTTGTTGATCGAGAAACCCATGAAGTACATGATCGCGAACGTCGCGACGATGGACGTAGGGATCGCCAGACCGGGGATGATTGTCGCCCGGAGGTTACGCAGGAAAATGAAAATGATGATCACCACCAGCAGAGCGGCAATCAGCAGGGTCTCTTGCGCCTCCTTGATTGAGCGCTTGACGAATATCGACTGGTCAAAGCCGATGTTGAGGGTAACACCGGGAGGTAGCGATGCCTGGATCCTGGGAAGCTCGGCGCTGATCGCGTCCGATACCGAAATAATATTCGACTTCGACTGGCGGACCACGCCGATAGCGATCGACTGGATACCCTTGAAGCGCAACGCGCTCCGCTCGTCCTCCGGGCCCAGCTCCACCCGGCCCAAGTCCTTGAGCTTGACCAGGATGCCATCCGTGTTGCTGACCGCCAGGTTGCCGAACTCCTCCGGGGTTTTGAGCTCGCCCAATGAACGGACAGTGAATTCCCGGCGCTCCGATTCGATGCGACCGGCCGGGACCTCGACATTGCGGCTCCGGATGGCCTGCTGGACGTCCTGAACTGTGAGACCGCGGGCCGAAAGCTCTGAGGCAGACAGCCAGACCCGCATCGAGAATCGCCGCTCGCCAAAGATCCGGGCCTGGCCTACGCCAGGGAGGGTCTGCAACCGGCTCTTCACCAGCCGGTCGCCGATGTCGGAAAGCTGGAGCAGGTCGTAGTTCTCGCCCGATAGGGCCAGCCAGAAGAACGGCTGGGCATCGGCGTCCTGCTTCGCCACCACTGGCTCTTCGACGTCCTCGGGCAGACGTTCCCGAATCCTCGCTACTTTGTCTCGGGTGTCTTGAGCCGCGGCCTCGACCCCCCGCTCCAGATGGAACTCCAGGGTGATGTTGCTGACTCCTTCTCCACTGGAGCTCGTAAGGGTACGAAGACCCTCGACCGTGCTCAGCTCCTCCTCCAGGATGTCGGTGACGGCCGACTCGACCACCTGGGGGTTGGCCCCCGGCAGCACGGTGGTGACCGAGACGATCGGGGCGTCCACATCGGGGAACTCTCGGACCGCCAGCTGGGTGTATCCGATGACACCGAAGAGCACCAGCGCCAGGCTGATCATGCTGGCCAGAACCGGCCGGCGGATGGACATATCCGAGATTTTCATGGCAGTAACCCTACGGCTGGTGACACTGAGCTGAAACGGTCAGAGTTCATTTTGGCACGGGGCGAGAACCTGCACACTACGCAGACGGCCCGGCGGAGATTCACCCGCGACAGGCCGTGCTCCGATGTGCTAGATTGTGCCCCTCTCGATACTACGGACTATGGCCCCTAAACTGTCGAGCCGCCAGCAGGCCCAAGTGGCCTTCCTGCAGCTCCTGCCTCAGAAACTCCAGCGTATCTACAGTGTCATCGAGCAGATGGCCGGCCCTCGCGTGGACGAATCTCTCGTGCGGGGGCTCGGCCGGCTGCTCGATGACATCAAGGGGAAGGCTGCGTCGCTGAGCCTGGGTAGCCTGGCCGATACGGCGGGCCGTATGGGCATGCTCACCCGCGGTGGAGGAGGACTGCCCATGAAGGTGCGCGGTCTACGGGAGCTGCAGGGGACACTCAAGATCAACTACGATGCCGCCTTACGTGTTGCCACCACGCCGGGCGCGGACGGCGAAGAGGATCCCGCGGGCCCTGCTCCGGCCTAGGCCGATCGCCGTTTCCTGCGCTCCAGGAACCGGTCGATCAGGGGGCCGCTCATGAGGATGATCATGAAGTGAACCAGCACTCCGATCAAAATGGATACATAGGTCAGCGCTCCCAGGATGAGCGCCGCGCCTATGGATCCGAAGAGCACGCCAAACCAGTACATGGAACGATCTCCGGTAAAGGATGACCCCACCGATGGGCCGAAGTTAGTCAGATCGGATCGATCACCGCAACCCGATTACGTACTCGCGAGGTAACACCAATGCGAACCGTTCTTTACGCAGCCTTTCTTGCCCTATCCCTCGTTCATGCACCCAGGGCGCTTGCCCAGGCCTCGAGCGGCGCAAAGGAGGACCCGGACCAGCCGGTTCCGGGCAGTGGAGTGCTCCCCTCCGGGTGGACCGCTCGGACCGACAAAGACGGACAGACCGCGAATATCAAGTTCGTCACGATGAAGCCGGGGTACCACCTGACCCTGGGGCCCGCCACCATCCTGTACCGCGAAAAGGACAAGGCCAAGGGACCTTTTCATACCCTGGCGAAGTTCGACCAAACGAAGAAGCTCAAACATTCCGAAGGCTATGGGCTGTTCATGGGAGGTCAGAGCCTGGCGGGCAAGGACCAGAAGTACACCTACTTCCTGGTCCGGGATGACGGCTCCTATCTGATCAAGCGCCGCGATGGCGACAAGACCAGTGATGTCAGCAAGGGCTGGACCCCCCACCCCTCCGTCAAGAAGGCCGACGCTGCCGGCAAGGCCAGCAACCTGTTGGAGATCGATGCCAAACAGAATCCGAGCAAGGTCGAGTTCAAGGTCAACGGACAGACAGTTCACGCCATGAACGCAAGCGAGCTCGACACCAAAGGCATCGTGGGCCTTCGGGTAAATCACAACCTGGATGTGCACATCCAGGACTTCGATCTGCACCAGTAGCCACCTCGGAAGGCGGCCGGCGTCTTGACCGTCGGCCGCTGCCCCGTACATTGCGGCATGCACCTCAATCACCCCGGCTGCTTGAATCAGCTGTCCAATAGCGACGCCTTCACATAGGCCGGGGCCTCAGTGTAATCCATTTTGCCAAGTTCCCCCCGGCCCGCTGATTTCCAAGCGGGCCTTTTTGTTGGCGCCACCTTCCCCATTTGTCGGGAGACAATCATGCGGCGAGCCAAAGCAGGCGGAGCGGTAGTGTGTGTGGCTGTCATACTGGGCGGCGGCGTGCCAGCCCAGGCACAAGCCACGTTCGGCGTAGATCTCGACCTGTTCAGCTCCTACGTCTGGCGCGGCCTTACAATGACCAACAAGCCGGTCGCAGAGCCTGGCCTACGGGTGAGCTTCCCGGCAGGCAACGCCTCGATCACCATCGGGGGATGGGCCAATATCGATCTCGGCCAGTACGACGATGTCGATGATGACATCAGCGAAAGCGGAGGGACTTCAGCCTTCAACCTCTCGGAGTTTGATCCGTATGCCGAGATCAGCTTTCCGGCCGGGAAGGCCACGCTGACGGGTGGCGTCCTCGGCTACATATACCCCAACGATCTCGATGATGCTCCGAACGAAGGCTTGGACAGCGAGGCCAACACGCTCGAGGTCTATGGCAAGCTTGGCTTCGATGTACCCCTCAGCCCTGAGCTCTCGGTCTATTACGACGTCGACAAGATCAAGGGCGCCTATATACAGGCTAACCTCAGCCACTCGATTGCAGCCAGCGAGGCAATCTCGATCGACCTGGGGGCGGTGGCGGGATTCAGTGCGGGGCAGGGTATTCCCGACGACCTGCTGTCCGACGAGTCTTTCAACTTTGCGGACGATGGCTTCACCCACCTGGACCTCTCGGCGGGTGTCCCCTTTGGAGCCGGCGCAGTTTCGATCACGCCGGTGATCCACGTTGTTATTGCTGGAGACGACTTCACGAAAGTCACTTCACCCTCGAACATCGACAGCGACACCAAGCTCTGGGGAGGGGTCTCGCTCAGCTGGTCGAACGAGGTTGACGAGGAAGAGCCGGAAGCACCCGCGTCGCCGGAATAGTCTGGATTCCAGGCAATCAGAGGGCGGCCACTTCGGCCGCCCTTTCCCTTCATCTCTACTCCGATCGCTACAACGTCGCGTCTACCTCGCGGAAGGTGTCTTCCAGCCGGTTCAGCATCTCCTGAAGCAGCTCCATCGGAATGCCGAGTGCGGGCTCGATCCGGATGACCTGGGCCTTCGAATAAGTGCCCGCTACCAGCACCCCTCGCTTAAAAAGCCCTGACGCCACTTTCCAACCGATCTCCTGCACCGGAAACTCCATTCCGATCAGAAGACCCTTTCCCTGCGCAATCTTCAGGACTGCCGGGTACTTCTCTCGAAGACATCCCAGCTCCCGCAGGAGAAACTCCCCTTTCGTCGCCGCCTGGCCCGGAAGGTCTTCCTCCAGCGTCACCTCTATTGCGGCGAGCCCCGCAGCGCAGGCCAACGGATTCCCGCCGAATGTGGTCGAGTGGATGATGGGATTCGGGACCATCACCTCCCAGATGGCGGCCGTCGAGATGAACGCCGAGAGTGGCATGACCCCACCGCCAATCGACTTGCCCACGCACATGATGTCGGGGACGACGTTCCAGTGGTCCACCCCCCAGAGCTTTCCGGTGCGGCCCATTCCGGTCTGAATCTCGTCGGCGATGAGCAAGGCGCCGTATCGGGTACAGAGCTCACGCGCGCGGGGAAAGAAATCCGGCGGCGGCACCACCCCGCCGGCTTCGCCCTGAACCGGCTCCAGGACGACGCCCGCTATCTGAACTCCGACGGCCTCACACCGGCGGAATTCACTTTCAAGCGCGTCAGCGTCGCCATAAGGGATGAAGCGCACATCCTGCAGCCCGGATTGAAACGGCTCCCGGAATGAGGCCTTTCCCATGAGCGAGAGCGAGCCCATGGACTTGCCGTGAAACCCGCCGATCGCCGAAATGAAGGTGTTTCGTTTGGTGTAGAGCCGTGTGAGCTTGATGGCCCCTTCGATTGCATCGGTGCCGTTGTTAATGAAAAACGAATTCTGAAGGTCGCCTGGGGTAATTCCCGCCAGCACCCGCGCCAGCGCCGCTCGCCATGGCTCCAGCAGCTCCTGGCTGTTGAGGGCCATGCGCTGCATCTGGTCGGTTACCGCCTTCACCACCTTGGGGTGGTTCACCCCCGCGCTGAAGATTCCAAAGCCGCCGAGGCAATCGATGTACTCCCGGCCCAACAGGTCGTATAGGTGGGACCCCTCACCCGACCACTCCAGCGCCGCGAACTGGCCCGCCTCCGTGACGGACTTGCGGTAGCGGATAAAGCCGCGGTTGTAATACTGCTCGTAGCTCTCGACCGTCTCTGCAATGAAGGCCTGCTTTTCCCCCATCGAAAGCTCTCGACCGCTTATGAGACCCAGATATCTGCGGGTGTGCTCCAAGGCCTGGTTGTTCGATAAACGCAATTAATCGGCGCTCCTTCTGTAAGGGGACGGAGAGGGCGACTTCTCCGACTTCTCCGTCAAGCGGATTTAATCTCGGTCCAGATCTGATCCCACAGCTCAGTGTCCTTGCCCAGGTCGACCTGGTATTCCAGGCGCTGCAGCTCCTCCGCCGTGGGATAGGGCACCGGATTTTTCATCACCTTGGACGCGGAGACGTTCGGCGTACCGTAACCGGTCGCTTCGGACAGCGCCGCTCCCACTTCAGGCCGCAGGATGTAATTGATCCATTCATGCGCCGCGCGCTTGTTCGGAGCACTCTTGGGAATGACCATCGAGTCGCCCCAGATGGTGCAGCCTTCCTTAGGAATAACGTAGGCCAGGTTGGGCTGCTCCGACTTGGCCTGGGCGGTGTCGCCGTTCCACAGCTGCGAGATCCAGACGTCGCCGGAGATCAGCTGAGCTTTGACCGGCGCCGAGATGTAGGCCTTGAGATTCTTCTTCGCATTGATGCAGTCGGCCTTGGCCTGCGCCAGCTCTTTCTGATCCGTCGAATTGAGCGAGTGCCCCCGGCGGCGCAGCTCGGCACCGATGACCTCCCGGCCGTCGTCCATCATGGTGAGCTTCTTGGCGAACTTCCGGTCGTGGAAAACGTCCCAGCTGTCCACCGGAACCTTGACCTTGTCGGTGCGGTACGCGATGCCGGTCGTACCCCACTGCCAGGGGGTGGTGTACTCGTCGTCGGGGTCGGACGGAAGCTTCCGGAAGATTGGCGACACATTCCCGTCGTTGGTGATGTACTTCTTGTTGAGGGGAGTGATCATGTCGGTGGCCACCAGCACCGGGATGATGTAGCCGCTAGGCACCACGATGTCGTAGCCGCTGGCTCCGGCCTGGAGCTTGGCCACCATCTCCTCGTTGCTTTCGTAGGTGTCGTACGTGACTTTGACACCGAACTCCTTCTCGAAGTTCGGTACCGTGTCCTCCGCGATGTAATCGGACCAGTTGTAGAGGTGGAGCTCCTTCTCGATCGGACCCAGCTCGGCCATGGCGCTGTCGGCCGCGGTGCTGTCGGCCCCACCACCGGCCTTTCCTTCACCACCTTTGCAGGCGTTCAACAGAAGCCCCACCGAGCTGACGCTCAGCCCCAACGCCAGGCTGCGAGAGACGAACTCGCGACGCGAGATGCCGCCCCGCTCCAGCTGTTCCATCAGCCGCTCGACTTCCGGACGTTTGCCCACGGGAGGCCTCCTGTGTTGGGATCCTGCCGCGATCCGGGGCTAACTCAACCAGTCGCGAGTTCGGTAGTAGCCTCCCACGAGCGGGAGGAACCACGGAAAGCCAGTGAAGAACGGGATGGCCTTGAACCGCTTGCCGCCGAGATCCGGCAGTTCGCCGCCGCCGGCTATCACCCCGGCCATCCAGGTGCCCAGGTACGTGGCGAGCGCGACGCCGTGGCCGCAATAGCCCATCGAGTAATACACCCCCCCCATCCGGCCGGCATGGGGAAGGTGATCCATCGGATAGGCTACCTTGCCCGACCATGCGAACTCAACCTTTGCCTCAGCCAGCTGAGGGAACACCTCCCGCATGCCGGCCCTGAGAATCGCCGCGCTGCGGCGGGGGCTGGCCGGCGTAAAGGACGCGCGCCCGCCAAACACCATCCTGTCATCCGGCGAGAGCCGGAAATAGTACAGCAGGTTCTTCGTGTCGCTCATCACCCGCCGCCGCGGGATGAGCGTGCGAGCCGTTTCCGGGCCCAGGGGCTCCGTCGCAATGATGTAGCTCCCGATAGGAATCACGCGACGGCGAAGCATTCCCAGCGCGGCCGGGGTATAGCCGTTGGTCGCCGCGAGCACCTCGCGGGCGCGCAGCAGGCCCCGGCTGGTCCCGACCTCGAACCCCGCCGCCACCTTCTTGACGCGCGTTACCTCGGTGTCCTCATGCAGGCGGGCACCCGCCCGGCTCGCGGCCTGACCTAGCCCGCTGACATACTTCGCCGGCTGCAGGGAACATCCACCCGGATCGAGCAGTGCGCCATGGTAGCGGCTGGAATCGATCTCACGACCGAGGTCCCCGGGCGACAGAAGCTCCGTCTCATAGCCGAGCTGCTCGCGCAGAAACCGTCCGCTCTGCTCCAGGGCGGCGAAGTGACCCGGCTTCGCAGCCAGTGTCAGGGCACCACAGTGAGAGAAGTCGCATTCGATCTGCTCTTCGGCGATGAGGCGTTCCAGCCGCTGCATCGCGTCCAGCGTCAGCTGAAACATCCCTTTGGCACGGTCGGCACCCACCATGCGCGCCAGCTCCTCCATCTCCGGTTTATAGCCCTGGAGCACGAAGCCGCCGTTCCGGCTGCTGGCACCCCATCCCAGATGATGCCGCTCGAGCACGGTGACGTCGACCCCGCGCCGGGCCAGTTCACGGGCCGCCGCCAGGCCGGTGTAGCCGCCTCCGATGATGGCGACATCAGTAGACGATGGCAGCGGGACAGCGGGGCGGCGGAGCGGCGCTATCTGATCAGACCACAAACAGCGTTCGATCATTTGTATACCATCGATCCCCTGCCCGTATCTCAATTGATCAATGTTGCGGCGCCCCGCTGCCCCGCCTACTTCGCGCGCGCCAGCCGGTCGGCCAGATAGATCAGGATCGCGGTGGCCAGCAGGATGACGGTGCTGATGGCATTGATGCTCGGTTCCACGTTCTTGCGTACCATGCCGTAAACCACGATCGGCAAGGTAGACGAGCCCGGCCCCGAGACGAACGACGTAATCACGAAGTCGTCGAACGACATCGTGAAGGCCAGCAGCGCGCCGGACAGGATGCCGGGCCAGAGCTGCGGAACCGTCACCTTCCAGAAGGTGGTGATCTCGTCAGCCCCGAGAATCATCGCGGCTTCCTCCAGGTTCTCGTCCATTCCCTGGAGTCGGGCCAGCACCACGATAACGACGAAAGAGATGCAGAATGCCACGTGGGCGATGGTGATGGTGGTGAGTCCCAGCGGAAACTTGAGCAGCGCGAAGAGCAGGAGAAGTGAGATCCCAGTGACGATCTCCGGAGTCACGATCGGGAGGTAGAGGAAGCCCTCCAGGGCGCGCCGCCCCCGGAATCGCTGCCGCGCCAGCGCCAGTGCCAGCAGCGTACCAAAGACGGCTGAGATGAGGGTCGCAGCCCCGCCCACGATCAGACTGGCCTTGAGTCCCCGCAGGATGTCAGGCCGCTCGAGCAGCCGCTGATACCATTGAAGCGTAAATCCCCGCCAGTCCACCGAAAACTTGGAGTCATTGAACGAGAAGACCACCAGCACGAGCACCGGCAGGTGCAGGAAGAAGTACACCACCGCGGTGACTCCGATGAGCCACCGGGGAATCGGCGTATTCATTTGGGTTCCGCGAGGCGGACGCCTGCTATCCCTGACCCGCAGGTACCAGGTGACCGCCGCCAGGACCAGCGCCATGACAATGAACGAGGCGGCTGATCCGAATGGCCAGTTCCTGGCCGACGAAAACTGGTTCTGTACCAGGTTTCCGATCATGACCTGTTTGGCGCCGCCGAGCAGATCGGACGTCAGGAAAGACCCCAGTGCCGGCACGAAGACCAGGAGCGAGCCCGCCACGACGCCGGGCATGGAGAGGGGAAGGGTCACTCGGCGGAACCGGGCGGCCGGCTTGGCGCCGAGCACTTCGGCGGCCTCGAGCAGAGACGGATCCAGCTTTTCCAGGGACGCATAGATCGGCAGGATCATGAACGGCAGGAAGCCGTAGACCAGGCCCGCCATCACCGCGAACGGTGTATACAGGATGGTCAGAGGCTCCTCGATCAGTCCCAGCTTCATCATCCAGCTGTTGATCAGTCCAGTGTCGCGCATGAGGAAGATCATGGCGAAGGTGCGAACCAGGAAACTGGTCCAGAACGGCAGCACGACCAGAAAGACCAGGAGAGTGCGCCACCGGCGGCTGCGCGCGATCACGTAGGCCACCGGGTAACCCAGTAAGAGGCAGATGACGGTGCACGCAATCGACCATACAAAGGTCCGCTGCAGCACCTGCAGGTACAATGGATCGAAAAAGCGGGTGTAATGCTCCAGCGTGAAGCCGGGCTCCACGCCGCCGTAAATCCCTCGGGGCATGAGGCTGTAGACCAGCATGATGAGCAGGGGGACCAGGAAAAACGCCACCAGCCACAGCCCGCCCGGAGCCAGGAGCGCCCAGGCCCGCGCTTCCGGCCGGGTGTAGAGCCAGGCGAGCGCCCGCTCTCGTATCGCTCCCACTACTCGTCCTCCAGTATCTGGCAATCTTCGGGCAGCCAGGCAACGGCAGCCGTGTCCCCCCGCTTCCACAGCAGCGGCTTGATCAGTTGTCCCTCGTTGCGGAGCGCAACCGTGACGTCCCCGGCCCCCGGCACCGTGACGATGACATGCATCGTCTCACCCAGATAGATGATGTCCCTGACGGTACCCACCAGCGCGTTTTCCCCGGGCGGAATCGAGTCGGGTCTCTGCACGTCCATCCACTCGGGCCGCACGGCTATGCGTACCTCCCGCGCCTGCCCGACGCTGGGATGGTCCGGAACCTGGAAGGTCCCGCCACCCGGCTGCGCCACGACCCACTGCCCGCCGGTCCGCCGATCCGCCTGTCCGTTGAAAAAGTTGGACTCTCCGATAAATCGCGCGACGAACGCGGTCCGGGGATTTTCGTAGATCTCCGCCGGCGTTCCCAGCTGGGCTACCCGCCCGCTGTCCATCACCGCAATGCGGTCGGACATGGTCAGGGCTTCTTCCTGGTCGTGCGTGACATAGACGAAGGTGGTGCCGAGCTGCTTGTTCAGCGCCTTGAGCTCGAGCTGCATCTCCTTTCTCAGCTTGAGGTCGATGGCGCCAAGCGGTTCATCCAGGAGAAGAATCGCGGGTTCCAGCACCAGGGCGCGGGCCAGGGCTACCCGTTGCCGCTGGCCCCCGGAGAGTTGGCCTGGCATCCGGCCAGAAAACACCTCAGGCTTGAGGCGGACCATTTCCAGGGCTCGCCGGACCCGGCCTTCGATTTCGGCTTTGGGTGTCTTTCGCTGTTCCAGTCCAAAGGAGACGTTGCGGGCTACGGTCAGGTGGGGGAATAGCGCGTAGTTCTGGAAGACCATGGCGATCTTCCGCTCGTAGGGCCGTTTCTTATTGACGACTTCGCCCAGGAGGCGGACCTCTCCACCGCCATCATCCGGCTCCTCGAAACCGGCCAGCAGCCGCAGGGTGGTTGTTTTCCCGCAGCCGGATGGACCCAGAATGGAGAAGAACTCGCCCCGCCGGATATCAAAGGAGATATCATCGACCGCCTTGACGTCCCCGAAGCTCTTGGAGACGCCCGAGAACTGCACCACCGGTTGTCCCTTGGGCGGGTCCGTCACGGGCGTGCAGCCACGACCGCGTCGAGCGCCTGTTCGATTACATCGAGCCCCTCGTCGAGGACATCGTCAGGGGTGGTAAGGGGAGCCAGAACCCGCACCGTGTTTCCGTAGCTTCCAGCAGAGAGCAGGATCACACCCCGTTCCAGCGCTGCCGCCTGCAACCGCCCGGTCAAGGCCTTATCCGGCGCCTTGGACTGGCGATCCTGAACCAGCTCCATGCCCACCATGGCGCCGAGGCCGCGGACGTCGCCGATGCAGGCATGGCGGGCCGCCCACTGGCCGAAGCGAAGCCGGATGCGCTCACCCATCCGGGCGGCACCAGCTGGTAGCTGCTCCTTTTCCATGACATCGAGGACTGCCAGGGCGGCGGCGCAGGCGAGAGGGTTACCGCCGTAGGTTCCGCCGAGGCCGCCAGGCTGGGGGGCGTCCAGAATCTCGGCCCTCCCGGTGACGGCAGCCAGGGGAAGACCGCCGGCAAGGGATTTGGCGGTAATAATGAGGTCGGGAACCAGGCCGTAGTGCTCACACGCGAAGAGCTTGCCGGTGCGGCCAAAGCCGGTCTGAATCTCGTCGGCAATGATGAGGATTCCATGCTCTCGGGCAAACTCAACCAGCGCGGCGACATACTCGCGCGGGGCCGGCACGAACCCGCCCTCGCCCAGCTCCAGCTCGATGATGATCGCGGCGACGGAATCGGGATCAACGGTGGTGGCAAAGATCTGCTCCAGGCGCTGGCGGCTCGCCATACAGCAGCTTGCTTCCCCGTTTCCCGGCCTTCCTGCTTCCCCACATCTATAACAATAAGGAAACGGTACCCGGTAGACCTCGGGAGCGAAGGGGCCAAACCCCTTCTTGTAGGGCATCACCTTGGAGGTAAGTGCCAGGGCCAGATTGGTTCGGCCGTGGAAGCCGTGCTCGAAGCAGACCACCGCCTGCCGTCCCGTGAACGATCGAGCCACCTTGACCGCGTTTTCCACTGCCTCCGCACCACTATTTAGGAAGAAGCTGCGCTTGGCGTGGCTGCCAGGGGTTACCTGGTTAAGTCGTTCGGCCAGGGCAACGTATGGCTCGTAGGTGGAGACCGGGAAGCACACGTGGGCAAACCGATCGAGCTGAGCGCGGACCGCCGCGACCATAGCCGGGTGGCGGTGGCCGGTGTTCACCACGCCAATGCCTCCTCCGAAATCGATCAGGCGGTTACCGTCGGCATCGGTGACCACCGCACCCTCGGCGCTCACCACTGCGATAGGCGTGACGGCCGGAACGCCGCGGGGCACAGCCTCGGCGCGCCGAGCCAACAGGGCGCGGCTTTTGGGGCCGGGGACCTCGGTCACGAGCTGGATGACGCCAGACATCTGAACCCCGAGAAGGATCTGCGAGTCGCGAGAGCGGAAGACGTTGCCGGATTTGGTGGAGCATACACCAACCGGTGGAGTCGGCAACCCCCGCAACTGTCTGCCAGCAACGGGGCTGCTGGTCGAGCTCGGCCACGGTCCGGCCGGTCGTTCTGCTGCATAACTATGCGTGCGCAGAACCTTGCCAAATCCCGCAAGTGATTGGCAGATTAGGGTCTACGTGGCACCGCCGAGGGTCAAGTGGGGCAGATCACCCACAGCCGGCCCAGCCGGGGGCTAGACAGGGGGTAGGGGGACGGAGCTACTATGGCAGGGTACTCAAACTCCCTGCGAGCAAGGGTACGTTTGCATCCTCCGACAAAGCGGAGGGTCCACTCTCACAGCTGACCATCTCCTTGAGCTGTGAGCCCCCATCAGCGGCGGGGGCGAGGTCTCCGAGGCGCGTATTCGCCGAAGTGACCAGACCGAGTGCCGCGCCAACAATGAAAAGAGGAGTTTGTGAAAGTCCTGGTGTTAGGTGCCGGCGCGGTGGGGACCGTGTCCGCCCTCAAATTCGTGAAGGAAGCGGTGCTCGAGAAACTCGTCATCGCCGACGCGGTGTCCGCCCGCGCTTCCCTCCTAGCGGAACGGCTCAACGATCCTCGTGTGTCGGCTGTCGGTTTGAATGCCGGCGATCGAGCCGCAGTCGCCGAGGTCATCCGGCAGACTGGCACTACCATTGTCCTCAACGCGGCTCTTCCTGCGACCAATATCGATGTGATGCGTGCCTGCCTCGAGGGCGGCTGCGATTACATCGACCTTGCCAGCGCAGGCACCGAGGCGGACGGCATCCCCAAGATGGATGACCAGTTCGCACTCGACGCCGAGTTCCGCGCCGCCGGCCAACTCGCGCTCCTTGGAATGGGAGCGGATCCCGGCACCACCAACGTCTACGCCGCCTACGCGGCCAAGCACCTGCTCGACGTCGTGACCGAGCTCAGGGTGCGGGATGGAGACAATTCAGTCTGTCAGGGCCACGATGGCTTCCTGGCCGCTTTCAGTCCGTGGGTCATGATCGACGAGTGCCTGTGCAAGGCGGTGGTCTACCGGGGCGGTCGTTACCTCCTGGAGGAGCCCCTCACGGGGAAAGAGCCGTTCGACTTTCCCGAGCTGGGCGTGCTCGACTGTTATTACGTCGATCATGAGGAGTCGAGGACCCTGCCGCGTTTCTTTCCTCAGGTCCATACGGTTGACTTTAAGCTGTGTATGGATGAGGTAACGATCGAAACACTTCGGGTCATGAAGCGTCTGGGTCTTTCGAGAACGGATCGGGTCCAGGTTGGGGATCAGTCTATAGTGCCGCGCGACCTGGTAGTCTCCCTGCTGCCTGAACCGAAGGATCTGGCGGGGCGCATGCGCGGTAAGACATGCGTGGGCACACTGGCCAAGGGCCTGAAGGACGGCACGCCCAGAGCCTACTATATCTACAATGTCACTGATCACGAGACGGTGTTTGCGGAACTGGGTGTGCAGGCCACGGCCTATCAGACCGGGATTCCACCCGTTATCGCGGCGCGGTTGATCGCGCAGGGAATCTGGAGAGGAACGGGTGTGCTGTCGCCCGAGCAGTTCGACCCAGACCCGTTCCTGGAGCAGTTGACTCGTGAGGGCATGCCCTGGCGGGTGCGGGACGATTCAGCGTTGCCGCTTATTCGGGGGGTACTTCAGCAATCACCACAGACTGTAGCCGCGGCCTAAAAGGCGGCAGTAGTGACCCACTAAGGCACGAGGCGCAGCAGGATGTGCCCTTCGTGCCTTTGTGGTATTTTCTGCCATCCGGTTCAAGTTAGACATACGTGAGGAGTGGAGGACCCGATGACGAGCACGGCCAGAGAGTCTGGGAAGGCGCGGAGGTCCGCGGTAGCCCGTTATCAAATGTTTATCGATGGCCGGTTTGTCGACGCGGGAAGTGGAAAGACGTTCGAGGTGTTTGACCCATCTACCGAGGACGCCATCGCGACGGTGCCGGCCGGCAACGCGGCGGATATCGACCTCGCGGCCAGGGCCGCCACCAAGGCCTTCTACGATGGCTGGAAGGCCGTCACGGCCCAGGACCGGGGCCGCGTGTTGTTCCGGCTGGCCGAACGGGTACGGGCCCGCCGGGCGGAACTGGCCGAGCTGGAAACCCGGAACACCGGGAAGCCAATCGCGGAGTCCGAGTATGATATGGACGACACCGCCACCTGCTTCGAGTACTACGGCGGCCTGGCCACCAAGATCAACGGCGATGTGCTCCCCGTCCCAGCCGATGCAGTCGCCTTCGCGATGCGTGAGCCCGTAGGCGTGGCGGGGCAGATCATCCCTTGGAACTACCCGCTGATGATGGCGGCCTGGAAGATCGCACCAGCACTCGCGGCTGGGTGCACCGTCGTGCTCAAGCCGGCTGAGCAGACGCCGCTCTCAATCCTCGAGCTGGCGAAGGACTTCGAGGCGGTCGGGATCCCGCCCGGTGTGGTCAACATCGTGACCGGTGATGGTCCCGGGGCCGGCGCGCCGCTCGTCAGCCATCCAGCGGTGCGGAAGATCGCGTTCACCGGCAGCGCGGAAGTCGGCAAAACGATCATGCGGAATGCAGCCGACCAGCTCAAGCGCGTGTCGCTCGAGCTCGGCGGGAAGTCGCCCAACATCTTCTTCAGCGACGCCGACTTCGAGAACGCGGTTGATGGTGCCCTGTTCGGGACCTTTATCAATCAGGGCGAGGTCTGCTCGGCCGGCAGCCGGGTGCTGGTCCAGCGGGACATCTATAAGAAGTTCGTCGAGGCGGCCACGACAAAGGCAAAGACGATCAAGCTCGGGCCCGGCATGGATCGCAACAACAAGATGGGTCCCCTGGTGAGCGCGGAGCAGCGGGACCGGGTAGCGGACTATCTCAAGGTGGGCCGGGGCGAGGCCAAGGTTGCGATCGGCGGCGGCAGACCCAAACAATTCGAGAAGGGGTGGTACATCGAGCCAACCATCTTCTACGACGTGGACAACTCAGCCCGCATTGCGCAGGAAGAGATCTTTGGCCCGGTCATGAGCGTCATTCCATTCAAGGATGAAGCCGAAGCGATCCGGATTGCCAACGAAACCCCGTACGGGCTGGCCGCCGCGGTTTGGACCCGCGACATCTTCAAGGCATTCCGTGTGGTCAAGGCGCTCGAGGCCGGCATCGTGTGGGTCAACCACATGCAGCCCACGTTCGTCGAGGCCCCCTGGGGTGGCTACAAGGCGTCCGGATTTGGGCGCGAACTGGGCCGCTGGGGAGTCGAAGAGTACTTGGAGACCAAGCAAGTGTTCATCAACCTCGACGAGAAACCGATTGGATGGTACTAGAAGTCGCCAGTCGCCAGTCGCTAGTGTGATGCGGTAACCGGCCGGCCACTGGTAACTGGCGACTCGTAACTGGGGCGACTCGTAGCTAGTTGCACCAGCGCAACGATCAGTCGCCACTAGCCTCCCTGCAAGTTCTGGCACGACCCACGTAGCGCATTGTGATGTAAGCTCTTCCTTGATCTCCCCTCGGGCACGAACCTCGCATTCCCCGCCCTCTGCAGCCAGTCAGCAGCACGTCACTCGCTTCATATCGTTGAATCGCGGGGGTTGGATGGTTTCGCCCAGCAATACGCTCGTGCGCCGCTCGGCCCCAATTCCAGAACTGAAATCGTGAATCTGGACCAGTCACCAGCCAGCAGTGAGTTGCGAGCCGGCCCAGGCATCAAGAGCTGGGGCCGGCGGCGCGACTTCCTGCTCTTCTCGACCCCGGCGGTGGGCGAGGAAGAGATGCAGGAGGTCACCGACACGCTCCGGTCCGGCTGGATAACTACCGGTCCCAAGACACAGCAGTTCGAGTCGGCGTTCAGGAACAGGGTGGGGGGTGCCGGGGCGCTGGGATTGAACTCGTGCACGGCCGGCCTGCACCTCGGGCTGTTGGCGCTCGGGGTGCGGCCCGGTGACGAGGTCATTACCACGCCCATGACGTCTTGTGCGTGCGCCAACGTCATCGAGCACCTGGGCGCAACCCCGGTGCTGGTGGACGTCGAGCGGGACACGCTCAACCTCTCGCCGGGGGCAGTTGCGGCAGCCATGACCGGACGCACCCGCGCCGTGCTGGCGGTCCACTACGCCGGTCATCCGGCCGACCTCGATCCGATCCAGGAGATCGCCAAGTCGCACGGCGCGGCCGTGATCGAGGATGCAGCTCAAGCGCTGCCGGCCAGCTACAAGGGGCGGCTGATCGGCTCGGGCGAGAACGCCGTAGCGTTCAGCTTCTACGCCACCAAGAATCTCACCACGGGTGAGGGCGGCATGCTTACGGCACCGCCGGAGCTCATCGCCCGGGCCCGCACTATGGGCCTGCATGGCATGAGCCGGGATGCCCGGAAGCGATATGGAAGCTGGTTCTATCAGGTCGATGAGCCCGGATTCAAGTACAACATGACGGATGTGCAGGCGGCCATGGGACTGGCCCAGCTGCGCAAGCTCGACCGCTTCCAGGCACGGCGCCGGGAGATTGTGTCTGCCTATACCGCTGCCTTTGGCGACCTCGACGCCCTCGAGGTTCCGACCGAGCGCCCCGAGGTGGAGCATGCCTGGCATATCTACGTCCTCCGTTTGAGGCTGGGTGCGCTGCGGATCGGCCGGGATCAGTTCA
Organism: uncultured Gemmatimonadales bacterium; assembly: GCA_963740175.1. Taxonomy (GTDB): domain Bacteria; phylum Gemmatimonadota; class Gemmatimonadetes; order Gemmatimonadales; family GWC2-71-9; genus CAVVWJ01. The sequence goes on from CAVUDL010000017.1 coordinate 109,676, forward strand.
TTCAGGAGCTGACCGCGCTCAACATCGGGACCTCGGTGCATTTCATCCCGATTCACATCCATCCCTTCTATCAGCAGAAGTACGGCTATCAGCCAACCCAGTTCCCGGTGGCATACGAGTCGTATCAGCGGATGCTGAGCCTTCCCTTGCATCCCATGCTGACGGACGCGGATGTGGGCGACGTGATATCGGCGGTCCTTGACGTGGTACAAAGGTTTGGCCGATGAGCACCAGCGCGCGAGAGCTCACGGCACCCCCAGTGACCGGCTTAGCCACAGCTGAGCGCCTGGTCCGGTTTGCCGCCTACTGGCGAGACCCCGCGCTCCATCTGCTGCTCATCCTGGTGGGCTACCGGCTGGCCTTCGAGCTGCGATTTGATTTCAACACGCCACCGGAAGAGGCGGAACTGTTCTGGATCTCGGTGCCGCTACTGGTCGTCCTGCGGCTGGCGACCTACGCCGGGGCTGGAGTTTTTCGAGCCTATTGGCTGCACTTCGGACTCCAGGACCTCCTCACCCTCGCGCTGGCCGTAACCATCAGCTCCATCGCCTTCGTGATGGTGCTGTTTCTCTCACATCTCTTTCCGGGCGTCCCCCGTTCTGTCCTGCTGGTGGACTGGGCCAGCGCGATCTTCTTCGCTGGGGGCATCCCGTTCATCGCCAGGGCATTGCGCGAAGGCCACGTGCCATTCGCCACCCCCAGGGGGCGTCGGACGCTGATCATAGGAGTGGGAGAGCGCGCCAAGCAGGTCCTTCGCGAGGCCCGTCACGCCGAGGGAGGCGCGTTGTACCCAGTGGGACTCATTGATCTGAACGGCGCCGGACAGGGCAGGACAATCGGCGGCGTTCGTGTGGTAGGCACGGCGGATGACCTGCCCGCGATAAGCCAGAAGCTGCGCGCGGAGTTTGCCATCATTGCGCTGGACCCGGCGGAGCTCTCCCAGATGCGCCGTGTGGTTGATCAGTGCATTGCGGCTGGGCTGGAGTTCAAGACGCTGCCTTCGCTGCATGAGCTGCTGGAGAGCACGGCGGGTGTGAATCAGCTGCGGAACGTACGGCTGGAAGACCTGTTGGGTCGCCCGCCGGTAAATCTGGATCTGGCGCCGGTTGCGGCCGACCTTCGCAAGCGGGTCGTGCTGCTGACCGGGGCGGCGGGATCCATCGGGTCGGAGCTGGCCCGCCAGATCGCGCCGTTCGGGCCGGCCCGGCTGGTCCTGCTGGATCAGGCCGAGAGCGACTTGTACTTGGTGCACCTGGAGCTGACTGAAGCCAATCCCGGGCTCGAGATCGTTCCGGTGATCTGCGACATCACCAACGCAACCCGCCTGGAGCAGGTGTATGAGGAGCATCGCCCGGATTACGTCATGCACGCCGCCGCGTACAAGCATGTGTCGCTGATGGAGACCAACGTCCTAGAGGCGGTTCGGAACAACGTCCTGGGAACGCTGCTGGTTGCCACCACCGCGGTCAGGTATGGCGCCACCAAGGTTGTCCTGATCTCCACCGATAAGGCGATCCGGCCCTCCAGCGTCATGGGGGCGACCAAGCGCATCGCCGAGCGAATCATCTTCGGCCTACCCAACCTGCACCGGGCGGGTACCGACTTCAGGGCAGTTCGGTTCGGGAACGTCCTGGCCTCCAAGGGAAGCGTCATCCCGCTGTTCGAGCGCCAGCTCGCGGCCGGCGGCCCTATTACCGTGACCCATCCTCTGGTGCAGCGCTACTTCATGACCATCCCGGAAGCGGTCCAGCTGGTGTTGCAGGCCGGCTCCCTCCCCGAAACCGCCGGCGCCATTGCCATGCTGGAGATGGGGGAACCGGTGCGCATCCTGGACCTGGCGGAGAAGATGATTCGGTTTTCAGGTCGGGTGCCCGGCAGGGATGTATCCATCACCTTCACCGGCCTCAGGCCGGGGGAAAAGCTGAGCGAGGACCTCACCTCGGCCCTCGAGGCGACCAGACCGACATCAAGTCCCAAAATCCGTATCAGTCAGACGACGGAGACGGCTGGTCCTGAGCTGGTCCAGAAGCTGAGCCGGCTTCTGGCCTGTCTCGACTCCGGCGATCGCGATGGCCTGATGCACATGCTGTGTGACCTGGTGCCCGAGAGCGTTGCACCGCTGGCAGGACACCGGGCCGGGCCCGTGGTTTCCCCCGCAATGTCCCCCGGGCGAGCTTCCGGCGCATGGCAGGCAGTGCTGAGCTCCAACCAGCCTTCACGGCGTGAGCGCCGGCGGCTCGGCGTGCGCCTGATCCCTCCTGCCGAGCTGCCGATAGATGACCGGCGTCAGGGATTGACCTGCCGCCGGAAAGAGGCTCGGGCGGGAGGCCGCCGGGCGACCGACGTCGGTATCCAGCTTCCTACCGGCTCATCATCCGCCCTATTGCGGTGAGCACAACCCGACGTGAGAGCTTGCGCGTAGCCCTGATCGGCTGCGGCAGGATCAGCGGTCAGCACATTGAGGCGCTGAAGGGGCTGCCTGGCATCGAGATCGTGGCCGTGTGCGATCTCGACGAGCGCCGGGCGCGCCAAACAGCCACCCGGCACGCCATCCCGCGCTGCTATGCCGACGCCGAGACCCTGATGCGGGAATCGCGGCCGGACGTAGTGCATCTGCTCACGCCTCCGGCAACCCACCTGGCGCTAGCGCGGGTAGCCGGGAAACACCGCGCTCACATGTACATCGAAAAGCCTTTCGCAGCCAACGAGGCCGACGCCCGGGCCATCGTTGAGCTGGCGCGTGAGGCCGGAATCCTGGTGTGTCCCGGCCATAACCGGCTGTTCGACCCCGTCTTTGTGGAAGCCAGCCGAAGGGTCACCGCAGGCGACATCGGGCAAGTCGTGTCGGTCCGTGCGGAGCAGGGGTTCACCTACGAGCCCGGCGCCCGCTCGGCAGTGATCCCGTGGAGCTATGCCTATGACTGGGGAACATTCGACAACCTGATCTGCCATCCGCTCTACCTCGCGTGCCACTTCCTCTCGGAGCCGTACCAACCGCAGGTGGTCGGGTTCAACATCGGCAACGTCAGGGAGGCAGGCGTCGAGGAGATCCGGGTGCTCATCCCTTCCACCAACGGCATCGGGGAAATATCGCTCTCCCTTTGCAGCTCACCCGAGGTGAACCGGGTCGAGGTCATCGGCACCAGGGGCAGAGTCACCGCCGATTGGCAGACCCTGACCGTCGTCACCCGGCGACAGAGTCGGTTGCCGCCAGCCTTGACCCGCATCACCGGAAGCTTTGCATCTGCGCTGCACCTGATACGGGCGGGCGTGTCTACCCTTGGCGGCATCGGGGCTGGCAACGCGAAACGCTCCGCGGGACTGCGCCGAACGATCGAGCAGTTCTATAGCAGTATCAGGGACGAATTGCCGGTGCCCGTCCCACCTGAATCAGGCGTTCTCAATGTGCGGCTGATGGACCAGATCAAGGAGGCGTGCCAGGGCATCCGTAAGCAGCGGCCCGCGCTGAATGCGCGACAGGAGACCCAGCCCAGAATTCTGGTGACCGGGGCGTCCGGCTTCCTGGGAGGGCGACTGGTCGAAGTGCTCTCGGAGCAGGGAACCGCGGTCCGGGGCGCCACCCGCCTCGTGTCGCGTGCCCGACAGCTTCCCGGGGTCGAATGGGCGCAGTGCGACCTGGCTACCGAAGAGGGGCTGCGCGTAGCACTGCGTGGTGTGGAAACGGTCTTTCACTGCGCCGCGCTGTGTGGCGCGCCGGGATCGCTGGAAGAGTTCGAGGACGCCAATGTGCGAGGCACGCTGCGACTGGTCCGCCTCGCGGCCGATGCCGGGGTCAAGACCTTCGTCCACGTCTCGTCAATGTCGGTGTACGCTGCACCGAGTGGGGCCGAGCCGGTGCTTGACGAAAGCCTGCCATATGACGGGCGGGTCGCTGAGCGTGGCGCGTACATCCGCAGCAAGCTCGCGGCGGACGCCGCGCTCCTGCAATACGCGCGGCGAGAGCTCTCCCCCCGCATCATCGTTCTGCGGCCGGGAACCATCTACGGACCGGGAGCCAAGCTGCCGGTGGGCCGCTTCCCCCTCCCCTCTTCTCAAGAGCGTCCGCTCGTCGCGGGAAGCCCCCGGGTCGTGACTGGTTTGGTGTACGTGGACAACGTGGTTGATGCAATGCTCGCGGCCGCGAAAAGTGGCGTGACCACCGGCAGCATCTACAACCTTGTGGATTCGGCTGACGGCGATCAGGAGGAGCTCGCGCGTACCATCCGGGAAGTAACCGGAGGCCGCATCCGGCCGGTGTTCGCTCCGTATCCTCTCGTTTGGGCGGCCATGCTGGGACTCGATCTGGTAACGCTGGTTCGGCAGGGCCACCTCGGCACAGCGCGATACCGGCTGCAGCGCACCCTGGCACCAATGCGGTTCGAGTGCGCCGCCGCCCGTCAGGAGCTCGGGTGGCGACCCCGGGTAACTCTGGCCCAGGGCCTGGCTCGCGTACTGAACGGGGACACTCGCCGAACGGTGAACGCATGACGGCCCTCGTCGCGGCGTTCGGCTACCACGATGTGACGGATGATCACAGTCAATCGGGCTTCCAGCGGAATGGCGCCGTTCCTTTCAAGCTGGGGGTCCGGCAATTCCGGGAGCATCTGGATGTCATCGCAGCGGCCCAGCGCACTGCCGCGCTGGTCACCGACATCGGTCTCGCCGGGTCTGCCCAACACCTGCTGCTAACGTTCGATGATGGCGGGAAGAGTGCGATGGCGGTCGGGGAGGAGCTGAGCCGCCGGGGATGGAAGGGGCACTTCTTCATTACGACCGGCTTCATCGGCCACCGGACCTTTCTCGATGCCCGTGAGATCCGCCAGTTGCGGCGCGCCGGGCACCTGGTCGGCAGCCACACTCATACCCATCCCGACATCCATCGGGACCTCGACCCCGAGCGTATGATGGTCGAATGGCGCCAGAGCTGCGACATCCTGTCCCAGATCCTCGGCGAACCCTGCCTGTCGGCTGCGGTGCCCGGGGACAACATATCGGCGGCGGTGCTGCGGAGCGCCGGACACTCGGGCCTCCGCTACCTCTTCACCTCAGAGCCCCGCCTGACTCCTCGCGTCGTGGGGGGCTGCTGGATACTGGGGCGCTACTGCGCCAAGGCGTCCACCACGCCTGATGAGATCGCGCGGCTGGCGCGCTTCCAGGGCTGGACCTCCAAACTGCTGGTGCGGCGGCTCAAAGGCGTCGCCGGCTTGAGCATGCCCTCACTCCATCGGCTTTACCTCCACCACTCCACCCGCAAGTGGCACGGGCAGGGGCAGTTACAATAATCCCCCGTCCGTTCGTCTCTTCGGCGTCATGCATCTCGCATCGTCGGAGGAACCGGCGCGTTCCGGCACGTTGTGACTACGCCTACGACTATCCGGTATCGGCTGACTAGGCCCGGTTCCGCTACAGCGCCGGTCCGCTCTCCTGGCCGAGCATGGCTCGCCGCACCAGTGGAATCGGAGGGCCGCCATAGGACAAGAAGGCATCGTGGAACTGCTTCCAGGCTTCACGCCCCCCACGGTCCCGGGTCCAGTCCTCTCTGAGCTTCTGAATCATCAGCTTGCCGAGCGTGTAGTTCAGGTACGCCGGGTCGTACGTGCCTCGCGCGGCCTGCTGCCGGGCATTGCCAGGATCCTGGAAGGCCTGTTCCCGGAACATCCGCTCCGACTCCGTGACTGTCATTCCCTTGGTGTGCAGTCCGAGGGCGGACAGGAAGCGCACGTTCCGTAACAGGGCATTCGTGAGCTGCCCGATATGCACTTCAGGATCGTCCTGCCCCAGCCCGTAGTCCAGCATCATTTCTTCGGTGTAGTGAGCCCACCCCTCTGCGAAGGCATAGCCGACGAACACCTGCCCGAACTTTGAACTGGCACGGTTGGAGTGCAGGAAGTTCAGGAAATGCCCTGGCCAGACCTCGTGGACGCTGGTGAACAGAAGGTCGGCCACGCCCGGCACATAGGCTGCCTGCTCTGCGGGAGACCAGGCAGGATCCGGCGGGGCAATGTAGTAGATGGACGGGATGTTCTTCTCATAGGGGCCCGGGATGTCGATGTATGCGGAGTTGAATCGCTGGTATGGAGGGGACTCCCGCACCAGAGCTTTCTCCCGCCCGGGTATCGACACGATATCTCCCGAACGGAGGAATGCCTCCAATGTATCGAGTTGCGCCCTCGCGGCCGCAACAGCCCCATGCGGCGGTTTATGGGCGTTCATGCGCTCGACGCAGCGCCGGAGCGTAGCCCGGCGGGCGTATTCGCGGCACGCTCTACGCAACATGCCCAGGTTGCTCTCCAGATCCGCCCTCCCCCTGGCTTCGAGTGTGTCGAGGGACAGGTCGACCCGCTCGGTGGACCGCAGCATGTCGCGGAAAAGCTCGGGGCCCAGCGCGAACCTGGTAGTTCCCCGCTTCTGCTCGGTCGCAAGCCACGCGTCTGCTTCCTTCAGCGCCAGGATGGCAGCCGCGTTGGCCGAGGCAAAGTCTCGGCGGGTCACGGAGTCCGTTACCGAATCGAAGACCAGTGGAACATCAGTTTGCAGGAAGCTCACCATGCCGCCGATCTGCCCCCGCCCGATGTCGGCGTAGGCAGTAGGCATGGGGGTCTGGAGATTGGCCCGCATTTGCCTCAGCGCCCGGGGTAAGCCCCGCGCCCACCGGGTATACGCCCCCATCCGCTCGGTCAGTGGAGCATATGGTCGCGTCAGGTAAACGTTGGGATCGATCTGGTCGGTGTACCAGTTTGCGTTACGGTGCGGCCAGTCGGCCCGCTCGAGCCAGAACAGGTCCTGATCAGTCACGGCCAGCAGGTAGTCTCGCTCCAGCACCCGCCCGGTGTCCGAGCTATCGATGGGAAACGTCAGGGCGCTGTCCCTGAGCTGGTGCAGCCGGCGGATCCACTTCTGCAGACCGGCATCGCTCCAGTCGGGGAAGCGGCCATCGAACTCATGGCGGCCCTGGTACACTGCAAAGAGGGGGTTGGCCTGAAAGTAGGTCTCAACGAACCCGGATACGAACTTGTCCCAGTTCCGGGCCGCCAAACCCGCTTGGGGAGACTGGCACGCCACGACGGAGGCTGTGATGATCGCGAGCATCGACGAAAACCTGTAAGCCATGCCGCCCTCCGGATGAATATCGTCGCTGTTGCGCCGGGTTGATTCTCCTCGTTTGTTTCGAGCCATGCAAGGTACCCTCCCGCCGGCGCCCGCCGTCGAGCTTCACGCGGCACTGCTTCAGGCGGCGATCACCGCCGGCCTCGCCCTGCTGTGCGGCTTTCTCTTCTCGCGATATCGTAAACCGTACTTCGCGTGGTGGGCAGTTGCGTGGGGCTTGTACTTCCTACGCGTGCTGGCCATAACCAGTTTCCTGCATTCCTCGAACTGGATCTGGCTCTACTGGCATCAGGTGGTGACCGGATGGACGGCGCTGGCGCTGCTTTACGCCGCGCTGGTTTTCTCCCGCCAGACCCGGTGGCGGTGGTGGTATCTGGCTGTCATCCTCTTTCCACCCCTCTGGTCGTACATCGCCATCTACCGGCTGGACCATTTTCTGTGGGCCGCAGGGCCGGCGGTGCTGTTTCTCAGTCTCGCCACGCTGTGGACCGGCTGGGTGTTCCTGACCTATCGGCGAATGGTGCCATCCAGCGGTGCCACTCTGCTGGCCGTCGCCTTCGGCCTATGGGGTTTGCACCACCTGGACTATCCCTTCCTCCGGGCACGAGGGGCGTGGGCGCCCTGGGGATACTATCTCGACATTCTGCTTGCGCTCGCGGTTGGAGCGGGCATCCTCCTGCTGGTGCTGGACGACCTGCGGCGTGGGGTTGGGGCGCTGTCGGCTCTCTCGGGGGATCTGCAGCGCGCCGGCCGGCAACAGGATGTTTTGGATGCGCTGCTGGCCCGACCGCTTACGCTCCCGGCGGTGCGGGGAAGTGCTCTCTACCTGACGGCGAAGGAGTCCGGCGGACACTTCGTCCGCGGAGCCGGTGTTTGTGCCGAGTGGCCTGGCGCTCCGATCCCGCCCGCCGGCGCGGCCGTACTCGAGCGGGTCATCCAGACGGGCCGCCCCCAGTTCGGAGGACGATGGACCACCACGGATAAGCGCCCCGGCCCCGCCTACGCCACGGTCCTGCCCATTCTCGGCGAGCAGAGTGTGATGGCCGCCTTGGTTCTGGTCGGCCAGGCGCGAGACCCCTTCACCGCTCTGGATGACAGGTTTCTGCTCGCGCTCGGGCAGCAGGTAGGTGCCGCGCTCGAAAACGCCGATCTCTATAGCCGGCTGCAAGCCCGTACGGTGGAGCTGGCCCGGCTCTCGGCCCGGATGATCGAGCAGCAGGAGGAGGAGCGCCGAAGGCTCTCGCGCGAGCTGCACGATGAGACGGCACAAGTGTTCTCCGCCGTCAAGATGGAGCTGGGCGTTCTCCGGGAAACGGTGCAGCCTTCCCACGCGGCCCGGCTGGATCAGGTTCTGGCCCTTATTGATACCGGCATCCGCAGCATCCGCAGCGTCACCAACGACCTTCGTCCTTCCTTGCTCGATGATCTCGGGCTACTCCCCGCGCTACGGTCGCTGGTAGCCGACTTCACTCAACGCAGTGGTATTCGCACCGGCCTGGCGACCCCGTCGTCACTGCCGCCCCTGTCAGCCGAGGCGGAACTGGCGCTGTTCCGCGCGCTGCAGGAGGCGCTCTCCAACGTTCTCAGGCATGCCCACGCTCAGACGGTTGATATCGGCATTTCGGTTGAATCGGCCGGCGTCCTCCTCAAGGTAAGCGACGACGGGAGAGGACTCCCGCCCGGGGTGGCGCCGGAGGCCCTGGAGCTCCAGGGGCGCATGGGATTGGCCGGGATGCGCGAGCGTATCACTGCGCTGGGCGGCACTGTTCGCCTCCATGCCCGGGCCGGCTCCGGAGCTCGGCTCGAGGTGCTGGTGCCGGCTTCCAGCACGGGCTCATGAGCAGGCCCATCAGAGTGCTCATAGCCGACGACCACACGATCGTCCGAACCGGCATTCGCCACGTGCTGGAGAGTGAGGCTGGGTTCGAAGTGGTAGGTGAAGCCGCAACCGGAAAAGAGGCCGTGGCATTGGCCGCCAGGCTCCGGCCTGACGTCGTGGTTCTGGATATCTCCATGCCCGGTGAATCCGGTCTCCAGGTCGCCGCCCGCCTGCGCGACAGCGCCCCCGAGCGCCGGGTCCTCATACTCAGCATGCACGACAACGCGGAATACGTGTTGGAGAGCGTGCGGGCAGGCGCCGACGGCTATCTCCTGAAGGACGCGGCGGCGACTGACCTACGCAGTGCTATCCGCAGCATCTGTCGGGGCGAGTCGTATTTCAGTCCATCCATTGCCGGCCGTTTGCGCGAGGCGCTTCGCGCGGAGCAGGAAACCCAGGCCGGAAGCCTGGCCCAGCTGACCAGCAGGGAGCGTGAAGTCCTCCAGGGAGTCGCCCGCGGAAGGACCAACAAGGAAATCGCGGGGGAGCTGGGCATCAGCCATCGGACGGTGGAGACCCACCGAGAAAGCCTGATGCGAAAGCTTCAGATTCGCACTGTCGCCGAGCTGACCCGCTTTGCGTTGGAAGCCGGGATCGTCGAGGCGTAGGGGCCCATTTTGGTTATCATTCCGACATGACTGACGTCCGATCAGCCCCCCCTGTGTCCACACCGCCCCGCTCGTCCCACTCGGGAAATGCAACCGGCATTGTCATGATGAACCTGGGCGGGCCGGCAACGCTGGATGATGTCGAGCCTTTCCTGCTGGAGCTGTTCGCCGACCGGGAGATCATCCAGCTGCCGCTCCAGCGGTGGCTGGGTCCGTTCATTGCTCGCCGAAGGGCTCCCAGGGTCCGGGGCCTATACGCTGCCATAGGGGGTGGGTCACCGATCCTGCGATATACCGAAGCACAGGGGCGGGGGATGATCGCCCGGCTGGATCGGATCTCTCCCGAGACCGCGCCGCACAAGTTCTACGTCGCCTTCCGCTACACCCACCCCAGCAGCGACGATGCCCTGCGGGCGATGCACGCGGATGGCGTCCAGCGGGCGGTGGCGTTCACTCAGTACCCCCAGTTCTCCTGCAGCACGACGGGTTCGAGCTTGAACGAGCTGTGGCGGGCCGCCACCAGAACCGGGCTGCGTCACGCCTTTAGCTGGAGCGTGATTGACCGGTGGCCGGTCCACGCCGGCTTCATCGATGCCATGACCGACACCGTTCGAGACGGTCTGGCGCAGTTCGAGTCCACCGAGCGCGATAAGGTACTGCTCCTTTTCAGCGCCCACTCCCTGCCGCTGGACGTGATCGATCGTGGCGACAGCTATCCGCAGGAGGTAGGGGCGAGTGTGCAGCGGGTGGTGGAACAGCTGGCCGGGCCAAACCCATATCTGCTCGCGTACCAGTCCGATGTGGGGCCGGTGCGATGGCTGGGGCCCAGCACCGAACAGGTGCTGCGCCGGCTGGGAGCCCGGGGACAGAAACACGTGCTCGTGGTTCCGATCGCCTTTACCAGTGATCACATCGAGACGTTGTCGGAGTTGGACCGAGAGTACGGCGAAGTGGCGCATGAGGCGGGGATTACTCACTACAAGCGCGCGCCGGCGCTGAACGACCGCCCGCTATTTCTGGACGGCCTGGCTCAGATCGTGAAGGATCACCTGGTGTCAGGTGCCGCGTACAGCAGCCAGTACCCCCTCCGGTGCGCAGGCTGCACCAACCCGCAGTGTCGCAACATCCTCGATCCGATCAGCAGCAGTCGGGAGCTGGGAGCTCGGAGCTGAGCGACATAGCTACTGGCTATTCGGTCCCGGCTCCCGACTCCCAGCTCCCAACTCATTTTCCCGCAGGTTCCGGCTGACGGGATACAGAACCCGCCGTACCAGACGATCGGCCATTTGACGGACGATCTCACGATCGGCATCCGTTAGTTCGCTCAGCCGCGCCAGGGCCCACGCCGACTCCTGTTCCGCCATCTGTACCCCCAGCCGGTGCAGCTCCGCCAATTTCGGGGCGACCACCTTGCCTCGGAGGTTCAAGCCCAGTCGCACCAGCTCATCCTCGAGTACCCGCTCGGCATCTTCCAACGCCGCGGACGCGCTCCCAGCGGCGGGACAGCACAGGCGCTGGAGGTCGTCCAGATCGAAGAGGGAGATTCCCGCGACGCCCCGGCTAGAGGGCTCTACGTTCCGGGGAACCGACAGGTCCATCACGTACAGCTCGCGCTGACCCCGCGCGCTGACCGCCTGGGCCAGCTGTTCCCTGGATACAACGGCACGAGCTCCTCCGGTGGCAACCAGCAGCAAGTCGGCGTGGACCAGGTGCCGGTCCAACTCCTCCCAATTTCCCGTCGTCGCTCCCCACGCCTCCGCCAGGACTCGCGCACGCTCGGGCCGCCGGTTCAGCAGCGAAACCCGCGATGCCCCGCGCTCGTTGAGAGCCCGAAGCACTCCCTCTGCCGCCTCACCGGCACCGAGCACGACGATATGACGATCACCGATCTCTCCCCACTGCGCGGCTATTAATTCCACTGCGGCGGAACTCACCGATGCTGGATGGCGTCCCAGTGGCGTCTCGGCACGGACCCGCCGACCCGCGGCCAGTGCCGCGGAGAAGATCAGATCGATATCCCGCGTCGTTGTTCCTGCTGCTCTCGCGGTGTCATAGGCACGGCGGACCTGGCCCAGGATCTCGGTCTCACCCAGAATCTGGGAGTCGAGGCCGGCGGTCACGCTGAACAGGTGCCGCACCGCCTCCAGCCCGTCGTACCTGACCAGTTGAGGTGCCGACGTGGCTCCCCGCGCCTCGGCAAAGCCGGCGAACCATGGTACCAGGTCCTCATCCCCGTCCCAGTACAGTTCGCAGCGATTGCACGTCGAGAGGAACAGAGATGACCTGCCGGCGTCGCGCTGCCCCCGCAGCAGCGCAGCGGTTTCGGCAGCGGTGAACGCGAAGCGCTCGCGCTCTTCCACTGCAGCCTTATGATGGCTGATACCAACGACATGGAAAGACAGGTTGGATAGCACCTGACAAGGCTAGAGTGGCAACAATCCAGGTTCAATCCGCACAGTCACGGATGGCTATCCGTAATCCTACGGAGCGGGAGGCCACCAAAGAGAAGCCCCCCCGGAGATCACCGGGGGGCCTCGACTCGGCCGGCTGACTTACCGCGCTGCGACCGGGTCGCTGGCACAGCAGTTCGGCCAGGTGGCAGCCCTAGAGCTTATCCGCCGCGCCCCTCATGGTCCTCTGGTACAAGTCGATCAGGCGCCGCATCCGTGCCACATGCTGGGGGGTCTCGGATGGCGCTGGGCCGGCCGTTATTCCGGTTCCGCCGCCGATATCTTCCATGACCGAGTCCCCTAAAGCCCGCAATTCGCCCGGATCGGCGCCCACCCGGGCGAGATCGGCCTGCATGGAGGTCACCAGGTCGCCCGCCAGGTTCTTGTACGCTGTCATGTTCTCGCGATTGACCTGGGACCCGGCGCTCATCAGTTCCAGTTGATTCTTCACGGCTGGAATCAGTCTCGGCGCCTCCAGCTCTGCGCCGCTGGTGGTCCCCTCCAACCCATCCTCGCGGGCTCGGCTCTCGGAGTCTGCGGTATAAGGTGAGGCGGAGGCGTTGCCCCGAGCGCCGGTCTCAGGTGTATCGCGGCAGGCTGGGAGCGTGGAGAGTAGAAGGATCGGAAGGAAGAGCAGTGTTGGTTTCATGGGGGTCTCGGCGGTGTAGGTGGCCACTGGTAAATCAATAGTTCCGGAGCGCGCGGGGCCGTGTTGCGGGTCACGACGGGGTTCTCGATGTCTATCTCCTGAACAGCCTCCCCAAAACTCCGGAGCTGGTAGACGACTCCAGAGCATGAGCGAGCTCGGCCATCGATCCATAACGGTCCGCCGGGTTGACCGAGAGTGCCCGGGAGATGACCGCCTCCAGCTTAGCCGGCAGGTCGCCCCGGACGGCTCGCAGCGGCAGCGGGGCGCCACGCAGTCGGGCGATCATGGTTTCCTGCGCGCTCTTTCCGGTGAATGGCAGTTGACCCGTAAACAGCTCGAACGCCAGGATGGCCAGCGCGTATACGTCGCTCCGGCCATCCAGAGGCTTGCCCCGTATCTGCTCCGGGCTCATGAACTCCGGTGTGCCAAGCACGATCCCCGTTGCCGTCAGCTTCACGACATCGGGACCAGCCCGGCGCTCCTTTGCCAGTCCGAAGTCCATGACCACAGCCCGGAATCCCGCTGGCTCGCCCGGGTCCGGCACCAGCATCACGTTTTCCGGCTTGAGGTCCCGGTGAATGATTTGAAGCTCGTGGGCGTGACCCAAACCCTGGCAGACTTGAACCAGCAGGGGAATCCCTTCAGCCACAGGAAATGGCCCTCTACGCGCTTCGTGCTCGCTGAGAGGCTCCCCCTCGAGATACGGCATGACCAGGTAAATGAGCCGTTCCGAGGTCTCGCCGAGGCGAAGGATTGGACAAACATTAGGATGGTTAAGTCGGGTGGCGATGGTGGCTTCCCGGCGGAGCCGCTCTACCGAGGCCGGATCCCGGGACAGGCGGGGAATCAAGATCTTGACGGCCACCGCCTTGCCACTGCTGATCTCCTGGGCCTGATAGACATACGACATCCCTCCCTCGCCCAGCTTGCGATTGATCTGATAACGCTGATCGAGGACCTGACCGGTAAGGCTCCCGAGCGACGCGGAGAGTCGGTCGGCGGCGCCGGCCAGATCCTGCTGCGGATCATCCGGCCGTCCGCCCGTTCCGCGGTCGGACTGCGCCGCGGTTTCCACCAGCAACGAGCCGTCTTTGACACAGAATCGCGCCGGCGGGTCGTAGGTGGCCTGGCACCGCGGGCAACGCCGATTACTCAATCGCGGAACCGGTTTCGGCCGTCACTCTTGGCCCGATAAAGATGGGTGTCAGCCAGCCGGAGGAGCGAATCGCCATCGCTCACCCGCTCGTCCGGATACGAGGCGATACCGGCGCTGATGGTCACCTTCACGGGCCGCCCCTGTTCCCCGAAATCATGGGTCGACACCCGTCGCAGGATGCGTTCGGCGAAGTTGCGTGATTCTACATTGGTGGTCTCCGGCAGGAGTACGACGAACTCCTCGCCACCGTACCGCGCGACGGTGTCCACTGATCGTTGTTCGCGCTTCAACAGATTGGCCAGCTGCTTGAGTACGCGATCGCCCACCAGGTGGCCGTACGTGTCGTTGATCTGCTTGAAGTTGTCGATGTCCACCATCATGCACGTGAGCATGGTGGCGTAGCGTGCCGCCCGGTCCATCTCCTGTTCCAGCTTCTCCATCAGCGCGCGGCGGTTAAAGCAGTTGGTAAGCGGGTCGGTTTCCGCCAGATGCCGCATCTGCTCCTGGCCCAGTACGGCATTCTCCAGGTCATACGCCCGTTCCAGGGCCGCTACCGCCGCAATGATCACTTCCTCGGCAAACTGGACGTCGTGTTCGTTGAGCGGCGCGTCTTCGGTAGTGGTCCGGAGGAAAAACACGCCGGCTGGCTGCTCCCGGAGGGCAAAGCGCAGCGCCACGGCGGATCGAGTCTCCACCGGGCGGCCCTCGGCTTCCCATTCTTCCCGCACTCCGCGGTACAATGGGTCGGTTTGCACGTCCCGGACCAGCACCGTATCACCGGTGCTGAGCGCCCGCCTGATCTCCGGATAGCGCTTGAGATCCACCTGCAGATTGTGGAGCATGGGATTTTCGAACGCGGCCACCACCACCCCGGTCTCGTCGCCAGGATTCGCCATGATGATGGAACAGCGGGAGATGCTGAGGCCCTGAGCCACGCGCCGGACCAGGATACCGTAGATCTCCTCCGGCTTGAGGGAGGCGGTCACCTCCTGCATGATGTCCATCATTTCGGATCGGGAGCGCGCCTCCGCCCGCGCCTGATTCAGCTCCCGCCCAACCCTGAGGTGGGCCTTGACCCGGGCGAGAAGCTCTCGTACCCGAAATGGCTTGGGAATGAAGTCCGCGGCGCCCAGGCCGAGCGACCGAACCGTTGCTTCTTCGGGCGGCATGGAGGAGATCATGAGCACCGGTAGATCCTTGAAACGGGGATCTGCCTTGACCCGCTGCAGAAGCTGGAGGCCATCTACCTTAGGCATCATGATGTCGAGCAGCAGCAGGTCGAACTGTTCCGCCATCAGATGCTCGAAGAGATGCTCGCCGCCCGGAGCGGTGAATACGTCGTAGCCGTTTTCCTTGAGAATCCAGGACAGAGTCCGGGACAGCGCCTGATCGTCATCCGCTACCAGGATCTTTGGAGCGACAGTCATCGAATCGTGCCGGGAGCTTGTCCAGGGGACACACTCCGAGCCTCATGAGAGGTGACCAGGCGATTGAATAGCTCGGGATCGACGTTTCCACCGCTCACCACCACGACGGTCGAACCCGTCGGACGCACGCGCCCGTTGAGCAGTGCCGCTGTGGTCACCGCGCCGGAGGGCTCGGCCACCAGCTGCATCGTCTGGTAGAGGAAGCGCACCGCGGCGGCGATTTCCGTCTCCGAGACCTGCACCGCCTCGCGGACGACGCCGGATAGGACGGCGAAAGGCAGCTTCCCGACCGAGAGCGGCAGCAGTCCGTCAGCCATGCTCTGGGTCAGTTCCAGCTGTACGGTATGGCCCTGCTCGAGTGCACGGGCCAGCTTGGGCGCTCCCTCAGGCTCTACGCCGATCACTCGAACTGACGGCTTCAGCGCGGCCACGGCAGCGGCAATGCCTGCGATCAGCCCACCGCCCCCTACCGGGACGAGAATCGTCTCCACCGTGGGTAGATCCTCGAGGATCTCGAGGCCACAGGTTCCTTGCCCCGCGATTACGTCCAGACTCTCATAGGGAGGGACCATCGTGAGCCCGCGTTCCTCGGCTAGCTCATGCGCCAGCCGGTAGCGGTCGGCTGAGCTGTTCGCGGCAATCACGACCTCACCGCCGAGCCGCTGTACTCCAGCGACCTTGATGGCGGGCGCCCGCTCCGGCATGACGACGACGGCTTTGGTCCCGAGCAGGCGCGCCGCCATGGCGACCGCCTGGCCATGGTTCCCACTCGAATAGGTGATCACGCCTCGGGCCCGCTCCGCCGGCGGAATCCTGGAGACGGCGGTGTACGCGCCCCGGATTTTGAACGCGCCAACCGGCTGGAGGTGCTCGCATTTTGCCGCGACCGGTACCCCCAGCAGAGCCGCGAGGGCCGGAATGTCGAGCAACGGAGTTCGCACCGCGACGCCCTCAAGAGCCTTGGCAGCGTCACGGAGCGCTCCGATCGAGACTAGCGCCGGTTCAGGCGCAGGAGAGAGTTCCGGCTCACGCTCCCACATGGATGTCATGTTCAATCATAACCGTTACTCCAAGGCAGCGGTGGGAGCCACCTCATCGCCACCAGCCACCTCCTCGGCCCCGCCCTCATCCTCCTTCACGACTCGCGCGACGTCGACGACCGCATCTCCGGAATCGAGGTTCATGACCTTGACCCCCTGCGTGTTACGGCCGATGACCCGGATGCCATCCACCGGCAGCCGGATGATGACGCCGTGCCGGGTGATCATCATCAGCTCATCGTCGGGAATGACTTCCTTGAGCGCTACGATGGGGCCGGTCTTGTCGGTCTTCTTGAGGGTGATGATGCCCTTGCCGCCCCGCTTCTGCACCCGGTAATCGGAGAGTTCCGAGCGCTTGCCGAAGCCTTTTTCGCTGACCACCAGCAGGCTGGCCTCCCGCCTGACCACCACCATCCCGATCACCTCGTCGCCCTTCTCCAGCTCGATTCCCTTCACGCCCGTGGTTGCCCGCCCCATGTCCCGCACATCACTGTGGTGGAATCGAATGCTCATGCCGTCCTTGGTCGCCAGAATGATGTCGCTGTTCGGACCACACACCTGTACATCGATCAGCTCGTCGTCCTTCTCGACGTTGATGCCGCAGATGCCGGTGGCGCGGACATTTCCGTACGCGGACAGCACCGTCTTCTTCACCGTGCCCTGACGGGTGGCGAAAATGAGACTCTGGTCGTCAGTGAATTCCCGGACCGGCACCAGCGAGGCAATCTGCTCGTCCGGCTTCATGGCGATACAGTTGACCACCGGCTTCCCCCGGGCCGCACGGCCGGCCTGAGGAATCTCATGCACCTTGAGCCAGTATACCTGGCCCCGGTTACTGAAGAACATCAGGTAGTCGTGGGTACTGGCGATGAACAGGTGTTCGACCCAGTCGTCGGCTTTGAGGTCGGCACCGTTGAGACCTCGCCCCCCGCGGCGCTGGCGTTTGTAGGTCGTAATCGGGATTCGTTTGATGTAGCCGGTGTGAGAGATGGTGATCACCATGTCCTCTTCGGCAATGAGATCCTCGACCGTGAACTCTCCCTGGTCGGCCACGATCTCGGTGCGACGCTCATCGCCGAACGTCTCGCTTATCTCCTCCATCTCCTCCTTCAGAATGCTCATCCGCTTCGGCTTCGAGGCCAGGATGCTCTTCAGCTCCTTGATTGTGGCACGCACTTCCTTCAGCTCGGCGTCCAGCTTCTCGATCTCGAGTCCAGTGAGCTTGGCCAGGCGCATGTTGAGGATGGCGTCGCTCTGTTTCTCGCTGAAGCCGAATCGCTTGCGCAGCTTGGCGTCGGCCTCGGGCGTGTCCTCGGACTTCCGGATGATCTTGATGACCTCATCGATGTTGTCCACGGCGATCTTAAGGCCGTCGAGGATGTGCTCCCGTGCCTGCGCCGCGTCCAGATCGAACTGGGTCCGCCGGACGATGACCTTGTGACGGTGGTCGATGAAGTGCTGGAGCAGCTCCTTCAGGTTCATGACCTTGGGGGCGCCGTTCGTGAGCGCCAGCATGATCACACCGAAGGTGGTCTGCATCTGGGTGTGCTTGTAGAGCTGGTTGAGCACGACGTTGGGAATGGTGTCGCGCTTCAGCTCGATGACGATCCGCATGCCCTCCTTGTCGGACTCGTCATTGATGTTGACGATTCCCTCGATCTTTTTCTCGCTCGCCAGCTCGGCGATCGATTTGACCAGGTTCTCCTTGTTGACCTGATAGGGAATTTCGGTGATGACGATCTGTGACCGGTTGCTGGTTTCCTTCTCCTCGATCTGCGCCCGCGCCCGCATTACCACACGGCCCCGCCCGGTCTCGTACGCCTCCTTGATGCCTTCTCGCCCATAGATGTAGGCGCCGGTGGGAAAATCGGGGCCCTTGATGGCCTTGCGGAGCTCCCCGATGGTTGCGTCGGGATTATCCACCAGCAACTGAACCGCCTTGACCACCTCGCGGAGGTTGTGGGGCGGGATGTTGGTGGCCATACCCACGGCAATGCCGCTCGACCCGTTCACCAGCAGGTTGGGGATCTTGGCCGGGAGGACCGTGGGCTCCTGGAGCCGGTCGTCGAAGTTGGCCTGGAAGTCGACCGTGTTCCGATCGATATCCTCCAGCATCGCCATGGCAACTCGGGTCAGCCGGGCCTCAGTGTACCGGTAGGCGGCTGCCGGGTCCCCGTCGACCGATCCGAAGTTCCCCTGTCCATCTACCAGCGGATAGCGCAGCGAGAACTGCTGCACCATGCGCACCAGGGCGTCATAGACCGAGCCGTCGCCGTGTGGGTGGTACTTCCCGAGCACGTCGCCCACCACGGTGGCCGACTTCTTATAAGCCCGGCCCGGCACCAGGCCGAGCTCGTTCATGGCATAGAGGATCCGGCGGTGAACCGGCTTCAGACCGTCTCGAACGTCAGGAAGCGCCCGGGAAACAATGACGCTCATCGAGTAGTTGATGAACGACTGTTGCATCTCTTCTTCTATGAGCCGGGGCAGAATACGTTCGCGCGAGTTTGGTGCGGTCATGGCGTTCCTGTGCTAGGGCAAGACGGCCGGAGGCGGCCGGTAAGCCCGTAAATATAGTGGAGGCACAGGGACGGCAGCAACCCTGAAATTGTCGTGGAAGCGACGGTGCGACAAGCAGTTAGTCGGTTCGAGGGGGCTGGTCCCAGGCACCCGGTTTAAAGCTGGCCTTCCCCGAACCGATACTTCCAAGGAGTTCCCTTTCCACCCGGGCGAGATCTCCTTATGAGGCACGCTATGTCCAGCCGGTCGTTGATCCTTCTCGTGTCGCTCTGGGTCGCGCCCTCAGTGGTCGCGGCGCAGGCGCGGGCCAAGCAGCCGCCCTCCAGTGGCTTCGACAGCTTTCTGCTACTGGTGGCCCCCCGAGATACCGCCTCGATTAAGCGGAGCCTTAAGGGCGCCACCGAGGCGCGGACGCTGGCCGAAAATCGGCGGCAGCAGGCGGAGACTATGCGCCTGGGCGCGCGGGCCAGAATCGAGGCTAAAAAGGTGGAGATTGTCCGGATAAAAGAGCGGGTAAACGTCGCCAAGAAGGAGAACCGCGAAGCTGACCGGGTCGGCCTGGAGGCGGAGAGGAAGGCCGCTGAACGTGAGATCGATCTGCTGGAGGTGCGGGAGGAGCTCCGTCAGGTGGAAACCGATTTCGAGACGAAGCGTGCCGAACTGGCCCAACTTACCGAGAAAGCATTGCAGCTGGAGTTACAGCTGGCGACCCGCCGGGCGAGCCGGTCACGGGCCCCTATGGGTGGGGCCGGAGGCGCCAGCGTGGACCGAGTCATCGGGGAGCTCGAGAAACAGACGCTGGAGGCGCAACGGGCCCAGGCGTATGCCAGTCTCGACGTGTCGGATAATGAGGTGAAAGTGATCGACCGCCGGCTTGATCTTCTGGATGCTCAGCAGAGGGTCTTGAGCGGCAAGTAGGATCTCAATGCCTTTCCAAAACGTCCATCTTTCCCTGGGAGCCGCGCACTAACAGCACCGTCCTCGCCCCCAGCCCTACCACTGGCGCAGCCTTGGGCTGTACCACCTCGCCAATCGTTTGCCCCAGCCGGTCCAGCACCTTGAAGACAGTGACCGGCCTCAAGCTCATCATCTCGACCATTCCGTACCTCACTTGGAAGTGCTAACTCAGGGTATCTCGTTCCATCGCAGGAGTGAGATGCCTTAATGGTCCAGAGGGTTGCTTTGGGGATGCAAGCAACCCTCTGTGGCTCACCCGTGTCAGAGGTGCGGTTCCAAGCCACCACCCTACCATCCGGAGCCGGGTGCACGAGCAAGAGCTGATTGGACGAGTGCTGGCCGGGGACCCGAGCGCCGAACGTGCCTTGTACGATGCGCACGTCGATCGGGTTTTCCGGCTGGTGTATCGGATGGCGGGAGATCTGGACCGGGCCCAGGACTACACTCAGGAGACCTTCATCAAAGCCTTCGACAAACTGCGTGAGTTCAGGGGTGAGTCACAGCTGTCGACCTGGTTGGGCTCGATTGCCATCTCGATAACACTGAACGGCTTACGAAAGATGCGGCGGGCCATGGACCGGGAGGTGCACTTGGACGACAGCGTGTTGGGGGGACGGCGGGATCGTCACGCAGAGCCGGACTTGAAGGAGCGGTTGTCCCGGGCCATCGATGACCTGCCCGAGGGGTACCGGGCGGTGTTCGTCATGCACGATGTGGAGGGCTACACCCACCAGGAGATCGCCGAGTCCCTGGGCGTGCATCCGGGCACATCGAAGGCCCAGCTGTTCCGCGCCCGCGCTCGCTTGCGGGAAGCACTTGCCGACTTCGCGAAGGAATGAAGCATGGATGACCGCTTCGACGACCAGTTGCGTGACGCAGCCCGTGACTACAATGCCCCCCCGGACACCCCGCGGGACGTGATGTGGGACCGGATTGTCGCTGCTCGCAGGGAGAGAACGGAGACGACGGAGAACGCGGAGAAGGCGACCCGGATAATCCCTCTCCGTCCTTTCCGTCGTCTCCGTCCTCTCCGGCTCCCCATCGGCATTGCCGCACTGCTCGCCCTTGGCGTGGGCCTCGGGCGGCTGACGGCGCCGGCACCGACAACCCCCGCTCAGCCCACTGTGGCCGGCGTGACTGCCCCCCACGTGAGCGATCTGGCCTACCGTCTCGCGGCCACCGAACACCTGAGTCAGTCGGAGAGCTTCCTCACGTTGTTCCGGACATCCATACGCCGGGGGGGCAATGAGCAGCTTGCATCGGCCACCGCACGGCAGCTGCTGGCGACCAACCGGCTCCTGCTCGATTCGAGAGCGGCAAGCGATGGCCGTACCCGCCTCCTGTTACAGGACCTGGAGCTGGTACTGGCCCAGATCGCCCAGCTGTCCGGCCGGCCAAGCGCGCCAGACCTGGATCTCATCACCGAAGGTCTGGAAGACAGCGGCGTGATGTCACGCCTGAGAACGGCCGTGCCGTCCGGCACGAGCACAACCCAAGGAGTCCTCTGATGCACGGGATGTTGAGCGGGCTGGCGCTGGCAGTCGTGATGGCCCTGGGCGACCGCTGGGTGTTACCCATGCTGCCACACTTCGACCGCTCCCACGGGGTCGGGGGCAGTGAGTCAGTTGCTGAGCTCCCGGAACCCTGGCTCCGCAGCGACCCCGCGGACTCGATCTACCGCACGGCTCGGGAATCATTGAACCGGCGAGACTACCGCACCGCCGCCAACCTGTTTGCCCAGATACCCGCCCGCTTCCCTAAGTCGGTGTACGCGCCGGACGCTCTGTATTGGCAGGCATTTGCGCTGTATCGGTTGGGGGGAGATCGGGACCTGCACGAGGCCCTGGCCGCGCTGCGCCAACAGCGCGGGCAGTTCCCGAAGGCCGCAACCAAAGGCGACGCCGCCAGTCTCGAAAGACGCATTCAGGGTGAGTTGGCAAAGCGCGGGGACAGTGAAGCCGCGGAGCAGGTGGCCGAAGCGGCTCGCACTGCCGGCATTACCCCGCCGGTCCCGCCGGTCCCACCGGTTCCGCCGGTTCCGCCGACGCCGCCCGATCCACCCGAGCCTCCGTTCTCATCGTCGAGCAGCTCGGGAGGCCGCTGCGCCGGAGAGGATGATGACATGAAAGTGGCCGCCCTCAACGCGCTCCAGCAGATGGATGCCGCCCGAGCCACCCCGATTCTCCGAAAGGTGCTCGCTCGGCGTGACGCCGCATCGGTATGTCTCCGGCGCAAAGCCGTCTTCCTGGTCGCGCAGCAGCAGGCGGACGGCACCGAAGACATTCTGTTGGAGTCGGTTCGCAGCGACCCCGATCCGGAGGTGCAGCGCCAGGCGGTTTTCTGGCTCTCCCAGGTGGGCACCGAGCGCGCGGTGAAGGCACTGGATTCGATCCTCCGCTTCTCCAAGGATCCAGAGATTCAGGACAAGGCCGTTTTCGCCCTCTCACAGCACAATCGTCCGGCCGCCCAGCAGGCGCTCCGAACCTATGCCGAGCGAGGCGATGTGCCGGAGGTGGCGCGGGAGAAGGCGATTTTCTGGTTGGGTCAGGCGGGCGGGCCCGAGAACGCGGCTTTTCTGCGGTCCCTCTACGGCCGGCTCAAGAACGAGAACCTCAAGAAGAAGGTGGTCTTCTCGCTCTCGCAAATGGGCGGCCCCGAAAATGGAAAATGGCTGCTGGGATTGGCCCGGGACCCGTCCCATGGCATCGAGATGCGGAAGCAGGCGCTCTTTTGGGCCGGGCAGGCCGGTGTCCCCATCACCGAGCTCACCGGGCTGTATGCCCAGGTCGCTGACCACGCCATGCGGGAGCAGCTGATCTTCGTCTACTCGCAACGCGACGAGCGTGCTGCATTGGAGAAGCTGATTGACATCGCGAAGCGCGACCCAAACCGGGAGCTGCGAAAGCGGGCGTTGTTCTGGCTGGGCCAGTCTGAGGACAGCCGCGCGATTGAGGCGCTGCAGGAAGTCATCGAGCAGCCGTGAGGCGACTGCGTATGCTCAAGCTCTTCGTATTGCTGCTGGGCGGGGTTCTGATCCCTCCTTCCCTAGCGGCTCAGACCTTGTCCCAGCGGCTCAACGCTGCCGGAGACGGCACCATACGGCTGAGCTTTGCCGCCCGGCCGGGAGTCTGCGCCGACGATGCCGATGGGATCGAGGTGGGACATCATAGCGACGAATGGCAACCAGACTGCGAGCCCCAGCTGGTCCGCGTTGCCCTGAGTCTCCGTGATCATCGAGTGCATTCCGTGCGAACCTATGTCGGTGGCCGCTGGCTTCCTGCCGGCGCGGCGGTGGACCTCGGCACCGTTGGTGCGCGTGAGGCGGCCGTGCACTTCCTCGCCCTGGCGGAGCACACCGGCAACACGGGAGTCGGTGGCGACCTCCTCCTGCCGGCGGTGCTGGCTGACAGCATCACCATCTGGCCCACCCTCGTTCGGATCGCCCGCAATGGGCGCGTACCAAGCGAAACCCGGGGGCGCGCGGTGTTCTGGCTGGGTCAGGCCGCGGGCGAGGCCGCAGGGCAGGCGCTGGATTCCATCGCCGGAGACGATCGGGGTGACCGCGATGTCCGCAAGCAGGCCATCTTCGCCCTGTCGCAGCGCGGCAGAGAGGAGGGCGTGCCGGCCCTGATCAGAATCGCCAGGACCAATACCGATCCTGTTTTGCGGAAGACCGCGCTGTTCTGGCTGGGCCAGAGTGAGGACCCGCGCGCTATCAGCCTGTTCGAGGAAATCCTGAAGTAGGCAACCCTTTTCTTTTTCCCGCCGTCTAAGCCTCGCGTTCGATCACCGCGTGAGGCCCACGAATCTCCTCGGTTCCCACGCGTCGTCCTGACACTGGCATCCAGGGGGAGGTTCGCGAGTGGGCGATCCAATGACCGCAATTGCGCTGTCTCTGGTTCTGGCCGGCTCCCACGACACCGGCCAAACTGACACACTAAGGACCAGCGCTGCGGCCTCGGCGGTGCACGCCTCCCGCATTGGAGGCGGTATCACCGTAGATGGCATCCTGTCCGAAGCCGAATGGGCCCAGGCCAGACCGGCTTCCGAGTTTACCCAGCGTGAGCCAGATGAAGGGGCGGCGGCAACCGAGCGAACCGATGTCCGCGTGCTCTACGACGATGATGCGCTCTACATCGGCGCAAGACTGCATGATCGCAGCCCGGATTCGGTGATGGCCCAGCTCGCCCGCCGGGACCGGGTCGTCAGCGCCGATCGCTTCCTGGTATTCCTCGACTCGTACCACGACCGCCGCACCGGCTTCTTCTTCGGCATCAACGCCGCCGGAACGCTCTATGACGGGACCCTCTACAACGATGACTGGGACAGCGATACCTGGGACGGTGTGTGGGAGGGCCGAGCCGCGCGAGACTCGGCCGGCTGGACCGCAGAGCTCAGGATTCCGTACTCCCAGCTTCGCTTCCAGCGTCAGAAAGCCAACACGTGGGGGATCAACTTCAAGCGCGAAATCGCCCGGCGGAACGAGCGTTCCTACCTCGTGTGTACTCCCAGCAACGGGAGCGGCTTCGTATCACGTTTCGTGGATCTGGTTGGTCTGGATGAGGTAAAACCACCCGCCCGGGTTGAGGTGCTGCCCTACGTGACCACCCGGGCCGAGTACCTGAGCCACGAGGCGGCAGACCCCTTTAATGATGGCTCCCAGTTTGACGGCGGCGCCGGAGCCGACCTGAAGCTCGGCATCGGCAGCAATCTCACACTCGACGCCACGATCAATCCAGACTTCGGGCAGGTCGAAGTGGACCCGGCGGTCGTCAACCTCAGTGACGTCGAAACTTTCTTCGACGAGCGCCGGCCCTTTTTCGTGGAGGGGGCCAGCATCTTCGACTTCGGGTACGGCGGCGCGAATGACAACTGGGGCTTCAACTGGGCCAATCCCAGCTTTCTGTACAGCCGGCGTATCGGCCGCGCTCCGCAGGCCGAGCTCCCCGACGAATACGATTACTCCAGCGTGCCCAGCGGCACCAGCATTCTGGGAGCAGCCAAGTTGTCCGGGAAGATCGGAAACTGGAGCCTGGGCACGCTCAGTGCCCTCACCGGCCGGGAGCAGGCGCAGTTCGCGCTGGGGCCGCAGCACTGGCAGCAGGAGGTGGAGCCGCTGACGTATTACGGAGTCTACCGCGCTCAAAAAGAGATGGGCGGCGGGCGTCATGGCTTGGGCTTCATCGGAACGGTGACGGCCCGTTCCTTCGATGAGCCCCAGCTCCGTGACGAGCTGAGCTCGAGCGCCAGAACCCTGGGCCTGGATGGATGGACCACGCTGGACCAGAACGGCGTCTGGGTGGTGAGCGGGTGGGGCGGGCTCAGCCGGGTGGCGGGAAACCCCGAGCGGATGCAGAGCTTGCAGGAGAGCTCAGTGCACTACTTCCAGCGGCCGGATGCGGCATACCTGGGAGTGGACTCCGGCAGCACCTCGTTATCAGGATACGCCGCCCGCCTCTCGCTCAACAAGCAGAAGGGCAACTGGATGTTCAATTCGGCGGTTGGCGTGGTCGACCCCGGCTTCGAAGTGAACGACCTTGGCTTCCAGTTCCGCGGCGATCAGATCAACTCGCATGTCATGTTCGGCCACAAATGGACCCGGCCCAGCCGCTTGTTTCGGAGCTGGCGTCTCAACCTCGCCGGGTTCCGCAGTTACAACTACGGCGGCGACGTCACCTGGACCGGGCTGTTCCTTACCGGCCTGTACGAGCTGCGCAACTTTTCTACCGGACGATGGTTCGTAGCATACAATCCGCAGCACCCTCAGCGACCGTCGCACCCGGGGAGGGCCGCTGATGGTGAACCAGCCCGGCGTGGAATGGGACTTCCAGCTGGACTCCGATCCCAACAAGCGGTGGCTCTTTGGCGCCGGCCTGCACGGCAACCACTACCGCGAGCGCTGGGAACAGAGCTGGAGCGCTCGTGCGTACGTCGAGTGGAAGCCGGGGTCGCGGCTTTCGCTTCGGGCCGAGCCGCAGATCGAGCGCACCGGCACATCGGCCCAGTACGTGGATACGTTCGACGATCCCCTGGCGGCCAGCACCTTTGGGCATCGCTATGTGTTTGCCGATCTGGATCAGACGACGGTCTCGGCCAGCATCCGGCTGAATTGGATCTTTACCCCCAAACTGAGCCTCGAGGTGTACGCCCAGCCGTTACTCTCGTCGGGCAGTTATACCGGGTTCAAGGAGCTCGCCCGTCCCCGCAGCTTTGACTTCAATTCGTATCCTGACCCTGCCGCTACCGCCGACCCAGATCGGATCGTCGTGGATCCCGATGGGGCGAGCGGACCGGCTGCCGCTCAAGAAATAGACGACCCGAACTTCTCGCTGGTATCCCTGCGAGGTAACGCGGTGTTGCGCTGGGAGTACCTACCCGGCTCAACCCTCTTTCTGGTCTGGACTCAGAACCGCTCCGACAGTGAGAGCGTAGGAAGCTTTCAAACCGGCCAGGGGCTCGACCGGCTCTCGGGAGCCCCGGGCGACAACATCTTCCTGGTCAAGGTCTCCTACTGGTGGAATCCCTGACCGGCGATTAGTCGCCCAATCGTGACCAAATCGTGACCCCGCATCTACGCGGCCCCGATAGGCTTGGGCATTGGACGGTTCGTTCCACCTTTAGCCTGAGGGCTTCATGCCGCGTTATGCCGTCTTGTTCTTCGGCGCGCTTTCCCTGGGTGCGTGCACCGGGCTGGTCGCGGGGCCGGAATCAAGTGAGGTCATCCCGGTCTCGGCGTCGCGGGACTCGGCATACACGCGCGCGCGCCGCGCGATGCAGGCCGAGACATTTACTGTGGATGTAGCCGATTCTGTGGGCGGACACATTGTGGCCACCCGGTACGCGGGTTCCAGCGCGAAGCTGGGCAGTGCCACCGCCTGCCGGCTCAGAGTCGCTCTCGATCTCCAGGGCAGCAACGACGCGGTGGAGGTTGCGACGACGAGCCGTTGGCTGGCCCCCCAGCCGATGCAGCAACAGGCTCCCGACGTGTGCGAAAAAGAACGTACTGATGTACTTGCAAGAGTGGCTCAGACCATCGAGCCGCCGCCGGCCCCGTAAGCTCGGCCTCCCGCCCCCCGCGCCTCCTTCAGCCGCTCGAGGCGGGGGCATCAATCCCCGTCGGCCCTCCTCACAGAACTCATAGCCGCACAGCGATTTAATGTGATTCGGCTCACTTGCTGGCGGCTCGCTGGCAGGAGCAACTACCTTTGCTCCTCCTGGGAAGCATGCTCACCTCTGCCCGCGCCGAGATATGGATTGGATCACTAGCCCCGAAGCATGGATCGCCCTGCTGACTCTGACGGTGCTCGAGATAGTCCTCGGCATCGACAACATCGTATTCATTTCCATCCTGGCGGGAAAGCTGCCACCGGATCAGCAGTCGAAGGCGCGCCGTCTCGGCCTCGCCCTCGCCATGATCATGCGGATCGGCCTGCTATTCTCCCTCTCGCTGATCATCCAGCTCACCGCTCCGCTGTTCACCGTGCTGGGCGAGGAGATCTCCGGCCGCGATCTGGTGCTCATAGTGGGTGGCCTGTTCCTGCTGACCAAGAGCACCAGGGAGATCCACGAACGGCTGGAGGGGGACGAGGGCGAAAAATCGGTTAAGGCGCGGCCGTCGCTCATCAGCACGCTGATTCAGATAATGTTTCTGGACATCGTGTTCTCGCTCGATTCCGTCATCACCGCTGTGGGGATGGCGGAAGACCTTGGCGTGATGATCGCGGCCGTAGTCATTGCCGTGGGCTTCATGATGCTTTTTGCGACACCGGTAAGCGCCTTCGTCGACCGGCACCCGACCGTCAAGATGCTGGCGCTCAGCTTCCTGCTGCTCATTGGGCTGGCGCTAATCGCGGACGGCCTCAATCAACACATTCCAAAAGGCTACATCTACTTTGCCATGGCCTTCTCGGTCGGCGTGGAGATGTTGAATCTGCGAATGAAAAAGGTTGATAGTCGTGCAGTAAAGCTGCGGCATCCACTCCCATAGGCTTGTGCAGGGGCGACGCATGCGTCGCCCCTGGAGTTAGATTTACGCCGTGTATCCTCCCCGTCCGGCCTCGTTCTCGCTCATCGTCGCCCTGCTGTTCGCCTGCGGGGACCCCACACCGCCGGCGCCCATTGTTGAGCTGCCGCAGGCCGGAGACACCGTCAACACGCATGACTCGGATGTGACCGGGGCGGCGTGGCTTGGCGGGCAGCGCTGGGCCGTGCTCGCGGCGCCCAATGAGACCGCAGCCATCGCTGATTTTTCGAGTGGGACTCTCCGGCCGCTGGGCAAAGGGGCCGACCTGAAAAGCCCCACCACGCTGTTCGTTGCGGGAGACAGCCTCTATGTGGGGGACTGGGGGCTGCGACGCACCACGGTGTGGACGCTGAGCGGCCGCCTGGCTCGCTCGTTCCCGAGCTCCGAAGCGGCACGCGGGTCCCTGCCGCTTGCGCGCGACCTGCAGGGACGGTTCTACACCGATCTGTACCCTCGGCCAGGATCCGATGGAAGCGGCAACCGAGACTCCGCTGTGGTGCTCAGGGCCGATCCCACCTTCACCCGTGCAGACACAATTGCCCACCTGGCACCGCTCGACATAGCGGAGATCATGGCCGAAGGCGGCCGCCGCTTCGAGCGGCGGGTGTTCGGGGGAGTGGATCGGTGGGGTGTCTTGATCGACGGGTCGGTCTGGGTAGCGCGAGTCTACGAAAACCGCGTCGACTGGCGGTCAGCGGATGGAAAGTGGACCCGGGGCCAGGCCTTGCCGGACCGTGTCCTGGAAGTCACTCGCTACGACCGGGAGCTCTTTATCCAGGGGTTTCCTCCCGAGCTCAGAGGAACGGCTCAGCAGCTTCCCTTTGCCCCGATCAAGCCGCCGTTCGAGGCGGCATTCACTGGCAACGCAGGACACGTATGGCTCGAGAAGAGCCGGGCACCCGCCGACTCGGCGCGAACCTATCACGTCGTAGACCGTACCGGACGCCTGGCCCGCGAAATCCGGCTCCAGGGCCGCGGCAGAGTTCTAGCCGTCAGCGACAGCGCCGCCCTGGTCGTAGAGCGGACGCCGGATGGAACCAGGCTCCTCCAGCTGGCGGTTTCCCCGGCTTCATCGAGTCACTGATTCCTCCCTATACCCATAGAGATCGATCCGAATGAAGATCCAGTCTTCGATCATGACCTTCCTGCTGGCCGCTACCATGGGCTGCACCCCGGCCGAGAGTCAGAGCGGCCTGCAGCCGGAGCTCAAGCTTGCGTCCTCGTATGGTATGCTCAGCAACGTCGTGGAGCTGAAGGACGGCAAGGTCGTCTTTGCCGATACCCGGGACAAGCTCTTTCTCAGGGCTGACCTGAAGACTGGGAAGGTGGACACGCTGGGCACGAGAGTGGACTCGCTGCGGCCGGGGGCACCGGCTCGCGAGTATCGATTCCCTGGCTGGGTTGCGCACCTGGCGGGCGACACGCTCGCATTGGTGGACTTCAGCGCTATCCGGACTACCCGCTGGAACGAGGCCGGCAAAGCCATCGACGTCTTGCCGATCAAGGAAGTGTCCGGCAGGACGCCGGTTCTCCTCTACGACACCGTGGGCCACGGCTACAAGATCGATTACCAGGCCATAATGGGCGGTGGTGATCCGGGCCGCTCCGTCCGCCCCGACAGCATCCCGGTCCTTCGTATTGCGCTGAAGACCGGGGCCGCGGATACCGTCGCCCGCCTGGCAGCACCCGACTATGGTGACGCCACCTTTGGCGAACAGGTACAGCAGGCCGCAACGGTGTTTGCGCCGAACGATCACTTTGGAGTCCTGGCGGACGGGAGCGCGTGGGTGGCCCGGGGGCATGAGAACCGGGTGGACTGGCGGGACCGGGACGGCCCCTGGCAGATCGGCAAGGCGCGGAGCTACGCCAAGATCCCGGTAACGCAGGCCGACAGGGACCGGGTCCTGGCCCAGGTTCGGGAGCAGGGGAAGCAGTTCGGCATGCCGCAGGATCTCCGCATCGATTACCCATTTGCCGACAACAAGCCTCCCTTCGACTTTGCCCTCGCCAACCCGACCGGTGAAGTGTGGCTTCAGCGGCCCAGGGCGAAGGAGGATTCGCCGCTGGTGTACGACATCGTGGATCGGCAAGGTAAGTGGCGGCGGGAGGTGGCATTTCCGGCGGGTGCTAGTCTGGCAGGATTCGGCCGCAACGGGGCGGTGTACGCCTCCATCAAGACCGATGATGGCAAGCGGACGGTAGGGCGGTTTCGGTTGAACTAGGTCTCGAGAGCTGCCAGCCGCTCGCGAGCCTTGTTGACCGCCGGCTGCAGCTCGGGATCCGCCTCGCGCCAGAGGTCGATGAACTTGCGGTAATGCTCCACGGCAGCGTCCCGGTTGCCTCGCCGGTCGTAGATCTCTGCCCTCCGGAGATGAGCCGGCGCCAGATATACCAACTCATACGCCGCTCGCTCGGCGATCGAGCCGAACCAGCCGAGCGCCTCGTCTTCCCGGCCCTCGTCGGCCAGCAGTTCGGCTCGGCGATACCGATCGTAGGCCTCCGCAACGAACACCGACGCGGCGGCCTCCCACCCGGCGGCGTCCAGCTCGGCCAGAGCCTCACGAGTGCGGCCACCCGCCTCGGCTACGTGAGCTCGAATACTCCGCTCCAGCGTGTGGGCCAGCCGGCCAATGCGCGTCGAGTCGGCCGCCCGACCAAGCGCCTGTGCCTGGCGCAGGGCTTCGGTGGTATCCCGCAGACGGATATCGAGGAGCCCCAGACGATGCAGTCGCAGGTAGGGGTGAACGCCGACGTGTGCCTGGGTGTGCCCCACCTGGCTACCCGGCTCGGCGCCCGCATTCCACCGGCGAACCGCTTCTCGCACTTCAATAATCTCCTGCCGAGAGACGGGCAGAAATGAAAAAGCCGCGAACAGGGAGCGGAGTTCCAGGGAGGGTATCGAGTCGTACCGTCCCGCAATCGCCAGCTCCCGCAGCGATCGGCGCCACATCCCGCGCGCGAGCGCGGCCTGGGCCAGCATCCTATGTCCGTAGGCCTGCAAGTCCGGAGCCTGCGACGCACCGGTAAGCCAATGCCCGAAGCGCTCAGTCCCGTCGAGGTCGTCAGTCATGACGGCCACCTCGAGAGCGGTGACCGGCGGCACCCCGCCGGGGTTTGCCAATATTCGCTGGGTAACTCGCTTCTGTCCCGGCCGATCACCCAGGGCAAAGGCACGGAACGCCCGGGTCTCGACCACTTCCGAACCTTTCATTGCGCCGTGCACCCGGCGCACCAGCGTATTCACCTCCTCCCGTTTCCCCTCGAGCCAGGCGATGCGGGCAAGGTGGATCAGTGCTTCTCCGTTCTCCGGATCACGGGCGAGCACCTGCTCCAGAGCCGGACGCGCCTCGACCGATGAACGTCCGCGGAGCGGATTGCCGTGCACCAGCACCTCTGCCAGCTGAAGAAGTGCTTCGATATCGTCAGGGTAGTCCGCCAGCAGATTCCGGCAGAGGCGCTCGGCTTCGGAAGCCCGGCCCTGCCGCCAGGCGTACTGTGCCTCGATGAGCCCTCGCTCCCGTTCTCCCAGATGCTCCCGATAGCGCAGCGCCCGCTCGGCTGAACGCTGGGCCAGCTCGGCACGTCCGGCACGGTCGGCCGCATCGCTCAATCGATAGTATCCTAGCGCGAAGGTGCTGTCGGTCCGGACGGCTGCCTGGAGCGCCTCGATCGCTTCGGCGTAGCGCCCGTCGCGGTACGCTTTGTCTCCGTCGAGATACGACTTGAAGGCCTCCAGGGAGCTCGTCGTCACCGCAGCTACGCGGGTCAGCCGCTGGTGCGGGTTGCCATAGCGGGCGGCGATGAGGTCAGCAGCGAGCCGGTCCACCAATTGGAATACCGCCTCGGTCTCA
The DNA here is from genome assembly GCA_963740175.1 of uncultured Gemmatimonadales bacterium. Classification (GTDB taxonomy): domain Bacteria; phylum Gemmatimonadota; class Gemmatimonadetes; order Gemmatimonadales; family GWC2-71-9; genus CAVVWJ01. The sequence goes on from CAVUDL010000017.1 coordinate 141,343, forward strand.
CCCTCCACCGACGAGTGTGCGACAGCATCCTCCCGTCCCTGTTCGTACATGGCGGCGCTGATCTGCACCCGGTCTCCGGACGCCACGACATCACCGAGCACGAACAGCTCGGCCCCGAGCCGCCGGGCCCAGGTGCCGGCCCGGTCCCGATCAAGCGATCCGGCGCCCTCCTTATTCATGCGAGCCAGATATGCGCTTGGGTGCACGCTTCTGAGCTGGCCCGCTCCATCCAGGCTTGCGCTCAGCAGGTCCACCATTCCGTCGCCGAACCGGCGCTCCCCGGTCCCAGTGAAGGTGAAAGGAAAGACGGCTACGCGGTCGGGGGAAACGGCAGTTACGAGAGGGACTCTGTCGCCCCACCACACGCCCGCCAGCCCGAGCAGCGCCCACCGCGAGTGCGGCCCAGGCGGCGCGAAGCTTTCCGGTGGGAGGAGGCGAGGCGGTAGGACTCACGGTCTCAGCAACTATCGGTGGAGCGGCGGCGGGAGCGGGTGCCTCGATCACGGGGTGGGCCGGCGGTTCGTTCTTGGGCAGGGTGACGTTTTGAGCCGGATTCCGCCGCGCCGGGCTTGGAGCCTTGGGCGTGGCGGCTCCGGTCCAGCGGCCGAACATGCCACGCAGCTGCTTCACGTACTCGGCGACTTCGGGCTCGGGCGAGGTCTCGAACTCGGCGTGGACCAGCTCCTCGTACACCCGGGCGTGCTCCAGGGCGGCGGCCCGGTCGCCTGCCTGAGCCAATGATCGCATGAGCCCCAAGGCATAGCGGGAGCTGAGCGGGTCGACTGCGGCCAGCCGGCGCCACCAATCGGCAGCACCATGGTGGTCGCCGAGGCCGGCGGCGGTACCCGCCAGCGTCTCGAGCGCCCCCGCGTAGCGTTGGGCCAGGCGACCCCGCTCGGAATCCACCCAGCGCTCGAACTCCACCAGACCCGGGAGGTAGAACCCATCGAGAAACGGTCCCCGGTAGAGGGTTACCGCCGTGGTCGGGTTACCGCGGTCCAGCGCCGCCTGAAAGTCACAGGCATCGATCGAGATGGCGTTGGGGTCGAGCCGGAGGGCGCCGGGGCCGCGGACGAAGACGTTCTCGTGGAGCTCCTGCCGCAGCTGGAAGAGGGTCTGCTTGAGGTTGTTGCGGGCCCGGTCGGTGTCGCTTTCGGGCCAGAGGTAGGCCAGCAATCGGTCCCGGCTTATCCCCTGTTCGGTGCTCAAGGCCACCAGGGCGAGAAGCGCCAGCGACCGCTTGCGGGCTATGGCCCCCGCCAGCGGTCCCTTTTCGTCTTCGATGGTGAGCCCGCCGAGGGTCCTGAGCCGCAACATTCTGCAGTAGTGTCGCTTCTAACGCAGGTATAACCGGCACCTAACCGACAGCGTATAGGTTACGGCGCCGTACAAGGAAAGACAACACGGCAGAAATCAGGCGAATCGCGGTGTCGTTCCCGATGCAGCTCTCCCGCCGGACCGTGCCACTCTTGCAATCGGTACCCCTTACGGCGATCTGTACCGGAAGACATCTTAGTAGCAGTGTCGCTACAGAAGAGCTGGCGACACGATCCCGGTCAGGCTGATGAAGTAGTGGCAGTGAAGGTGTGAGGTTGGGCAGTGATCGGGAGGATTGCGGAAGTTCGTGCAGTTGCGGTCACCGTCGATGATACCCCAAAAAAATTGAAGCACCTAAATGTCGGCACCCCGGCCGCGAGGCCGGTCCGCAAAGCCACGGGTCTCTCCGGAGACGGCCAGGCTGCCGAAGTGCGTTTAGTGGTGACGCCTTCGTGTCCCTGGCCGCCGTCCCCTGAGGAGAAGTCCCGATGCGTCGTGCCCTGCTGGTCTGTGCTGCCATCACGTTCGCCATTGCCTGCACCGACAACATCACCGAACCGATCGCGGACCGGGCCTCCGCGACTGCCGGGAACGGCATCGAAGGCGCCGGGACGGTGGCATTCGCCACCACGACGACCGAGGATGGGTTGTCGATCTCGACCGACAAGGACGACTACCAGCCGGGCGACG
>CAVUDL010000018.1:0-92970 GCA_963740175.1 uncultured Gemmatimonadales bacterium
TGACCCCGGCGGGTGAGCATTTGAGCCGCTGCCGTCCTCGGTGGGATCTGAAGCCGGTAGCGCCCCATTTCATCTCATGAACCCAGTCGCCGGCCCGGCACAGCCGCTCAAAGTGTGGGACGGGAGCTGGACCACGCTGCAAGTTAATCTCGGATTAGGCCAAGCGTCGCAATTAGCTGCCTTGGTTCTGTCAAAGACACTGAATAGAGGACAGTAATCCCGGGGCTACACCGGGACTGGTGGGGGTTTCCGGTGTTCAAGTTGTCTTGCGCGTGCCTCGCATTCTTCGGGGTCCTGTTGGTTTCGTCTTCAAGCTACGCCCAGTCTAGTGACGACATCAGCATCCCTCTTCCGCCTGCTATCAACGAGTTGTTCGGGCTGCCAAAAACCTACACGAAGGGCCGCAGCGCCTACCTCGAAATCCTGACCCGTCACGCGGAGCAGACCGGTCTTCCACCTGCTATCGCTGATGCGGTGATCCGGGTGGAGAGTTCATTCAATTCGCATGCGGTCGGCGGGGTGGGCGAGGTCGGCCTCATGCAGGTTCGTCCGGAGACCGCGGCCATGCTCGGCTTCTCGGGGGGAGTGACAGACCTCTTCGAGCCCGAGACGAACATCCTCTATGGCGTTCGATACCTTGCTCGAGCCTGGCAACTTGCCCAGGGTGATGTCTGCCGCGCGCTGATGAAGTATCGTGCCGGGTGGGGAAACGAGACGATGACCCCGCTATCGGTCGAGTATTGCCGCCGTGCGAAGGGGCATCTGGCGGCGATTGGCTCGCCCTTGGCGGGCGGTGCACTGCCGTCGCCGGATGCGCCTGGGGCGAACGCGCCAACCTTCTCGGCCGATGCCAAAACCTTCCGTGGCCAGCCCACGCCCAGGTCCATGGCTGCCGCTTCCGCCCGCCTCGCACCAGTCCTGCATTCGCTTGATGCCAAAACCTTCCGGGGCCAGCCCACGCCCAAGTCCGTGGCTGCCGCTTCCGCCCGACTCGTACCAGTCCCGCCGGCCCGTCCGGCAACCGTTGTTGCCAGCGCGATGCCGCCAATCAGGCCAGTGGCAATTCGAGTTGCCGGAGCGGGCGATGTGAAGATTTCACAAGCCCGCGTCGAGGCCGCAATCAAGCAACGCGAGCTTGTGAGGATAAAGAGGAAGATGTGGGACGAAGCCGATACCCGGATGAACGCCATAGCGGGCAAGGTCAAATCCTCTCAACTCCAGATCATGCGCTAAGAACTTCCTTGCCGCAGGTGCTGCCAGTTCCTGCGGATCAGGTGACGGGCTATGTTTAGGGAGACGCAGCAACGCCGGCTCGGGTGCAAGAAGCCCGGCCTTGCTGCCGGGTGTTGCGTTTTGTCAATCCGGCTCAGCCGTTTTTGTCTGAGCTTGATGCGTTGGCCGGGCTGGGGAAGGCGGTCACCGCTTTACGCTAGCCCGCTCAAGCCGCCTCGCGCGCAAAGACCCGAGGAGGGCTAACTGCATCAGCATCAGACCCTGCGCATTCACCTGAACAGCGCAGCGACCAGTGCAACGGTCGCGAGAACAGAGGCGGGGATCAGAACGAAGAAAAGCCAACGATCAAAACGGTCCATCCGTTAGGCTGAAGCAGCCCAAGCTTAACCCTTCATTAACCGGGGTTAAGCGCCCACGTAGTTCATACCCGGGCCGTGCGATTTATCGTTGTCGGTTCAGAGCCCTGGCCACAGACACCACAAGGAAAGCCAGCAAGCAAGGTCGAGGAAGCCGATCGGCGCCGATCGGCCTCAAGCTTGTAGCGGCGGCGGAGCCGGACCGCCTACTCGATGACTTCGTCGGCACGGGCGAGGAGCGAGGCCGGAACACTGAGACCGAGCCCCTGCGCGGCCTTCAAATTGATGACGAGCTCGGCCCTCATGGGTTGGTGGACCGGCAACTCCGCATCCTTTTCGCCTTTCAGGATCCTCCCCGCGTAGAGGCCGGCCAGACGATAACCGTCGTTGAGGCTGCCTCCGTAGCTCATCACACCGCCCGCTCCGACGAAGTCGCGGGTTTGGTAGATCGCCGGGATGGCATGGCGGAGCGCCAGCATGGCCAGCTTCTCCCGCCGGGCGGTGAAGAATTCACCGCCTTTCTAGATAGGCCCGCCATGACTCAGAAACGGCCCGGAACGGCCAAGGCTCGTTCTGGCTGACCCCCCCAACGGCAAGCCCCCTTCCTGACTCTCCAGACGACGTCTGGAGGGCTCGGGAAGCTAAGATCAAGCATCCCCTTCGAGAAAAAGGCCCGGGGCGACCGGGCCTAAGTTGTCAGTGGCTAGGAGGAGGTAAGCCAGCCACAACAGATGATCTATCTCGCGGTTGGCAGGTTGTCTTGCTCTCACTGGAATTAAGCTTACGCGTTGCCGGGGCCCGCCATTGCATCTCCTTCGCGAGTAAGGTTAGCCGCAGGTTTTGCTTGCCCTGCGACATGTAATCGATCGTTTCTAGCGGCGGGGCAGACCTGCTGTTTGCTTCAGGCCAAGCGCCGACTCTCCTCGGCAACCATCAAAGAGGCACCATGCGTCGTATCACCCTAGCCCTGCTCGGGCTTGGCTGCGCCGCCGCGTTTGCGACGCCCGCCGCAGCTTTTTACGCAATCGACCCCATCACTCGGGAGCCCATCTACTACGGTCAGGTCCAACGCCCGCAGGTCTACCGTCCGCGGGCTCCCGCGAGTTACCGCTCGACGGTGAGCTATAGCGGCGAATACGAGCCGGGAACCGTGGTCGTCTCCACCCGCGAGCGCCGGCTCTATTACGTGCTCGGCGACGGTAAAGCCGTCCGCTACGCCGTCGGTGTCGGCCGTCAGGGCTTTCAGTGGTCCGGCATCGAGACCATCACCCTGAAACGCGCATGGCCGGACTGGCGGCCACCCAAGGCGATGCTGCGCCGCCGCCCCGACCTGCCCCGCTACATGTCCGGCGGCGTCAACAATCCCCTTGGCGCTCGGGCCCTGTATCTCGGGACCTCGGAATACCGCATCCACGGCTCCAACGAGCCATGGACGATGGGCCAGGCCGTTTCCTCCGGGTGCATTCGCATGACCAACTCCGACGTCAGCGACCTCTATAAGAGGGTCTCGGTCGGCACGACGGTGGTGGTCCTTCGCTGATCTCAGGGCCATGTCCAGGGGCTGTGTAGGCATCACGATGGTCACATGCCAGGGCGCCGAACGACTGCTGGCCCGGGTGCCAAGACTATAGAAATTCATTCCGCGTTCAGATGCCTGAGCGCGAGTTTTCAGCATGGGAGGTTTTCGCATGAAAAAGCTTGCACTTGCTTTGGCGGCAACAGCCGCCCTCGGAATGGCCGCGCCAAACGATGCTGAAGCCTGGGGTTATCGTTATGGTGGCTGGGGCCACCGCGGCTGGGGTGGCGTTGGCGCTGGTCTGGCAATCGGCGCTCTGGCGGGCGGCTTGCTCGCCGCTTCCACGGCGCGGGCTTATGCTTATCCCGGCTACGGCTACGGTGGCTACTACCCGGCCAGCTATGGCTATGGTTACGGCTACCCGGCCAGCTATGGCTATGGATACGCCCCGGCTCGAGTGGTGGTCGTTCGGCGTAGGGTTGTCGCTCCTGCTTACTATGGCGGCTACTACCCGGCCGGCTATGGCTATGGCGGCTACTATGGCGGGTATGGCGTCCGCCGCGTGGGCTACTACGGCGGGTACTACCGGCCTCGGGTGGCGCACTATGGCGGATATGGTGTCCGTCGTGTGGGCTACTACGGCGGCTATGGCATCCGTCGTGGGTACGGCGTCGGCGTTGGTCGAGTGGGCCGCTGGCGCTAAGCCGAGATAGGTTGTGCGTAAAGTCTATGGATACCCTCTCCAGAGGGGCACGTCGTGACAGGCTTCCGCTGTTTTCACGTGCTCTGATCGATGTGGGCCGCGCTCCCCACCTGAAGCCGGCCGCTCGCGTGGCCGGTCGTTTGTTTGCCATATTCAAGCGTAGTCTCTCTCCATAAGCTCCGACAGTGGGATGCCCCCGTGTCGGGAAGCGCACAGACCCGATCGAGCCCCGCTATCCCTCAAGGCGGGGCTTTTTTCGTGCCCTCAGGAACCTTTGTTAACCTGCAAGGTTGAGTCGCTACTCGGAAGCTCCTTTGCCCCCACTTCGCTTCCGCGACTTTAGCCCCGCTCGGATCGACCTCCCTGGCGGGGCTTTTCCTTGCTCCGTCGCCTCTTGAGCGCGGCTGGAATGGACTCTCGGCACTACCCCGCACGGAGGTAGACCTACTGGGTCGTGCTCAGACGGGAATAGGTTGCGGGGCGGCCGTCCGTGACCACAACCTGGGCGCCCCCATGCTGACGCACAAGCTCAAACAACGTTTGGGCGTTCCTGGGGGCGAGACGAACGCAGCCGTGACTGGCTGGGCGACCCAGCTGCCGAATGGCAGACGTGCCGTGGATCGCAAGCCCACCCTCAAAGAACAGGGCGTGCGGCATCGGCGACATGTCGTATTTGCGTGAGTACCACATGCGCTCCATCCGCTGCACGTAGTAGCTTCCCGCCGGGGTTTCGTAACCTGTGCGCCCCGTGGAGACCGGCCAGGAGTAGACTGGAGTGCCATTCACAACCACGGTCATTCGCTGGGTGAGGTGGTCGATATGGGCCACAACACTCGCCGAGGCGGGAAGCGCAAAAAGACAAGCAGCTGCAACGAAGACCATGAGACGCACGAGACCGCTCCCAAGCTTGACTGTAACCGCAGTGACAACGCGCCCTTACGGCTAAGGTTCACCGACCGATAACAACGATCCTCCGCGGCCACCTAGCCCCGAGCTTCTCTTCCTCGTCGGGTGGTTAATGCAGCGACTGGTGTCCAAGCTGCTCCCGGACTAGATCAACTCAGACCGTCAACCCGCCTGCTGTTTCATAATGTCTCCTGGGAGCTGGATGGGGGCTGCGCAAAGAAGAACTGCGACAGGCAATTGTCCACGGTGGCCATCGCTTACGGCGGCGCCTCCGGAGGGGCCTACGGCTGCAACGACCTACGCAGCTGCGGTCAGGCATTGCAGTTCATCGTCGATGATTATGTAAGGTGGCGGCTTGGGTTGAGACCGGGCACACCGAGGCCATGAAGCCCTATGACCCGCAACCCACGCCGCGCCTACGATGCCGAGGGCGGGAAATCGTGCCCATGTCGCTTGGCAACATGGGCGAGCACGGGGTGAGGTCCGTGGAGGCGACCTGCGAAGCCTGCAAGCACGAAGCCTCCATCAGCGTGGATAATCTGCCAGGCGACGCCTACGTGCCAGACGTGGCGCTGAGGCTCCGTTGCTCGGCCTGCGGCTCGAAGCAGATCACGACCCGATCGGACTGGACTCGCCATCAAGCCTATAGGCGGGGCGGTTATACTACGGCCCGTAATCCGGGATCATCTCTTTGAGGTTGGCGCCGGGTGCCCTTTGGCATCGTTCTTGCGACGCCCGCTCGGCCCTTCTTGGGCATTTCCTCCCTGGACTTGGCCGCGCCTTGTGCGCGGCCTTTTTGCGCCTGACGCCCTCGCGGGTAAGCGTAGGGTTTCAAATCCGATAGACATGATCCACCCAAACGGCCAGCAGGAACGCCAGCGCAAGGACGACGCCGGCAAGTAGGAGCTGGTCACGCCTTCGGGCGGCCCTCTCTTGCTCGAAAGCTTTCATGCCAAAATTTCCTCCCGGCGGCTTGTTGTTGGGCGCATGGTAGACGTGGGATTTGCGGCCGTCAGCGACCGAAGGTCAGGAAAAAACATGGCCATTAGTCGGAAAAGTTATTGGATTGCAGCCCTTCCACCGCCGCGGTGCGGGTTTCTGTTTCAGACCGGCAGCCGCTTGAAGTGTGGGACGGGAGCTGGACCACGCTGCAAGTTAATCTCGGATTAGGCCAAGCGTCGCAATTAGCTGCCTTGGTTCTGTCAAAGACACTGAATAGAGGACAGTAATCCCGGGGCTACACCGGGACTGGTGGGGGTTTCCGGTGTTCAAGTTGTCTTGCGCGTGCCTCGCATTCTTCGGGGTCCTGTTGGTTTCGTCTTCAAGCTACGCCCAGTCTAGTGACGACATCAGCATCCCTCTTCCGCCTGCTATCAACGAGTTGTTCGGGCTGCCAAAAACCTACACGAAGGGCCGCAGCGCCTACCTCGAAATCCTGACCCGTCACGCGGAGCAGACCGGTCTTCCACCTGCTATCGCTGATGCGGTGATCCGGGTGGAGAGTTCATTCAATTCGCATGCGGTCGGCGGGGTGGGCGAGGTCGGCCTCATGCAGGTTCGTCCGGAGACCGCGGCCATGCTCGGCTTCTCGGGGGGAGTGACAGACCTCTTCGAGCCCGAGACGAACATCCTCTATGGCGTTCGATACCTTGCTCGAGCCTGGCAACTTGCCCAGGGTGATGTCTGCCGCGCGCTGATGAAGTATCGTGCCGGGTGGGGAAACGAGACGATGACCCCGCTATCGGTCGAGTATTGCCGCCGTGCGAAGGGGCATCTGGCGGCGATTGGCTCGCCCTTGGCGGGCGGTGCACTGCCGTCGCCGGATGCGCCTGGGGCGAACGCGCCAACCTTCTCGGCCGATGCCAAAACCTTCCGTGGCCAGCCCACGCCCAGGTCCATGGCCTGATCCGCAGATGGGTCGAGGCCAACGGCACCCTCCCGAATATCCCGCCCAAGGCGAACCGGATCTGGAAGAACTGCTTCTCGCCCGTCCTCTACCGCGCCCGCAACGCCATCGAGCGCATGTTCTGTCGCCTGAAAGACTTCCGGCGTGTCGCCACGCGTTACGACCGGCTCGCCACCAACTTTCTCGCCGCCGTCTGCATCGCCGCAACCGTCAGCTACTGGTTATGAGTCTGGCCCACTGAAAACACTAGGACGCGCCTCGCAGACAGGCGCGCCCGGCAATGGCGGGCCACCAGACCTATGTGAACGGATTGATTCGCTGTGCTAGGAACGGGCATGGCTTGGAAACCAACCCCCATACCGGAAGCCCGACTACAACATCCTGTTCGCCGTCTACTACGTGGACGGGCGGGCGGCCTACATCGCAATAAGCCCGAAGAAGCTTGCGGGTGGCGACCATGGCGTGCCTGCCATCGCGCGCGAGCTGCAAGACAAGGGCGAGATCCCTAACGGCGAGATCAAGGGCGTGAAGCGGGTGCGGTAACCAGCTCACGCTCGCCACCTTGTCAAAGGGTCTGATCTTCAGCGGCTCACCTTGACTGCATCACTCTCGCGAGACGCGCGGCAATGGACCGGGTTCATGCTGTCCTGTGCCGCTTGCGTTCAACTCGGCGATTCGACATGCAACGGGCTCCCATGTTTCGCTCCTCCTGGATAAGGGGCAGGTCCATGGATACTTCTCTTGAAGAGCGAGTCCGTGTCCTCGAGGCATCACGTTACGCAATGATCGGCCGTATAAATGCCCTTCAGACGCTTGTGATCAACGCACTCACCGATATCGTCATCAGGAATGCTCCCGATCCTGTGGGAACGGCCGAGCGCATGCGAGAGATCTGGCTTGCTGCCGCAGATGCGCTGCCTCCTCCCATGCAGGGGAGTGATCCGGTTCATCTCGACTTGGCAAATCAGGAATATCGAGAGGCAATGGACACCATATCGGCGGATCTCCTAACGAATGTGTGGCAAGTCGCGGAAACCAAAAAGCGCACCGGGGAAGGACAACGTTGACCTCGCTCTCCGGCTTTGCCTCCGCGCTCCGGGGCGACGGTAGATCAAGCGGACAGAAAGGGGAGCGGGGTTTCATCTGCTCGCCGCCCGGCCCTTCCCGACTCTTTAGAGAGTCACTGAGGGCCGTCAGCAGGTCTGGGCTAGGGTTCCGCCCAAATCAACCTTGGCCGCCACGGGGCTCTGTAGGCCTTTTGCGGGGCCGGGCGGCAGCCTAATCTCCAGCGCCCGCCACCTTCGTCCACGGGGGAAGCCGTCGCGACGCCTACGCTTCCATAATACGGACTAGTAACAGCCCAGCACCAGGAGCAACTAACATGCGCAAGCTTGGCCTCGTTCTCTTCACCTGTTTTGGATTAGCAGCCTGCGCAACACAGCAGCAAACCGTCGGCACCGCCGCGGGGGTGGCAGCTGGAGCCGTGGTCGCGGGTCCTGTCGGGGCGGTGGTCGGCGGGGCCGCAGGCGCTGTCGTCACGGCGCCGCGCGGTTATCGCCGTGTCTACTATGGATCCCGCCGCGTCTACCGTCGTAGATATTACTACTGAGGTCGCGCATCATGGGGCTTTGCGGATGGCGACGTCCGCGGCCCTGATCGACCTTCCCGATACCGCTTTGAAGGAGGTCGTGGCCTCGACTCAGGGCAGGGGACTGAGTGGCACTCGACGATTGCTGTCCTAAGAGCCTGTCTCGAAACGGGGTTGAGTGGCCTCGAACTACGCGCGGCGGGAAGGGCTGGCAGGTGTAGGTGGTTCACTCGATCACCTCGCTGGAAGCAATCGGAGTGCCCCGCCGCCAGTGCGACGAGAAGGCGGGCTCATCAGGTCTGGAAGCTTGCACTACCTGGTTCGACAGCTTGGAGGTGCCACATGGACGAGTCAGCTCAAACAATCCGCCTCGAAAGAAGATCTACCCATGGAAGCCCAAAAGCGGTCGACCTCAAATGCCAATCAATCGAGTGGGTTGAGGCAACATGGCACGACATCATCTGCGCAGAGGGTCCGGTCTCACGCTCTATCCTCGAAGGTCCCCGTGTGATTGCGTTCGGCCTGCCGGACTTTGACGAGGACGCTGGATGGAACTGGATTATCCAACCAGGGCATGGTGAGCACGAGATCGTATCGATGCAAAGAAGCGGCGGCGAGGTGCGGTTCGTCCTCCGCCCCTCTCCGGCGAGAGTACAGCGATTATGGGGTCGGACATCAGGACGCCTTCGTAAAGCGGCACACCCGCACTGGCAGTCGTCGGCCATGCCGGCTTAACGCCGCTGCACGCGCGGCTTTTCGCGCTTTGACAGAGCCAACAGATCGCGCATCCCAACTTTGAGCCTCTGCTACTCGATCAATCGCCCTCTCGGATCGGAGTCGCAACCTTCGGTTGAAAAAAGGCCCGTCATGATGAGACGGGCCGGAGAGTTGGGATGGTCCTGAGAAAGGACCACAATCAGAGTAACCACTGCCGTCGTGAGTTGCTCGCCCAAAGAGTAGGCATTCACGTTTAGCTCTCACTTCGATTAATCGCCCCGCATGAATCGCGCCAGCCCTTGAGGAGCGGCAGCGCGCGGGACGGGGATGACCGGAACCAAGGAGCCGGCAACGGGCGGCCAATGCGCAAGACGTCAGGCGATTCGTGTGCCAGTGGCGCCAGCATGCGCTCGCCCAGCGCGGGGTGTTCGGTAATCTGCCGGAACTCGTCGGCCGTGAGCGAACCGGCCTTATGAAGTACCGCTTCCCGGGTGCCGATCTTCCCGATGTCGTGCAGCTCGCCCCCCAGACGAATCCCGTCTAGTCCGGCGCCGTCGAATCCCAGGCGGGCAGCCGTCGCCACGGCGTAATGACTCACCCGTATGGAGTGGCCCCGCGTGTACGCGTCCTTGGCCTCGAGCGCTCGCGCCAGCATCTGGATACCCTGAAGGAAGAGCTCCTGGATCCGCTGCGCCTGCTCCTGCACCTGACGCTCCAGATGCTCCTGATAGAACCGGTTCTGTAGAATCAGGGCGCGCTTTTCGAGGGCCCGCACCACCCGGGCCTGCAACTCGCCGAGGGAGATCGGCTTCAGCAGGAAGTCGGCGGCGCCCAGGTGCAGGCAGTCGACGGCGGTGGTGGTCTCGCTGATGCCGCTGAGCATGATGACGGAGCTGTCCGGAAAGCGATGCCGCACGGCCTCGAGAAAGCCCATGCCGTCAAGCTCGGGCATTCGCATATCCGAGATGATCAGGGGTGTCTCCCCGATACTGTCGAGAACTTGGAGGCCCTCGCGTCCGCTGCCGGCCTCGAAACAGTTGAAGCCTTGGGCTTGCAGCATGCGTGCGAGGGATCGGCGCACGCTCGGTTCATCATCGACGATGAGACAGTTGGCGGAGCCGGCCGCGGTCGGCCCAGCTTCCGGGGCTTCTGGCATTACGGCAGTTACCGAATGGTGGGGGATAGGATGCCACGAACATCCGATCGCCACACACTGTAAGGGAGTCGCAGGCGATTGTCCACTGTCGGGCTATGTACGGGCGGACGGCCGGACAGACGGACAGGCTGTCGGATTGCGGAGAGAGGCTGATCATCCAGCACAAAGAAGTTCCGTCCGGCCGCCGTCCGGCCGTCCGCCTGTCCGACCGTCCGCTTGCCCTTTACTTTACGTCATGACCAACAGCTTTGACGCCCGATCCACCTTGAAGGTCGGCAGCCGAACCTTCGAGATATTCCGGCTCGCCGCCCTGACCCGCGCCGGTTTCGACGTCGCCCGCCTGCCGTATTCCTTGCGGATCCTCCTCGAGAACTTGCTCCGAACCGAGGACGGTGTCGTGGTGACTGCCGACGACGTGAGGGCGCTGGCCGGTTGGGCCCCGGGAAGCCCGCCCAGAGAAATCGCGTTCACTCCGGCGCGGGTGCTGCTGCAGGACTTTACCGGCGTTCCAGCCGTGGTGGACCTTGCCGCCATGCGGGATGCCATGGCTGCCCTGGGGGGAGATCCGGGTCGCATCAATCCGCTACAGCCGGTCGAGCTGGTGGTAGACCACTCGGTACAGGTGGACGCGTTCGGCACCCCCCAGGCGTTTCGAACCAACGTAGACCTGGACTACCAACGCAACCGGGAGCGCTACCAGTTCCTCCGCTGGGGCCAGCGCGCCTTCGAAAATTTCCGGGTGGTGCCGCCCAACACCGGCATCGTGCACCAGGTCAATCTGGAGTATCTGGCGCGGGTGGTGTTCAGCTCCGACGAAAACCCGGGTGCCCGCACCGATGAGGTGCCGCAGGCATATCCCGATACCCTCGTCGGAACCGATTCCCACACCCCGATGGTCAACGGCCTCGGCGTGCTTGGCTGGGGAGTGGGCGGAATCGAGGCCGAGGCGGCCATGCTGGGTCAGCCGGTCTCGATGTTGATTCCGGAGGTAGTCGGCTTCCGGCTGGAAGGACAACTGCCGGAAGGCACGACGGCCACGGACCTGGTCCTCACCGTCACGCAGCTGCTGCGGCGCAAAGGAGTGGTCGGGAAGTTCGTGGAGTTCTACGGCCCCGGGCTGAGCAGCCTGGCCCTGGCGGACCGCGCGACGATCGGGAATATGTCACCCGAGTACGGCGCTACCTGCGCCATCTTCCCGGTGGACCAGGTGACCCTGCAATACCTGCGTTTTACCGGCCGGTCGGAAGAGCGAGTGGCCCTGGTGGAAGCCTACATGAAAGAGCAGGGGCTGTTTCACTCCGCCGCATCCCCCGAGCCGGTCTTCAACGACACGCTTACTCTGGACCTCTCGACGGTGGAGCCCAGCATCGCCGGCCCCCGGCGGCCACAGGATCGAATCCGCCTCTCCGACGCGGGGCGATCCTTCCGCGAGGCACTGCCGAGTCTGCTCCCAGCCGGGGCGACGCCGAAGGGGAAGGAAGCGGCCAAAGGCCCGGCCCAAGGCCCGGCAGCGGTAGGGGTGTGGGGCGAAGGATCCTCGAAGTCCCCAGCGGCCCACGCCGTGATGGAGGAAGATCCGGCCGAAGTGCTGGACCACGGATCGGTCGTGATCGCGGCGATTACCAGCTGTACCAACACGTCAAACCCTTCTGTCATGCTCGCGGCTGGTCTCCTCGCCAGGAAGGCGGTGGAGCGAGGGTTGCAGCGGAAGCCCTGGGTTAAGACCTCGCTCGCCCCGGGATCCAAGGTCGTCTCCGACTACTACGATCGTGCCGGCCTCACGTCCTACCTGGACCAGCTCGGCTTCAACGTCGTTGGCTATGGCTGCACCACCTGCATCGGGAACTCGGGGCCGCTGCCGATGGAGATCTCGGACGCGATCCAGCGGCGTGGGCTGGTGGCCTGCTCGGTCCTGTCCGGCAACCGGAACTTCGAAGGCCGCATCAACTCGGATGTACGGGCGAACTATCTGATGTCTCCCCCGCTGGTGGTGGCGTTTGCGCTGGCCGGCCGGATCGACATCGACCTCTTGACCGAGCCGCTGGGACATGATCAGGACGGAGTGCCGGTCTACCTGCGGGACATCTGGCCCAGCTCCGCAGAGGTCGAAGAGACCCTCGCGTCGGCGATCCGCTCGGACATGTATCGCCGCAGCTACGGCGCGGTGTTTCAGGGCGACGAACGCTGGACGGCCCTGGAGGTGCCGGGTGGAGATCTCTTCGAGTGGTCATCCACTTCGACCTACGTGCGACGCCCCCCGTATTTCGACGGCATGTCGAAGGAGAGCCCGCGAGCGGTCGAGGACATTCGCGGCGCGCGAGTCATCGCGGTGCTGGGCGACAGTGTCACGACCGACCACATCTCGCCGGCCGGCAGCATCAAGAAGGACTCGCCCGCGGGCCGGTACCTGCTGGAGCAGGGCGTTGCTCTGGCGGACTTCAACTCCTACGGCTCCCGCCGGGGCAATCACGAAGTGCTGGTGCGCGGGACCTTTGCCAACACCCGAATCCGGAACCGTCTGGCACCCGAAACCGAAGGGGGTGTGACAACCTACCTCCCGACCGGTGAGGTGATGTCCATCTACGACGCCGCGATGCGCTATCAAAGCACTGGCACGCCCCTCCTGGTTCTTGCCGGGAAGGAGTATGGCTCAGGGTCCAGCCGTGACTGGGCGGCCAAGGGTCCGGCGCTGCAGGGCATCCGGGCCGTGATCGCGGAGAGCTACGAGCGGATCCACCGTTCGAATCTGGTGGGAATGGGAATTCTTCCGCTCCAGTTTTCCACGGGTGAGTCGGTGGACGCGCTCGGACTGACGGGTCACGAGGCTTTCGATCTCGAGGGCCTCCCGGCGGCGATCGCCAGCGGTTTCGCAACCGGGCGCACCCTGCGGGCCCGGGCTCGCGGGGCCGGTGGCAAGCCGGTGGAGTTCAGCGTCACCATCAGGATAGACACGCCGCAGGAGGTGCTGTACTACCTGAACGGCGGGATTCTCCAATACGTGCTCCGCCAGCTGCTGTCGGGTCGCCAGAAGCCGAAGCCCCTCAGCGGGGCTCCCTCGGCCGTGGACGAATTGGCAGTGCCGTCCAATTCGCGCAAGGTGGACGAGGGATCGAAGGAGTCCTTCCCTGCCAGTGATCCGCCTGCGTATTGAGGGGCGGGAAGGACTACCTACCGCTTCCCCGTCCTACCGCCTACCTTCCTCCGATCCCTGAGACATATAGCGATCCCCTGCAGCCAATGACACGGCGAGGAGAGGAGATGCCCGGTGTGCAGGCGCGTGTGCGAGAGGAGCACAAGCGGAGATATATGGACCTTGACCCGACCGCCTGGTATCAGGTGGTGCCGGTGTTTCCGGGCGTGACCCAGCGGATGGTGAACATGGCGGGGGAGAGGCTGGCTCGGCTATCTACGCCGAAGGGATTCACGACGATCCGAGCTGACCACCT
This sequence comes from uncultured Gemmatimonadales bacterium, assembly GCA_963740175.1. GTDB lineage: Bacteria > Gemmatimonadota > Gemmatimonadetes > Gemmatimonadales > GWC2-71-9 > CAVVWJ01. Next base: position 13,528 of record CAVUDL010000018.1, read on the forward strand.
GGAGTTTCGCTCGGCAACGGTAGAAGCCAAGTCGCAACGAGCTTAGTCGATCGGGTCGGCTTACTCCGGCGCAGTCCGGCGGCTCTGATGCTGGTCGAGCATGGATCGGACCTTGGCGGCCAGTCCGATGGGGGTGAACGGCTTCTGCTGGAACGGTGCCTCAGGCTCCAGCAGACCGCGGTGCACGACATCATCGCCGGTGTACCCCGACATGAACAGCACCGGCAGGTCCGGCTCGTATCGCAGCAGCTGCTCCGCCAGCTCCCGCCCACCCATTTCCGGCATGACCACATCAGTGATCACCAGATCGATGCTGCCTGGATGCTCCCGCATGTAGCGGAGCGCCTGAATTCCGTTGCGAGCCTCGACGACGCTGTAGCCGTGATCCTTGAGACCTCTACAGGCGAGGTTTCGAACGATGTCTTCATCCTCGATGACCAGAATTCGCTCGGTACCATTGACCGGGGCCTGGAGGGACTGCGCCCTGATATCGTCCGTGCTGCTCGGCGCGGCAGCGGGCAGGTAGATCTTGAAGACGCTGCCCTCGCCCGGCTCGCTGTACACCCAGACGTACCCTCCACTCTGCTTGACGATGCCGTACACCGTAGAGAGGCCCAGGCCGGTTCCTTGACCGATCGGCTTGGTGGTGAAGAAGGGCTCGAAGATGCGCGCCTGAATTTCCGGCTCCATCCCGCAGCCGGTATCGCTCACCGCCAGCATCACATATCTGCCAAGCGGCAGTTCCACTCCGCCGTGCCGCTGGGCATAGACCTCGTCCCACACCGAAGCGGTGGTCTCGATCGTCACCCGCCCGTGGCTGGTCATGGCATCGCGCGCGTTGATGACCAGATTGATGAGCACCTGTTCCAGCTGCCCCCGGTCGGCTCGCAGCTTCCCGGCCTCGGACGAGAGCCGAAGCATGAGCACGTGACCCTCGCCCAGCGACCGGCGCAGCAGCTTCTCCATGTCGCTGACGACGGTGTTCACATCGAGAACCTGGGGCTGGAGGAACTGCTGCCGGGTGAATGCCAGCAGCTGCCGGGTCACGTCCGCGGCCCGGGTGCCGGCCTTGATGATCTCCTCGACATCGGCCCTCCTGTCGTCTCCCTCCTCCAGGCTGCGGAGCAGGAACTCGCTGAAGCCGATGACCCCGGTCATCATGTTGTTGACCTCGTGGGCCACGCCTCCCGCGAGCTTGCCGGCGGCCTGCATCCGCTCTGCCCGGCGCAGATGCTCCTCGACCCGCTTCCGCTCCGTCACGTCGCGAAAGATGCCCCGGATGACCGACGGCTGGCCGTCCTTGAAGGTGCAGCTGAGATTGCCCTCGACCGTCATCGGTGTGCCGTTCTTCGGCAGAAACACCAGCTCCACGTGATCGAGCCGGTCGCCCTGGAGGACCCGCTCGAGAACCTCGGCATATCGCGTCCGGCAGTCGGGATGCGCGAGGTCCAGCAGCTGCATGCGTCCGATCTCCTCCTCGCCGTATCCCGTCCCGGTCTTCCACGCCTGGTTGACATACAGCAGGGACCCGTCGGGTGCCGCCATGCAGACCAGGTCGCTGGCATTGTCGAACAGGTCCCGGTACCGCTCCTCGCTTTCCCGAAGCGCGCGGTCCGCCCGCTTACGTTCGCTCACGTCCCGGGCGTTCAGCACGATGCCGCGGATAGTGGAATCGCTGAGGAGGTTGGTTCCGACCGCCTCCAGCCACACGGGCGAGCCGTCGCCGCGCCGCAAGCTGAACTCAATGGGCCCTGCGCCATTGGTCTTGCCGTTCCCGTTCTGAAGCAGGCTCTGCACCTTGCCGGCATCGTCCTGCGCCGAGATAGGAAAGCAGGCTGCTGCCTACCAGATCTGCGGGCGCGTATCCCACGATCCGGTGGGCTGAATCGCTGGCGTACAGAATGGTGCCGTCCGGGCGCCAGGATGGTGACCAGGTCGGAGGAGTTCTGGACCAGTGAGCGGAAGCGGCGCTCGCTGGAGGCAAGTGCCGCCTCGGCTTGGGTCTTTTGAGCCTGAGCCCGGGACCTCTCCAGCGCTGCGTGTATGGCGGGCCCGATGCGGGCGAGGTTGCTTTTCAGGAGGTAATCGGTGGCGCCGGCCTTCATGCAGCCGACCGCAGTCTCTTCGTTGACGGATCCGGTGACGATCAGGAAGGGGATGCTGGGGGCGCGCTCCCGGGCCAGAGACAGCGCGGTCATCCCGTCGAACCGAGGCAAGGTGTAATCCGAGAGGATCAGGTCCGGCCGGAAGGTCTCCAACTCGCGCAGGAACTCATCACGACTGTCCACCCGGCGGGCGGCGAACGGAATCCGGGCCCGCTCCAGCTCGTACTCGACGAGCTCGGCATCCATCGGGACGTCTTCAAGGATGAGGATGCGAAGCGCATCTTCGGACATGGCATGGTTCCAGTGACGAGCGATCCGGGTTGGCGGCTACCCGGACACGGCCCTATACTATACAGTGGGCAATCTGTGAAGTGTCGCCCATGTCTACCGTAAGTCAAGCGTTCTCGGTAGCTGGGCAATTATTTGACAACTGTGATCTATCTCACAGCCCCCCATTTCTGCCCCGCACCACCTTGGTAGGTCTCCGCCTGCCACAACTATCCCTCCCCTGCGGGAGTTTTCATGCCGACTGAACGGTCGACCAGCAATGGTCGCAGGTCGAAGCGTCTTGCCGAGCCCCCCCGGATGACGGTCGCTTCCTCAGACACACTCGACACCGACCAACTTCTGGCGGTTCTGACTGCGGTTCGAAAGGGCGACTTCACCGTCCGGATGCCCATGTCGCAGGTAGGAGTTGCCGGGAAGATCTCCGACACACTCAACGACATCATCGACCTGAACCGCGAGACCACCCGAGAGCTGGAACGGGTCAGCCAGGCGGTCGGCAAGGAGGGCAAGATCACGCAGCGCGCCCACCTGCACGGGGCCGCGGGATCGTGGGCCGCGTCGGTCAACTCGGTGAACACCCTCATCGCCGACCTGGTGCAACCCACCAGCGAAGTGGCGCGCGTCATCGGCGCCGTCGCCAAGGGCGATCTGTCGCAGAGCATGGCGCTCGACATCGAGGGCCGCCCGCTGATGGGTGAGTTCCTCCGGATCGGCAAGACCGTCAACGCCATGGTGGACCAGCTCAGCTCCTTCGCCTCCGAAGTGACCCGGGTGGCGCGCGAGGTGGGCACCGAAGGGAAGCTGGGTGGCCAGGCGCGGGTGAAGGGGGTGGGCGGCACCTGGAAAGACCTGACCGACAACGTGAACTCCATGGCCGGGAACCTGACGGCCCAGGTGCGTAACATCGCCCAGGTGACCACTGCCGTCGCCAACGGCGACTTGTCGAAGAAGATCACGGTGGACGTGAAGGGCGAAATCCTGGAGCTCAAGAACACCATCAACACGATGGTGGACCAGCTGAACTCTTTCGCCTCGGAAGTGACCCGCGTGGCCCGCGAGGTCGGCACCGAGGGCAAGCTGGGCGGCCAGGCGCAGGTGAAAGGCGTGGGCGGCACCTGGAAGGACCTGACCGACAGCGTGAACTCCATGGCCGGCAACCTTACGGGGCAGGTCCGAAATATCGCCGACGTGACGACCGCGGTGGCCAACGGCGACCTGTCGAAGAAGATCACGGTGGACGTGAAGGGCGAGATCCTGGAGCTGAAGAACACCATCAACACGATGGTGGACCAGCTGAACTCGTTTGCGTCGGAAGTGACCCGCGTGGCCCGCGAAGTCGGCACCGAGGGCAAGCTGGGCGGCCAGGCGCAGGTGAAGGGGGTGGGCGGCACCTGGAAGGACCTGACCGACAACGTGAACTCCATGGCCGGGAACCTGACGGCCCAGGTGCGTAACATCGCCGAGGTGACCACCGCCGTCGCGCGCGGTGAGCTGAACAAGAAGATCACGGTGGACGTGCAGGGCGAGATCCTGGAGCTCAAGGACACCATCAACACCATGGTGGACCAGCTGAGCTCGTTCGCCTCGGAAGTGACCCGCGTGGCCCGCGAAGTCGGCACCGAAGGGAAGCTGGGCGGTCAGGCGCGCGTGACCGGCGTGGGCGGCACCTGGAAAGACCTGACCGACAACGTGAACTGGATGGCCTCCAACCTGACAGCACAGGTCCGCAACATTGCCGACGTGACCACCGCCGTGGCCAACGGCGACCTGTCGAAGAAGATCACGGTGGACGTGCAGGGCGAAATTCTGGAGCTCAAGAACACCATCAATACGATGGTGGACCAGCTCAGCTCGTTCGCTTCCGAAGTGACCCGCGTGGCCCGCGAGGTCGGCACCGAAGGCAAGCTGGGCGGCCAGGCGCAAGTGCGAGGCGTCGGCGGCACCTGGAAGGACCTGACCGACAACGTGAACTCCATGGCCGGCAACCTCACCGGCCAGGTGCGCAACATCGCCGAGGTCACCACCGCCGTGGCCAACGGCGATCTGTCGAAGAAGATCACGGTGGACGTGAAGGGTGAGATCCTGGAGCTGAAGGACACCATCAATACCATGGTGGACCAGCTCAGCTCGTTCGCCTCGGAAGTGACCCGTGTCGCCCGCGAGGTCGGCACCGAAGGCAAGCTGGGCGGCCAGGCGCAGGTGAAGGGGGTGGGCGGCACCTGGAAGGACCTGACCGACAACGTCAACTCGATGGCGGGCAACCTGACGGCGCAGGTGCGTAACATCGCGGAGGTGACGACTGCCGTCGCCCGAGGTGAGCTGAACAAGAAGATCACGGTGGACGTGAAGGGCGAGATCCTGGAGCTCAAGAACACCATCAACGTGATGGTGGACCAGCTGAACTCGTTCGCGTCCGAAGTGACCCGCGTGGCCCGCGAGGTCGGCACCGAGGGCAAGCTGGGCGGCCAGGCGCAGGTGAAGGGGGTCGGCGGAACCTGGAAGGACCTGACCGACAATGTGAACTCCATGGCGGGCAACCTGACCTCGCAGGTGCGCAACATCGCCGAGGTCACGACCGCCGTGGCGCGGGGCGAGCTCAACAAGAAGATCACCGTGCACGTGCAGGGCGAGATTCTGGAGCTCAAGAACACCATCAACACGATGGTGGACCAGCTGAACTCGTTCGCTTCGGAGGTGACCCGCGTGGCCCGCGAGGTCGGCACCGAGGGCAAGCTGGGCGGCCAGGCACGAGTGAAAGGCGTGGGCGGCACCTGGAAGGACCTGACCGACAACGTGAACTCGATGGCGGGCAACCTGACGGCGCAGGTGCGTAACATCGCCCAGGTGACGACGGCGGTGGCCAACGGCGACCTGTCCAAGAAGATCACGGTGGACGTGAAGGGCGAGATCCTGGAGCTCAAGGACACCATCAACACGATGGTGGACCAGCTCAACTCCTTCGCCTCCGAGGTCAGTCGCGTGGCCCGCGAGGTCGGCACCGAGGGTAAGCTGGGCGGCCAGGCCCAGGTGAAAGGCGTGGCCGGCACCTGGAAGGACCTGACCGACAACGTGAATTACATGGCGGGCAACCTGACGGCCCAGGTGCGTAACATCGCCGACGTGACGACCGCCGTCGCGCGCGGCGAGCTCAACAAGAAGATCACGGTGGACGTGCAGGGCGAGATCCTGGAGCTCAAGAACACGGTCAACACGATGGTGGACCAGCTGAACTCATTTGCGTCGGAAGTGACCCGCGTGGCCCGCGAAGTCGGCACCGAGGGAACCCTCGGCGGACAGGCGCAGGTAACCGGCGTCGCCGGCGTCTGGAAAGACCTGACCGATAACGTCAATTCGATGGCCGCGAACCTCACGGCGCAGGTGCGAGGCATCGCGAAGGTCGTGACCGCCGTCGCGAACGGCGACCTGAAGCAGCAGCTCCGGGTGGAAGTGAAGGGCGAGATCGCCACGCTGGCGGATACCATCAACTGGATGACCGAGACGCTGGCGACCTTCGCCGATCAGGTCACCAACGTGGCCCGCGAAGTCGGCATCGACGGCAAGCTCGGTGGCCAGGCCCGCGTGCCGGGCGCGGCCGGCATCTGGCGGGACCTGACCGGCAACGTGAACCAGCTGGCAGCCAACCTGACGACCCAGGTTCGCGCCATCGCGGAAGTGGCGACCGCGGTGACAAAGGGTGACCTCACCCGATCCATCGCGGTGGAAGCGCAGGGAGAAGTCGCGGAGCTCAAGGACAACATCAATGAGATGATCCGGAACCTGCGCGACACCACCCGGAAGAACATGGAGCAGGACTGGCTCAAGACCAACCTGGCCAAGTTCAGCCGGATGCTTCAGGGCCAGCGCGACCTCGCGGCGGTGTCCCAGCTGATCCTCTCGGATCTGGCGCCGCTGGTCAGCGCGCACCACGGCGTCTTCTACGTGCTGGACAGCGGAGGCGAGGAATCCATACTCAAGCTGCTCGCCAGCTACGCCTACAAGGATCGCAAGGACGTCTCCAGCGAGTTCCGCATCGGCGAGGGCCTCGTCGGCCAGTGCGCCGTCGAGCGTCGCATGCTGCTCGTCAATCAGGTTCCGAGCGACTACATCCAGATCAGCTCCGGCCTGGGCGAGGCTCCGCCCCGGAACATCGTGGTCCTGCCGGTTCTCTTCGAAGGCGAAGTGAAGGCGGTGCTCGAGCTCGCTACGTTCGACCAGTTCGACGAGATCCGGCTCACCTTCCTGGAACAGCTGGCCGAGAGCATCGGTATCGTGCTCAATACCATCGCGGCCAACATGCGGACCGAAGAGCTCCTCAAGCAGTCGCAAGCCTTGACCGAGGGTCTGCAGTCGCAGCAGGAGGCCCTCACTGAGACCAACAAGCGGCTGGAGCAGCAGACCCGGTCGCTGCAGAAGTCCGAGGACCTGCTCCGGAACCAGCAGGACGAGCTGCAGAAGACCAACCTCGAGCTGGAAGACAAGGCACAGCTGCTGGCCAGCCAGAAAGCCGAAGTGGAACAGAAGAACAAGGAAGTGGAGCAGGCCAAGGTGGCGCTGGAAGAGAAGGCGGAGCAGCTGGCGCTGATCTCGAAATACAAGTCCGAATTCCTGGCCAATATGTCGCACGAGCTCCGGACCCCGCTGAACAGCCTGCTGATCCTCTCGCAGATTCTGAGCGAGAACTCGGACGGCAATCTCACGACAAAGCAGGTGGGTTTCGCGCAGACCATCCACAGCTCCGGCTCCGACCTGCTCGACCTGATCAACGACATTCTCGATCTGTCAAAGATCGAGTCCGGTACCATGGCGGTGGACATCACCACCGTGCCGTTCAACGAGGTGCGCAAGTTCGTCGAGAGCACCTTCCGGCAGGTGGCCGACCTCAAGGGTCTGCAGTTCGAGGTATCGCTCGATACCGCTCTGCCTCCGGCGATCCAAACCGATACCAAGCGGCTGCAGCAGGTGCTCAAGAACCTGCTCTCGAATGCATTCAAGTTCACCGAGCGCGGCAGCGTGTCGTTGCGGGCCAGTGTGGCGACGGGCGGCTGGAACCCGGAGCAGGAGATGCTGAATGCCGCGAATACCGTCATCGCGTTCTCGGTGACCGACACCGGCATCGGCATTCCTCGGGAGAAGCACGGCGTCATCTTCGAGGCGTTCCAGCAGGGCGACGGCACCACCAGCCGCAAGTACGGCGGCACCGGCCTGGGTCTCTCGATCAGCCGTCAGATCACCCGCCTCCTGGGCGGTGAGATCCGGATCGAAAGCACGCCCGGACTGGGAAGCACCTTCACGTTGTATCTGCCGCTCATCTACCCGGCCCAGCCGGTCGAGGTGCCGTCCTCGGATGAGGACGGCTCCGGCGGCGTCGCCCCCCTCGTCTCGGACCTGCCCAAGGCGGCTCCGACGGCAAGCTCTCGCGTGGTACTGGCGCCGGTCGTCGAGCGGGCGGTCAACGACGACCGCGCGGCGATCGAAGACGGCGATCGGATTCTCCTGATCGCCGAGGACGATCCCAACTTCGCCCAGATCCTGCTCGATCTCGCGCGGGAGCGCGGCTTCAAGGGGCTGGTGGCGCACACGGCCGACCGGGCGCTCGCGCTGGCGCGGGAATATCAGCCTACCGCCGTCACGCTCGATCTCCGTCTGCCCGACGCCGATGGCTGGACCATCCTCGACCGGCTGAAGCATGATCCGTCCACTCGGCACATTCCGGTGCATATCATCTCGGTCGAGGAAAACTGGCAGCGGGGACTTCGTCTCGGCGCCATCGACTTTCTCACCAAACCCGCCACCAAGGAGTCGCTCTCCGACGCGCTGACCACGCTCCACGAGTTCGTGGACCGACCGATCAAGCGCCTGCTGGTGGTGGAGGACGACGTGGTGCAGCAGCAGAGCATCGCGGAGCTGATCGGCGATGGCGATGTGCAGACGACCGCTGTCGCCACCGGTGCACTCGCGCTGGAGGCGCTGCAGCGCGAGTCCTTCGATTGCATGGTGCTGGACCTCGGCCTGCCCGACATGACCGGCTTCCAGCTCATTACCCGAGTGAAGGGGGAGATTGGACTGAGGAAGCTCCCCACCATCGTCTACACCGGGAAGCAGCTCACCAAGCGGGAGGAAGCCGAGCTTCGGCGGATGGCCGAGTCCGTGGTGATCAAGGATGCGCAGTCGCCCGAGCGGCTGCTCGACGAGACCGCGCTGTTCCTGCACCGGGTTACTGCCCGGCTGCCGGAGTCGAAGCGGCGGCTGCTGGAGCAGCTGCATCGCACCGACCCGACCCTGACGGGTCGTACGGCGCTGGTGGTGGACGACGACGTCCGCAACATCTTCGCGCTGACCACGTTCCTCGAGCGCAGCGAAATGAAGGTGATTTACGCCGAAAGCGGCCGGGACGGCATCGCGCGGCTGCAGGATAACCCGGAGGTAGACGTGGTGCTCATGGATGTCATGATGCCCGAGATGGATGGTTATGAGACCATGCGGGCGATCCGTGAAATGCCGCGGTTCCGGACCCTCCCGATCATCGCGGTCACCGCCAAGGCCATGAAGGGAGACCGCGAGAAGTGCATCGAGGCCGGCGCCTCCGATTACGTCGCCAAGCCGGTCGACATGGATCAACTACTTTCGCTGCTCAGAGTATGGCTGTACCGGTGACGCAGGCTGGGCCGCGGGGCAGTAGGGCAGAGGGGCAGGTGACCGCTGACGCGGCGGCAGCCCGGCAGGTTGATGACACCGATCAGCTGCCCCGCGGCTCCGCTGACCCGCAGGAGAATATCGACAAGGTCAATATTCTCCTCGTCGACGACCAGCCGGCCAACCTGGTGGCTCTGGAAGCGATGCTTCAGGGTCTGGGCCAGAACCTCATCAAGGCGGAGTCGGGGCGCGAGGCGCTCAAGTGGCTCTTGACGCACGAGTTTGCCGTAATCCTGCTCGACGTCAAGATGCCCGAAATGGACGGCTTCGAGACCGCCGCCATCATCCGCCAGCGTGACAAGTCGCGACATACCCCCATCCTCTTCCTCACTGCGGCCGACAACAGCCAGACTCACGCGGTCCGCGGGTACGCCGTGGGTGCCGTGGATTATCTGGTCAAGCCGGTGGTCCCCGAGTTTGTCCGCTCCAAGGTTGCCGTCTTCGTCGAGTTGGCCAAGAAATCGGAGCTACTGCGGCGGCAGACGCAGCTGCTGGCCGAGAGCGAGCAGGCGGCGGTGGAGCTGGCCGAGACGCGGGCGGAACTGGTGCGGGATCTCGAGCACAAGAACCGGGAGCTGGAAAGCTTCAGTTACGCGGTGTCTCACGACCTCAGGGCCCCGCTCCGACGGATCGACAGCTTCAGCCGTGCGGTCCTTGAGAGTCATGGCGAGAGCCTCGACGAAACCGGTCGCAAGTATCTGGAGCGGGTGCGTGAGGCCAGCCAGCACATGTCCCAGCTGATCGACGATGTGCTCTACCTCTCACGGGTCACTCGCGCGGATCTGAGGGATCACGACGTGGACCTCAGCGCCCTGGCCAGCCTGATACTTACCCGACTCCAGGAAAGCGAGCCGTCCCGAAAGCTCGAGGTCAAGGTGCGGCCTGGAGTCGTGGTGACCGGCGACGGCCAGCTGTTGCGCATCGCGCTGGAGAACCTGTTGGAAAACGCCTGGAAGTTCACGAGCAAACAACCTGAGACGCGGATCGAGTTCGGAGTTACTCAGGCGTCAGGAGAGCCGACATACTTCGTGCGGGACAACGGTGCCGGCTTCGACATGACCTATGCAGACCGCCTCTTCGGTCCTTTTCAGCGGCTCCATCCCCAGGGCGAATTCCCGGGCTCGGGTATCGGCCTCGCGACGGTGCAGCGGATCATTCACCGCCATGGAGGGCGGGTCTGGGCGGAGGGACTAGTGGGACAGGGAGCGACCTTCCAATTCACTCTGAGCCGGACGCGGGCCTGACTGATCGTGACGCCGTTCTGAGGCGAATGGCGCCCAGGGAACCGCAGCGAATAGAGTCTGGAGTTAGGTCTGAACAGCCGCAGTGTCGCCGGCCGCCGGTCTTTGTGTGGCCTGGCTCAACTCGCGGGCCTTGACGATGCCACAGATGGAGCGTGGGTGAGGCTCCATCATCGGACACTCGCGTGCGGCCTTGTGGATTACCAGCTCGGAAGATGCAGGCGTCAGCGAGGGCGCTTCGCTTCAGAGCGCGGGAGTGGCTGTGCCAGTGCTTCACTAACCTTGGTGAGAAGTTCGTCGCGGGTGAATGGCTTGGCCAGGAAGGGCGCATCGAGCCGGGTCAGTCCATACTCGACCAAGACCTCAGCCGGATGGGCCGACATATACAGGGTGCGTTGCGCCGGCCAGCGCTCCCTGATCCTGGAGGTAACCTGCACGCCGTCGGCAAACGGCATGACAACATCGACCATTACGAGTTGGATCCCCGACCGCGCCGTCTCCAGGACTTCCATTCCTTCCTCACCACTCTCCGCCTCGAACACGCGGAAACCCCATTCGCTCAGCAGGCGGTGCGCCATGCGGCGGACGGTCGGCTGGTCGTCGATAACAAGAATACTGGGAGCGGATCTTACGTCGGGCAGTGTCAATTCGGGGGCCACGAAAAGGTTTTGATGTCACGTACCTGGCAGGGTGCCGCGCAGGACCTAACAACATACCCCACAGTGACCGGCACCCATAGTGATCTACGTCACATCACCGGTTCCCAGCTTCTTAGCGCGCGTCAGCCCGCCGCTGCCGCCGATCTTCCAACCGGGAACGGCGCTGGTCGTCCTGGCTGCCGGCGGAGGGGAGACCGCGAAACTGGAAGTGTCGCTCGTCCAGGACGCGATCCCGGTCCATGTGCGCCTGGGATCGATGGCTGCCACGTGCCGCCAGAACCAGACTGACCATGACGGCGGCGGGATGCCACTCGCCGGTAGGGATTCCGGGATAGAGGTGGCTGAAGCCGGATTTCAGGAGGGCCTGCCGGACATCGGCCCGGTGTCGCACGCCGCCTGCGACACCTGTTCGTGTCTGTTCGCTCATGCTTGGTGGTCCCTCTCTGAGTCCTGCTCGCCGTCGGCAACCGAGCCGGATGGGAGCTCCGCTCCCGCATCGCTCAGGCGGGTGGAACCTTCGGGCAGACCCACCGGCCGAGCTGATGCCCCCCGGAACTCAAAATGCTCGTCGCGGAGCAGCCGCCTCCCGGTGATGACACCGGACTTGGAACGATCCTTGTGGATCAGATCGGTCACCTGCCGCAAGGCTCGCTCGACCGGTATCCACACCCCGGCGTCGATACCGGCGTACAGCTGGGCGAACTGTTTTCTAAGCCGGGCTTCGCGACCACGCGGTGCGCTCAAGAGGCACCTCCTGGCGGGTGACGAACAGGGTGCCACGACTGATGGGCTCGCCAAATTTACACCGCGAATCGCTCGGCGGCAGGATGAGCCGGAAATTCCAGGATTTGGGAGGAGATGAATTGGGAGAAAGGCGCCGGCGGGCGCCGAAGCGCCCGCCAGAACCTGGATTGCTACCGATTGCCGCTACCACCGCCTCCACCAGGCCGCCCGCCCTGGCCGCCGCCCGGCCCACCACCGCCACCACCAGGACCTCTGCCGCCGCCTCCACCGCCAGGGTTACCGCCACCGCCACCGCCGCCGGGCCTCTGCCACCACCGCCTCCACCACCACCCCCACCGGGATTGCCGCCGCCACCGCCGCCAGGGCCTCTACCACCCCCGCCCCCGCCGCCACCGGGGTTCCCGCCGCCACCGCCGCCGGGGCCTCTGCCACCACCCCCACCACCACCACCAGGGTTCCCGCCGCCACCACCGCCTTTACCGCCACCGCCGCCGCCACCCGGGTTACCTCCTCCACCGCCGGGACCTTTCCCACCACCGCCACCACCGCCACCCTGGCCGCCGCCTCCTCTGCCCGGATCGTCGTTCCCTTTCCGAGCGGTGGGTGTCGCAACGTCACCCATGCCGGAGAACTCATCGTGCTGTGTCATCGTACGACTCCTTGGACTGGTGAGCTGATGCTCGGGTCCATCCGGAGGCGGCAAGGTGCCGCCTCCGCCGGAAGCCGCCCGGACGAGACGACGCGTAGAAAGGCTCCTACCACGATTCGTCCCCCCACCGGGCGGTACCGCGATGATAATGCATTTACGGCTTGAGAACCACCTTGACGCACTCGTCCTCTTTGTTCAGGAACATGTCGTAACCCTCGGGCGCCTGATCGAGCTCCAGGCGATGAGTGACGACGAAGCTGGGGTCGATCTCTCCCCGCTGTATCCGCTCCAGCAACGGGCGCATATAGCGGTGGACGTGGCACTGGCCGGTCTTGATCGTCAGCGAACGGTTCATGACGGCCCCCATGGGGAACTTGTCAATCAGGCCGCCGTACACGCCGATGACCGAGATCGTGCCGCCGTTGCGGCACGCCATGATCGCCTCACGAAGAGCGATCGGCCGATCACTTTCCAGCATCAACGCCTGCTTGGCCCGGTCATAGGCATACATCGCGGCAGGTCCGTGCGCCTCCATGCCCACGGCGTCAATGCACTTGTCCGGCCCCCGTCCACCGGTCATCTCCTTCAATGCTTCCAGGACGCTCACCTGTTCGTAGTTGATCGTTTCCGTCGCGCCGGCCTTTTCTCTCGCCATGCGCAGGCGGTACTCGAAACGGTCGATGGCGATGATGCGCTCGGCGCCGAGGAGTTTGGCACTGGCGATGGCGAACTGGCCCACTGGTCCGGCCCCCCAGACCGCGATCACATCGCCGGGCTCGATGTCGCACATCTCCGCGCCCATGTATCCGGTCGGAAAGATGTCCGACAGAAACAGGACCTGCTCGTCAGTCAGGCCTTCCGGGACCTTGAGCGGCCCGACGTCAGCGAAAGGCACGCGGGCGAACTCTGCCTGGCCACCGGCATATCCTCCGGTCAGATGCGAATAGCCGAAGATGCCGGCCGTGGCGTGGCCAAACATCTTCTCAGCCAGCCAGGCATTGGGGTTGGTGTTCTCACAGACCGAGAACATCCCTCGTTGGCAGGAGAAGCAGGATCCACAGGCGATAGGGAAGGGAACCACAACCCGATCGCCCACCTTCAAATGATTTTTCAGACCAGGTCCGGTCTCTACCACCTCGCCCATGAACTCATGACCCAGGATGTCGCCCCGCTCCATCGTCGGTACGAATCCGTTGAAGAGGTGCAGGTCCGAGCCGCAGATGGCGGTGGATGTTATCCGTACGATCGCATCGCGCGAGTTCAGTATTTTCGGGTCGGGCACCTGCTCGACCTTAACTTTCTTTTTGCCTTCCCAGCAGTTGGCTCTCATCAGTTGTGCACTCCCATTGCTATTCGCGTGAGCAGGCGTCAACGCCGCGGTTATCGGGTGGCGCCCTCGGCCTCTACGTTCAGCAGCCGGGCCTTCTTCAGCTCCTGCTCTGACGGCGGCCGAGCTGGGTGGGCACCGGTATAGATGCTGGAATCGGAGTGCACGACCTCGCCGGTTTCCATCACGTTCTTGAATGCCTGGAGGTCGCGGGTGACCACTTCCTGACCGGATTGGCCGAACAGCTTGGCGATCGAAGCGCCGACCACGCCACCGGGAGGATCGTAGCGCATTTCCACCACGATCTCGGTGCCCCGATCCTTCGGGGCGGGGCGGAAGCGAACGAATCCCGCGGTGTCCACCTGCCCCCCTGGCAGCGAGCGCCAGGAGATCAGCTCGTTGGGTCGGTCTTCTATTGTTTCCGCGTCCCACTCGACCCGAATCCCTGCCGGTCCCAGGGCAGACCAATGCGATCTCCGGTCGTCGAGGACCTGGACCGACTCCAGATGACTCATGAAGCGCGGGAGGTTCTCGAAGTTCCGCCAGAAACCATAGACGTCACTCACCGGACGGCCCACGGTAGTGGCGCTCTTGACCTTGATGCCACTGCCGGATTCGACGATGTCGCGGACCGAATCCCTGCTACCGCGGCGGCGACTCTGCGACCCCCCGTTGGCTCCGTTCGAGCCTCGGCTGAGGCGCTTGGCGGTGTACAAATCCACAGCCGTCACGCCGAGAACCGACATAGTGGCGGCAAGGGTCTTCTCGCGCTCCGGATTGTCAGAATCGAGCTGAGTACCGAGGAGAGCCAGATCCACCATGTCCCCCGCCACCCGCGACCACACGCCGCTTGCCGGCTGGTCCTGGCTCAGAATGGCGACGCCACTCCCGATCTCCCGTAACCCCATCATGCGGAAGACCGACGGCCTGTTCTCGACCCCGATCAGATCGGCGAGCTGCCGGGGTGCGATGATCTCCGCGACCCCCAGTCCGATGCTGAACCAGCCCAAAAACCGGGCCAGTTGATCCGCATTCCCCTCTTGCGGTTGAGCTTCGCGGCGCCCGCCGCCATTCTGCCGGCGATCCGGCGTCCCGCTGTACTCCAACTCTTCATAGCCGGAAGTCCGAGTCCGGCTTGCAAGCTCTGTTGCCATGGTTCGCCCTCATTTCGCGCAGTATTTGAGAATTTCCCATCTTTGCCGGAGATGTATGGGACCCGGTCCAGAGTGTTTCTGTGTCCCAAGACACTCTTTCTATTTGAAGCGAGTACGGGAACTGCGGAAAGTACGGATCGGGGACAGAGACAGGTAGCTGGGGACAGTCCTAGGAGCTGAGGGAGGGCCGTGCCGCTTCGGTCGAATCGAGCACATCCTGAACCATCCTGACCAGCGCTTGCGGTGTAAACGGCTTTTCGAGGAAGAGAACGCCCGCTTCCAGCAGGCCCCGCCGGGCCAGATCATCATCGGTATACCCGGACATGAAGATGATGGGCAAGTTGGGCCGGCTCTGGGAGAGCCGTTGTGCCAGCTCGCGGCCGCCCAGCTCCGGCATCGCCAGATCGGTGATGACCACGTCAACCTGATGGGGCTGCGCCAACGTCCTAAGTGCCTGATTGCCATCGGCGGCGTCGAGCACCTCAAAACCCGCATCCGTAAGGGATCGCTTCGCGATGGTGCGCACCAGGGGATCATCCTCGACCACCAGCACGGTCGCGCCCTTGGAGGTCATCGGCTGTTCTAGAATCGGATCCGCTGGCACCGGCAAGGTTTCAGTGACTGAGGGCAGGTAGATCTTGAAAGTCGTTCCCAGCCCCGTTTCGCTGTACGGCCAGATATATCCGCCGCTCTGCTTCACGATTCCGTAGACCATCGCCAGGCCCAGCCCGCTGCCTTTGCCGACTCCCTTCGTGGTAAAGAAGGGTTCGAACAGATGCTTGAGGGTTTCCCGGTCCATCCCATGGCCGGTGTCGGTGATGGTCAGAACTGAGAAGGGACCAGGACTGAGCACGACCTCAGGCCGAAGGCCGGATTCCGCCGTCAGCTGCGTGCTGCGGGTTCCGATCGTGAGCACTCCGCCCTGGGGCATGGCGTCACGGGCATTGATGGTCAGGTTCAGGAGGACCTGATCGAGCTGAACCGGATCGGCACGGACCGCTGGGATCCCTGGGGTCAGCTGCAGGACTAGTTTCTGGGACTCGGTGAGCGTCCGCCGGAGGATAGGCTCCAGCTTCTTGACGACCTGGTTCAGGTCCACGGCTTGGGGCTGAAGGATTTGACGGCGACTGAATGCCAGCAGCTGGCGAGTGATGGATGCGGTGCGCTCCGCCGCGGCACGGATGTACTCCGCATCCTGGCGCACCTGGGGGGGCACATCGGCGCGGCGCAGGATAAACTCCGTAGCGCCGAGCACGACCGACATCTGATTGTTGGCTTCGTGGGCCATCCCGCCCGCCAGCTGTCCCACGACCTCCATACGCTCCGCCTGACGGATCCGCTCTTCAGCACGATGGCGCTCGGTCAGATCCAGAATGAAGAAGGCCAGATCGTCCCGATCGGAGCTCAGTCGCGCCGCGCCCACCAGGACCGGCACTTTGCTGCCGTCCTTTCGGAGAAATTCCTTCTCGTACGGAGTGCAGGAGCCGGTCCGAAGCAGCTCGTCGGCAGCCCGCCGGTCATTTTCCTCGCCTGTCTTGGTCCAGAGTCGATCTCGCCGCAGCAGCCCCTGTTGCAGGTCAGTGCGGTCGTAGCCCAGCATCGCCAGCAGGGCATCGTTCGCATCGGTCACGATCTCACGGTTCCAGAACGCGATGCCGATCAGACCCGACGCGAACACCCCTCTAAACCGGGCCTCGCTAGCCAGCACCGCCTCCTCGGCCCGTTTCATCGACGTGATGTCGCGCTGTGACCCCCACGCGCGAACCAGGTGTCCGTCGACTACGATGCCGACCATGTTGTTCAGGAAGAAGCGGTCGCTCCCATCCTTCCCCACCTCGTGAGACTCCGCGTCAGTGAGGTGATAGCCGGACCGAACGAACTCGTGCAGGAACTCCAGGTTCCGGGGATCCGAACGGGGCAGCAGATCGGCCAGGCGAGCTCCAACCAAGTCCGCCGCTCTGTTAAAGCCATACATCTGTGCCATCACATCATTGCACTCCGCCAACTCGCCGATCGCATAAAAACGGTCGATCTGGGCTTCGGGCGGCAAGCTGATGGGAACTGGGTCCGGGAGCTCGATGCGCCAGACCCCCTCGGCGGTACGTTCCACGAGGGCACGGTAGCGATCCTGGCTCTTTCTGGCTTCCTCCGTGGCCGACGCGGCGCGAGCGAGGCTCCTGAGCCGGGATTCTCCGAATAGCGCCGCGAAGATCCCGGTCAACACGAAAAGGCCGGCGCCAGCCTGTGCTACCGGATCGGCCAGGGCCAGCGTGAATGTGGGTGCCATGAAGAAGCAGAGGGCCGAGACCACCCCCATCGCGGTAGCCAGCAGACCGGGGCCCAACCCGCCAGTCCACGCCGCGACGAAGATGGCTGGAAAGAGAGTAATAAACGGCAGCTGATAGCCCAGGAGCGGGGCCAGAAGCATCCGCGCCCCCACCATCAGAAGCGTGACGATGACGGCAAGTGCGTACCACTTGAGGGGGTTCTGCTGAGAGGCTGGTCGAAGCACCGGAGGCCGGGATGCGGGTGAGGCCGCGACGGAGTTAGAGCGGCTCAGCAGTGTGGTACCGAATACATGTAAGTAGGGCCGGCACCCTCAGGCAAGTCTGTGGTGGGGGGAAGGCGGGAGTGCGGTGCATGCGGCAGAGTGCGGGAGTCCGGCGGGGACACGGGGCGGCGCAGCCGGTTGCAGGTTGGGTGATAAAGTACGGCTGCACTTTCGCTTGGCCGGTCCAAGTCGAGGCATGGCAATACGGCATTCGGGTTGCGCCCGGAAGCTTCATGCTCCTCCTCTTTCTGTTCACCGTATGGGCCGTTCTGTTGATAGCCGTCTGCGCGGTATGCGCGGCGGGAGGCCGGGCTGATGAGGGACGGGACCGATGGTATGCCGAGCTGCAGAAACAGAAAGAGGGGTCAGACAAGACTGGCAAGGACGCCGCCTGAGGTTGCTTCGACCCGGACTTAATTAGCTGGCGCTTCAGGAGAGAGGAGAGGGTGGGAGCGCACCAGAGAGTGTGTGGTGTCCCCGGCCTACGGTTCGATCCGCTTTTGCTCGACTGTCTTACCCGGATCTACTGCGCTTGCGCTCTACCACCGAGAATCAAGATAGGCGCTCACGCGGGCGTCGCTGGGTTGCAGATCACATTGGAAGGAGACCTATGCCGAGCGCTCGAGTTGCTCCAGTGTGAGCGGCGCCCACGCAGAAACCCCGCCAGCTCCAGAGAGAGATGACGGGGTCATTGCCGTGGCCAGTGGGCCCGGCGCGACTCGAACGCGCGACCTCTTGCTCCGGAGGCAAGCGCTCTATCCAACTGAGCTACGGACCCTGAGGCTAGCTAACATAGTCGGGTCCGGACCCCGCTGGTAGCATCTGACACCGCTCCGGACCAACCGTCACGATCTTCGCCAGTAAGGGTACGCCCGCTGCATTGCTATTGCGACAGAACCATCTCGGAAATGTCGGGCGCGCACACCTTGAGGTCAGTTACGTCTTTATGCTGACCGGACAGCCAGACCGACTCGCCATCGATTCCCTCCGGCAGCGGCACCCCCAGCCATCCGAGCATAGCCGGGAATAGATCTACCGTGCGAATCGGGTGGCTCGGGATCGGCTGGCTGGACCAAACCGGCGTCTGCATGTGGGAACGAATCAGGCTCCCGTGGCCCCAGCGATGCTCGGGGAGCTCGAACCTGCCCCGGAAGTCGAACCCCTCACGCGCGACGACAAGCAGGTCCCCCGATCGCGGACTGCGGAATTGATCGAATAGATTGAAAACGGCATCCGGAAACGCCTCGTCCCAGGTAGCCTCCAGCCACTGCCGTGCTGTCCCGCTCCGAGCCCCCCTTAGCAGGAGCGGATCTCCCGAGACCGGCTGATAGGTGAGCTGGCCCTCGCGGCTCGTGAGCCGGGCCGCACCACTCTCGCTTTCCACCCAGATGCCGCCGAGCTCCGATTCGGCCGCGACAAATGCCACCGACGGCTCCTGCACCAACGACGAGATCAGGTCCATACCGGAGCCAAACGTTTCCGGCTGGCGTAACCGCTCGATCGGCCAGCGCTCCTGTCGTGGATTACCAGGGCCGGGCATACACCATGGCAGATCCGTTTCCGGCAACCATCACAGCTGCCCTTGGCCGCCGCTCCCACACGACCGGGTGAGATAGCGTCGGCACACCCTGGGCGCGGAACCAGTCCGCCAGGTCGAGGTGCGTATGGACTGCGGAGGAGCCGTGGTCGCTTACCAGGAGGATCAGGCTGTCCTCGAGCTGACCCTGGCTCAGCAGCTGGCGACGGAGCCGGCCGACCGTTGCATCCACCCGAGCCAGTGCCTGGTAGACCGGCTCTGAGTGCGCGCCGGACTGATGGGTATAGCCATCCACAGCGGGGAACTGCGCAAAGACAAAGCGCGAGCTTCCCGCGGCTGCCCGGAGAAGGTGCCGAGCCACGGCGTTGTCCGAGGGTTGGTGCCACATGGCCATGTGGGCCACCGTTCCCCAGATCTGCCGTTCGCGGCGCGAGGGATCTCTCTCCGGGGTCAGTCCTCGGGCGATGGGCGTGAAGATTCCGATGCTCTCCGGGACCAGCTCAAAGATGGTACGGATCTCGGGCCTGATATCGGTATCGAGCATCGGTGCCTGGTAACCGCAATAGCTCCGAACCGCCTTCCGGTCCCGCCACCACCGCCCGCTGTAGGCGGAACGGTCCAGCCAGCGGATCGACGGGACATCGCAGTGTCCCGGCGTGCATCCGGTCAGGAAGGGGAGGTATGACACACTGGTCGTGGACGGAAACCCGGTGATCGCATGGGTTCGCCCGCCCTGCTCCAGCATTGCCGCCAGGTGAGGCAAGTGTCCGGCCGACAAGCGAGCCTCGGCAACGTCCGGTCGCAATCCGTCGACCAGCAACAAAAAACAGCGCTTCACGCCTCCTCCGGCAGGGTTCAGGTGATGTTATCGGCAGTGCCGGCTCCCAGAGCGGACAGCCCACCGGCACCGCCAGCAGCGAGTGTGCTGCGGGGGGGAAGAGCTTCAAGGTGTTTGGAAGCTAGGCAGCGCTGTCCTCGTGCGGTAGGCGTAGCGGTAACGATGAAACCCGTACCCCGGTGAAACGCGCGACCTTTAGGGGGGGCTTGACAGTTACTTGACGGGCCGGCTGTTAGTTTAAGGCTGGTGGTCCTAGTTCCGCTTTTAAGGAGGATGCATGTACCGTCCCCGGTCGCTCATACTTGGTCTGCTGACCCTTGGCGCGTGCGGTGAGAACTCGAGCCCGACCCAGCCCGAAACGGAAGTCGATCCCGCGCCGGCTGCCGCAACGCCCGCTGTGGCCTCGAACACCTGGACTCTGAAGGCGGCCTATCCGGCGGTGTTCGGTGCAATCGGCGTCTCCGCTGGGGTGTTCCCCAACGCGGCCGGACAATCCGTCGTCTATACCATTGGCGGTACAGACGGGGAGGGAGGCTCGGGGGTCCAGGTGGTGGCCTACAACGTGGCTACGAATACCTGGACAGGGAAAGGTTCTGACACTCGCGTGTACGTATTCAACACCAACGGGGTGGGTAAGATCGGGAATAAGTTGTACTTCTCGGGCGGTCGCGACTACGGCAACGGCTACGACGCCATCGTCGGGGCGGTCTGGGCCTACGACCCAGCCGCCAATACTCTGACCCAGAAGGCCGGCATGCCGAAGGCCACCGCCGAGGGCATCACGGGCGTGATCGACGGCAAGCTCTACGTGCTTCCCGGTAACTGCTCCTACGACAACTACCCCCAGCCAGGCTACTGTGAAACCGAGCCGTTCCGGCGCCTTTTCCGCTACAATCCCGCGACGAACTACTGGGCCACCAAGCGGCCAGCCCCGCATTATCACGCGCACGGCGCCGGTGGAGTCATCAACGGCAAGTTCTTCGTTGCTGGCGGCATCGACAATCTCGGCAACCCGGTGGCCGCACTCGATCGCTACGATCCAGCGACGGACACCTGGAAGACGCTCGCACCGTTGCCCTCGGCAGGCTCGGCTCGGGGGGCCGTGCTCCAGGGCAAGCTCTTCGTGGTCGTCAGCGGGGCGACCGCGCATCGCGCCTACGCCTACAATCCGACGACTAACACGTGGAGCCCCAAGGCCGCACCCAAATTCGCGCACCCTGCACTCGTTCAGGTCACGCTGGGTGGCACGCCCCGTCTTCTCGCGATTGGGGGTGTCCGACGGGTGCCAGACCCGCCATATACCGTACCAGTCGAGAGTGAGCTATACACGCCATAGCGCAGGGTGTTCGAAGGATTTGATATCCGGACAGTACCGCATCACAACGAGAGGCCCCGTCAACTATACATTGACGGGGCTCTGTTCTATCTCGATCGGGGCGCCCGGATTTGAACCGGGGACCTCCTGCTCCCGAAGCAGGCGCGCTAACCGGGCTGCGCTACGCCCCGTCTCCACAACAGTAAGCGGTAACAGCAAAACGTGAGCGGTAAGCGGGGGCGGCCGAGGGAAGAGTCCCGCTCACCGCTTACGCTATTTCTACCCCGCTCACGCTTTTGGATTTAGATGCGCCCTGAGGGACTCGAACCCCCAGCCTTTTGATCCGTAGTCAAATGCTCTATCCAATTGAGCTAAGGGCGCCCATGGGCGGTACAAGACTCGAACTTGTGACCTCCACGATGTCAACGTGGCGCTCTAACCAACTGAGCTAACCGCCCGTCTGGGGGAGGACGGAGAAGGCGGAGAGGACGGAGAGGGCGGTGTGCTGGCTCCGCGATACGGCAGGCCTGCCCTCGCGGGAGCAACCCATCCGTCCTCTCCGACGTCTCCGCCCTCTCCGTCCTTCCAAGTAGCGGGGGTGGGATTTGAACCCACGACCTCCGGGTTATGAGCCCGGCGAGCTACCAGACTGCTCCACCCCGCGACGTATGCTTCAGACCCGCCACTTCCGCGCCGATACTCTGGCTAACCCCGGGTCCGTCCGACAGTTGAGGTTTTGGCTAGCCACCTGGGCCGGCCTGCCGCCTCCGAGAGCGGGAAACGGGACTCGAACCCGCGACCCCAACCTTGGCAAGGTTGTGCTCTACCAACTGAGCTATTCCCGCGAAGCGGATGATCTTAGCGTGCCGCCCGTCGCCGCGCAACGACCCGCATCCCGGGACGCCAGCCGGCCGAAGAGGGGCCATGGAGGCGAGGGGGATCGAACCCCTGACCTCGTGAATGCCATTCACGCGCTCTCCCAACTGAGCTACGCCCCCGCGGATTTTTCCCATCTTCGTACGGCGCCAACGCAGCACGGAAACGTAGTCCTATGAGCAAAGAGCCGCAACGCCGGCGTACGCGCCGAAATGATGCCAAACGCATTGGCGTGTTCGAGTCCGAACGCGACATCCTCGACCAGTATCTATACGAGGTTGCCAAGACCCCACTCCTGAGCCCTCAGGAGGAGGTGGTGATCGCCCGCCGGATCGCGAGCGGAGACCCTGATGCCATGCACGAGCTGATCCGCGCCAACCTGCGGTTCGTCATCTCGGTGGCGAAGAAGTACCAGAACCGGGGCATGGCCCTCTCGGACCTGATTGGCGAAGGGAACGTCGGACTCCTGACCGCGGCCCGGAAGTTCGATCCCGACCAGGGAGTCAAGTTCATCTCCTACGCCGTCTGGTGGATCCGGCAGGCCATCCTCGCCGCGCTGGCGCGGCAGGGCCGCACGGTTCGGGTCCCCCTGAACCGCACCGCCGACCTTTCCCGGATCGTCCGCAGCGCCGAGACCCTTCGTCAGGAGCTGGAACGGCAGCCCAGCCCGGAAGAGATCGCCCACGCCACCGGCCTCACGGTGGAAGTGGTCCAATCGCTGGCGACGCTGAATTCGGCCGACGTGCGCCTCGATGCGCCGGTCGAGGGCGAGGGAGAGCGCTCCCTCAGCGATCGATTTGTGGCGGACGAGGCGAGCGCCCCGGAAGCCCAGGTAATGGACCAGCTCCTCATCGAAGAGATCGACCGCGCGCTGAAAGCGCTCCCCCCGCGCGATGCCAAGGTTCTGCGGCTGTACTTCGGGCTGAACGACGGCCGGGAACATACCCTCGAGGAGATCGGCGGCCTGCTGGGCGTCACCCGCGAACGCGTGCGGCAGCTGCGGGACCGGGCCCTCAAGCGCCTGCGTGACGGCGAGATGGGCCGGGCATTGGCGAGCTTCGCCGCATGACGGGCCCGCTGGTCCCCACTCCCGATTCACGGCCGTAACTCCGTGACCCTCCCCACCTTCCGCAGCGAGCCTCTGCTTACCGCGGCCAGTGCCGGGACTCGGGACGGCTTCATTGCCCATGTAGGGCGTCGCAGTCTGGAAGCGGGACGGGCCTTGGCCGACGTATCCACCTGGGCCCCACTCCTGGCGATCCAGATGCGGCGCCTGGGCGTGGACTCGGTGCCGATCGCCCTCTTTATCGCGGTCTTCACCGGGATCGTGCTCTCCCTCCTCTCCTCATACATCTTCACCGGTGCCGTCCCGCTCTACTTCGTGGGGGCCCTGGTCGGCAAGACGATCATGATGGAGCTGGGCCCAGTGCTGACCGGGATGGCCCTGGCCGGCAGGGTCGGAGCCAGCATCGCCGCCGAACTGGGAACCATGAAGGTCAGCGAGCAGGTGGATGCGCTGGAAACCCTGGCCTACGACCGCTACTCCTACCTCGTAGTCCCGCGGGTCCTGGCCGCAACCCTGATGTTTCCGGTGGTCACCGCATTCGCGGTCGGGGTCGGGGTGGGCTCCGGCTGGATCACCGCCATCAATCTGCTCGATCTCTCGACGACGGAGTTTCTCAAGGGACTCAAGCAGTTCTACCAGTTCAAGGACGTCTGGTTCGGACTGGTAAAGAGCGCCAGCTTCGGCTTCGCGGTCGCCTTGATGGGGTGCGTGCGGGGGCTCGCGACCGAGGGCGGCGCCCAGGGAGTCGGGCAGTCCACTACCAGCGCGGTCGTACTCGGCTGCGAGGCGATTCTGGTGCTGGACGCCTTCTGGGCGCTGGTGCTTTTATGATAATCCTGGAGAACCTCACCAAGTCCTTCGGTCCCGGCCGGATCCTGAGAGGCCTCACGCTCGAGGTGCCCGATGGGCAGAACACCGTCATCATCGGGCCGTCGGGATCAGGGAAGAGCGTAACCCTGAAGCTGATCATGCGGCTGCTGGAGCCCGACGGGGGACGGGTCCTGGTGGACGGGGCCGACGTAGGAGAGCTGGACCGCGACGAGCTGGCCGCATTGCGGGGACGGATCGGATTCGTCTTTCAGTTCGCCGCCCTGTTCGATTCGATGACCGTGGCCGAGAACATCCGCATGGGACTGGTCAGGCGCGGCTATGACGAGCGCACGATCCAGGAGCGGATCGAGGAGAGTCTCGATGTGGTCGAGCTGGGTGGCTGCCAGAACAAGCTTCCGGCGGAGCTGTCCGGCGGTATGCGGAAGCGGGCCGGCATCGCCCGGGCGATTGCCCTCAAGCCGCACTACATTCTGTATGACGAGCCGACGACCGGACTGGACCCTGTCACCGCCGCCCTGATGGACCAGCTCATGGTGCGGACTCGAGATCTGGGCGTCACCGGGCTGGTAGTGACCCACGACATGCGCAGCGCCTTCAGCGTAGGCGACCGTCTGGCCATGCTGCACGAGGGGACCATCCGCCAGACCGGCACCGCGCGCGAGATGCAGGCGTCCCACGACCCGGTGGTGCGACAGTTCATCGAGGGCCGCCCAACTCCGGTCGCGCTGGAGCCGCGGAGGTCGGTCGGATGAAGCGCAGCAACGAATTCGCCGTCGGCCTGGCCGTGCTGGCCGCGCTCGCCCTGGTGATTGGCGGGGCGCTCTGGCTGAGCGAAACCGACGTCAACCAGAAGCAGGCCTCGTACAAGGCCCGCTTCCGCACCGTTGGAGGGCTCGGGGTGGGCGCGCCAGTCACTTTGAGGGGTGTCAGGGTTGGACGGGTGGAGAGCATCCGTCTGGTGGAGAACGAATGGGTGGAGACCGATTTCAGCATCGACCGGTCGGTTGAGCTGCCCCGGAAGCCGGCTGCCATTTCGGCCTCGGCCAGTCTCTTTGGGGAGTGGAGCGCCAACATCGTGCCCCTCGAGCCACTGCCGGAGGACCCTATCATCCGCAACGCATTGATCGAGTCGGATCAGGCGGGTGGTGACGCCTGGCCCGGGGCCACCCTGCCGGACATCGGTCAGCTCACCGCGCAGGCAAGTCGGATTGCCGGGGACGTCGGAGACATCACCCAGCGGATCGGGCAGGCGTTCGACAGCACGGCGCTCAAGAACATGCAGCAAAGCGTCAAGGATCTGGCAGCCATCTCGGCGCGACTGGTGCGCTTCGCCAATACCCAGACTGATCGGATCGATCACGTGAGCCGGAATGTGTCCAGTACGTCGGATGCCTTTACCGGTGTCGCCCACACCTTCCAGGGGGCTGTTGCGCGCCTGGATTCGGCGACCCGTGACAACCAGCTGAAGGACATTCTCGACAACTCGAGGAGCTCCAGCGCCGACCTGCGACACGCCGCAGCCGACTTACGCTCAGTCATCGGGGCGGCTCGCGCCAATGAGGCGAGCCTGGTACGGGTCCTTCAGGCCGCCGACTCGCTGATGACCAAGATTCAGGCTGGGAACGGCACGCTCGGCATGCTCGCGTCGGATTCGACGCTCTACCAGGAGACCACGAAGACCGTGATCCAGTTCCGCGCGCTCCTGACCGCCATTCAGGCCGACCCGAAGAAGTATCTCAAGATCTCCGTGTTCTAAGATGAATAAGCGTCGCGCGGAGCTGGAGGTGAGTGCCGGTGGCATCGTGTTCCGCCGGCCCCGGGGGGAACCCGCGCGCTACCTGCTGATCCGGGACTCCTACAAGAACTGGGGTTTCCCCAAGGGCCACCTCGAGGGTGACGAGTCACCCGCTGAGGCAGCCTTGCGGGAAACCGCGGAGGAGACCGGCCTCGACCATCTCGTGCTCCACGGGCCCATACGGGTGATCGACTGGCACTTCCGGTTTCGCGGCCGGCACATTCACAAGTACTGCCACTTCTTCCTGTTCGAGAGTCCCGACGGAGAAGCCTGCCCCCAGGTGGCCGAAGGCATTACCGCGTGCCAATGGCGACCGCTCACCGAGGCGCTGGAACTGCTCAGCTACGACAACGCGCGGGGTGTGCTCAAGCGCGCCGGGGAGATGGTGCGCACGCTGGTCGCGGTCGGCGCGGGGCGGGGGGGCGGTCAGGCTGACGGGCGGGCGGGCGGACGGGATGAACGCTCAGCCAGCCAGAGGGACGGGCGACCTGAGCAAGAGGCTGAGGAGGTAGAGGCAGACAGCGAACCGACCGCCCGACCGCCCGTCCATCCGTCCGCCTGATCCCATGCCCGCCATCGCCGCCCTGCAGGTGAGCCGTGGCGCCCTGACGGCCCTGCGGCGGAGCATTCCCAAAGGTGGCCCCAGGGTCGTGTCCTGTAAGAGCCCGGCCGCGCTGCGCCGCTTGCTTCAGACCAGATTGGTGGACGCGGTGGTCGTCGCCCCGCAGCCCAGCTTTCTAGCGGAGCTCTCCGATCTGCGATCCCACCTGCCTGCCGTTCCCATCGTCGCCTACGCACCGTTTCGTCCCGACGACGGCGAACTGCTCCTGGCGTGCCGCTCCCACGCCCTCGCCGGTGTGGTGGTGGAAGGGGTCGACGATCCGGTCGTGGGAGATCTGGTGCTCCGCACATCCATTACCGCGGAGCGCCGGCGGGCGCTGACGGATGCTCCGCGCCTTTTGCGGCTCACTGAACCGCTGCAACAGTCCGCCTGGAACGTCCTCATTGGCGAGGTCGAGCGCCCGATGCGCACCACGACTCTGGCGGCCCGGCTCCGCATCAGCCGGGAACACCTCTCCCGGCAGTTTGGAGCCGGAGGGGCGCCCAACCTGAAGCGGGTGATCGATCTCACCCGTATCGCCTGCGCCGCGCAGCTTCTGGGGAACCCCGGGTATGCGGTGCAGACCGTCGTTCGGGTGCTGCACTTCACCTCTTCCAATCACCTCGCCCGAACGGCTCGGCGGATCGCCAACGTGCCCACCAGCGGATTGGGGAGGCTGGGGCCGAGAGGGGTGCTCGCCGCGTTCGCCCAGGGGAACACGAGGAGTAGGAACTAAGCGGCCTCGCTTCCCCGCTGTCTTGTCCTGCCTCGAATTGTGATTATTTTCACAAACTAGATTAGACGGCGCACCTTCAGCCAGGTTCAGAAACTACATGGCCACCGAATCCATACTTCGCCCGGGTGAGTTGAAGGACATTCTGCTGCGCGAGATCGCGTCGGCGGATCTTTCCACCGAGAACGTCAGTGAGGTAGGCACCCTGCTCGAAGTGCGGGACGGGGTCGCACGCATCTACGGCCTCAAGTCAGCCATCGCCAGCGAAATGCTCGAGTTTACCGCCCACGACACCGGTGAGACGGTGGCCGGTCTGGCGCTGAATCTCGAGGAGGACAACGTCGGCGCCGCCATCATGGGCGACTACCTCAAGCTGAAGGAAGGCGACGAGGTGCGGCGCACCGGCCGACTGCTCGAGGTGCCGGTCGGTCCGGGCATGTTGGGCCGGGTAGTGGACGCGCTGGGACGGCCGGTAGATGGCCGCGGCCCTATCCAGGCGACCGGGAGCCGGCCGGTCGAAATGGTGGCTCCCGGCATCATCGTGCGCCAGCCGGTGAAGGAGCCGCTTCAGACGGGCATCAAGGCCATCGATTCCATGATTCCCATCGGCCGAGGCCAGCGTGAGCTGATCATCGGCGATCGCGGCACCGGCAAGACCGCTATCGCGGTGGACACCATCATCAATCAGAAGGGCGCCGGGCGTCGTCTGCGTCTATGTCGCCATCGGGCAGAAGCGTTCCACCGTTGCGACGGTGGTGGAAAAGCTGAAAGATGCCGGCGCCATGGACTACAGCATCGTCGTGGTCGCATCCGCTTCGGATCCTGCACCACTCCAGTTTATTGCGCCGTACGCCGGCTGCGCCATCGCCGAGTACTTCATGTACGAGGAGGGGAAGGCCACGCTCTGCGTGTACGACGACCTCTCCAAGCAGGCGGCCGCCTACCGTCAGCTCTCGCTGATTCTCCGCCGGCCTCCCGGTCGCGAGGCGTATCCCGGTGACGTCTTCTATCTCCACAGCCGCCTCCTGGAGCGCGCGGCAAAGATCAACGAAGACGCCGAGGTGGTGAAGTACGATCCGCGGATCAAGAAGGCGGGTGGCTCGCTGACGGCGCTGCCTATCATCGAGACCCAGGCGGGCGACGTGTCCGCGTACATCCCCACCAACGTCATCTCGATCACCGACGGACAGATCTTCCTCACCACCGATCTCTTCTTCGCCAACGTTCGGCCGGCGGTGGATGCCGGCATCAGCGTGAGCCGGGTCGGCGGCAACGCACAGATCAAAGCCATGAGGCAGGTGGCCGGCCCGCTGCGGCTGAGCCTGGCGCAGTACCGCGAGCTGGAAGCCTTTGCCCAGTTCGGATCGGATCTCGATCCGGCCACGCAGAAGCAGCTCTCCCGGGGTGCCCGCCTGGTCGAAGTGCTGAAGCAGCCGCAGTACCGTCCCGTCCCGGTCGAGAAGCAGGTGGTCATCATCTACGCCGTCACCAACGGACATCTTGACGGCGTGGACGTGAAGCACATCCGGAAATGGGAACGCGACTTCCTCGATTATCTCGAAGCGTCCCACGGTGAGATTCTGAAGGATATCCGGGCCAAGAAGGTGCTGGACGACGGCATCACGAAGCGCCTGATCGCCGCTATCGACGCGTTCCAGAAGCTTTTCGCTCCCGAATAATGGCCAAGAGCCGGCAGCTCAAAGGCCGCATCCGGTCGGTCCAGAACACCCGGAAAATCACCAAGACGATGGAGCTGGTCGCCACGTCCAAGCTCAAGCGGGCCCAGGACCGGGTGGTTGCTGCCCGTCCCTACGCGGAAGCGCTGCGGCAGGTGATCGAGGATCTGTATACCCCGGACCTGGCCGACCGGTTTCCGCTGCTGCGCCAGCCGGCGGCACCCTCCAAGGGTGGCCCCAGCCGCGCCGCGGTGATCCTGCTGACGTCGAATCGCGGCCTGGCGGGCGGCTTCAACTCCAACCTGATCAAGGAAGCGCGCCGGCGGATCGAGTCCCTGGAACAGCAGGGGTATACGGTCGAGCTGTTCGGTGTCGGCAAAAAGGGCATCGGCTTCTTCAAGTATCTCGGACGCAAGCTGGCGCTGGAGCGCACCGACGTCGGTGACCGGCCCACCGCAGATCATGCCGGCGAGATCGCGGAGCCGCTCATCGAGGCGTTCGCGGCCGGTGAGCTCGCGAGCGTGGACCTGATCCAGGCCCGGTTTCTGAGCGCGCTTCAGACTCCTCCGGCGACGGTCCGGATCCTTCCGGTGGAGCCACCACAACAGCGGGGCAGCGGGGCAGCGGGGCAGGCGGAGGCAAAACCACAGGGCATTGTGGCGAACTACATCCTGGCGCCGAATGCCGAAGCCATTCTCGAGCGGCTGCTGCCACTCTATGTTCGGAACGCGGTGTACCGCGGGCTGGTCGAGACCGCGGCGGCGGAGCACGGTGCCCGGCGGACCGCCATGAAGAACGCCACCGACAACGCCGGCGACATTCTGGAGCTCCTGAAGCGCACCTACAATCGGCAGCGCCAGGCGCAGATCACTCAGGAGATCGCCGAGATCGTGGGCGGCGCGGCGGCGCTTCAGGGGTAGTCGGAGAAGACGGAAAGGACGGAGACGACGGAGAGGTGTGGCCCTTCTCCGCCCTCTCCGACCAGGTAAAGACTGAACCACTTACGGAGTGTAGCCCCACATGGCAACCGCAATCGCAACTGAGAAGGTCGGCAAGGCGGCCGCGACCCGGCAGAACATCGGCAGGGTAGTCCAGGTCATCGGCCCGGTGCTCGATGTGGAGTTCGAGCCGGAGCATCTGCCGGAGATCTATAACGCCATCGAGCTGGCCGATCCCAACGGAGCCGTGCCCGTCAAGGTCACCGCCGAAGTGCAGCAGCACATCGGTCAGAATCAGGTGCGTGCAGTCGCCATGAGCAGCACCGATGGCGTCACCCGCGGCATGGAAGTGCGCGATACCGGTTCGCCGATCACCGCGCCGGTGGGCGACGTGGCGCTGGGGCGCATTCTCAACGTGCTGGGTGAGCCGGTAGACGGCGGTGCGGCCATTCCGGCCGACACCGAGCGCTGGGCGATCCACCGCCCCACGCCGAAGTTCACCGATCTGGAGCCCAAGACCGAGATCTTCGAGACCGGCATCAAGGTCATCGACCTGATCGCACCGTTCGTCAAAGGCGGCAAGATCGGGCTGTTCGGTGGCGCCGGCGTCGGCAAGACGGTGGTGATCATGGAGCTGATCAACAACGTGGCCAAGGGTCACGGCGGGAAGTCGGTATTCTGCGGCGTGGGTGAGCGGACTCGCGAGGGCAACGACCTCTACCTGGAAATGAAGGAGAGCGGGGTCATCAACTCGTGCGCCCTGATCTACGGGCAGATGAACGAGCCGCCCGGCGCGCGTCTCCGCGTAGGCCTGACCGGCCTGACCGTCGCGGAGTACTTCCGCGACATCCAGGGTCAGGACGTGCTGCTGTTCATCGACAACATCTTCCGGTTCACCCAGGCCGGCTCCGAGGTTTCCGCGCTGCTGGGACGGATGCCGAGCGCGGTGGGATACCAGCCGACGCTGGCGACGGAGATGGGCGATCTGCAGGAGCGGATCACTTCCACCAACAAGGGGTCGATCACGTCGGTGCAGGCGATCTACGTCCCGGCCGACGACCTCACCGATCCGGCGCCGGCCACCGCCTTCGCCCACCTGGACGCCACGGTGGTTTTGTCCCGTGCCATCGCGGAGCTCGGCATCTATCCCGCCGTGGACCCGCTGGACAGCTCCAGCCGCATTCTCGATCCGCAGTTCGTGGGTCAGCGCCACTACGATGTGGCCATTGGGGTGCAGCGGATCCTTCAGCGCTACAAGGCGCTGCAGGACATCATCGCGATTCTCGGCATGGACGAGCTCAGCGAGGAGGACAAACTCATTGTTGCCCGGGCGCGGCGTATCGCGCGCTTCCTTTCCCAGCCGTTCTTCGTGGCGGAGCAGTTCACCGGATTTCCCGGCAAGTACGTCAAGCTCGACGATACCATCTCCAGCTTCGAGCGGGTCGTCGCCGGTGAATTCGATCATCTGCCGGAGCAGGCGTTCTACATGCAGGGTGGTATCGACGACGTGGTTGCGCGCGCCAAGCAGCTCGCGAGCGGGTGATGCAAGTCACGGTGATCTCTCCGGAGGCGTCTATGTTCGACGGTGAGGCGGACGCGGTGGTCGCACCCGCCTTTGACGGCCAGGTCGGCATCTTGCCGAACCACGCACCGTTCATGACGCTGCTGGGTGAGGGTACGCTGACGGTGCGCCGAGCCGAGGCTGTCAGCCGCTTCTCCGTACGTGGCGGGTTCCTTCAGGTAGTGGAGAATCGGGTCCGCGTGGTCACGGAACACGTTCAAGGAGAATCTCATGCGTCGTAGGCTATGCGGTGGGCTCTTGGTGCTGGCCATGGTGGGGTTGGGCGGTGGCACCGCGGCGGCCCAGGAAACCGGCACACCCATGTTCAAGGCGCCGTATCGCGCCTTCACCAATCATGAGTTCGGGCTGGCCCTCTCAGATCCCGGGAGCAACGCTGATTTTGCCCTGGAAGGCTCTTACAGCTATGGAAGGGGCAACAATGACTTCGGTATCCGTGGTGGATATGCCGATGGTAACGATGATCTTGACAGCCGAATTCTGCTCGGCGGTAACTTTCGCACCCGGATTGTGAGCTACAGCGAGAGCTTCCCCCTGGACGGCGCGCTCACCGTCGGGCTGGGCACCCAGATCGGCGACGGGCCCGATGTATTTTTCCTCCCCGTGGGCGTGACGCTGGGTCGGCGGTTCGAGATGGAGGGCTCCAGTACCTCGTTCACACCGTATGCCAATCCGGTCATCGTGCCGACCTTCGGTGGCGTGGACGATGATGTAAATTTCGCGTTCGGGCTCGGGGTCGATATGCGCTTCAGCGAGACCTGGTCGGTACGGGCCAGCGGAAGCCTGGGTGATCTCGAGGGTGTGGGTCTCAGTGTGAACTATCTACAGTAAGGTCTGGTCTTACCGCGATTCGCCCGTCCGCGTTACCCGCGGACGGGCGTTTTCGTTCCGAACCATTCGGTTGCGGCAGTGTTGCAACCTTTGTTCGCCTCCGGCGAACTCGGTTGACTTCACTCAAAGCCCATTACTACCTTCTTGCGCCCGTGACGTCCGCGGGCGTCTCACAGGGCGGAGGAAGAGCGGCATGAGAGAACGGCGGTACGCCGTACTTGCTAGCGTGGGTCTAGTGCTCGCAGGCGCCTTCACCTCTGATGCCGCGGCGCAGGTCCGCGGCATTCCGGTTTACAATAGCGGCATTCCCAGCGGCATCGGTGTCTATGGCGATATCGGATTCCCCGACACCGAGGCAGGCAAGGGCCGCGCTCTCGCCCTCAGTGGTCGGGCCGGCTTCGGCGCATTTGGCGCGACCGCCATTCTGTCCACTTTCGATCCGGACGGCCAGGAAGACAGCGAGCTATCGGTCGGTGCCAGCCTCAACTACAAGGTGTTCGGTGCCCCGCTCACCCCACTGTCCATCACTCTGCAGGGCGGCATCGGGTACTCCAAGCCCGACTCCGGCTTTCTGCCCAATGAAGAGGTCGACGAGCTGCGTTTTCCCGTCGGCGTGGGAATGGCGCTCACGATCCCGAATCCTTCGCTCACCATCAAGCCCTGGATCGCTCCGCGGGTGGACATTGTTCAGGTGTCTGGCTCGGGCGTCTCTGAGACCGAGAGCAACTTCGGCCTCGGTGGCGGAGTGGAGTTAAATCTGATAAACGGATTCGGCCTGCAGGCGGCGTACGATCGGGTATTTCTGGATGGGTCGGATCCGAGCGTGTTCGGCTTCGGCGCGCATTACACCTTTCGAGTTCCGGGATCGTGAGTCGCCGCTCCGGCATCCTGCTCGCCGTCGGGTTGCTGGTCTCTCTCGCCGGCTGCGCCGAGACGTTCGACGCCATGGCACTGGGAGTGCCGGCGACACTCGCCAGCCCGGCCGACCAACCGCCGGTGGGAGACCGGTTCAAGCTGACCCAGCGCGCAGTCTACGGGCTCTGGGGGGCAGTTCATGATCAAGTCGCCCTCGCTTCGAAAGGCGCTGGCTTCCCAGCTCGCGGCAGGCAGCAGCGTGGTGGGGGTCAGGATCAAGGTCCGGAGCCGCTGGAACGATGTCCTGATCACCGCGCTTACGGCCGGTTTGATCGTGCCCCGTTCAGTGACCTTCGAAGGGGTCGTGACGAAATAAGCTCCACCAGCATTACCGCGCTTCGCTCCGCCGCTCCCAGGCCACGCTGCACCACACTACGCGCTCGCTGTCCCTGAGCTCTCCTACCCGCGTCATCGACGATCCATTCGCACCACTGGCGTTCCAGTGCACCGACCGGGTTGCTTTCGCGGGCCGGCATCGCGATGCCACCCTTGTCCGCGAGCAGCAGCGCCGCGTCCCGGCTGTTGGACCAATGGGGCCCAAATGCGACCGGGATGCCCCATGCGGCGGGCTCCAGTACGGAGTGAAGCCCGGCCCTGCCGAAGCCGCCGCCGACATAGGCCATGGACCCCGCACCGTACAGGGACGCGAGTATGCCGATTCGGTCGACCAGCAGAAGCGGCATGGCAGCCTGGGTCGCGCTCAGGCGAACCGGCAAAGGCAGTCCCATCGTTGCGGCTGTTCGCTCAATCGAGCGGAGATGCCCCTCGCCGGGTTCGTGCGGCACCAGAATGAGACGCGCGTCGGGGTGCGCGCCTCTCACACCCACGAACGCGCGAAGGAGCACGGCCTCGTCCTCGGGCCAGGTGGATCCGGCCACCATGGTGGAAGCTCCCTGGCCGAAGCTGAGCAGTGGATCGGTCGGGCTGGTCGCCCGAACCTTCTCGGCCACGCTGTCGAAGCGGGGATCGCCCAGTACGCGAATGTGCTCCGGTGGTACGCCGAGACGCGCCAGCCTGCCTCCGTCTTCGGCTGAGATGACAGCGGCCGTGGTGACGGCACTGTACCCAGGGCGAAGGAGCGCTCGCGCGGGCCAGCGGAGCCGGCTGCTTCCCGGGCTGACGGTGGCGGCTACCATGGCCACCGGCGTGCCCGTACCCGCCGCCCGGGTCGCCAGCTCGGGCCACAGATCGAGCTTGGCGAAGACCAGGAGATCCGGCTTCAGAGCGGATAACAGCCGGTCCACGTTCCGCGGCAGATCGTTGGGCAGATAGTCCGCCACGTCTACGGCGATCCGGGCAGCCAGCCCGGCGGCCGAGGGGCTGAAGTGGGTATAGACCGCCTGGCAATCGGGGCGGAGCCGGCGAACGTGGTGCAGCACCGCTTCGGCCTGGAGTCCCTCCCCCGCGGAGGCGGCATGAACCCAGATGAGGGGGCGGCTCGGGTCCCGCCCGGACTTGGCCCACGCCAGCAACCGTTCTCCGGCATGGCGCCGTCCCGCGATGGCCTTGGACCACCTCGGGGACAGTGTGCCGATGGCTGGGGCCAGCGCGGCGCCGAGACGAACGGCCGCGCGATATCCCAGCGAAGTGGAAGGCATGCGGCAATGTTGCCGCGCCATTGGTCTCGGTCAACTGCGCGTATCCGCCGTCAGGAACCCCCCACACCGGGGTTCGCGGCT
The DNA here is from genome assembly GCA_963740175.1 of uncultured Gemmatimonadales bacterium. GTDB lineage: Bacteria > Gemmatimonadota > Gemmatimonadetes > Gemmatimonadales > GWC2-71-9 > CAVVWJ01. The sequence goes on from CAVUDL010000018.1 coordinate 48,149, forward strand.
TCCCGGCACCGCAGTCTTCGCCGGGCCCCCACAGGCACTTCTCCGCCACTGGCATTAGGCCCAGCCTTGAAATTACTTTTCGGGTGTCCTCCAGTAGGGAAGGGAACCCCTGCTATGGCTAGAACATATCCAACCGAGGGAGGTGATCCATTCATTTTCGGAGAAACAGGGCTGAAAAGGGTCGATATGTTACCAGGAAATGTTACCAGACCAACGTAGGCCCAACCATGGCAAAGACCTATAACCGAGGGAGGTGATCCATTGTCTACAGCGTCAAGGGTCGCCTGCGGCCACTAGCAAGCGCTGCAAGCTGAAACCCAGGCGACACTTCGAACCTGGGGGGGCCGCCAAAGGCGGCCCCTTTTTTCTTGTCCCGGTCCCTCTAAATGCTCACTTTCAACTACTGGCGGATAGTCAGAGAGCCGCGGTACAGCCTCACCTTTGCGCTGCCGCTCCTCCTGGCCTACGAGGTCCTTGCCTTCTCACTCTCCGGTCATGAATTCGCCGGCGTGCGAAACGGGGCCGACGTGCTGCTGAAGAGTCTCTTCCGGGCTCTCGGCGGGCGGGATGGATTGATCGTATTCGGAGTGTTGTTGGTCGGAGCAGGGAGCTGGCAGGTCTGGAGGGATTACCGAAGGTCCCGCTACGATCGAGCCGAGCGTTTTCGCACTCATGGCGGCGGAATCGATCCTCTACGCACTCGCATTTGGACTCATCGCCGGCACTCTTACTGTCCTCTTACTGCCGGGACTCATGACGGTCCTGGATCTACCGCTCCTGGCAAACGGTTTACTGGTGGAATGGAGCCTGCCTACCGTGCTCATGATCTCGCTCGGTGCAGGCATCTACGAGGAACTGCTCTTCCGTGTAATACTCGTCTCCGGGCTCGCCTGGTTGGCGCGCGGCGTCTTCGGCTGGACTGCCATCCCCTCCGGCGCTTTTGCCGTGGTGGTCGGCGCCCTGATCTTCGCGGCCTTCCACTACATCGGGCCGTACGGAGACCGGCTGCAGCTCGCCTCCTTCACATTCCGCACCGTGGCTGGCGTGCTCTTCAGTGGCCTGTTCTTGCTCCGTGGCTTCGGGATCACGGCGTGGACCCACGCGCTGTACGATGTGTTTTTATCGGTGGGTGTAATGGGATAAAGAACTTACCGCTCACCGCTCACGCTTTCCTTCTGCTTTCCCGCCGGTCTTCGCCGCATATACCGAATCCAGGATCTGCTGGAACACATTGAGCGGCAGCGCGCCTTCCATCAGCCCGCCCTCGATGTAGAACGTCGGGGTGCTGCGGGCGCCGGCACGTTGGGCGCCTTCCGCCTCGGCCTGAAGGCTCTTCCTGGTGTCTGGACTCTGAAGACAGCTGAGCAGCGCCTTCTTCGAGAGCCCGGCCGAATCGGCCAGAGAGACGAAGAACGGCCCGGCTTCCTTGAGCGGTGCCCATGCTTCCTGGTACTGGAACAGGAGATCGTGGATCCGCCAGAATCCGTTTTGCTTTGCGGCGCATAGGGCCAGCTCGCCGGCCGGAACGGCGTGCGGGTGCAAATGAGTGAGCGGGAAGTTGACGTAGACCCAGCGAACCTTGCCTGGAGCGATATAGCGTCGCTCGATCTCGGGAAACGTCTCCAGGGCGAATCGCTTACAGTAGGGACACTGGAAATCGGACATTTCGTACACCGTCACCGGTGCACTCGGTAATCCCTTGCTGCGATTGGCGAGGGGAACCTCGGTCTGCGCCGCAACCGAACCGCCGGCGCCGATCCCCAGCACGGCCAGCACCATCAGGCGGAATGCGGGGGTTTTCATGGGTTGGACAGGCTTGTTAGACACTCGGTCATGCCTCATCAGTATCGCGGCTGCCGCTGTCCGCTGCGGCTGGAGAGCAGGATCGTATCTCGATCTGCCGGAAGGTTCCAGTACCACTTCGAGTTCGGGTCGCTGGTATCCCACGCCTGGGCGTAGATCCACCATTTGCCGGGCGCGAGAGTGAATTGGGCCCAACCCGTGGCATCGGTCGTATCGGTGACCGGCTGGCTGCGCCTCGCGCGTGCCAAACCTTCGACGATGCTATCCCACCCACGGTAGGTGCTATCTTCCCACTGCCGAACGGCGGCGCGGAGACTCTCACTGCGAGAGACGAACTCGGCCCGGGCTCGATCCAGCGCCCCACGGGCCTGCCGGGCCTGCCGACTGGTTCGGCTAAGCGAGTCGGATAGGCGATCGCGCCGTGCGACCAGCCCCGCACGCTCAGGAGCACCGGATGGGAGCGAGTCCAGACGCTGCTCCACCGCGCGCAGCGAGTCGCGCAACTCGCTTTCCGCGTATGAGACGACCGTGTACGCGGTGAAGGGACCACGGAAGCGGACGAACATGCTGTCGAGCGTGGCGGTGTGCGGACGAGGTGTGGGAGCCCGCGCTTCCAGGCTGGCGAGTACGCTGTCCCGGTCGTACGGGAGCGCGACCACGCCTACGCCCGCGGCGGGCGTCTCGACCGTGGATGGATCCGGGATCGATACTCGCACGGCCACCTGATTACTGCTGTCGCAGGCGGCGACGAAGGCGATAAAGGTACTGAGAAGCGGGAGTTTGATTGAACCTGACACGTGCCAAAGCTACCGCCCTCCTGGTAGGGCTTCAACTCACTGCCGCGGCCCTCTCGGCTCAGACCCGAGGCGGTGGATACGCTGTTTCCGGCCAGGCCTGTCGGATACATCAACGACTTTGCCGGGCTGGTTGATCCCTCCTCAGAGGCCTCGTTGGAGGCCCTGGTCCTGCGTCTGAAGGCCGCTACCGGTAGCGAGGTAGTTGTCGTGACGCTGCCTTCCATAGGGGAACGGGAGGCCTCGGAGGTAGCGCTGGCGATCGGCCGGCGCTGGGGTGTCGGGGCAAAGGCCGACCCCGGCGATCCCCGGCGTAACGCCGGGTTGGTGCTTCTGGTCGTTCCTCGCCAGAACCACCAGCCCGGAACAGGACACGTCCGCATCGAGGTGGGCAACGGCCTCGAGGGAATCGTTACCGATGCGAGCACCGTAGCAATTCAAGATGTCATGCAGCCGGATCTCGAGCGCGAAGCCTACGACTCAGCGATCACGAAAGGCGTTGGGGCACTGGTCGGCACCATCGCTCGCGGCTACGGCGTGTCTGACTCCGCGCTGACCGCCTCCCGGCCTGTGCCCGACCGGGTCCCGGACACTCGGGGCGTGGGCAGCTTCCTGCCAATCGCACTGTTCATCGTATTCCTGCTCCTCAGTGCCCGCAGTTCCAAGGGAAGACGGAACCGGAGACGGGTATATTGGGGAGGAGGTCCCTGGATCGGTGGTGGCTGGGGCGGCGGCGGCGGGTTCGGTGGTGGCGGCGGTGGTTTCGGAGGCTTCGGTGGAGGTGGTGGCTTCAGCGGTGGCGGTGGCGGAGGAAGATTCTGATGCGCGATTCCGTGGCCCGTGTGGTAGAACCTTTTCTGGTCCAGGCGGACAGCGCGCTGGGGCAGGGGTACAGCGCTATCCTGTACGGGTCCGCGGCCCGAGGCGACTACATCAAGGGCCGGTCCGACATCAACCTCATGCTCGTGGTCGACGAGCTCACTCCTAAAGTGCTCCGCTCACTCGGACCTGCGTTTGCTGGCTGGCGTAAGTCCACCCGCGAGCCGCCGCTGGTGCTGAGCCGGGCCGAGTGGAACCGGGCCTCAGACGCCTTCCCGGTCGAAATCACCGACATGCGGACCTCCTACCTGGTACTCCGCGGAGCGGACCCGCTGCAGGGCGCGCAGGTCGATCCTGCCGATCTGCGAAAGGCACTGGAACGAGAGTTCCGCGGGAAGCTACTGCGGTTGCGCCAGGGATACGCCACCCACGCTCCCGATCCGGCGGCGCTGGGAGCCCTGGGTCTCCAGAGCGCGGCCACCATCCTGGTGCTCCTGCGAGGCGTGCTTGAGTCTGCTCGGCAAGCTGGTGCCCCACGACTCCCTGGAGCTTGCGGCCCACGCGGCGGCCACGGTCGGATTTGAAGGCGAGCACCTGCTGCACGTGGTTCGGCATCGGGTGGACCGGGAGTGGCGCTGCAACGCGCCGGAATTCGAGAACTACATGGAAGCCGTGGAGCATACCGCCCGATTCCTCGACCAACTTCAAATCGGAGATCAGCGATGAACCGCAGCTCCAGAATGCAGCCACCACTTCTGTTGGGACTCCTGTTGGTGGCCGGGTGCGGCTATAACACCATTCAGACTCTCGATGAGCGGGTCAATCAGGCCCAGGGGCAGATCCAGACCCAGCTTCAGCGGAGGTCCGACCTGATTCCCAACCTGGTCGAGACGGTGAAGGGGATCACCAAGCAGGAAGACACCGTCTTCATCTCTATTGCCAATGCCCGGGCTCGATTGGGCGGTGCGGTACAGTCCGGAAATGTGCCGGAGATGGCAGCGGCCAATCAGCAGCTCTCCCAGGGCCTCGGCCGCCTGCTGGCGATCGCGGAGAACTACCCGCAACTGCAATCGAGTCAGAACTTCCGACAGCTGCAGGAGCAGCTCGAGGGGACCGAAAACCGGGTCGCCGTCGCCCGCCAGGACTACAATGCCGCGGTCGGTGAATACAACAGCTACATCCGCCGCTTCCCCTACAATCTCACCGCCAAGGTCTTCGGCTTGGGTACCCCCCGCGAATACTTCGAGGCGGAAGAAGGAGCACGCGAGGCGCCGAAGGTGAAGTTCTAAGAGAGGTCGGAGAGGGCGGAAATAACAAACCCCGGGGCATCGGCGCTCCGGGGTTTTTATCTTTACCGTCCTCTCCGCCCTCTCCGTCCTCTCCGTCCTCTCTAGTCCGTCACTACTCCATCCGGTAACACATACTTCAGCGGATTCACCGGACGGCCCTTGACGAGCACCTCGTAGTGGAGGTGGGGACCGGTGGCGAGGCCAGAGTTGCCGACTAGGGCAATGCGCTGGCCGCGGGACACTCGCTGGCCGGTGCGTACCAGCAGCTTGGAGGCGTGGGCAAACTTAGTAACGATGCCGAAGCCGTGATCGATGACCACCTTATTGCCGTAGCCCGCCTCCCACGCGGCGCTGGTAACCGTCCCGGCGGCAGGAGCTTCGATGGGGCTTCCCATGGGGGCCGACACATCGATACCCTCATGCGGCCGCGCCGTATGCAGGATCGGATGGGCTCTCATGGAGGAGAATGCGCTTGAGAGCCAGCCCTGGGTCGGCATGATGGAAGGCGTGGCGGCCAGCCTTGCCGAATGATATGCCAGACTGTCGGCGGCTTCCCGGAAGGAAGACGCCAGGAGATTTGCGCGCCGAATCAGGGCTGCCAGATCGATGCGGATCTCCGCGGATCGGCGAGCCATGCCGGTAACGCCCAAGAGGCCGAGGTCTGCCGAGGGACCGCCGATTCCGGCCGCCTGTACCTGCGGATCGATCGGCTCGAGATTGGCGAGCACCCGGATCCGGGCGTCTCGCTGGGATATCCGGGTCAGGGTGTCGGCCAGGGTCGCTAGCCGGCCGTTCAGTTCGCCCAGCTCCCGGGCCAAGGCCTCATTTTCCTCTTGCAGCTGAGTGGTGCGCGAGAGATCGGTAGTGTGGGAGACTGTCGCGTAGCCAGCCAGAAGAACCAGAACCAGGAGTCCCGCCGCGGCCGAGGCAGCTACCCGCAACACGCTGTAGGAGACCTCGACTATGCGCGAGGGCTCTGACCCGTGGGGGACGAGAACCAGAGTCCAGCGGCGTTTGGCCATGACGTACCTCGAAAAATGTTCCAACGAGCTCACGCGGAGCAACCTACTAATCTGCAATTGTGAGGCCTTCGGAGGGGTGATGGTAGTCACCCCCCGTAACCCAAGGTGGCTCTTTTGGATCGACCTTGTCAAGAGCGAAAAACGATGATAACTCTTTCACTGTCAAGTAGTTTCGCACCTGGCGTCAGGTAACTGCTAGACAGTGGCGGGCTTGGGAAAAAGGGCCGCTCCCTTCCTTGTACGCCGTCCTTCCATCCGGGGATGCCTCGCCACCTCCCACGCCGTACTCGCGACGTTCCCGTCCATTCCCAGCTCCTGCCAAAGCGTCTGCGCCTTTGATGGCATGAAGGGCGCCGACAGGATCGCGAGCCTGCAGAGCGCACGGGCCAGCGCACTAAGCACCTGGTCCAACTCCTCCTCCTTGCCGGCCTTCGCCAGTGACCATGGTGCAGCTTGTTGCACGAACAGATTCGCCCCTGACACGATCGTCCACGTCGCTTCGGCTCCCGCACGCAAGTCGAGTGCGTCCATCGCCCGGCCGTACTCCTCGACTGCCTTCTCGGCCAACTGGTCGAGGGAGGTCTCTCGGGGTGACCCGGGCACGGTGCCGTCGCGGTATTTGCCGAGCATCGCCAGGGTTCGCGACGCCAGATTGCCGAGCCCGTCCGCCAGATCTGCCGTGTAGCGCTCGTCGAAGCGTTCCCATGTGAAGTTTCCATCGGCTTCGAAGCCGACTTCGCGCAGAAGGAAGTACCGTAGTGCGTCCGGGCCGTGTCGCTCGATCGCCTCGTCCAGTGTGACCGCCGTTCCGGCCGTCTTCGACATCTTGGCGCCTTCCCACTGGACGTAGCCGTGGGCCCACACCTGACGTGGCAGCTGCAGCTCGGCTGCCAGCAGCATGGCTGGCCATATAACGCAGTGGAACCGGGTAATGCCCTTGCCGATTACATGTAACTCTGCCGGCCACAACCGCTCGTATCCCGGCTCAGGAAACCCGGTGGCCGACAGGTAGTTGATCAGTGCATCGAACCACACGTAGACCGTCTGCTCCGGGTCGCCGGGAAAGGGAATTCCCCACGGTTGGCGCAGCCGTGACACCGAAATGTCCTGAAGGCCGCCTTCCAGCAGGCGGACAACCTCGTTGCGCCGAATAGCCGGCTCGACCCGGAGCGTGCCGGCAGTGATCAGCTCCAGGATCCGATCGCCATAGCGGCTCAACCGGAAGAAATGGTTGCGTTCGCGGGTCCGAATCAGCTCCAGGGTGGGATGCTCGATGCAGTGCCCATCGACGATCTGGCTCTCCTGTTTGAACTCCTCGCACCCGGTGCAATAGAGACCTTCGTACTCCGCCACATAGAGATCGTCCGGGTGCAGTTGCTGAATGCGGAGCAGCAGCTCAGTCACGGAACGGAAATGACGGGGCTCGGTGGTTCGGATCCAGTCATCGTTGCTGCACTCGAGACGAGACCAGAACTCAGCAAAGCGCGCCGCCATGCGATCCACCCAGACTTGCGGTGGGACGCCGGCCCGGGCAGCGGCCTGCAAGACCGACTGGCTGTGCTCGTCCATGCCCATGAGGAAGTGCACGCGATCTCCCCGCAGCCGCCGATAGCGGGCAATACAGTCGGCTCCCACCTTCTCCAGTGCATGGCCGAGATGCGGGTCACCATTGGAATAATCGATGGCGGTTGTCAGGTAGAACTTCGGCACCCGGACTCCTCGAAGACGTGGCTGGACCTGTCACGAACTTAACGGGGCCTGCTTGGGAGAACCTAGCTTGTGTGCGTTGGGTCACCGCCCGGGATTACGGTCCGGTGCTATCTCGCTGACGGATCATATCGTCATTTTCTTCATGGGGGTGAGCATGGGCGTTCTCGACAAGCTCTTCGGCGAGGGTGGCAAAGGTGCCAAGGGAAAGGCCGACTTCTCTGACGTGCGGAGCGGCAGTTCCTCGACTGCACCCGCCTCGCAGGGCACCGGGAGCCGGCAGCGGACCTACACCGTTGTTGCCGGCGACAGTCTTTCCAAGATTGCGAAGCGCGAGTACGGCGATGCTTCCAAGTGGCCACGCATCTTCGAAGCCAATCGCGACAAGATACAGAACCCAGACCTGATCCATCCGGGACAGGTGCTGAATCTTCCCCAGGGATAAGGGGCCAATATGCTACGGTACGATTCAATCGCCGCCGCCCGCGCCGGATTCCTGGCACTCACGCTGGTGGTGTTGGGGTGCGGCAAAAAGGACAACACTGCCACGGTGGACACCGGGAGCAGGGCGGAGACCAACGCCGCCGCAGTCCGGGTGACCAACCTCCAAGTCGGCCGCGCCATCGGCGCCGATAAGCGGCTCACCGATGAAACCGACGACTTCCGGCCGACCGATGTCATTTACGCCGTGGTGGAGACGAAAGGGTCCGATGCGAACGCCGCACTCCAGGCGCGCTGGACCTTCGAGGACGGGCAGGTGGTCGACGAATCGAGCCAGAACATCTCAGCGGCCGGCGACGACGTCACCGAGTTCCACATCACGAAGCCAAGCGGATGGCCCAAAGGAAAGTACAAGGTCGAAATACTGCTGAACGGTCAGCCGGTGGATTCGGAGGACTTCGAAGTCAAGTAGCTCTGCGCGGCCGCGCATCCGGCGTGGGAAAGAGATCTCCCAGCTGTTCTACTTCCTCTTTGAGTTGGAGGAGGGGGATGATGCGCGAGCCGTGTTCCTCGTGCTTGAGGAAGACCCGCTCCCGGAAAATGTCGACCGCAATGACCTTTTCCGGGCCCACCGCTGTTCGCAGCGTCTTCCCTTCTTTGGGAAAGCGCTTGCGGGCGGTGACGTAGAAATCGTGCTCGTACTTGAGGCAGCAGAGCAGCCTGCCGCAGCCACCGGAAATCTGCGACGGGTTCAGGGAGAGGTGCTGGTCCTTTGCCAGCCCCAGATTCACCGGTGAAAGCTCCTTGAGCCAGGTGGAGCAGCAGTACTCCCGGCCACACCGTCCCACACCCGACAGCCGTGCCGCCTCGTCCCGCACGCCGATTTGGCGGAGCTCGATACGGGTCCGAAACAGCGAGGCGAGGTCCCGCACCAGGGCGCGAAAGTCGACTCGCTTGTCCGCCGTAAAGTAGATCGTCAGCTTGTTGCGGTCCCACTGCCACTCGGTGTCACTCACTTTCATCAGCAGGTCGTGGGCTCGCACCCGCTGGATCACCTTCTGACGCACCTCTTCCTCCGATCCGCGCATCTCCCGGTGGATCTTGAGATCGTCGGCAGTGGCGCGTCGGACGACCGGCTTCGGGGGGGCCTTCTCTTCCGCGGCTTCTCCCACGGAGCACCCCGAGCAGCTGCTGGCGCACTTCTTGTCGGCCGCGGCTCCTACCGAAGTCACCCGGCCCAGGTCCCGACCGCGCTCCACCTCGACGACCACGGCATCCTGTAGCCGGATCGGGTCGGTCTCGTCATCCCAGATGAAGTAGGCCTTCCGGGTCCCCTTGAATCGCACTTCGACGGTTTGCGGCATCAGGCCTCGGTGAAGGCGCCCATGGCGGCGTACTTCTCGGCACGCCGGCGCACCAGTTTATCGGGCTTGCTCTTGCGGAGCTCGGTCACATGGCGGATGAGCGCCTCGCGCAGCGCCTCACCCGCGGCGTCGGGGTCGACGTGGGCCCCGCCCACTGGTTCCTTGACGATCTCGTCGATCAGTTTCAGCCGCAGCAGATCTTCCGCCGTAATCTTGAGCGCCTCAGCAGCGCGCTCCCGTTGGCTAGCGTCCTTCCACAGGATGGCCGCGCAGCCCTCGGGAGAGATCACCGAGTAGACCGAGTTTTCCAGCATCAGCACCCGGTCGGCCACACCGAGCGCCAGCGCTCCGCCCTGACCCGCCCTCACCGATAACCACGGCCACGCAGGGGGTGGGAAGCGCGGACATCTCCATGATGTTGCGGGCCAGCGCTTCGGACTGTCCCCGCTCCTCGGCGCCCAGGCCGGGGTATGCACCGGGCGTATCGATCAGGGTGATAACCGGCGCGGAGAACTTGGCGGCGAGCTTCATCAACCGAAGCGCCTTCCGGTAGCCCTCCGGATGCGGCATGCCGAAGTTGCGCTTCAGGTTGTCCTTGGTGTCCCGCCCCTTCTGGTGGCCGATGACCATCACCGACAAGCCGGCCAGGCGGGCCCAGCCGCCGACAATCGCGGGATCGTCCATGTAGAGACGGTCGCCGTGCAGCTCGATGAAGTCGGTGAAAATGGTACTCAGGTAATCCAGTGTGTAGGGCCGGCGCGGATGGCGGGCGACCATCACCCGCTGCAGTGGGGTGAGATTTCGGTAGATCTCGGCTCGAAGCGATGCGAGCTTGCCTTCCAGACCCTGAAGCTCACCCTCGATATCGATCTGCCGCTCGGTCCCAATACGCTTCAGATCCTCGATCTGCCGCTCCAGCTCCAGCAGCGGTTTCTCGAAGTCCAGAGTATAGGCAGAGGCCATCGGGCTCATCCCGCCTTGACGTAGTGGACGGATTCGGTGCCGAGCAGATCGCGTAAGGCCCGCACGAGGTCATCTTCCGCCGCTACGCGGATGCGCCGGGAGCGAAGCCGAACCGCCTCGCCGTTGCCGTCGCTCCATTCAATATAGAGCGGCGTGGGACCGGGGTGCGCAGAACAGAGGGCGGCAGCCGCCTGCAGCGCCGAAGGCTCGGGCGCGGCCGGACAGCGCCACCGCAGGCTCAAGGCGACAGCCCCGGACGACCGGAGTTCGCCCAGCGGCCGCGCGGTTTCCACGATAAACGGGGCCTGGTCCTCGCCCCGGTCGCGGTCGCTGTATCCGCCGGTAAGCAGGAGTGCGGCGTCGGGCGCGATCGTGGCGTTCAGCTTGGCCCAGGCATCCGGAAACACGATAGCCTCGGCCGTCCCATGAAAGTCCTCCAGGACCAGCCGGGCGTATTCCTTCCCGGTCTTCTTCGAAATCTGCCGCTTCACCCCCGTCACGACCGCGGCCACGCTCACCTGGTGCTCCCCCCACTGGCTCAGCGTCGCCGTGGTCCGGGTGCCGAACAGCTCGACTTCCTGGCGATAGCGCTCCAGCGGATGCCCCGAGATGAAGAAGCCGAGCACCTCCTTCTCCTTGGCCAGCCGTTCCGCCTCGGTCCACGGCGGCAGGTCGGAGAGGGCGGAGAGGTCGGAAAAGCTGGACCGTGAGGCCGCTCCGTTCCTTCCGTCTTCTCCGACTTCTCCGCCCCCAAACAGCGACCCCTGACCCGCCTCGCGCTCCTCGTGGAGCAGCTGCGCCTCTGCCAGAGCGGATTCGAGCGCTTCGATGAGCTGCTTTCGATGTCCGCCTAGAGAATCGCAGGCGCCGGCGGCGACCAGCGACTCGAGCACCCGCTTGTTGCAGAGTCTGAGGTCGATCTGCTCGACCAGCTCGCGCCAGAGTGCCGTAGGGCCCGGTCTCCCGGCCGGCAATGATCGAGGCGATTGCGCCCTCGCCCACGTTGCGGACCGCGCCCAGCCCGAAGCGAATGCGCCGCTCGCCGATGACGGTGAACTTGAAGCCCGACTCGTTGACATCGGGAGGAAGGATCTCCAGCTCCAGCTCGCGCGCCTCGTTGATGTATTGCACCACCTTGTCGGTGTTGCCGATTTCCGAGGACAGCAGCGCGGCCATGAACTCGGCCGGATAGTGGGCCTTGAGCCACGCCGTCTGGTAGGACAGGATCGAATACGCCACCGAGTGCGACTTGTTGAAGCCGTAGCGGCCGAAGGTCACGATCTGCCGTCCAAGCTCCTCCACCATGGCCCGCGGATGTCCCTGCGCCACCGCCCGCTCCACGAACTTCGCCACCTCCTGGTTCGCCAGTTCCTGATCCTTCTTGCCCACCGCCTTGCGGAGCACATCGGCTTCCGCGAGGCTGAATCCGGCCAGCACGTTGGCGATCCGCATCACCTGCTCCTGATACGTGATCACCCCGTAGGTGGGCTCCAGCACCTCCTGCAGGGCCGGATGGGGATACGTGACCTTTTCCAGACCCAGCTTCCGCCGGATGAACACGGTGTGCATGCCCGCATCCAGGGGCCCCGGCCTCAAAAGCGCGTTGGAGGCGACCAGGTCATCGAATCGATCGCACCGCATGGCGCGAAGCGTATCGGTTGCGAGGGGAGACTCGAACTGGAACACACCGGCGGTGCGGCCCTGGCGGAGCAGCTCGTACACCTGGGGGTCATCGAAGGTCAGCGTCTCCATGTTCGGCCGGGCGCCGGAGCGGGCGCCGATCATCTCGACCGCGTCGTGGATGACGGTGAGCGTCTTCAGTCCCAGCAGGTCCATCTTGAGCATGCCCACCTTTTCCAGCGCACCCATCTCGTACTGGGTGATGATGGACTCGCCCTCCGCGGCCGCGCCGGCCCCCTTGGTAGGCGCAGTGCACACCGGCACATACTCAGACAGCGGGCCAGGCGCGATCACCACGCCGGCGGCGTGTACCGACATGTGCCGCGAGATCCCCTCGATGCGCGAGCTGAGCTTGATCAACCGCTGATAGGATGGGTTGTCGCGGACCAGGTCCCGAAGCTCGTCGACCTTATTCGCCGCCTCCCGTACCGGCAGGCTGTAGGCCGGTCCCGAAGGGATGAGCTTGGTGATACGGTCGGCCTCGCCCGGGGGGATCCGAAGCACCCGGGCAACGTCCTTGATCGCGGCGCGTGCCTTCATGGTGCCGAAGGTGACGATCTGCCCCACGCTGGCCCGTCCGTAGCGCTCCCGGACGTACTCGATCACCTCGCCCCGCCGCTCGAAGCAGAAGTCCACATCGATGTCCGGCATCGACACCCGTTCCGGGTTCAGAAACCGCTCGAAGAGGAGGTCGAACTTGAGGGGGCAGACGTCGGTGATTGCCAGCGCGTAGGCCACCAGCGACCCCGCGGCCGACCCACGCCCGGGTCCCACCGGAATGCCCCGGTCCCGCGCCGCGGCAATGAAGTCGTGCACGATCAGGAAGTAACCGGCGTAGCCTGCCTTGTTGATGACGCCCAACTCGTAGCTCAGACGCTCCCGTACTTCGGGCGGCAGCGGCGCCCCGTAGCGACGCTCCGCGCCGGTGGTGGCGAGATGGTTCAGGAGCGCTTCGTCGCTGGCGTACTCGGCCGGGCGGGGGAATTCCGGAAGGAAGTAGCGCTTCTCGAAGTCGAACTCGCAGAGCTCCGCCACCCGGGCGGTGTTGCTGAGCGTATCGGGGTGCTCCGGAAACAGCGCCTGCATCTCCGCTTCCGATTTGACGTACGATTCCTGTCCGGTGAACCGGAATCGCTTCGGATCATCCAGATCGCTGCCCGTCCCGATGGCCAGCAGCACGTCGTGCGCTTCCGCGTCTTCGCGCTTCAGGTAGTGGGCATCGTTAGTGGCCACCACCGGAAGCCCCAGTTCTCGTCCCAGCCGCAGCATGCCTTCGATGACGGGCCCTTCTTCCGGGATTCCATGTTGCTGAATCTCCAGCCAGAAGCCATCGGGACCAAAGGTGCGGCTGAACCACTCCGCGCTCTTTCTGGCCTCCTCGAACCTTCCCTGCCGCAGGTGCAACGCCACTTCGCCTGAGAGGCACGCCGCCAGGCAAACTATTCCCTCCGAGTGGGCCTCCAGCACTTCCTTGTCGATCCGTGGGCGGCGATAAAAACCTTCGGTGAATCCAATCGAGGTCAGTCGCACCAGGTTGCGATACCCGGCCCGGTTTCGCGCCAGCAGGACGAGATGGCTGTAGGCCGCGGGGGCCCCGGCCGGTTTCTCTCGCGCAGTCCGTGGGCCGAACGCGAGATAGGCCTCGAAGCCCAGGATGGGCCGGATCTTCTGCGCCTTGGCGTGCTCGTAGAATTCCCAGGCCGCGTGCATGTTCCCGTGGTCCGTAACTGCCAGGCTGTCCATGCCGAGCTTCTTGACGTGCGCGACGAGCTCAGGGATCTGGTTGGCCCCGTCGAGCAACGAGTATTCGCTGTGGGTGTGGAGATGGACGAAAGACATTATGGCTATGGGCTATTGGCTATGCGCTTTGGGCTGCTCCACTTGCCGACACAGCCCATAGCCATGACCCATAGCCCCCTTATTTCGCTCTGGACTCCAGCTCGGTTAAGACGACATCCAGCGGGACGCCGCGCGCCTGCAAGAGCACCAGTAGATGATAGAGGAGATCGGCCGCCTCGGACGCGAGACGTTCGTCGTCCTCCGAATTTGCAGCTACCACCACCTCGACTGCCTCTTCACCGACCTTCTGTGAAGCCTTGCCGACACCCTGAGCCAGAAGCTCGACCGTGTATGACCCGCCCGGCCGCTCGTCCGCCCGCTGAGCGATCGTCCGGGCCAACCTGCTCAGCACGTGCCCACCCGGATCTTCTTCCGCTGCCTCGCTGCCCCGCCGCCGATTGCCCGGGTCAGGCCCCGCTCCCCCGCTGATGACTGTAGAGAAACAGGTCCGAGTGCCGGTGTGACACGCCGCGCCGGTCTGCTCAACCCGGTACAGAACCGTGTCGCCGTCGCAATCCAGCCGGACTTCCCGCACCCGCTGGACGTGACTGGAGGTCTGCCCCTTCTGCCAGAGGCCCCCCCGTGATCTGCTGAAGTAGTGAGCCAAACCAGTGGCGAGGGTACGCTCAAGCGCGTCCCGGTTGGCGTAGGCAACCATCAGGACATCGCCGGAACGGCTCTCCTGGGTCACGACCGGCACCAGTCCGTCAGCACCGAACCTGACCGCCGACAGCCGCATGTTCTCGGACACGGAGAGAAGCTACCGGCAGGTTGTGCGATTGTCAAAAGCCGTTGTGGCGCTTTATTTTGCTAAGTCGGCGCGGTCCTTCCGGTGCTCCTTTCCCCTCTTCCCATCTGACCCGGAGTCATCCTGAAGTGCGACGCTCGCGCTGGCTTCTGACAATAACGTTTGGCGGATTTCTCTCGCTGGCTTGCAAGGATAGCACGGGGCCCGGGAACGGTCCGTCTCTCGTGTGCACCGACGGGAGCACCGAAGTCCTGGCGGTTGGTGAGCATCGAATCCTGAATCCGCTTCAGGACGATGCCTGCGTGCGGCTGCCTGCGGCCCCTGCCTCCGGGGCCGAGCACCTCTATGTCGCGGTTTCGACCGAGGGCCGGGAGACCGAGGACGGGTTCTCTGCTCCATTCGCCCTGACGGGGTCTGTCCCCGGCACCGCAACGCCCCCCGCGCCGATGTCCGCGTCGCTATCGGCCTTCCAGGGGGCGGTGCCGGCCGGCGCCTTCCATCGCATGCTGCGCGAGCGGGAGCGGACTCTTGCCGCAAGCCCCTCCCGGGCGCTCTTCGACGAGGCCCGCAGCCCGGCGGCGGCGTCAGTTCCACCGGTCGTCGGCGAGCAGCGCACCTTCAACGTGTGCATCAGCCGCCAATGCGATGAATTCGCTCAGGCCACCGCTACGGCCAAGGCGGTGGGGCAGCGAGTGGCGATCTTCGTCGACAACGGGGCGCCCGCTGGTGGGTATAGTGACGCGGAGCTGGCGGAAGTCGGCACGCTCTTCGACGATTTCCTGTATCCGATCGACACCACGGCGTTCGGCCGGGAGTCGGACGTGGACGGCAACGGGGTCGTGATCGTCCTGTTGACCCAGCGGGTGAATGCGCTCAGTCCCAACTGCAACAGCACCGGCAGCGTCATTCTGGGCTATTTCTTCGGAGCCGATCTGCTGCCGCTGTCACCCGGAAATTCCGGGTCGAACGAAGCCGAAATCTTCTATGGCCTGGTGCCTGATCCGAACAATCCAACCTGCGACATCTCGCAGGAGTTCGCCAGTTCCCGCCTTCCCGCCACCTTCATCCACGAATTCCAGCACATGATCAGCTTCAACCAGCACGTGCTGATCCGCGATGGAGTGTCGGAGGACACCTGGCTGAATGAAGGGCTCTCCCATCTGGCCGAAGAGCTCGGCGGCCGCCAGATCCCCGCATCGGAATGCCCGGTGAGCGGCTCGTGCGTGCGTGACTTCATCAAGGGGGACCTGGAGAATGCCTTCGACTACCTCGCCTCCCCCGAGGATCACTTTCTGTTTGAGCCAGGCAGCTCCCAGGCAGATCTGGCGGAACGGGGCGCGAACTGGCTGTTCGTACGCTGGCTGGTGGACAACTTTGCCTCCGACACACTGCTCGGCACCAATCTGACCCGGCTGCTGGTGGGCACCCGTCTCACCGGCGTTGCCAACGTCGAGAACATCCTCGGCGAGCCGTTCGAGGAGCTGGTTCCCGAATGGCAGCTCACCAACTACCTCGACGACCTCCCCGGATTTCAGCCGCCGCCATCCCGCCTGCGGTACAAGACCTGGAACTTCCGGGCGGCGGGCGACTCCGTCGGCCGCCCGTTCCCCCTGGTGCCTGATGTCACGTCCGGCGTGGGCTATGCCCATACCGGAGTGTTGCGGGCTGGGTCGGGGCGCCATGTGCTGGTGACGCAGGCCGGTGGATCCCCGGCGGTAGACCTGCGGCTGACCGCGCCGTCGGGGGAAGAGCCGGTGTCTGCCACGGTTCAGCCCCGAATCGCCCTGGTTCGGATTCGGTGAAGCGAATGGTCTTCTTTGCGCTGGTAGCCGCGCTGTTCGCCGGATACGGCACCGCCTACCTGGCGAGCGATGACGTTCGGTATCTCACCCGGGCCGGCTTCGAGGAGACCCGGATACTCCAGTCCCGGAAGCCGATTGCGAAGCTGGTGCGGGATCCATCCACCGACCCCGCCTTGCGCCAGACCCTGAGTCTCGTGCTACAGACCCGTGACTACGCCGCGCGGCTGGGTCTCCAGGCTAAAGAGACCTACACGTCGTACTCCGATGTGGGCCGGGACACGCTGCTGCTGGTGCTGCAGGCGGCCCCCAAGGACTGTATCTGTCCATACACATGGAAGTACCCCATCGTCGGGCGAATCCCGTACAAGGGCTTCTTCGACTCCCGGGCCGCCCGGCGGGAGGCTGATCGCTTCACGGCCAGAGGATATGATGTCTACCTGCGCCCTTCCGGAGCGTTCTCCACCCTGGGCTGGTTCGAGGACCCGCTGCTCTCGACCGCCATCTCCGGTGACTCAGTGGAGCTGGCGGCCACCGTCTTTCATGAGATCGCGCACAACACTCTCTACGTGAAGAGCGCGACACCGTTCAACGAGAGCTTCGCGCAGATGGTAGGCTACCGGTCGGCGGAATCCTTTTTCCGGCAGCGTGGCGACAGCGCCAATGCCCGGCAGGCCGCGGATCGGTGGCATGACGAGATCGTGCTGGGCGACTACTACACGGCACTGGTTCGCCGGCTGGATTCGCTCTACGCGCAGCGGCCCGATTCCGTTGCCCTGGACGCCGGACGGCGTGAAGCGGCTGTATGGGCCCGCGCTCAGCTGATGGGGCCGATAGGGGCGCGGTTCCGTACTTTTCGGGTGGGACGCCTGGCGGAGCGACCCATCAATAATGCTCAGCTGATCGGATCCCGGATCTATCGCACCCGGCTCGACTTGTTCGACCGCTGGTATGACCGCCACGGGCGGGACGTTCGTCGAAGTGTGGGGGCTCTGGATACGCTGATGCAGGGTGTGGAAGGTGACAGCGCGTATGCTCGGTTGGAGGAGGCGGTTGACGATGAATGACAATTTCGTTCGGCGGGAAGAGGGTCGGCTGCTGGCTGAGCTCAACGAGTTCCTTGCCATCCCCAGCATCAGCGCATTACCGGCGCATTCGGCCGACTGCCGCAGAGCCGCTGATTGGTTGAGCAGCCATCTGCGCAGCCTTGGCTGCCCCGAGGTGTCAATCGTGGAAGGTCCCGGCCATCCTGTCGTCTGGGCGGAAAGCCCCCGCGTGCCTGGCCGGCCGACCCTCCTCATCTACGGGCACTACGACGTGCAGCCCCCGGATCCGCTCGACGAGTGGACCACGCCGCCTTTTGTGCCGACGGTGCGCGATGGCAAACTGTTCGCGCGCGGAGCTGCCGATGACAAGGGGCAGGTGTTCTGCCTCCTCAAGGCTTACGAGGCGGTGCTTGATGCCAAGGGACAGCCGCCGCTGAACGTCAACTTCATCTTCGAAGGTGAGGAGGAGTGCGGCGGACGGGTCATCTTCGACCTGCTGCACCGGGAGCCGGAGCGCACTCGAGCCGATGCGGCGCTGGTGTGTGACATGTCCTATTACGCGCCCGGCTGGCCCGCGGTCTACACCGCACTCCGCGGGTTGTGCTACGCCGAGATTTCAGTCCGGACCCTGGAGCGGGACCTCCACTCCGGCACCTACGGCGGCGTGGCTCCCAATGCGATCGAGGCCCTGACCCGGATTCTGACCAAGCTGAAGTCGGAAAGCGGCGAGATCCGGGTGCCCGGGCTGTACGAGGCTGTGGAGCCGCCTACTCAGCACGAGCTCGATACCTGGAAGAAGCTGCCTTTCGACCGGGAGCAATTCCTGACCGAAGAAGTCACGGCCAAAGCCCTGACCGGCCTTGCCGATCGAAGTGTGTACGAGCGGGTCTGGGCGCTCCCTACGTTCGAAATCCATGGAATTCGGGGCGGCTTTACGGGCGATGGGGCCAAGACGGTCATTCCGGCGCAGGCGACCGCGAAGGTGAGCCTGCGGCTGGTTCCGGGCCAGGGGTTCGAGGAAGTGGGTCGGTCGCTTCAAGCGGCGGTGGCGGCTCTATCACCCGAGTGGGCCACCGTGACTGTGTCATTGCTGCATGGGGGCGATCCAGTCCAGGTAAATGTGAATCATCCCGCCTTCGAGATTCTGGATCAGGCGTTCGAAGCGGTCGAGGGCAGGAAGGCGGTGCAGGTAAGGGCCGGCGGATCGATCCCGATCGTGCCGGAACTGGGGCTCAGCGGTGCGCCCGTCATCCTGACCGGAATCGGGCTTCCTGATGACGGGCTTCACTCACCCAACGAAAAGCTCGACCTGCGTCAGCTCTGGAGCGGTATCGAGATTTTTGCCCGGTTTTTCGAACTGTTTGCGGCCCAGGGCGGAGGGACGCCGGCCGGGGGCGCAGGGCGATCCGGAAAGAAAGCGGCTGGGGCTACTCGTCTTCGGGCGTGATCCGTTTGACAGGGCCCGAGTAGCGGGCTTCGGTGCGGGCATGGAGCTCGTCTACGCCGATCAGAGCCCTCACCGAAGCAATAATCCCCGCCACGACGTCATCTGCCCAGTAGGGGTCGGGCCGATCGCCGGCCGGGAGTTCGGCTGTGCAGCTCTCCAGATACCTGATGGCAGTGGTGATCCATTCCGTCTGGGCCGAGGCCACGATGGCCCAGGAGCCGGTAGAGCGGAGCTCCAGCTCCTCCAGGGCCTTCAGATGATGGTCCACCCCCTGAGTTACCGGTTTGGACCGGAGGCGGTCCGCCACCATGGAGAGGACATTCCGCCGCTCGGTCTCCTGGGGCTCCGGCAGCGGCGCCAGGTAGTTCCTCTGATCCGCCACCATCTCGGCCAGCCGGATACATACCGCCCGGATAGCGGGCATGAGGGCCCCGGGCGCCTCTTTGGACCAGCTGTCCGCGGCGCGCAGGATTTCCTGGATGCGCTGGTCCGCCTGGGCTTCAGGCGTTGGGCGTCGGGTCGAGTCAGCCATGGTAGGGAGAAAAACCGATTAGCCGCGCAAAGGCAACCGTAGCTGCTGCCCGGTCTCTGCGCAGACCTACAAAACCAGCGCGGGGGGCATCTCGGCGAGCTGGAGGTCGAACTGGTGAGCCAACTGCTGCACCACGGCCAGGCGGGTTTCCTCCCAGAGCGCGGCTGAGTCGGATCGGCCGAGTTCCCGCGACACGCTCGTCATCACGACGTCCTTAATCCCACACGGCACGATGAGATCGAAGTAGGAGAGGTCGTTATTCACGTTGAGGGCGAAGCCATGGAACGTCACCCATTGCTTCACGTGGATCCCGATGCTTGCGATCTTGCGTCCGCTCGTCCACACCCCCGTAAGTCCCGGATTGGTCGCCGCGCTGATGTCCAGTTGCCCGAGTGCGCCGATGAGCCCCGCCTCGAGCTGCCGCAGGTACCAGTGCAGATCCTCCCGGTGCCGCCGGAGATCGAATATGGGATAGCCCACCAGCTGCCCGGGGCCGTGAAAAGTGACGTCGCCGCCCCGCTCAACCTCGAACACCTCGACGCCGCGGCGCTCCAGCTCGACTCGAGCCAGCGGCATGCTGCTGGCCCGGGTTCCGCGGCCAAGCGTAATCACCGGCGCATGCTCGACCAGCAGGAGTATGTCCTCCGAGATCTCGCCGGCCATCCGCTGCCGACATAGGCTCCGCTGCAACTCCAGCACCTCACCATACCGCCGGCGGCCGAGGTCATGGACCACAAGGTTGGAGCTCACAGACGCACCCGTCCCCTGAGCCGACGCGTCTGGAACGCGAGCCAGCCGGATGTCGCTGCACACAAGACCAGCAGGGCGAGAAGACCGGCGCGGCCGAAGAGCTCGAAAGCGGCGGCACAGATCAACATCAGAACCACCGTAGCAAACGCGGCGACCATTGCGAGGCCTCCGCGGCGGTAGGTCGAGGTAATGGGCTCCAGCAGCCGCCAGCCCACGAAGCCGGCCAGGGCGAGGCCGCCCAGCGTGCCGGCGGCGATCAGGTAGAACCGCAACTCCTGGTCGGCCGACCGGGAGCGAAGTGCATCGGCTACGAGTACCGTCCCGGTGATGAAGGTAAGACCGGTAGAGACTGCGCACGCGAACGCCGCAGCCAGATATCCCATCGTCCCCGCCCCGGTCTCACCGCTCGCTTCATCCGTCACGTCTCACTTCTCACTACTCACTAGATATGGATGACCCGTCCCATCGAGTCGAGCGCCGCTTCCGCGATAGCCTCCGACAGGGTGGGGTGGGCGTGAATCGCCAGATCGACTTCCTCTACCGTGTACTCGTTCTGCCGCGCGACCGCCAGCTCGTGAATGATCTCGGAGGCATGCCCGCCCACGATGTGGGCCCCCAGGATCTCGCCGTACTTCTTGTCGCGGATGATCTTCACGAAGCCTTCGGTCTCACCGGCGGTCCGGGCCCGGCCGTTGGCACTGAATGGAAACCGCCCTACCTGGTAGTCGAGCTTCTTTTCCTTGACCTGTTCTTCGGTCAGGCCGATGCTCGCCACTTCAGGGTGGCAATAGGTTACGCTCGGCACGTTGTCGTACTTGATGGGCTGCGGATGGTGGCCGGCGATCAGCTCGGCGGCGACGATCCCCTCACGGCTTCCCTTGTGGGCGAGCATCGGCGGGCCCGCCACATCGCCGATGGCGTACACCCCCGGTGCACTCGTCTCCAATGTTGCGGGGTTCACTTTGATGAAGCCTCGATCGGTGAGCTGAACTCCCGCGTCCTGAAGCCCCAGGTCCTCGGTGTTGACCGCCCGTCCGGCCGCCATCAGGACCTTTTCCGCTTCCACGTTCTCGGTCTTACCTCCGGTCTCCACTTCCAGGCTGACCTTGTCCTTACCGACATTTGCCTTCTTCACCTTGGCACCCGGGTACACCGTCATCCCCCGCTTCTTGAAGCTCTTGCTCACGGTGTCGGATGATTCGGCGTCCTCCAGCGGCAGGATTCGAGGGAGAGCCTCGATCAGCGTGACCTTGGTTCCGAAGGCAGTAAAGATGTCGGCGAACTCGCAGCCGACCGCGCCGGCTCCCACGATCGTGAGGGTTTTGGGCGGCGCCTCGAGGAACAGCGCCTCGTCCGAGCTGATGACGGTCGTCTTGTTGATCTCCAGACCGATCTGAGGGATGCCCTTGACCCGCGACCCGGTGGCGATCACGACGGCTTTCTTCGCCTGGTACTCATCTTTTCCCACCCGTACCGTGCGATTGCGGGCCAGCAAGCCGTTTCCCTTGATGACGGTCACCTTGTGCTTCTTCATGAGGAACTCGACGCCTTTCGAGTTCTGCTCCGACACCTTGCGGGAGCGCCGCATGGCGACCCCGTAGTCGGTCTTCACGGCGCCGACTTCAATGCCGAGCTCCTTGGCGTCGTGAGAGATGAGTGTGGCGACGTAGGCGCTGTGCAGCAGGGCCTTCGTGGGGATACACCCGATGTTCACGCAGACGCCGCCCAGCTTCTCTCGCTCGACCACGGCGGTAGAGAGCCCCAGCTGGGCGGCCCGGATGGCGCAGACATACCCGGCGGGCCCGCCGCCGACGACGATCACGTCGAACTGTGTGGCCACAGCTCCTCGCAGTGAGAAGTAAGAAGTGAGAAGTCAGAAGTAAGAAGTGAGAAGTGCGACCTTCTCACTTCTCGCCTCTCACCTCTCACCTACCAGACCAGCGCCAGAGGGTTCTCCAGCATCCCCTTCAATGTCTTCAGAAACTGGGCTCCAGTGGCCCCGTCGATGACCCGATGATCGCAGGACATGGTGAGCCGCATGCGCCGCCGAAGAGCCAGCGCCCCCTCGTGCTCCACAGCCTTCTGGACGATCCGCCCCACCGCCAGAATGCCAGCTTCCGGGGGGTTGATGATGGCCGTGAACTCCTCGATGTCGAGCATGCCCAGGTTCGAGATCGAGAACGTGCCCCCGGTATACTCCTCGGGTTTGAGTCTCCGCTCACGAGCCCGCCGTGCCAGATCGCGTGCTTCCGCGCCGATCTCGCGCAAGGATTTCTGGTCCGCGTGCCGAATGACCGGTGTGATCAAGCCCTCGTCGATTGCCACGGCCATGCTCATGTGCACTTCGTTCCAGTATCGGATATGATCGTTCTGCCACCAGGCGTTGCACGCGGGGTGCTGCCGAAGGGCCAGGGCGACTGCCTTGATGATGATATCGTTGAATGAGACCTTGGACTCTGTTCTCTGCCCCGCTGCCCCGCTGCCCCGCCGCGCGCAGCGCTTCCCGTGCCTCCCACACCCGCTCCATGTCGACTTCACTCGTGAGATAGAACGTCGGGACCGGACCGATGGATTCAGCCAGTCTCCGCGCGATCGTCTTCCGGATCTGAGTGAGAGGAGTGTCGGTGTAGGGCTGGTCGCCTGAAACGGCTGGCGGCGGGGCAGCGGGGCAGGGGCGGCGGGACTGGCGGGGCAGCGGGGAAGTCGCTGGAGCGCGGCCGCCTGGCGCTGTCGAGGTCTCGGGCAACAACGCGTCCCTCCGGTCCGGTTCCGGTAACACCCACCAGGTCCACCCCGCGCTCGGCAGCGATCCGGCGGGCAAGTGGTGAGGCTTTGACCCTGCGGCCTGCGGTGCCGTGAGTGCTCTTGGCGCCGTTGCCGCGCGTGCGGGACGGCTTTCCTGACGTCGCTGTTCCTCTGCCGCAGCTGCGGCGGTGGGGGGCCGGCGGCATGGAGACAGGCCGATTCTGACCGGGAGAAGGCTGGGTGGCCTGAGATTCTACTGCCCCGCTGCCCTGCTGCCCCGCTGGGTGTCGGCTCTGCTGCCCCGCTCTCCCTCTCTCCGCCCGTCCCACCGTCCTCCCCCGGCTGCCCAATGACGGCCACGGGCTCCGAGACCGGCACCGTGGAGCCGGCCTCGACGATGTGCTTGAGGAGCGTGCCGGCCGCGCGCGCCACCAGCTCCATTACCGCCTTATCGGTCTCGACCTCCGCCAGTACGTCACCCACCGCGACGGTGTCGCCCTCCTGCTTCTTCCATTCGACCAGGCGGCCTTCCTCCATGGTCGGAGAGAGGGCCTCCATAACAACCTTTGTGGTCATTCTTAAGTCCCGGTTGATGCGCTATTGGCTATTGGCCAAAAGCCAATAGCCCATAGCCCATAGCCAGCATCACTCCTTATACAACACCTGATTCACCGCGCTGATGACCTTGGCCGGATCGGCCTTGGCCGCCTTCTCGAGCTGCTTGTTGTAGGGCATGGGAACGTCAGCTCCGGTGACACGCAGCACCGGCGCATCGAGCTCGTCGAAGACTTCACGCTGGATGGTGTCCACCACCTGCGCCCCGACGCCGGCGAACGGCCACCCCTCTTCCACCACGACGCATCGGTGGGTCCGGGCGACGGAGTTGAGCACCGCTTCGGTGTCCAGAGGGCGGATGGTCCGGAGGTCCAGGACTTCAGCGTCAACCCCGTCCTTGGCGAGCTGCTCGGCGGCCTTGAGCGACACCCCGACCGTCTTCGAGTGGCAGATGATGGTCACGTCCCGGCCCGGCCGCTTCACGTCGGCCTGGCCCAGCGGAACGATGTGCTCGCCCTCGGGCACCTCGCCCTTGGTGTTGTAGAGCATCTCGCCTTCGATGAAGATCACGGGGTTGTCGTCCCGGATAGCGCTCTTGAGCAGACCCTTGGCGTCGGCCGGCGTGGCCGGCATGACCACCTTGAGTCCGGGAATGTGCGCGTACCAGCTTTCGAAGGCCTGCGAGTGCTGCGAGGCCAGCTGCAGCGCGGACCCGCCGGGGCCCCGGAAGACCGCGGGGACGCCGACCTGGCCATTCGACATGTAGCGCATCTTGGCGGCGGAGTTCACCAGCTGGTCCACCGCGAGGAGGGCAAAGTTCCAGGTCATGAACTCGATGACGGGACGAAGCCCCACCATGGCGGCGCCCACGCCCACACCGGCAAACCCCAGCTCGGTGATCGGAGTATCTACGACCCGCATGGGGCCAAACTCGTCGAGCAGCCCGCGGCTCACCTTGTAGGCGCCCTGATAGACCCCGACTTCCTCGCCCATGAGGAAGACGTCCGGATCCCGCTGCATCTCCTCCCGTAGTGCTTGGTTCAAAGCATCACGGTATGTCAGCGTCGCCATGTCAACATCCCGCCTTCGAGAAAACAAAAGCTGGCCACGGATCAACACGGAAACTGACGGATCGCTCCGCTGGCCCGATAAGCTCATCATCGGAAGCCACAACAGGCCGTTTCTGTTGAACAGCACACCAATCAGGTCCGCGACACTGCCATCGCCCTGGCACGAGCTCCGCGGGTGTGCTGTTGAATGACAACTCACCGTACGGGTCGCCGCGAACGGAGTCCTTCAGGACTAGGAGCGATCCGTCGGTTTCCGTGTTCATCCGTGGCCCTGCTGTTGCCGTTCCGGAGCGTAGACGTGGGCGTACAACTCCTCGGGTGCCGGATCCGGGGCTTGGTCGGCGAACTGGTACGCGTCCTCCACCTCTTCCATGACGCTCTTGTCCATGGCTCGAACCGCGTCTTCATCCATCAGCCCGTCGGCGATCAGCCGCTGCGACCAGACGGCGATGGGATCCCGCTTGCGCTGATCCTCCACCTCTTCACGGGTGCGATAGTGGCCGTGGATGGGATCGGACATCGAATGGCCCATGAACCGGTAGGTGCGGACCTCGAGCAAGGTCGGGAGCTTCTCGTTGCGGGCCCGCTGCACGGCCCGCTCCATGGCCGCGTTCATGGTGAGGACATCCTGGCCATCCACCACCTCGTTCGCCATGTCGTACGAGCAGGCCCGCTCCGAGATGTCGTACAGGGCGCTGGCCCGCTCCAGGGCGGTGCCCATGCCGTAGCGGTTGTTCTCGCAGAGGTAGATCGCCGGAAGCTTCCAGAGGGCCGCCATGTTGAGTGCCTCGTGGAAGGCCCCATTGTTGACCGCCGCCTCGCCGAAATAGCAGACCGCCACCTGGCTGGTTCCCCGGTACTTGGCCGCGAACGCCATACCGGTGGTCAGCGGAATGTGGCCGCCGACGATGCCGTGGCCACCCAGGAAGCCGAGCGAGGCGTCGAACAGATGCATCGAGCCGCCCTTGCCTCCGGTGCAGCCCGCGGCCTTCCCGAACAGCTCGGCCATGACGGCCTGAGCCGAGATGCCCCGGGCCAGCGCGTGCCCGTGTTCCCGGTAGGAGCAGGTGATGTAGTCCTCGGCTCCCAGCGCGGCCAGGCTGCCGACCGCGACCGCTTCCTGCCCGATGTACAGGTGGCAGAAGCCGCCGATCTTGCCCAGGCTGTACGCTTCGCCGGCCTTCTCCTCGAAGCGGCGAATCAACAGCATCTGGCGCAGCCACCCCCGATATTCATCGGCGCGGGCGGGGTCGAGACCCTTGGGCTTGGCTTTGGTGCGGGGGGCGGCGGAGCTGGCCACTAGCCGTGCTCCGATGGTGGATTCGAGAGGTCCCTCGCTACGCTCGGGATGACCGCCGCCTTTGGCGGCGGTCACTTGCTCCCAGGCGTGATACGACGAGCGGGTCAGCGGGCTGGACTCGACGTGCGAGAAGCCCAGCGACAGTCCGATGTCGCGCAGCTCGGCGAACTCGTCAGGCGTGTAGTACCGCGCCACCGGCATGTGGCTCCCCGAGGGCCGCAGGTATTGCCCCAGCGTGAGGATGTTCACGTCGCTCCGGCGCAGGTCCCGCATGCATACCAGGACCTCGTCCCACTCCTCCCCCATACCCAGGATCACGCCGGATTTGGTCAGCCCCTGCGGGACCATACGCCGGGCGTTGGCCAGCACCTTGAGCGCCCGGTCGTACCGGCCGCCCGGCCGCGCCATCCGATACAGCCGCTCCGCGGTCTCCAGGTTGTGGTTCAGGATATCGGGACGGGCATCCATGACGATCTGCAGCGCCCGCTCGGAACCCTTGAAGTCGGGAATGAGCACCTCGACCGACGTCTCCGGCATCCGCCGGCGAATCTCGGTGATGCAGCCGGCGAAGGCCTCCGCGCCGCCGTTGGGCAGATCGTCCCGGTCGACGGACGTGATCACCACGTGCTGCAGCTCCATGCGGTGTACGGCTTCCGCCAGCCGCATCGGCTCCAGGGGGTCGAACGCCTTGGGAGTCCCATGTGCGACGGCGCAGTAGGTACAGTTGCGGGTGCACACGTCGCCCAGGATCATGAAAGTGGCGGCCTGGTGCTCCCAGCACTCGCCGACGTTGGGACAGCGAGCCTCTTCGCACACGGTGTGCAGATCCAGCTCGCGCATCAGCCCCTTGAGTCGGGCGTAGTTCGGCCCGCCGGGTGCCTTGACCTTGAGCCAGCTGGGTTTTCGGACGGGAGCAACGGGAACTGCAGATGGGACGCTGAATCCCGGCGCCTGAGTTGCTCGCGTCAACTGGACCAGCGGAACTGCCACTGCTGCTCTCCTGACTGGCCGGATGAAGGCCGTTGGTGGTTCGCCGTGGAAGCTAGCAGGGGCGGGCTGTCATGAGCTAGCTGTGACACCGGTCTAATAGAGTCTGTGCGTCGGCTTTGACCTGTTTGGAGGCGTTCTCCTCCACCTCGGTGGGACCCCGGTGTGTGCTGTACTCTCCAAAGGTGCGCCCCACTACCTGGATGCTCGTCTGGCCGTTGGCTTCCGCGGCGACATCCACTTCCAACTTCTCCACCATCCGTCGGAACTGGACGTCGGGACGGCGGGTTTTGTAATCGACCTTGTTCGCCGTGATCCGGAGCTCCGGGGTGTCGAGAGAGGTCTGCTTGTAGCCCAGCTCTCCCACCTGTTTCCTGACGCAGGCGAACGTCTCGTCGGGGCTGGCAGCGGTGCGCATGCTCACCGGCGCGGAATATGATTTCTGGCCGCATCCCACGAGGGCGATAGTCCCGGCAAACAACAGACGGTAGTGCATCAGTCAGCTCCGGCGGTGAATGGGAATGGCTTGAAATCTACACGGCGCGGGAGGGCACCGCTGCCCTCAGGCGGAGTTCAAAAGACAACGGCCTCCCGCATGGGAGGCCGTTGGACTGCATGCAGCGAAAACGTCCTAGAAGAACAACATCAGGCCCAAGGCCGGCGCGACCGACTTGTTGTCGTCGGTGACATCGCTGTCGTCGCCGGTCACCGCGTAGTTGAACTCAGCAACCGCCTTGAGAGACTTGGTGGCCTGGTAGTAAAGGCCGCCAGAGGCCAGCCAGTTCTTGGTCTGGAACTCGGCTTCACTGTCCGAGTTCTCCAGAATGCTGATGCCCCAGCTGCCGGCTAGCGTGAGTTTGCTGTTGCTCGGGGTAAAGGTGAGCTGTCCTATGCCACCCATTGATTTGCGGAGCTCACCGCCACCCACGGCCGTGGCGCCGTTTAAGAACATGAGAGTCGTTCCCAGGCCCTCGCCATAGTAGCCGCTGGCGGTGAGTGAGAACGACGAGCCGCCGAAGCGAAGGCCGCCGCTGCCGCCCCAGGCGGTCGCGCTTTCATCGATCCCGCCCACGGTGCTGTTGTTCTGGAGCAAGCCGCCGAACCACAGCTTGGTGTTGCCTGAGGTGTACACGGCTTCGGCTTCGAGCCGCGGAAGCTCGACGCTGGTAAAGGGCGGGTTGGTTGCCGGGTCGAACAAACCGATCGACAGCTGGAATGGACGTCCGGCAGCGGTGCTGTACGTCATCTGCGCCTTGAACTGCGGATAGATGTAGCCGAAGCCGATACGGCCGAGCGTGGTGCCGCCGCCCAGCGCGCCGCCGGTAGCGCCGATGCCGAACAGCGTCTGGTCGGTCAGGATGTTCTGACGGCCAAAGAGCCCGAGCTCACGGCCTGCCAGGATCTGGCCCCAGGTCCCGCCTACCGTCAGGTACACCTGGCGCATGTCGATCTGGGCGCCGAAGCAGTCGTGCCCTTGTTCGTTCACGCTGTTCGAGAGCGGGCCGATGCCGCACTGAATCTGGGGCGCAAAGCCGAAGTGCACGCCGAGGTCGGTGTTGCCTTCCTTGCCCTTGGCGTCGAACACCGCGAAGGCAGGCAGCAGGCCGGTGCGGATACGGGTGACACCGTCTCCCCCGGCGCCGACGATTCCGCCGAGCGGGGCGGACGGCACTGTGACATCGCTCGCCTTCTCGTACACCAGGAAGGCGTTCACGTTCCCACCAAAGGTGAAGCTCCAGCCGTTGCTCATCTGCATCGTCAGCTGTGCCTCGGCGGCGCTCGCCGCTCCCATCACCAAGCCCATACACAACAGTGCGACTCGCCTCATAGATGCGTCTCCCTCAGAAGTAAGGATGCCCGCCAACGTTACGCTCCACTTCGAACCCCAGTCTGCCGGACACTGCGCCCGCAAGGCTACGGCATTGTATCGGAAATCGGCCGGCCAAGAGCCGTATTCACCTCCAGGAAAGCGTGCCACGTGGGCAGGGGGACGTGGTTCTTCCACCAGTAAAAATCACTGATGCGACTCGAGTATACGTTGGCGCCGTATCCGAAGCGGAGCCTGCCTTCACTCCGGAGCCGCTCGATTGCCTGCCGGACCTCGGCCGAGTCGCGCGCGCCGGCAGCAGCCTGACTGAGGGCGGCGCCGGCCAGAAACCCTTCCACGTAGGCCAGCCGAACCTCGGGATCCATGCGCTGCCAATCGGAGCCATTCACGCCGAGCCAGTGGCGGGGCGAGCCCTGCCGGGACCATGCGGCTCCCGTCAGGACTCCGACCACCAGCAATGCCAGCCATGACCACCGAGTGACTGCCATACCTCGAAGAACCGGAACTATTTTTTGGCCGCCGCGCTCTTGGGAAGTCCGAAGACCAGGAGCGCGTCTCCCAGCGGATAGCTGAGCTGGAAGTTGCCGCCGCATGCGACCGCAATGAACTGCTCTCCGCCGTGCATGAATGTCATCGGAGCGGAGTTGCAGCCGGCGCCTCCGTTGAATTGCCAGAGCAGCTTGCCGGTCTTCGAGTTATAGGCGTTGAAGTTGCCGTTGCCTTCGCCGGTGAAGGTGAGGCCTGTCGCAGTGGCGAGCGCGCCGCCCATCATGGGCTGCGGCACCTTGTTCTGCCAGGCGATCTTCCCGGTGTTGAGGTTGACGGCGGAGTAGAGCCCGTACTGCTCCTCGCCCGGAATGGCCACGAAGGCCGAACCGAGCCAGAGCTTGCCCTTCTCGTATGGTGCAGTGTGGGTGATGTAGTTCATGGGCTGGTGCAAGCCCGCCACGAAGGCGTAGCCCAAGGTAGGATCGATGGCGATGGGGGACCACTCGGCGCCGCCGTTGGCGCCCGGAAGCATCCGGGTGCCCTTTTCCGTCGGCAGGGCGAACATGTTCTCCTGCGGCGTGAAGTTGTCGCGTCTTCCGGATCAGCTTGCCGCTCTGGGCGTCGAGCACGTAGACCCACGCCGTCTTGCCAGCATGGACCACGGCCTTCTTCCCACCCACGTTCACGACGACCGGGGGGGACGTCGCATCGAGATCCCAGACGTCATGCGGTACGGTCTGATAGTACCACTTGGTCTTGCCTGTCGTGGCGTCGATGGCGACGACCGCGTCGGTATAGAGGTTGTCGCCCGGCCGTATGCTGCCATCGAGGTCCGGCGAGGGGTTGCCGACGGAGACGAAGATTGAGTTGAGCTCCTTGTCATACGCCGGAGTCGTCCAGACGCCGCCGCCGCCGACCTTCCAGGCATCGGCATACTTCGCGCTGTCGGCCTTTTCCTTGGCGATGTCGCGGTGCAGGTCGTGCGCCTCAGCCTTGGCAGCCCAGGTGCCCCACCAGCCGTTGGGAGCCTTGTCGTCGAAGGTGGGATCGCCCTTGGGCGCAGGAATCGAGTACCAGCGCCAGACCTGCTCGCCGCTCCCGGCGTTGTAGGCGGTGACGTGGCCGCGGATGCCGTACTCACCACCGGAAACCCCCACGATCACGTTGTCGCCGATGATCAGCGGGGCGTGGGTGATGCTGTAGCCGAAGGCCGGATCCGCCACTTCCTTGTCCCACAGGACCTTGCCGGTCTTGGCGTCGAGCGCCACCAGATGGGCGTCGAGGGTCCCCATGTACACATGGGCCCCGCCATGAATCGCAACACCACGGTTGTTCGGGCCGCAGCAGGTGATCGTGGTGCCGAGCTTGTGCTCGTAGCGCCACAACTCCTTGTTGGTGTTGAGGTCGTACGCCATGGCCGTGTTATACGGGGTTGTGACGTACATGACACCGTTCTGGACGATCGGTGTGTTCTCGAAGGAGCCGAGCTTGGAGATGCCGGTCTGGAAGATCTTTCGGGCAACCAGCTGCCGAACGTTGGCAGGGGTAATGCTCTTCAGAGTCGAGTACCGCTGGTTCGCATCATTTCCGCCGTAAGTGGTCCAGTCACCGGTGCCTTGCGCAGCAGCGGGGCTGGCAACAGCGATGAGTACAGGGGCCACCCACCAACGAGAACTGATCCTCATGGGCACTCTCCTCAGGGGCAAGGTCTGGATGCATGTAGCCTGCGCCGCAGGGCGGCAGGCAGAAGGCCCAATTGGTGACCGACGGGCCCGGCTCGGTTGGTGCGACGGCTCAGGTTTCTGGTCATGGGGGCGGCACTGCGACCGCAGGAAATACCTGACGGGCGCCAGTACCCTTGGGCGCTGTAAGTGCTGAACGGGTTACAATCTGACGAGGTGGCTGTCGGCGTCAAGCCCCTCTCACCTACAGAAATACCCAGGAAACGTGGAATAATGATGCAAGGTGAAGGGGTGCAATCATTTGCGCTCGCGGCGGCGGGGGCGGCCGACTTCTAGCCGGTTGCGCCTGCCTCTACCGGAACAGCACGGCGGCCTTTTTTACGGTCTGCCAGATTCCCCAAAGCAGCGGCAAAGTCACGGGTAGCCAAGCCAGAACCACGGTGACCCAGCTACCCGTGGCCGGCTCTTGTTCCAACCGCCGCTGATCCATAACCGGCCTCCTTTGATACAGCCCGTTTCGAGGCGCACAGTAACGCAACAATATTCGCCCCGATTGTATTTTATGCACCAGCTCAAACCCGCTGGCCTGCCTGGGCCGCGCGTGCCGCCGCGAGCTCTTCCGGGGTCATGTAGTAGCGCTCATCCACCGGTTTGACCAGCAGGTTGCAGATCAGCCCTACCACCAGCAGTGCCGCCAGAACAAACATGGTGACGTTGTAGGCTTGGGCATTGGGAACTCCGCGCTCGATCTGGTACTCGCGGATGTAATTGACCAGAACCGGCCCCAGCACCCCGGCTGTGGACCAGGCCGTCAGCAGCCGCCCGTGAATGGCCCCCACGTACTGGGTGCCGAAGATGTCGGCCAGGTAGGCTGGAATGGTGGCAAAACCGCCACCGTACATGGTCAGAATGATGCAGAAGATGAGGACGAACAGCGCGACACTGCCGGTCCGGCCGGCAAACGGCGCCAGCGAGTACAGGGCGAAGCCGAGGGCAAAGAAGACGAAATAGGTGCGCTTGCGGCCGATGTAATCTGAAAAGGATGCCCAGCCGATGCGCCCGCCGATGTTGAACAGGCTGAGCAGGGCCGCAAACCCCGCTCCGATGCTCGCGAGCTGGGCCCGCTGCTCCGCGGTGAGCTGCTGGAGGGTTCCCGGCACGCCTATCAGGCGGCCGCCGAAGATCTCCTGGATCATCGGTGACGCGATGCCTATGACCCCGATACCGGCGCTCACGTTCATGCACAGCAAGGTCCAGAGCAGCCAGAACTGGGGGGTCTTCCAGGCCCGGCTCACATGCACGTGGCCTCGCGTGATCATGGTGCTCTGCTGCGTTCTGGGGGTCCACCCGGCCGGCTTCCAATCCGGAGGAGGCACCCGGTAGCCGAACGCGCCGGCCATCATTGCGATGAAGTAGATGGTTCCCATGGTCACGAACGTCTGCCATACTCCCACGGACGTGGGCGTGGAGAAATGCCGCATCAGGATGTCGGCCAGCGGCGCTCCGATCATGGCGCCGCCGCCAAAGCCCATGATGGCCATGCCGGTAGCCATGCCTCGCCGATCGGGGAACCATTTGATCAGGGTGCTCACCGGCGAGATATAGCCGAGGCCCAGCCCGCAGCCGCCGATGACGCCGGAGCCCAGCCACAGCAGCCAGATCTGGTGCAGGTAGACGCCCAGGGCCGAGATGAAAAATCCGCCGCCCCAGCAGAAGGCGGCGACTACAGCGGTCTTGCGGGGACCCACTCGCTCGACCCAGGCCCCGAAGATGGCCGCCGACGACCCGAGAAAGACAAAGAACAGGGTATACATCCAACCGAGCGTGCTAATCTTCCAGTCGCCCGCGGCCGGCTCGGTGATGCCATACGCCCGGCTCAGCGGCAGCCAGAAGACGCTGAAGCCGTAGGCCATGCCGATGGACAGGTGAATAGCCAGGGCTGCGGGCGGGACCAGCCACCGGTTGAACCCCGGCTTCGCGACAATCCGCTCTCTCGACAGCAGTCCAGCCATCACGAATCTCCCCGAGTTAAGTTCCAATCCGGACGCGCGGAATCTGAGGTATGGAGGACGGCTGTTAGTGCGGAAAAGCTACGCAAGGTATCCATGACTCCCGATTGTGACTAGAGCAAGGTCGATGATGCCCAACCCCTTCTGGTTCCGCTCGACAATGGCGTTGCCGCTGGCTGCCGCGCTCGCGTGCTCCCCCAGGGAACCGGCGGCGGCCACGCCATCGGCGGCGGCGGCCGACACCGCGGCACCAGCGCCACCCCCCTCGATCGCGCCCGCCGATTCATCCCACTGGCTGGCGGTGGACAGCGCCGCTCGCACCGTCTCGCTCGAACTCGTGGTCACCAGAAAACCGGGCGCGCCGTCGGCGTTGATCAACGGTTACCGCGCCGGCGAGGCTCGCATCATCGTCCCCTTCGGCTGGACCGTAAAGTGGAACTGGCGCTCCGCCGACTCCACCTCACCCCATAGTCTGGTGGTCATGGTGCAGCGGGAGAAGCTCCCCCTCGAAGGCGGCCGGGCCTCCTTCAGCAACGCGATGACCCGTATGGTCACGGAAGGCCTGCGCCCGGGGCAGACCGATCAAAGCACGTTTGTGGCCGAGGAAGCGGGCTGGTACTGGATGATGTGCGGGGTGCCGGGCCACGCGCTGGAGGGGGAATGGCTGGAGCTGCGGGTGGATCCTGAGGCGAAGACGGCCAGGATTGAGGTAAAGAAAAAAGCGTGAACGGTTAACAGTAAACGGCACATCCATCCGTTCACTGTTCACCTTTCACTGTTCACGTTTTTCGTCCAGCAGTCGCTCGATCTCCCGCTCGTACTCCCGCAGCAAACGATGATGTTGCGCGCCCGTGGCCGGACCGTAGAACCCCGCATGAACCCGCTTGATTCGGCCGTCGCGTCCCAGGAAAAGTGTGGTTGGGAATGAGGTGAAGCCGCGTAGCTGCGGCAGCGTGGCCGCGGCGGCTTCGGTGTCGTTGATGCCGGCCAGGAGCAGGGGAAAGGTGATGTCGAACTTGTCACGATATCGTCGCACCTGTTTCCCGTCGATGGCGCTGTCACCGCTGACCTCGTATGCCAAGCCCACGATCTCCAGCCCTCGCCCGCGATAGCGGCGGTAGAGACGTACCAGCTCAGGTGCGGCGTAGTGGCAGGTTGGACACCAGCTGCCGAAGATGTCGACCAGGACGACCTTGCCTTTGAAGCGGGCATCGTCGCTGCGCACCCGCCGGCCACTGATGTCGGTGAAGTCGAACCGGAATGGTTCGGTGGTATCGGCCTGGGTGACGTCAGTGGGCGACTTGAGGTGCGGCGTTCCGGTGCTCCGGACCGCTTTCCATGGTGTCTGGGTCCGGAGCCCGGCGTGGAAGATCCCCCGGAGCGTGTCGCCGTCGAGCCGTCCCGTCAGCAGATATACGAACGATCCGTCAAAGTGCGCCAGACTGAAGCTGTCTGATTCGGCGGTGCCGGCGAAGTGCCCGTAATCGCCGGTGTTCGAGATAATGGTGCCCTCGAGCCCTGCCTTCCCCTCACCGAACTGAAAGACTCGCGGGCTCGTTTTCCAGTCCTGGAAGAAGGTGGCATCCCAGCGTCCGACGAGCTCCTTCGGAGCCCGAGTGGTGGGCCACCGTCCCCTCGCTGCCCGAAACGGAATGCTGCGTGGACCCCGGTTGCCGACGTTCCGGTAAGTGCCGGTCAGAGAGTCGCCCCGGAGTGCCCCAGTCACGGTTGCGGCGTAGTCGGTGATGTCGAGGATGAGACTGTCGCCCTCGATGCGGGCATCGGTGGTCTGGCACTCGCTCCCGTTACAGAGCTTTCCCCGCAGCCGACCTCCGACGCTCTCGATTTCCAGTCCAAAGCGGAGCGGGCCACCCGCAAGGTCGAGCACGGCGCGCCACTGCCCAATGGGAGAGGGCGCACTGCCCAATGCCAGCAGTCCGCAGAGGATGAGCGTCGGAACCGTCATTTCGCGTCCTGCGGGCCAGGTATCGCCTCCAATCCACCGCCTTCGTAACGCTCTCCCGCGCGCACCGGCACGGAGATGGTGTTGCCTCTCCAGGGGGCGGGACAAGGATAGACCGAGCTGTAGGCGCAGTACGGATTCCGGGCCTGGTTCAAGTCCAGACGAAACTGACCATTCGGCAGCGGGTGAAGGCTGACGAATCGGCCGGCCGGATAGGTGCCGTCCCCGTTGCTGGCGTCGCGGAAGAAGATCTCGAGCTCCGACTCATCGCCGCTCGCAATCGGGATACGGAGCACCCGGAGGGAGGTTCCTCCCCCCAGCGGCACAACGAAACTGCCCACCTCGGTGGCCTCGGCCTCGAGTCCGTCCGAGGCCAGAACGCGCATCTGCTGAGGAGTCTTCGATCGGATGAGAGGCCCGGTGAACACCATCGACGGATCGTAGCCGTAGTAGCCGGGCGGCTCTTTGCCGGCCGCGTCGCCGAACACGGTCAGGACCGTGCCCGGCTGCCGGCCCGTGAAATAGATCCGGTATTTCCCGATTTTATGCGGCGCTCCGCGGCCAACTGGACGCTTGCCTTCCGGACCCTCGAGAACGAGGCTCGCTCCGTCAGGGTGGACTCGGTACTCCCCGATATCAGGGAGGGGAATATCCGCGTCGGCCGGTCCCAGCCGCAGACCGTCGCCCACCTTCTGCTGCGCTATGGCGGAGAGCGGTGAATTGGGGCCCTCCTTGAGCCATATGACGAATCCGGATCGTTCCATCTCGACGTGCTGCGGTGTCTGTGCCCGGAGTGCCGCTGCCAAAGCGAGCAGTCCAGCGGCAATCATGGGAGTGCGAAAGCACGAAAGCACGAAAGGGACCCTTGGTTGAACTGGTTCAGAATCGATCTGCCGAGAATGCCAGAAGCTCGTGAGCCGGTTGCACTCCATCCAGCAACTGGCGCATCACCACGCCGGTAATGCCGGCGAGCAGGATCCCATTTCGGCCGTGGCCGGTGGCGTACCACAGACCTTGGGCCTGAGGCTCCGGCCCGATGATGGGGAGACCGTCTGGCGTCATCGGTCTGAGGCCGGCCCAGCTTCGTCGCACCTTGGCGCGGAGCAGGCTGGGGCAGAGTGCCATGGCGGCCGCGAAAATACGGGCCAGTCCGGCCGACGTGACCTCCGGCTGGAACCCAGCCTCATCCATGGTGGAGCCGATTACCGCTTCCCCGCCGCGAGCGAGAATGTAGCAATCCTTGCGATACACGATGGCGCGGGCGATGTCCTGAGGCCAGGGGAGTGCGGCCATCTGACCTCTCACTGGCCGGACCGGAATCGGACGTGGGAGTCCTTCGAGCAGCCCGGACCAGGCTCCCGCCGCAAGGACAACCTCGGGAGCGGAGTAAGTATGCGCCACTCCTCTAACGCCGCTGACTCTTCCGCCGGCCAGCCGCAGTCCCACGGCGCGATCCGTCGCCAGCACCGCGCCCAGCCGTTCAGCGTCCATCAGGAGAGCGCGAATCAGCCGCTCGGGATCCAGCGCGCCGTCACGTGGGGCCCAAAGTGCTCCCGCGGTAGGAGCGAGCCAGGGCCACCGTTCCGCCACGTCGGACGGCTCGAGCCAGTGGCATGGGTGACCCTGCTGCCGCTGCCAGGCTACCTTCGCCTGCAGCTCTGCGACCTCCGCGGCCGTGCTCGCCACCCGCGCAATCCCCTCCTGCCATAGCCCAAGCTCGATGCCCACAGTGCTCAGGAGAGTGGACGACAAAGCCGGATATAGGTCCCTTCCGGCGAGGGCGAGGGGAAAGATCGGGTCGCTCCCGTCGGCCTCGATCTGGGGGGCCAGCATGCCGGCCGCCGCGCGCCATGCCTGTCCCATGTGACCGCCCGGCTCCAGGATCAGGACGTGCCGGCCAGTCGAGGCGAGCTCGCGCGCACAGGCAGCGCCTATGGCGCCGCCGCCAACCACAATGACGTCAGCGGCGGTCTGCGTCACGCGTGTGTGAAACTATTTGAAACGTTGGGGCGTACTGCGGCCTGACCCGCTCTC
Organism: uncultured Gemmatimonadales bacterium; assembly: GCA_963740175.1. Lineage (GTDB taxonomy): Bacteria > Gemmatimonadota > Gemmatimonadetes > Gemmatimonadales > GWC2-71-9 > CAVVWJ01. The sequence continues at coordinate 84,854 of CAVUDL010000018.1, forward strand.
GCGAGGAAGTTCAAATGCTTCGGAACCTGTTTGGATTTGCGGTGTTTGCCGTGCTGACCATCTTTGCCCTGAAGGTTTTCTTCGCCCTCTTCGGCTTGGTCATCGGGTTGCTGGTAACGGCGCTCTGGCTGGCGTTTCTGGGCTTCCTCATTTACCTGGTGCTCAAGCTTGTCGCTCCGGGGACGGCAGATCGAGTGCGGGAGATGATTGCCGGCAGCTAGTCGCTAGTCGCTAGTCGCCAGCCGCGACCGGTCAGTTACCGAGATTTCTTCCCTTGTTTTTTAGAAGCGACAGCCGGGGACCGTCCGCCGGTTGACGACTCACGACTGGCGACTGGCGACTGGCGACTGGCAACTTCCTCCAGCACCCCCCACACCAATAGCGGTATCAGAATCTCGTGGTGCCCGGTGAGCAGAAAGCCGGCACCGCCGTCGCGGGTGGGGCGTTGGACCACGTTCATCCGCGGCCGGTAGTGGCGTTGCATGTCGAAGTCGGCCGCGGTGAAGTGGGTGGGGCGTCCCTCGTTCAGATTGCGCGCGATTGTCAGAGCCTTGAGAAACACTTCCGGCATGAGCACCGCGCTGCCCCAGTTCAACACCACGCCTCCGTGGTCCAGATCGGGAAGAGCGGCGGCGAGTCTGCGAAAATCACGGTGACTGGTGGACCCCAGCGCTGCCCCATCCGCCGCCGGATGCTGGTGAATGATCTCCGCTCCTATGGCAGCGTGGACCGTCACCGGCACTTCCAGCCGCTGGGCGGTCAGCAGGATGGATGCATCCCCACCCGGCAGATCCCGGCGTGCCGCAAGGGCTCGAGACAGACCTTCGCCCATTCCCTGGTTCTCCCGCGCGGCGACGGCAATCGCGCGATTCATCTCGGCGCCGGTTTCCTCCGACATCCCGAAGCTGCCGTCTGCCAGGCCCTCCTCCACATCCTCGCTGGTGCCTCCGAACGCTGCCAGCTCGAAGTCATGGATTGCGGCGGCCCCGTTCATGGCAATGTGGGTGACGATTCCCTGGGTCAGCCACGTTGCGATCAGCGGGCCCAGCCCCACCTTGACCACGTGGCCCCCGAGGAGGAGAATCACCGCGCGACCATCCCGCTTGGCGGCGCCAACCGCCTGCACCACGAGGCGGAGGTCGCGGGCGGCGAGGACATCGGGGAGGCTGTTCAGAAAGGCGGCAAAGGAATGGTCGGACCCGGGAGGGCTCGCCAGGAGTCGCTGGTCAACCTTGTTGTGCCGCCCGGCGACCGGAATCGTCGTCACCCGACTCAGGTCAACCTCGCGGTACGGCACGTCAGCGGCTCATGGCCGATGTCGTCGTCCCCGGCAGTACCATGTCCTTGAGCCTGAGGGTGATAGTGCCGAAGGGGAACTTGGTGCGAATCTGAACCGGCAGCCGCCGGCCATCGTCGGTCAGCCAGATGCGGGTGTCCGACCGCTTGGAGAAAAGTCCCTTGGTGTCGATGACCGGGTGCAGGACCAGGCATTGAACCTTGGACCCGTCGGGCAGTTCCATCTTTTCCCGCTTGAGCACCTCGATCGTCACCGGATTCTTCTCTTTCCGAAAGTAGCGGTCGTAGCTGTACTTTCGTCCGACCTCCAGCGGGGTCACCCGCACGAAATAGAAGAATCCCGCGTCGTCGAGTGGCTGAGGCGGGGTGGCCAGCGTGGTGTCGCGGCCGTGCTGCCGAAAGAATCCGGAATCGGGATAGATCTCGTAGAGGCGGTGCCTCGGCTTGTCGTTCTCCACGAAGTCCTGCACGAACCGGCGCGAGATCAGGTCCGAGGTTCCGACCCAGGACTCCAGGACGTCATCCAAAGAGTAGAAAGCATTCTTGCCCCTGAGCCGGAACCGGAGGCGGAAGCTTTCCACCCCGCGTACGGTATCGATCTCTGCGACCTCCAGCGTCGCCGAGCCCAGCGTGAGCATACCCAGCTTGGCGCTGTAGCTGAGCTTCTCGCCGACGGCGAAGGGATAGTCCGCGCGCGGAGTTGCTGCCGGGGCCGGCGCCGGGGCAGGAGCCTGCATCAGGGCAATGATGAGGCGAAGGCTGATCACGATGGTGACGCCGCCTCAGCCCGGTGCGGCTGCTCCGCCTCGACTGCGGGCGCGGGGCCGTGCGGGAGTGGAGCGACGCGGCGCAGGGTCCGCCGGGAGCTCCAGACGTTGAGCGTGGCCTCCCAGGTGCTGACCCGGCTCTCTCGCTGGCGCAGATCGCCACGCTCGACGGCCGCGATCGTCTCGACCCTCCGGGCGTGTCTGGCCGTTCGGGCATACAGCTCGGCGTTGGCGGCCCATCCCTGAGTAGTCAACAGCGCTCCTGGCGTTGCGCGGAAGGCATTCCGCAATGTCACCAGCCGCAGCACTGCGAACCCGGAGACCACGTCGTTGACGCCGGGCACCCGAACCGCGCCCCGTAGCAGGACCGGTGCAACCCGGCGGGCCCAGCGCCGCATTCGGGAGCGCTCCCCCCGCAGGCTGCCCTGGGTCACCACGATGTCGGCGCCGCTCTCGATGCGCCGCACCAGGTCGGGAATGAAGTTGGGCCCATGAGCAAAGTCAGCATGCATCAGTATGGCGCAGTCCCGCTTGGGTCGGTCGGTTCGCTCCACCGCCTGGCGCAGCAACTCCTCGACGCTGGCGGCGTACCCTCGGCGTTCCTCGTGCCGGGTCACGCTCAGTGGGAGCACCCGGGTGTACCGCTCGAGGACATCGCCGGTTGCGTCGGTGGAGCCGTCGTCCAGCACCAGGAGGTGGTACTCTCGCTGAAAGCCGGCAAATACCTGACGAATCTTCCAGAGAAGGAGGCCGATTGTCGGTGCTTCGTTGTAACTCGGAATACAGACGTAAATCATGAGCCGTCAAGAGAATGGGCGCACGAACGATAAACCGATCGCACCTCATCTGCCATCCGTTCATCAGTGAATCTGAGGACTTCCACCCGACCGCGCTCCGCCAGGCTGGCCCGCACGTCGGCATGCTCCAGGATGCGAGCGACGGCATCGGCCAGGGCCCCTGGATCGCGTGGTGGAGCCAGCAGTCCTGCCCCGCCGCCCAGCATCTCGGGAAGTCCACCCGCCGAGGTCGAAGCAACCGGGATGCCAAGGGCCATCGCCTCCAGCACCGACGTGCCTAACCCCTCTTCCTGTGAGCTCATAACGAAAACATCCGCATCCGCCGTCAGCCGCTCCGGTGCGTCGATCTGACCTAACAGGTGGACACGCTGGTTCAATCCGAGCCGGTTGATCTGGGCCTCGAGCGCCGGCCTCAGCTCGCCCTCACCAGCCACCACCCAGTGCAATTCAGGGTAACGGGTTTCCAGCTGTTTCGCGGCCTCAATCAGCGTGGCGTGATCCTTATGGGGGACGAGTGCTGCCACGTTCGCCGCCACACGCGCATCCGGCGGCAGGTCCAGAAGCGATCGCACGCCGAGCTTTGAGGCCTTTCGGGCGTGTTCGAGCGAGATGCCGGAGTGAATGACACGGATGCGTTGCGGGGAGACGCCGCTGCGTTCGAGCACAGCGGCGACCGCACTGGAAATTGCGATGACGCGGTCGGCCCGAGTCCAGAAACCGCGTCGTCGGAGAGGGAAGTCGACTCGGCGGGTCACGATGAGAGGAACCCGGGTGAGCCAGGCGCAGGTGCCCGCGAGGGTGAGCGCATGCGCGTCATGGGCATGAAGAACAGCCCGGCGTCCGGCCAGCTCGCCGAGCACGGCCCCCACGACCCGGGGATCGAGCGCCGTCTTCCATGCGGGGGTTCGAACCCGTACTCCCGAAGCGTGGAGCCGGGCCGCCAGCTCGGTCCCCGCGCCGGTGACTACCACCTGCTCCACACCGAGGCGGTCCAGCGCCTGAGCCAGCAGCCACACCTGCCGTTGACCGCCCCGCCACTCGCGACCCGACGCGAGATGGACGACGGGCGGGGTCACGTCCGCGGCAGGGCGTCGGCCGGCCAGGCTTCGCTGTCTCGCACCGCAGGCTGGGGCCCGCTCTCCCGCACGACATCAGCCAGCAGGGTGCGGAGCTCGGCGAGGCTGAACGGCTTGTGCAGGTAGGGCCGATCCAGTGTCTCCAGAAACGCGAGGGTATCGCCCCGGACGGTGTCGCCGGTGCTGAAGACCAGGCGGGCCGCCATGGCCGGGTTACGCCGGGAGAGCTCCTCGTAGAACTCCCGGCCACCGAATCGCGGCATTCGCAGATCCGAGATGATCAGGTCGAAGGGCTCGCTGGAGGCCAGGGCAAGCGCTTTCTCCCCGTCGCCGGCGACCACCGGGATGTGCCCCCAAGCCTCGAGCGTAGCCCGCATGTAGTGCAGGATGTGCGGCTCGTCATCCACGACCAGCACCCGGAGGCGCCGCGTCGGGCTGCGCGCCGCAGCGCCGCTGGAGGGAATCGGCGCCCGGCCCGCGACCGGAAGCTGCACCGTGAACGTGGACCCTTTCCCCTCCTCGCTGGACAGCATGATCCGGCCGCCATGCTCCTTCACGATGCCCTGGCTGATCGAAAGTCCCAGGCCGGTGCCCTCACCTTCCGCCTTGGTGGTGAAGAACGGCTCGAAGACCTGCGACGCCAGCGTCTCCGACATGCCCGGCCCATCATCGATGATGTCGATCGCTACGCCGTCGAGCCAGCGCCGGGCCCGGACCACGATGGTGCCCGGCCGGCCGGTTGAAGCGACCGCCTGGGCCGCGTTGTTAATCAGATTGACGAAGACCTGCTGGATCTGATTGGGATCGATATCGGGCATGGGCAGGTCCGGCTCGACCTCGATCAGGGCCTCGACCCGGTGCGCCATGAGCTGGTTCCGAAGCAGCACGAAGGTGCCGTCGAGAAGCGGCTTGAGCGCCGTGGGACGGCGGTGGTGCTCCTGTTTCCGGGCAAAGCCGAGCAGGTTCCTCACGATGCTGGAGGCGCGCTCCGCCTCCTCCCGGATGACCGTGAGCGGCTCGCGGATGCTGGGCGGGATGTGGGGTACCTCGGTCAGGAAGTCGGCGAAACCGAGCACCGAGGCCAGCGGGTTGTTGAGGTCGTGTGCGATGCCCGCGATCAGTTGCCCGATGGCCGACATTTTTTCCGACTGGATCAGTTGGTCTTGCAGTCGGCGGCGCTCGGTCTGGTCGTCGAACAGGAGCACGACGGCGCTCCGGTCGGTGCTGCTAATCGGCACCGCGGTAACGGCATAGGTGCGCTCGCCGGTGCGGAGCTCCACCTCCCGGCCCGCTCCTTGCTGATCCAGCGCCCGCTGGAGATCGGTGGCCCACTCGGGCGGAATGAACGCCTGCCACGGCCGACCGATGAGGCTGGCGGGGGGAGCATTCACCAGGTCGGCGAAGGCGCGGTTGGCTCGCCGGATGGCCCCACTCCGATCCACGATGCACAGCGCCGGGGAGATGGCATCCACCACCTCCTGCCAGGTGCGCCGGCCGTCATCGTGCAGGTCGACCAGGCGGGCGCTCTCGAGGGCGATGCTGGCCTGAGATACCAGGCCCTCCAGCAGCACCAGGTCGGCCTGGCCGTAGCGACCTGCCTCACCGCGCGCGGCGATGGCCCCGGTTACTCTACCTTTAGCGATAAATGGTGCAACCAGCCAGCTGCCAACCGTCACAGGCGGAGGAGTGAGCCCGGCCTCCCGCAGTATGGTGTCCAGTCCGTCATGGATGAGAAGGGGCCCCCGGCGACTGGCGAGCTCCAGCAGTGGGCGAGGGTTGGTTCGGCCCGGCGGCCAGCCCAGCACGAAGTCGATGGTCTCGGCCTCGCGCTGGAACAGGGCGATGGCGATCTCGCTGGGTGTGAGCGATTCGCGGACGTGGCGCACCAGGAGATCGATCACCGAGGCCCGGCGCAGGGTGCCCGCCACTTCCTGACCGAAGGTCGTCAGCCGGCGGACCAGGTCGAGATCGGCGTCGGAACTCTCGGATCGCGATGTCAGCTTCGTTGATGGAGGGTTCGTCATGATCCGTGCGAATACGCGGGGCCGCCTGACCGCAGCGGACCTGCAGCTGGTGATCCTGCTGTTGAGCCGGGGTTCCGCTCACCGCCGCGCGTATCTGGAGCGCCGGCTGACCACCGAGGGGCCTGACTCATTGCTCGACGCCCTGATCTGGTCGAGCGGCTGCTGACAGTGCGTTCGATGCTGCTGCCGTCCGAGGCGCTCTTCTTCTACGTCCTCGTTCGGCATGCGTTGAGGAACGCCGGCCTCGACGATCGAGACCTGGCTGACTATCTGGCGGCGCTCCTGCTGGAGTTCGGACAGCGGGACCGGGCCTGGCGGATGGACTGGAACGACGACCAGCGGCACCGGTATCTGGTGGACATCCTGGCCGATCTGGAGGCCACCGGCGGCGACCGCCGCTTCAAGGTGATGGTCCACCTCGGCAACTACGCGCTGTGGCTGACGGGACTCTTTCCCGATTATATCGCCGCCCGGCGGCTGCGCAAAGCAGGCCCGGACGTGAGCTACTACGATGCGCTCGGCAGCCGGGGATTCGGCCTGGCCTCCGACCATGCGCTGGCGGCTCAGTACGGCCTCGAGCTGGTCCTCAGGACTGCCGCGGACCGCTTTCCGGCTTTACGGAGTGCGCTCAACGGCGTGAGCGATCGCGTCTTCTTTCCGTCTTCCTCCCACTGAGCTTCGACCCGCAGCGGCAGCCTCGTTGACCAGTGCCGAGAACAGACCGTGCTCCGGCGCGTGCCGGTCGGCGTGCATCTCTTCGGGATGCCACTGAACCGCCAGGATCCACGGCGCGCCGGGGCGACTCTCGGCCGCCTCGATCAATCCATCCTCGGTCCAGCCGGTGGCGACCAGGCCCGGCGCCAGATCCTTGATGGCCTGATGGTGCACCGAGTTCACGGTAGGCTCGAGCGTGTCGAGCGCTGCAGCCGCGCGGCTACCCGGCTCGATCCGAATGAATGGGTGCGCGTATCACGGGCGCCCATCGGACTGTGGTCCACGGTGCCCGGACGCTCCGAAGGGAGGTCCTGAAAGAGGGTCCCACCCAGCGCCACATTGACGAGCTGGATCCCCCGGCAGATCCCCAGGATCGGCAATTCACGTTGCCGGGCCACGGCAAAGAGAGCGAGCTCGAACAGATCCCGCTCCTGGCTGGGCGGGCTCAGAAGCGGCGACGGATCGGCCCCGTACCAGGAGGGGTGGATGTCCTCCCCGCCAGTAAGCAGGAGTCCATCACAGCCGTCGAGCGCCGACCCGCCAGCGAGGCACCCATCAGTGGTGAGAGGATCAGGGGAACGCCGCCGGCGGCCATGAGGGCACGCACATACGCGACGTTGACCCCGGTGCGGTCGGCCCCATCCCACGTGCGTACAACGCCGCTTACGGCAATACGTGCAAGACTCACTGAATCACCGTATCGGGGAACAGCGGGCACCGCGGATCTTCGATCTTCGCCGGGTCCAGCTGGATGCCGATCAACGGCACGGTGCTGTCTCCAATCGACACCCGTCCAATCTCCGGTGCGCCCTCGATCGGCGTTCCCTCGTAGAGCATCACCCCGCGCGCTTTCCCTCCGGTCTTGTATCACCACCCCGAAGCCGGGCTTCACGTTGGCGGCAAGCGGCCATCGACGCCGATGATCCACAGAGAATCGGCCCGGCCGACGATCGCGGGGTATGCGGGACCAGCGACCAGCCGGACCACCAGCCGTTCCGGCAGGCTCCGTGGGGGGGTACCGAGCGTCTGGCCCGCAATGCCGAACTGACCCAGAAGAGCAGTCGGTCCCGCCAGAGCTGCGACCCCGCATGCCGCAAAGGGGCCCCGATCGCCGGAGCTGCTGCAGGCGAGCAGGGAAGAACTGGAAGCAGCGGGAAGCGGCGCATGGAAGGAAGATAAGGGATGGCGCGCGCGAGGTTAGGGGCAGCTGCCTTAGGGTGCGGAGTCTCTCTTCCAGTACTGCAGCAGCACCCACGTGCGCCGGTGACGCTCACGTTCTCGGGGAATCGCTCGACGAATTCGGCACGGAGGCGCGGCGCGTGTTCCTGCAGGTACCGGTCGAGATCCGCCTGCGAATCCGCGCGGGGTCGGTACGAAACCGTCCGGCGGACGCCCGGCTGAAGCGAATGTCCGCAAAGCAGCCGGTCGACAGGATGGCGGGAA
>CAVUDL010000019.1:0-26621 GCA_963740175.1 uncultured Gemmatimonadales bacterium
CCCCAAAGCAGCGGCAAAGTCACGGGTAGCCAAGCCAGAACCACGGTGACCCAGCTACCCGTGGCCGGCTCTTGTTCCAACCGCCGCTGATCCATAACCGGCCTCCTTTGATACAGCCCGTTTCGAGGCGCACAGTAACGCAACAATATTCGCCCCGATTGTATTTTATGCACCAGCTCAAACCCGCTGGCCTGCCTGGGCCGTTCGCGCCGCCGCGAGCTCTTCCCGGGTGATGTAGTAGCGCTCATCCACCGGTTTGACCAGCAGGTTGCAGATCAGCCCTACCACCAGCAGTGCCGCCAGAACAAACATGGTGACGTTGTAGGCTTGGGCATTGGGAACTCCGCGCTCGATCTGGTACTCGCGGATGTAATTGACCAGAACCGGCCCCAGCACCCCGGCTGTGGACCAGGCCGTCAGCAGCCGCCCGTGAATGGCCCCCACGTACTGGGTGCCGAAGATGTCGGCCAGGTAGGCTGGAATGGTGGCAAAACCGCCACCGTACATGGTCAGAATGACGCAGAAGATGAGGACGAACAGCGCGACACTGCCGGTCCGGCCGGCAAACGGCGCCAGCGAGTACAGGGCGAAGCCGAGGGCAAAGAAGACGAAATAGGTGCGCTTGCGGCCGATGTAATCTGAAAAGGATGCCCAGCCGATGCGGCCGCCGATGTTGAACAGGCTGAGCAGGGCCCAAACCCCGCTCCGATGCTCGCGAGCTGGGCCCGCTGCTCCGCGGTGAGCTGCTGGAGGGTTCCCGGCACGCCTATCAGGCGGCCGCCGAAGATCTCCTGGATCATCGGTGACGCGATGCCTATGACCCCGATACCGGCGCTCACGTTCATGCACAGCAAGGTCCAGAGCAGCCAGAACTGGGGGGTTTTCCAGGCCCGGCTCACATGCACGTGGCCTCGCGTGATCATGGTGCTCTGCTGCGTTCTGGGGGTCCACCCGGCCGGCTTCCAATCCGGAGGAGGCACCCGGTAGCCGAACGCGCCGGCCATCATTGCGATGAAGTAGATGGTTCCCATGGTTACGAACGTCTGCCATACTCCCACGGACGTGGACGTGGAGAAATGCCGCATCAGGATGTCCGCCAGCGGCGCTCCGATCATGGCGCCGCCGCCAAAGCCCATGATGGCCATGCCGGTAGCCATGCCTCGCCGATCGGGGAACCATTTGATCAGGGTGCTCACCGGCGAGATATAGCCGAGGCCCAGCCCGCAGCCGCCGATGACGCCGGAGCCCAGCCACAGCAGCCAGATCTGGTGCAGGTAGACGCCCAGCGCCGAGATGAAAAATCCGCCGCCCCAGCAGAAGGCGGCGACAACAGCGGTCTTGCGGGGACCCACTCGCTCGACCCAGGCCCCGAAGATGGCCGCCGACGAGCCGAGAAAGACAAAGAACAGGGTATACATCCAACCGAGCGTGCTAATCTTCCAGTCGCCCGCGGCCGGCTCGGTGATGCCATACGCCCGGCTCAGCGGCAGCCAGAAGACGCTGAAGCCGTAGGCCATGCCGATGGACAGGTGAATAGCCAGGGCTGCGGGCGGGACCAGCCACCGGTTGAACCCCGGCTTCGCGACAATCCGCTCTCTCGACAGCAGTCCAGCCATCACGAATCTCCCCGAGTTAAGTTCCAATCCGGACGCGCGGAATCTGAGGTATGGAGGACGGCTGTTAGTGCGGAAAAGCTACGCAAGGTATCCATGACTCCCGATTGTGACTAGAGCAAGGTCGATGATGCCCCACCCCTTCTGGTTCCGCTCGACAATGGCGTTGCCGCTGGCTGCCGCGCTCGCGTGCTCTCCCAGGGAACCGGCGGCGGCCACGCCATCGGCGGCGGCGGCCGACACCGCGGCACCAGCGCCACCCCCCTCGATCGCGCCCGCCGATTCATCCCACTGGCTGGCGGTGGACAGCGCCGCTCGCACCGTCTCGCTCGAACTCGTGGTCACCAGAAAACCGGGCGCGCCGTCGGCGTTGATCAACGGTTACCGCGCCGGCGAGGCTCGCATCATCGTCCCCTTCGGCTGGACCGTAAAGTGGAACTGGCGCTCCGCCGACTCCACCTCACCCCATAGTCTGGTGGTCATGGTGCAGCGGGAGAAGCTCCCCCTCGAAGGCGGCCGGGCCTCCTTCAGCAACGCGATGACCCGTATGGTCACGGAAGGCCTGCGCCCGGGGCAGACCGATCAAAGCACGTTTGTGGCCGAGGAAGCGGGCTGGTACTGGATGATGTGCGGGGTGCCGGGCCACGCGCTGGAGGGGGAATGGCTGGAGCTGCGGGTGGATCCTGAGGCCAAGACGGCCAGGATTGAGGTAAAGAAAAGAGCCTGAACGGTTAACAGTAAACGGCACATCCATCCGTTCACTGTTCACCTTTCACTGTTCACGTTTTTCGTCCAGCAGTCGCTCGATCTCCCGCTCGTACTCCCGCAGCAAACGATGATGTTGCGCGCCCGTGGCCGGACCGTAGAACCCCGCATGAACCCGCTTGATTCGGCCGTCGCGTCCCAGGAAAAGTGTGGTTGGGAATGAGGTGAAGCCGCGTAGCTGCGGCAGCGTGGCCGCGGCGGCTTCGGTGTCGTTGATGCCGGCCAGGAGCAGGGGAAAGGTGATGTCGAACTTGTCACGATATCGTCGCACCTGTTTCCCGTCGATGGCGCTGTCACCGCTGACCTCGTATGCCAAGCCCACGATCTCCAGCCCTCGCCCGCGATAGCGGCGGTAGAGACGTACCAGCTCAGGTGCGGCGTAGTGGCAGGTTGGACACCAGCTGCCGAAGATGTCGACCAGGACGACCTTGCCTTTGAAGCGGGCATCGTCGCTGCGCACCCGCCGGCCACTGATGTCGGTGAAGTCGAACCGGAATGGTTCGGTGGTATCGGCCTGGGTGACGTCAGTGGGCGACTTGAGGTGCGGCGTTCCGGTGCTTCGGACCGCTTTCCATGGTGTCTGGGTCCGGAGCCCGGCGTGGAAGATCCCCCGGAGCGTGTCGCCGTCAAGCCGTCCCGTCAGCAGATATACGAACGATCCGTCAAAGTGCGCCAGACTGAAGCTGTCTGATTCGGCGGTGCCGGCGAAGTGCCCGTAATCGCCGGTGTTCGAGATAATGGTGCCCTCGAGCCCTGCCGTCCCCTCACCGAACTGAAAGACTCGCGGGCTCGTTTTCCAGTCCTGGAAGAAGGTGGCATCCCAGCGTCCGACGAGCTCCTTCGGAGCCCGAGTGGTGGGCCACCGTCCCCTCGCTGCCCGAAACGGAATGCTGCGTGGACCCCGGTTGCCGACGTTCCGGTAAGTGCCGGTCAGAGAGTCGCCCCGGAGTGCCCCAGTCACGGTTGCGGCGTAGTCGGTGATGTCGAGGATGAGACTGTCGCCCTCGATGCGGGCATCGGTGGCCTGGCACTCGCTCCCGTTACAGAGCTTTCCCCGCAGCCGACCTCCGACGCTCTCGATTTCCAGTCCAAAGCGGAGCGGGCCACCCGCAAGGTCGAGCACGGCGCGCCACTGCCCAATGGGAGAGGGCGCACTGCCCAATGCCAGCAGTCCGCAGAGGATGAGCGTCGGAACCGTCATTTCGCGTCCTGCGGGCCAGGTATCGCCTCCAATCCACCGCCTTCGTAACGCTCTCCCGCGCGCACCGGCACGGAGATGGTGTTGCCTCTCCAGGGGGCGGGACAAGGATAGACCGAGCTGTAGGCGCAGTACGGATTCCGGGCCTGGTTCAAGTCCAGACGAAACTGACCATTCGGCAGCGGGTGAAGGCTGACGAATCGGCCGGCCGGATAGGTGCCGTCCCCGTTGCTGGGGTCGCGGAAGAAGATCTCGAGCTCCGACTCATCGCCGCTCGCAATCGGGATACGGAGCACCCGGAGGGAGGTTCCTCCCCCCAGCGGCACAACGAAACTGCCCACCTCGGTGGCCTCGGCCTCGAGTCCGTCCGAGGCCAGAACGCGCATCTGCTGAGGAGTCTTCGATCGGATGAGAGGCCCGGTGAACACCATCGACGGATCGTAGCCGTAGTAGCCGGGCGGCTCTTTGCCGGCCGCGTCGCCGAACACGGTCAGGACCGTGCCCGGCTGCCGGCCCGTGAAATAGATCCGGTATTTCCCGATTTTATGCGGCGCTCCGCGGCCAACTGGACGCTTGCCTTCCGGACCCTCGAGAACGAGGCTCGCTCCGTCAGGGTGGACTCGGTACTCCCCGATATCAGGGAGGGGAATATCCGCGTCGGCCGGTCCCAGCCGCAGACCGTCGCCCACCTTCTGCTGCGCTATGGCGGAGAGCGGTGAATTGGGGCCCTCCTTGAGCCATATGACGAATCCGGATCGTTCCATCTCGACGTGCTGCGGTGTCTGTGCCCGGAGTGCCGCTGCCAAAGCGAGCAGTCCAGCGGCAATCATGGGAGTGCGAAAGCACGAAAGCACGAAAGGGACCCTTGGTTGAACTGGTTCAGAATCGATCTGCCGAGAATGGCAGAAGCTCGTGAGCCGGTTGCACTCCATCCAGCAACTGGCGCATCACCACGCCGGTAATGCCGGCGAGCAGGATCCCATTTCGGCCGTGGCCGGTGGCGTACCACAGACCTTGGGCCTCAGGCTCCGGCCCGATGATGGGGAGACCGTCTGGCGTCATCGGTCTGAGGCCGGCCCAGCTTCGTCGCACCTTGGCGCGGAGCAGGCTGGGGCAGAGTGCCATGGCGGCCGCGAAAATACGGGCCAGTCCGGCCGACGTGACCTCCGGCTGGAACCCAGCCTCATCCATGGTGGAGCCGATTACCGCTTCCCCGCCGCGAGCGAGAATGTAGCAATCCTTGCGATACACGATGGCGCGGGCGATGTCCTGAGGCCAGGGGAGTGCGGCCATCTGACCTCTCACTGGCCGGACCGGAATCGGACGTGGGAGTCCTTCGAGCAGCCCGGACCAGGCTCCCGCCGCAAGGACAACCTCGGGAGCGGAGTAAGTATGCGCCACTCCTCTAACGCCGCTGACTCTTCCGCCGGCCAGCCGCAGTCCCACGGCGCGATCCGTCGCCAGCACCGCGCCCAGCCGTTCAGCGTCCATCAGGAGAGCGCGAATCAGCCGCTCGGGATCCAGCGCGCCGTCACGTGGGGCCCAAAGTGCTCCCGCGGTAGGAGCGAGCCAGGGCCACCGTTCCGCCACGTCGGACGGCTCGAGCCAGTGGCATGGGTGACCCTGCTGCCGCTGCCAGGCTACCTTCGCCTGCAGCTCTGCGACCTCCGCGGCCGTGCTCGCCACCCGCGCAATCCCCTCCTGCCATAGCCCAAGCTCGATGCCCACAGTGCTCAGGAGAGTGGACGACAAAGCCGGATAGAGGTCCCTTCCGGCGAGGGCGAGGGGAAAGATCGGGTCGCTCCCGTCGGCCTCGATCTGGGGGGCCAGCATGCCGGCCGCCGCGCGCCATGCCTGTCCCATGTGACCGCCCGGCTCCAGGATCAGGACGTGCCGGCCAGTCGAGGCGAGCTCGCGCGCACAGGCAGCGCCTATGGCGCCGCCGCCAACCACAATGACGTCAGCGGCGGTCTGCGTCACGCGTGTGTGAAACTATTTGAAACGTTGGGGCGTACTGCGGCCTGACCCGCTCTCGCGAGGAAGTTCAAATGCTTCGGAACCTGTTTGGATTTGCGGTGTTTGCCGTGCTGACCATCTTTGCCCTGAAGGTTTTCTTCGCCCTCTTCGGCTTGGTCATCGGGTTGCTGGTAACGGCGCTCTGGCTGGCGTTTCTGGGCTTCCTCATTTACCTGGTGCTCAAGCTTGTCGCTCCGGGGACGGCAGATCGAGTGCGGGAGATGATTGCCGGCAGCTAGTCGCTAGTCGCTAGTCGCCAGCCGCGACCGGTCAGTTACCGAGATTTCTTCCCTTGTTTTTTAGAAGCGACAGCCGGGGACCGTCCGCCGGTTGACGACTCACGACTGGCGACTGGCGACTGGCGACTGGCAACTTCCTCCAGCACCCCCCAGACCAATAGCGGTATCAGAATCTCGTGGTGCCCGGTGAGCAGAAAGCCGGCACCGCCGTCGCGGGTGGGGCGTTGGACCACGTTCATCCGCGGCCGGTAGTGGCGTTGCATGTCGAAGTCGGCCGCGGTGAAGTGGGTGGGGCGTCCCTCGTTCAGATTGCGCGCGATTGTCAGAGCCTTGAGAAACACTTCCGGCATGAGCACCGCGCTGCCCCAGTTCAACACCACGCCTCCGTGGTCCAGATCGGGAAGAGCGGCGGCGAGTCTGCGAAAATCACGGTGACTGGTGGACCCCAGCGCTGCCCCATCCGCCGCCGGATGCTGGTGAATGATCTCCGCTCCTATGGCAGCGTGGACCGTCACCGGCACTTCCAGCCGCTGGGCGGTCAGCAGGATGGATGCATCCCCACCCGGCAGATCCCGGCGTGCCGCAAGGGCTCGAGACAGACCTTCGCCCATTCCCTGGTTCTCCCGCGCGGCGACGGCAATCGCGCGATTCATCTCGGCGCCGGTTTCCTCCGACATCCCGAAGCTGCCGTCTGCCAGGCCCTCCTCCACATCCTCGCTGGTGCCTCCGAACGCTGCCAGCTCGAAGTCATGGATTGCGGCGGCCCCGTTCATGGCAATGTGGGTGACGATTCCCTGGGTCAGCCACGTTGCGATCAGCGGGCCCAGCCCCACCTTGACCACGTGGCCCCCGAGGAGGAGAATCACCGCGCGACCATCCCGCTTGGCGGCGCCAACCGCCTGCACCACGAGGCGAAGGTCGCGGGCGGCGAGGACATCGGGGAGGCTGTTCAGAAAGGCGGCAAAGGAATGGTCGGACCCGGGAGGGCTCGCCAGGAGTCGCTGGTCAACCTTGTTGTGCCGCCCGGCGACCGGAATCGTCGTCACCCGACTCAGGTCAACCTCGCGGTACGGCACGTCAGCGGCTCATGGCCGATGTCGTCGTCCCCGGCAGTACCATGTCCTTGAGCCTGAGGGTGATCGTGCCGAAGGGGAACTTGGTGCGAATCTGAACCGGCAGCCGCCGGCCATCGTCGGTCAGCCAGATGCGGGTGTCCGACCGCTTGGAGAAAAGTCCCTTGGTGTCGATGACCGGGTGCAGGACCAGGCATTGAACCTTGGACCCGTCGGGCAGTTCCATCTTTTCCCGCTTGAGCACCTCGATCGTCACCGGATTCTTCTCTTTCCGAAAGTAGCGGTCGTAGCTGTACTTTCGTCCGACCTCCAGCGGGGTCACCCGCACGAAATAGAAGAATCCCGCGTCGTCGAGTGGCTGAGGCGGGGTGGCCAGCGTGGTGTCGCGGCCGTGCTGCCGAAAGAATCCGGAATCGGGATAGATCTCGTAGAGGCGGTGCCTCGGCTTGTCGTTCTCCACGAAGTCCTGCACGAACCGGCGCGAGATCAGGTCCGAGGTTCCGACCCAGGACTCCAGGACATCATCCAAAGAGTAGAAAGCATTCTTGCCCCTGAGCCGGAACCGGAGGCGGAAGCTTTCCACCCCGCGTACGGTATCGATCTCTGCGACCTCCAGCGTCGCCGAGCCCAGCGTGAGCATACCCAGCTTGGCGCTGTAGCTGAGCTTCTCGCCGACGGCGAAGGGATAGTCCGCGCGCGGAGTTGCTGCCGGGGCCGGCGCCGGGGCAGGAGCCTGCATCAGGGCAATGATGAGGCGAAGGCTGATCACGATGGTGACGCCGCCTCAGCCCGGTGCGGCTGCTCCGCCTCGACTGCGGGCGCGGGGCCGTGCGGGAGTGGAGCGACGCGGCGCAGGGTCCGCCGGGAGCTCCAGACGTTGAGCGTGGCCTCCCAGGTGCTGACCCGGCTCTCTCGCTGGCGCAGATCGCCACGCTCGACGGCCGCGATCGTCTCGACCCTCCGGGCGTGTCTGGCCGTTCGGGCATACAGCTCGGCGTTGGCGGCCCATCCCTGAGTAGTCAACAGCGCTCCTGGCGTTGCGCGGAAGGCATTCCGCAATGTCACCAGCCGCAGCACTGCGAACCCGGAGACCAGGTCGTTGACGCCGGGCACCCGAACCGCGCCCCGTAGCAGGACCGGTGCAACCCGGCGGGCCCAGCGCCGCATTCGGGAGCGCTCCCCCCGCAGGCTGCCCTGGGTCACCACGATGTCGGCGCCGCTCTCGATGCGCCGCACCAGGTCGGGAATGAAGTTGGGCCCATGAGCAAAGTCAGCATGCATCAGTATGGCGCAGTCCCGCTTGGGTCGGTCGGTTCGCTCCACCGCCTGGCGCAGCAACGCCTCGACGCTGGCGGCGTACCCTCGGCGTTCCTCGTGCCGGGTCACGCTCAGTGGGAGCACCCGGGTGTACCGCTCGAGGACATCGCCGGTTGCGTCGGTGGAGCCGTCGTCCAGCACCAGGAGGTGGTACTCTCGCTGAAAGCCGGCAAATACCTGACGAATCTTCCAGAGAAGGAGGCCGATTGTCGGTGCTTCGTTGTAACTCGGAATACAGACGTAAATCATGAGCCGTCAAGAGAATGGGCGCACGAACGATAAACCGATCGCACCTCATCTGCCATCCGTTCATCAGTGAATCTGAGGACTTCCACCCGACCGCGCTCCGCCAGGCTGGCCCGCACGTCGGCATGCTCCAGGATGCGAGCCACGGCATCGGCCAGGGCCCCTGGATCGCGTGGTGGAGCCAACAGTCCTGCCCCGCCGCCCAGCATCTCGGGAAGTCCACCCGCCGAGGTCGAAGCAACCGGGATGCCAAGGGCCATCGCCTCCAGCACCGACGTGCCTAACCCCTCTTCCTGTGAGCTCATAACGAAAACATCCGCATCCGCCGTCAGCCGCTCCGGTGCGTCGATCTGACCTAACAGGTGGACACGCTGGTTCAATCCGAGCCGGTTGATCTGGGCCTCGAGCGCCGGCCTCAGCTCGCCCTCACCAGCCACCACCCAGTGCAATTCAGGGTAACGGGTTTCCAGCTGTTTCGCGGCCTCAATCAGCGTGGCGTGATCCTTATGGGGGACGAGTGCTGCCACGTTCGCCGCCACACGCGCATCCGGCGGCAGGTCCAGAAGCGATCGCACGCCGAGCTTTGAGGCCTTTCGGGCATGTTCGAGCGAGATGCCGGAGTGAATCACACGGATGCGTTGCGGGGAGACGCCGCTGCGTTCGAGCACAGCGGCGACCGCACTGGAAATTGCGATGACGCGGTCGGCCCGAGTCCAGAAACCGCGTCGTCGGAGAGGAAAGTCGACTCGGCGGGTCACGATGAGAGGAACCCGGGTGAGCCAGGCGCAGGTGCCCGCGAGGGTGAGCGCATGCGCGTCGTGGGCATGAAGAACAGCCCGGCGTCCGGCCAGCTCGCCGAGCACGGCCCCCACGACCCGGGGATCGAGCGCCGTCTTCCATGCGGGGGTTCGAACCCGTACTCCCGAAGCGTGGAGCCGGGCCGCCAGCTCGGTCCCCGCCCCGGTGACTACCACCTGCTCCACACCGAGGCGGTCCAGCGCCTGAGCCAGCAGCCACACCTGCCGTTGACCGCCCCGCCACTCGCGCCCCGACGCGAGATGGACGACGGGCGGGGTCACGTCCGCGGCAGCGCGTCGGCCGGCCAGGCTTCGCTGTCTCGCACCGCAGGCTGGGGCCCGCTCTCCCGCACGACATCAGCCAGCAGGGTGCGGAGCTCGGCGAGGCTGAACGGCTTGTGCAGGTAGGGCCGATCCAGTGTCTCCAGAAACGCGAGGGTATCGCCCCGGACGGTGTCGCCGGTGCTGAAGACCAGGCGGGCCGCCATGACCGGGTTTCGCCGCGAGAGCTCCTCGTAGAACTCCCGGCCACCGGATCGCGGCATTCGCAGATCCGAAATGATCAGGTCGAAGGGCTCGCTGGAGGCCAGGGCAAGCGCTTTCTCCCCGTCGCCAGCGACCACCGGGATGTGCCCCCAAGCCTCGAGCGTAGCCCGCATGTAGTGCAGGATGTGTGGCTCGTCATCCACGACAAGCACCCGGAGGCGCCGCGTCGGGCTGCGCGCCGCAGCGCCGCTGGAGGGAATCGGCGCCCGGCCCGCGACCGGAAGCTGCACCGTGAACGTGGACCCTTTCCCCTCCTCGCTGGACAGCATGATACGGCCGCCATGCTCCTTCACGATGCCCTGACTTATTGAAAGTCCCAGGCCGGTTCCCTCACCTTCCGCCTTCGTGGTGAAGAACGGCTCGAAGACCTGCGACGCCAGCGTCTCCGACATGCCCGGCCCGTCATCGATGATGTCCACCGCTACGCCGTCGAGCCAGCGCCGGGCCCGGACCACGATGGTGCCCGGCCGGCCGGTTGAAGCGACCGCCTGGGCCGCGTTGTTAATGAGATTGACAAAAACCTGCTGAATCTGATTGGGATCGATATCGGGCATGGGGAGGTCCGGCTCCACTTCGATCAGAGCCTCGACCCGGTGTGCCATGAGCTGGTTCCGAAGCAGCACGAAGGTGCCGTCGAGAAGCGGCTTGAGCGCCGTTGGACGGCGGTGGTGCTCCTGTTTCCTGGCGAAGCCGAGCAGGTTCCTCACGATGCTGGAGGCGCGCTCCGCTTCTTCCCGGATGACCGTGAGCGGCTCGCGGATGCTCGGCGGGATGTGGGGGACCTCGGTCAGGAAGTCGGCAAAACCGAGCACCGAGGCCAGCGGGTTGTTGAGGTCGTGTGCGATGCCCGCGATCAGCTGCCCGATGGCGGACATCTTTTCGGACTGAATCAATTGGTCTTGCAGTCGGCGGCGCTCCGTCTGGTCGTCGAACAGGAGAACCACCGCGCTCCGGTCGGTGCTGCTAATCGGCACCGCGGTAACGGCATAGGTGCGCTCGCCGGTCCGGAGCTCCACCTCCCGGCCCACTCCTTGCTGATCCAGCGCCCGCTGGAGGTCGGTGGCCCACTCGGGCGGCGCGAACGCCTGCCAAGGCCGACCGATCAGGCTGGCGGGGGGAGCATTGACGAGATCGGCGAAGGCCCGGTTGGCACGCCGGATGGCCCCACTCCGATCTACGATGCAGAGCGCAGGTGAGATGGCATCCACCACCTCCTGCCAGGTCCGCCGGCCGTCGTCGTGCAGGTCGACCAGGCGGGCGCTCTCGAGGGCGATGCTGGCCTGAGACACCAGGCCTTCCAGCAGCACAAGATCCGCCTGGCGGTAGCGACCTGCCTCACCGCGAACGGCGATGGCCCCGGTTACTCTACCTTTAGCGATAAATGGTGCTACCAGCCAGCTGCCAACCGTCACAGGGGGAGGGGTGATCCCGGCCTCCCGCAGTATGGAATCCAGTCCGTCGTGGATGAGAAGGGGCCCCCGGCGACTGGCGAGCTCGAGCAGTGGGCGCGGATTGGTACGCCCCGGGGGCCAACCCAGCACGAAGTCGATGGTCTCGGCCTCGCGCTGGAACAAGGCGACGGCGATCTCGCTGGGTGTGAGCGATTCGCGGACGTGGCGCACCAGCAGATCGATGACCGAGGCCCGGCGCAGGGTGCCCGCCACTTCCTGACCGAAGGCCGTCAGCCGCCGCACCAGCTCGAGATCGGCGTCGGAACTCTCGGATCGCGATGTCAGCTTCGTTGATGGAGGGTTCGTCATGATTCGTGCAAATACCCGGGGCCGCCTGACCGCAGCGGACCTGCAATTGGTAATCCTGCTGTTGAGTCGGGGTTCCGCTCACCGCCGGGCGTATCTGGAACGGCGGCTGACCACCGAGGGGCCTGATTCATTGCTCGACAGCCCCGATCTGGTCGAGCGGCTGCTGACCGTGCGTTCGATGCTGCTGCCGTCCGAGCCGTTGTTCTTCTACGTGCTGGTCCGGCATGCGCTGAGGAACGCCGGAGTCGAAGACCGGGACCTGGCTGACTATCTGGCGGCGCTCCTGCTCGAGTTCGGCCAGCGGGACCGGGCCTGGCGAATAGACTGGAACGACGACCAGCGGCACCGGTATCTGGTGGATATTCTGGCTGATCTCGAGGCGACGGGCGGCGACCGGCGCTTCAAGGTCATGGTCCACCTCGGCAATTACGCGCTCTGGCTCACGGGGCTCTTTCCCGATTATATCGCGGCCCGGCGGCTACGCAAAGCGGGTCCGGACGTGAGTTATTACGATGCGCTCGGCAGCCGGGGCTTCGGTCTGGCCTCTGATCATGCCCTGGCGGCCCAGTACGGGCTGGAGCTGGTCCTCAGGACCGCCGCCGACCGCTTTCCATCGCTACGGAGCGCGCTCAACGGCGTGAGCGATCGCGTCTTCTTTCCGTCTTCCTCCCACTGAGCTTCGACCCGCAGCGGCAGCCTCGTTGACGAGTGCCGAGAAGAGCCCGTGCTCCGGCGCGAGGCGGTCGGCATACATCTCTTCGGGATGCCACTGAACCGCCAGGATCCACGGCGCGCCGGGCGGACTCTCCGCTGCCTCGATTAATCCATCCTCGCTCCACCCCGTCGCCACCAGGCCGGGGGCAAGATCCTTGATGGCCTGGTGGTGTACCGAATTGACGGTAGGCCCGAGCGTCTCGAGCGCTGCAGCGGCGCGGCTATCTGGCTCCAGCCGGATGACATGGCTGCGCGCGTCCCGCGCGCCCGTCGGACTGTGGTCCACCGGGCCCGGACGTTCCGAAGGAAGGTCCTGAAAGAGGGTCCCCCCGAGCGCCACATTGATCAGCTGAATACCCCGGCAGATCCCCAGGATCGGGAGGCCCCGCTGTCGCGCTACCGCAAAGAGCGCCAGCTCGAACAAGTCGCGCTCCTGACTGGGCGGGCTCAGATGCGGCGATGGTTCGGCGCTGTACCAGGACGGGTCGAGGTCTTCACCGCCGGTCAGGAGGAGCCCGTCACAGCCATCGAGCGCCGATGCGGCCAGGGAAGCGCCCATCAATGGCGAGAGGATGAGCGGCACACCACCAGCGGAAAGGAGGGCTCGCACGTAGGCGGCGTTCACGCCGGTGCGGTCGGCCCCATCCCACACGCGCACGACTCCGCTTACGCCAATGCGCGCCAGGTTCACTGAATGACCGAATCCGGGAAGAGCGGACAGTTCGGATCTTCGATCTTGGCGGGATCCAGCTGGATGCCGATCAGGGGAACGCTGCCGTCCCCGACCGACACGGTGCCGATCTCGGGAGCGGCCTCGACCGGAGTACCCTCGTACAGCATGACACCGCGTGGTTTGCCTTTCAGGTCTTGTACCAGCACACCGAAACCGGGCTTCACGTTTGCGGGAAGCCGGCCCTGGACACCGACGATCCAGAGGGAATCGGCCCGCCCGACGATCGCGGGAAACGCCGCTCCGGCGACCTGACGGACGACCATACGTTCCGGGAGATTCCGCGGGGGGGAGGCCAGCGTCTGGTCCGCAACCCCGAATTGAGCCAAAAGCGCCGTCGGTCCCGCCAGAGCTGCGAGCCCGCATGCCGCCCCGGGGCTCCGATCGCCGGAGCTGCTACAGGCGAGCAGGAAGAGAACTGGAAGCAGCGGGAAGCGGCGCATGGAAGGAAGATAAGGGATGGCGCGCGCGAGGTTAGGGGCAGCTGCCTTAGGGTGCGGAGTCTCTCTTCCAGTACTGCAGCAGCACCCACGTCTCGCGGGTGACGCTCACGTTCTCAGGGAATCGCTCGACGAATTCGGCACGGAGGCGCGGCGCGTGTTCCTGCAGGTACCGGTCGAGATCCGCCTGCGAATCCGCGCGATACTCGGTACGAAACCGTCCGGCGGACGCCCGGCTGAAGCGAATGTCCGCAAAGCAGCCGGTCGACAGGATGGCGGGAATGTGAGACTCGCGCATGTACTGCTCTACTGCCGACGCCAGCGCGGGCTGTGCCTGAAGAGTGACTTCATAGCTGATCATGCTCCACCTCGTGTGAGCTTGATCACATCTTATCCCGACGGCCACTCTCTATCCATCCTCAAGTTATGACCACCCGATTCCGCGACCGTCACGATGCCGGCCGTTGCCTGGCCGCCGCACTGGAAGAGTATGCCGGCCGCCCGGACGTGCTGGTGCTGGCCTTGCCGCGCGGCGGCGTGCCCGTCGCCTATGAGGTGGCTCGTGCCCTGGGCGCACCCCTCGATCTCATGCTGGTGCGAAAGCTGGGAGTTCCGGGTCAGGAGGAGCTCGCCATGGGCGCCATCGCATCGGGGGGCATCCGGGTCATCAGCGATGACGTCGTTGGCGCACTGGGAATCCCGGAGCGCGCCATCGCGGTGGCGGCCGCGAACGAGCAGCAAGAGCTGGAGCGGCGGGAGCGAGCCTACGGCCGCGAGCGCCCCGCGCCGGACATCGCCGGCAAGACCGTCATACTGGTGGACGACGGACTCGCGACCGGCGCCACCATGCGGGCCGCCATCACCGCGCTCCGGGCTCAGGAGCCTGGGAAGCTCGTCGTCGCGGTTCCGATCGCCGCTGCCGACACGTGCGACGCACTGCGGCGCGACGTGGACGCCGTGGTGTGTGCCCTGACGCCCGGCGCCTTTCTCGCCGTGGGACAGGGTTATGAGGACTTCTCGCAGGTAAGCGACCAGGAAGTACGGGACCTGCTGCACCAGGCGGGGCAACGCGCCGCCGATACGCGACCGAAAGCAGGATCTTCGAGAAGCGAGTGAGACCAGCGTCGTTATCCGAGGTCGCGGATCGCGCGGGCCAGGTTGACCCGCGCGGCCGTCTCGTAACGATCCTTGAAATACCCCGTCTGGTAGATCGAAGGGCGCCGGAGAAACCATTCCAGAATCTCGACGCGGGCCTTCCGGTACACCGGCTCAGGAACCCAGCTGTACTCGCGGCGGATCTGCGCCTGGTAGCGGTCGAAGACCGCATCGGACTGGCCCAGTATTGAAAGATCGATGTCGCAGAGGAGCGCCCCGTCCGGATCGCGCGGGATCGTGTGATGCCGGGTGGCGAGAATCAGGGAGCCGACCCGCTCGGACACTTCGCCGGGTGCGCCCGCCCCGGTCAGAGAGACGCGCGCCAACTGGGCGCTCCGCTCCTCATTCTCCGCGTGGCCTGGTACGTACACTGCGTCGTGGAACCAGAGTGCCGCCTCGACCTCGTCGGGGCGCAGGGCCGCAGCTCGGCCGGCATCGAACTCGGTGAGGCAGTCCTGGAGGTGCGCAGCGGTGTGGTAGGCGCGGGCCGGCTCGCTATATGCCGCGGAAATCCGGGTGAAGACTGAAAGGCCATCGCCTTGCGCTCCAAGTCGGCTCCAGAGAGCGGTCCAGCGGCCAAAGTCCAAGGTGACGGCCTGGTTCATCCCGACGTGACGGGGGCTCGTCCGAATGTGGCCAGCAGCTCCTCGCACCATGCGATCTCGATCTGGAGCCGCTCCATCTGGATGGTGGTCTCCGACAGACATTCCTCCAGCTCGCGGCCGCCGGTTACGGCTTGGAGTGCGGTCGCCACTTCACGCAGTCCCTCCAGCTCAAATCTGAGGAGCTGGTGGTAGCGCCGAGCCGCGGAGGGTTGGCCCGGCGCGAGCCGCCGGAGCTCAGCCTTCCGGTCCAGCGTGTGCTCGATGGAATGGCGGGCCGCGTAGTCCTCCGCCGCGATCCGCGGCCGCCGCCGCTCGAGCCCCGGGGCGAGGGTGAGCTTGCGCCGATGGCGGGTGCTGAACCGCTTCAACGTCTCCAGAAAGCTGCGCAGCGTGAGAGCCACTGCCGGCCTCGTCGTGAATGGAATCCGGTGGGAGAGGCTCGATTATAGCCACAGACCAGAGCCCCGCCTAGACCGCTCGCTTGACGGCCTTCCAGGGCACTCCTACCATTCCGTTTCCCTGGTTCATCCGCTGCTTCCCGCGACCCGGTGCTCCCCGGCCATGTTCGAGAGCGTAAAGGCCCGTCTGGATCAGCTGTTCCGTGACCATACCCGTTCGGATCCACGCGCGTACATGGCGCTGCTGCGAGAGGCCCTGGTCGAGGCCAAGGTCGGTGTCGCCGCCATGCGCAGCGCCCTGGGGGCAACCGAGCAGGAACTGAAGCTCGAGCAGCGGCAGCTGGACGATGCGGAGCGCCGGGGACGTCTCGCGGCCGAAGTGCCGGACCCGGAAACCGTCCGCCTGGCTGAGCGATTCGCGGTACGACACCGCGAGCGGGTCGCGGTGCTGGAGCGGAAGCTGCTCGTTCAACGTGACGAATTGGCTCTGGCGGAACGTGAGGTGGAGGAGATGCTGGTGCAGTATCGCACCGGGCGGCCCGGCACACCAGAGGATTCGATCGGGACGGCGTGGCGTGACCTCGAAGCCGCGGGTGGAGAGCGCCCGGAGAATGCTCCCGACGATGAACGGCTCCGAGCCGAGGCCGACAGGAAGCTGAAGGAGCAGGCTGTCGAAGCCCAGCTGGCGTTTCTCAAAAAAAAGATGGGGAGAAAAAAGTGAGAGGTGAGAAGTGAGAGGTCAGCAGATCGACCGCAGGATCGGCCTGGTGCCGGCCCAATCCTTCGCTAGGCTCAGGATGACTACGGTTCTTATCTTCCTTCTGACTTCTCACCTCTCACTTCTCACTGCTCAGCAACCAACCGCCGTCCCCGACCACCTCAGGAAGCTGGCCCACACCTACAGCATCGTGGCATTCGACTCCGTCACCGGCGACCTCGGGGTCGCGGTACAGTCGAAGTTCCCCAACGTCGGTGGCATCGTCCCCTGGGGGCGTGCCGGTGTCGGTGCCGTCGCGACCCAGAGCCTGGGCAATACCGCATACGGCGAACGGGGACTGGATCTGATCGCCGGGGGCGCCACCGCCGAAGAGGCGCTCCGCAGCATCATGCGCACCGACACGATGCTCCAGGACCGTCAGGTCGGGATCGTGGACGCGCGGGGCAATGCCGCCAGCTTTACCGGCAAGTCCACATTCGACTGGGCCGGAGGACGGACCGGTGGCGACAGTCGGACTGGCGGACAGGTGGGTGGAAAGGGGCAGGTAATCACCGGCCGGGGATATGCGGCGCAAGCCAACATCATGGTTTCGGACCAGACGGTAAAGAACCTGGCCGAAACATTCGAGCGGAGCAGGGGCAGCCTCGCCGACCGGCTCATGGCCGCGCTCAAGGCAGGGCAGGCGGGTGGCGGCGACAAACGGGGCATGCAGTCGGCGGCCCTGCTGGTGGTGCGGAAGAACGGCGGGTACCTCGGCGCGAACGACCGGTTCGTGGATATCCGGGTATATGACGCCACCGATCCCATCGCTGAGCTCGAGCGCCTGCTCGCGCTGCACAAGCTGCACTTCTTTCCCAGTGAGCCGGCGGACCTGATGCCGATCACGCCGGCCATCGTCGCACAGCTGGAGCCGATTCTCCTGCGCGAGCCGGCCGGCCAGACGGACAAGTGGCTCAAGAGCTCTCAAGGCCGGGCCACGCCCGCCTTCCTCGAGGCGCTCCGGAACTTCATGTACTGGGAGAATTACGACGTTCGGGTACGGATGGATGGGAAGATCGACCGCGTCGTATTGGACGACATACTGAAAAAGCGTAAGCGGGACTAGACAGGCGTGAGCGGTGAGCGGGCAGGCGGTAGGTAACGAGAGGAACGTACGTGGCAACAATTAGCTCTCCATCCAGGGCCCCCGCCTCGGGCGTTAGCGACGCCCGGTTCTTCGGCCATCCGCGCGGGCTGTCCACCCTCTTTTTTACCGAGATGTGGGAGCGCTTTTCCTACTATGGGATGCGGGCGCTGCTCATCCTCTTCATGACCGCGCCGGTCGCCGCAGGAGGGCTGGGCTTCGACACCGCCAAGGCCGGCCCCATCTACGCACTCTACGTAAGCTCGGTGTATCTGCTCTCCCTGCCCGGAGGCTGGATCGCCGATCGGGTACTGGGACTTCGGCGGACGGTGTTCGTGGGTGGGGTCATCATCATGGCCGGGCACATCTGCCTGGCTATTCCCTCCATGACGACGTTCTATCTCGGATTGGTGCTCATCGCGAGCGGCACCGGACTGCTCAAGCCCAATGTGAGCGTTCTGGTCGGGAAGCTGTACGGGACAGAGGACGCCCGCCGCGACGCCGGCTTCTCGATCTTCTATATGGGGATCAATACCGGCGCCTTCGTCGCTCCACTCGTCACCGGCTGGTTGGCGCAGAGCACCACGTTCAAGGGGATCCTGAGCTCCGCCGGCGTGGCTCCCGAGAGCTCCTGGCACTGGGGCTTCGGTGCGGCGGCGGTGGGGATGTTCCTCGGCTTGGTGCAGTACACCCTCGGTGGCAAGCATCTCCCGCCCGAGGGCTTGCATCCGGTGCGGCCGGCCGATCCGGTCGCCGCCGCCCAGGCCGACGCCCAGGTACGGCGCGTGGGCCTCGGGGTCCTGGGGATTCTCGTCGTCGGTGCTGTGCTGGTGCTTACCGGGGTGTTGACGCTCGATCCGGAAGCGATCTCCCGCAGCTTCAAGTGGGTGCTCATCGCGATAACGGTCGCATTCTTTGCCTGGCTGTTTCTGGTAGGCCGGTGGACCCGGGAAGAGCGGAAGCAGCTGGTGGTTATCACCGTCTTGTTCGCGGCCGCCACCGTGTTCTGGATGGCGTATGAACAGGCAGGCTCCACCCTCAACCTGTTTGCCGAGCGAAACACCGATAATGTGGTGCTGGGGCACGCCTTTCCTGCCAGCTGGTACCAATCGCTTCCGCCGCTTTTCGTCATCCTCTTCGCGCCGGTGTTTGCCGCGCTGTGGCTGCGGCTGGGGAATCGGAATCCATCCAGTCCGGCCAAGTTCACCATCGCCCTGATACTGCTCACCATCGCTTTCGCGATCATGATCGGCGCGGCCACGGTGGCCCAGACCGGCGTTCGCGTCAGTCCGATGTGGCTGGTGGTCTCCTACCTGTTTCAAACACTGGGTGAGCTGTGTCTTAGCCCGGTGGGCCTCAGTGCAATGACCCGGCTGGCGCCGGCGCGCATTGCCGGACTGGTCATGGGTGTGTGGTTCCTGGCGCTGTCGGTAGGAAGCTATCTGGCGGGAATGGCATCGAGCGTGTACGAGACCATGCCGCTGCCCAAGCTCTTCACGGCGGTGACTCTGACGGCGTTGGCCGCCGCCATCATCATGGCGCTGCTGATACGGCCTATAGCCCGAATGCTGCAGCGGTCTTGAGTATCACGGCTTGACCATCTCGTAGATCAACACCTCCCCTACCTCATCATCCTCGTAGGAGCCCACCGGCCGTAGCCCGACCTTCTCCGCCACGTGTACTGCCGGAGTGTTCCACACCGGTGCCAACACCCTGACGATCTCGACACCCGGCTGCGAGAAGGCCCACTCGACCATGGCCTGGGTGGCTTCGGTGGCGTAGCCGCTGCCTTCGCGCTCGGGGTACATGGCGTAGCCCAGGAGAACGGCGCCGGCGGCATCGGGGGCGCCGGCGAATGCCACCGATCCGACCGCCTGGCGGGTATCGCGGCGGACCACCAGCCAGTTCCACCACTCGAGCTCTCCGGGATGCTCGCGCAAACGGTCGCGCACAACCGGCAACGACTCCGCCATGTAGGGTGGCGGACCGGCGGGGTCCCCAAACTCCGCTCCGGTGAGCGACCGCAGCCGGTCGGCGTCGCCGGCGAGGAGCGCATCGATAACGTCGGCGCTCATGGGAATGAGATCGAGTCGTGGCGTGCTACGCATCTCCGGCGCCCTGGTCAGCCGGAACCGTCTTGAAGATCTGGAACAGATACCAAAGCGATGGCAGCAGCACGATGCCACCAACCCCGAGCACCAGGATTACCAGCCGCAAGGTGGCGTCCGGTGCGGCCGCGCGCGCAATGGTCAGGTCCGGCGGCATCAGCAGCGGATACTGAGCGAGAGGCCAGCCCCAGAAAATCAGCGAGACCTGGAGTCCCGCACCGATGCGCGCAAGCCGGAATCGGCGCTGCCAGAGCGCGGCGAGCACGGCAATCGCCGTCATACCCGTAGCTAGATGCAGCGGGATGGCCCAGCGGGAACCGAGCAGCCCCTCCATGACCAGCGGCGCCGCCCTGCTGGAAAGCAGCAGCACCAGGCCTGACGCAAAGAACGCCGCCACACCCGTCCCCAGGGCCCGACGCCGAAAGTCTTCGCATAGCTGACTATCGTGAGTCTCCAACGTCAGGAACACGGCCGCAAGAAAGGCGAAGAGCACCAGCGCCAGGAGCCCGACGCTGAAGGCGAACGGCGTCAGCCACGGCTCGACGTACTGCTGGACGAAGGTTCCGCTGGTGTTCTGCTCCAGCCGCCCCGACGCCACCGCGCCGATGGATACTCCCAGCAACACCGGCGTGATGACGCTGGCGCTGGCGAAGATCCGGCCCCAGCGCCGCTGGGTGGCATCATGCTGACTGTCGTAGGTCCGGAAGGTAAAGGCCGATCCCCGTAGCACGATCCCGACCAGCATCAGGGTCAGGGGTATGTGCAGAGAGGTGCCGAGGCGGGCATAGACCGCCGGAAAGCAGGTGAAGGTGATCACGATGGCCAATATGAGCCAGACGTGGTTGGCCTCCCATATCGGGCCCAGCGCGTGGGCGATCACTTCCCGCTGGCGTTGGCGGCGCGGCCCCGACGCGAGGAGGTCCCATACGCCGCCGCCGAAGTCGGCGCCCCCGAACAGGACGTACGCGTTTAACGACAGTGCCAGAAGGGCGGCCACTGCATCGGGAAGGGTAAGCTCACCCACGGGCGCTCTCGGGGGAATAGAGCCTGGTCCACTCGGTGGGCTTGGGACTTCGGATGATCTGGCGGTAGAGCAGCCAGCCCACGATGACGCCCAGGAAGCAGTACAGCAGAGTAAAGAGCACGAACGGCACCACCAGGCCGGGCATCGGGGTAACGGCGTCCGCGGTTCGCATCACGCCGTAGATGATCCACGGCTGACGACCCACTTCGGTTACAATCCAGCCGGCCTCGATCGCCATGAAGCCCATCGGAGCCGCAAGACCCACCGCCCACAGCAGCCGGCGATTGGAGGCCAGGTCCCTCCGGCGGATGGCCATCCAGCCGGCCCACAGTGAGATCAGCGCGAGGTAGGAGCCGAGCGCCACCATCACCTGAAATGCGGTGTGGACGATAGGCACGCTCGGCCAGTCTTCCCGGGGAAACTCGTTCAATCCTTTGACCACGGCATGCGGGTCGTGAAATGCCAGCAGCGACAGTCCGTACGGGATCTTGATGGCATACCGCGTCTCACCGGTATCCATGTTGGGCCAGCCGCCGATCAGCAGGGGTGCGGCCGGGGCGGTCTCGAAATGCGCCTCCATGGCCGCCAGCTTGGCCGGCTGGTAGCGAGCCACCGACCTGGCGCTGATGTCGCCCGAGATCGGCTGAAGCACGGCCGCCGGGGCGCCCAGCATCAGGCTGATGGTGAGGGCCCGTCGATGAAAGGCGTTGCCAGGGTCGATCAGCAGCAGCAGCGCGTGGATGCCTGCGACTGCGAACCCGGTCGCCGTGTAGGAGGCCAGGGTCATGTGCAGGGTCTGCTGGAACGCCATCGGGTTCTTCATGCCGGCGATAGGATCGATGTTGCTGATGTGCCCGCCGACCAGGTCGAATCCCGTCGGTGAATTCATCCAGGCGTTGGCGATCACGACGAAGATGCCGGATGCCGCGCCGCTTACCGCCACCGCCACTCCAGCCCAGAGGTGTGCCCGACGGGAAATGCGGTTCCATCCGTAGAGGTAGATCCCCAGAAAGATCGCCTCGGTAAAGAAGGCGAATCCCTCCAGCGAGAACGGCATTCCAATGATGGGCCCGGCGGCGAGCATGAACTTGGGCCACAGGAGACCCAGCTCGAACGAGAGCACCGTGCCCGAGACGGCGCCCACCGCAAACAGGATAGCGGTGCCTTTGGCCCACCGCTTGGCCAGATCGAGACTGATGGCATCGCCGGTCTTTTGCCAGCGCCGCTCCGCGATGACCATCAGCACCGGCATGCCGATGCCCACCACCGCGAAGATGATATGGAAGGCGAGTGACATCGCCATCTGGGAACGTGCCGCCAGGAGGTCGGACATGGGAAGAAGGTAGGGCGGCCTGAATCTTTTCAGAAGACCGATGGGTAGAGCCTTATGGGCCTTCGTCCCACTCACTTCCTACACTCCGGAGGGTTTCATGTCGCAACGATCGGCGGCTTCGCTCGCGCGACTTACCTGCTTGGCGCTGGCGGCCGTGGCCACAC
The DNA here is from genome assembly GCA_963740175.1 of uncultured Gemmatimonadales bacterium. Taxonomy (GTDB): domain Bacteria; phylum Gemmatimonadota; class Gemmatimonadetes; order Gemmatimonadales; family GWC2-71-9; genus CAVVWJ01. The sequence goes on from CAVUDL010000019.1 coordinate 22,083, forward strand.
ATGTCTCACCAGGGTTGGCGCAAGATCGCGGGGCGGCCAGCTTGGCCAAGGTTCCGGTAACCACCGCATCGGCGGAGGCGAGAGCCGAGTATCTGAAGGGGCGGACGCTGGGTGAGAACCTCAGGGCCCACGACTCCCGTGAGGTGCTCCAGAGGGCCGTTGCCAAGGATCCCAGCTTTGCCCTGGCGCACTACAGCCTAGCCCTCAACTCCCCCACCGCGAAGGAATTTTTCGATCATTTAAAAGAGGCGGTCAAACTGTCCGGCAAGGCGTCTGACGGCGAACGGCTGATGATTCTGGGCCTCGAGGCCGGTTCCAACGCCAATCCCGAGAAGCAGCGCGAGTATTACGAGCGCCTGGTAGCGGCCTATCCCGGCGACGAGCGCGCCCACTTCCTTCTGGGCGGTAGCTACTTCGGCCAGCAGGACTATCCCAAGACGTTGCGGGAGTATCAGGCCGCGGTGGACATCGCTCCGGACTTCGCCCCCGCATACAACCTGCTGGGCTACGCCTACCGGCAGGTCGGGCGGTTCGACGATGCAGAGAAGGCGTTCAAGAAGTACATCGAGTTGATCCCCAACGACCCCAACCCGTACGACTCATACGCCGAGCTCCTCATGAAGATGGGGCGGTTCGACGAGTCGATCACCATGTATCGCAAGGCGCTGGCGACCGATCCGACCTTCTCCCCATCCCATGTCGGCATCGCCAGCAACCTGATGTATCAAGGGAAGCACGAGGAGGCCCGCAAGGAAGCCTCGAAGCTCCACGAGGCGGCGCGCAACGATGCTGATCGGCGGAACGCCCTCTTCGCCTCTGCGGTGGCGTATGCGGACGAAGGTAAGTACGACGAGGCTGTCGCCGAGCTGAAGAAGGAGCAGGCCGTGGCCGCCAAGATCAATGATGCGGCCAATATGTCGGCCGATGCCGTCGCGATGGGGGACGTGCTGCTCGAAGCTGGTAAGCCCGAGGAAGCGCGGGCGCTGTATCAGGAGGCATTGAGCCGGTTGGAGGGCTCCGATCTGTCGCCGGAGGTAAAGGAGAATGCCAGGCTGGTGAACCAGTACAACCTCGGCCGGGTGGCCGTGCATTCCCAAGACCTCACGGCGGCCCGCAAGCACGCCGACGCGTACATGAAGGGGGCCACGGCCAAGAAGAACAGCGGCCAGATCCGCCAGGCGCACGGCCTCGCCGGCACCATCGCGCTGAAGGAAAAGCGGTATGAGGAGGCGCTGGCCCACTTCGGCAAGGCGAATCAACAGGATCCCTACGTGTTGTACCGGATGGGAAAGGCGTACAAGGGAAGCGGCAACGAGGCCAAGGCGAACGAGATGTTCCGCCAGGCTACAAACATCAACACCCTGCCGACGCTGAATCACGCGTTCGTGCGGGCCAAGGCGAAGAAAATGAAGGCCTAACAGCTGAGAGCTGAGAGCTGGGAGCTGGGAGCTAGGAGCTGCGAGCTCCCGGCTCCCAGCTCACTTCATCTCCCACCGTTACCTCCCCGCCCTCGAGGACCTGGCCGAAGACACCCCCGCCCCAGTCCGCGCGCATGGCCGAGCGGAGCCCCGGTAGCGCCTCGTCCATTCGCTCGCACGGCCGCGTTTCTCCGCCGATGCGAAGCCGGCACGACCCGATGCGCATGATGCGGTCCCGACTCTGAGCCAGCGGCAGGCCGCTGACCAGCAGGTTGGCGCGGCGCGCGTTGGGCGAAATCGAGGCATCCAGCTGGCGCATCAGCTCAGCCCACCGCTCCTGCTCGATGATGGTCACCTGCCGGCGGCGGCCCTGATCGGCGTTCCCAGCCAGGCCTCGGCCTGCCACCAGACGACCGGTCATAACTGCATCCATGGGACCCCGATGAGCCCGTTTGATCCAAATCGCTTCCAGCCGGCCTGTCACCCATTTCTCCTGGTTACACGTGCAACAATCGGCATGAATTTCCGCCGATCGTGATGCCCGCGCAGTTCGCCTCAACGCGGGTCGACTGCATGCATTGCCAGCGCATAACTGGCCGGGCAGATCCTTGCAGTCGCGATCCAACTCCGCTGCACACAGGTTGCTAAGCGACCCTCAATAGACACTGCAGTGCGCGGCACGTCGCTTGCCGCGACCCCTCTGCGAACCGCACGACTCCCAAGTCACAACCCTGTCTCCTCCGCACCTTCAGGAGGGAGTACGCTCATGCAAGCAACCTACGGCACTGGCCAGACCGAACAGTGGAGCTGGATGGTGACCCAGCTCTGGACCTGGATCTGGTCCGGCATGTCCTGGATCATGGACCTCCAGCAGGTGTTGTTCGGGTTCGTCCTGGGTGGAGAATCACCCGCGCTTACGGCGCTCAAGGCCGCCCTGCTCCTGCTTCCCGCGGCAGTCCTCATCGTCAGCCTGTGGGCGATGATGGTGTCGCTGTACACCCTGCCGTTCCGGTCCGGACGCGGCTACTTCCTCACGGCCCTCCTTATGTCGTGGTGGGATGTGGGGCGGATGGCCTGGTTCTACTGGGCCGGCATGGGCCGCTTCCTCTTTGTGCTGGTTGGCTGGATCGGAAGCCTGGTGAAGGCGACCGCCCGGCTGATCTGGAACACGATCAAGGGCGCGCTCAACTCCCCCTTCGCGGTGCTCGACTGGACCTCGCGGCGCTACTTCCAGCCCGGTGTGCCGTGGCTGGCGTTCCTGCTGCTGCTGCTGTGGTCCGCCATCGAGGCCACCATCTTCACGTTTACGCTGCGCCCGACGATGAACGAGCTGCTCGCCGACCTCACCGGGTTCGAGCCGAACCCCGTGATGCTCTCGGCGCTGCTCTACATCTTCCTGTTCTTCCTGGTGGGTGGAAGCTTCGCCTGCGTGCAGGCACTGAACGATGCGATCAAGAGCAAGCAGTACGGTACCATCATCTCGATGGTGCTCATCGAGGCGGTGGTGGCGATGTTCGAGGTCCTGTTCCTGTATCGCGAGCTGGTGGACGCCATCACTCCGTGGATGGCTCAGCAGGGCTTCAACCTGGGCATCGGCGGGACGCTGGCGATTGCCTTCGCCGGCTGGCTCGGTGTCCGCGGCATGACCTGGTTCCTCTTCGGACGGTACGGCACGCCGGCCCTGATCGCCGTGCTTGCCCGGGAGACCATCAGCCGCGAGGGCGCGAACGTGGACTTGGCGCCGCCGCGGCAGCCGGAGTTCTGGAAAGCTCCGATCACCGCCCTCAAGGCGGAGGTCGACTGGTTCAAGAAGGAAGGACGCGAGATGTTCGAGCTGCTGACGCTGCCGGTGCTCCAGCTGGTGGCCGCCGGGTTCAACTTCTGCCTGGTGGTACTGCTGGGCCGGCCGCTCTTCACCTTGCCCTTCCGCTCGCTCGATGAGGTGCTGGCGGCGACGCCGCTCAGCATGGAGCGCAAGCCGGCGGGTCGGACCCCCGTTCCCCAGGGGGCGGCATGAGGCGCGCGCTCGGTACTGCGGCTCTCCTTGGGCTCGTTCTCGGGTGCACGCCACCCGCGAACGCGCCGCCGCCGCGCTCGACGATGGTCATCGGCCTCGACGTCTCCGGCTCGTTCCGGAACAGCGGCCGCTTCGAGGACGCGCTCGAGTTTGCCTCACTGTACATCTATGCGCACATGAAAGGGTTCCACGACCTGCGCCGGCCCACCGACGTATTCGTCGGCACCATGGGCGGCACCCGCAGCGGGGAAGCCAAGACCTTTCATCCGATCCAGGACCTGAGCGGGAAGTCGCCGGCTCAGATCGCGGCCAGCCTCAGAGCCTGGTTCCCGGAGACCGACCCGATTACCGACTACAACGCCTTCTTCGAGCGGATCTCGGTGCACGTCCAGCGGCAGAACCTCACGTTGGCGCCGTTGAGCATCATCATGTTCTCTGATGGCGTGCCGGACATTCCCGGCGCCAAGGGCGATGAGCTGTATCGCCGAATCGACCTGACCCCGCTGGAGTATCTCTCCCGGAGCGTCACGGTGCGCCTGCTGTATGCCTCGCCGAAGGTGGCCCAACGCTGGGAGAAGCACGTGCCCCGCAAGCGGGTGCGGCTCTGGACCCAGGATGCCGACGTGATGGAAGGCTGGCGCCGGCACGTGGTGGCCTCGGCCCCGCCGGAGCGGCAGGACTCGCTCTGGTCCTGGATGAAGAACGTTGTGGACTTCCGGGTGAGACGCGGAAAGGTCCTGTAAATCGGAACAGCGTGAACAGTGAACGGTGAACGGTGAACGGGAAACGCGCCTGTTCACCGTTTACTGTTTACCGTCACGCCGTTTCTTATTAGTCCTCCAGCGTAAACCCGATCTTCAGCGTTACCTGCCAGTGCGCGATCTTTTCCCCTCGATGTGACCCCGGGTATCGACCACCTGGAACCACCGGAGGTTGCGCAATGTTTCCGCGGCCTTCGCCACCGCCTTCTGGACCGCGCTTCCATGCCCCGGGGCAACGAGCCCACCAGTTCGATGGTCTTGTAGATGTGGTTCGACATCGGATCTCGGGACAATAGGATCGACGCAGCGGGAACCCCAGCAATCTAACCCTAAGCAACTCTAT
>CAVUDL010000020.1:0-140926 GCA_963740175.1 uncultured Gemmatimonadales bacterium
CACCGGCGATCTCGGGGTCGCGGTACAGTCGAAGTTTCCCAATGTCGGTGGCATCGTCCCCTGGGGGCGTGCCGGCGTCGGCGCCGTCGCGACCCAGAGCCTGGGCAATACCGCATACGGCGAACGGGGACTGGATCTGATCGCCCGGGGCGCCACCGCCGAAGAGGCGCTCCGCAGCATCATGCGCACCGACACGATGCTCCAGGACCGCCAGGTCGGGATGGTGGACGCGCGGGGCAATGCCGCCAGCTTTACCGGCAAGTCCACATTCGACTGGGCCGGAGGACGGACCGGGGGCGACAGTCGGACTGGCGGACAGGTGGGCGGAAAGGGGCAGGTAATCACCGGCCGGGGATATGCGGCGCAAGCCAACATCATGGTTTCGGACCAGACGGTAAAGAACCTGGCCGAAACATTCGAGCGGAGCAGGGGCAGCCTCGCCGACCGGCTCATGGCCGCGCTCAAGGCAGGGCAGGCGGGTGGCGGCGACAAACGGGGCATGCAGTCGGCGGCCCTGCTGGTGGTGCGGAAGAACGGCGGGTACCTCGGCGCGAACGACCGGTTCGTGGATATCCGGGTATATGACGCCACCGATCCCATCGCTGAGCTCGAGCGCCTGCTCGCGCTGCACAAGCTGCACTTCTTTCCCAGTGAGCCGGCGGACCTGATGCCGATCACGCCGGCCATCGTCGCACAGCTGGAGCCGATTCTCCTGCGCGAGCCGGCCGGCCAGACCGACAAGTGGCTCAAGAGCTCTCAAGGCCGGGCCACGCCCGCGTTCCTCGAGGCGCTCCGGAACTTCATGTACTGGGAGAATTACGACGTTCGGGTACGGATGGATGGGAAGATCGACCGCGTCGTATTGGACGACATACTGAAAAAGCGTAAGCGGGACTAGACAGGCGTGAGCGGTGAGCGGGCAGGCGGTAGGTAACGAGAGGAACGTACGTGGCAACAATTAGCTCTCCATCCAGGGCCCCCGCCTCGGGCGTTAGCGACACCCGGTTCTTCGGCCATCCGCGCGGGCTGTCCACCCTCTTCTTTACCGAGATGTGGGAGCGCTTTTCCTACTATGGGATGCGGGCGCTGCTCATCCTCTTCATGACCGCGCCGGTCGCCGCAGGAGGGCTGGGCTTCGACACCGCCAAGGCCGGCCCCATCTACGCACTCTACGTAAGCTCGGTGTATCTGCTCTCCCTGCCCGGAGGCTGGATCGCCGATCGGGTACTGGGACTTCGGCGGACGGTGTTCGTGGGTGGGGTCATCATCATGGCCGGGCACATCTGCCTGGCTATTCCCTCCATGACGACGTTCTATCTCGGATTGGTGCTCATCGCGAGCGGCACCGGACTGCTCAAGCCCAATGTGAGCGTTCTGGTCGGGAAGCTGTACGGGACAGAGGACGCCCGCCGCGACGCCGGCTTCTCGATCTTCTATATGGGGATCAATACCGGCGCCTTCGTCGCTCCACTCGTCACCGGCTGGTTGGCGCAGAGCACCACGTTCAAGGGGATCCTGAGCTCCGCCGGCGTGGCTCCCGAGAGCTCCTGGCACTGGGGCTTCGGTGCGGCGGCGGTGGGGATGTTCCTCGGCTTGGTGCAGTACACCCTCGGTGGCAAGCATCTCCCGCCCGAGGGCTTGCATCCGGTGCGGCCGGCCGATCCGGTCGCCGCCGCCCAGGCCGACGCCCAGGTACGGCGCGTGGGCCTCGGGGTCCTGGGGATTCTCGTCGTCGGTGCTGTGCTGGTGCTTACCGGGGTGTTGACGCTCGATCCGGAAGCGATCTCCCGCAGCTTCAAGTGGGTGCTCATCGCGATAACGGTCGCATTCTTTGCCTGGCTGTTTCTGGTAGGCCGGTGGACCCGGGAAGAGCGGAAGCAGCTGGTGGTTATCACCGTCTTGTTCGCGGCCGCCACCGTGTTCTGGATGGCGTATGAACAGGCAGGCTCCACCCTCAACCTGTTTGCCGAGCGAAACACCGATAACGTGGTGCTGGGCCACGCCTTTCCTGCCAGCTGGTACCAATCGCTTCCGCCGCTTTTCGTCATCCTCTTCGCGCCGGTGTTTGCCGCGCTGTGGCTGCGGCTGGGGAATCGGAATCCATCCAGTCCGGCCAAGTTCACCATCGCCCTGATACTGCTCACCATCGCTTTCGCGATCATGATCGGCGCGGCCACGGTGGCCCAGACCGGCGTTCGCGTCAGTCCGATGTGGCTGGTGGTCTCCTACCTGTTTCAAACACTGGGTGAGCTGTGTCTTAGCCCGGTGGGTCTCAGTGCAATGACCCGGCTGGCGCCGGCGCGCATTGCCGGACTGGTCATGGGTGTGTGGTTCCTGGCGCTGTCGGTAGGAAGCTATCTGGCGGGAATGGCATCGAGCGTGTACGAGACCATGCCGCTGCCCAAGCTCTTCACGGCGGTGACTCTGACGGCGTTGGCCGCCGCCATCATCATGGCGCTGTTGATACGGCCTATAGCCCGAATGCTGCAGCGGTCTTGAGTATCACGGCTTGACCATCTCGTAGATCAACACCTCCCCTACCTCATCATCCTCGTAGGAGCCCACCGGCCGCAGCCCGACCTTCTCCGCCACGTGCACTGCCGGAGTGTTCCACACCGGTGCCAGCACCCTGACGATCTCGACACCCGGCTGCGAGAAGGCCCACTCGACCATGGCCTGGGTGGCTTCGGTGGCGTAGCCGCTGCCTTCGCGCTCGGGGTACATGGCGTAGCCCAGGAGAACGGCGCCGGCTGCATCGGGGGCGCCGGCGAATGCCACCGATCCGACCGCCTGGCGGGTATCGCGGCGGACCACCAGCCAGTTCCACCACTCGAGCTCTCCGGGATGCTCGCGCAGACGGTCGCGCACAACCGGCAACGACTCCGCCATGTAGGGTGGCGGACCGGCGGGGTCCCGAAACTCCGCTCCGGTGAGCGACCGCAGCCGGTCGGCGTCGCCGGCGAGGAGCGCATCGATAACGTCGGCGCTCATGGGAATGAGATCGAGTCGTGGCGTGCTACGCATCTCCGGCGCCCTGGTCAGCCGGAACCGTCTTGAAGATCTGGAACAGATACCAAAGCGATGGCAGCAGCACGATGCCACCAATCCCGAGCACCAGGATTACCAGCCGCAAGGTGGCGTCCGGTGCGGCCGCGCGCGCAATGGTCAGGTCCGGCGGCATCAGCAGCGGATACTGAGCGAGAGGCCAGCCCCAGAAAATCAGCGAGACCTGGAGTCCCGCACCGATGCGCGCAAGCCGGAATCGGCGCTGCCAGAGCGCGGCGAGCACGGCAATCGCCGTCATACCCGTAGCTAGATGCAGCGGGATGGCCCAGCGGGAACCGAGCAGCCCCTCCATGACCAGCGGCGCCGCCCTGCTGGAAAGCAGCAGCACCAGGCCTGACGCAAAGAACGCCGCCACACCCGTCCCCAGGGCCCGACGCCGAAAGTCTTCGCATAGCTGACTATCGTGAGTCTCCAACGTCAGGAACACGGCCGCAAGAAAGGCGAAGAGCACCAGCGCCAGGAGCCCGACGCTGAAGGCGAACGGCGTCAGCCACGGCTCGACGTACTGCTGGACGAAGGTTCCGCTGGTGTTCTGCTCCAGCCGCCCCGACGCCACCGCGCCGATGGATACTCCCAGCAACACCGGCGTGATGACGCTGGCGCTGGCGAAGATCCGGCCCCAGCGCCGCTGGGTGGCATCATGCTGACTGTCGTAGGTCCGGAAGGTAAAGGCCGATCCCCGTAGCACGATCCCGACCAGCATCAGGGTCAGGGGTATGTGCAGAGAGGTGCCGAGGCGGGCATAGACCGCCGGAAAGCAGGTGAAGGTGATCACGATGGCCAATATGAGCCAGACGTGGTTGGCCTCCCATATCGGGCCCAGCGCGTGGGCGATCACTTCCCGCTGGCGTTGGCGGCGCGGCCCCGACGCGAGGAGGTCCCATACGCCGCCGCCGAAGTCGGCGCCCCCGAACAGGACGTACGCGTTTAACGACAGTGCCAGAAGGGCGGCCACTGCATCGGGAAGGGTAAGCTCACCCACGGGCGCTCTCGGGGGAATAGAGCCTGGTCCACTCGGTGGGCTTGGGACTTCGGATGATCTGGCGGTAGAGCAGCCAGCCCACGATGACGCCCAGGAAGCAGTACAGCAGAGTAAAGAGCACGAACGGCACCACCAGGCCGGGCATCGGGGTAACGGCGTCCGCGGTTCGCATCACGCCGTAGATGATCCACGGCTGACGACCCACTTCGGTTACAATCCAGCCGGCCTCGATCGCCATGAAGCCCATCGGAGCCGCAAGACCCACCGCCCACAGCAGCCGGCGATTGGAGGCCAGGTCCCTCCGGCGGATGGCCATCCAGCCGGCCCACAGTGAGATCAGCGCGAGGTAGGAGCCGAGCGCCACCATCACCTGAAATGCGGTGTGGACGATAGGCACGCTCGGCCAGTCTTCCCGGGGAAACTCGTTCAATCCTTTGACCACGGCATGCGGGTCGTGAAATGCCAGCAGCGACAGTCCGTACGGGATCTTGATGGCATACCGCGTCTCACCGGTATCCATGTTGGGCCAGCCGCCGATCAGCAGGGGTGCGGCCGGGGCGGTCTCGAAATGCGCCTCCATGGCCGCCAGCTTGGCCGGCTGGTAGCGAGCCACCGACCTGGCGCTGATGTCGCCCGAGATCGGCTGAAGCACGGCCGCCGGGGCGCCCAGCATCAGGCTGATGGTGAGGGCCCGTCGATGAAAGGCGTTGCCAGGGTCGATCAGCAGCAGCAGCGCGTGGATGCCTGCGACTGCGAACCCGGTCGCCGTGTAGGAGGCCAGGGTCATGTGCAGGGTCTGCTGGAACGCCATCGGGTTCTTCATGCCGGCGATAGGATCGATGTTGCTGATGTGCCCGCCGACCAGGTCGAATCCCGTCGGTGAATTCATCCAGGCGTTGGCGATCACGACGAAGATGCCGGATGCCGCGCCGCTTACCGCCACCGCCACTCCAGCCCAGAGGTGTGCCCGACGGGAAATGCGGTTCCATCCGTAGAGGTAGATCCCCAGAAAGATCGCCTCGGTAAAGAAGGCGAATCCCTCCAGCGAGAACGGCATTCCAATGATGGGCCCGGCGGCGAGCATGAACTTGGGCCACAGGAGACCCAGCTCGAACGAGAGCACCGTGCCCGAGACGGCGCCCACCGCAAACAGGATAGCGGTGCCTTTGGCCCACCGCTTGGCCAGATCGAGACTGATGGCATCGCCGGTCTTTTGCCAGCGCCGCTCCGCGATGACCATCAGCACCGGCATGCCGATGCCCACCACCGCGAAGATGATATGGAAGGCGAGTGACATCGCCATCTGGGAACGTGCCGCCAGGAGGTCGGACATGGGAAGAAGGTAGGGCGGCCTGAATCTTTTCAGAAGACCGATGGGTAGAGCCTTATGGGCCTTCGTCCCACTCACTTCCTACACTCCGGAGGGTTTCATGTCGCAACGATCGGCGGCTTCGCTCGCGCGACTTACCTGCTTGGCGCTGGCGGCCGTGGCCACACATGTCTCACCAGGGTTGGCGCAAGATCGCGGGGCGGCCAGCTTGGCCAAGGTTCCGGTAACCACCGCATCGGCGGAGGCGAGAGCCGAGTATCTGAAGGGGCGGACGCTGGGTGAGAACCTCAGGGCCCACGACTCCCGTGAGGTGCTCCAGAGGGCCGTTGCCAAGGATCCCAGCTTTGCCCTGGCGCACTACAGCCTAGCCCTCAACTCCCCCACCGCGAAGGAATTTTTCGATCATTTAAAAGAGGCGGTCAAACTGTCCGGCAAGGCGTCTGACGGCGAACGGCTGATGATTCTGGGCCTCGAGGCCGGTTCCAACGCCAATCCCGAGAAGCAGCGCGAGTATTACGAGCGCCTGGTAGCGGCCTATCCCGGCGACGAGCGCGCCCACTTCCTTCTGGGCGGTAGCTACTTCGGCCAGCAGGACTATCCCAAGACGTTGCGGGAGTATCAGGCCGCGGTGGACATCGCTCCGGACTTCGCCCCCGCATACAACCTGCTGGGCTACGCCTACCGGCAGGTCGGGCGGTTCGACGATGCAGAGAAGGCGTTCAAGAAGTACATCGAGTTGATCCCCAACGACCCCAACCCGTACGACTCATACGCCGAGCTCCTCATGAAGATGGGGCGGTTCGACGAGTCGATCACCATGTATCGCAAGGCGCTGGCGACCGATCCGACCTTCTCCCCATCCCATGTCGGCATCGCCAGCAACCTGATGTATCAAGGGAAGCACGAGGAGGCCCGCAAGGAAGCCTCGAAGCTCCACGAGGCGGCGCGCAACGATGCTGATCGGCGGAACGCCCTCTTCGCCTCTGCGGTGGCGTATGCGGACGAAGGTAAGTACGACGAGGCTGTCGCCGAGCTGAAGAAGGAGCAGGCCGTGGCCGCCAAGATCAATGATGCGGCCAATATGTCGGCCGATGCCGTCGCGATGGGGGACGTGCTGCTCGAAGCTGGTAAGCCCGAGGAAGCGCGGGCGCTGTATCAGGAGGCATTGAGCCGGTTGGAGGGCTCCGATCTGTCGCCGGAGGTAAAGGAGAATGCCAGGCTGGTGAACCAGTACAACCTCGGCCGGGTGGCCGTGCATTCCCAAGACCTCGCGGCGGCCCGCAAGCACGCCGACGCGTACATGAAGGGGGCCACGGCCAAGAAGAACAGCGGCCAGATCCGCCAGGCGCACGGCCTCGCCGGCACCATCGCGCTGAAGGAAAAGCGGTATGAGGAGGCGCTGGCCCACTTCGGCAAGGCGAATCAACAGGATCCCTACGTGTTGTACCGGATGGGAAAGGCGTACAAGGGAAGCGGCAACGAGGCCAAGGCGAACGAGATGTTCCGCCAGGCTACAAACATCAACACCCTGCCGACGCTGAATCACGCGTTCGTGCGGGCCAAGGCGAAGAAAATGAAGGCCTAACAGCTGAGAGCTGAGAGCTGGGAGCTGGGAGCTAGGAGCTGCGAGCTCCCGGCTCCCAGCTCACTTCATCTCCCACCGCTATCTCCCCGCCCTCGAGGACCTGGCCGAAGACACCCCCGCCCCAGTCCGCGCGCATGGCCGAGCGGAGCCCCGGTAGCGCCTCGTCCATTCGCTCGCACGGCCGCGTTTCTCCGCCGATGCGAAGCCGGCACGACCCGATGCGCATGATGCGGTCCCGACTCTGAGCCAGCGGCAGGCCGCTGACCAGCAGGTTGGCGCGGCGCGCGTTGGGCGAAATCGAGGCATCCAGCTGGCGCATCAGCTCAGCCCACCGCTCCTGCTCGATGATGGTCACCTGCCGGCGGCGGCCCTGATCGGCGTTCCCAGCCAGGCCTCGGCCTGCCACCAGACGACCGGTCATAACTGCATCCATGGGACCCCGATGAGCCCGTTTGATCCAAATCGCTTCCAGCCGGCCTGTCACCCATTTCTCCTGGTTACACGTGCAACAATCGGCATGAATTTCCGCCGATCGTGATGCCCGCGCAGTTCGCCTCAACGCGGGTCGACTGCATGCATTGCCAGCGCATAACTGGCCGGGCAGATCCTTGCAGTCGCGATCCAACTCCGCTGCACACAGGTTGCTAAGCGACCCTCAATAGACACTGCAGTGCGCGGCACGTCGCTTGCCGCGACCCCTCTGCGAACCGCACGACTCCCAAGTCACAACCCTGTCTCCTCCGCACCTTCAGGAGGGAGTACGCTCATGCAAGCAACCTACGGCACTGGCCAGACCGAACAGTGGAGCTGGATGGTGACCCAGCTCTGGACCTGGATCTGGTCGGGCATGTCCTGGATCATGGACCTCCAGCAGGTGTTGTTCGGGTTCGTCCTGGGTGGAGAATCACCCGCGCTTACGGCGCTCAAGGCCGCCCTGCTCCTGCTTCCCGCGGCAGTCCTCATCGTCAGCCTGTGGGCGATGATGGTGTCGCTGTACACCCTGCCGTTCCGGTCCGGACGCGGCTACTTCCTCACGGCCCTCCTTATGTCGTGGTGGGATGTGGGGCGGATGGCCTGGTTCTACTGGGCTGGCATGGGCCGCTTCCTCTTTGTGCTGGTTGGCTGGATCGGAAGCCTGGTGAAGGCGACCGCCCGGCTGATCTGGAACACGATCAAGGGCGCGCTCAACTCCCCCTTCGCGGTGCTCGACTGGACCTCGCGGCGCTACTTCCAGCCCGGTGTGCCGTGGCTGGCGTTCCTGCTGCTGCTGCTGTGGTCCGCCATCGAGGCCACCATCTTCACGTTTACGCTGCGCCCGACGATGAACGAGCTGCTCGCCGACCTCACCGGGTTCGAGCCGAACCCCGTGATGCTCTCGGCGCTGCTCTACATCTTCCTGTTCTTCCTGGTGGGTGGAAGCTTCGCCTGCGTGCAGGCACTGAACGATGCGATCAAGAGCAAGCAGTACGGTACCATCATCTCGATGGTGCTCATCGAGGCGGTGGTGGCGATGTTCGAGGTCCTGTTCCTGTATCGCGAGCTGGTGGACGCCATCACTCCGTGGATGGCTCAGCAGGGCTTCAACCTGGGCATCGGCGGGACGCTGGCGATTGCCTTCGCCGGCTGGCTCGGTGTCCGCGGCATGACCTGGTTCCTCTTCGGACGGTACGGCACGCCGGCCCTGATCGCCGTGCTTGCCCGGGAGACCATCAGCCGCGAGGGCGCGAACGTGGACTTGGCGCCGCCGCGGCAGCCGGAGTTCTGGAAAGCTCCGATCACCGCCCTCAAGGCGGAGGTCGACTGGTTCAAGAAGGAAGGACGCGAGATGTTCGAGCTGCTGACGCTGCCGGTGCTCCAGCTGGTGGCCGCCGGGTTCAACTTCTGCCTGGTGGTACTGCTGGGCCGGCCGCTCTTCACCTTGCCCTTCCGCTCGCTCGATGAGGTGCTGGCGGCGACGCCGCTCAGCATGGAGCGCAAGCCGGCGGGTCGGACCCCCGTTCCCCAGGGGGCGGCATGAGGCGCGCGCTCGGTACTGCGGCTCTCCTTGGGCTCGTTCTCGGGTGCACGCCACCCGCGAACGCGCCGCCGCCGCGCTCGACGATGGTCATCGGCCTCGACGTCTCCGGCTCGTTCCGGAACAGCGGCCGCTTTGAGGACGCGCTCGAGTTTGCCTCACTGTACATCTATGCGCACATGAAAGGGTTCCACGACCTGCGCCGGCCCACCGACGTATTCGTCGGCACCATGGGCGGCACCCGCAGCGGGGAAGCCAAGACCTTTCATCCGATCCAGGACCTGAGCGGGAAGTCGCCGGCTCAGATCGCGGCCAGCCTCAGAGCCTGGTTCCCGGAGACCGACCCGATTACCGACTACAACGCCTTCTTCGAGCGGATCTCGGTGCACGTCCAGCGGCAGAACCTCACGTTGGCGCCGTTGAGCATCATCATGTTCTCTGATGGCGTGCCGGACATTCCCGGCGCCAAGGGCGATGAGCTGTATCGCCGAATCGACCTGACCCCGCTGGAGTATCTCTCCCGGAGCGTCACGGTGCGCCTCCTGTATGCCTCGCCGAAGGTGGCCCAACGCTGGGAGAAGCACGTGCCCCGCAAGCGGGTGCGGCTCTGGACCCAGGATGCCGACGTGATGGAAGGCTGGCGCCGGCACGTGGTGGCCTCGGCCCCGCCGGAGCGGCAGGACTCGCTCTGGTCCTGGATGAAGAACGTTGTGGACTTTCGGGTGAGACGCGGAAAGGTCCTGTAAATCCGGAACAGCGTGAACAGTGAACGGTGAACGGTGAACGGGAAACGCGCCTGTTCACCGTTTACTGTTTACCGTCACGCCGTTTCTTATTAGTCCTCCAGCGTAAACCCGATCTTCAGCGTTACCTGCCAGTGCGCGATCTTTGCCCCCTCGATGTGACCCCGGGTATCGACCACCTGGAACCACCGGAGGTTGCGCACTGTTTCCGCGGCCTTCGCCACCGCCTTCTGGACCGCGTCTTCCATGCCCCGGGGCGACGAGCCCACCAGTTCGATGGTCTTGTAGATGTGGTTCGACATCGGATCTCCAGACAAGAGGATGCACGCAGCGGGAACCCCAGCGATCTAACCTAAGCAACTCTATTCATCCACGTGGGTTACGCAGTCTGCCCCCGCCCCGCGCCCCATCAAGCTTTGGCCACTCCCGCCCGATAACTCTCCTCAGCCCTCCTTGCGTCACCCCAGTGCGCGAGCGCGAAACCGACGGCAACCTCCAGCAGACCAGGGTACATGCCCGACCCGAAGTGGCGTTTCTCTTCTGCACACTGGGTACGGGCGGCCGTGGCGTGCCTGGGCCTGGCCATCCTCTACATCGCCCTGGCCCAACTCGCGTTCAATCTCGCAACCGCTCACAAAGTCGTCGCTTCGTTCTGGCCACCGGCCGGCCTGGCGCTGGGTGTCTTCGTGCTCTGCCGCCCTGGTCTTTGGCCGGGCGTATTTGTCGGGGCGCTTCTAGCCAATGGGTGGAATGGCATCCCCTGGCCTGCCGCCGTACTGATCGCCAGTGGCAACACTCTCGCCGGGGTGGTGGGGGCAGTCGCCCTGCGCCGGGCGGGGCTTCAGGCCGATTTGCACCGGGTTTGGGACGCGTTCCTGTTACTGGTTGGAGCCCTCCTGTCACCGCTGATCGCCGCCACGGTCGGCGCCTTGAGCCTCTGGTGCGCGGCCGACTTGCCGTCCGAGATGGTCCTTACCGTGTGGGGGACGTGGTGGAGTGGCGATGTCATCGGCATTCTGGTGATCACCCCGCTCTTGCTCGCATGGTCAGACCGACGACCGCTGGATCTAAGCTGGCCCCGGCTCCTGGAATGGGGTGTGCTCGGCATCGGGCTTATCATCGCGAGTGTCGTGCTCATGGGGTCCACGCATGGGTACGAGTATGCCATCCTGCCGTTCGTGGCCTGGGCGGCCATTCGCGGGGGACCACGGGGCGCCAGTCTTGCCGTCATGATTGTAGGGGCGGTGGCGATGGGGCATACCGCCGCCGAGCTAGGCCCATGGACGGGGGCCGGGCATTACCACGGGGTCTGGCAGCGACAGCTGTTTCTGGCCCTCCTGTCCGCCAAGGCCGTCATCATGGGCTCCATGGCAGAGGCGCAGTTGAGGGTCGCAGCCGCACTCCGTGCCAGTGAGCAGCGGTTCCGCCGAATCTTCGAGCACTCCGCGCTCGGTATTGCCGTGGTCCATCCCGAGGGTGACATCACCGACGCCAATCCCGCCCTGGCGAAGATGCTGGGTTACCCTGGCGTCGAGTTGGTGGGCTGCAACGTCGCCGACATCATCCATCCCGACGACATGGCGTCCGAGCGTGAGGCCCTGCTCGAGTTGATGGTGGGGCAAAGACCTCCATTCCGACTGGTCAAGCGCTACATAAGGAAGAATGGGTCCATCTTCTGGGGGAAGCTCACCGCGACGCATGTGCCCGGCGGGGCCGACGGTTCGGGCTATGGCATCGGGCTGATCGAAGACATCACCGAGCAACGGGTGGCGGAGGAGGCCCTGGAACGGCAAGAGGCCGAGCGGCGCGAGGCGGTGTTGAAGCTGCAGCGGACTACGCAGACGCTCCAAACGCTCATCGATGCGTCTCCCCTGGCAATCATGGCGCTTGATTCGGCGGGCCGGGTGCGCAGTTGGAATACGGCCGCCCAGGGGATGTTTGGCTGGACCGCCGCGGAAGCGGTGGGCAAGATCGTCCCTTTCGTGCCCCCCGAGGCGCTCGAGGGGTTTCAGGCATCGGTGCGCCGGGTGTTCTCGGGCGAGGCAATCACCGGCCTTCAGGTCGAGCGCCGCCGGCGCGACGGAAAGAAAATCGACGTCCGGGTCTGCGCTGCCCCCACTCGGGATGCGGACGGAGCCATCGACGGGCTGATCGCCCTGGTGGAGGACGTGACCGAACGGAAGAACCTGGGCGAACAGCTGCGCCAGGCCCAGAAGATGGAGGCGATCGGCCAGTTGACCGGTGGCATCGCGCACGACTTCAACAACCTGTTGACCATCATCATCACCAACGCCTCGCTGATCGCCGCCGAAGTTGAAGACGAGCGCACTGAGCTGCGGGCCGAACTGGCCGAGCTCCAGCGGGCTGCGCTGCGGGGCGCGGAGCTGGTCCGGAAGCTCATGGCGTTCAGCCGGCGCCGGTCGGTGGAGCTGCAGCCGCTGAGCCTGGGCCAGGTGGTCAACGATGCGTCGAACGACCTGCGGCGGCTGCTTCCCGCGTCGGTGGAAGTCTCGGTCCAGGTGGAGCCGGGCGCGCCGCTCACGGTTATTGGAGACGTCGGCGCGGTCGAGCAGATCCTGTTCAATCTGGCCACCAACGCCCGGGACGCGATGCCCACCGGTGGCACCCTTCGGATCTCGGTGTACCGGGCCTGGCTGGACGAAGAGCATCGCCGGAGCCATGGCTGGGGCGCGCCCGGGGAATACGTGGTCGTGGCGGTGAGCGACACCGGCTGCGGCATGAGCTCCAGCGTCCAGGGCCGGGTCTTCGAACCTTTCTTTACCACCAAGGAAGTCGGGAAGGGAACCGGCCTGGGCATGGCGATGGTGTACGGGCTCGTTACCCAGCATAAGGGCTACGCCGACCTTCAGAGTGAGGAAGGGCGGGGAACCACAGTCCGGCTCTATTTCCCTGCGATGACGACCACCATGCGGGCATGCGACGAGGCCGGCGAGCCGGCGGCCCCGGTGGGTGGAACGGAGCGGATTCTCGTGGTGGACGACGAGGAAGGGATCCGGCGCTCCGCGGCCCGGGTGTTATCCCGGTTCGGCTATGAAGTGGATGAAGCTCCTGATGGGCACGCCGCCATCGAGGCCATACGGGAGGCGAAGGCACCGTTCAGCTTGGTGCTCACCGACGTGGTGATGCCCCGGATGGGAGGGCTGGCCCTGTACCAGGAGCTCCGCCGAGAGGGAAGCGGGGTTCGGGTGCTGCTCATGAGTGGACACACCGCGGAGGATCTCGATCAGCTCGATGACCCACTCGGTGGCGCCGGATTCCTCCATAAGCCCTGGAGCGTCACCGATCTGCTGCGACGGGTACGCGAGGTGCTGGACGATCGGTCTGGGGCGGCCGCTTAATTACAGCTGGAGCCGCAGCACTCCCGCCAGCCACTCCAGAACCCGCTCAGCCCTGGGCCGGTTGCGCCACCCCTCCAGCGTCAGCTGCTTCGACCGCTTCCTGTCCTCCTCGAATTGCCTGATCTGGGACGCTGCAAACTCCGCATCGAGGACATTCAGATTGGCCTCATCGTTCAGCCGGAACGACCGGTTGTCGAAATTGGTGGAGCCGACCGAGGTCAGCAGCCCATCCACCACCATCACCTTGGTGTGGTACATCGTGGGCTGGTACTCGTAAATGGCCACGCCCGCCTCCAGCAGCGGCTCCCATCGAGAGCGGGACGCCCGCCGCACTACCTTGGCGTCGATGTGACGTCCCGGAACGATGATCTCGACCCGCACTCCGCGGCGTTGCGCCGCGACCATCGTCCTGACCGCCAGGTCGTCCGGCACGAAGTACGCATTGGCGATCCGTACGCTCTCCGCCGCCGACGCGATGGACAGGAGGTACATCAGCCGCACACTCTCGCCCGCCTCGTTGGTGGAGCTCTTGAACATCTGCGCCTGGTGGCTGCCGACGGGCTTCAGCTCGGGGAAGTAGTCGTTGCCGTGCAACACCGCCGCAGTTGCTTCGATCCAGTTGTCCATGAACGCCGCCTGAATCTGCGCGACGGCAGGCCCCTCCACCTTGAAGTGCGAATCGCGCCAGTGGTCCGCGTCTTCCGCCTGGCCCAGCCAGTTGTCCGCGATGCCTACCCCACCGGTAAAGCCGATCTTGCCGTCGATGACCAGGAGCTTGCGGTGGGTCCGGTTGTTCAGGCGTCCGAGATTGTACCAGTGTAGTGGGTGGTACTTCACTACGGTGACACCGCCGCGCTCCATCTGCTGCAGCATGGCCTTGTCCATCCTGCCGGTGCCGAGCCAGTCCAGCAGGACGTGCACGTGGACCCCCGCCTCCGCTCGCTCAACCAGGGCCTGGGCGAAGGCCTTTCCGATCTCGCCGGACCAGTAGATAAATGTTTCGAAGGTGATCGTGCGCCGGGCTCCGCGGATCGCGTCCAGCATTGCAGGGAAGATCTGGTCCCCGTTGATCAACGGCGTCACGCAGTTGCCTGCGAGAATGGCAGGGCCGAGCAGGGTACCCAGCGAGCGGGCGAACTCCGGGTCGCGAACGGAGTAGCGATGCTCGATCTCCTGCTCGATCTTTTTCTCGCTGGTGCTCAGGTTGGCGATAAGCAGAACGAGCAAGGCGCCGGCGATGATGGCCAGAAACACCCACATGAGTGACCGCTCTCGTTAACTGGGTCAGTTGATGAATGCCGCCGCCACCCGGCTCAGGAGATCCGAGCCACCAGGCGAAGGATGATCAGGATCAGCATGGCGACTGCCATGATGAGGGCAGCACTGGCGAAGGCGAGAATCACGCGGACCCGGCGGATGGCCACCTGCTGCAGCCGAATGGACTCCTGCTGGTTGCGGAGCGCTTCCTGATAGTTGACGGTATTCTGGCGCTGCAGGTCCCTGATCTCTTCCAGGACGCTGAGTATCCGATCGTCGTTCATGGCCCGAACCTCCAGAGCGCTGTATGCAGGACACATCCCGGGTCACGGCCGGGAAACGGTCGTCGGCTACGTTGTACCAACCTACCCCTGCCGAGGACCCGTTTCTTCCAGCTCCGCTTTTGCGCAATCTCGGCGGTCACGAGCCTTGCGGCTGATCCTGTTGTTGACCGTGCCGCAGAGCGGGTGCGGAGCCGGGTGGCACCGGATCGAGCCGGTGTCCCCCTCGACGCTTCCCGTCCGGCAGCAGATCCAGCCTTGGCAGGAGACAAACTGGTCGTAGGCCGCCTGAGCCGGAGCTGCCAGCTGGCGGCCGATTAGCGCCGCTGCTGAAACAGCCACTGCCACAGCATGGGGTCGGCAAACGCCGGGTCCCAGGATTCATGCCCCACATCCGGGTACTCGGTGTAGTTGGACTTGGCGCCCGCATGGTGGAAGGCCGCGTGTATCCTGCGGGACTCGACCGGGAGCACGAGCGAGTCCAGGGCTCCGTGAAACAGCCATACTGGAATGTCGGCCAGCCGCCGGGCCAGCTCGGCGTACCGATCGGATTCGCGCAGCTCCACCTCGAGCTCGGTGAAATGGGACGGGGGCAGCAGCCCTCCGCAGACCGCCACGATGGCGGCAAACATTCGTGGCCGCTTGAGAGCCATCGTCCAGGAACCGTAAGCGCCCATGGACAGGCCGACGAGATAGATCCGGCGCCGGTCGCCTCGGAACTCCTTGATGGCTGACTCCAGTGCGGCCACTGCCCCCTCCGCCACCGTGCCGCGCCAGATACTGTCCGGAGGTGCCTGCGGCATGACGACCACGGCTGGAAATCGGTCCGGATGCAGCCGAACTGCGGTGCCCAGCCCGGTCTGAGTTTGCCGCAGGCCATCGGTGCCCCGCTCGCCGGCCCCGTGGAGGAACAGAATTACCGGCCACTCACGCCCCCGGGTGTAGTCGCGGGGGAGATACACCTGATAGCGGCTGGGGCTGCCGCCGAGAGTGACACTTCGGTTGAGGAAACCGGTCTCCTGCTGGGCCCGGGCGACGCTGACGAGTGACGGCAGCAGAAGAGCGAGGATGGTGTAAGCCGGGCACATCAACCGGAAAATCCTGAGCCACACTCTCATGTAGCATCGTCCGGGGTCGATAGCCGCAAACCCAGTGTCAGTACGCCCGCCGCCATGGCCACCAGCACCAGCTCACCGATCGAGGGCGAGACGCCCAACACCACCACCAGAATGGCTGCCACGGCGTTGACCGCGAAATGGAGAGCGATGGCGAGGATCAGCCATCGAACGCCGCCCCGCTGCCACATCTGCAGGACGATCAGCGCCAGTCCCACGTGCACCGCCATAGCGCTGGCCCGCTCCAGCGCCGCCAGCTGAATCTTCCAGAAGTCGAGCCCCGCCACCTGCTGGCGAATGCCCTCGAGTGCGATGCCGGCTGGAATCCTTCCCTGCGCCGCCAACACCCAGCTCACCAGCAGCCCCGTCAGAGGCAGGCCCGCCAGCAGAATCGCCTCCAGCGCGCCGTGACCCAGCCCGAACATCACGGCGACTCGGCGGCTCCGTTCCCGCCGGAGGAGATGCTTATAACCGACCCAGCGGCCGGTTTCCTCCAACACGCCGGCGGTCAAGGACGAGAAGAGCAGGAACGGGATCAGCCATTGGGAGTGTCCCTGAACCCACCGACCCAGAGGGATCTGCCAGGGAAGTCGCAGCACGACCTGCGAGACGAAGAAGACCAGCGCGCCCGCTCCGAGCGCTGCGAGTGGCGCCCGGGTGCGACGGTGCCACCACAGGGCCGCCACCATGGGGCCCACCAGGCAGATGAGTGCCGCGACCGCCAGGCTCGTCGCTACGGTCGGGTCGAATGCGACATGAGCCGGCGATCCCTGCGCCGTCATGCAGGCCGGGGACTCTCCGACTCCAGATAGTTCTCTCGGTGGAGCAGGAACAGCGGCAGCGTGCCCGCCAGACCGAAGGCCAGCGTAAGGGCCCAGTAAATCCAGACCCGCCTCATTCCCAGCCGTTTGCCTTCCGCGTAGAACCAGATGCAGGCGACGAGAGCCGTCAGCAGCAGATCTATGGCGAACGCCGTCGCGATACGGTTGGCGAACATCCCGGCCATGGTCTCGAAGGGACGGGTCCAGAGCAGCACGTTCCCGGTGTCGAGTGATACCAGTATCACGAACCAGTTGGCCGCGACGTATCCGAGGACGGAGAGGGCGGCGTAGAGCCGTTTCATTTCGTCGCCATGCACTCCAGCTCCATGCGAGCGCCCAGCGCCAGTCCGCTGGTTCCGAAGGCGCTCCGGGCCGGTCGGTGAGTGGAAAAGAAGGTGAGGTAGACCCGGTTCATGGCGGCCCACTCGCTCATATCCGCCAGCATCGCGGTGCACTTGACCACCCGGTCGAGCGAGGAGCCGTGCCGCTCGAGAATTGAAGCGATGTTGGTCAGCGCCTGGCGGGTCTCCGGGCCGATCCCTCCCGGCACCAGCCGGCCGCTGCTATCGGTGCCGAGCTGGCCAGAGAGATAGAGCATGTCGCCGACTTGCACCGCCTCCGAGAACGGCAGAGAGCTGTTGCCAGGGACCGGAAAGAACTCCGGCTCTGGATGACTGTCCTGACATCCGCTCAACAGCATTGCAGCCGCGACCAGAAATCTCACTGAGGAGCAGGGACTTCTTCGTAGAGGAGAGGTGCGCGGCCGCTCGCATGCGGCCCCCACGTCGCACGCAGAGCGTGAGCATCAACCCGCGCGATGAGGTGAGGGCCGGCCGCACAGTCCGCGTCCGGTGGGCAGTTGAACTCGATTTCGATGCGCCCGTCTACCTCGATCCACTGAATCCCGATATCAAGCTGCACTGGCCCCTCCCGCGGCGCGTGCGCGTCAAGCGGCACGGCTTCAGTTGTCTCAGAAAGGGATCCGCTCCCCTTCGGGCCGAAGCGGATGACCTGAGAGATGACGCGGATGGTGCCAGACTCGATGATGGCGAGTGTAGTAGGGAGCGAATCGTTGGCGACACTTACCAGGCTGTACGCCTGCCCCAGCGTTCCCGGCGCCAGGGATTCCCCGCCGCAGCCGGCGGTCAGGAGGACAAGCAGGGTGGGGATCGGACGGAGCGGGGACAGAGATGGCATATGACGAACATGCAGCCTTGCGCTGCGACTGTCGAGTGCACCCTCTTGACTTAAGCTTCGTGACCGCCCGCAGAGTTTTCCGCATGCGAATTCGTGACGGACGTGAAACCAGCCGGTAAGCTAACCCTACCAGCCATCCATCGGGCAACTCGGTATCGGCACCACGACGCGACGGCTGGCGCCGGTGCCGGTGACATTCGAGTAGTCGCGAGTCGCGAGTCGCTAGTCGCTAGTCGCTAGTCGCCAGTCGCTAGTCGCCAGTCGCCAGTCACTTGACTCCGCCGGAATCGCCCCGTAAAGTCTCGCTACCTGACAGTCCTCTTCCGAGCCAGATCTCAGTGGTGTTCCACGAGGGTGTCTTCCCGGAGGTCGCATGCGCTCGCGTCTAATCCCGCTGCTCCTGCTCTCGCTCGCCGGCTGCGAATCCACCGACGACGAGATCACGAATGAAACTGCTGGCGACGTGGGTTTCGTGCGGGTCTCCGCCGTCACGGCGGGCCTGGGGTTGGATGCCGACGCGTACACCGTCACCCTCGATCCCGGCGGGGCCAACAGCCTGACCCAGGAGCTGCCGCTGCACGGCACGGTGGATTTCGGCGGCATCCCTGTGGGCGATCGCAGTTTCGTGGTGGAGGGAGTGGCCGACAACTGTACGGTGACTCCCGATGCCACGCAGTCGTTGACCGTCGTCGGCGGACAGATCCAGCCCATCGATTACTCGATCATCTGCAGCACGCCTCCGCTGATCGGGCCGAACCTGATCGCCTTCGAGAGCGATCGCGACGGCTTCCCCGAGATCTACACCATGAATCCCGACGGGAGCACTCAGAGCCGGGTCACTCAGGACGAGCTGGTCAACATCCGCCCCTCGTTTGCGCCCGACGGCCTGACCATCTCGTTCGTGCAATCCACCGAGGCCGGAGACGATGACATCTTTCTGGTCGCTCCCGATGGCTCGGGGGCGTTCAACCTGACTGAGAGTGGCGATCTCGAGGCCGAACCCTCGTGGTCGCCGGACGCGACGAGAATCGCCTTTCTGATCAACGCGGACGCGGGTGGCGGCATCGCAGTGATCCCGGCGGACTTCAGCGACTTTCGTTACGTGTTCCGCGGGGTCGCCGCGGGCAAGCCCGCCTGGTCACCCGATGGACTCTTTTTCGCCTTTGAGAGCGGGGGCGCGATCATGACGGTGAGCGCCAACGGCGGTACTCCTGAAGCCATCTTCTCCAGCGACGGGCACAATCCCTCCTGGTCACCCGACGGCACCCGGATCGCCTTCGATAGTCCCTCGCAGACGGAAGGGCCAGGAATCTTCGTGATGGGTGTGGATGGCTCAGCCGTCACCCGCGTGACCGCCGGCGACGATCACGCGCCGACCTGGTCGCCGGATGGGACCCAGATCGCCTTCAGCCGGGGAGCGCAGGACACCCCAGAGCAGGAGATCTTCCTGGTCAATGCCGATGGGTCCGGCCTGACCCAGCTGACCAGCAATACCGCGGCCGACTCGCACCCGTCCTGGTCCCATTAGGGACGAGGATCAGTAGTCGCGACCCTGTCGGCTTCACCCGCCAGCCGTTCGGTCTCGGCGTCGAGAATGGCGCGCACCGCGGCGATCAGCGGCTCCCCCGCGGTGTGGTCCCGCCCGTATTCCAGGTTGAAGCGATAGTCGAAGGCCGGAGGGTTCTTTCCCTGGGTGTGCTGCATGATGGTCTCCAGCTTGTCCAGCGCCTTGGCCAGCCTGGCCTCGGGCGTGATGGCGGCCTCGTATTCATCCCACAGCGCGGCGATCTCCTGGCGCCTGGCGGCGGGGAGCGGCTCCAACAGGGTCATCAGGTCGCGGCGCTCATCGTCTCCCTTTCCAGTTGACACTCCCGCCGCTCGGCGCCGAGCCTGCTCCGGTGCCGGGACGTCGCCGCCGACGGCTTCACCCAGGTCGTGCACCAGGCAGATCTTCACCAGTTTCGCGAAATCGACCTGGGGAAATTCCGGCGCCAGAACCAGCGCCATCAGGCACAGCCGCCAGGTATGCTCGGCGACACTTTCCTGCTGGCCTTCGGAGGTGTACGCGCTGCGGTGGGTGACCTTGAGACGTTCGGAGGCCCGGAGGAAGTCGAGGACGCCGGCGAGCTCGTGAGGCTCCATGCCTCCAAGATAGCGGGCTCAGCCCGGTGGTAGCACCACCAACACGCCCTCGATCTCCGCTACCTGGATGCCTTCACACCAGACCTGCACCTTCCCGAAGTACAGATGCCGCTTCCGGCGCACCTCGCCTTTCAGCACCAGGCGTGGACTCCACTGTCCCACCGGGTGCTGGAACTCGGCACTGGTCTTCACTAACCGGGGGCGGCCTCGCACGCCCTGGCCCCACGCCCACAGTGCGATCAACTGCCCTGCGGCCTCGATCATGAGCGTGCCGGGGAAGATCGGATCGCCGGGAAAGTGCTGCTCCCACACCCAGTGATCGGTGCCCAGCTCCACCTCTCCCTCGATGCTGCTGCCCTCGAACTCGGTAACCCGCGTGATCTGACGCATCGCCGCTAGCGGCAGAAAGGTCGAGTCCGGGTCGATCAGGCCCACGGAGGGCTGGTCGGTGGTCGGATGCGTCATTCACGTGCTCCGATGTGAGGGCAGTCACTGAAGCTTCTCAGATGAATACGCCGCCCAACGCATGCTGGATCTTTCCTATTGACCGTAGATCCAACACACCTGTCGGTGACGTACCACTTGGTTCGTTGCAGTTATGCTCACAAATGGATCAACAATCAATGACGGGCCAAGGAGTTGGGACATGCCTACGAAGTCTCAAGGTGAGGGGGAGTTGAACTTCCTCGACAAGCTGGCGCGCACCACGGGTCGCAGAAACTTTCTGCACTGGTCGGGTGTGACGCTTGCGGTCGTGGCGATTGGCTGCAGCGATGACAACGACGATGGCGGCAGTGGTCCCGCAACCGATGTGGATCTCGGGACGGGAGACACCGGGGTTCTCAACTATGCCTACGCGCTGGAGCAGCTCGAGGCGGCGTTTTACACCCAGGTGCTCGCGGGCGCGTATTACACCGGCGCACCGCTCAACGAGCAGACGATTCTATCGGACATCAAGAACCACGAGGTCATCCACCGCGACTTTCTCAAGGCCGCCCTCGGCACTGCGGCGATCGCGGACCTTACGGTGGACTTCACCAGCATCGATTTCTCCAGCCGTGCCGGCGTGCTCGCCGCAGCCAAGACCTTCGAGGATCTCGGCGTGTCGGCCTACAACGGCGCCGGTCAGCTGCTGACCAACGCGAGCAACCTCCTCACCGCCGGCAAGATCGTGTCGGTCGAGGCCCGCCACGCCGCGGCCATCCGCGATCTTCTGGTCCCGAAGTCGAGCGGCGCCGGCTCGTTCGCGGGCGATGACACGGTGGATGCCACCACCGGACTGGAAATACCGGAGCGGACACCCACCACCGTGCTCACGGCGGCCGACACCTACGTCGTGACCACCATCAACGCGTCGGGTCTGCCGACCAGCTAAGGAGCAGCAACCATGAAGGACACCACGATTTTCGGCGGCGTTGATCCCGAGCTGATGGATCGGGTTGTATCGCGGCGCGATGCGGTAGCCCGTTCCAGCAAGCTTGCCGGAACCCTGGCCCTGGCCTCGATGCCGGTGGCGTTCGGGCTGCTGGCGAAAAAGGCCTTTGCGCAGGGTGGCCTGCCCCAGGGCATCACCGACGTACTGAACTTTGCTCTCACCCTGGAGTATCTCGAGGATGAGTTCTACCAGACCGGGCTGGACAGCGGCGGACTGATTCCGTCAGGCGATCTTCCCATCTTTCAGCAGATCAGCAAGCACGAAACCGCGCACGTCGCGCTGCTCCAAAGCGTGCTGGGCGCCAGTGCGGTGGCCAAGCCGACCTTCGACTTCACGGCTGGCGGCACCTTCGATCCCTTCAACGACTATCCGACATTCCAGGCGTTGTCACAGGGGTTCGAGGACACCGGGGTTCGGGCCTACAAGGGCCAGGCGGCGGCGCTGATGTCCGACAATCTGATCTTGACCACGGCGCTCCGCATCCATTCGGTCGAGGCTAGGCACGCATCCGAGGTCCGGCGCCTCCGGGGGCAGAATGGCTGGATCACCGGCAACCAGACCGATGTGCCCGAGCTGGCTCCGGTCTACGCTGGTGAAGAGGCGGCCAATGGCAGCGCGACCAGTGCGGCCGCCGCGGAGGCCTTCGACGAGCCGCTGACCATGGACCAGGTCAACGCGATCGCGGGGTTGTTTATTATTGCGTAGGGGTAAGCGGGTAGGCTCGTAAGCTGGTAGGCTTGGAGCTGCACGGGGCGTAGTGGGCACGAGCGGCCGGTGCATACGTCACGAGCTTACCCGCTTACCTCCTTCCCCGCGTCCCTGCTTCCGCGCCATCCCGCTCCAGTTCCACCACGCGGTTTCGCTGTACCCAGCCATAAACTCCAAGTGCCAGGACTACGACACCCAGCGCAGCGGCCACCAGCCACCCATAGTCGAGCGGCCGGTGAATCGAGTGATGCACCAGCAGTATCCCAGCAAGGCCGGCGGCCACCATCCATCCGCTCCATTGGTAGATCATCGAAGAGGCCTTTCGTGTGACCGGAATGGCGCGGTCGGCGGTGGCCCGGGCAAGCAGACGGGCGCGGACCGCCGAGGTACGCTCGGAGCTCATCGGACGGGAGGGAAGCTGCCGCGGGAGGACGGCCGCGGCATCCCGATACTGCCTGAGCAGCACGGCGCAGCTGGAGCATTCCCGGATATGCGCCAGCACCCGCTCCGACTCCGCCGGCTCCAGCATCTCCAGCGCCGCCGCGGGAAGCAGCTCCTGCAGCTCAAGGTGATCCGGTGTGAGGCTCATGACGGTGTCTCCCGCAGTGAATCGAGTCCCTGCCGAAGCTTCTGCATGGCCAGGCGAATACGGGTCTTCACGGTGCCTAACGGGAGCGATGTTCGCTCCGCAATCTCGCCGTGCGATAACCCCTCGAAGTACGCCAGCTCCAGCGCCGAGCGTTGATCGGGCGGGAGGGCGTTCAGCGCCACGGCAACCCGGTGCTGCTGCTCGGCCCGTTCGAGGGCGAGGCCCGGCATCTCGGGAGGCGCGTTGCCCACCTGATCCTGCAGCGCGCTCACCGTCGCCGGGGCAGCCGTCCAGTCCGCCCGGCGCCGCCGGCCCCTGAGCCGGTCGAGTGCCCGGCTCCGGGCGATCATCATGAGCCAGGTGGACGCTGACGATCGGGTCCCATCGTACCGGGCCGCGGTCCGCCACACCTGCCAGAATGTCTCTTCCACTACGTCCTCGGCCTCATCGGCATCGTTCAGCATCCAGAACGCGAGCGCGTGCACCCGCTCGGCCCACTGGTCGTAGAGGGACCCTAGCGCCGCTTCTTCGCCGGCCGCCAGCCGCCGGAGAAGGGCGCGATCGGTGTCTTCATGCACGCGTGCTTGACCTGAGGTGGAGTGGCCGGTGGAGCGAGGTGGACCCCGCTGTTGGTCATCCGTCATCTATACGACTGTAGCCCGCTATTGGATTGCCCGCTGTAGTGAGGTCGCCTGCCGAACATAACACGGGTCGCGTCGGGCAACGCGGATCTGGCGGTTCTGAGGAAAAAGCTGGGAGAGGCTTAGCTGGTCGGGGACGACGACGACGCTACCCCATTTGTGCCGCACATTCAGGGGACCGGTCCCAAAACACATCGCCAGTGGCCCGGTCTATCTATTTTCCAGCCAGGACTGTAAAACCCTGGAGGAGACGGATGAGACCATCCACAGACTTTTTCGCTCCGGCCATGCTCATGGCGGCCATGGTTCTAGGCTGCGGCGGTCCCGCCGCAGTCACCCAGAGTGCCCCGGCCCCTGTCTCGAAAGAGCAGGCGGACAGCGCCGCCATGGCCAAGGCCAAGGCGGACAGCGTCCGCTATCCGTATACCCAGGCTGACGTTGACTTCATGTCGGCGATGATCGGCCACCACTCCCAGGCCCTCCTCATGGCAGGCTGGGCCCCGACCCATGCCGCGAGCTCGTCGGTCCAGACGCTGTCCGAGCGGATCATCAACGGGCAGGAAGACGAGATCAGGAGCATGGAGCGGTGGCTCCAGGACCGGCGGAAACCCCTGCCGGAGCCCTCCCGTATGGGAGGAACCGGGCAACCGCCCGGCGCCGGGCACGACCACTCCCACCAGGGCATGCCCGGGATGCTTTCCGAGGCGCAGCTGAAGCAGCTCGAAGGCGCGAAAGGCCCTGAGTTCGACCGGCTCTTCCTTACCTTTATGATCCAGCACCACAAGGGCGCCGTCAGGATGGTGGAGGAGCTGTTCGCAACCCCTGGGGCAGCGCGGGACGAGATGGTATTCAAGTTTGCCAACGACGTCAGTGTGGACCAGCGCACCGAGGTGGCCCGGATGGAGCGGATGCTTGCCCAGCTGGGTTCCAGTTCAGGCAGTCAGTGATCACACCCCCACTCAAGGAACGCACCATGGTATCCAGTCAGCTTCGGTCACTCTCGCTCGCCGCCGGGCTTTTGTCGGTGGTGGCGTGCGCCAGCTCAACCTCCAGCTCCGACGGAGGCCCGTCGCCCCGGGGCACTTCGGCGGAAGCGCCGAAGCCTGATCCGCGGGTGGGTCTGAAGGCGGGGAGGATGGATGCCGCCCAAGCGAACTGGAACCTCCAACTGGTCTCGAACACTCCGCCCTCACAGCAGTTCGTCGGTCAGACCAATTCCGACCTGGCATTCACCGGCAACCATGTCATCCAGGGGAGCTACAACGGATGGCAGGTGTGGGACATCTCCAATCCCCGCCAGCCAACCCTGAAGACGGCATACGTCTGCCCCGCATCGCAGAGCGACGTGTCGGTCTACAAGAACCTGCTCTTCGTGTCGGGTGAGAATCTGTCCGCCCGGCTGGACTGCGGGACCCAGGGCGTGGAAGACACGGTGAGCACCGAGCGGCTCCGCGGCATCCGGATCTTCGATATCACCGATATCACCAAGCCGAGGAACGTCGGCAACGTCCAGACCTGCCGCGGCTCGCACACCCACACCGTGCTGGTGGACCCGAAGGACACCGAGAACGTATACGTCTACATCTCCGGCTCCTCACACGTGCGTCCCGAAAGCGAGCTGCCCGGTTGCGTCAGGGCTCCCAAGGATCCGAACTCGGCGCTCTTCCGGATCGAAGTCATCAAGGTGCCGCTAGCCAATCCGGCTCAGGCAGCGGTCGTGAGCTCGCCGCGGATCTTCCAGAACCTGGTGGCGCCGCCGAGACACGGTGAGTCGCCGGAGGACATAGCGGCGGAGAAGAAGGAGCTGGAGCAGGCCAAGGCAGCCGGTCTCTTTACCGTCATGGTCGAAGGTGAAGAGGAGATCGTTCCGCCCCAGGCCAGCGCGGCGATGCTGGACAGCCTGGTCGCGGCTCGCGGCGGTACCGGCGCGCCCACTGCCCAGGACAGCGCGGCGTTGCGGCAGGCGCTGCCCGCGATGGTGGAGGCGATGATCGGGGCGCATGCGGATGAAATGCCGGATTCCACCGCGGGACCGACCCAGTGCCACGACATCACGGTGTATCCGGCCATCGGGCTCGCGGGCGGTGCCTGCGAGGGCTACGGGTTCCTGCTCGACATCAAGAACCCGGTGCAGCCCACCCGGATCGGCGCGGTCTCCGACTCCAACTTCTCCTACTGGCACTCGGCAACGTTCAACAACAGCGGTAACAAGATCCTCTTCTCGGATGAGTGGGGCGGTGGCAGCCAGGCCAAGTGCCGGGCGACGGACAAGCCGGAATGGGGCGCCGACGCCATCTTCACCATCGGCGGAGACAAGAAGATGCAGTTCCAGAGCTACTACAAGCTCCCGGCGCCGCAAACAGCGGCCGAGAACTGCGTGGCGCACAACGGGTCGATGCTGCCGATTCCCGGGCGGGACATCATGGCGCAGGCGTGGTACCAGGGCGGGATCTCGGTGTTCGACTGGACCGATGCCAAACGGCCCCGGGAGATCGCCTTTTTCGACCGGGGGCCGGTGGACTCGGCCAGGATGGAGAGCGGCGGGTACTGGTCCACCTACTGGTACAATGGATACATCGTGGGATCGGAGATGGCGCGCGGGCTCGATGTGTTCGAGCTGACGCCCAGCGCGTTCATCACCCAGAACGAGATCGATGCCGCCAAGTCAGTGAAGTTCGACTACCTGAACACTCAGGGGCAGCAGAAGTTCGTGTGGCCCAAGAGCTACTCGCTGGCCCGGGCGTACCTGGACCAGCTGGAGCGGTCCAAGGGGCTGGACGCTGGAAAGATCGCGGAAGTGCGGGCTGCGTTGGCGACGGCCGAGAAGGGCTCGGCGGCGGAGCGTGGCGCGGTGCTGGAGCAGGTCGTGGCCCAGCTGGAGGGCGATACCAGGTCATCGTCCGACGCCGCGAAGGTGCAGCTGCTGGCCGGCGTGGTGCGAGAGCTGGGATCCGAGACGAGTCTCGCCTCGGGGCGTTGAGCAGTAGTAATGCAGACGAAGGGGAGGCCTTCGCCTCCCCTATCGTCTTGGAGTCCATCGAGTTTCAGATCGCGACAGGCAGGCGAAGGGGCTGGACGAATCCGGCAGGATGTACGACGTTGCATGGAGACCGCTTCACCGTAAGGAAAGCCTCAGCACCGAGGGACGAACAATGCGCACTGGTTTTCTGCTCCCGCTCGCGGCCGTGATACTGGCTGGGGCAGGTTGCACGCAGCAGCGAAGTGAGGAGTCCGCGATGCTCCCCAAGCGCGATCTGACGCGGGTAGCGCCGGCGCCAACGCTGGATGTCGCGTCACCGCTGGAGCTGCAAAAGCCTCTGACGTCGCACTCGGTGCAGCCGCGGGCGACGACGCGGGCCATCCTGGCTTCGCGTGGTCCGAAGAACGATTCCAAGCCGTTGTCGCCGGTGCTGGCGAAACACACCGCTGTGGCCGCCCCCGCCCCCGCCCCGGAAGTTCGACCCGCGCCGGTCGAGGAACAACCGCGCAACGATCGCGAGCTCCTGCCGGGCAAGACCGTCACCATCATCCCCGTGGGCAGCGGCCCCTCGACCGCGACCGATCCGGGCGAAGACGTTGGCATGACCATGATCCGGCAGGGCCACCGGTGTCCACCCGCCCGGCCCGGGATCGGCATCGCGACCCGTCCACCCGCCCTGATTTTGGACTGACGCAGGCAGGATCCCGCACCATCGCCCTCGCTGCCACAATCGTGGCGGACGCGACTACGTCGGCCAGCTTCATTCCTGCCTTCTCCATCTCCTACATCTCAGCGCGCCCGCGCCCCGCAACAGCTTTGGCCACGGATCAACACGGAAAACGAACCGGATCGTTCCTAGACCCGAGCTGCTCCTCCTGGCTATGCAAAACAGGACTTTGTGGTGAAAAGCACACCCATTGAGCTCGACGCTGGTATTCCGCTGGTGTGCAGTTGAACAACAACCATGCGATCTGCGCAGTCACCAAGGACAGGCAAACGGCGTCGGAGCGATCTGGTTTGTTTCCGTGTTAATCTGTGGCAAATGCTTTTGCTCCTGCATGAGCTGGCATCCAGGCCGGTCTAGCGACTAGCGACTAGCGACTAGCACCCGTACCCTTTCAGTACCCCCATGTCCGCCGACTCCCAGCTCCCAGCTCCCGACTCCCGACTCATCGAAACCGAGATCGGCAGTCCGCCCACGCCGAGCGCTACCTCGGTCGGCCTGCCCGAGGACCTCCTGCAGCAGGCTGCCAAGCGGTTGGGTCTGACCTGCGCCGTCATCGCGGGCCTCTGGATCGCCGAGCTGCTGCTGGGGCACTTCGTCACGCCGGTCCCGACCACCTACCCGGATACGGCGGTGTTCCGGCTGTTCGATGTGATGGGGGCGGTCTCGCTCATCGTCTCGCTGGGCCTGTTCTGGTACGCCCGCCGCTCCCGCCGCAGTCCCCGCTTTCTGCTCAACCTCGGCCTGGCCTACGAGGTCCTGGTCGCGCTCTCCGTCGGCCTGGGCAACTGGGCGTACAACCTGCCCATGGGGCTCTCCTGGATGGGCATCGTCATCCTCATCTTCGCGGCGATCATTCCCGCCCCACCGGCGAAGACGCTGGCCGTGGCGCTGCTGGTGGCATCCATGGATCCGGTGGGCGCGCTGATCTGGAAGGCGGCCGGACAGCAACACGTGCCTGGTGCCGGCCAGGTGTTCCTCCACGCCTTTCCCAACTATCTGTGCGCCCTGATCGCGCCGCTCATCTCCCACATCATCACCGGGCTGGGGCGCGAGGTGCGGAAGGCGCGGGAGATGGGGAGCTACGTGCTGGACGACCTGATCGGCGCGGGCGGAATGGGCGAAGTGTGGCGGGCCAACCACCGGTTCCTGGCACGGCCGGCGGCGATCAAGCTGATCAAGCCCGAGGTGATGGGCGCCATGACTCCGGAGCAGCGGGACATCATGGTCCAGCGCTTCCGCCGCGAGGCCCAGGCGGCGGCGATGCTCCGCTCGCCCCACACGATCAACCTGTACGACTTCGGGGTCACCAGCAACGGCACCTTCTACTACGTGATGGAGCTGCTCAACGGCATGGACCTTCAGACCCTGGTGCAGAAGCACGGCCCGCTGCCGCCGGGTCGAGCCATCTACCTTCTCAAGCAGGCGTGCGAGAGTCTGTCCGAGGCGCACGGGCGGGGGCTGGTGCACCGGGACATCAAGCCGGCCAACATCCAGGTGTGCCAGATGGGCGACTACTGCGACTGGGTCAAGGTGCTCGACTTCGGTCTGGTGAAGAGCCTGGGCGGCGACGTGCTCGAGGCCGGTCTCACCGCGCCCAACATGGTCACCGGCACGCCGGCGTATCTCTCACCCGAGAGCGCGCTGGGGGAGGCGGTCGACCACCGGTCCGACATCTATGCGCTGGGCTGCGTCGCGTATTGGATGCTCACCGGCCGCTACGTCTTCACCGGTGAAAGCCCGATGCAGATCGTGGCTCGGCACACCTCGTCCGAGCCGACGGCGCCGTCGAGGCACAGCGGCTTCGATGTTTCACCCGCGCTGGACGAGCTGGTGCTCGCGTGTCTGAAGAAGAAACCGGCGGACCGTCCGGCGACGGCGCGAGAGCTTTCCGACCGCCTGGATGACTGCGAGGAAGAGACTGGTTGGACGCAAGAGGATGCGAGGAGGTGGTGGGAGACCACTCCACATGCTGGGTCGCTAGTTATGGTCGGTCAGTAGATCGTACAATCTCAGAATTGCTTGGCCTTCACCAGCTCCGGCCTCTGGCCGTCGGCCTTGCTCATCAGCGTCAGAAATTCGCGATAGCCGGCCTTCGCCTCAGCATCGTTACCCGCCAGCTCCGCAGCCCGCGCGGCGCCGTACATGCTGCGGGCGCGTCCTGGCTCTCGCGCCAGCGTCGCTTGGTACGCCTTCCGCGCATCGCCGTAGCGCCCCGACGCCAGCAGCATGTCGGCCAACAGCTCCCGCGCCGGCAGCAATTCCGCCGGCGTGACGGGGTGCTTGTCGGTGACCTCCTCGGTGTCGGCCGCTTCACGAGCGAGCGCGATGCCGCCCGCAGTGTCGCCCTCGGCGAACAGCACCCAGGCTCGGGCCGCGTCCCGCTTGATCCCCGGCAACCCGCGACCAGTAGGGCTCCTTCTTCTCCGCCATCTGGGCGGCGAGCGAGTCCAGCGCCGCGACATCCACCCGAGCCGCCGCAGGGTTTCCACTTCGGGCCGCCCCGATCGCGCGAGTGAAATGACTCAGCATCGCCTGGGTGCCCAGGCCCTGAACCGGCGCTGCTGGAAAAGCAGCTGCCAGTCGCCAGTCGCCAGTTTCAAGCGGGATCCGGGCTGCCATGGCGGTGCGGTTGTAGTCGCCCACCACGCCCTTGCCCTCGGGAACCCCAGCGCTCAGCGCGGTCGCGACCGTCGCCCGGGCGGCCGAGTCCTGCCCCCGCTGGAGATAGCCGTAGACCGCGTAGTCGAGAGCGTGTAACACTTCGCCTGCCGGAGGGACCGCTTTGGCTTTGGCGTTCGCCACACCGGCGTTGAATGCCACCCGATTCGAGGCGACGGTCTCGTCCCAGTAGCCCAGCCGGATGAAGATGTGCGACGGCATATGCTGGGCGTGCGGCGCGGCCGGCGCGATCTTGGCGTACCGCCGCGCGGCGCTGAGGCCGAGCTGGGCCAGCTGGGGCGAATCGGTGGAGTGGATGATGTAGTGGGCCAGGCCCGGATGCTGGGGATAGCGGGCAAAGAGCGGGTTGAGAATCGCGGCCGCGCGCTTCTGCTGCGCAAAGGTGGTGTCGGTCTTGGGCGCGGTGGCGATCAGGGCGAGGGCGTGGTAGATGGAGACTTCGGTGTCCTTGGGAAAATCCCGATACACCCGCGCCATGGTGTCGGCATAGGCCTGGAGCCGGACGGCGTTGGATGTCTTCGCGGCGTCGCGATAGAGCGCCGCAGCGGCCGCGATGAATCCCCGCTCCCGTGCGGTCTTCGCCGACAGGGACGATGCCTTCGCAGCAGCCTCGGCGCCGCGGGACAGCGCCGGCTCGGCCGGGCCGCCGGCGAACGGATTGCCCCAGGCATTCATCGCCACTCCCCAATACGCCATGGCGCACCCGGCGTCGGGCTCCAGCACCCGCCTGAATGCCGCATCGCCCTCCTCCCACCAGAACGAGTGCAATGCACCCATGGCTGTCTCGAACCGGCGCCCGGCCTCGGGCGCGCAGGACACGGGGAAGGTGACCTTGCCCAGCTCGCCGAGACCGGGGCCGTGGGCGCCGTGATCGTCGTGTGCGGGCGCCTGTGCGTTGCCGGCGGAAGCCAGGGCCAGCATGGCTCCGAAAGCGGCGGCTATGGATCTCACGAAGGACCTCCGGCGGATGGCGTGGGTGACGAAAGGTTACGCTCTTGCTTTGAACGTGTCCAGAACTGCTCTTGACGCCGCCCGACTGTCGCAACATTGTAGGGGCGGCGCCGGTCCGCGCCCAACCTCTCGAGACTCCGCCCCAGCCGGAGTTCGCAGCGAGGCAAAGGGGGGCACACTCCCGGATCAGCATCGTCGGTCCTTTGCGTCACCATGGCGCGCTGCTGGGGAGTCAGCCGTGGTGCACCCAAAGGAGACATGGCGATGCCTCGCGATAAAGACCTCAAGCGCCTCGTTCGAACCCGCATGCAGAAGACGGGCGAAGCCTACACCGCCGCCCGGGCGCAGATCCTCAGCAAGCCTCGCAGGAAGACCTCACCCGCACCGAAGCTGAACTACGCCGAACTCGCCGGCACCAGCGAGGCGACCATCAAACAGAAGACCGGCTGCACCTGGGAACGCTGGGTGAAAGCGCTCGACCACCACGGCGCGGCGACGATGCCGCATCGAGATATCGCCCGGCTGGTGCATACGACCTACAAAGTGGACGGCTGGTGGTCGCAGACCGTGACCGTCGGGTACGAGCGGATCAAGGGACTGCGCGCGAAAGGCCAGCGGCGCGACGGGAGCTACGAGGTGAACAAGTCCCGCACCTTCGGTGTTCCGGTGACGGCGCTGTACGACGCCTGGGCCGAGCCGAGGGTGCGCGGCCGCTGGCTGGACGGCGAAAGCGTCAAGGTGCGCACCGCCACTCGGCCGAAGAGCATGCGGCTGGGCTGGTCCGACGGCACCATCGTCGTAGTTGGGTTCATCGGGAAGGGCACGTCCAAGAGCGCGGTGTCGCTGGCGCACACCAAGCTTCCGCACCAGGAGGCGGCGAATCGGCGAAAGGAGTATTGGTCCGGGCGGTTAGATGCGCTCGGGAAGGAGTTGCGAGGCTAAGCTTGAACGGGGGTCGAAGCTGAATTTGAGTTTCGGCCCCTTCGCTTCGCTCAGGGTCACAGCTGACGAGTTCGTCTGCCGTTCCATCACGGCGCAGGCAGTACGACGACAGCTTTGGTCACGGATCCCGGGACGGGCCGGTTGGATGTCGGCGTAAAGACGCGTCCCTCCACAATGATGCTGGCGTCCCCCGGGACCGTGAACACCAATTCTACCGGGTGCGGCATTGGAGCCATGTCGGCGGTGCAGGCGCCGTCATCCCCGAGATTTACCAGGACCTGGTCGTACGGGATTACCCGCGCAGTGGCGGTCTCCAGCGTGACCGTGGCGTCATCAGGCGTGGTGCAGCTCGAGCTGCCAAAGGTATTCACCGTGGCGGCGAAACTAATGCCGGCCTGGACGGTGTCCGGCGCAACGATGGTGGGTATCCCCACGTCGGCGTCGATCAGGCCCACCATCCGCTCGGTGTCGGGTCCGGTAGAGCACGCGGTCGTCGCGATGGCGAGAGCGATGATCGCCAACGCGACCGCCGCCAGCGGAGTGGCGAGTGATCTGGTCTTGTTCTTGACGCAGTGGCGCATGACGCCGGGCTAGGAGACGATCTCCTAAGTATGCGCCTCGTTTTCGTAACAGCCAGTCCTGGTCGCGACGTCTCAGTTTGGAGCAACCTATCGAAGGGATTCTTCGCTGTGCTCAGAATGACAGCCTAGTGCTCAGAATGACAGCGGCGGCACTGTAGGTAGTATGAGTCGCGAGACGTGCTGCTGCGAGTGGTGGATCCGGATCTGGCCCGGCCGCGTCTCCGCCGACTCGAACTCCTGCTTCCCGGTCTGCGGGTTGACCGAGAACAGGGGAAAGAACGCGGTCGAGAGCACGATCCGTAGCCGGTGTCCGGGAAGGAACCGGTTGGCGGTGAGCAGCCGGTCCAACTTCAGTCGAACCACCTCACCCTGCTTGACCAGGTTGCGCTCCGGACCCCCCTCGCGATAACTGGCGCGAAGCAGGCCGGTGCCGGGGCTGGAGAGGTTCCACGCGGTGCCGTCAGGCGCCACGTCGTAAAGCTGCAGCCAGACATCGAAATCCGGGACGTTCGCGCTCGCCGCCAGCTCGGCCACCACCGGCCCGACTATTTCGCGTGCCGTTGTGAAGGGCGCCGTCTCGAACACCGCCAGCTGGGGACGCCCCACCAAAGCGCGATAGTCGTGGGGTCCGGCTCGGCCCTCGAAGGGATCGGCCAGCGGGGCGGCCGGGTCGGAGGCGATAACGCTCTGGTCGCCCGCTCCCTTGGCCGGCTGGGGGAGAAGGCGTCCAGTGGCGGTCCGATCTTCAGGCGCGCCGAGATAGAGCGTGTCCGCACCGGTGCCGGGCAACGGCCACCGATCGGCCGAACGCCACTGATTGGCACCCATCACGAACACCTGAACCGCGGGGCCCTGCTTAGCGCCGAGGGCGGCGCCCTTTACGTATCGGTCCATCCAGTCCAGGACAGTGGCCGTGTAGTCGATCGCCGCACTCGCACCGAAGTCCCGGTCTCCCGCCTTCCTGCGATCCTGCCCGCCGTGGGTCCAGGGGCCGAGGACCAGCCGCGACCGCAGCGAGTCGGGAGAGCGAGTCTCGGCCAGGCCCAGGTGGTTGGCTACGGCGCCGCTCGGCCCGTACGGCTCGTCGAACCAACCCGAGAGATTGAGGACCGCGGCAGTGACTCCCGCGTACTTGCCGTCGAGCGCGGCCCAGCGCCACCAGGGATCGCGGGGCGGGTGACGCATCCACTCGTAGTACCACGGGGCGATGTCCTTGAACTCCGCCAGAGTGCGGAGGGGACGATGTCTCCGGGCGGCGGGCCCATCCCGCTGCCACGCGGTGTCGGCGGCCTCGCCGGTCTGAGGCCCTGACACTCGCAGTCTCCGGCGCAGATCGGGCGCGATATTGAGCCAGGTCCAATCCAGCCAGGAACCGTCCCACACCCCGCCGGAATACCAGAAGCTCTCCGGGTCGCTGTAGGTCATGGCCGGCACCATGGCCTTGAGCGACGGAGGCCGCTCCACCGCCGCCAGCCACTGAACCGCACCGGGATAGGAGAGGCCGAAGCTACCGACGGCGCCGGTGGACCAGGGCTGGCGGGCGGCCCACTCGATGGTGTCGTAGCCGTCTTTCCCTTCATGGCGATAGGGCTCGAACTCGCCGGCGGACCCGTACCGTCCGCGAACGTCCTGCAGCACCACGGCATAGCCGCGCCCGACGGCGGCGCGGACCAGTTCGGTTCCTCCACTAGTGCTTCGGCCGTAAGGGGTCCGGTAAACCAGTACCGGGAACCGCCCGTTTCTTCGCCGGGCGCCACAGATCGGCCCGCAGGACGACGCCGTCCCGCATGGGCACCGCAACGCCGGTGTCCACCTGGACCCGCGCCTGCGCGGCCAGCGGTTGCCCGCTGACGGTTACGCCTATGCTGAGCCACATACCGAGACTCACGGGAGGGAGGCACTTCATGGCGAAAGGCTACGCATTTCCCGGGAAAGTGTCCAGAATTTTTGCGTCCGGAGAGTCCTTACGTCTGGCGGACGGCAATTTGCGAGCGACTGCTACAAAATTTGGCTGGCGGGAGGGCTTTCGCGCTCGGCGGGAACGACATTGTGATTGGCGGTCACAAAGTTCAGCGCGACGGGAACCCAATCACGGTTGACTGCCATCCATTCGGAGTCGACAGTCGTCTATTCGCGGTTGTCAGTCGTCCATTCGCGGTTGACAGTCGTCCATTCGCGGTTGACAGTCGTGCATTCGCGGTTGACAGTCGTGCATTCGCGGTTGACAGTCGTGCATTCGCGGTTGACAGTCGTCCGTTCGCGGCTGTCAGTCGTCCATTTGCGCTTGTCAGTCGTCCATTCGTGGTGGTCAGTCGTCCATTCACGGTTGACAGTCGTCCATTCGCGGTTGACTGCCACGCATTTCAAATCGACAGTGTTTCACTTTTTCTGGCGGGTGAAACGTTGCGAGCGGCGGGCGCTCCACCGCGGCTGACAGCTTCCATATTTTCCTGGCAGTCGACCCATCGGACGCGGCGGTTCCGCACTTCAGGGCGACAGCTTCCATATTCGCCCGGCCGGAGAGGGACCGCACCCGGCTGGGTTCCACTTTGAAGCTACGGGACGGGGATGGATGTGAGCGACGAGACGATCGCGGACGGGAAGGACCCACCGGAGGTGAAGTGGCTCGGCAGTGGCCTTATCGAGGTGCCGGTTCGCCGGGAATAGTGTTCGAGGTGCGGAATTTCCGGCATCGGCTGAGGATTCGATGCGAGGCCGCAACTAACAGAGCGGCATCCTCCCGATACATGCGCGACAGCTCGCGTATAGCCCAGCTCCGCTCGCGAGACGGGACGCACAGGTCGTGGATCGCTTGAACCCCGGGGAGAACGGGAGGACCAGCAGCGGGAAACACATAATCGCAGGGCATGACCTGGAATCTAGTCGGGAAGGGCGGGAAAGACGGGGAGGGGTGAGCACCACGGTTCCTCATCCCGGGAGAGCGAATGCGACCGAGGGACCTGCTCCACCCGGTCCAGGTACTAGCTGATTAGATCCCTCGCTACGCGCGGGATGAGGTGCTTTACGTTTCCCGTCCTTCCCGTCCTTCCCGTCCTTCCCGTCCTTCCCGTCCTTCCCGTCTTTCCCGCCCTTCCCGCCCTTCCCGCCTGTCGATTTCGACGGCTCATGTTCGACATATGTATAGAGCGTCGAATCGAGAATAGAACCGGGAGGATCCCATGTTGAAGCCGACCATCTACATACCGTCAAGTCAGCTCCGCCAGCCGTCGCTCGAGGAAATGCCGCTGTCGCTCCTGCGTGGTGAGGCTCAATGCCCTTTGAAATGACCTGGCCGCCTCGCCGGTTCGCCCCAGCCTGCGGCAGAGCTCTGCCCGCGCAGAGTGGGCCACCGGATAGTCGGCCAGGTCACCACGGCCCAGGATTCCGTCTATGAGGCCGAGCCCGGCCTCAGGTCCGTCCCGCATGGCCACCGCGGCGGCGCGGTTCAGCTCCACTACCGGCGACGGGTCCGCCTTCAGGAGCACGTCATACAAACCCACGATCTCGGCCCAGTCGGTCTCCGCCGGTGTAGAAGCCCCTGCGTGCACTGCCGCGATGGCGGCCTGAAGCGTGTACGGGCCGAAGCTGCGGGACCGAAGCGCCCGCTCGACCAGCGCGACACCTTCCGCGATCATCCCTCGGTCCCACCGGCTCCGATCCTGATCGTCCAGCAGCACCAGTTCTCCGTCGGCCGAAGTGCGCGCCGGGCGGCGGGACTCGTGCAGCAGCATGAGGGACAGAAGGCCGAGCGCTTCCGGATCGGGCAGGAGCTCGACCAGGAGGCGGCCCAGCCGGATCGCTTCGCCCGAGACGTCGTGCCGGGTGAGCGAGTCGCCCGACGTGGCGGCGTAGCCCTCGTTGAAGACGAGGTAGACGACGTGCAGCACGGTCGCCAGGCGCTCGGGCAGCTCCGCCCGCGACGGCACCTGATAGGGAATGTGCGCCGCCTTGATCTTGGCCTTCGCTCGGACGATCCGCTGCGCCAGGGTGGGGGCCGGTGTCAGGAATGCGCGCGCGATCTCTTCGGTGGTGAGGCCGCAGACCTCGCGCAAGGTCAGCGCGATCTGTGCGTCGGGCGGCAGGGCAGGGTGGCAGCAGGTGAAGACGAGACGAAGCCGGTCGTCCTCGACATTCTCGTCATCGAGCTCAGCCGGCGGAGTGACCCCGTCGCCCAGACGGTCGGCAATCCGCGCGAGCGAGGCGTCGAACCGGGCCCTTCGGCGCAGCCCATCTATCGCCTTGAAGCGGCCGGTCGACACCAGCCAGGCGCGGGGATTTCGCGGGACTCCCTCGGTGGGCCAGCGCTCGACCGCAGCCGCGAACGCCTCCTGCAGCGCCTCCTCGGCCAGGTCGAAGTCGCCCAGGAGACGGATGAGGGTGGCGAGGACTCGGCGGGATTCGGTGCGGTAGAGTTCGTCGATCGTGGCGGACATTGGTGTATTGGTCTAGGGTCTAGAGTCTAGGGTCAAGAGCGTTGTCATCTTCGCTTTGCTCAGGATGACAGCCACACGAGACTCTGAACCCTAGATCCTAGACCCTAGACTTCCTCACGCCCTCGCTCCTGCCCCCTCCTGCGCTTGCTTTGCCATCTCCTGCGAGAAGTCCACCACCGGCCGGACCTCGATGGACCCGTGCCGGGCCGACGGGATCCGCGACGCGATCTGAATGGCCTCGTTCAGGTCGCCGGCATCAATGAGATAGAAGCCGCCCAGCTGCTCCTTGGTCTCGACGTAGGGACCGTCGGTGGTGGAGATCTTGCCGTTCCGGACCCGGACGGTGGTGGCAGTCGGCGTGGGCTGCAGCGCCTCGCCGGCTACCAGCTGGCCCTTGCTCCGGATGCCCTCGGTGAAGGCAAAGTATTCCCCCATGACGGCTTCGGCCTCCGCGGGCGGAATCGACTCCCAGGCTTTCTCATCCTCATAGATCAGGCACAGGTAGCGCATGCGTCCCTCCAGATGGTGTTTGAATGATCCTCGGCAGATAGTCGTTTGGCGGAGCCTGGAATCGACATCGACCCGGTTCACTCAGTACGCCTATGGCTCCGATGCCGTTTCAGATCTCACCGCCCGGCGGGCGCACAGGAAGGCATGTCGCCAAAATGATTCAGGGGCAGCTTCGAGGGGACAGTTCCAGCGGCAACGGACCCGGTGTCGGTTGAACCCCGAAATCAGCGAAGTAGACACCGTCGCCGCGCCAACGGCCTTGCTGATGCCGCAGGGAGAAGCTGTAGCCGGTATACCCGCCGCCGAGGACCAGCTGGATCGTACCGCCTGAACCCGGGGCCCACCAGGAGAGCGGAGCCACCGGTTCGGCGTTGCCGGGTTCCCGCACCAGCAGGTGACCCGGTTCGACCCAGAGTGGCGCCTGTTCTGCTGACAGCTCGATCAGTGCCGGAAGGTACA
Organism: uncultured Gemmatimonadales bacterium; assembly: GCA_963740175.1. GTDB lineage: Bacteria > Gemmatimonadota > Gemmatimonadetes > Gemmatimonadales > GWC2-71-9 > CAVVWJ01. The sequence goes on from CAVUDL010000020.1 coordinate 37,528, forward strand.
CATCGTGTTCGGGTGTACCGCCCAACACCACCGCGTAGCAGCCCGGGATCGCACCGGTGGACACCTCGGGATCGGGGGCGGGTGTCGAATCCGTCGCAGAAGACGAACAGGACGACAGGAGCACAGCTGCGAACAGAACCAGGTGAGAGCGCATGAGAACCTCCAGGGTGGAATCGCTCTGAGGAGACGCCGCATGCGCCTCCCTTCCACACGCTCAATGCGCGACTACTTCCGGATCACGTCCACCCGCTGCACGACCGACGCTACCGCGCCATCCGGCGTCAAGCCGGTGGCGACGACATAGGTAAGTCCCACCGCCTTGCCCAGCACTTTGCCGCGGGAATCCACCGTGGCCTTGCTGTCATCGAGAGATACCCAACGCACCTTCTGGAGACCGAGGTTGGTGAAGAACGGTTTCTTCCCGACGTCCAGCGAGGCGCCGACCGTGAGACGGGCAGCGGGCGGGACGACCGCGGGACGCACGTTCGTCGCCGCGACCGTGGTGCTGTCTACTGGGCCGCCGCCGGTGCTGGTATCGACGGGTAGAGGCCCTCCTGTAGTATCGCTGGTCTGCCGGCTGACCACGATCTCGTTCGACAGGGCCGGCTGCGATCGATATCCGGTTGCACTTTCACCCTGCAGCCGGAACCTGATATGGTGGCCAGTGGGAATGTCACGAAGTGGATAGCTGGCGAAACAGCAGCGCGGCTCCACCAGTAATACCCAGCTGTTGCCCGCAGTCGTGGCCCCGGTACTGACCTCGAGCCTGAATCGTTCCGCGATCGGCCCCCCCACCCAGCTAAGGTTAGCGACCTCGGCGCTCTGAGATGCCTGGAAGTTTGTGGGCGGATCGGGCACCCGGGTATCGATGGGCGCCTCGGCCTTGACCGGCGCACCAGATTTCTTGAGACCGGTGATGCCTGCTTCGTTGATCGCCCCGACGAGATAGTAGTAGGTGCTGCCCGGCTTCACATCACGATCGATGTACACGGTGTCGGGCGAATCGGGCAGGGGCACCACCGCGGCGGGAGCCGGCGGTACGGACCGGGTCAGGGAATATCGCACGGCCCCATCAACTGCACTCCAAAGTACCCGGATCTCGCCGCCGGGCTGTTGCACTGCGGTGACCTGGTCAGGCGCAGGGAGCCGTTCAGTGGCAGACGAGGTACGCGGTTTGACGTCCTGGGCGGTGAGTACCGCGGGGACACAGACGATAGCAAGCAGACCAGCGATGGCTCGAAACACGAGTCCTCCCATTCTATGTGATGCCGAGGCGTAACGCCGAAAGAGTCCGGGCGGATAGGATACGGGTGGTCCCGGTGAGTGCGCAATACCGGGTTCGCAACAGCGCATCAGCGCTGGTAAATCGTAGTTCCCTCGAGCAGCGTGCGGAGCACTCGCACCGAGTGGATCTCATGCACCGGCGTCTCGAACAGGTTCCGGTCCAGCACAATGAGATCGGCCAGCTTGCCGACCTCGATCGAGCCGGTCTCGCGCTCCAGGTGATGGGCGTAGGCCGCGTTGATGGTATACATGGCCAGCATCGTCGGCAGGTCCACCCGTTGGGCCGGATTCCAGGGCTGTCCCTCGTCGTCACCCGGTGACCTGTGGGTAATTCCGGTCTCGATGGCATCGAGCGGGTTGAGGGATGAGACGGACCAGTCGCTGCCGCCGGAGACGACGGCTCCGGAGCGCACCACTCTGGCGATGGGATACAGCCAGCGAGAGCGGCGGGGTCCGAGCGCCGGCTCGGTCAGCTCGGTGAGATACTCGTCGCCGTTGGCCCACAGGGCCTGAAAGTTCGCGACAACACCCAGCGACCTGAACCGCGGCACATCGGACGAGTCGATCAATTGGAGATGCGTGATCGCGTGGCGCGCGTCGTGGGCGCCGTTACGGGCCCGCGCATAGGCGAACGCATCCAGTGTCATCCTGATAGCCCGGTCGCCGATGGCGTGCACGTGGATCTGGAAGCCGTCGCGGTCGAGCGCCACCGCCAGATCCTTGAGCGCGGCGGGATCATAGACCGGAGTTCCGGAGTCTCCTTTGCGGTCGAGGTAGGGAGCCAGGAGCGCGGCGGTGCGGGACTCGATCACTCCATCGGCAAACAGCTTTACGGCCGACGGTCGGAGCCGACGCCCGGTGAACCGACTGCGCAGTTCCGTGAGCTTCGAAAGCAGGCTGTCGGGGAGTGGATCGCCGAGATGGATCGCGGCGACCACTCTCAGCGTGAGAGATCCCTTGCGATCCGCTTCGGCGAAGGTTCGCAGGCTCTGCTCGTCCGTCGCGGCATTGAACAGTGTTGTGATGCCGAAGCTGTTGGCCAGCTTCTGGGCCCGCTGGAGCCCAGCGGCCAGCTCGACATCGGTGCGAGGCGGCACGACCCGGGCGACCAGGGCGATGGCATCTTCGCGCAGGGTCCCGCTGGGCCCGCCGGTGCGGGGATCGCGCTCGATCCGGCCGTGGGGTGGATCGGGCGTCGCACGCGTGATCCCGGCGAGGGCGAGTGCCTTGGAGTTGACCCAGGCCGAATGACCGTCGGCGGCGTAGAGGATGGCGGGGCGGTCGGGCACCGCCTGGTCCAGCAGCTGGGCCGACGGGTTGGCGTTCTTGAAGACGGGCAACTGCCACCCGCCGCCGCGGACCCAGGCCTGATCGCGCTGGGCTCGGGCGCAGGCCCGGACGCTGTCGGCGATGGCCGCGGCAGCCGTGAGATCGTCGAGGGTGCATTCGCCCAGCTCCACGCCGGAGCTGATCGGGTGCACGTGCCCGTCCTGGAACCCGGGCAGCACCATCTTCCCTCTGAGATCAACGACTTCGGTGTTGGGCCCAACGAGACCCGGCGGGAGACTGTCGCTTCCGACGTACACGATCCGGCCGTCCCGGACCGCAACGGCACTGGCCCAGCTCCGGGCGGCGTCCATGGTGTAGACCGCGGCTCCTCGGAAGACGAGATCGGCGGCAGCAACTTTGCGACCGGTCTGATCTTCCGATGCACAGGCGGACAGGGCCAACACCAGCGCCGGCCAGAGATTCGAATTCACCACAGAGGCACAGAGGACACAGAGGAATCGCTTGGAGATACGGCGCACGACATCGCGATATCGGCTAGATGGAACACAGCCTTTCCTCTGTGCCTCTGTGGTGAATTTCTTTAGCGTGCGCCAGCCGCCAGGTTCTTCTCCAGATAGCTGGTGAGCAGCGAGTAGAGGTGAAGTCCGGTTCCCTCGCCCTCGCAGATGCAGTGGCTCCGGTTGGGGTAGGTCATCATGCTGAACGGCCGGTTGGCGGCGACCAGCGCATTGATCAGCCGCTCGGTGGATGCATAATGCACGTTGTCATCGCCCGCGCCGTGCACCACCAGCAAGTTGCCCCGCAGCTTGTCGGCATAAGTCAGCGCCGATCCCTCCTTGTAGTCGGCCTCGTTCTGTTGCGGCAGGCCGAAATAGCGCTCCTGATAAATGGTGTCGTACAGCCGGATGTCGGCCATCGGCGCCACCGACATCCCGGTCTGGTACAAGTCAGGGTAGCGGAACAGGAGGTGAAGCGTCATCGAGCCCCCGCCGCTCCAGCCCCACACCCCGATGCGAGTCGAGTCCACCCACGGCCAGGTGCGCATGGTGCGGAGCGCCGCGGCCTGGTCGCCCGAGGTGATTGGGCCGACTTTCCGGTACACCACCTTCCTGAACGCGCGCCCCCTGGGCGCCGGCGTACCCCGGTTGTCCAGCGATGCCACCACGTAGCCCCGTTGCGTGAGCATCAGGTGCCAGAGATAGTTGCCACCTGCCCACAGATCGAGCGCGGTCTGCGAGGCAGGCTCGCCGTAGACATGAAAGACGACCGGATAGCGTTTGGTCGAATCGAAGTCGGCGGGCTTCATGACCCAGCCGTCAAGCTGAAGGCCGGAGCCGGCGGGCACCTTGACGAAGTCTGCGGCGCCGCGACGGAGCCGAGCCACGACTCCGCGCAGCCGCTCGTTCTTGACCAGGGTCCGCGCGACCTTGTGGTCCGGCAGGCTGACTACGTCAACCACCGGCGGGGTCCCGAACGAGGAATAGGTGTGAATCGCCCAGCGGCCGTCTCCGGAAATCCGGTACAGGTGATAGCCCGGCTGATTCTTGGGGGTAATACGCTCCGCCTTGCCCTTGCCGTCCAGCCGGCTCCGGTAGAGGTAGAGCTGGGTGGCGTTCTCCGGTGATGCGGTGTAGTAGATCCAGCCTTTCGCCGAATCCACTCCGGTGACGAACGGCTGGCCGAAGGCGCCCCCCGGGTTGTGCAGGTCGAACGCTCCCCTGGTGACCAGCCTCAGCTTCTTTCCGTCGCGCGAGACCACGTACAGGTGCCGCCACCCATCCCGCTCGCTGATCCATGTGAAATTCTTGCCGCCGTCTACCCAGCGAAGGTCGTTCACCACGTCGAGCCAGGCGCTGTCCCGCTCGACCAGCACGGTGCGCACCTGACCGGTGGCGGCGTTTCCCAGCATCACGTTATTGGTGTTCTGCAGCCGGTTCAGCTGCTGCAGCACCACCTCGTCGGAGGTGGCGGCCCACTCCAGCCGGGCGATGTAGTTGTTGCGGGGGTCGCCCGGCACGCCGAGCCAGACGGTGTTGCCTCCGGTGGCACTCACCACGCCGACGCGCCCGGCGGAGTTGGTCGTGCCGGTCTTGGGGTACTGCACCGGTATGGTGAACGAGTACAGGGAGTCGGTGTTGTTGATCAGCATGAAGTCGCGGACGCCGGATGCGTCGAGCTGCCAGTAGGCGATGCGCCGGCCGTCCGGGCTCCAGCGGAATCCATCCCGCAGGCTGAGCTCCTCCTCGTAGACCCAGTCGAAGGTGCCATTGATGACGGTGCGGGAGCCGTCGCTGGTCAGCTGGGTGATCCGGCCGTCGGCCAGGCTCTCGACGTACAGGTTGTTCTCGCGAACATAGGCCACTCGGCGCCCGTCGGGAGCGAACTTGGCGAACATGAGGGTGGAGGGCTTCGCGTCGCCGCCCAGCTTCCGGAGCCGGCCGCTGGCGAGGTCGAAAGTCCAGAAATCTCCCCGGGTGTTCTCTCGCCACACCTTCTGGGAATTGGTGAACACCAGCAGCTGCTTGCCGTCGGGTGAGACGCTGTAGTCCTCGACTGAGAGCGGCATCGAGTCGCCTTCCGGTATCAGGCGATTGGCCGCGACCCAGACCTCTCGCTTGCCGCTGGCCGCGTCGTAGCGTACCAGGGAGAGGCCACCCGGCGTCGCGCTGTCCGCCTCCAGCTTCACATAGGCCGCGGCATTGTCGAGCCAGCGGACCGGACCGAGCCGCTCCGGCGCGAACTCGGGTGAGTTGAAGATCCGCTCCAGCGAGAGCAGGGACGAGTCGGCCTGCTGCGCCGAAAGGGGCGAGAGTAAAGCCAGCGTGAGCGCCGGCAGGGAGGCGAACCAGCGACTGCGGGACGTGTGCATGGCTGTCTCGGTCTAGGGTACAACCGCAAACTGGAGAGTAATATCCGGGCCGGTCTGGGGTGGGACCGGTGGAACCGTTACCGCGGCCTCCAGGGGATTGGCGGTCCCGCTGAACTCGAGGGTGCCGCCGCCCTGGAGAGGCGACTCGAACTGAAAGCTGCCCTGGGACTGCGTGAAAGTTCCGCTGTATGTGCGGCCGATCGACTGGTCCGCCGGTCCACCGCTCCGGCTGCAGTCGAGCGGGCCGAGGAACTCCAGCGCAAACGTGCCGGCTTCATTGAGCGTCAGCTCGCCTTCGGCGACGAAGACGTCGCAGTTGGCGTCGGAGGTGAGGAGATAGGGAAGCAAATTTCCGTCGACCCCTACCAGGGTGTAGGTGCCGAACACCCGATCGTCCGGCTCGCTGCCACAGCCCAGCAAGAGCAGGAGCCCGATCAGTGGCCAGGTGAAACCTCGACCTTTACCGGAACGTACGCTCTCATTCATGATCACCACCGCCGGATTGTTCTCCTCTCTGGTCCTGGTATGGGCCGGCCAACCTGTCCCTGCTCCAGTCCGTATTCTGCAGGAGCCGGTGGATACCATGGTCAGCGTAGGCGGACACAAGCTGCACTTCGTTCTGTACCGCGGCAAGGCACCGGTCACGATCCTGCTGGAGGCAGGTGGAGGGTCGGACCTGGCTTCGTGGGCCGGGGTGCACGGAATGCTGGCCCATGAGACCGGGGCCACGGTGGTGGCGTACGATCGCGCGGGACTGGGGGGCAGCGAGCCTGGATCCGCGGAGAGCCGGCCGGACGACGAGATCCGCCACCTGCATGCCGCGCTGAGTGACCTCAAGGTGCCGAGCAGAACGATACTGGTTGCCCACTCCTACGGCGCGATGCTCGCGCTGCTGAATGCGGGCCGCCATCCGGATCAGGTGGCTGGGTTGGTGCTGGTGGATCCCATGAACAGCCGGTTCATCAAAGCCACCGGTGATTTCATCTTCTCCACGGTCCCCAAAATTGAACGCCCGTCGAACAACCGAGAAAAAACCATAGTCAGGATGGTTGCCACCTTCCCGGGCCTCATCGAAGTGGTAGACCGGCTGGAGCCTGGGTTGCGCCAGCCCATGGTCGTGATCACCGCCGGAAAGCCGTTCTGGGGGAAACCGGATATAGACAGCGCCTGGCGGCGCAGCCATGAAGCTCTCGCCGCCGCGAGAGTGGAACGTCGCCTGGTGGTGGCCGAAGGTTCCGATCACGGAGTACCGGAGAAGCGGCCGGAGGTCATCGTTGCCGCCGTCCAGGAACTGCTGAAACGCCCGTCATGAACTCAGCGCGGGTCCGCCTGTCCCATCTCATGTAAGGCAGTGGGGTACGCGGTCGGGCCCAGGTCCACCGGGGCGCTGACCTCTAACACCTCGTCTGCGGCGATAACGAACGCGCGGTCCTCGGGGCCAGGCTGCACCGCGCCGAGCCCGGTGAAGCTTCCGAACGCGGGTATGATCGCGCCGCGGGGACCGACCAGAAAGCAGGGCAGCGTCTCACGCTGAAGTCCCCGGCCCACCAGGGTGAGCCCGGGATGGACGTGCCCCGCCAGGCCATACGCCCCTGCCACATCCGCCGGCTCGTGGCGGAAGATGAACGGGGGTACGAACGCCGGAGCGTTGACGCAGTTGATCTGAAGATCGTTGGGCGGGTCACCGGCATGCCGGTCGTGGTTGCCGCGGACCAGCAGGATCTCGAACGTACCCGCCAGGCTCCGCCAGCGGCGCAGCTCCGCCAGGGTATGGGAGGCGATTCGGCCGGCCTTGGCGTGAAAGAGGTCTCCCAGCACGACCATGCGGCGGGCGCCGGTGCGCTGCAGTGCGCTATCGAGCCGGGCCAGGTCATCACTGGTGGTCCCGATGGGCAATGGGATCCCGGCGGCGCGGAAGGTAGACCCCTTGCCCCAGTGCAGGTCCGCTACCACCAGCGTGCTGGTGCCGGGCCAGTACAGCGCCCGCTCGCTGAGCAGATACACCTTCTCGCCCGCCAACGTCAGACATACATCGGTCATCGAAATCCTCTGCCGCGTCCGCTGCCAAATCTGATGCGTCCGTTGCCCCGGTCCGCCGCACGCTCGAGCGGAGCCGCCAGCCGGCGCACACGATCCAGAAATTTCTCCGAGCTCACCTGCTCCCGGGCCCGGTCCACCAGGAGCGCGAAGGCGAGCGGCGTGGGGCGCTCTACCTCGCTGATCGTGACCCGTCCACCGGCGATCCGTTCCAGGGTCCGTCCCAGCCGGCTTTGCTCCAGCTGGCGCTCCAACACCTCCCGATGGGCCTGGAACAACAGCAGGTTCTCGGGGTCGTACCGGGCGAACACGTCGTAGAGCAGGCCGCTCGAAGCCTGCACCTGCTTTACGCTCTTGTTCATTCCCGGATACCCCTGGAAGATAAGCCCTGCCACCCGCGCGATCTCCCGGAACTGGCGCCGAGCCAGCTCGGCGGCGTTGAGGCTGGCGGGAATGTCGTGCAGCAGGTTGTCGGGCGACACCAGCCCAGCCTCCAGGGCCTCCTCCAGCAGCGCCGGCTCGGGCGACAGCAGCTCGAAGCCGTAGTCGTTGGCCGCGAGAGTAAAGGTGATGGGGCCCAGTTGCGCCAGCCGGTAGGCGAACAGCGCCGCCAGCCCCTCGTGCACCAGCCTTCCTTCGACCGGATAGAAGAACAGGTGATGCCCTTCCCGGGTGCGCACCCGTTCGATCAGCAGTTCATCCGGTGCCGGCAGCCGGGACCATTTCGCCTGCAGCTCCAGGATCGGCCTCACCGCTTCCATCTCGGCCCCATCGAACACGCCGCGCCGGGCCTGGTCCAGCTTGGCGCGCACGGCGAAGGCGAGCTCGGGCGAGAGGGCCAGCCGGGCCCCGGTCCAGTGGGGAACCACGGAGGTGGGCTCATTGGTCTTCCGGACCCACGCCGTCATGTCCCGTACCCGCACGAACTTCAGGGTCCGCCCGGCGAAGGTGAACACGTCTCCCGGCCGGAGCCGGGCGATGAAGTTCTCCTCTACGGTGCCGATCGTCTTGCCCCGGACGAACTTCACCTTCATCGCGGCTTCGCTCACGATGGTGCCGATGGACATCCGATGCCGCATGGCGGCGCCACGGTCACGGATGACGTAGCGGCCGTCGCGCTCCACCACCTTGTTGTACTCCGGATACGCCCCCAGCACCTGGCCGCCGTGGCTGACGAAGTCCATCACCCAGCGCCATTCCGCATCCGACAGGCGGCGGAAGGCACGGGTACTGCGAACCTCGGCCAGTAGCTCCTCGGGACGAAAGCCGCCGCCCACTGCAACTGTCACCGCGTGCTGCGCCAGGAGATCGAGCGGCTGTTCCACCGGCAGGCGCGACTCGATGGCGCCGAGTACAAGTGCATCGCGCGCCGCCGCGACATCGAGCAGCTCGAGTGCGTTGGTCGGGACGCAGGTCAGCCGGCTCACTGCTCCGGGCTGGTGCCCGCTTCGTCCGGCGCGCTGGATAAGGCGGCCCACCGCCTTCGGACTCCCCACCTGGAGGACTCGGTCGACCGGCGTGAAGTCGACGCCAAGGTCGAGGGTGGAGGTGCAGACGACGCAGCGGAGCCGGCCGTCGCGGATTCCATCTTCCACCCATTCGCGGGTCTCACGATCCATGGAGCCGTGATGCAGCGCGATCACGCCGGCCCAGTCCGGACACGCCGCGAGCAAGGCCTGAAACCAGATCTCTGCGGTGGCCCTTGTGTTGGTGAAGACGAGTGTGGTTTTGCCCTCCTCGATCGCCCGGACAACTTCGGGTACCATCCGCAGTCCGATCTGCCCGGACCAGGGGAATCGCTCTATGGTCTCGGGGATGAGACTATCCACCTCCAGCGCCTTGGGAACCAGGCCGCGGATGATCCGCCCGCCGTGGGGGACGCCTTCGGGGGTGACGCCGAGCAGCGTGTCTCGCGCGATATCGAGATTCCCCAGCGTCGCCGAAAGGCCCCAGGTACGAAGCCCGGGGCGCCAGCGGCGGAGCCGGGCGAGTGCCAGCTCAGTTTGCACGCCCCGCTTCGACGCCATGAGCTCGTGCCACTCGTCAACCACCACCAGCTCGAGGTGATCGAACAGCTCGGCTGCATCAGTGCGACTCAGCAGCAGCGTGAGGCTCTCCGGGGTGGTGACCAGCGCGGTGGGGAGGCGCTTACCCTGGCGGGCTCGAATCCGGGGAGCGGTGTCGCCGGTGCGCGACTCGACGGTCCAGGGGAGGCCCAGGTCTTCGACGGGGGCGCGAAGTGCGTCTTCTGTATCCGCGGCAAGGGCCCTCAGTGGAGTAATCCATAAGACAGAAAGCGGGGCAGCGGGGCCGCGGGGCAGCCGCCGGGAGCCGTAGCTCCTCAACCAGTCGAGAATTGGCCCCATCCATGCTGCGTAGGTCTTGCCAGTTCCCGTCGCCGCGTGGACCAGTCCGCTCTCGCCGGCGAGGTAGGAGTTCCAGACCTCCTCCTGGAAGGGGAACGGCTCCCAGCCTTCGCTGGCGAACCACTCGCGAACGCACTCGATCGGCTCGCGGCCGGCGCAATCGATCGGCCGAATCGCTCGGCCCGGCTCCGGCGCCTCGGCCGGCTGGGCCGCCCGCTGCTCCCGTTTCCGCGCCGCGCGTGCCCGGCGGAGATCGACGGCGAGGGCGGATCCCCCGCCTCTTGGTTTCTCGCTCACCTAAAAAACCTCGCCACGGATGACACGGGAACGGACGGATCGCTCCTCTGGCTCGACACCTTCCCAACCGAAGCCAGCCGGAAGGCACTTGTTGAAAGCACACCAATCAATTCCGTGACGTTGTGCGCCTTCCCCTGTGCTGTTGAACAAGAAATCTCCCATCCTCGCGTTTCAAGAGTGGATCCTTGCGATGTATGCGGACTGATTTCAATCGCCATCCGCAATGGCAGCGAGGTAGCGGTCGGCGGAGAAACGGAGAGCCTGCTTGGCATCCTTGAGGATGTTCTGTCCGAACCACGCCCCGTAGATCTGATCGAACTCGAACGGGTCGACGGCCTCCACGATCTGCCGAACCGTTGGCGGGCTCAGCGGGATGTAGTTGGGGTAGCTGTACATGAAGCTCACGGTCTTGCGGCCCAGCCCCACCTGGATCACGTCCCCGGTCAGCAGCGCCCCCTTGCCCTGGGCTCCGCCGGCCCAGTGCAGCACGGTGGCGCCCGGGAAGTGGCCTCCGCAGCGGATGAGCGTGAGGCCGGGCGCCAGCTCATGGGTGTCTCCGTGCCAGAACACGATGGCGGGATGCGGCCGCATGACCCACTCGCCGTCCGCCGCGTGCAGATAGACCGGCACGTCCCCCAGGGCCCGGCTCCACTCGATCATCGAGGCGTAGTAGTGGGGATGAGAGATGGCGATGGACGACGCGCCGCCGAGTGCCTGGACTGCACCGATGCTGCGATCGTCGATGAAGCTGATGCAGTCCCACAGAATGTTGCCGCCGCCGGAGCGCACATGCAGGGCCCGCTGTCCGATGGCGAACTTCGGCTCGGTGGAGATGCTGATGAGCTCCGGGCCTTCCACGTCGAGCTGGTTGCGGTGGCTGGCCTGCATCTCCTTCAGCGTGGTCCACTTCTGCCCGCTGGCGGGGACGTACTGCCGCTCATCCTCGCAGATGGCACAGTGATCCGGCGCCAGTGGCGAGTCGGCGTACTGAACGCCGCAGGCGGTGCAGATGTATTTGGGCATGCTATAAGTAACAGCGTAAGCGGGCCTAGGACGAGCGTGAGCGGTAACGACACGCCTCCGTCAACCCCCGCTCACCGCTTACGCTTGTCCTTGTCCCGCTCACGCTTTTAATAATGACCTCACCCTCTCGATCGTGTCAGCCTCCTCCGCCTTCTTGTCGGTGCGCCACCGCAGCATTCTCGGGAACCTGACCGCGATCCCCGACTTGTGGCGGCTGGAGCGCTGGATCCCCTCGAAGGCCAGCTCGAACACCAGGTCCGGCTTGACCGTGCGGACCGGTCCGAACTTCTCCAGCGTGTTCCGGCGGACGAACGCATCCACCTTACGGATCTCTTCATCGGTGAGCCCGGTGTACGCCTTGGCAAAGGGAACCAGGTGGTTTCCTTCCCAGATGCCGAAGGTGTAGTCGGTGAAGAGTCCGGCCCGTTTGCCGCTTCCAGGCTGGGCGTAGATCAGCACGGCGTCCACGGTCAGCGGGTCAATCTTCCACTTCCACCAATCGCCCCGCCGGCGGCCCACCCCATAGGGCGATAGGAGACGCTTGAGCATGAGTCCCTCGGCCCCCAGGTCGCGCGCGGTGAGCCGCGCCGCCGCGGCCGCCTCCCACTCGGGTGCGGGTACCGCGCGGGACAGGATCATGCGGTCGGCGGGTACGCTGGCGAGCAGGGTGCTCAGTCGCCGACGACGCTCCACCAGCGGAAGCGGGCGGATGTCCTCGCCTTCGTGTTCCAGCAGGTCGTAGGCGACCAGCACCACCGGCACGTCGTCGAGGATCTTCCGGCCCACGCTCTTCCGCCCGATCCGGCGCTGCAGCTGGGCAAAGGGCAACGGTGCGCCCTCGAGCCAGGGGAGCACCTCGCCGTCAATGACGGTCCCATCGGGCAGCAGCGCTCCCGCTTCCTCGATCTCGGGAAAGCGTCCCGCCAGCAGCTCCTCGCCCCTGGACCAGAGAAAGGTGCGCCCGGTCCGGCGAACGAGCTGGGCCCGTATTCCGTCCCACTTCCATTCCACGATCCACTCGTCCGGGTTGCCCAGAGTGTCGAGGGCCGCCTCCAGCGGATGGGCGAGGAAGAACGGATAAGGCCGGCTGGTATCGGCGTCACGGGTGTCGGGCGCGACCAGCCGCTCAAAGAACTCCGGGGTCGGGTCCCATGCACCCATGAGCCGGTGGGATATCACTCCCTCCGGCACGTCGCTCATCTGCGCCAGGGCCCGGGTGACGAGCTGCTGCGAGGCGCCGACCCGAAAGCTCCCGGTGATGAGCTTGTTCCAGACGAACCGTTCGCGGCTGTCGAGCTCGCGCCAGCTCTGGATCATCGCCTCCCGCTGCACGTCCTCATCCTCGTCCCGGAGGGGGAGCAGGCGCTGCTCCACCCAGTGAGCCAGTGCCAGCTCGCTCGTCTCACCATCATTGGGGAGCACCAATGTGATGGTCTCGGCCAGGTCACCCACCGCCTGATAGCTCTCCTCGAACAGCCAGTCGGGGATGCCGGATTCCTGCGCCGCCCACCGCCGCAGCTTGCCGGTGGAGACCAGCCGCTTAGGCCTGCGGCCGCTCAGGAAGTGGACCGCCCATGCCGCATCGGCCGGTGGGGCCGCCGAGAAGTACGCGACCAGAGCGGCGACCTTCTCGTTAGTGGAAGTGGTCTCGTCCAGGGCGGAGTAGAGCCGCGCGAAGCTCTTCACAGAGAGGCAGCGGAGCTGCGGGGCAGCGGGGCAGGTGCTGCCGCATCCTCCTCCGTACTTGCGACCAGCTCCTCACGTTCGCCCTCAAACCGGGTCTGCACCGAACGTGCATCGAGGCCCCGCTCCTGGAGCCAGCGCACCACGGGACCGGTATACCCGTGGGTGACCCATACCTCACCTGCGCCGGTCGCCTCGATGGCCGCCAAAAGGCTGGGCCAGTCCACGTGGTCGGAAAGCGTGAATCCCCGGTCGAGCGCGCGCTGCCGTCGCGCCCCGCGAACCATCATCCAACCGGAGGCAAAGCCGGTGGCGTGGTCGCCAAAGCGGCGCGACCAGAGCGAGGCATCCGCGCCGGGCGGAGCGATGACTATGGCGCCGGTGGCGTCGGCCCGGCTCTGCCCCGCGCCGGCGTAGCGGGTCTCGGGCAGGGCGATTCCCCCCGCGCGATAGACGGAGGTCATGCGCTCCACCGCGCCGTGGGTCAGGATCGGTCCGATGCTCGGGTCCAACCCGGCCAGCAGCCGCTGCGCCTTTCCCAGCGCGTAGCCCAGCAGCAGGCAGGTCCTGCCCCGTGCCGCGTTGGCGCGCCACCAGGCATTGATCTCCTCGAACACCTGCCCCTGGCTGGGCCAGCGGTAGATCGGCAGCCCGAAGGTCGATTCAGTGACGAAGGTGTGGCAGCGAACCGGCTCGAAGGCGGTGCAGGTAGGATCGGGATCGGTCTTGTAGTCGCCCGAGACCACCCAGACCTCCCCGGCATACTCGATCCGAACCTGGGCGGAGCCGAGGATGTGCCCCGCCGGGTGGAGCGAGATCGTGGTGCCGTTGAGGCTGATCCGCTGGCCATACTCGAGCCCACGGATCGATGATCCCGGCTCCAACCGGGCCCGCAACACTTCGACGCCGGGGGCGGAGGTGAGGTACGCGCGCGAACCCCACGCGGCATGGTCGCCGTGGGCGTGGGTGATCACGGCGCGGTCAACCGGCTCCCAGGGATCTACGAAGAAGTCACCGAGCTCGCAGTAGAGGCCGCGTTCTGTCAGGCGGAGAAGGGACATGCCGGAAAATACTGCGTAAGCGGGAACTGCTAAAACCGTGAGCGGTGAGCGGGAACTGCTGCGTTGGTCGCGGGTTTGGTTGGGGTAGCTTGAGTGCCGATGCGAAACGTCACCCGCTTACCGCTTACGCTTGTCCTAGTCCCGCTTACGCTTTTCCGTTACGGTCTGTGTTGATACGTCCCCATCAGCTCTCCCTGTCCCAGGATGTGCTGGTGCATGGCCTGCTCCAGTTCGCTGCGGGTTGCGCCGGGGGGCAGGCTCAGCATGATGTCGAGCGCGTACAGCCGGAAGAAGTAGCGGTGGGGCGTCCCCGGGGGAGGGCAGGGGCCGGCATACGCCATGTCACCCGCCGTGTTGCGCCCGTGCCGTGCGCCCGAGGGAGTCTCGGCCAGGGTCGGGACCGCCTGGGTCAGCTCCACCGCGGCGGCCGGGATGTTGTACAGGAGCCAGTGCACCCAGGTGCCCCGGGGCGCGTCGGGGTCGTCCAGGATCAGGGCAAAGGTTCGGGTCTCCAGCGGCGCACCCTGCCACTGAAGCGGGGGCGAGACGTCGTCCCCTTCGCAGGTGAAGCGAACCGGGATTTTGTCGCCGTGGGCGAACGCAGCCGAGGTAAGCTGGATCTGGGCGCCGCTCTCGGCCGCCATCAGCGTTTTCCCGCTTCGATCCAGAGCCGGATCGCCATCAGCACGATGAACACGGCGAACATGCGCTGGAGGAGGGCGGCGGGGATGGCGTGCGCCAGTTTGGCACCGACCCACGCACCGAAGAACAGACCCACGGCGATCAGGATCGAACCCCTGGGGTTGAGGTTCCCCGCCTGGTAGTAGGCGTAGGCGCCGAGCAGGCCGACCGGGAGCAGCATCGCGCCAAGGGAGGTGCCGATCGCCAGCTTGGTATGGAAGTCGGCAAAGAAGATGAGGGCGGGAATGATCAGGAGTCCCCCGCCGATTCCGAACAGGCCCGACAGGACTCCCGCCGCCAGACCGATGGCGAGGAACAGGGGCTCCATAGACGGCACGCTCCGGGGCTAATGGCTATTCGCTATTGGCTATTGGCGGAAGCCTTGGACAATATCCCACCGACCCAGACACAATGCCACTGCTTGCCGCTAGCTACTAGCCACTAGCTGCTAGCGACTAGCCAATAGCCAATAGCCAATAGCCAACAGCCTCCATCACGCTTGTACCATTCCGCGATCCATATACCTTATTCATCCTGCATTTCGTGCGGCCAACCTGTTGCGGTGCTCTGGAGATGAAGATGATCGAGCGGAGACAGGTGAGACGGATGACACCGATCATTCTGGCGGCGGTGGCGGTGCTTGTCGCGCTGGACGCGGTGGGCGAGCTGGCCGGCGAGCCAATGGGTTTTCCCTACCCTCCCCTCGGCGTGGTATCGGTGTTCATCTATTTCAGCGTGGGTGCTATATGCTCCTGGCGGACCAGCGTGGCGGGCGGATTCATGGCCGCCACGGCCGTGGGTCTGCTGGCCGGCACGGTGGGGCCGCTGGCCGCGTGGCTGATCGGGTCCGGACCCGTCGCCCAGGAAGTGTCCGAGCCCAGGATCTTTGCCTACCGGGTCGCCGTCGTCACCGCGACCGCGGCGGCGGCGGGCCTCGTCGGTGCCGCAGCGGGAAGCTGGCTGGAACGGCGTCGCGGGCTTGCCGCTGGAGTGCGCCGTGAATCGTAAGCGCCTCAGCTTGGATGGGCAGTGGGAGTTCTATCCCGATCCGCAACGGCACCTCAGCCCCACGACTCTGCAACCGCACGACGCCCGCAGCATCCAGGTCCCTGGTCCCTGGCAGGCCCAGTTCGACGATCTGCGCGACTACAGCGGGGTGGCGTGGTATCGGCGCCACTTCGTGGCGGAGGGGCGGACGGGCGGGCGGGCGGACGGATCCGCCGCGATCAATGCCGGCGCCGCAGTAAACGGACCCCCCGACCGCCAGTCCGCCGGTCCGCCCGTCCACCTCCTCCACTTCGGCGCGGTGGACTACTCCACCACCGTCTGGCTCAACGGCCAGCAGGTGGGTGAGCACGAAGGTGGGTACCTCCCGTTCGAGATCGACGTCACCGCGAACCTGCGCCCGGGCCCCAATGAGCTGGTCGTGCGCGTCATCGATCCCGGCAATGACGCCGACTTTCTCCCCGAATTCACTTTCGCCGAGATCCCCCACGGGAAGCAAAGCTGGTACGGACCGATCGGCGGCATCTGGCAGAGCGTGTACCTGGAGCAGCGTTCGCCGGTTCACCTGACGCGTTTGAGGGTGACTCCTGACGTGCCTGGCGAGCAGGCCCAGGTCCGGGTGTCGCTCAACCGGACCAGCGAACGGCCCCTGGCGCTGTGGCTCATTGTGACCGATCCCAGGGGGCAGGTGCGCCGGCACCGGTTGCTGCTGCCGGCAGGCACCGAGAGCCATGACGTGCCCATTCCGATCCCGGAACCTCTGCTCTGGGATACGACCACGCCTCATCTCTACCAGCTTCAGGGCGTGCTGCTGGACGGCAGCGATGACCGGGCCGAGCCGCTCGACACTCTCACCACGCAGTTCGGCATGCGCACTATTGCCACTTCGCCCACCGGCCACCTGCTGCTCAACGGCCAGGTGCTGTACCTCCGCGGAGCGCTGGACCAGGACTACTACCCCGACCTCATCTACACGCCGTTCAGCGACGAGGAGCTCGACGCCCAATTTGCCAAGGCCAAGCACATGGGCCTCAATCTCCTCCGCACCCATATCAAGATCACCGACCCGCGCTACTACGATGCCGCGGACCGCGCCGGACTCCTGATCTGGACCGAGCTACCGAACTGGCAGGACCTGACCGACGCCGCCAAGCGCCGAGCCCAGGAGACCCTCTTCGGGATGGTGGAGCGGGACTGGAACCACCCCTCGATCATCATCTGGACCATCGTCAACGAGAACTGGGGAGTGGATCTGGCGGTGAACGCCGGGCACCGCGCCTGGCTGGCCGATATGTACAACCAGCTCAAGGCCCTGGACCCGCACCGCCTGGTGGTGGGAAACTCCCCCTGCTTCACCAACTTCCACGTCGTCACCGACATCGAGGACTTTCACAACTACTACGCGATGCCGGACCACTACCGGAAGTGGAAGGACTGGGTCCAGACCTTCGCCAGCCGACCGCCGTGGACCTTCGCCCACGTATACGAGAACATCGAGTCCTGGCGTGAGTACATCCGCGATCCCTGGAATCCGATCGCCAGGCAGCCGGCCGCCGAGGTGCGCCGCAGGGGTAGCGAGCCGATGGTGGTTTCGGAGTTCGGAAATTGGGGGCTGCCGGATGTCGGCAAGCTCAGGGCCCACTACGGCGGTGAGCCGTGGTGGTTCGAGACCGGTATCGAGTGGGGTGACGGCGTAGTCTACCCGCACGGCATCGAGCAGCGCTTCAAGGCATTTCATCTCGACAAGGTGTTTCCCACCTTGTCGGACCTGGCCGCCGCCAGCCAGCGGATGCAGTTCACCGCGCTCAAGTACCAGATCGAGCAGATGCGGCGGCACCCCAGCATCGTCGGGTACGTCATCACCGAGTTTACCGACGTGCACTGGGAGAGCAACGGGCTGCTCGACATGTGTCGCAACCCCAAGGCGTACTTTGACGTGATTGGGCAGGTAAACAGTCCCGACGCGATCGTGCCGACCGACTGGGAGCGGATCGCCTTCTGGGAAGGGGAGCGCTGTGAGGTCAAGCTGGCTCTGTCGCACTTCTCGTCGGCCGACCTGCGGAACTCCCGTCTGGAGTGGAGCCTCGATGTCTGGCCCGAGATGCGAGGGAGCTTCGAGGGGATCACACCGCAGCGGGCTCAGCTTACCAACGTCGGAACGGTGGTGTTCGACGTGCCCCGGCTGGAGCTGGCCACGCGCGCCCGGCTGGAGATGCGGCTGACCACCGCCGCGGGTGAGCTGGTGACGCGGAACCATCACGAGCTGTACTTCTTTCCGCGAGCGGAGTCACGCGAGCGGCACGTGAAGCTGGCAGTCCCCGGGCTGCCGAGGCTCGCGGCCCGCCTGGCCGGGATGGGCTACGAGCTCGCCGACCAGGAGTCGGCCGACCTGGTCGTGGTCGAGCGGATGACGGACGAGCTCCGTTGGTACGTGCAGAACGGGGGACGGGTACTCTGGCTGGCCGAGGAAACGGATTCGGAGCAGACCCACCTGGGCAACATCAGCATCGCGCAGCGCCAGGGCCGGAGCTGGCAGGGCGACTGGGCCAGCAGCATGAGCTGGATCCGCCAGGACAAGATCTTCCAGGGGATCCCGAGCGGCGGCACCGTCGACTTCGCCTTCGCAGATCTCACGCCCGAAACGGTGATCGTCGGCCTGACCCCGCGGGACTTCGCGGCCAACGTGCACTCGGGCTTGTTCGTGGGTTGGGTGCACCACCTGGTGGCGCTGGTGGCGGAGCGGCCGATTGATCGGGGACGGGTGATGATCTGCACCTACCGGCTGCGCGAGCATCTGGGCAGTCATCCCGTAGCCACCCTGATGATGCGCGACATGATCGAGCGGATCGCCAAGCGTCCTGAGGCGGAAGAGCCGGCCGGAGGCGGCGGCGTCAGCCTCAGCACGGCTGAGGGATCCTAGGCTCGGCCTACAGCGGACCGCCTCCAAGCCGCTGCTGCACCTCGCGCAGCTCGGCGGCATAGTCCTCACAGAGCACCCGCTCCAACCCTCCTACCGCGTCGCGTCGGAGGTCCCACAGTCCGCTGTTGTGCCAGTGGTCGGGGTTTTCCCAATCCGGGCGATCGATAATGGGGTAGAGACAGAGGCCCTCTACTTCCACTCCCATCTGCCGAGCATGCGCCACCTCTTCCGCCGCCTCCCGCAGCCATCGGGCCCGGCCTGAACCGAAGTGGCTGGTCTCGCTCACCACGACCGGCCGCCAATACCGGAAGTACATCTCGGCGAGCAATGCGCTGAACGGCATCCAGCGGGGGTCGCGGGGCGTGTCCTCCCAACGGAGCCGCTGGTCAGGGTACTCCCATTGATTGGCGTGGTAGTAGTTCACGCCGATTACATCGAGGTAGCGGGGATGTCCTCCCAGCTGGGGCTCCATGGCGCCCGCGAGCATGTCCCAGGCCTCGAACTGTGCTGCCCGCTGGTTGGCTGCGGCGCGCGCCAGCTCCGGTCTCCCCCTGGGTGTCACCACGTGGATGATGGGATCGGTCAGCAGGATGCGCGCCCGGCGGTCCACCTCCCAGATGGCTTCGATGCCGTGGATGGATGCCCTCACCAACTGGTGCTTCATCTGGGCAGCGGCGTCGTCGCGATGGGGATAGAAGTACGCCTTTTCTCCGGCGGCCCATGCCAAAAACGAGACCTCGTTGATGGGCGTGTAGCTGTGAAGCTTGTCGCTGTGGTCGCTGATGACCCGCGCCACAGCGCCGCAATAGCGAGCAAACCGGTCGACAAAGGCGGGCGCGAGCACATCCAGGCCGTCGGGCCAGCCGTAGTGGCACAGGTTCCAGACGATCTGGATGCCGTGGCGGTCCGCCGCCTCGAGCCGGTGGAGCAGGGTGGAGAAATCGAAGTCCCCACCTGACTCGATCAGATGCCAGTGGAGTCCCTCACGCACGGTGCGGATGCCCCACTCCGCCAGACGGGCATAGTCCTCGTCCACGTACCGGTCGTGTTGGGTTGCGGCGATCAGGTCCAGCCTGGTGCCGGCCTGGTTGATGTGGCTGGCCGATTCAAATCCCGCCATCCAGAAGGAGCGAAACAGATGCGAGCGGGCCAGCGGTCGGCCGGGAGGCGGAGTGTACCGGGGTGCCCGGGAAAACGGCCAGACCGTATGGGAACGTGAATCGAACGGGAGCGGCATAGTCAGGCCGATAGACTCTGCTCGAGGCCAAGGTTGCCGATCGAATTTTCGGAATCGGCAACGTAGCTGCGGAACTGCTGCACCAGCGGCGTCGGTCTCCAGCGCTCCCCTGATCCGTCCAGGTTGTAGAGGCCCAGCTCCAGGTGATACTCCTGCAGCGGGCCCCGGCCGAACCGGTATCTCCAGTCGATCATGGTGAAGAGCGGGAACCAGGTGTACCCCAGCACCGGGATTCCCCGGCCCCGCAGGACGCGGATGGCCGCCACCGACGCCTCCAGCCAGCGGGCCCGCACCGTCTCGTCACCCCGGGCGCTGGTCTCGGTGACCATGATGGGCAGCCCATATCGGCGGTAGTAATCGTCGATCAGGGTGCTGAAACCGGCGCCGTCCTGCTCGACCGGCTGGTAGGCCAGGCGGCCCTTGCGGTCGATGTAGAGCTGGGTGGTGGACCACTGGGGATAAAAGTTGAGTCCCATCAGGCTGAACGGCACCGGCTGCGACGCAATCTCCGCCAATCGGTCGGGCGACGCGCCGTTGCGTATGAGCCAGGGGAAGAGCGGATGACCCGGGGTGACCCGGCCAGTCAGGAGATCGAAGGGAAGGAAGGTCCGCGACTGCTCTTCCTGGGCTACGGCATGGAGATCTTCCCGGGCGGTGCGGCTGAGCCCGGTGGCCTCCACATGCACCAGGATCATCTCCGGATTTACCGCCCGGAGCGCGACGCAAGTCTGGATGATCCCTTCGATCGCCTGGAGCAGGATCTGCACGTACCCCGTCTCGCTCTTGAGATACGGAGGCCATAAGCCCCGCTGACCGCAGTACAGCGCGGTGACGATCGGCTCGTTCAGCGGGGTGTACCAGTTGACCAGCCCGGAATAGCGCTCCGCGAACGCGCCGGCGTAGGCCGCCACCGCGGCGGGATATTCAGTGCTGGCGAATTCACGGCGGAGCCAGAAGGGGCAGCCGTAATGCATCAGGTCGATGATGGGGGTGACTCCCAGCTCCTCGACCATGTAGGGAATGACCTGGTCGGTCCAGCGCCAGTCGAACTCGCCCGGCTGAAACGGCTCCAGGCGATACCACGGCACCCCCCAGCGAACCAGCTTGAGACCCAGATCCCGCACCAGGGCGAGGTCCTCGCGCCAGTGCTCGTAGTGGCCCATCAGCTGGTACTCGTCGAGCGCGCGGTGGCCGGGGCGCGTCTGGGGGACGAAGGTGTCCTCGATACCGGTGGCCCAGAGGAAGTCTTCCGGGCGGCGGCGATGGAGAGAGTATGTCATGAGGGTGAGAAGTAAGAAGTGAGAAGTGAGAAGTAAAGGCGAAGGTTTGCCCTCATCCCTTCCTTCTCACCTCTCACCTCTCACTTCTCACTTACCAGACAATGACATTGCGGCCGGCGAGTCGAGGAACTGGCGCTGCCGCAGCTGGGCCACGTCGTCGGCTGCCTTCTTGCCCGCGATGAAGGCGTGATCCGAATTGTAGTACTCCCACTCCGCGTAGCGGCCGGCCAGCACGATGTCCTGGGCCGACAACCAGTCACGAATGAGCTTGACGTTCTGGGCCCGGTCGTGGTCGTAGACGACATACGCAATCGGGAGATCGACCTCGTGTGCTGCCCAGATTGGATCATCGGGCGTGAAGAAGCCGACTTTGTGACAGTCCTCGATGCAGCGCTGGATCAGCGCGTCACCCTCGGCTGGCAGCGGCTTGGCCTCTGAGTAGGTGATCTCGCAGGTGAGCCCGAATCCGCCGGGCGCGTTGCAGTGGGGGCTGGCATTGCCCTGAACGAAGATCCGGTGGAACACCGTGTCCTCCGGATAATAGATCCAGTGTTTGTCCGTCAAACTCTCCCGGCCCACTCCAATGTTCACGCAACGCACCGAGACGTGCTTGAGGGCGCCGGCCGCCCGCCGCACCTCTGCTGGTGCTTCCTGTCCGATGAGACGGATGAGGACGGGAAGCGGCATGGTGCTGATGAGATACTCATAGGACACCAGTGTCCCGTCCGACAACGTGACGGTGTGCGTCTTCGGCGAAACCGAGGTCACCTTAGTGTTAAGTCGCAGCTCGCCTTGGAGGTGCGGCAGGAAGCCGTCCATGAGTGCCTGGAACCCCCCATGCAACGGGTAGCCGAAGCGGGCGTTCGGACCCATCGGCTTGGGTACCGGCGAGAGAGCCCCGTGGATCATCTCCTCGAGGTTCGGTAGAGGGACGCGGCCTCCCAGCCAGGAGGTCTCCATTTCCGACAGCGGCACGGCCCAGAGCTTCTGGTTGTACGGGATGGCGAAGTGCTTGGCGATTCCGGCGCCCCACACTTTGTAGATGAACTCCTCGAAGTTCCGCGGCTCTTTGTGTTTGAGGGTAGTCCTGCGCTCCTTACCCGCATATGTAAACCGCTTGCCGTTGCCGGTGGCTTTCATCAGCGGCTCGAACATGCCGCGGCGCTCGGGTCCGGTATAGTCGCCAGTGGCGCCGTTATCCGCGGCGGGCTTCTTGGCGTTGAGACTGCCGAAGCGGGCCTCGATAGCACCTACTATACATTCGGAGATTACCTCGGGCGGCAATCCGTAGAGCGCTCCCTGGAACGGATACCGGGTAAAGACGTCCTTGCTGTAGATCCAGGCCTCACGATCCTGCCAATGGACGTTGTCGCCCAGAAGCACCCGATACATCTCGTGAACGTACGGGTCGTTGGAGAACATGATGTGACCCGCCATATCGAACGTAAAGCCATTGTCCTCGACCGACCGGCACCAGCCGCCTACCCGGTCGGCCTGCTCGACCAGGAGGGCGTCCTCACCCAGGTGGTACGCAGCGCTCAGCCCGGTAGGGCCGGCACCTACGACGACGACAGGCGTGACATTCTGCGTTGTTGTGTCCGTATGGTTAGGTGGCATGTTAAAGCCTGAGTCCTTTCTATTATGCATGAGCCCTGGGGCTCAGATTGATATCCTGACTGACCGCTCACGCCGGGACCCGCACAGCCGTTCTCCCGGCCATCGCCGCCGTCAGCAGCCTTTCCATCGCCGATACTGTGACATCCCAGGAAGTGCCGGCCAACACCTGGCGCATCTGCTCGGCCCGGCGGGCGCGTTCCTCCGGCGAGGACACCATCGCCGTCTCGCAGGCGCGGATGAACTCCGCCGGCGTGTCGCCAAGATACACGATGTGACCATACGGCTCAGCCACGTCGGTAATGGGGGTGCTCACGATCGGGAGCTCCGCTGCCATGTATTCGAGCGTCTTGGTCGGGCTGATGAACCTGGTGGCGTCGTTCCTCGCGAAGGGCAGCAGGCACACGTCCCAGCCCGCGAGATAACGGGGCAATTCATCATAGGTGCGCTGGCCGAAGTAGTGGATATTTGGCCGTCTCGGCAGATGTGCCGCGTCGATCTTTACCACCGGCCCCACCAGGATGATTTGCCACTCGGGATGAGCCTCGGCCAACCGCTCCACGATTTCGAGATCCAGCCGTTCGTCTATCACGCCGTAGAACCCCAGGCGTGGGTGCGGCAGCTCCGCCTGGTCATCGGCCTCGCTGACCTCGTTGCCGGCGGCATCGCGGAGCCGGAAGTGCGCCGCGTCCACACTGCTGGCAAAACAGTGTACGTTGGGATGACGCGACTGCTTGGCTCGGTAGAGGCTGGGGCCTCCGGTAAACATCACGTCGGCGTATTCCAGCAGCTGTGCCTCGAAGGCCAGCAGCTCGGGAGGAGCGCCCATGAACAGAGAGAGCTCGTCCATGCAGTCATACACAGCAGCCATGGGGTCGAGTGCCAATGCCAGGGGCAGGGCCATCGGGGTATAAAGCCAGGCCAGCAAGCTCACGTTCCCCAGATCGGCGCTCAGCTCGGCGATCAGAGGCTCCAGGAACGGCAAGCTGGTCTCCATGAAAGCCGGGGGCCCGAACCGGGGTGCGGGGCCGATATACGGTCACATTTGGATGGGGGCTGCTCCGCTCCCAGCGGGCCGGGCCATCGGCGTCGAACTCCGGCTCCTCCACGAACACGACCGGGTGGGTCGCGGCGAGACGGGAGAGAAGGTGCTGGGGGCGTTGATAGACGAAATTCCAGCGGAGATGTGAAAAGGCGACAATCGTGTACGGCAGCTGCATGAAGCGCTCGTGCGTTTGCGATTAGAACTTCGGTTCACCGGCACTCGTGCGGCCCAATGTCGTGGTGCAGACCCTCCTTCGCCAAAGCAGCTTCGCTGCTTTCGCTGCTCGCGTGCATGTTAGCCGCAGCTGAATTTGTCAGCGGGGGGAATCTGCCATTACCGACCAGTCTTTTCGGGGTCCCCCACCTCCTAAAGGGTGTGAGTACGGTCACAGAAGAGTCCGCGAGAAACGCGCGAGTTTCTACCTCTAGGAGGCGCAATGACGCTCAAACTGTTTATCGGCGGCCTCACTGCCGGCGCAGGTCTGGTGTATTTGCTCGACCCGGAGCGCGGGCCAACGCGACGGCAGCAACTAACTGACCGGCTGCGTCCCCTGCTGGAGGGAGCCGGGCGCGTGCTGGAGCGTGGCGCGGGGTCGGTGGTTCCAGCCGACTCCCGGCTACGGCGGGCGCATCGGCGATCTGGAAGGCCTGGCGGCGGCGACGCTCAGGTCCCGCGACCGGGAGGGCTTCTCCTCAGGCGGCAGGACGACCGCGCTGAAGGTCGCCGGCGGATTGCTGGCGCTCTATGCCCTGACCCGGAGGGGAACGCTGGCGACGATGCTGCGCACCGTCGGCACGGGCCTCCTGGTCGGCTCAGTCGGCCGCGACAAGCTGGGGATCGCCGGGGTATCGCCGCTGGACCGCCGGCGTGCCGTGGACATCCAGAAGACCCTGTACATCGACGCGCCGGTCGAGCAGGTATATGCCTTCTGGAGCAAGTACGAAAATTTCCCGCTGTTTATGTCTCACGTCCGAGCGGTCGAGGACCTGGGCGGGGGCCGGTCGCGGTGGAGCGTCAGTGGTCCCGGAGGGGTACCGATCGAATGGAGCGCCGTGCTTACGCAACAGGTGCCGGATCAAGTCATAGCGTGGCGGAGCGAGGCGGGGTCGATGCTGGAGAACGCCGGCGTCATCCGGTTCAACCCCTCGGGGAGCGGCACCCGGGTGAACCTGCGGTTCTGCTACCACCCGCCGGCGGGCGGTGCGGGACAGGCGGTGGCGGAGCTGCTCGGCTCGGATCCGCGGGCCAAACTGAACGAGGACCTCGGACGCATGAAAGCGCTGCTCGAGGCCACCACCAGGAGTGAGTTACATGGCAAGGAATCTCAGCCGTAAATTCGCGACCATGACGGAGGAGGAACGCCTCCAGTTCACGCGGGAGGAAAGCGAAGGTTCCAACGATCGTCCGACGGAGCTGGACTTCGAGGAGCCGCGCGACGAGAAGAACATGGGACCCGGCTTTTCCAATCTGAAGCAGGAAGTGGCCGATCCAGAGCACCGCGACGGTATGGCGGCTCTGCTGGATGATGAAGCGCACGAGCGTGCAGTCCAGGAGCAGACCCGGGACCGGCAGGCGCCGGAGCCCGAAGCGGAATGAAGCGAGCCCGGAAGCAGCCGAGAAAACGCTCCCCTGCTGCACCGCTGCTGATGGCGGCCGGGGTCTCCTTTGTCGCGGTGCGCCGCCTGCGAGCCCGGCTGGGATACAGCCTGGAAGGCCGCGTCGTGCTGATCACCGGCAGCTCCCGGGGGTTGGGCCTCGCGCTGGCGCGACAGATGGCTCAAGAAGGAGCTCGCCTGGTGCTCTGCG
Organism: uncultured Gemmatimonadales bacterium; assembly: GCA_963740175.1. GTDB lineage: Bacteria > Gemmatimonadota > Gemmatimonadetes > Gemmatimonadales > GWC2-71-9 > CAVVWJ01. Next base: position 63,026 of record CAVUDL010000020.1, read on the forward strand.
GGCGCGATCCCGAGTCGCTCGAGCGCGCCGTCGCGACGCTGGCCAACACCGGTGCTGAGGTGCTGGCTGTTCCGACAGACGTCACCGACGCCGGTTCCGTGGCGGACATGATGGCGGCGGTTCGGGAGCGCTACGGCCACGTTGACGTGCTGGTCAACAACGCCGGCGTCATCGAGGTGGGCCCTGCCGAGACCATGTCAGTGGCGGATTATGAAGAAGCGATGGCTACTAACTTCTGGGGGATGCTGTATCCCACTCTTGCCCTCCTGCCCGATATGCGGGCCCGCCGTTCGGGCCGCATCGTGAACATCACGTCGATAGGCGGGAAGCTCGGCATTCCCCATCTGCTGCCCTACAGCGCCAGCAAGTTCGCCGCGGTCGGGTTCTCGCAGGGACTGCGGGCCGAGGTCGCCGCGGACGGGGTGAAGGTGGTGACAGTCTGTCCCGGACTCATGCGAACCGGGAGTCCGCGTAATGCCATCTTCCGCGGTCGGCATCGCTCGGAGTACGCGTGGTTCAGCATCAGCGATAATTTGCCCGGTCTCTCCATCAGCGCCGACAGCGCCGCCCGACGGATCGTGGCTGCCTGCCGCCGGGGTGACACCGAGGTGCTCTTTCCCTGGCCCGCCAAGGCCGCCGCCGTGGTAAATGCGGTGGCGCCTGGTCTGACTTCCGGGATTCTTGCCGCTGTGGAGCGACTGCTCCCCAGTTCCGAAGGTGGGGAGCCAGGGCGCAGGAAAGGCTCTGACAGCCAGTCCTGGCTTTCTCCCTCATGGCTCAGCCGTCTGGGCGACCGGGCGGCCAGGAAATACAACCAGATCGCCCCGACGGAGGGCGCCACAGCATAAGAGAGGTCCTATGGCATCGCCCGAGAATGGCAGTACATCGAATGAACGTTGGGAAAACCTGCGCCGACACCAGCCGGGCCAGCCCGATCTGGGCAAGGCACAGCGCGTGGTCTCCGGGCTGGCGGGTGTCACCCTCATGGCGCTGACCCTGCGCACCCGAAAACTGCGGCCTTTCCTGGTTCCGGTGGCCACCGGCTTGATCGCGAAGGCACTTACTGGCCGGCCCGGCAAGCAGAAGCTGAGCGACGTCTGGAACCGCAAGGAGGATCGGGTGAGCCCCCTGGCCAGCATCGGGCGAGGGCGGGGGATCAAGGTCGAGGAGAGCGTCACCATCAACCGTCCGGTGGTGGAGGTGTATCGCTTCTGGCGCAACTTCGAGAACCTTCCCCGGTTCATGGACCATCTCGAGGCGGTGACAGTGTTGGACGATACCCACTCGCGCTGGCTAGCCAAGGGGCCGGCTGGCACCCGGGTAGAATGGGATGCCGTCATCCACAACGAGATCGACGACGAGCTGATCGCATGGCGCTCGCTCCCCGGCTCTGAGGTGAGCAACGCCGGCTCGGTGCACTTCACCCCCACGCCCGATGGCGCGGGAACCGACGTGCGGGTGGTGCTGAGCTACGACCCTCCGGCCGGCAAGGTCGGTGCGGCGGTGGCCAGGCTCCTGGGCGAGGAGCCGTCCAAACAGGTGGCCGACGATCTCCGCCGGTTCAAGCAGGTCATGGACTCAGCGGATGTGATGGCCGGCTCGCGGCCCCGCGCAGGACGGGCATAGCTCCAGCGTGGCGTACGACTGTGTTGTGGTAGGCGGTGGACCAGCGGGGCTGAGTGGCGCGCTCATGCTGGGCCGCTGCTGCCGCAGTGTCCTGGTCTGCGACGCCGGTGAGCCCCGCAATGCCCGGTCCCAGGAGTTGCATGGATATCTCACCCGCGACGGTATCGATCCGGGGGAGTTCCTGCGTCTCGCGCGGGATGAGATGCGGCGGTATCCATCGGTAGAGCTGCACCGCGGCAAAATCGTGGAAGCGCACCGAACTTCAGGTGGGTTCACGGTCGTCAGCGAAGGTGGTCTGCAGTTCGGTGCCCGGAAGCTGCTCCTCGCTACCGGCGTGGTAGACGAGCTTCCGGCGGTGGAGGGCTTACGCGAGCTCTACGGCAGGAGCGTCCATCATTGTCCCTACTGCGACGGGTGGGAGTGGCGGGATCAGCCCCTCGCGGTGTACGGCCGGGGAACATCCGGATCGGCTCTGGCTCTGGGACTCACGGTGTGGAGCCAGGACATCGTGCTCTGCACCGATGGCCCCAGCGGCCTCACCGAACGGGAGGAGGAAGCGCTGGGCGACGCCGGTGTCGAGATACGGGAAGATCCGGTGGTGCGGCTGGAAGGGCGTGATGGGCTGCTGCAGCGGGTGATCTTCGGGGTCGGTATGCCGCTTCAACGCAGCGCACTTTTCTTCTGCACCGGCCAGCACCAGAGATCTCCACTGGCCGAAAGCCTCGGTGCCGAGTTCAACGAGAAAGGCACCGTCGACACCGGCGTCTGTGAGTCCACCAACGTGCCGGGACTCTATGTAGCGGGTGACTCGTCCAAGGAAGCCCAGTTCGTGATCGTGGCTGCCGCCGAAGGGGCCAAGGCCGCCACCGCAATCAACCAGGCCCTACTGAAGGACGATCTGGCTCAGAAGAGCACCTCGAATCCCAACCGGAACAGGCGGGGAGAGCCATACGCAAAGAGCGGTTGAGTGAAATCCCGCGCGGCTGACTGGTAGAGGGGAAACAACTCATCCCGGCCGGAGAGGTATCCGTTTCCGTCCGTGTCCGCATAGGATCGGTAGCGCCCTGATTCGTAGGGTATGTCTTCCGGATGTGCCTGATACGCCGCTTCCGCAAGTGAATCAATACCGCCCGGTGTAAGCCCCGGCTCCCCGGTATCGCGTCGCACCGCGACGATGTTCTGGCGGTTCAGCAGATTCCTCACGTCGACATAGAACCCTGCGCGGACGCTGCCCAGACGCAGTGGACGGCGCACCAGCAGATCGACGGTCATCACCGCCGGCAGGCGGGCGTCGTTGGGCAGGCCGATCAGCGAGTCGCCTGCGAGATTGACGCGAGAGTACGGCAGACCGGAGCCGTACCGCAGGATCGCGGCGCTTTCCAGGCCGGCGAGAGGGCGAACTCCGGCCAGCACGGGACCGGCACTCTCTGAAACCTGGGCCCGTACCATGGCGGTGACGGTGTGCCGGCGGTCGTAGTCGAGCGGGAACTCGGCCGGCGCAGGGCGGACGGTGTCGCCGGTGGATGGGTCAATGGTGATCAGGCGGTTGAGGAGGAACGCATCAGACGCCGTCGCGACAGCATTCTGGAGCGTGTAAGCCAGCCTCAGCCCGAAGCCATCCCGCATCTCACGCTCGAAGAGCAGCTCCGCGCCCTTCACACTGCCTGCGTCGGCGTTGCCGAAGATGGTAGAGTCGGGATCGATGCCGATCGGCACAGAAGCCACCAGGCCGTCCAGGCGTTTCACGTATACACCCAGACGAAGGGAGGTGACCGCGGTGGGACGGACTCGAAGGCTCAGCTCGTACTGGGTTGCGTCCTCGAAGCCGATGTTCGGGTTCCCTCGCCGGAAACGGCCGGTGCGCGTGCTGTCGTCGAACGCGGCATCCACCAGATACTGATAGTCCGGTGCCTGAGAGAAACGGCCGTAGCTGGCGACAAAGGTGGCGCCGGCCAGGACGGTGGACACTGCGAGGCGGGGACTGACTCGGCTCTCAGACCCGCGCGACTCCTCCGGCAGGTCGCTGCGGCCGTCGAACTGGTCGTAGCGGATGCCGCCGGTGAACGCCAGTTCATCCAGACGAAACTGCGCCTCGAAGTATCCCGCAGCGCTCGAGGGCGAAAAATTGGAGAGTGCTACCGGCGGCACGCTGTCACCGGTGCCGACCGGCAGATAACCGAGCGCTCGCTGGTAGGTACCCACCTGCTGGCGCGTCAGCTCTGCGCCGGCGTAGAGCTCGATCCGCTCGCTCGCGCCAAAGGTCACATCCAGCTGGCCCCGGGTCTCCCCGAAGTGGCTCCAGCCCAGATCGCCGCGCGAGCCGGTACCGACAAAAAACGCCGGCACTCCCCACGGCGTTGCGAAGCTGGCCTCGGGTCTCTGGAGCCCGGCGATCGGCTGCCCGGAGATATCCTGCGCCCGGGCCTGGTCTTCGCCGATGAACCGAAAGCGACGGCCGGTCAGTGCCCCGAAGACATAGTCCACCTCCTCGCTCAGGGTGCCCCGCACAAACTCGCGCGAAAACCGGCCGATTCTGAGATCCACGACCAGTGGCTTGCCCTGCCCCGGTGCACTGGCGTACTGCGCGTGTCCGTTCAGGAGGTCACCCCGGAGCCGCTGACCCGGCCCCAGATCCAGGTCGTACTTGTACTCAGGGTCATACAGCAGGCTCTGGTCCTCGGTGTGGAGGCCGAGCAGCCGCAGGGTGAACCGATCCGAGACCGGGAGTACCAGCTTGCCGAGCGCGCTCCACTGCTCGCCGCTGTTATGAGGCAGGAGAAAAGGAGCGGCCGTCCGGGGGTCGCGCGGATCTGTCGGAGCCGGGGCGTTCACCGGATCGGCGTCGAGTCTTCCCGTCACATCGAACGCTGCGACGAACCCGAGACGTCCCACCACCGGTCCGTCCGCCTGGGCCACAAACCGGTCGAGCCCGAGGTCCGCGCTTCCTCCCAGGGGGCGGTCGGTCTCGTATCCGATCCGGCCTTGCCAGCTCTCGCCCGGCTCCTTGGTCACCACGTTCACCAGGCCGGAGAGCGCCTGCCCATAGCGCGCGGAAAATCCGTTGGTGACGAGAGACGCCTCGCTCAGAACATCCGGGGGAATCTTGAGGCCGAGCCCGCCGTTGGCGGCGTCAAGCTGGTTCTTGACGCCCAGTCCGTCGAGGATGAACGACTCCTCTCCCAGCCGACCACCGCGATAGCTCTGCCCCACGCTCCCGGCCGAGAGCGCGATGGCCTCCTCGAGGGAGCTGATCGGAAGCTCCCGCAGGTCCTCGGCTGTGATCTTCTGTTCGGTAGCCGTGGCGAGTGGGTCGAGGACCGGGTCAACCGGGGAGGTCACGACCAGCGGGGCCAGCTCGAGCGGGTTGGTTTCGAGAGTAAAGTCGAGCGTGACGGTTGCGCCGCCCCGCACGAAGACGCTGTCCTGTACCACACTGCGATATCCGATCAGCCGGGCGGAGATCCGATGCCATCCGCTTCGCACCCCGAGTGCCCGGTAGATGCCGGCGGCGTCGGAAATGGCTCGGAGCCGGTCGTCCACCAGCACTTCTGCTTGCGCCAGTCCGGCGCCGGTGCTGGCATCCACCACCCGGCCCGCGAGCGCCCCTTCCGACTGCGCGGAGGCTGTCCGCGGCAGGGCCACGGCCGCCAGCAGTCCGATCGCCATTCCCGCCCGGTGCAGAAGACTCACTGCAAACCGTACAGATAGAGGTCGCTGCGCCGGTCCACAGTTGCGCTGGGTGGGTCCTCGGAGAAGATCACCGGGTAGACCTCGACCACGAGAGCCGTTCCCGAGGGTGAGATCTGGGGTCGGCGGAAGAGCCCTGGACCATCGACCGTCACATCGCTGCCGGACTCGATATCCACGACATGAAGGACCCCACCACTATCCCACTGGGTCGGACCGAATGCCGGATCAACGCCGTACGTCACCCGGCCACCCACCACCGCGGCCATCCGGTTTCCGACCACGTGTACGTCTCGAGCCATTCCCGCGGCACCGAAGTCATGCACCACAGACACGGCGCCGGTCGACAGAATGCGGCGGAATATCCGGGCGTCGCCGCTCAAGGTGTAGTAGATCTCGTCGGCGCTCGCGCCCGCTGATACGCCCGACGCGTTTTCGGTGCCGGGAATCCTCTGTGGAGTGCTACCGGGAACCCGCACGTCGATCGCAACCACGTCGATACCGGTGGGCAGGGTGTCCCATTCACTGCAAGTGTCACAGGCGTGCTTGTAATCCACCCGCTCACCGAGGTACAGCAGGATGTCGGGACTGAGCCAGCGCAGCTGAGACGCCCCTGAGTGCAGTGTCCCGGACGGAAGCGTGTACGGCAGCGGCTGGAGACCGGTACTGGCCATCGGGTTTACCTGAGAGCCGATCGATATCGCCATGCTCCTCGGCGTAATCGCGTTGATCGGAGAGCCGACCGCCACGAATGCCACGCGCCCGTCTGACGTGGGCGCGGGAGACTCGATGGCCTCGGTCGTGTCGGCGCCGGTAGGGGTGAGATCGCACGAGAGCTGCCGCTGACTGCCGCCGCTTGGGGGAATCAGGGCCAGGCAAACATCGTTGTCGCGTCGTTCAAGTTGCTGGGTGGAGTAGAGGATGCCGGAGCCGTCCGGTAGCCATGCGGCGCCGCGGTCCGGTCCCGGATTGACCGTCAGTCGCGCGGGTGGCCCGAGCTCGAACGGCTGGTCGGTACCCGGCGGTGTCGCCATGAATGGCTCGGTGTGCCCGCATCCGAGCAGCGACAGGAGGAGGAGCCAACCGCGCAGTGGGAGAGGACCAGGTTGCACCGTCAGCGCACCGCCATGTGTCATCGGTGTGTCGGAAGGGAGACGTTCGCTGGGGGACGCCGATAGTGGGAGGCATCGCACACGGCAACCGAAACTGTTCGATTTTGGGAAAGCTGAATCCCGCAAGCGCACAATTCCGGCCGGGCGCCGCCCACCTAGCCATTCTCAAGAATTTTAGACGCAACCATTTAGCTGATAGTACTCCGTGGCACGAGCCTTCCCTAAGGGGTGCGGTGAAGCAAGCAGCCGTCGCCTATATAAGGAAGAGCAGCTTTGGATATCCCCCGCGCCCCAGTCAACCGTAAACCCCGACGTGTCATCTATGGTGCGGGAGTTACCGCTGCGCTGGTGATTGCTACCCTCGGTCTCAAGGGCCTCAAGCCGGCCGCCCCTCAGGTCGATCGCGCCACCATCTGGGTGGACTCGGTTCAACGGGGACCCCTCGTCCTCCAGGTCAGGGGGCCGGGTACGCTGGTGCCCGAGCGGGTGCGCTGGATCTCCGCGGTGACCGCCGGGCGAGTGGAGCAGCGTCTCGCGGAGATCGGGCAGAAGGTCAAGCCGGAGACGGTGCTGCTGGTCCTGAGTAATCCTGACGTGCAGCTGGAGGCACTTGAGTCCGAGCGTCAGCTCACTGCGGCCCAGGGCGACCGGGTCAACCTCCGCACCTCACTGGAAAGCCAGCGATTGAACCAGCAGGGGGCGCTGGCCGTGGCCAAATCGGAATTCCTGGAGGCTCGGCGCAACGCGGTAGCCGCGGAGAGCCTCGCGACGAAGGAGCTGATCTCGGTCATGGAAGCCAGCCGGGCCCGCGATCGGGTGGAGGAGCTGGCTACCCGTTTCGAGGTCGAGGAGCGGCGACTGGCGGTGCTCTCGGATGCGATGAGCTCTCAGCTGGCGCTCCAGGATGCGCAAGTGGATCGACTTCGGGCGGTAACCAACTTTCAGCGCGGACGAGTACGCTCGATGGAAGTAAAGGCCGGCGCAGCGGGAATCCTGCAGGACCTCACGCTCGAGGTCGGCCAGTGGGCCCAGCCGGGGGCTACCCTCGCGCGCATCGTGGAGCCGGGACGTCTCAAGGCGGTCCTCAGAATTCCCGAGACCCAGGCGAAGGACGTGGTGCTTGGACAGCCGGCTACCATCGACACCCGCAACGGGGTAGTTCAGGGCCGGGTCGCCCGGATCGACCCCGCAGTACAGAACGGCACCGTAACCGTGGATATCGCGCTCCAAGGGGAGCTGCCGCGTGGAGCCCGCCCGGATCTCTCGGTGGATGGAACCATCGAGGTCGAGCGTCTCAAGGACGTGCTCCACGTGGGGCGGCCGGCCTACGGACAGGGGCAGAGCAGCGTCGGCCTGTTCCGCCTGGTCGAAGAGGGACGCGCCGCGGTGCGCGTCAACGTGGAGCTGGGCCGCACCTCGGTCAACACGGTAGAGATCCGCGGCGGCGTCCAGCCGGGAGACAAGCTGATCATCTCGGATATGTCGCGGTGGGATGGATACGATCGGGTGCGTGTGGAGTGAGCAAGTCGCCAGTCGCGAGTCGCCAGTCGCTAGTTAGCCAATAGCCCTCAAGGAAACCCATGACGTCCACGACTCCCCTGATCCGCCTGCAAGGCATCAAGAAGGTGTTTTACACCGACGAGGTGGAGACGCATGCCCTGTCGGACATTCACCTGGAGATTCAGCACGGCGAATACATCGCCATTGCGGGCCCCTCGGGATGCGGCAAGACGACGTTGCTGTCCATCCTGGGGCTGCTCGACTCGCCAACCGATGGCGTCTACACGCTCGAGGAGGAGCCGGTGGCCCGGCTCACGCCGTCGGAGCGCGCCCGGGTTCGGAACCGGCAGATCGGCTTCATTTTCCAGGCCTTCAACCTGATCGGCGACCTCACCATTTACGAGAACGTCGAGCTGCCGCTCACGTATCGGGGACTTCCGGGGGAGGAGCGGAAGCGCCGAGTGCAGGCGGCGCTGGAGCGGGTCGGGATGTCCCACCGGATGAAGCACTTTCCCGCCCAGCTCTCGGGGGGCCAGCAGCAGCGCGTGGCCGTGGCGCGAGCCGTGGCCGGCGATCCCGCCATCCTGCTGGCCGACGAGCCGACCGGAAACCTCGATTCGACCAACGGCGAGGCGGTCATGGAGCTGCTGCGAGAGCTGCACCGCGGCGGGGCCACGATCTGCATGGTCACCCACGACCCGCGCTACGAGCGCCACGCCGACCGGTCCATCCACCTCTTCGACGGCCGTGTGGTCGAGGAGCGGCAGCTCACGACGGTCGGATAGTCCGTGCCACTTGCCATCGATCCGCTGATCCGGCTCCAGGGCATCTCCAAGATCTTCCATACGGAGGAAGTGGAGACCCATGCCCTCTCCCGCATAGATCTGGAGGTCAGGGCCGGCGAGTACCTCGCCATCACCGGACCATCGGGTTGTGGAAAGACCACGCTGCTCTCCTTGTTGGGCCTGCTCGACTCGCCCAGCGAAGGATCATACGTGCTGGCGGGCGAGCCGGTGTCCACGCTGTCCGGAGCGCAGCGGGCTCGCGTGAGAAGCCGTGCCATCGGCTTCATCTTCCAGGCGTTCAATCTCATCGGCGATCTCACCGTGCGGCAGAACGTGGAGCTGCCACTGAAGTACCGAGGCCTTCCGGCAGAGGAGCGCCGGGACCTTACCCACCAGGCCCTGGACCAGGTGGGAATGCTCCACCGGCTGAATCACTATCCGGCTCAGCTCTCCGGCGGTCAGCAACAGCGGGTAGCCGTTGCCCGCGCCGTGGCGGGTAAGCCGCTGGTGCTTCTGGCCGACGAGCCCACCGGCAACCTCGATTCCAGCAACGGAGCCATGGTCATGGACTTGCTCGCGGGCCTTCATGCCGGTGGGGCTACCATCTGCATCGTGACGCACGATCCCCGGTATGTCACGGCGGCGCAGCGTGCCGTCCATCTCTTCGACGGGCGACTGGTGTCCAACGAGCCTCCTCATCGCGAGGTGGCTTGATGGGCGCGTCGATCAGGAGTGAATAACATGGATACGCTGGTGCAGGACCTCCGCTACGCCGTCCGGCAGCTGCTCAAGCAGCCGCTGTTCACCCTGGTCTCGGCGATCACGCTCGCGCTCGGGATCGGCGCTACGACCGCCATCTTCAGCGCGGTGAACGCCGTCCTCCTTCGCTCCCTCCCCTATGCCGACCCCGAGCGGATCATGCTGCTCTACGAGCGCTGGCGAGAAGGCAACAACGGCGGTGTATCGGTGGGAAATTACGTCCAATGGCAGGAACGGAACCGGTCGTTCGAGCACCTGTCGGCGTTCCATGGAGTGAGCTTCAACTTGAGCGGATCGGGCGAGCCGGAGCGGCTCTATGGGGCGAAGGTGACGCCCAGCTTCTTCAAGACTGGTGAAATGGCTCCGCTTCTCGGACGCTACTTCCTGGATGAGGAGGACCAGCCTGGCCGTGACCGGGTGGTGGTCCTGAGCTACCCCTTCTGGAGCAGGCAGTTCGGCGGCGATTCGAAGGTGCTTGGTAAAGAGATCCAGCTGAACAACGAGAAGTACACCGTCGTGGGTGTCACCCCACCGACCTACACTCTGAGCGATCGGGATGAGGTGCTCTGGGTGCCGCTGGGGTTTACCGCGGAGCAGCGCAGCAACTTCGACGAGCACTTTCTTCTGGTATTCGGCAAGTTGAGATCCGGCGTGAGCCGGGAGACGGCCGAACGCGAAATGGTCAGGATCAGCGGGGAGATCCGCTATCTGGCGCCGAGGGAGATGTCGGAGCGATCGGTGCGGGTGGCCGACCTCCGGGAGGAGCTGGTGGGCAACTACCGCACCCAGCTCATGGTCCTGGCCGGCGCCGTCGGCTTCGTCCTGCTCATCGCCTGTGGCAACATCGCCAACCTGCTGCTGGCCCGGGCCAATGCCCGCCAGAAGGAGATCGCGGTCCGCGCCGCGCTCGGCGCCCACCGGCGGCGGATTGCGCGGCAGCTTCTTACTGAAGGACTGTTGCTAGCCACGGTTGGTGCCGTGTTAGGTATTGCCGTGGCACACGTCGGCATCCGATTCCTCGTCGGCATGAGTCCGGCGGGGATTCCCCGGCTGGGCGAAGCGGGACTGAGCTCCGATGTCCTCCTGTTCACGGTAGCTCTGGCTACGCTGAGCGGGCTCGGCTTCGGGCTTGCGCCCCTCATGCGCCTCGGCAGGCCCGACCTCCAGTCCACGCTGCGCGAAGGTGGAAAGACCTCCGGGGGCTCCACCCGCGATAGACTGCGGAGTGCGCTCGTGGTCACTGAAGTCGCCGTGGCCCTGGTGCTGCTGGTCGCTGCCGGCCTGCTGATCAGGAGCATGCTTCACCTGCAACAGGTGAAACCCGGCTTTGATCCCACCAACGTCATCTCCGCGCGTGTCAGCTTGCCGCAGTCCGCCTACGCGGAGCCCGAACCGACTCTGCTGGCGTTCGAGAGAATCCTCGAGCGGGTCAGCCAGGTGCCGGGGACCGGCTCAGCCGCTCTGATATCCCAAACGCCTTTGGCAGGGCCAACGTCCAGCAACGGCCTCATTCCAGACGGGCGCCCCCCGGTGCCCGAGAGCCAGATCAATAGCGAACTGCACCTGATTACTCCGACTTACTTCGAGACCATGGGCATCCTGGTCAAGCGCGGCCGCCCCTTCGGCGGCCAGGATCATGCGGGTGCGCCTCGGGTCATGATCATCAACGAAACCCTCGCCCGGCAGGCCTGGCCCGGGGAGGATCCCGTCGGAAAGCGGATCGCCTGCTGTGAGGGCACGCCCGAGGGCGGTCCCGTTTGGAAGGAAGTCGTAGGCGTAGTCGGCGATGTCAGGTCAGCCGGGCTCGGAGCGGATGTGGACCCCGAGTTCTACCTGCCGGTGACCCAGGCGCCGGAGAGATCGTGGGACTGGATCCAGCGCTCGATGAACGTCGTGGCCCGGACGGAGGGTGACCCGGCGGCAGTCGCTCGGAACATCCGGCAGGCCGTGTGGGAGATAGATCCATCACTGCCGGTGTATGACCTCCAGACTCTGAAGCAGGTGATGAGAAGCTCCACGGCGGGAACGCGGTTCAACATGCTCCTGCTGCTGATGCTGGGCGCGGCTGGGCTGGTGCTGGCCGCGGTGGGTGTGTACGGCATCATCGCGTACTCGGTCAGCCAACGCACCCATGAGCTGGGTATTCGAATGGCGCTTGGAGCGGAGCCCGGCAGAGTGTCGGCGATGGTAGTGCGCCAGGGAGCGGTACTGGCGGCTACGGGCCTGGTGCTTGGCGTGCCCGCCTCGCTGGTGGCCTCCCGGGTTCTCGCCAGTCTCCTTTCCGGTGTGACGCCAACCGATCCACTGACCTATGCCGCTGTGGCTCTGCTGCTGGCCACCGTCGCGCTGCTGGCCAGCTATGTACCGGCCCGCCGCGCGGCCCGAGTCGATCCGGTCATCGCACTCAGGAGTGAATGATATGAGCGCCCTGCTTCAGGACCTGCGCTATGCCTTCAGGTCGCTGCTTCGGAGCCCCGGCTTCACCGCGGTAGCGGTGCTCACTCTGGCGCTCGGCATCGGCGCAAACACCGCCATCTTCAGCGTCGTCAATGCGGTGCTGCTGCGGCCGTTGAGCTACCAGCAGCCGGAGCAGCTGGTCTCGCTGCGGGCCAGGCTCACTTCCCGCAACCTCAACGACGTCCGAATATCGGCCCCGGAGTATGCCGATTTTCGGCGCGAGGTGCCGGCACTGCGTGATGTCGCAGCGATCTGGCCCATCAACATCAACCTGACGGGCTCGGACCAGCCGGAGCGGATCCAGGCCGCTGTGGTCAGCACCAACTACTTCGACCTGCTCGGCGTAGAGCCCCAGCTGGGCCGGGACTTCACCAAGGCCGACGATGCGGGCCGAATCGGCTACGTGGCGCTGATCTCCTGGGACCTGTGGCAGCGGCGGTTCGGTGGCGCATCCGACGTTATCGGCAAGAAGGTGCGCCTGGATGACGATCCCATGACCATCATCGGGGTCATGCCCAAAGGGTTCCGCCACGCGGTAGAAAGCGGCGCGTCACCGATGGAGCTGTGGGCCCCGATTGCCCTCGACAGCCCGGACACGAATTTCGTCAACGTTCGCGGAGCGCGGGTGTTCGACGTCTTCGGCCGCATGCAGCCAGGCGCCACGCTGGAGGAGCTGCGCGCCCAGCTGGCCACTCTGGCAGTCAGGCTGACGAGGCAGTATCCGGACGCATATCCCAGCGCGGCGGGCTGGCAGCCTGACGCGGTGCCACTCTCGGAACGGGTGGTCGGCAACGTGCGGCCGATGCTCCTGGTCCTGCTGGGCGCCGTTGGCTTCGTGTTGCTCATCGGATGCGCCAACGTGGCAAACCTCCTGCTGGCCCGGTCCACCACGCGAGATCGCGAGATCGCCATTCGCACGGCACTGGGTGGCAGCCGCCTCCGACTGGTGCGGCAGCTTCTCACCGAGAGTCTCGTCCTCGCTGCGCTGGGCGGAGTGCTGGGTCTGATGATCGCGGTGTGGGGCACGACCGCGCTGGGGCAGCTGGCGGCGCTGTACCTCCCTCGCGCCAGTGAGATCGGCATCGATGGAACCGTCCTCGCCTTTACCGCCTTTCTGATTCTGGTGACCGGGATTCTGTTCGGGCTGCTCCCGGCATTGCAGGCATCGCGTCCCGATCTGCAGAGTGTGATGAAGGATGCGGGACGGGGCGCGAGCTCCGGCGTTCCCCGCGCCCGGATCCGGGCCGGGCTGGTGGTAACGGAAGTTGCCGTGTCCCTGATCCTGCTTGCCGGCGCAGGCCTCCTCCTGCGCAGCTTTCAGCGGCTCATTGCGGTCGAGCCGGGCTTCAATCCCGAAAAGCTGCTGACGCTCCAGGTCTGGCTGCCCTGGCAGAATGAGCCGGAGAAGGGGCGCTACTTCACCGACGCGCAGCGTCGCGGCTTTTACGAGGCCGCCACTGCGGCAGTTCGCAGGACGCCCGGGGTACGTGACGTGGCCATGGCGTCGAGGCTCCCGTTCAGAGGTGAGAATACCGTCACGTTCCGTATCGAGGGCGTTCCGGTCCCCGCCGATGAGATCCCCCCGGTCGGAGAGCTCCGCTTTGTGAGCCCCAATTATTTCGAGACGATGCAAATCCCCATCATCGACGGCGCCGGGCTGTCCCGCGTGGCGGACTCGGCCTCCGCCGGCGAAGTGATGATCAACCACGCACTCAAGGACGAAGTTCTGGCGCGACGAGAGCCCACTGGGACGCCGGATACGGATCTTCGGCCCCGACAGCCCTTGGTTCAGCGTGGTGGGAGTCGTAGGCGATGTGCGCCAGGTTTCTCCCGACCAGCCGGCGAAGCCAGAGATCTACCTCTCCAATCTGCAAAAACCCGGACAAGAGATGGCATTCATCGTCCGCACCGTGGGACCACCGGACGAGGCGGCGACCGCAGTCACCAGGGCCATCCGGGAGGCCGATCCTGAGCAACCCATCTTCGGCATCATGCCGATGGAGAAGCTGCTCGCGAACGCGTCGGCGGAACGCCGCTTTTCCATGCTTCTCCTGCTGCTCTTTGCCGGTCTGGCGCTGCTGCTCTCCTCCGTGGGGATCTACGGCGTCATGGCGTACACCACCACGCAGCGCCGGCATGAGATCGGCATCCGCATGGCGCTCGGCGCCAAGTCAGGCGATGTCCTGGGTCTGGTGCTGGGGCAGGGGATGCGGCTGGTCGCCGCCGGTGTCGTGCTCGGGTTAGCGGGGGCTTGGCTCCTGAGCCGGGTCGTCACCAGCCAGCTGTACGGCGTCTCGGCTCGCGACCCTCTCACTTATGTCATAGTGGCCCTGCTGCTCGGTGGGGTTGCCCTGATGGCGACCTATCTGCCGGCCCGGCGCGCTACCCGCGTCGACCCGATGCTGGCGCTGCGCAGTGAATGAGGAGTGATACCTGATGCACGAGCTCTGGCAGGATCTCCGCTACGCGCTGCGTCAGGCCAGGAAGAACCCGGGGTACACCGCGGCGGTGGTGCTCACCCTCGCCCTGGCGATCGGAGCGAACACCGCCGTGTTCAGTCTGGTTAACGGCGTGCTGCTGCGTCCTCTGGCCTATGCCAACAGCGAGCGCCTCTACACAGCGCTGGAACAACGATCCCCCGACGAAGCAAGGCTGGCATCGTATCCCACTTTCCTCAACTGGCGCGAACAGAACGGGCCGTTCGAGAGCCTGGCTTATGTCCGTGGCCTTACGATGAACTATCGCGGGGCCGAGGGTCCCGAGCAGCTCCTGGCGGGCTATGTAACGGATGAATTCCTCGCGGCCGTGGGAGGCCGACCCATGCTGGGACGCGGCTTTACAGCCGGCGAGCACCAGCCGCAGGAAAGTCACGTGGCTCTCATTTCCCACACGTTGTGGCGCCGGCATTTCGGGAGCGATCCCGCGGCCGTGGGCCGGCTCATCACGCTAGGGAATGCGAGTTTCACCATCATCGGGGTCATGCCTCCCGGCTTTGCCTATCCCGAGTGGGCTTCGTTCTGGATTCCCATCGCTGCGCTGCCGGCAAACGACAAGGCGGTTCTTTCCCAGCGCGGCAACCACACGGACAGCCGGGTCATCGGTCGGATCAAGCCGGGAATAAGCCTGGCGGCCGTGCAGTCACAGGCCAACGCCATAGCTGCGCGCGTGGCCGCGGACTATCCGGCCGAGAACGGCGACTGGACCCGGATTCAGCTGATCCCGTTGCGAGAGCAGGTGCTGGGCGACGCTAAGCCCAGGCTGCTCGTTCTCACCAGCGCCGTCGTTCTGGTGCTCCTCATCGGCTGCTCCAACCTCGCCGGCCTCTCGCTGGCCCGAGCGACCGCCAGGTCGGGCGAGATGGCTATTCGAGTTGCCCTGGGGGCCAGCCGCAGGCGCCTGGTCCAGCAACTGCTTTCCGAGCACCTGCTTCTCGCCGTCGTCGGAGGGGTTCTCGGATGGCTGCTGGCAGAAGCAGCGGTGAACGCGCTCAAGCTCGGCGCGCCAGATGTGCTCCCCCGGATGGAGGAGATAACGGCCGACGGCGGAGTGCTGGCCCTCACCGTGGCGCTCACCCTGATGACCGGGCTGGTGGTCGGCCTGCTGCCGGCATTGAGAGCAACGTCGCCCGATTTGGCTGGCTCTCTCAGGGAAGGCGCGCCCGCAACGGGGAGTAGCCGGAGCAAGGTCCAGCTCCGTTCCGCCCTCGTAGTTGCCCAGGTTGCGCTGGCGCTGGTGCTCCTGGTCGCCTCCGGTCTCCTGATCAGAAGCTTTTGGCGCCTTCAGGCGGTCGAGCCGGGATTCGACGCCCGCGACCTGGTCACTGTCCGGATCATGCCACCCTCACCTCGTTATGATGAGCCGTCTGCCGCTGTGGCACTCTACCAGAAGCTGGCTGAGGTGGTGGCGGCGGTACCGGGAGTGCAGTCTGTCGCCTTGACCAATCACGTTCCCGTTACCGGCGCTTCCATGCCGACCCAGGTTCACATCGAGGGCAGGAAATCTGAATCGGGCGAGCCGGCCCTCTTCCGGACGGTGTCGCCGGAATACTTCGGCACCATGCGTATTCCCGTGCTCCGGGGGCGGCCACTGGAGCGCAGCGACATGACAACGGCGGGTGCAAACCTGCTGGTCAATGAGACGTTTGCCCGCAGATACTGGCCGGGGGAGAGCCCGCTGGGAAAACGGGTAAGCGTCCCGAAGTCTGTGCAGGCCCGCCCCGACTTTGGCCAACTGATGACCGGAACGGTGGTCGGCGTCGTGGGCGATGTGCGGCATTATGGGCTGGAGGCCGATCTCGAGCCGGAGGTGTATCTCCCGTACACCGCCAATCCACCGCGGTGGATCGCGCTGGTAGTCCGGACCCACGGGCAACCGGGACGGAGCATCCCGGCGCTGCGGCAGGCAGTCCGGAGTGTGGATCCAGACCTGCCGGTGACCGGCGCGGATTTCTGGATGGGCTTCGCCACTCTGGAACAGTATCTGTCCAGCGACGTGGCTCCGCGAAAGTTCAACATGCGGCTTCTCTCAGGCTTTGCGGGAGCGGCGCTGCTGTTGGCTGTGGTGGGCCTGTATGGCGTCATGTCGTACATCGTGGTTCAGCGCAGCCGTGAGATCGCGGTGCGGCTGGCGGTCGGGGCCCGACCTGCGGACGTGCTGCGACTGGCGCTGCGCGGGGCCATGCGGCTGACGCTCGCCGGCGTGGCGATCGGGGTGGTGGGCGCATTGTTGCTCACCCGCCTCATGGCCGGCCTGCTTTTCGGTGTTGCCCCCACCGATCCCTTCACCTTCGTCGCCGTGATGTTGCTGGTGGCGGCGGTGTCATTCATCGCCAGTTACCTTCCAGCCCGGCGCGCCTCCCGGGTTGATCCCATCATCTCCCTTCGCGCCGAATGAGCGCACCTCCTCCTATGATCGAGCTCACCAACGTCGAGCGGGCCTATCGTACCGGCCCCACTCTCACCTATGTACTCCGGCAGGTCGATCTGCGGATCGCCCCGGGTGAGTTCGTGACGATCATGGGCCCATCCGGGGCAGGGAAGTCCACTCTGCTCAGCGTCCTCGGGATGCTGGACAGTGAATGGAGCGGCCAGTACTGCTTTCTCGGAGAACGGGTGGATGCCCTGTCCGCCAAGAAACGAGGGGAGCTCAACAAGCAGCACATCGGCTTTGTGTTCCAGAAGTATCATCTGATAGACGACCTCACCGTTCAGGAAAACCTCGATCTTCCGCTTTCGTATCGGGGGCTCAAGTCGAAGGACCGGGCCGGTATCGTGGCCGCGACGCTGGATCGTTTCGGCATGGTGGCGAAGAAGGATCTCTACCCCAGCCAGCTCTCGGGCGGGCAGCAGCAGCTGGTGGGCGTGGCTCGGGCCGTGATCACGGAGCCTGAGCTGCTCCTGGCCGATGAGCCCACCGGGAACTTGCATAGCGCGCAAGGCGAGGAGATCATGGATCTGTTCACCCGCCTCAACCGCCAGGGCACCACGATCGTCCAGGTCACCCACTCCGAGCGGAACGCCAGCTATGGCAATCGCATCGTCAATCTCCGCGACGGCTGGATCGTGGACCGGTAGTCTCGACGGGCTGGAAACGCCGGTACCACTGGTCGATCTCGACCGGCTGAACCGAAACCTCGACCGGGCCGCCTCCTATGCCGCGACTCACGGCCTGGCGGTTCGCCCGCATATCAAGACCCACAAATCACCCCGAATCGCCGCAGAGCAGCTGCGCCGCGGCGCGGTTGGGCTGACCTGTGCCACGCCGCTGGAGGCAGAGGTCATGGCGGACGTCTGCGCCGACCTTCTCCTGGCTTACCCACCGGTTGGCCGCGCAAAGCTGGACCGACTGATGTCGCTACCGGAGCAGGTTGCACTCACCGTCGCGCTCGATTCGCAGGAGTCCGCGGAACAGCTGGCTCGCGCAGCCGCCGAGCGGGGCCGATCGGTGGGTGTGTACGTGGAGCTGGACCTCGGATTGCACCGCGTGGGGGTGTCACCGGCAGAGGAGATGCTGAAGCTGGTGCGATTCGTGGCACGCCGTCCTCCGCTGCTCTATCGCGGCATCACCTTCTATCCCGGCCATATTCGGGCCGCCGGTCCTTCCCAGAAGCCCGAGCTGGTACGGCTCGGTGAGGATTTGCGGACCGCGCTGGAGTTGTTGGATCAGGCGGGTCTGCGCCCGAGCATCGTCAGCGGGGGATCCACTCCGACGCTATGGGATAGCCATCTCATCGAAGGCCTCACCGAGATCCGGCCGGGCACCTACGTCTTCAACGACCGCACCACCGCGCAGGCCGGCGCGTGCGACTGGGACGACTGTGCGCTGACCGTCCTCGCGACTGTCGTCAGCATCGCTGTCCCAGGGCAGGCGGTAGTGGATGCCGGCAGCAAGGGTCTGGGACGGGAGCCGTCCGCCCTCGACGGTGACGGCTTTGGTGCGCTGTTGGACCGGCCCGAGGTTACGGTATCGAGGCTCTCCGAGGAGCATGGCATTCTGGACCTGGGCCGAACCACATGGCGCCCTCAGATCGGTGAACGGGTGCGGATCGTGCCCAATCATGGTTGCATCGTGGTCCATCTTCATGAAGTGATCTACGGGATCCGGGACAATCAGGTCGAAACCAGCTGGCCAGTGACCGCTCGGGGCAGAAACCCGCGACAGGCGGTCCCCGCCATGACCGCTTCATGACTGCCGGCTACTCTCGACGAACTCTGGCCGAAAAGCTTGGTATCAAGCCAGGCATCCATGTCGTGGCACTCGGGGCCCCTCCCACCTACTCGGCTCTGCTCGGGAGACTACCGGTGGGCGCCACGGTGTCCGCGCGGCTCCCGGTATCGTCCGATTTCATTCATCGCTTTGCCCGCCGCCGCAGGGATCTGGCTGACCTCCCGCGGCTGGCGCGGGCGCTCAGCGAGAAGGGCACGCTGTGGATCTCCTGGCCCAAGCAGGCCTCCGGTATCGAGACCGATCTCAACGAAAACGTGGTGCGGGAGCTCGGACTTAAGGAGGGGCTGGTGGATGTGAAGGTCTGCGCCATTGATGACGTCTGGTCCGGTCTCAAATTCGTTCGCCGCGTCGCCAACCGCAGCTCCACATCGAGCTAGTGTGGCTGACACCCCTCGGATTCTCGTGGCCGACGACCAGCGGGACGTTCTGGAGGCTCTGCGGCTCCTGCTCAAGGGCGAAGGCTACGAAACGGAAACTGTAGGATCACCGGCCGCCGTGCTGGCGTCGGTGCAGAAGACCGACTTCGACGCCGTCCTGCTGGATCTCAACTACGCTCGGGACACCACCACTGGCCGGGAGGGACTGGAGCTGGTGTCCCAGCTCCGAGCCCACGATGCCAGCCTTCCGACTATCGTCATGACGGCGTGGGGCAGCATAGACAAGGCAGTGGAGGCAATGCGTCGCGGGGCCCGGGACTTCATCGAGAAGCCGTGGGAGAATGCCAGGCTTATAGCCACCCTGCGGAGTCAGGTCGAGTTGGGCCGCGCCCTGCGCCAAAGTCAGCGTCTCGAAGGCGAGAACCGCCTTTTACGTCCCGAGGGTGCGCCCGAGCTGATCGCCGAATCCGCCGCCATGCGTCCGGTGCTACAGCTGCTGCGGCAGGTGGCACCATCGGATGCCAACATCCTGATCACCGGCGAACACGGGACCGGGAAGGAGGTCGTGGCGGGCTGGATTCACGCTGCGTCTCCTCGAGCCACTCGTAGCCTGGTGGCGGTCAACCTCGGGGGCCTGGCCGAAGGCCTGTTCGAGAGCGAGATGTTCGGGCACGTAAAGGGAGCGTTCACCGATGCGCGGACCGATCGTATCGGGCGCTTCGAGCTGGCAGAGGGAGGAACCCTCCTGCTGGACGAGATCGGCACCCTGTCGTTGAGGCAGCAAGCCAAGCTGCTTCGGGTGCTGGAGAGTGGGGCGCTGGAACGGGTCGGATCGTCGCGCACAAGGAAAGTGGACGCGCGGGTGCTGTCCGCCACCAACGCGGACCTGCGAGCCGAGGTCGCAGCCGGCCGATTCCGGGAGGACCTGCTCTTCCGGCTGAATACCATCGAAGTCCACCTGCCTCCCCTGCGCGAACGGCGAGAGGACATTGGGCCGCTGGCGCAGCACTTTCTCAGTCGGTACTGCGCTCGTTACCGCAAGCCGCTCATCGGATTTGAGCCGGAGGCCCTAAGCGCGCTCGAGGCCCACCGCTGGCCCGGCAACGTGCGGGAGCTGGACCACACGATCGAGCGCGCGGTTTTGCTGGCCGCCGGCACTCGGGTGACTCCGGGCGAGCTGGGCCTCAAGCCGGCCGGTCCCGCAGGCGCGCTGGATGACATGCCGCTGGACGAGGTCGAGCGCGTGCTGATCCGGAAGGCGCTCGACCGTCACGGCGGCAACGTCAGCCACGCCGCCAAGGCGCTGGGACTGAGCCGTAGCGCTCTCTATCGCCGTCTTCAGCAGCATGGATTCTGACCGCAGGTCCAAGCTCAGCCACGAGACTCGGATCTTCTACTGGGTACTCGGCTCCGGCCTTCCGGCGCTGGTGCTGGGGTGCTGGCTGCTCTGGAGCACTGAGCACCCCCTCCGGATCAAAGTGACGGCCACGCTGGCGGTCGTCGGGGCGTGGATCGGGGGCGCAGCGCTGCTGCGCGACAAGGTGGCGCGGCCACTTCAGACCATATCGAATCTGCTGGCGGCCCTGCGAGAGGGCGACTACTCCATTCGCGCCCGCGGAGCGACGCCGAACCATGCCCTGGGCCTGGCCTTGCTGGAGGTCAACGCTCTACGGGAGACACTTCGAGGCCAGCGGCTTCGGGCGCTCGAGGCCACCGCGCTTCTCCGGCGCGTCATGGAAGAGATCGACGTTGCGGTCTTCGCTTTTGACAGTGACGACCGGCTTCGCCTGGTCAATCCCGGCGGCGGGCGTCTTCTGGGTCAGCCCTCTGAGCGGCTGTTGGGTCACACCGCGGCCGAGCTCGATCTGGACGACTGTTTGGTGGGAGACTCACCTCGCACTCTCGATGCGGTGTTTCCCGGCGGCGCCGGCCGGTGGGAGGTACGCTGGAGCACCTTCCGGCAAGACGGCCTGCCCCATCGTCTGCTGGTGCTCTCGGATCTGAGCCGGGTGCTGCGCGCTGAAGAACATTCTGCCTGGCAGCGGCTGATGCGGGTGCTGGGACATGAAATCAACAACTCTCTCGCCCCCATCAAGTCGCTGGCCGGCAGTTTGCGAACCCTCTCCCAACGCTCCGGCCGGCCGGCGGACTGGGAGCAGGATCTGCAGTCGGGGCTCGGCGTCATCGAAGGCCGCTCCGAGGCGCTGGCCCGGTTCATGGGAGCCTACGCGCGTCTCGCGCGGCTTCCTCCGCCGCGCCTCGGCGCGGTCAGTCTGCCGGATTGGGTCCGGCGGGTGACGGCGCTGGAGAATCGCGTGGAGCTGGTGGTGCTCGACGGGCCCCCGGTACAGATCGTCGCGGACGGTGACCAGCTGGACCAGCTTCTGATCAATCTGGTCCGTAATGCGGCTGATGCCGCCGCCGAGACCGGCGGGTGCGTCACACTGAGCTGGCGCGTCGGGGGCGGATCGGTGGAAGTGGTGATCGAAGACGAGGGCCCCGGGCTGCCCGATCCTGGCAACCTCTTCGTGCCGTTCTTCACAACCAAGACCAACGGATCCGGAATCGGCCTGGTCCTGAGCCGGCAGATCGCCGAGGCGCACGGGGGAACTCTTACGTTGGAGCAACGCGGAGACCGGAGCGGTGCACGCGCGCGGCTAAGGCTCCCGGTTGGGCGGGGGTAGCAACGCCATGGGATGGGCTATTGGCTATTGGCTATTGGCTAAAGACAATTGTCGGTATCTTCACGAGGCTAATCTGTGGTGAGCCCGACGAATAGCCAATAGCCAATAGCCAATAGCCTCACAGCATGCTCCTCAAACGCTTCTACGATCCCAAACTTGCCCAGGCGAGCTATCTGGTCGGCTGCCCCTCCACCCACGAGGCGCTGATCGTCGACCCTAACCGGGATGTCGGTGGGTATATCCGCGCGGCGGAGGCGGAGGGCTTCCGGATCGCCCATGTCACCGAGACCCATATCCATGCCGACTTCGTTTCCGGTGCACGGGAGCTGGCGGAGCGCACCGGGGCTCGCTTGTACCTCTCCGACGCAGCCGGCAGCGAATGGCGATACGAATACGCGACCGCCGCGGGCGCTACCGGGCTTCATGACGGCGGCTGCTTCAGAGTTGGCTCGGTGGAGGTCCGCGCCGTTCACGTTCCGGGGCACACTCCGGAGCACCTGGCGCTGCTTGTCACCCACACCACGGTGGCGACCGAGCCCATGGGAGCATTTACCGGTGACTTCATCTTCGTGGGCGACGTCGGCCGTCCGGACCTGCTCGAACGAGCGGTGCAGCGTCGCGGCACCATGGAGGAGAGCGCGCGCCAGCTGTTCAGGTCGCTGCAGCGGTTCCGCAGCCTCCCCGACTACCTCCAGCTCTGGCCGGGCCACGGAGCGGGCTCCGCCTGCGGCAAGTCGCTGGGCGCGGTACCTCAGACCACTCTCGGATACGAGAAACGCTTCAACTGGGCCTACAGTGTTACCGACGAGGACAAGTTCGTGCGCTCGGTGCTGGCCGGGCAGCCAGAGCCTCCGACGTACTTCGCGCAGATGAAGCGGATCAATCAGGCGGGGCCTCCGATTCGGGGCGACGTCCGGCGTCCACCGACGCTCTCCACCGCCGAGCTGGCGAGTGCCCTGGCACAGGGAGCAACCGTGGTGGATACTCGGCAGGCAGCGGAGTTTGGCCGCGGCGCGGTACCGGGGACCATCAACATCCCCCTCAACCGTGCGTTCACGAGCTGGGCCGGATCGCTGCTACCGTACGATCGCGACTTCTACCTCATCACCGACGATGGTGGAGTCCGAATACTTGACGAGCTGGTCCGAGACCTGTCCGGCATCGGGCTCGACCGAGTCGCCGGGCACTTCAGTGGGGAGACGGTGGAGAGGTGGCGGTCCCTCAAGGGTGAGCTTCAGTCGACGCCGACCGTGACTCTGGCCGAGGTGGCGGAGCGCCTCCGCGGAAACGGGTCCACCCTGTTGGATGTACGCCATGAAGGAGAGTGGAGGTCCGGCCATGTCCCCGGCGCCCTCAACATACCGCTGGGACATCTGAGCCGGTCGCTGCAGGCAATTCCGCGAGCTCGCCCCGTCATCGTGCATTGCCAGACCGGTGCCCGGGCGGCGATCGGGGCCAGCCTGCTTCAGGCCGCCGGGTTCGAGGACGTGAGCGTTTTTGTGGGAGGCTACGCCGAGTGGATCGCGGCAGGCCAGCCGCGGGTTTCTGAGGGGACGTCAAGCGGGAGTTAGTACTCTGGACGATCTACCACCAAGGAGCGGCGATGTTCAAGGAATTCAAAGCCTTCATCATGCGCGGCAATGTGCTCGACCTGGCAGTGGGCATCATCATCGGCGCCGCATTCGGCACCATCGTGAAGTCTCTGGTGGACGACCTGATCATGCCGCCGGTGGGGCTCGCGCTCGGCAATGTGGATTTTTCGAATCTGTTCGTGGTGCTCAAGGAGGGGGCTAAAGCGGCGGCTCCGTACGCGACACTGGCCGACGCCAAGGCTGCGGGAGCCGTCACGCTCAACTACGGGCTCTTCATTAATAACATCGTGACCTTCATCATCGTGGCATTCGCCGTGTTCCTGGTGGTCCGAACGGCCAACCGTCTGCGTCCGCCCGAGGCTGCGGCCGCGCCGAATACCAGAGACTGCCCCTATTGCCGGATGCCGATTCCGGTGGCTGCCACCCGCTGCCCCCAATGCACCTCGGACCTGAGGTCGGCGTGAGTTGGAGCCGGTGGGGTCCCCGGCTGGCAGCGTTGGCGCTTGTCGCCTGTCAGTCAGGTGAGACGCGCCCCGCCGCCAACGCCGAGCTGGACGGCTACCTATCGGACTACGCCCAGCAGTATCAGCGGCTGACCTACGAGAGCAGTATTGCCGAGTGGGCATCCAATACCCGCATTGTCGAGGGCGACTCTTCCAACGCGGTCAGAACCCGCCGGGCCAACGAAGCTCTTGCCCGGTTCGTGGGCAGCAACGAAAACATCGCCAGGATCCGCGGGTACCTGAAAGAGCGCGATCGCCTGAGTCCTCTGCAAGCCCGTCAGCTCGAGGTGATGCTGTACCTGGCCGCGGAAAAGCCCGAGACTGCCGGGGATGTGGTGGCCCAGCGCATCGCCGCCGAGGCGGCGCAAACCGAGAAGCTCTATGGATTCCAGTTCAAGCTGAACGGTAAGGAGGTAACCGCCAACGCCATAGATGACTCCCTCCGTCTCAGCCGCAAGCTGCCGACTCGGTTAGCGGCCTGGGAGGCCTCCAAGGAGGTGGGGCCGGTTCTCAAGCCGGGAATCCTGCGTCTCCGGGACCTGCGAAATCAGGTGGTGGGCAGCCTGGGGTACCCCGACTTCTACAGTTACCAGGTCTCGGACTACGGTATGACCGCGGACGAGATGCTTCGCCTCAACGACGACCTGAATCGCGAGCTTCGACCGCTTTATCGCGAGCTGCATACCTGGGCTCGACATGAGTTGGCCAAGCGGTACAAGATGCCGGTACCGGAGCAGTTGCCGGCGCACTGGCTGCCCAATCGCTGGGGACAGGACTGGGCGGCGCTGGTGGAGGTCGAGGGGGTGGACGTGAACGGCGCCCTGAAGCGGCATGACGCGGAGTGGGTAGTCCGCCAGGGCGAGCAGTTCTACCGCAGCCTTGGATTCGACTCGCTGCCTCAGACCTTCTGGGAGAAGTCTTCGCTCTACCCCCTTCCAGCAGATGCGCCCTTCAAGAAAAATACCCACGCCTCGGCCTGGCACATGGACCTCGACCGCGACGTGCGGTCGTTGATGAGTGTGGAGCCAAACCGCGATTGGTACGAGACCGCGCACCACGAGCTGGGACACGTCTACTACTACATGAGCTACAGCACACCGGACGTGCCGCTGGTGCTGAGGCTGGGAGCGAACCGGGCCTATCATGAAGGCATTGGATCCATGATTGGGCTGGCATCACTGCAGCGTCGCTTCCTTGCCGGACGCAAGCTCGTCCCGGCCGAAGCCAGAGTGGATAGTCTGGGCCAGCTGCTTCAGGAGGCGCTCTCGTATGTGGCGTTCGTCCCATTCGCCGCGGGAACCATGACCCGGTTCGAGCATGCCCTCTACGCCGAGCGGTTGCCGGCCGATCAGTTCAACAAGAAATGGTGGGACCTCACCCTCAAGTACCAGGGAATCGTTCCTCCATCGCCGCGCGACGAGCGCTGGGCGGACGGGCTCACCAAGACCCACGTCAACGACGACCCGGCGCAATACTACGACTACGCCCTCTCGTACGCGCTGCTCTTTCAGCTGCACGACCATATTGCCCGAAGGATCCTCAAGCAGGACCCCCACGATACGGATTATTACGGCAACCGCGAGGTGGGAGACTTCCTCCGGCGGCTGATGGCGCCGGGTGCGACGCGCCCATGGCGGGAAGTCTTGCGCGAGACCACCGGACGTGAGCTGGATGGCAAGGCAATGGCCGACTACTTCCAGCCGCTGTACCACTGGCTCCAGGAGCAGAACCGTGGACGAAAGGCAACGCTCCCTGACTTGTAGGCCGTGTGGCGTTTCCCGATGGTTCAGCAGGAGCGATGATGGGTGATACGAAGGAATCTCCGGCAGGCCCCGATCTTCAGGCAGGCATTCCGGTCGGTGAGGTGTCGGATGGCGCCGCCTTGGCAGGCCGCGTGGGTGACCAGGCGGTGCTGCTGGTCCGCCGGGGACCAGAGTGGTTCGCAATTGGCGCGGTATGCAGCCATTACAGCGGGCCGCTGGCGGAGGGACTCATCGTTGGCGACACGGTGCGCTGCCCCTGGCATCATGCCTGTTTCAACCTCAGGACCGGGAAGGCGATCCGGCCACCGGCTCTGAATGACGTGACCTGCTGGCGGGTGGAAGAGCGGGCCGGGAAGGTCTACGTCACCGAGGAGATCAAGCCCGATCGTCCGGCAGCGGTACGTCGCACCGGCAGCGGGGCGCATCCCACCTCCGTTGTGATCGTCGGCGCCGGCGCCGCGGGAGACGCCGCCGCCGAGACGCTACGGAGAGAGGGCTACGGCGGTCGCCTGACTCTCTATGACCCCGACCCCCATGCGCCCTACGACCGGCCCAATCTCTCCAAGGACTATCTGGCGGGCTCGGCGTCTCCCGACTGGATACCGCTCCACCCCCCGGAGTTCTATCGCGATCTGGGCATCGAAATCGTGCACGGCCGGCGGGTGGTGAGCCTGGAGCCGAAAGCGCGGCGAGTCATCCTGGACGACGGTAGCTCGCAGGAATACGGCGCCTTGCTGCTCGCCACCGGCGCTACACCGGTACGGCTGCCGGCCGAGTTTGAGCAGGGGAATCCAAGAGTGTACTACCTGCGCACTTTCGCCGATAGCCAGGCGATCGTCGAGGCCGCGGGGAAAGCCAGGAGTGCCGTGGTCCTCGGTGCCAGCTTCATCGGCCTCGAGGTGGCCGCCTCTCTGCGCGCCCGGAAGCTGGACGTGCACGTCGTTTCACCAGACGAACGGCCGCTGGAGCGGGTCATGGGTGCCGAGCTGGGCGACTTCATCCGGCGGCTGCACGAAGAGCATGGCGTCACCTTTCACCTGAAGCAGAAAGCCAGGGCGATCGGCGGGGGTGCAGTGACGCTGGAGAGCGGCACCCGACTTCTGGCGGACTTGGTCGTCGCCGGAATCGGAGTCAGGCCCAATCTCGAGCTGGCGGAGCAGGCGGGGCTCAGGCTGGATCGAGGACTCGTTGTGGACCCGCGCCTGGAGACCAGCGCGCCAGGGGTCTACGCCGCAGGCGACATCGCCCGGTGGCCCGACCCTCACACGGGCGAGCGCATCCGGGTGGAGCACTGGGTCGTGGCCCAGCGCCAGGGGCAGGCCGCGGCCCGAAGCATCCTCGGCGGAAACGAGCGCTTTGCTGCCGTGCCCTTCTTCTGGAGCCAGCATTACGACGTGCCGATCAACTACGTGGGCCACGCCGAGCGCTGGGATGCGGTCGACGTCGAAGGCAGCATCGACGCGAAGGACTGCGCCGTCCGCTTCATCCGCGAAGGTCACACTCTCGCCACCGCCACGATCTACCGCGATCGGCAGAGTCTCGAGGCGGAAGTCGCAATGGAGCGGGCCCTCACTGCCACTGCATGAGAATCAGCCGTAGGCGCTTTCTCGCGGGTGTAGGGGCAACGGGGCTCGTCATTGCTGGTGATGCCTTTGGCTTCGAAGCCCACCGGGTTCTGGTCAGCCGGCACGATGTCCGCATTGCCGGACTGCCGTCCGGCCTGGACGGAGTACGCATCGCGCAGGTCTCCGACGTCCACTTTCCCGGCAATCGTACCGCGGCGGCGGCGGCGCTGGAGCATCTGCATCGGGAAAAGCCGGACATCGTGCTGCTCACCGGCGACATGACCGAATCTCAGGAGGCGCTCTCATACGTGCGGAGCTTTGCGGCCGACGCACGGGGGCGGCTGGCGACGATAGCGATACTGGGGAACTGGGAGCATCGGGCCGGCGCGGTGGGACGGGTGGGGGAGGAGCCCTACCGCTCGGCAGGAGTCGACCTTCTGGTGAACCGGGCGCTGACCGTGGATGTGAACGGGGTACCGCTTACGCTGGTGGGGCTCGACGATCCGGTCTCGGGACGCCCCGATCTCACTGAGGCGCGCCAGAACGTGCTGGCCGGCTCCACTGAAATCTGGCTGGTGCACGCTCCCGGCTATCTCGACGAGCCACCGATCCGCACCTCGGCCCCGCCCGCCCTCCTTCTGGCGGGTCATACCCATGGCGGCCAGATCCGCATCCCTTTGCTGCCACCGGTCAAACCGACGGGGGCCGGCCGGTTTCTTGAAGGGTGGTACTACGACACGGTCGCGCCGCTCTACGTCTCGCGCGGCGTGGGAACCACCGGCATTCCGGCTCGATTTCTTTGTCCCGCGGAGCTACCGATCTTCACGCTGCGCTCCGCCTGAGCCCAACGGGTCCCGCGGCCGATGGATCTCGCCGCCCAGCACCACATACTGAATCCGTGGTGTTAGTGGATTGATCGTGAATGGCGCCTTGAAGGCTGCCTATGGTCGCGAGAAGTGCAAGCCGCTTCAGGAGCCTGGCTCGGGTCCGCTGTTCCACATGTCGAGCGCCATCTTCCATCCGTCCGGCTCGTGCCGCCAGACCACGAGGTACTTCCCCCGAAACGGACCCCACGCTTTTCCGTCCCGCTCCCCCGCGACCTC
This sequence comes from uncultured Gemmatimonadales bacterium, assembly GCA_963740175.1. Classification (GTDB taxonomy): domain Bacteria; phylum Gemmatimonadota; class Gemmatimonadetes; order Gemmatimonadales; family GWC2-71-9; genus CAVVWJ01. The sequence goes on from CAVUDL010000020.1 coordinate 91,265, forward strand.
ATACGTTCCGTGATCGTAGGCATGTTTGCCGTCCACCACCACACTGGTCGGCGTCAGCTGGTGGCGGGTAGCGCGGCTTCCTTGCCCGCGGGTCCAGTACCGTCGAATGGCGTCCTGGCCCGAGATCGCCTTGGAGCGTTCAGGAAAGATCACCGCATCCCTGGTGTACAGCGCCATGATGGCATCGGTATCACCCCGCATATACGCAGCGGAAAACTGACGACCGGCCTCGGCGATGGCGGCGGTCTCCGGCCGTGCCGTCTGCGCCTTGGCAGTAGCGGCCTGTGCCAGGAGGGAGAGGTGCACAGCGCCCGTCACGGCGGCTCTGGTAAAACTCATGGAGACCTCGCGAATCTGCTCGCAGCCTCGCCGGTGCCGAGCCCGTACTTCTCCCGGAGTACGCCGAGGTGATGGGTGACATGTCCTACGATGATGTAGATCAGTGCGCGGGCACTGACCCGGTTGTCGCTGGCCACGCCATGCGCCGACCATGCGGCGGCGGGAACACCGGAGGCCAGTGCCACCGTACTCAGCCTGACGGCGCGAAACTCCGCCAGTAGTTCGGCGAGCGGCCGCTCATCGAAGTGCCCCGCCGGGACGTAATCGTTCTGCTCGAAGCCAGGGAGGGGCGTGGCGTCGCCCCGGCTGATCCGGAGCAACCGGTAGCTGAAGATCCGCTCCGCGTCGTTCAGGTGCCCCAGCAGTTCCTTGATACTCCACTTGCCCGGCGCATACCGCTGCAGCGCGGCGCGGTCGTCCAGCCCGGCACAGAGCCGCTCGACTTGCGCCAGCTGTTCCAACAGCTGCTCACCGATGTTTTCACCGCCGACCTTGGCGATGTAGCCCTGGTAGTAGGAAACGGCCTCGTCCGAACCGGGGCGGGAAAGGGTCAGTGTGCTCATGTCAGACACCAAACTGCTGAAAGTGATGATCGATGTGGCGGTACACCATCCGGCCCCACTCCCAGTTCGGCATCGCGCCGAAAGCAGGGTGAGGACTCCAACCAGGTTTCGACTGGCGGCCACGGGAGGTGAACCGGCTTAGCGCCTCATTCCAGGCTTTCCGGTCCTCCTCGAACTGCTTTGGCTGGGTCTGCTGGAATTCGGGCATGGTCGGGAGCTTCCCCTTGGGCCAGGGCAGCAGGTGCACGAAGAGCCAGCGCAGGGGAAAAAACCGAAAGGGCGTCCACTTGAAGCCACCGGAGGACTCGCCCAGGGCGAGTTGCAAGGCGTCGACCAGATGGCAAAGCATCTGGGCCGGCTGCATCCGTCCCCATCGGGCAGGGCTAGCGGGCGTAAGCCGGGCTGCACGTTCCCGGACCTCAGCCTCGACGCGAGGATCAAAGATGGAACGCACTGCTCAGACCACGCCCGACTCGATGCAGGTGCGGGTCCAGGGGATGAGCTCCAGCCGTTCCATCGGGATCGGCCTCCCGGTGTTCTCGCAGATGCCGAACCGCTCCGGCTCCTCGTAAAACCGGTGCAGCGCCTCGTCGATCTCCTCCAGCTCCCGGCTGGCACGCTGCGCCATGATCACGTCCATTTCCTGGTCGTAGCTATCGGTTCCGCGATCGGCAACGTGGAACGGGTACTCGGAAATGTCGCCGGCCGCTTCGGCGGCGCTGGTGCCCCGATCTTCCTCAAAGCGGCGCAGCACCTTCAAGACCCGCTCCCGCTCTTCGTGGAGGCGGCGTTCGATCCGGGCCCGTTCTTCTTCGTTCAATGTCATCGTACCATCCAGAAATCAGCTGAGCCGGTATTTCAAGCTTACGGCCCGTGCTGGCCGGAGCGCAACACCACGTCAGCCGTGGTCCTCCGGGAGTCTGATCGCCGGCAGCTCCAGCCGCCAGAGAATAGCGGCCAGGCGGAGTCCGGCTATTTCTGCCATGCCAGCCAGCGCCGCCGCGTCGGGAGGGATTCCCCAGCGAACCAGCAGAACATAGCTCGCCGCCCCCACGATGGAGGCTGTGGCATAGAGCCGCCCGGGCCGCATCACCAACGGGATTTCAGCGGTCAGCACGTCCCGCACAACACCACCGGCAACCCCGGTGATCGTTCCCATGAGGACCGCAATCAGATCCGCCACATCGGCCTGTTGGGCGATCTGCACCCCGGCGATGGTAAAAAACGCCAGACCGAGCGCGTCAGCCACCAGCAGCGCCCGCCGGGTAGCGATCCGGAGTCGCACATAACCCAGCGTCAGGAGGGTCGCGGCGAGGATGACCCAGAGGTAGGTGGTGTCGGCGATCCAGAACGTGGGGTGCCGGTCGAGCAGCAGGTCTCTCAAGGTGCCGCCACCAACTGCCGTGACAATGGCGACGACGGCGACGCCGAGGAGGTCGAGCCCTTTGCGGCCGGCGGCGAGCACGCCGCTGACGGCAAAGACCGCGACACCCAGAAGCTCGAGTGCATGGCGCATCGACGCCTACTTGGCCTCACGGGCTGCTGCTTCGCCCGCGGCGCGGCCCGTGGCCCAGGCCCAGAGAAAGTTGTATCCCCCAATGGGACCGAAGGCGTCCAGCATCTCACCGCAGAGGAAGAGGCCCGGCCGGTGCCTGCTCTCCATGGTGCGGGGGTCGATCTCGGCCAGGCTCACTCCTCCTCCGGTTACTTCAGCCTTCTTGTAGCCCTCATCTCCCGTCCAGGGCAGCTCGCCTCGCACCAGCGTTCCAATCAGACGCAGCCGTTCATCCCGGGTCAGCTGGGCCAGCGGACGTGAAGGAGAAATGCCCGCCGAGTTCGAAAGAGCATCGGCCAGGCGCTCCGGCAGTTCCCGCCGCACCACTCCACCCACGGTGCGAGTCCCCTCAGGCTTGAGCGCCGCCTCCCATCCGGCGTCGTCGAGTCTGCTCCACCGCATGATCAGTCGCGCACCGTTGGTGCCCCCCAGGCGTGAGCGGGTCACCACGTGGGACACGTCCAGCACGGAAGGGCCGCTGTACCCGCGATGGGTAAAGAGGAACCCTCCAGTTGCGGTGGACGTCCTGGAGCGATCCGCTGCCGTGATTGTCACCGGCAGAGAGACTCCGGCCAGTACCGCGTAGGGAGAGTCGGCGGCCACGAGTGGCGTGAGGGCAGGGTAGGTCTGGTGGACCGTGTGACCCAGTGCAGTGGCAATCGCCAGACCGCCGCCGTCGCTCCCCGTGCTCGGCACCGAGAGGCCGCCGCTGGCGAGGATCACCCGATCCACCTCGAGCGGCGGAGCGCCATCAAGCTCCACCCGCCAGCCGTCCTTTACCGGGTTGAGACCGGTGACACGGGTGTTCGGTACAAACCGCACGCCCCGGCGATTCGCGAGCGACAGGAGGCCGTCACGGACATCGCGGGCGCGATCCGATGCCGGGAACAGTTTGCCCGTCTCCGTCTCTTCTACCAGCGTCAGCCCCAGCTCGGTCTCGAAGAAGGCGATCTGCTCCGGCAGGGGCCAGGAGCGCAGGATCTTTCTGAGGGTGTTGGGGGAGGAATCGGTGATGAAGCGCCGTTCGTCCACCCGCGCCGGCAGGATGTTGCAGCGGCCCCCGCCGCTGATCAGAATCTTGCGGCCACCGTCCCGAGTGCGCTCGAGTAGCAGGGTTTCGGCGCCGCCCCCCGCAGCGAAGATTGCCGCCATGTTGCCCGCCGCTCCGGCGCCGACTACAGCGACCTTCGGTCCGGCTATCGGAAGATCTCGAAGTTGCGTGTCATGGGACACAGCGGTTGAGCGTGGTAGACGCCATCCTCGCTTAGCTATGAGTAATAACGCCAATGGCTTTGTGCGCGTACGCGGGGCCCGCGAGCACAACCTCAAGAATATAGACGTGGATATCCCCCGGGACGCACTGGTGGTCTTCACCGGCGTGTCGGGTTCCGGGAAGTCGTCGCTGGCGTTCGGCACCTTATACGCAGAGGCGCAGCGACGATACCTGGAGTCAGTCTCACCCTACGCCCGTCGTCTGTTTCACCAGATGGCGGTCCCCGAAGTCGACGAGGTCGATGGGCTGCCCCCGGCAGTGGCGCTCCAGCAGCAACGGGGCTCACCCACGACCCGCTCCTCGGTGGGAAGCGTCACGACTCTGTCGAACCTCCTGCGAATGCTCTACTCGCGGGCCGGAGATTATCCGCGGGGACAGCAGCTGCTGTACGCAGAGTCGTTCTCTCCGAATACGCCCGAAGGGGCCTGTCCTCAGTGCCACGGATTGGGCCGTATCTATGAGGTCACCGAGGCCTCAATGGTGCCGGACGACTCGCTTACCATCCGCGAGCGCGCCGTCGCCGCCTGGCCCACCGCATGGCAGGGCCAGAACCTCCGCGACATTCTGGTGACACTGGGCCATGACGTGGACCGGCCCTGGCGGGAGCTGCCGAAGAAGACCCGGGATTGGATCCTGTTTACCGACGAGCAGCCGACGGTTCCGGTCTACGCCGGTTACACCCCGGCCGAGGTGCGTCGCGCCCTCAAGCGCAAGGAGGAGCCCAGTTACATGGGAACCTTCACCGGCGCTCGGCGACACGTGCTGCATACGTTCTCGAACACCCACAGCCCGCTGATGAAAAAGCGGGTTGCGCAGTATATGCTGAGCAGCGTCTGCCCCCTCTGTCACGGCAAGCGGCTCCGGCGTGAATCGCTCTCGGTAGAATTTTTCGGCATGGACATCGCCGAGATGTCACAGCAGCCACTCAAGCGGCTGGCAGGTGTGTTTCAGTCCTACGCCGAGGGAAGAGCGCCGGGGATGGACCGGGTGAGGGAGGAACATCCCGAAAAGGCGGTGGTCACCCAGCGCATCGCCGAAGACCTGGTCGCGCGGCTGAGCATCCTGCTCGAGCTTGGTCTGGGATACCTCTCGCTTGATCGCAGCACGCCTACACTCTCGCCCGGTGAGCTCCAGCGGCTGCGACTTGCCACCCAGGTGCATTCCAATCTGTTCGGGGTGGTGTACGTCCTGGACGAGCCATCGGCCGGTCTCCATCCCAGAGATACCGAGGCGCTGCTGGGCGCGCTCGACCGGCTCAAGGAGTCGGGCAACTCGCTCTTCGTCGTGGAGCATGAGCTGGATGTCATCCGCCACGCCGACTGGATCGTCGACGTGGGGCCCGCGGCCGGTGTACATGGCGGCCTCGTACTCTACAGCGGCCCTCCCGAGGGGCTCTCGCACGTCGAGCAGTCCCAGACTCGCCGGTTTCTCTTCGACGACCGACCGGTGCCGCCGCGCCGCTCGCGGCTTCCCAGGGGCTGGCTTCGTCTGCAGGGAATCACCCGCAACAATCTCCACCAGCTCGACGTGGACTTTCCCCTGGGGGTATTCACCAGCGTCACTGGTGTTTCCGGCTCCGGCAAATCGAGCCTGGTGAGCCAGGCGTTGGTCGAGCTGGTCGCGGAGGCGCTGGGCCATCAGCTCCCCGTGGAAGATGAGGATGTGGACGCGCTGGAGCGGGCGCCGGTTATCGCCAGCGGGGGCGGGATCGCCAGCGGCATGGAAGGGGTGCGCCGGCTGGTGGTGGTCGATCAGAAGCCGATCGGACGCACCCCCCGGTCCAACCTTGCCACCTACACCGGCCTTTTCGACCACGTACGCCGGCTGTTCGCCGCCACGCAGCAGGCGCGTGCGCGCCGCTACGATGCGGGACGGTTCTCCTTCAACGTGGCCAAGGGGCGGTGTGAGACCTGCCAGGGAGAAGGCTTCGTAATGGTCGAGCTGCTCTTCCTGCCCAGCGTATACACGCCGTGCCCCACCTGCCATGGCTCGCGGTACAACGCCAAGACTCTGGAGATCAAGTACCGCGACAAGAGCATCGCGGACGTGTTGGGGATGACCGTAGACCAGGCCTTTGAGTTTTTTGCCGACGAGCCCCACGTCAGGCGAGCCCTGGACGTAGTCCGGCAGGTCGGCCTGGGGTACCTGCGACTCGGTCAGGCCGCCACCGAGCTCTCCGGGGGAGAGGCGCAGCGGATCAAGTTGGCGACCGAACTGCAGCGGGTCCACCGGGGCGACACCCTGTATATCCTCGACGAGCCTACTACCGGACTGCATCCGGCCGACGTGGAGCGGCTGGTGACCCAGCTCGACGGTCTGGTTGAGTCGGGCAACACGGTCATCGTGGTGGAGCACGACATGCGCGTGGTGGGCGGAAGCGACTGGATCATCGATATAGGTCCGGGGGCCGGCGAGGAGGGTGGCCAGGTAATCGCGTCGGGTCCCCCGGCGAAAGTCGCGACAGCCGGAGGGAGCCGAACGGCGCCCTATCTGGCACGGTTTCTTCAGCCCCAGCTTCGCGCGAGTACCCCGTCCGACAGCGCTACGCTCGCCGCGGCCTCATGAGGCGCTGGGCGCCGCGTGGGTGGCACGGTGGGGCAGGTGGAGAGACTGGAACAGCGTCCGGGCAGCTCCAGCGACGTCGTGCACCGCCCGGTCAAACGCATCCTGATTTGCCCGTGAGGGAGCGTTGAAGCCGCTGATCTTGCGCACGAACTGCAGCGCGGCGTCATGGAGCTCCTGATCGCTGGGTGCGTGCTCAGGATGTCTCAGTCGCTTGATGTTTCGGCACATCCTTCATTGCCTTTCGGGTGTTGGTGTGAGGTTGCTGTCGTAGCGCAGACGAATCAGGCCGGGGGCGAGTCCCGTAAAATAATCAGAACGCGCAGGCTTCGGTTCCTCGAACCGCCGGAGCGTAGCGAAGCCTCATACCCGGCGGCCTACGTAGATCTCTCGTCCAGAAGAGTCGAGCGCGGCGTCTGCGGCAAGCCCCGCATCGTTGAACCACCTCAGCCAGTCGGACCGCGGGAAGAGGCCCTCGGTATGCCGGTCGTGCTCGACCGTCACAGTCCCATCGGGCTCGCGCAGGAGGAACGCATAGTGTACGAGGTAGGTCGTGTCTGCGGGATCAGGATCCCACCGCCACTCCAGGTAGCGGAGCCCGCGTCCGTCCGGGGTGTCGTGCCCATCGCATTCGGTTCCCGGAATGAAGTTTTCCCGGATGTAATCGGGCAGCACGGCGACGGTCCCACCTGAGCGACAGTGTATAGCGGCCGTCTTCAGCGCTGCCTCGACGTCGGCCGGTTCCGTGGCGTACATGATGGCGTCGTGGATGAGCACCACATCAAATTCCCGGCCGAGCCGGAGTGACAGCATATCGCCCGGGAGGTGCTCGCACTCGGGATTCACCGTCTGACTGACGGCGAGCATGGCGGGAGACAGGTCGGTGAGAGTCAAGCGGAAGTGGTGCTTGAGGTGAAATGCGAGGCTCCCGCCACCCGATCCCAGCTCCAGGAGCGTGAGTGGCGCTGCTTTCTGGCTGTGGGGCAGGCGGTCCAACAGGTCGGCCGCTTCGTCATCGTACTCACTGGGTGGCGAGAGCAGCGGCCACCAGCGGGCAAGATCATGGTACATCCTCATTCCAGATTCCCGACGCACCGTCGCCACATCGTCGGCATCAGAGCAGCTCCGCGTGCGCGGGGTGAGCATGGCGGAACCCATCGTTGGCCCTGCGGTCGTCGGCTGCGAGAGTGAAATCCCTGAAGTCAAAGCCGGGACCGACGGTGCACCCCACCAGGGTGTATGTCCCGGTCGACCGGGCGGCCTGCCACCAGCCAGCCGGAACGCTATAGACCGGCTGCTGAGCACCGTCGAGAGGGCCCAGGCGATGCAACGCGACGTCAAAGGAGTTGGGGTCGGCCACCCACAGCTCCAGCGGGGCCCCTTCGTAGAAGTGCCAGACCTCGTCCGACAGCACCCGGTGCCAGCGGCTCACCGCATCCGACAGGAGAAGAAAATAAATCGTGGTGAGCGCTGGACGACGTCCGCGGTTGTCCTCGGGTTGAACCGTGGCTCGGGACCGGTGGATTTCCCCGTAGTAGCCCCCTTCAGGGTGGGGGATCAAACCCAAGGTTGCGATCAGGGCTTCGGCGCGGCCGGTCATCGCTCGGAGTCTATAATGAGCATGGTGTAATATCAGTAATGAATCTTCTCATGGTGCACGGACTCTGGCGCACGCCACTCTCCTTCCTGCTGCTGGTGAGACGTCTACGTGCCTGGGGCTATCCGACGGAACAGTTCGGCTACGTGGCCATCGCCCAGCGATACGATGCCATTGTCGGGAGGCTGGTGCATCGCCTGGAGCGACTGGCCGCGGCTGGTCCCTATGCGGTCATCGGCCACTCGCTCGGCGGAGTGCTGCTTCGGTCCGCCATTCCCCGAGTCACAGGGCCGGCGCCGCGGCATCTCGTGATGCTCGGCACTCCGAACCGGCCCCCTCGCATTGCCCGGAGACTTGGGGTGCACCGGACCTATCGCTGGCTAATGGGTGAGTCGGGCGTGAACCTCAGCAGTCCCGCCTTCTACGACGGGTTGCCGATGCCCCATGTCGCCTATACCATCGTCGCCGGCACCGCCGGCCCCCGGGGGCGCTGGAGCCCGTTCGGTGAGGAGCCCAACGACGGGATCGTGACGGTGAGGGAAACTCAGCTCCAGGATGAGGACCCGGTCTCGCTGGTGCACGCGACTCACACCTTCATGATGAACCACGGGCGGGTTCAGGCGGTGATACGCGAGACTCTGGTGGCGGCAGGGTCCGCCTGACATCCTCGACTGCCCTGCGGAGCAATACTCGGCGATCCTCTTGGGCCTCGGTCGAGAGCAGTCGTTCCAGGGCGCGAAGGTGCGCGGTCTGGAGTGCCCCGGTTGCTGCAACCGGGACGTCCGGCAGGACACCCCTCCCTTCCCAGTTGGTGCCGGTCACCGGGTTTACGGCCCGCCCGGAAGGAACCCAGATGCCGAAGCTATCAGTCACTCGTCGCATGCCGCCCGGATGCGCGCCGCCCCCAGTGGTGTCGCCGACCACCTCGCCCCGTCGCTGGGTCTGGATGTCGTAGGCGAACTCTTCGGCGCCCGAAAAGGTCCCCTCGCTCGTGAGCACATATACCGGGCGCGTGCTGCCGTAGTGGCGGCCGCTGACTGAGCCGGTTCGGAACTCGTCCCAGCGATCCTGCGGCCGCCAGTAGAACTTGTTGATGAGGGTCTTGGCTGGCAGGAGGTAGCTGCAGACCGCTGCTACCATGGCCGGCTCGCCACCGCCGTTACGCCGCACGTCTATGATGAGGGCGTCGGTGCCCGCCAGGAAGCTCATCGCGGCGGCGAGGACTGAATCCACGGCCGCCGCATCGAAGTTAAAACTCCGGATTTCGAGGTAGCCCACGTTGCCGGCAAGCCGCTCTACTCGTTCGAAACCATAGTTCACCCGCCGGCCGAACTCGCTTCGCTCCCGGCGCTCCGCCGCAGACGGCTCGGCATCCGGTACCTCGTCGGCGACGCCCCCCTGACGGTAGACCACTTCCAGATGCAGATCCTTGCTTACCCCGCGTAGATGCGCGGTCAGCGAGTCGGCCAGGGCGTGCGCGCTGGTGATGTGGTCGTACTCATGCTTCCGCGATCGCGCGCGTATGGCCTGGGACATGGCTGCGGCTGTCTTGGGAAAGATGTAGCCCTGTTCCACCCGCTGGAGCACGCCGGAGATCACGCGAGCGCGCGTCGCGGCGTCGATAGTGGTGTCAGGGCCCCGGCCGGCCGTCTGGGCCGCGACAGGGGGCATGAACAATAGGAGCGCGGCGATCGGACGCAAATGCGTGAGGTAGCTCGTCACATCCGCTCCATCATCAAGAGGAACCCCGACAGCACTGGGCCGTGCATCAGGAAGGCCCCTGGCAGCAATGCCCAGCGAGCCCTGCGGCTCACCCAGTTCTCGCGCGCCGCCCGGCGCAGGAGATACACCGAGACGGGCAGGTTGAACAGCACCGCTGTGACCACCCCTGGTGCGTATCCATTGAATATCAAAATGGCCGCGCTGAGGTGCCAGAGCGCGTTGAGCAACAGGGTTGCCTGAATCAGCAGCAGCAGCCAGACAGGTACCACGCTTCCGGAGCGCAACGTAGCCCAGGTGGCGAGCACCACCGGTACCAGCGTGATCAGCACGAGTGCGGTCCACATCTGGCCCAGGCTGATGGCCCCGGCCAGCGGTCGCCAGCTCTCCGGGAGACGCGCAAGAACCAGCGGCAGGTAGCGCGGGAAAAACATCGCTTCTTCGGCGTTGTGCAGCACCATCACGGCGGGGACCAGCCATAGCACACGCAGCCGAGTTGTCATGGTTCGTCGCTGCCTCACTCATCTCAAATACGATCGAGGAACTCCACGACGCCGGTCTCCAGTGAATACTCCGCTCCCACCACCCGTAATCCCCCATCGCGGATGAGTAGCTCCAGAACCTCCGAGCCGTGGCGCAGATGGTCAACCGAGGCCCGGATATTCGCTCGTACTCCCTGCGTCACTAGCGCCTCCTGGTCGTGCCGCAGCTCGGTTGCAAGAAGTCCCTCGACGGAGGGTCGGATCCGATCCACGATCGCGGCCAGGTTGCGGGACTGGTTGGCAGTGGGACGCTGCAGCTCCTCGATCGTGGCGACCACCGCGCCGCACTGCGAGTGACCCAGCACGACCACCAGCCGGGTCTCGTACCGGGCCGCCGCGAACTCGACGCTACCGACCTGCGAAGGAGCCACAATGTTACCGGCGACCCGGATGACGAACAGGTCTCCCAGACCTTGATCGAACACGATCTCTGCCGGTACCCGCGAATCAGAGCAGCCGAGGATGATGGCGAAAGGCTGCTGACCGGTAGCAAGCGCGGCGCGTTGCGCGTTGCTCAGCAGGGGCTCGGGGCCTCGACCGGCGGCTGCGAATCTGAGATTTCCCTCTCGTAACCGCTCGAGCGCATCACGGGCTGGAATCATTGACCGCCGGTCCTCGCTTGGGAGATTGGAATGTCTCGGAGCACGCCCTGGGAGGCCACCAGACGTTCGGTTCCAATTAGATCAACTCCACCTTCCAACAGCAGGCGGTACACCGCCGGATGCACCGGCGCATTGTAGACCCGAGTCAGCCGCCCGGGACTCTCCTGACCCACCGCGCGCAGATGCGCCAGCCACTTCGACGCTTTCTCCGGCGGGGGCCCCCTGCCGGACCAGCCGATAGTCTTGCCATAGTCCAGACTGACCAGCCGCACCGCGGACGACGGCCGAGTTCCACCGTCCGGTGACAGGCTGGTGATTTTTTCCTGGCGCCACACACTATGCGCGGCTTCAAACATGGAGTCGCCTGGGGTCGGATACCAGCCGACCAGAATCACCTGGACCGGCGGGATTCCGGCGGGCCTGTCAGCCTCGAAGAGATCGGGGTAGCGTCCGATGGTTGCAAGCAGGGAGTCGTAGGTGAGGCGAGAGCGTTCTTTCAGCTCGATATTGAAAAGCAAGGGTTCGGCTGAGCCAATCACTCCGCTACACCGCTGCACGATGGCACGGAGCGGCTGCAGATACAGATTCTCCAGGTTCCGCCCGCGCCGCGTGGCAGCGGGGTCATGACCGATCCGCAACTCCCCACCGCGGTATACCACATCGGCCTCGACCCCTCGAAAGCCAAGCTCGAGCGCTTCATGGAGCGGCCGGGCATTCTCATAGTCGTTGTGGGAGTAGGCTGGGAGAGTTGGTGCGCGGTGGCAGCCACCTTGGGCCTGCGTGACTCCAGGCGTGATCGCAAGGGCGACGAGACACGCGGCTGCCCGGTGAGAAGCTGACATGCTCAGCCTCCGATTGCCCCAGGTCTCTACACCGACGCCTCCACGTACTTCTTGAGTCCGGCAAGCATCATCCCCCAATTCTTTTCTGAATGCTGCCGCGCTTCGTCGGTCGGATTGTTGTCCTGGGAGAGCGCCACGCGGGTGCTGTTGCCCTCGGCATTGAGCTCAATGGTGACGGTGTGGTAGTTGTCGGGCTTATCCGGCAATCCCGACAGCGGGCTGAAGTGGGTGTAGGCGAGTGTTCGACCCGGCTGCACCCGAACGATGACGCCTTTGTCTTCGTAGGATTTGCCCTGCCAGTTACCCTTCCACGTGATCGGACTGCCTTCTTTCCAATTCGACTCGACGGTAGTGCCGAACATGTACTCCTTGATGGCATGCGGTGTCACGAGCGCGTGCCACACCTTCTTGGCAGGGGCATCGACAGTGATCATGGACTGGGCAACATGGTCGGTCTTCATATGACCTCCTATGATGAAACCGCGCCCGGATTGCGGGCAGCTGCGACCGGCTATCTTGCATTCGGCGTCGATGCTGGTCGTAGCAGCCACCATACCAGCCCTGCCAGGGCCACAGCGATCACAGCTACCGCAACATCAACCTGCGCGAAGGTGAGGTAGGAGACGGCTCCGGAAGGGTCTCGCTCACGCCACACGCGATACTGCCGCCAGGACTGGACTGCCTCGATAGCTCTTCCACCAGCAAAGATGCCGCCTGCCAGGGCCACGGCATAGCGAGCAACTTCCCGCCCCACGTTAGTCTACGCCGGCCAGGTTGTACATCGCCCGCCAGGCCCGGAACACCTCGCGATAGTCATCGGCGGTGTAGGTCACGGTCCGGCCGCCGGTTCGACTGCTTCCGGGTACCAGCTCGGCCATGTCCGCCATCTGCGTGAGGGCGAAGTCCACCTCCAGCCGGATGGGTGGCTCGATCTTGAGCAGGGAGTGTTTGCGGCGCAACGCCGAGGCCGCGCCGGTCCGTATTCGTTCGCAGGCGATGGACGGCGCGACGCTCCGGGCGGCAAATCGGCCGACGGCATGCTTCACGACCACGGTCTCGATGCCGTCGCCCAACAGAGCCCGGGCTTCCGCCGCCAAGGCCTGATCGCCGCTGACCAGCGCCACCGCAACACCGTGCACCCCGGCCATCGCCGCGTTCAACGCCAGCTCGCCAACCGGCTCTCCGTTCAGGCGCGCCTCGTATACCCGGCTGGTGTAGGTGTGATCGATCGTGGCATTCCGCGTCCCCGCGCGGGCATGATACCCGATGAACATTGCTGCATCGAAGCCGGTATCGATGCCTTCGACCATCGATAACTGCTTCGGTCCGCCACTCAACAACTCGGCGGCGGGGTTGAGATCTTCGGCAAGGAGATTGCGCATCAACCAGTGACTGTCGTTCACGAGGACGGTCTTTGCACCGGCGTCGAGTGCGCCAGTGATTGCAGCGTTTGCTTCGGCAGTCATGAGTCGGCGAAACCTGTTATACTCTCCCGCATGGCGGGAATCGGTCGGGTCGGTCTGATCTTCGTGAGCGACTCCGGCGATTCCTTCCATATCAACCGAGATGTAAACCCGCATGTTCTCTCCGGTGGCTGTCCGGCGCGAAGAATACCGAGGACGAGCTATGGATGCACGCAGATGGGGACTGGCACTCGCTCTGGCGGCTACGGCCTGCGCGTCGCCCGAGGCCCGGACCAACGGGCAGTTCGTACAGCATGGGCGGCAGTATACCGCCTGGCTCTACGGCAATGAATACAACAAGCTCTGGGATCGCTTCTCGCCCGAAATGCGACAGACATTCGGCAGCGTCGCGGATCTGGCGAGCTTCGCCAGCCGCGCCGTGACGCAGCTGGGGCGGGAGCAGAGGCTGGTAGACGAGAGCGTCCAGGACGCGGATCCGCTCGTCGTCTATACCCGCGACGCGTCGTTCGATAAATCGCACCAGCGGATGCTGATCGAATGGAGTCTGGCAAAGGATGGTGAGGTGACCGGGTTGGTGGTGCGGCCGTCTCCTGACAAGTGACAAGTGAGAAGTGAGAGGGTAAGAAGTGAGAGGGGAGCCCTTCTTACTTCTCACTCCTACTTCCTACTTCTCACCTAGTAAACCCTCCCCCCCACTGGTACCTCCCGCTCGACCGCCAGTAGTACCGTTTCGCCTGCCTCGTCTGGCACACCCAGCACCAGCACCTCTGACGTAAAGCCCGCCACGTTACGCTCGCCCAGGTTCACCGCGGCAACCACCAGGCGGCCCGCCAGCTCGTCCGCCCGGTACCTGGCAGTCAGCTGAGCACTGGAGGTCTTCTCCCCCATGGGCCCAAAGTCAATCCAGAGCTTGTACGATGGTTTGCGAGCCCGGGAGTTAGGCTCCGCGCGGACAATCCGGCCCACTCTCAAATCCAGGACTTGGAATGCCTCAGGACCGTTCATCACCGGTTCAGTGGAGGATCTCTCCCCGGAGGACGGTCACTGCCCGCCCGCCCAGGTGCACCCGGGCACCCTCTACTCGAACGAGCACCGTTCCGCCCCGGAGCGACGCCTGGTACCCCGCGAGCTCTTGCTTCCCGAGACGCGCCGCCCAGAAGGGGCCCAGGCCGCAGTGCGCCGAACCGGTGACCGGGTCTTCCGGGACGCCGGACTGGGGAGCGAAGAAGCGGGATACGAAATCGTGCTCCCCGTCGTCAGCGGCGGCGGTGATGACGACACCACGGGCCGGCAACTGCGCCAGGTGGGTCATGTCGGGGCTGAGAGATCGAACCACAGCTGCGGAGTCGAGCTGGACGACATAGTCGAACGCCGTGCGGCCCAGGTACGCGATGCGCGCACCCAGCGCCTGCTCCAGCCCCGCGACCGAGGGAGCCGGAGAGACCGGCGTCGCGGGAAAATCCAGCCAGATCAAGCCATCCCGACGGGTGGCGGTCAGCTCGCCGCTGCGGGTGTGAAAGCGGGCGGGTGCGGTGCCGAGGAGATGGCCTTCTTCCCAGAGGGCGTGGGCGCTGGCCAGCGTAGCATGTCCGCAGAGATCGACTTCGACCGCGGGTGTGAACCATCGCAGGTCGAATCCATCGCTTCGCTGCACCAGGAAGGCGGTCTCCGCCAGGTTCATTTCGAGGGCGACCTGCTGCATCCAATGGTCGGCCCGCGCGGTCTCCAGCAGACATACCGCCGCCGGGTTGCCGCTGAACGGGCGATCGGTGAAGGCATCGATCTGGGTAAACCGCTGGGGCGGGCTCACGACAGGATCGCCTCCGCCTCGATCTCGACCAGCATGTCGGGCGAGATCAGGCGGCTCACCTCGACCATACTCGAAGCGGGGCGCACATCCCGGAAGCACTCGCCGTGCGCCCGGCCGATCTCCTGCCACTGGTCCATGTTGGTGACATAGATCCGGGTCCGCACCACGTCCGCCAGCGAGGCGCCGGCGCTCGCGAGCGCGCGTTCGATGTTGCGGAGAGTCTGCACTGCCTGGGCGTACGGGTCACCCTTGCCAACGATCGAGCCGTCCGGGGCCGTTGCGGTGGTACCCGATACGTGGACCCAGCTGCCCACGCGAACGGCACGGGAGTATCCGACGGTGGTCTCCCATGGGGCGCCGCTGGAGATGAGCTGCCGGTCCATGAGAACGCCCGACGTCAGTGTGAAAGTGCGGAGGGGCCTTCGTCGAGGGTCTTCAGGTCGGTCAGGACCCCGGCCGCAATCCGATGCGAGGCCGGAGCCTGGTCGTAGAAGTTCTGCTGGAGGCGATGCAGAATGAGATCGAGCCGGCTGGGCTCGATCGTGCAGACGTTGCGGGGGTCCTCGGCTTTCGGCAAGCTCGACCTTCCGAGTTCGGGTGCTTTCCTACCGCAGAAGTTGTCGGTCTGTCGCCGTGGAATCTTTACGCGACTGCAACCGCTCTCATTCCCGCCGCGACTGTTGTACATCCATCGGTCCGAACATTCTAACCAGTGGAGCGGGAACCGGCCAGTGCCCCCGGAGGTGGCTCAAGTCAACTGCTTCCGCGACC
Source organism: uncultured Gemmatimonadales bacterium (assembly GCA_963740175.1). Lineage (GTDB taxonomy): Bacteria > Gemmatimonadota > Gemmatimonadetes > Gemmatimonadales > GWC2-71-9 > CAVVWJ01. The sequence goes on from CAVUDL010000020.1 coordinate 106,864, forward strand.
GATGCTTTACTGGAGTTTCTCCCAGGAGTTTCATGCTCAAAGTCACCGTGACGGAACGTATTCTGGTTGTGGACGATGGCCCCGAGGCCCGCGCGACGCTCGAGGCTCATCTGAAGCAACGGGGATACGAGGTGGTGACGGCGGCCTCGGGACTGGACGCCCAGGCGATCCTGGCGCGGCAGAAGATCGGCTGCATGATCGTGGAGGCTCGTCTGTTCGGCAGCAGCGGAGGTGACTTCCTCTCCCGGTCGCTCACCCGGGATGCCAGCCTGGCGGTGCTGGTGCTGAGCTCACGTCCCGATGTCACCGACGCGGTGAACTACCTCCAGTACGGCGCGCTCGACTATCTGCCCAAGCCGCTCGATCTCCCGATTGTGGAAGCCGCCCTGGAGCGCGCGTTGCGCCGTCGCACTGAGCTGATCCGGGAACGCGCCGCGGCCCGACTTCTCAAGGAGGAGCTGGTTAACCTGGGCGCCGAGCTTGCGCGCGAACGCGCCAAAGTGGAAGACCTGACCATCGCCACCCTGGAATCGCTGGTTCGCGTCGTCGAGGCGCGGGATCCGTGGTTTGCCGGCCACGGACTCCGGGTGGCACAGCTCGCCGCTTCCGTGGCTTCCGAGCTGGGGCGCACCGATGAAGAGGTCGAGACCGTCCGCCGCGCCGGACTCTTGCACGACATCGGCATGATCTGTGTGCCGGAAGAGGTGATGGGGAAGCAGGGTCCCCTGAACCCCGAAGAGTTCGAGCAGATCAAGCGGCACGTCCTGGTCGGCTCTCAGATACTTGCACCGCTTCCCCACCTTCGCCACGTGGGGTCATTCGTTCGCAGCCACCATGAGCGTTGGGACGGACAGGGCTATCCCGATGGCCTGGCAGGCGAGGCCATCCCATGGGGAGCTCGACTGATCGGCGCCGCCGAGGTCTACGATGCATTCACTACGGCACGACCCTACCGGGATCAGCTGACCCCCGAAATGGCGGTCGAGAGGATGTGCGGATTGATCGGGACGGTGCTGGCGCCCGAGGTTCACCGGGCCCTCGGGGTGGTGGTGGAGCGGGGACGGGCCCTGGTCTTTGTGGATGAGGAGCGGGGCAAGGAACCGGGTCTGGACGGCTCCCAGATGCGGGTGGCAAGCTGAATCCCTGCAAGTTGCCGACAACCTTGGCCGTTTCGGGTGCAAAGCCCTCCAATTCGCCCCGAAGGCGATCAATATGCCACGTTTAGGTGCCCCGGAGAGACCCCTGATTAGAGCTCTCTAAGTTCAAACTCTGCAGCAACCTACGTGGCACTGCAGAAATTTGCACCCTGTCACCAGCCTCCCCGACATCCTCGTTGGTACAGCGGTTGCCTTTACCACTCCCCAGAACGTCGGGGGGTTCCTCCGCCATCCGACCACACTCCAAGACGGATACCTGATGCTGCCTTCTGTGAAGCCCGCCCGGAGCCGGGTGTGACCGCGCGTCCCGTGCCGGAGTCCGAGGCTCGGATCGACATTCTCTGGGCCCGTTACCGTTCCGCCGGCGACCCGGAGGCCCGCGATCAACTCCTCGCCCGGCATCTCGGTCTGGTGCACCACGTGGCCCGCGAGGTCTCTCGCCGCATTCCCTCTATCGAGCTTGGGGAGCTGGTCAGTGCCGGTGCGCTCGGCCTGATGAAGGCATTGGACAGCTTCGATCTGAGCCGAGGGCTCGCGTTCAGCACCTATGCGGTGCTCCGCATACGAGGCGCCATCCTGGACGACCTGCGCAGCCGCGACTCTACCCCACGATCGGTGCGAATGAAGCGGCGGAAGATCGAGAGCGTGGCGTCTGCGCTCGAGGCTGAGCTGGGCCGCTCGCCCAGCCCCAAGGAGATCGCCGAGCGACTCGGCGTCGATCTGGAGACTTTCTGGAAATGGAAGGATGCCGTGGGAATCCACTGTGAGACCGATGTGCCAGCCAACTCGAAAGGCCAGCGAGCCTCCCGTGATGCGGAGAACCACGCGGATCCGGCGGCGGCGCTGGCATCTCACCAGCTGGTTGAATCGGAGCACACGGCCCAATTACAGCTGCTGATTGCACGGCTGCCTGAGCAGCAGCGGCGGGTGCTGGCCCTGTACTATTACGAGGAGCTGAACCTCCGGCAGGTCGGCGAAGTGCTGAAGGTCAGTGAATCGCGGGTCTCCCAGATTCGCAGTCAGGCGCTGCGGCGGCTCAAGTCGGAAATCACGGCCTCGCTGGCGTCCTGAACCCTCAGGCCCAAAAAAAACGCCCGGAGCCATCAGGTTCCGGGCGTTGTATCTTGTCAGGGCCGCTTCAGGCGTCGTCTACGCCAGGGTTGGGGTCGGAACGCTGCTTTGCCTTCCCGGCCTGGTCCTGAATCTTTCCCTTTATCTCCTGAGCCTTGCCCTTCAGCTGCTCTCCGCTATCTCCGGTAAGCCCTCCTACCGCATTGCGGACTCGACCTTCGACTTGCTTGGCTGTGCCTTTGAGCCGGTCCGCGCTGCCTTCGGTCGCAAGATCCTTCTTGTCCGTCATTGTTTCCTCCATACGTGAATCGGTCACTCAAGCTGGACCCGACTCGCCAGCCTGGCCGTGACCATCATCACGCTTCTCTAGGCGACCCCGACTTCAGCGACTCTCGGGGTGCTTTCAGCATAGTGGCAAGCTGCCACAGTCCCGGCTACCGGCCGGAGCGCGGGTACCTCCGTCCGGCAGCGCGCACTCTTGAGCGGGTGAAAGCAGCGGGTGTGAAAGGGACAGCCGGGCGGCGGATTTGAGGGGCTGGGGAGATCTCCGCTGAGTACGATCCGGCTGCGGCGCGCAGAAGGATCGGGCTCCGGCACGGCCGAGAGGAGAGCAACCGTATACGGGTGTCGTGGATCGGCCAGGATCGCATCTGTCGGGCCCTCTTCCACGATGTGCCCCAGATACATGACCGCGATGCGATGGGCGATCTGCCGCACCACCGCCAGGTCGTGTGCGATGAAGAGGTATGACAGACCGCGCTGCCGTTGGAGGTCGGTGAGCAGGTTGAGCACCTGTGCCTGCACCGAAACGTCGAGCGCGGAAACCGGCTCGTCGCACACGATGAACGAAGGCTGTACCGCCAGCGCGCGGGCGATCCCGATCCGCTGCCGCTGCCCGCCGGAAAACTCGTGGGGGTAGCGCCGGGCGTAGGTGGGGTCGAGACCAACCTCCTCGAGCAACGCTGCCACTCGAGCCGGAATCTGGGATCGGGGGGCAAGGCGATGGATCTCGATGCCCTCCGCAACGGCGGCGCCCACACTCATGCGAGGATTGAGCGAGCTGTACGGATCCTGAAAGATGATCTGCATCTTCCGGCGGAGCTGCCGGAGCGCGGTGCGGTCGAGCGAGAAAATATCCACCCCTTCATACAGTGCTTGACCTCCAGTCGGCTCTTGTAGCCGGAGGATGGTCCGGCCCACCGACGACTTGCCGCAGCCGGATTCTCCCACCAGCGCGAGTGTCTCTCCCCGGCCGACGTGAAACGACACGTCGTCCACCGCGCGCACCACGGGAGCCGAACGCCCGAACAGTCCGGCGGCCTTGTAGTGCTTCACCAGATTCCGAACCTGGAGTAGTGGCGTCATTGACCGGTTCGATTTCCCGTCTCGTCCGCCAGCCAGCAGCGCATTCGATGATCCGGCCCCACCGGAATCAAAGGCGGCTCGGTCTCACTGCGATCGAAGGCCTTGGGGCACCTGGGACGGAAGCGGCAGCCGCTGGGCCATGCCGAGGGTGCCGGTACGCTGCCGCGGATCGGATTCAACCGCTGAAGCGGCCCCGAAATGCGGGGCACCGACGCGAACAGTCCCTGGGTGTACGGGTGCGAGGGATTTGCGAAGAGCTCGGTGGTGGGTGCCTCCTCCACGATTTGTCCGGCGTACATCACGGCCACCCGGTCCGCTCTGCCGGCGACGATGCCGAGGTCGTGGGTAATGAGCAGCACCGCCATGCCGCGATGGCTGCGCAGCTCATCGAGCACCTCCAGGATCTGCGCCTGCACAGTCACGTCCAGGGCGGTCGTCGGTTCATCCGCGACGAGTATCTCCGGCTCTGCCGAGAGTGCGATGGCGATCATGACCCGCTGGCGCATCCCACCACTCAGCTGATGAGGATAGGCTTTGAGCCGGTCGGCGGGATCGGGTATCCCCACTTCCTGAAGCAGCCGTAAAGCGCGATCGCGCGCTTCCGCCCTCGAGATCTTGTAGTGGGCCAGTATTCCTTCCGTAATCTGAGTTTCCACGGTAAAGACCGGATTCAGGCTTGTCATGGGATCCTGGAAGATCATTCCGATCCGCCGGCCGCGAATCCGCCGCAGCGCTTCGCCCTTGAGTCCGAGTACGTCGGTGTCACCCAACCGGATCGCGCTGCCGGCATCGATCCTGCCCGGCTCGGGAACGAGTTGCAGGAGCGCCAGACTCGTCAGGCTCTTGCCGCAGCCTGATTCCCCCACCAGCGCCAAGGTCTCGCCGCGGCGCAGCGTAAAGCTCACTCCATCCACGGGATTGAAGCGGGTGTGGTCGCCTCCAGGGAAAGACACCCGGAGATTATTCACCTCGAGAACGTTGGTCATGCGCTTCGGGGGTCTACGGCGTTGCGCAGCGCGTCGCCGAACAAGTTGACGGACAGGACCGTGATGACGATCGCGAGCCCGGGAAAAATGCCGATCCAGGGAGCGCTGATCATCACCTCTCTGGAATCCAGGATCATGCCGCCCCATGACGGTGTCGGAGGCTGTATACCGAGCCCAAGGAAGGAGAGACCGGCCTCCAGGAGGATTACGTCACCGACACCCAGCGTTGCTGCCACCAGGAGCGGTCCGAGAGCGTTCGGGAGCAGGTGCCGGAAGATAATCCACCGTCGCCGGGCGCCGAGCGCCTCGGCCGCATGGACGTAGCCCTCCTCCCGGAGCCGAAGCACTTCCCCTCGGACCAGTCGGCTCGTGGCAAACCAGCCGGTGGCCCCGATGAGCAGAACCAGGGCCGGTACCGGCACCCGCTCCCACACGGCAAGCACCAGAAGAAGGATGAAGAGGCGCGGAATGGCGAGAGCCCCATCGACCATCCGCATGAGAGTCGCATCGACCGCGCCTCCCCAATAGCCCGCCATCACCCCTACGGTGGCGCCAAGCGTCACCGAAAGGGTGACTGCCAGCAGTGCCACTCCGAGAGAAATTCGCCCGCCCGCAACGACCCGAGCCAGCACGTCCCGGCTCAGCTGGTCGGTGCCGAACGGATGGCCCAAACCGGGCGGGCGACCGGCGCGGAGCACGTCCGGCTGCGCGAGCGGGTCGGGCAATGCAAGAGGGCCGACGAGAGCAGCAGTAGCCACGATGAGGAGCACCAGCGCCCCGGCTCTGCCCCGCGGGTTGCGCCACGCGCTCCGCAGTATGTCCAGGATCGTGGTCACCCGAGCCGCACCCGGGGGTCCAGCAGGGCGTACGCGACATCCGTCAGAAAGCCTCCTACCACGACCAGCGCGGCTACCAGCAACGAGGCGCCCATCAGCAGCGGATAGTCCCGGCTTCCGACCGCGTTCGCCGCCAACGAGCCCAGCCCAGGCCAGGCAAAGACCGCCTCCACGAAGACCGATCCACTCACCAGAATGGGCAGCCACAGACCGAACAACGTGATCACCGGAAAGAGCGCGTTTCTCCACCCGTGGCGCCAGGTGACGCTACGCTCCGAAAGTCCTTTGGACCTCGCCGTTGTTATGTACGGAAGCCGCAGGACTTCGAGCATGGCGGTACGCTGATATCTCATCGTCGCCGCGATGCTGACGATAGACAGAGTAGCGGCTGGCAGAATGAGGTGTCTCATCACATCTCCGGCTCTGATGAGCCAGCTCGCATCGGGATCCAGCAAAGGATCCTGCATGCCGGCCGCCGGGAGCAGGCGCCACTCGACCCCTACCAGCCATGCCAGTACCAGCCCGAGCCAGAACGAGGGCATGGCATAGCCTGTGAGTGAGAGAGTAGTCAGCCAGCGATCCTCCCGGCGCCCGTGGCGCACCGCCTGTCTCACCCCCAGCCAGAGGCCCAGCGTGAAGTTGAGCAGGAGCGCGCTGCCGCCGAGCAGCAGTGTGGCGGGAAGCCGTTCGGCCAGCAGCGCGGTCACCGGCCGGCCGTGCTCGATGGAGACGCCGAGGTCGCCGTGGAGGAGCCCGCCCATGAATGCCGTAAGTTGGTCGCCCAGGGGCCGGTCGAGGCCATACCTCGCTCGGAGCACCGCAATCTCCTGGGGAGAGATGGGACGGTCGGCGCTCAGCCGGAATAGTGGATCCCCCGGTGCCGCCCGCATCAGCAGGAAGAGCAGCCCCAGCGCCACGGCGAATGTCACGGCCGCCTGGAGCGAGCGACGCAGAAGCCAGCCGCTCACCTCACTTGCTCCGGCTGGAGTCCGGATCCGGGCTGACGGACCACTTGCGAAGGGTGATCCAGCCAGATTGAGGGCTGATGGTGACGCCGCGATACCGGCGGTTCACCGCATACGCGAAGGTGGGAGCGTACAGAAATGTGGCGGGGGCGCCTTCCTCGATCTGCCGCAGCGCCTCGATCCAGGTCTCCGCCGGATCGCCTCGGCCGAGTATGGCTTCGGAGATTAATGAGTCCACGGTGCGGTCGCAGTATCCGGCGACGTTGCTGCCGCCGGTGCAGGTCCAGGACTGGGTGAGCCCCGAGGGGGACGCGTCCTGGCTCACCCCCGAAAAGTCCACGTCGAAGTCACCGGCCGAGCGACGCTCTTGCCAGATGGGAAATTCCAGCTGCTGGATTTCGATCTGGATGCCCAGCCGGCGGAGCTGCTCCTGCACCAGCAGCGCCATCTGCCGCCGGATACCGCTCGTATTCGGGAGCGACAAGAGCAGGCGTAGCGGCCGTCCTTCGCGGTCCAGCGTACCGTCGCCATCGGAATCTCCCCACCCGGTGGATGCCAGGAGTCGCCTGGCTTCGATGACGTTAGGGGCGTCAGGCTCGGGGGCTCCCTGGCGGATCCACAGCATCTGGGAGACGGGCCCGTACGGCACAACTCCCTGGCTTCCGAACACGGCCTGAAGCAGCTGTCGCCGATCGAGCGCGAGAGTGATCGCCCGGCGAACTCTTATGTCCGCAAGAATGGAGTGGGGGCGGGCCCGATTCTTGGGATCACGCTGGTTGAATAGCAGGTAGCCCACTGTAGAGGACGGCACGGAGATCAGGCGCAGCGCCGAGTCCGCAGCTACCCGGCGCAGGTTGTCCGGTGGCGGAGGGATGATGTCCATCGCGTCGGCCTGGCCGCTCAGTAACAGATTGAGCCGCGCGTCTGCGTTGGCAGCGGTCCGAAAGATGACCCGCTGGATCTTCGGTGTGCCGAGAAAGAATCCGGGCACCGCCGCGAGCTCCACGAACTGCCCCGGGACGTTGCGCACCCAGCGGTAGGCACCGCTACCGATTGGATGCGCGGCGTACGAGGAATGGGCCAGCTGGCTCGGGGGAATGGAGTCGAGGAGGTGGGCAGGGAGCGGCGGCGCGTGGAAGGTGGCGTCGTACAGCTGCTCGGCATAGGGGCGAGCGTACCGAAAGACAACGCGGTTCTTCCCCTCGGCAGTCACCGAGACAACCTGCCGGAGCAATTCGGAGAGTCGGGGAGCGATCGCCGCATTTCTGGCACGGCCCATCGTGAACACCACGTCCCGTGCCGTGACGGGAGTTCCATCGTGCCAACGAGCCTTGGAATCCAGATCGAACACCAGGGTAACCGAGTCGCGCCGGGTCCAGGAGCTGGCCAGCGCCGGAACAAAGTCCCCGTCGCCGGAGGTCTGGAGCTTGGGGCCGAGATCGGCCAGCCGGAGGAACAGCTGGTCCGCCACGTCGAGGTTGCCCACGCTCTGCTCCGCTCCCTCCATCAGAGTAGGGATGGGAAGCGTGGCTTGACCACCGGTTACGATGACGATGCTGGTGCCTGGACGCCGGTTCCCTTGGGCGTCGGCCGTCGACACGAGCGCGAGCGCGAGTGCGGCAGCGACGGCGATCCGTGGCGTCCAAGGCGTCAGAGAGGCTCCAGGGCTACGATGGGTGGGGTGGTTTCGACGGAATGTACTCTGCTCACCTCGCCCACGTCCACGAAGACGACTGGAAGCGCGAATGGTGGGTGGAGGCGCCGCACAGAATGCCCGGGTGTTCTGCGCGATCCTTCCAACTGCCGGGCCAGCGGCGCTGTGCCTGAGTGGCTATCGCTTCGGCTATGTCCGAAGCTCGAGCCCAGGGCGCCGTGCCTGACGGCGCTCGCCGGGTCGGTGGGGCGCCGGTTGTCACATCACGCACGACCTCCTGCTCATCATGCAGCAGGATCGAGCCGTGCTGGAGCAAAGCGCTTCCCATCCGGAGCTGAGCGCTGCCGACCAGCTTCCGGCCGGAACACATGATCTCGCCGCCTACCGCCTGCGCGAAGCAGGCCCCCGCATCGAGGGTGGGAGTCCCAGTCTGAGGAGCCAGATACGCCGGCACGCCGACCTGGCTCAGGGCTTCCGCCAGCATGCAGTGTATCTCCAGGTAGGCTGCGCGCAGGGATCCGAATTCGACGGCGGGCGCTGCTACGGCGTAAGTCAGCTCCTGTGCATGCCACACCGCCCGGCCGCCGGTGGGACGTCTGACGGTATCCATGCCCAGCTTGGCGATACGGGTGGCATCGTACCGGCGCGTGGCGGGTTCATGCCGGCCGAAGGAGAGGCAGGAGGGCGACCACCGGTACAGCCTCAGCCAGCGCTCGCCGAGCTGTTCGGCGCGTTCGAGCAGGGTCTGGTCGATGGCCATGTTGGCCCAACCAGGGCGGGGAGTCTCGTCATTCCATAGTTGCCACTGGAATGGCGGGGCACAGTGTAGTGCTGCCCCGCTGCCCCGCTGCCCCGCCTTATTCATACGCCTCCACTGGAGGACAGCTGCACACCAGATTGCGGTCCCCGTATGCGCTGTCGATTCGCCCCACGGTGGGCCAGACCTTGTACTCCCGTACCGCTCTGGTGGGGTACGCAGCCCGTTCCCGCGGGTAGGGGCGGTCCCAGCCATCGGCGATGACCTGCTCGAGCGTGTGGGGCGCATTGGTGAGCAGGTTGTTCTTCCGGTCGGCGCGGCCCTGCTCGATCTCCCGGATCTCCTCGCGTATGGCGATCAGCGCGTCGCAGAACCGGTCCAGCTCCTCCTTCGACTCGCTCTCGGTGGGCTCGATCATCAGTGTCCCGGCCACCGGGAAGGAGACCGTAGGCGGGTGGAATCCATAATCGATGATTCGCTTCGCGATGTCCTCGACATCCACCCCAGCCGAGCTCTTGAAGGGCCGCGTGTCGATGATGCACTCATGCGCCACCAGTCCATTCTGGCCGGTGTAGAGCAGGGGAAAGTGTTCCGCCAGACGCCGCGCCACGTAATTGGCGTTGAGTATCGCGACCCGGGTCGCCTCAGTGAGCCCATCGTAGCCCATCAGGGCGATGTAGGCCCACGAGATCGGCAGGATGGCCGCGCTTCCCCAGGGCGCCGCCGAGATGGTGCCGCAGGCGGAGCTATGATCCAGCTCCACAACTGGATGGCCCGGCAGGAACGGGACCAGGTGCTCAGCGACGCCAATCGGGCCCATCCCGGGGCCGCCGCCGCCGTGGGGAATGCAGAAGGTCTTATGAAGGTTGAGATGGCAGACGTCGGCGCCGATATCGCCTGGCCGGCACAGGCCGACCTGGGCATTCATGTTGGCGCCATCCATGTAGACCTGCCCCCCGTGCTCGTGAACGATGCGGCAGATCTCCTTGACCGAAGCCTCGAACACACCGTGGGTGGAGGGATAGGTGATCATGAGCGCCGCCAGGGTGTCGCGGTGCGCCGCTGCTTTGGCACGGAGGTCATCCACATCGATGTTTCCCCGCGCATCACTCTTCACCGGCACTACCTGCATGCCCGCCATGACGGCGCTCGCCGGGTTGGTTCCGTGGGCAGATTGCGGAATCAGACACGTCGTGCGGTGGGTATCCCCGCGAGAACGGTGATAGGCCCGCACCACCAGGAGCCCCGCGTATTCCCCCTGCGAACCGGCGTTGGGCTGGAGCGAGACCCCGGCGAAGCCGGTGATCTCAGCCAGCTGGTACTCGAGCTGACTGAAGAGCAGCTGATAGCCCGCGGCCTGGTCGCGCGGAGCGAACGGGTGCAGCCGGTTGAATTCCCGCCAGCTGACCGGCATCATCTCGGTGGTTGCATTGAGCTTCATGGTGCACGAGCCGAGCGGAATCATCGCGGAGGTCAACGAAAGGTCCCGTGACTCCAGACGCTTGATGTAGCGCAGCATCTCGGTCTCGGAGTGATGGCGGTGGAACACCGGGTGCTCCAGAAACGACGTTTTCCGCCCCAGCCCCGGAGGGATGGCGCGGTCGTTTTTGACTCCGATGTCGTCGAGCATGAACGGCAGCGCCTCATTGAGCGAAAAGATCGAGATGAGGTCCGCCAGATCCCCCAGCGTCACAGTCTCATCCAGCGCAATGCAGAGGCGCGTGGAGGACAGCGGCCGCAGGTTGATGTTCCGCACCCGGGCGGCATCCAGCAGCCGGGGCAGCGCCCAGCCCTCCACTTCGATGCAGAGTGTATCGAAGTAAGCTTCATGCACGACCTGGTATCTGAGCCGCCGAAGCGCGTTGGCCAGCAGCACGGTGCGGGTGTGCACTCGCTCGGCGATCCTCCGCAGGCCGGAAGGTCCGTGATAGACGGCGTACATGCTGGCCATGACGGCAAGCAGGACCTGCGCGGTGCAGACGTTGCTGGTGGCCTTGTCGCGTCTGATGTGCTGCTCCCGGGTCTGTAGCGCCATTCGCAGAGCCGGCCGGCCGTCGCGATCCTTCGATACGCCGATGATCCGGCCGGGAAGGGCGCGCTTGTATGCATCCCGCGTGGCGAAGAATGCGGCATGCGGGCCGCCGTACCCCATCGGGACCCCGAACCGCTGGCTGTTGCCCACGGCGATGTCGGCGCCCCATTCTCCCGGGGGTGTCAGGAGGACCAGGCTGAGCAGGTCGGTCGCTGCTGTAATCAGCGCCCCCGCTGCATGGGCCCGCTCGGTCAGCCCTCTGAAATCGCGGACTTCGCCGTCGGTAGCTGGGTACTGCACCAATGCGCCGATTACGCCGGGCACAAACTCGAAATCGGCCGGCTCCGCCACTGTGACTTGGATTCCCCGCGCCTCGGCCCGGGTGCGCACCACGTCGATCGTCTGCGGGTGGCAGCGCGCATCCACCAGGTAGATCGGATCTTTCTTCACTGCGCTTACGGCCAGGCTCAGGTTCATCGCCTCCGCAGCCGCCGTCGCCTCGTCGAGCAGCGATGCGTTGGCCACTTCCAGGCCCGTCAGGTCGGACACCATGGTCTGGAAGTTCAGCAGCGCCTCCAGGCGGCCCTGCGCGATTTCCGCCTGGTAGGGGGTGTATGCGGTGTACCAGCCCGGATTCTCCAGCACGTTCCGCTGGATGACCTGGGGGGTGAAGCAGCCGGCGTATCCCATTCCGATGTATGACCGGAACACCCGGTTCATGCCGGCAATCCCCCGCAACGCCTGGAGCACTTCCCGCTCGCTCCGCCCGGGCGGAAGGGCAAGCGGACGTCGCAGCCGGATTTCGTCGGGCACCACGGCGTCGATGAAGGCGTCGAGTGACTCATAGCCGAGCAGCTCGAGCATCTCGTCCACGTCGGACCTGCGGGGGCCGATGTGTCGATACGCGAAATGCGAGGGATAGAGCACGTCCGGCGTCTGGGCCGTCATTGTGCGTTCGAGCACGCTCGTCATCTGGGGGCCTGGCTCCTCTCCAAATAAAAGGCCCCGAGACTGGGCTCTCGAGGCACGGCGCTTCTCTTCATTGCTTCGTCTCATTTCGATTGGCAAGGTTTCGCATCGATCCCGCCGTCACTCCCCGATGTGCGCCCGGTAGTCGGCTGGTGACATGAGGCCTTTCAAGTCGTCGGGGCTCGAAATCCTGAGCGTGATCATCCAGCCGGTGCCATAAGGATCGCGGTTGACGACCCCGGCATCCTGGTCGAGCGCGCTGTTGATCTCGACCACTTCGCCGGCGAGCGGACTGTACAACTCGGAGACCGCCTTGACTGCTTCGATCTCGCCGAATGCCTGGTGAGAGTCGAGGCGCTCGGCGGGCTTGGGCAACCGCACGAAGATGACGTCCCCCAGCTCGCCCTGCGCGTAATCCGTGATGCCTACGCGGACGACTCGCGGATCGCCGGTACGCGCGACGTACTCGTGTTCGGCGGTGTAGACCAGATTCTCTGGTACGTTTGACACCCGCGATCTCTCTCTGTGGTTGCGCGTCGGAGGATAGGCGGGACGGAGTGAGAGGTCAAGCGCGATCAAGCAGCGACTGCCATACCCTGCGGGTGACGCCCTCCAGCGACGTCAGATCGCCGTCGTTGTCGATCACATAGTCGCTCCGGTCCCGCTTGGGCCCGGACGGCAGCTGGCTTTGCATCATCCGCTCAGCCTCCTCGCGCGTCAGGCTGCGCGTCGCCAGGAGGCGGGCCCGCCGAACCGGCTCGGGCGCGTCTACCAGCACGACGGCGTCGAACGCGGAGGGGTCATCGGCCTCGAAGAGCAGGGGAATGTCGTTCACCACGATGCGGTCCCCCCGGGCCCGGGCTTCAGCGAGGAGCTCCAGCCGCCGGCGACGGACCTCAGGGTGAACGATGCGGTTGAGATCCGCGAGCGCTGCTGGATCGCCCAGCACCCGCGTCCGGAGCGCCCGCCGGTCGAGGCTTCCATCACTGAAGATCACCTCCGCCCCGAAGCGCGAGGCGATGTCCCTGAGTACAGGCTGACCCGGCGCTTGGACGTCTCGGACCAGCTGGTCTGCGTCGATGATCGTCGCCCCCCAGCTTCGGAACAGCTCGGCGACTGTGGATTTCCCAGCAGCAATGTTCCCGGTCAGAGCTACAGACAGCACAAGGATTCACCACAGAGGCACAGAGGACACAGAGGGATCATGGACTCACCGAGATCGTCCGTCGCGTAGCCCTGGATCGGTACTTCAAAAGTGGTTGCCACCCGCGGCCTCACAGCAGAGCCGTCTGATCCTCGTCCCTCCGCGGCACCTTATGGCAATGGCGGCAGCGCGCCTGGTAGCTCTCGCGACCGCCGATCATGATCGTCGGGGAGTCGTAGCGCGCCGGGTTCCCGTCGATCAGCCGTTGATTGCGGCACGCGGGATCGCCGCAGATCACGCAGATGGCCTGCAGCTTGTCCACCATCTCCGCCACCGCCATCAGCTCACCCATGCAGCCGAACGGCTCTCCCCGAAAGTCGGTATCGGTCCCGGCCAGGATCACCCGGACACCGCGGCTGGCCAGCTGGGTGGACACGGGGACGACCTGCGGATCGAGAAACTGAGCCTCGTCGATGGCCACGATCTCGGTGTCGGCCCTGACCAGACGAAAGATCTCGGCCGCGGAATCGACCGGACTGGCCTCAAGCTCGGTTCCGTTATGGCTGGCGACGCTGTAGAGACCCGCATAGCGACTGTCCAGATGAGACTTGAAGACCTGCACCTTACGCCGGGCAATAGTCGCCCGCCGGACCCGGCGGATCAGCTCTTCGCTCTTGCCGCTGAACATGACGCCGCTGATCACCTCGATCCATCCGGGGTGCATCCCATAGTTCATGCGACGGCTCTCCGACTGTGAATGTTGAGGGATGCAAATGTAGAGGGCCGCGCAGGAAACTCCAGGCATCTTGCGGCCACTTCACCTCAGCGACGATATTCGTCCGCCGCGTCGTACCGTCCGCCCTCAAGGAGCGCGTGTGAACAAGCAGGAGCTCGTCGCCACGGTGGCCAAGCGACTCGGCCTCACCAAGGCCAAGGCGAACGAGATAGCCGAACTGTTCTTCGCGCCCGGGGGCATCATCGCCTCCGAGCTCAAGCGTGGCGGCAGGGTGGCCATCAGCGGATTTGGGAGCTTCGAGGCCCGGAAGCGGGCGGCGCGGGAGTGGCGCGATCCCCGCACTGGCAAAGCGGCCAGCATCAAGGCCTCGGTGGTTCCCGCGTTCCGCGCTAGCCGGGCCCTGCGCGATCAGCTGAACCGCAAGCGGTAGGCTTCTCCGTCTACGGGCGCCGGGCGGGGCGGCCCACCGGGGCCCCGTTCCGTCCGGGCGGACGGCTGGGTCCCCGGTCTACCCGGGCGGTCACGCGCCGCCGGCGGATCGTCACACCGTTGAGCGCGAGCGCCACCCGCTCGGCGTCCTGCGCCGGGATCTCCACCAGCGAGTACGCATCCCGCAGCTCGATACGGCCAATCTTTGTCCGGTCAACGCCTATCTCCTTGGTGAGCACCGCGACCAGATCGTTGGCCGTCGCGCTGTCCTTCTTTCCCACGCCCACATAGATCTTCGCCGTGCCCGGCAGTTCTGGCGCCGGAGCCGCTGCTGCGGCCGGGGCGGAGGATGACCACAGATCGAAGAGCGCCGCGGCCACGGCAGCAGGGTCGTGCCGCTCGAACAGCGGCGCCAGGGTAAGGAGGGCCCGGTCGGGGTTGCCGGTCTCGATAGATCTCGCAATCGTGGCTCGCTGCGCTGCCGCCCGGCCCGCGACGGCGTCCGCCAGGCCGGGAAGCACCAGCGGCCGGCGAGGGTGTGCGATCCTGGCCGCGTAGCTCTCGGTGCCCGGTGGAATCAGCATCACCACCTCGCCCGCAGCGGCAAGCTGCCGTAGCCGCTCGGCAGTGGGCAGGTCAAAGGCGACGATAGTCTCCGCCGGTGGCGCGTTGCCGACCAACAGCCGCAACTCGGGTTCGTTCAGGCTCACCGCCTGGGCGAGTGCGTCATGGTAGCTCCGATCGGCGGTCCAGATCGCTAGGGAGCCAGAATCCAGCAGTTCCACCAGTTCCGCCACCGCTGCAACCCGGCGCGACCAGGGAACCCCGACGGTACGAACCGGTGTCTGAGTCCCAGTCTCCAGGCCGGGCGCCTTCGCGGTCATCGCCTTGCGCGCGTAACGCTCGATCAGGGATTCGACTCGATCCGGTGCCGCCGTGTAGATGACACGCTGGGTCTCTCGGGGTAAATCCTGCATCAGCGGGGCGATGCTGTCTTCGTCCCCCCAGCTCTCCGGCCATGCCAGGAAGGCGGCGGTGATCGCCTCAGGCTTTAGAGCGGAGCGGCCGAGAAGAATGAGAGCGGTTTCGGGCGTGGCGATGACCAGATCCACCGCATCGGCCTTGAGACGACGGGTGGCTCGGGCGCTGCCGTGTGCCACCTGGACCCGGGTGCCGCTTCCCTGCGCGAGCCCGTGCGCCACTCGACCCCACTCGTCCAGCTGACTTTCAGGAGAGAGGAGAAGCACCCGGCTGCCCGGACGCAAACGGGTGAGGACCCCCGCCAGAGCCGGAGCCGCGTAAGCTGGGACTGGGGGAGTTGCCGCGACGAGATTGTGGCCCCGGCCTGCGGTCTGGGCTGTGTCCCGGACCATTGGATCGTTGGCGTCCCAACCCAGTCTCTCGAGTGCAGCGGCCAGGGCTGGCGTGAGATGGAGATCTTGAAAGGAGGGCACCGAGGCTCCGTTGGCAGATGCGTGATGCTTCGTCCGACGAAGCTAAGCTGCCCGACGAGGCGGTCCAAGAGGCTGCCTGGGCGAGCGCCGGTGAGGATCGTGCCGTTGACATCACCGAGCCGAGGACAAACTTTTCCCCGGTCTGCCGTACTCACCTCAGATTGGACCGTCACATGCCTGACCCCTTGTCGCTGAACGTCCAGCACCTCAAGGCCTCGGAAACGGTAGCCATCAGCAACGAGGCCAAGCGCCGCAAGGCCGCCGGTGAGGACGTGCTGGATCTCGGCGTTGGCGAACCCGACTTCGACACGCCGGCCGTCGCGGCTCAGGCGGGAATCCAGGCCATCCAGAAGGGAATGACTCGCTACCCCCCGAACATCGGCATTACAGAGCTGCGGACCGGCATAGCTCAGCAGCTCTCGCTGATGTCGGGAGGCCGGCCGGTCAATGCCGACAACATCGTGGTGAGCTCGGGATCGAAGCAGTCGATCTTCAACGCCTGTTTCACCCTGTTCGGCCCCAAAGATCGGGTTCTCATTCCTTCACCCGCGTGGGTTTCTTATCCCCAGATTGTGCACCTGACCAGGGCCGAGCCGGTGCTGGTGCCGGGTGATCCGGAATGGGGACTCAAGGTGAGCGTGAGGGATCTCGACCGCGCCAGCCACAAGCTCACCCGCGGCATCATCCTCTGCTCACCGTGCAACCCAACCGGCGCGGTCTACACGCTGGCGGAGCTGAAGGCGATTGCCGAGTGGGCCAAGAAGAATGACATCTGGATCATTTCGGATGAGATATACCGTCGCATCAACTACGGACCCGGCCCCGCGCCGTCGCTGCTGGATCTACCCGATGAGCTGCTCGAGCGCACGGTGATCATCTATGGGGCGAGCAAGGCGTACGCCATGACCGGGTGGCGGATCGGCGCGGCCCTCGCTCCGCCTCACCTCGCCAAGGCCATGGCGGCGTTACAGTCCCACACCACCACGGGGGCCAACCACCCCGCTCAGTGGGCTGCCGCGGCGGCGTTCAACGACGAGCGCGTGGATGCGGAGGTGACCCGGATGGTTGGCGCATTCCGCCGTCGGCGGGATTATCTGGTCGATCGCTTTCGCAGCGAGGCGCCGGGGATCGAGTTCGTGGAGCCGCACGGCGCGTTCTACTTCTTCTTCCGGGTGGATGGCATCCGTGACTCCGATCCGGTCACCGGCCAGAGCTTCTGCGAGCAGCTGATGAAGCAGGAGGGCGTGGCTCTGGTGCCAGGGGCGGCATTCGCGGACGATCGCTGGGTTCGGCTGAGCTACTCGGTGTCCGATGCGGAGTTGGAGAAGGCGTTGGACAAGACCCTGCGGCTGATCCGTCGTCTTGCTTCTGCTCGGGCAGCCTGAGGCCGGCCCCATGAGCATGGATGCCCGGATCGAGCCCTTGAGCGGAGCACTGCCCAGCATCAACTGGCGCTGGGATTCCGAGACCGACATCCTCTCGGGCGCCTTCAAAGGCAATCGCAAGAGCGGCGGCCTCACGGGCTCGGTCGAGCTGACCGATGCCGAAGGCTCCGTGGCGGTCCTCGACGTGAATAACGGAGTCATCTGCGGGCTGGACGTGGTGGTGTGGCCCGAGGTGGTTCCCGTGGGAGATCTGAAGGTCCCGGCCAAGCTGACCGACGGACGAGTGGTGCTGCCGGCGCGTCCCTCCCGCCCGGGAGTCGCATCGGTGGAAGTGGACACGACGCTCTCAGTCCAGACCAACCACAACGAAAGCGTCTTCCACCTGCAGATCGGAACGCGCCGGCCGGTGGAAGGGGTGCGCGCCGCCGATAACTTCTTCATCGAGGTCGATCAGCAGGGAGGGCTGGCCGGATTCTGGCTGACCAACGTTCCGCCGTTCGCGCCGCTCGACGTGGAGTAGTTCCCCACCCGCCGAAGGGAGCTACGCCGCCCGCTCCGATTCTCCCAGAAAGCCTTTCGTCTGCCGCGCCACCAGCGACGCGTAGTATCCGGCCTGAGACAACAGCTCGCTGTGACTGCCGGCTTCCGTGATCGCACCGTCGTTGATGACCACAATACGGTCGGCATCTCTCACAGTGGACAGGCGGTGCGCGATGACGAACGCGGTCCGCCCATGCAGCAGCGTTCGGAGCGCGCGCTGGATCAGGTACTCCGACTCGGTGTCCAGCGCTGACGTGGCCTCGTCCAGGATGAGGATGGGGGGATCCTTCAACAGCGCCCGCGCGATAGCAATTCGCTGGCGCTGACCGCCGCTGAGCCGGCTGCCTCGCTCGCGTATTACCGTGTCATACCCCTCCGGTAGCGCCATGATGAATTCGTGCGCGTGCGCCGCCTGAGCCGCCGCTTCCACTTCGGCCTGCGACGCCGTCGGGCGGCCGTAGGCGATATTGGCCCGGACGGTGTCGTTGAAGAGATGGGCGTCCTGGAACACAACGCCGATCTGGCTCCTGAGACACCGTTGGGTCATCCCACGGATATCGACTCCGTCCACCGTGATGGAGCCTTCAGTCAGACTGTAGAACCGCTGCAGTAGCGCGAGGAGGGTTGTCTTACCGCTCCCGCTGGGGCCGATCAGGGCGATGGTCTCACCCGGCCGCGCCGTAAGACTTACGTCTCGCAGCACCGCCGAGCCCGGTTGATAGCCGAAGCTTACCCGGCGGAACTCCACCTCTCCCCGCAGCGGCCGAACGTCCGAGGCTTCCGGACTGTCCGCTACCACGTCTTCCGCATCCAGGATGCTGAAGATTGCCTCCAGGGAGACGGTCGCCTTCCGAAGAGTCTGGTAGGTGTTGGTAAGTCCCTGGACTGGTCCGAAGAGTCCGCCGATATATCCCAGAAAGGCCAGCAGCGTGCCGACCGTCATCTCCCGGCGGTAGATCAGGTAGCCGCCGACGCCGAGTGCCGTCAGCCGCGCGGCAGTGGCGGCCAGCGTCCGCAGAGTTCCGGTCAGGTTGTCGGTCCGCACACCCCGGCGCACCACTTCGTTGCCTTCCCGTACCCCCTGCATGAAGCGACGCTTCTCCTCCTCCTCCATCGCGAATCCCTTGACCGTCATCATCCCTGCCAGCACCTCGTTGAAACGCCCATAGATGGAGTTCCACCGTTCCACCAGTCGGCGCTCCCGGTGCATCTGTTCCGGCGCTGCCCAGGCACCTATGATGGCCGGTATGGGCGCGAACACGATCACGGCGGCGGCCAGACGCCATTCCATGCGAAGCATGGCGGTGACCGACAGCACCAGATAAAGCAGCGTGGGAAGGAGATTGAATGCCGTCTCGCAGAAGGCGGTGACGCACCCGGCAATCCCCTGATTGATCCGGTTCATCGTGGCGCCGATCGTCTCGCCGTGGTGAAACGACATCGGCAGCGAGTTCAGCTTGCTCATGACCCGCTCGCGCATGGTGTAATCCACGCCGAGACGCACGTCCCAGCTCAGGACCCCGAGCCAGGCCTGGAGTCCCGCCCGGGCCAGCTCCAGTGCCACCAGTCCCGCGATGATCGCCGCCAGCGAAGACAGCCCGCTGCGGCGCTCGAGCGCGTCGAACAGGTATTTCATGAGGAGGGGATCGAGCGCGCTCAGTGCCGCAAGTACGAGAGCGAGGGTGACAACGCCAGTAAGGGTGCCTCGGTACGGACGCACGAACTGGAGGGACCGCTTGGCCAGCTGAAAACCAGTGCTTTGCATTTCATTCGCGGGATGGGGGATTCCTGCAATTCCGTGATGGAGGTGCAAATTCAATGCCTCTGACAGCGCGGGAGAGGAAGGAGAACTGAGTCGCTGCTGATCGGCTAAGTTGAAGGTTGCTGAAGGGTTGGGGCGTAACCAGTTACCCTCCGGCAAAGGTTCAGGGAGTGAACGCCGGCGGGCGGTTTTCTTCGGTTCGTTCTGCTAATTGCCGGTGGGGCTCCGGCGCATCGTGCACGAGCGCTATCGAGTTGCGGAGATTAGCTGGGCTGGCTCCGGGCTTCAGCACGCGAATCCACGGTATTCGGCAGGACGTGCCGGGCGGTGACGGACGTGTGAGCGAAGATAAGATATTGGGGGCGACACCTCTTCTCGACGGCTGAACACAATGAACTTCGACGCGATTCGCCGGGCCGTGCGCCTCAAGGGCCTCACACCGGCATCCATGCTTCCCGAAGCCAGTGCCGGGCGCCTGGAAGAGGCAGCGATCCGGCCCGCCCGGCTGGTGGAAGGCGAGGTACTTCGGAGCATCCGGCTTGAGCCCCCCGAGGCCTGGCCCGGAACGGTGGGATATCTCGACGGGATTCAACAGGCCGAAATCATCGGATATGCCGGGTCGGCTCCGCTGTTCGGTGCGGTCCTGGGCGCTGCGGTGCGCGAGCGCCGGGACCGCCGCCTTCACACGGTGGTTGAAGCGCGGCGCTCGGTGATCCTGGGGCGGCCCGCAGCCCTCGCTGCTGCCGCGGACGCAGTGTCAACTCTGGAGACAATTTCACTGCCTGACAGCGAACCCGGCCATCCTCTGCGAGATCTCCTGAACGCAGGCGAGGCGCTGGACCAGGCACGAGGAGCCTTGGAGATCGTTGTGGGAGACCGCTACCGCGACCGCTCCGATGGGTGGCTGCTGGTGGACGGTACCCTGTCGGTCAGCTCGCAGTGGGCGGCGGACCCCCGGATGGTCGCGATCTCGAAGAGTCACTCCATCCTTCCGTTCGATGGCGCCGATCTACAGCAGTACCTCCGCCTGCCCTGCGGGCACCGGTCATCGGTGTACGCTCCGGCCACTCGCAGCCTCGTTTCGGTGAGAGCCTGGGGCCTCCGGTTGTGGCCCTGGGAAGGCAAGGATCTGCTGTACGGCCTGGTTCGAGTCGAGGTGGCACCCGCAAATGGATCACCCGAGCGGGCCAGCGCTATCTCCCGCTGGATCATGGCCGACCGCGCGCCGGTCAGCGCGCCGGACCGGCGCTGGGATCGTCTGCTCTACGGCATGTACAGCGTCGAACAGTATCTCAAGGCCAGGGCATGAGCCGACCCGCTTAGCTGTCCCTGCCCCCTCCGCTCCGCTAAAATTCTGTCATGCAAGCGCAAACACCGGTCGGCCGGGTAGTTGCCACCGAGCTCAAGCCCTCGACCCCGCACCAGTTCCATTTCTGGACTGCTCGCGAGAGTCCCATCGGCATCGGCGCCATCGTTCGGGTCGAAGAGGCTGGCCGTGTGGTCTACGGCGTGGTCACCGACGGCTTCGCCTACTCCGATCTGGCGACGCCGATGCATGCGGTCATTGGAGCCGACGGGGACCCGGTCGCCGCCGGTACCGAGGCAACCGTTCGCGCCGAGATCCGGCTCTTCACGGCCGCGGTGCTCCGGCAGATACCCGAAGAGCCGCTGCAGCCGGTGCCGCTGGGATCGGTGTGGATGGCCTCTGATGCCGACGTGGTGCTGGCCCTCAGAATGGACGCCTACACCGGCGGCGACCGTCCGACCGGAATCCCGGTAGGGTTGTATGCGGCGGGCGGGCTCGAGTCGCCGGTCTATCTCGACTGTGACTTCCTGCTCGGCCCGGAAGCAGCGCACCTCAACATCACCGGCGTCTCCGGTCTGGCGACCAAGACCAGCGCAGTGGAGTTTCTTCTCAGCAGCATCTTCCAGACCTTTCCAGCTCACAAGGGGTCTGTCGCCGCGGTCTGCTTCAACGTGAAGGGACCCGATCTCTGCTTCCTCGACCAGCCTGCCAACCTGGATGAGGAGGACGAGCGGCAGTATGCCCGCCTCGGCCTCCGCGCGGAGCCGTTTCAGGATGTGCGCTATTACGCACCGCTCAAACCGGATGGCGTAAATCTGAACAGCCTCAGGACCAACGAGGCCCTGGCCGCGAACACCGAGCCGCTCGTCTGGGGCCTCCGCGAGGTGCTTGACTACGCCGAGGTCGTCCTGAACCGGGATGACATAGACGCGAAGGCGGACGCCTTCATCGACTTTCTGGCCGAACGGGTAGTCGGCCGGGAGTACGTGGACGAGATGCTTCGGGGAAAACCGTTCAACGTGCAGAGCTTCGCAGACCTGGACGAGTTCTTCCGCGCCATCTTCGACTTCATGGAAGCAATGGGACGCGGTTCCGAGGTCTGGAGGACCCACCACGTTGCGACTATCCGCAAGGTGCGAAATCGCCTCAGCAATATCAGCACCCGCTCCAAGGGTCTTGTTACCGACGATGGCGTGCCGAACGACCTGCCCTGGGGGAAGTTCGACGACCGCAGCGTGAACGTTGTCGACGTTGCCGGGCTCGATCCGTTGGCCCAGGACCTGGTCTTCGCCCGCGTGGTGTCAAAGCTGCGCGAGCACCTGGAGCGGCGTGATCTGGGCGTGGACCATGTAGTCGTGTTCGTGGACGAGCTCAACAAGTACGCGCCGGCTGATGGCCCTGATACCTATGTCAGGAAGATGCTGTTGGACCTGTCCGAGCGGGGCCGCTATCTGGGTCTGGTTCTCTTTTCAGCCCAGCAGTTCCGCTCTCAGGTGCAGCGGCGGGTCGTGGGGAACGCCGGGACTGGGATCTACGGGCGCATGGACAGCGATGAGCTCGCCATGCCCGCGTACGGCACCCTCTCGCCGGCAACGAAGATCAAGCTGGCCACCCTGCCCAAGGGCGAGCTGATGCTGCGCCACCCTCACTTCACTCAGCCGATCTTCGTCAAATTTCCGCGCCCCGCGGTGTTGACCAGCCGGGAAGGCATGGAGCGCTTTCCGCCAGCCGCCGAGCTACCCTTTGTGGACGCGGTGGTGCGCCACCTGCGGCGGCTCGATCGACGGGTATCGGGCGATGCCGTGCGGACCCTTATCGAAGGCCGCCGGGAGGAAGATGTGCGGCGCGCCCTGGCCGCCACTCGCCGCGAGCGCCCCATTGACGCATATGCCTTTTTCACCGCCTGCCTGGGCCGACGGGTGAACGGGGAAGTTGCCGCGCCGCGCCGGGGAATCCCCGCCCTCAAACGTGTGGATGACTCCTACGGAGCGTAGAACGGAGCAGACGGGCAAGTCCCAAATCGGTGCGTTCTTGCCCTTTGCAACTCTTCGGATCATTCTCCACCCGTGAAACTGGCGCACATCGCCGACTCCCACCTCGGCATCCGGCAGTACCACCGGCAGACTTCCGGCGGCATCAATCAGCGAGAAGCCGACGTCGCACAGGCGTTCCGCCAGGCAATTGACGGGGTGATTGCCGCGCGACCCGACGCCGTGGTGGTGGCGGGTGATCTCTTTCATTCCGTCCGCCCCACCAACTACGCCATCGTCTTTGCCTTTCGGCAGTTTCAACGCCTGCGCGAAGCCCTGCCGCACGTGCCTCTGGTACTCATCGCCGGCAACCATGACACGCCCCGCACTGTGGAGACCGGATCGATCCTCCGGCTCTTCGAGGAGCTGGGGGTGGAGGTGGCTACCGACGAGCCCCGGCGGCTGGTCTATCCTGAGCTCGACCTCAGCATATTCGCGGTGCCGCGGCAGGCCACGCTGTCTGCCGAGCCGCCCGCGCTCCTGCCGGAAGGGTCCCAGAAGCACCAGGTGCTCGTGGCCCACTTCGAGGTGGAGGGCGAGTACCCGCTGGGCCATGTCGCCACGGACTACGGTGGCGCCGTCGTCAACCGCCGCGAGCTTCACCTGGAGGACTGGACCTACATCGCGCTGGGACACTACCACACTCAGCATCAGGTGGCCCGGAATGCCTGGTACGCCGGATCGCTGGATTTCATCGGGCCGAACATCTGGGGCGAGGCGGCGGACGAGGTGGACCATGGCTCCCACGGAAAAGGGTGGCTGCTCGTGGACCTTGAGACTCAGCGAGTAGAGCGCCATGCGGTGCCCGCGGCTCGGGCGGTTCTCGATCTCGAGCCGATCCGGGCCCAGGGCCATTCGGCAGAGGTGATCGATAATCTGATCGCGGAACGCCTGGCCTCGGTCCCTGGCGGCGTATCCGACCAGATCGTACGGCTGCGGGTATTCGATATCCCGCGGCATGTTGCCCGGGAAATCGACCACGCTGCTGTGCGGGCCTACAAGGCGGACGCACTGCATTTCCAGCTGGATTTCAGGCGGCCGGAGCTGCACCGAGTGACTGGAGTGGGATCTCCAGGGCGGCGCCAGACCTTACCCGAGCTGGTGACCTCCTATCTCGAGGGTCGACCGCTCCCGGCCGAGCTCGACCGGACCGAGTTCGTCCGGTTAGGCCGGGATCTGATGAATAGCGTCGAGCGTGACCTGGCGGGTGGGTGATGCAGATCAACCGGGTTCGTCTGCAGAACTTCCGGCAGCATGAGAACACCGAGATCGAGTTCGGTCCCGGGCTCACCGGAATCATTGGCCCTAACGGCGCCGGCAAGACCACGCTGCTCGAGGCCATCGCCTGGGCTATGTATGGAATGCCGGCCGCCCGAGGCAGTCGGGAGACCCTGCGGCGTCGGGGAGCACCGCCCAAGGCGAGAGTCGTGGTGGAGGTGGACTTCACGCTGGGGGCGCATCGCTATCGGGTCGTGCGCTCGCTCAACAGCGCCGAGCTGTACCAGGACGGCGACGTGTCTGCCGTCGCCAACAGCATTGGCGCGGTGACCGAGCGAGTGACTCGGCTCCTGGGTATGACCCGGGATCAGTTCTTCAACACGTACTTCACCGGACAGAAACAGCTCGCCGTCATGGCCGCGATGACCGCGCCCGAGCGGGCCCAGTTTCTCTCCCAGGTTCTGGGATACGAGCGCCTGCGGATCGCACAGGAGCGCCTCAAGGAACGGCGCTCATCGTTGCGCGCCCGGCTCGAAGGACTGCGCGCTGGACTCCCCGACGGCAGCGAGCTGGAGGCCGCCCGGAAACAGGCGGACGAGCGGTTGGTGGCGGCCCATAGTGCGGAAGCGGCGGCAAGCGCGGCGAGCGGCGTGGCGGAGCAACAGCTGGCGACGGTTCGCCCCCAGTGGGAAGTGCTCCAGCAGCTGCGGGAGACGGCCGTGGCGCTCGAGGCCGAACTCAAGCTCGCCGAACAGAAGGCCGCGGCGGTCACGGAGCGGGCCGGGCGGCTGGAGCAGGAAGCGAAGGAAGCGGCTTCGGCCCGCCAAAAACTCGAGGAGGTACACCGCCGCCTCGCACCGCTCCCCGCCCTGCGCAGCGAGGCACAGTCACTGGAGCGTCAGGCCGAAGCTTACGCGGCGCGGAAGAGTTACCAGGCCCAGCTGGACGAAGTACGGGCGCATCTGGCCTCCACCCACGAACGCATCTCCCGGCTGCCATCGAAGCAGCTCCTGGACGACGTTCTCAATCGCGTCAACGCGGTGCGCGCCTCGCTGACCGCGGCCGCGCTCGAGTCTGAAGAGCGTCGCACGGTCTGGGTTCGCGATGCCCAGGACGCCAAGACCAAGCGCCAGGGGTTGCTGGACCAGTTTCAGGAGCTCAAGGACCAGCGGCAGCGAATCGTCCAGGCCGGTGCCGAGGGGGTCTGCCCCACCTGCGCCCGCCCGCTGGGTGTGGAATACGCCAAAGTGCTGGAGCTGCTGGACCGGCAGATCGAGGAAGTGCGCTCGAACGGCAATTATTACAAGCAGCGGATCGAACAGCTGCAGCATGAGCCCCAGCCGCTCACCGAGATCGATCAACAGAGAGTCACGCTGGAGCAGGAGCTGTCCCATGCGACCACCGAGCAAGGCCGCCTCCTCGCCCAGGCCCAGGAGTCAGGCCCGCTCCGGGAGGAGCAGCAACGACTGTTGCTGCGGGTGGGTGAGTTGGAAGGGGCGCTGGTAGGGCTCGCCGACACCTACGATCAGGTACGCCATGAAGCGGTGGTGCGCGAAACCCGGGCCCTCGAACCACTCGCGCTCCAGGCGGAACGGTTCCGAGTCGTCGCGGAACGAAGCGAGGCGATCGCCGCCGAGCTTCAGGCCGCGCGTGATGCCAGTGCCGACTCTGCCCTTGGGATCACCGAGCTGCGGACCAGGCTGGCAGGACTGGGTTTCAGCGAAGCCACCTTTAAAGCGCTGCGCGACAGCGAGCAGGCCGCGGAACGCGCTCGCCGTGAAGCCGAGCTGGCCCTGGTCCGGGCGAAGGCCGAGCGCAGCGCCGCCGGCGAGGCAGTTCAAGCCGTCATTCGGCGGCAGGCGGAACGAGACGAGCGTGAACGGGCCGCCGGTGAAACCGCGGGCGAGCTGTCCCTGCACCAGGAGCTAGATCGCGCTCTTACCGACCTGCGAGACGACCTGAACTCGAGCCTGCGTCCTGACCTCTCCGACATCGCCTCCGGATTCCTCAGCGAGCTGACTCATGGGCGATATGTGGAGCTGGAGCTCGACGAGAACTATACGGCGACTGTACTCGACAATGGTGATCCCCAGTCCGTGATCTCCGGCGGGGAGGAGGACGTTGCCAATCTCGCGTTCCGGTTGGCCATCAGTCAGATGATTGCCGAGCTGGCCGGTCAACCGCTCTCAATGCTGATCCTTGACGAGATCTTCGGCTCGCTTGACGAGGCTCACCGCAGCGCCGTCACCGATCTGCTCCGAAGCCTCGCCGACCGCTTTTCGCAGGTCATCCTGGTCACCCACATCGAATCGTTGAGGGAGAGCGTCGACCATGTGGTGCGGGTCGGCTTTGACCAGGCCACTGGTGTGGCCAGCGTGCTCGACGATCCTCGGGGAGGTCATGATGTGGCGGCCTGACCGGAGCGTGCGCGGGCCCGAGCAGGCCACTCTCCGGGATATCGAGTCGCTGAACCGGGTTTTTACCGAGGCCTTCACCGACCGGTATAGCCGGGACGGTCTCGTGGGGGTCAGAGTGCCGCAGCTCAACAGCCTCGTCTGGCGCTATGCCCTGGAAGATGCGGGCGACGGCTCCATGGTGTGGCGGGATGCCGAGGGACACATGGTCGCCTTTAACATGGTTCATCGGTCGGGCACCGAGGGCTGGATGGGACCGTTGGCCGTTCGGCCGGACCGCCAGGCCGAAGGGCTGGGGTCAGCCATGGTGCGGACCGGAATCGACTGGCTCCGGGCCCAGGGCGCGACCACGATCGGGCTGGAGACCATGCCGCGGACGGTCGATAACATCGGCTTCTACAGCCGTATCGGATTAGTGCCGGGGCATCTCACCGTCACCCTGGTCCATGACGTGCCGCGCCGGGGAGGCGGCGCCCCGGAGCTGCTCTCCGCCGCCGGGCCGGCCTGGGCCGAACGGGTGGAGGAATGCCGCCGGCTCACTGACCGGATCCTGCCGGGAGTCGACTTTACCCGCGAACTGGCCCTCACCCGCGAGCTCGGGATCGGCGATGCCACCCTGACACGCGACGGAGGGACCCTTACCGGTTTTGCCCTGTGGCACTCCACCCCGCTGGCCGCCGGCCGGCCCAAGGATGAACTCCGGGTGCTAAAGCTGGTCACTGCCACGCCCGATACTTTCGAGCGTCTGATCCACTCTGTACAGCTTTCCGCCACATTCGAGCGTGTCGCTCGAGTGGCGATTCGCTGCCAGACGGAGTTCAGCGTCGCGTACCTGAAGCTCGTCGAGTTAGGGTACCGGGTTCACTGGACCGACTTGCGGATGCTCCTACAGGGGTACCCACAGCGATTCCCTAAGACGGGGATCATCATGTCGAACTGGGAAATTTGAGGGGCCAGGGATGAAGCGGAAGCGGTGGCCGTCTTGACTTTTGTGACGTAGATCACGATTTTGGCTGCCGCGAGGCTTTAACGACAACGAGATGGCGCTACCCGGCGACCATTCCTCGCTCTGGAGATTCACTCTCAGTTCGTTCCAGCGAACCACTCTGTCACAACCTGCGGGGCCTCACGCGTCCGTCGTGCCTTAGCGCACGGTCGCTGTAACCCCACCTGCGAGTCAGGACCCCCTGACGATGAGCCACCGGTTGCGGCCGTGCCGCACGCTGGCCCCTCGATCTACCGCAGGCACCGTCAACTGTGTACCTAAGGGGACACCAGAATGATCCAGACGCTCACCCACGCTGGTCGATGGGCCCGACTGCGAGCCCCGCTGCTCGCCCTCGCCGTCCTCGCCGGCGGATGTGACAGTGCCGAAAAACTCGCCTCCACCGAACCCACGATTCAGATGGACGGGGCCGCGCTCGATTCCGCCGCCACCGACTCTCTGGCCCCAACCGACTCGACTGCCGCGCCCGTGGCTGACACGTTGCCGGCAGGCACCCACGATCTGTTCCAACCGGTCGAGGCGTCGTTCGATTACGCCAGATATCGCGGGATTCCCTACGGACCCATTGGGCTCTGGAGCACCCCCCGAACGGTTCGGTTTGGGCCCCAGCCGTTCACCGGCACCCAGAACTATACCGATGCCAGGGGACTGGTCACGCAGATCAGTACCGCGCGCTCGACGAACCAGCGGCTGGTGCTCGCCATGACGGGCGGCCCGTCGACCAATTATACGACATACGGCAAGTTCGACTTTGCCAAGTGGAGGAGGAAGATGGATACGTTCAAGACTGCAGCCATCAGGCAAGCGGTGGCGGCGGCGGTCGCGGATGGTACCATCATTGGTAATCAGTTGATCGACGAGCCGGAAACCCGCCGGTGGGGTGGAAACATCACCAAGGGCACCATCGACCGGATGGCGTCCTACGCTAAGGCCATCTTCCCCACTTTGCCGATGGGCGTCAATCTCGGTCCTCCGGGCTACAAGTGGCGCGCGGCAGAGCGGTACCAGGTTCTCGACTACGTGCTCTTTCAGTACAACCACTGGGTCACCGTCGGGAATATCGGGAAGTGGCGCGAGGAGGTGCTGGCGCAGGCCAGACGGGACGGAGTTACCCCCGCGTTCAGTCTCAACATTCTTGACGGCGGCGTGCAGGACCGACAGAGCTACGACTGCACTGGCGCCGGACAGGCAGGTAAAGGCACCTATTACCCCAACTGCCGTATGACGCCGACCCAGGTCCGTGAATGGGGCCGTGCGCTAGCGGGATATGGGTGCACACTGCAGATGTGGAGATACGACGCCACGTATATGTCGAAGTGGGCCAACCTGGCAGCGTTCCGCGATCTGGCCTCGGTACTCCTCTCCAAAACACCCCGCAGCTGCAAGCGGCGCCTTACCTGAGGAGCGATTGGCAACGCCGGCGCCATAGCGATTGAGGCCGGC
This sequence comes from uncultured Gemmatimonadales bacterium, assembly GCA_963740175.1. Taxonomy (GTDB): domain Bacteria; phylum Gemmatimonadota; class Gemmatimonadetes; order Gemmatimonadales; family GWC2-71-9; genus CAVVWJ01. The sequence goes on from CAVUDL010000020.1 coordinate 135,523, forward strand.
CGGTAGCTCATCTGGCAGATGTAAAGCAGGAGTGTACAGGGACAGCCTGGGCCAATATGGCCCAGGCTGTCTGCTTTCATGTACTATCGGTGCGGGATCGGGCCGATCGGAAGTGGACGTCGTCATACACAGCGAGCGTCTTGCTGACTGCGGATTCCAATGTGAAGTGCTGTTCGTAATACGCCCGGCCGCGAGTTCCCAGGCGAGCCCGCAGAGCCGAGTCACCTACGACTTGCCCAATTCGGTCCCTGAGCTGTTCCGCGCTCCCCTGCGGGACCAGATAACCTGTGTCACCATCAATCACTGATTCACTCACTCCTCCCACAGCTGAAGCAATGACCGGCAGACCTGCCCGCATCGCCTCCAGAATACTGAGAGGGAAACCCTCCCAGTTCGTAGCCAGCACGAATCCCTGGGAGGACGCGAGGATCTTGGCCACATCCATGCGCTGGCCCAGAAACCGTACTCTTTCCGCGATGCCGAGCTCGGCGGCGAGCGTCTGCATCTCCCCCAGGAGCGGCCCATCCCCGATCAGATCAAGTTCCCAGGACCGGTCTCGAAGCCCGCCAAGCGCTGTGAGGAGAGTGCGGTGGTCCTTCTGCGCCCCAAACCGGGCGACCATCACCAGACGAGGTGGGGTTCGAGACGGATCCGCTCGTAGAGCTGCCGAAACATCGGGAATTCCGTTGTGCACCGTCACCACCTGGTGCTCGGCCACGAGGCCGAGGTCTAGTCCAAAACGCCGGTCGAATTCGGAAACGGTGATCATCTTGGTGGCGTATTTGCTGGTCAACCGCTCGAAGATGCGGGAGGCTGCGGCCTGGAGTCGCGGGGTGCCTGGAGCGCATGCCCAGCCATGGACCGTCACTACCACGGGCACCTGCAATGATCGCGCGGCCAGGCGGCCCAATAGACCCGCCTTCGCGGAATGGGCGGCAACGAGTTCCGGCTGAAGGGTCGTCAGGGCCGCGCGAACCTCTTTCAGGGCGCGCAGGTCACGCAGGGGCCGCATTGGCGCGGAGAGATGCCGAAGAATCACGACCGGAATTCCTCGCTTCCGGAGATCCTCGATCAACGGCCCGCTTCCGCTCGTGAGCACCGTCGCCGCGTGTCCCTTTTCCTGAAGTGCCACCGCGAGGTCGCGCACGTGGATCTGGGCCCCCCCAATGGGGTCGGCTCGGGTCACGATCAACGCAATCTTCACGCGGGACTCCGAAAATCGGGAAATACGGGCGACCTGGCGAGAATTATGCCGTCAGAAGGTGTCGGGAGGAGTGCCCGGCGACGCCCGATGGGTGAGTGCTTGGGGCCGGCCGGGTAGCGCGAGATTGGGCGCTCGGGCTGCAATCATGAGAGGTTCCCGTCAAAAAATTAGACAGATTTTCGTTACAATCGACTAAGGTTATTAAGTCTAACCTAATGAGTTAATGCGGAATACTAATAAGGATCATTGTTCCGATTGTGGCAACTGTATAAATGTTCGTGGTTGAGCAAAGCTTCGGCGCGATCTATACTTTCTTTCAGCCCAAGGGTGGTGGTGGCGTGGAGGGAACGGTTGGGACTCTTACAAGGAGAGCAATGAAAGGATAGACCAATGACGTACACGTTCAAGCTTGCGCGGAGACTGGCCGTCTCGCGAACATTGGGCATGCTCCCCGCCCTCCTCCTGTTCGCGGCGTGCAGTGGAGACACCACGGCACCAGATAGTGCACCCGCTCATCCCTTGACCTCGGGCTCTCAGGAAGACCCGCGATTTCGCCACACAGTACCCGTGACGGTGCGCATCAATCCTAGCAAGGTCACCGTCGAAACCAACCAACTGATTCGCTTCCAGGCACAGGGCACCACCGCCTCGGGCGATACCATTGACGCTCCAGTGCAATGGAACGCCAGCGGTGGCACGATCCTGCCAGACGGGCGTTTCTCGGCGGCGACGACCGGTTCCTTCATGATCGCGGCCAGCTCGCCTGAGGGGAGGGCGAGCGCGTCGATACCGCCATCGTGGAAGTTGTTCGCCGTCAGCCTTTGCTGGCGTCCATCGCCATTTCTCCGGGCACCACGACCCTCACTCCCGGCCTGAGCCAGACCTTCCTTGCCACCGGCTACCTGGTGGATGGCCGAGCCGTGCCAGTCGGTGTGCGTTGGAGTGCTACCGGCGGCTCGATTGACGCGGGTGGGAACTATGTCGCCGGAGATACCGCAGGCACCTACCACGTGATCGCCAGCAATACGAAGCTGACGATCTCGGATACCGCCCTCGTGACCATCGGAGCTCCCGCACCACCGCCCCCCGCCGCCACCCCCGGCTACCCCACCGCCGCCGGCGCCGGAAGTGGTGCAGGTGACCCTCTTTCCGGCTACGGCAACACTGGCACCAGGGACAACTCGCCAGTTTAAAGCTTCAGGCCGGACTTCAGCCGGCGACAGCGTTGCGGTCAACGTGATCTTTGCGGCTACCGGCGGCACCGTGTCGGAGTCAGGCTTGTTCACCGCGGGATCTACGGCCGGAAACTACCGAATCATCGCCACGGTTGGCGCGGTGGCCGACACCTCCACCATAACCGTCACCCAGCCCCTGGGCAGCGGTCCGGCATCGGGTCTTCCCTTCGGTGTCTACCGCCTGTTGTCCACCGGTACCCCAGCGGACTACTTCACACTGAGCGCTGAGTTCAACTTTCCCGAGACGATGGTGAGTTGGATTGAGAATGCTCGGCAGCGGGGTGTCCGGATCATGCTGGTCATGACCGGTGGTGCTCACAGTGCGAGGAACTATGGTTGCTGCTTGAGTGTCATCCACGGTGTCCTCCAATTTGACCGCGCCAAGTGGGATGCAGGCTCCGGCAGTTCAACACGGCGGCCATCAAAGATGCCGTCGCCCGAGGCGTCGCCGATGGCACCATCATCGGCGCCACGGTGATGGACGAGCCGTACGTGTCGGGTGGGGCCGATGGTCGGGCAAACTGGGGGCCGGGGACGATGACCAAGGCCCGGGTAGACTCGCTCTGTGGCGAGGTCAAGCGCCTCTTTCCAACGTTGCCCGCCGGAGCCGAGCACCAGCACGACAAGTTCGAGCCTACCAAAGGCTATCGGGTTTGCGATTTCATCGTCGATCAGTACGATCACCGGCGTGGTGACATCACTGCCTTCCGTGATGCCGGACTGGCGATGGCTCGGCGCGACGGCCACGCGGTGCTCTGTTCTCTCAACGTTCTGGACGGTGGTGTGCAGGATCGGGATGGGACGTTTGACTGCACTGGTCCGGGTCAGGCCGGCCCGGGAACGTTCTCGCCCAATTGCCGCATGACACCGGAACAGGTCAGAGCATGGGGGTTGACCCTCGGCCCGGTCGGCTGCGGATTGTTCATGTGGCGCTCGGATGCTGCCTATCTGGCCAATACGAGAGAATCAACGGGCGTTCAAGGACGTCGCAGCCCGAATGACGACGGCGCCCGCAAAGGCCTGTCGGAGATCCTGACCAACAGGTTAAAAAGTCAGCCGGAGGGGGTGACGCTCCCGGCTGATTTTTTTTAGCGGGTGGGTCCAGTCACTTCCCGGCTCGCGGGGCCGGGGCTCTGCGCCTTCCAGCCATCCAGTACCGACCGAATCGTGGTCCAGCGAAAGCTGGACAGCAGCGAGCCGAACCGCTGCTCGCTGCGGTGCAGATTTAGATAGTGGCGAAAACGGCTGATCCTGCCCAACCCTTCCACTCGAGGTTGCCCAGGGTCGATCTCCCAGGGATGAATGTAGAACACGTATGGCCAACCAGCCCCCATGATCCGGCGCACGCCGGCAAGCCACGCGGGCAGCGGTATCAGCCTGAAGTAGCCGCCGCCACCCAGGGCAAACCCTGAGTCCGCGAGCGGAAGGCAGGAGATACACACTTCATGGAAGCCCGCTCTGAGCTCAACGATCGGCTGTCCAGCTCCAGCCCAGGAAGCCAGGCATATCGGTCGTGTGCTCCCGCGTCGGAAAGACGGATGAGTCGTACTCGAATCCCAGTTCCTGAAGTATCTCGATCGCCCACTCAGTGATCGAAAAGCAGGGCGCCCGGTAGCCGACGACCTGCTGCCCGGTGACGTCCTTGAGGAGGCTTTTCGATCGTTGGACATCCTGTCGGAATTCCGATTGGGAAAGCGTGTAGACGAGCTCGTGTCCGTACCCATGCGATGCGACCTCGTGTCCACCGCTGGCAATCTGGCGAATTCGTCCCGGATGGCGCTCGGCCACCCACCCCAAGGTGAAGAAAGTGGCCTTGGCTCCGTGTTGCTCGAGGAGCTCAAGTATCCGCGTCGTGTTAGCCTCAACTCGCCGCTCCCGGCTGTCCCATGTGCTGCGGAGCACTACCTCCTTGAGGTTTTCGACCTGGAACCAGTCCTCCACATCCACTGACATGGCCGCCGGAGCCTGAATCGGAAGTCGAGTGGTAACCATCATAGCCTCAGATGAGCCGGTGGCCACGTTGGCGGAACTGGGTGACGTGCTCACGCTTGGGGAACGAGAAATAGCTCGCGGCCTTCATGTCCACCGGAACTCCTGCAACTTGCCCCGAGTGAATCTGCTCTAATACCCTGATCAATAGTCTGGCACCTTCCTGCTTCGTGGCAGTAATCACACGATCCAGCGAGTCGGGTGTCTGTATCGGGACGGCAACCGTTCCCAGGATCTCTCCACCATCGAGGACCTCCACCATCTCGTGCACCGTGACGGTGATTTCGTGCTCCCCGTGCATCATCTGCCAGAACGTCGGCATCATCCCCCGATATACCGGAAGCCTCCCCGAGTGGATGTTGATGCAGCCCTTTCGCGGTGCCCGGAGAATCTCTTTTTTGAAGATCTCCGGTGCCGCCACCGAGACGATCAGATCGGGCGCCAGTCGGCGCACCATCTCCACGTATTCAGGGGCATTTACCGAAGGCGCCGCGAGCATAGGGATGGAATGCTCGGACGCGAGTCGTCCGATCGAGTGTCCCCGCAACTTGGCACGAGCAAACCGGGCGGCCAACCGGGCAACTCCTGTCGGCCCGTAGAAGCGGAGCATGCGTCGAAGCGTCTTCCATGGCGGTTCGTGGAAGGGTCGGTCGATCGTAATACCACAAACGTCGATCGTCTCGCGGGGGTACTCCCGGAAGACCTCGAGTGGCCGGATACATAAGCGGGGTCATCTCAAATCGTACAGGGTTCGGAGCCTCCTGGACATCAGCTGCTGCTTCTTCACCGGTCGATGAGGGGCTCACCTGCTCGGTGTGCCGGGGTTCGTCGGCCGCCACAGCCCAGGGCGGCGGTGGCGAGGGCCGATCAAGCCTCGACAGCCAACGTTCAACGTCCTGGTGTGGGCCAGCACGACCTGACTGAGTTGCCAACCGAAAGTTGTGGGGCGGAGGAGGGGCCAAAAATCACTTCCGAG
>CAVUDL010000021.1:0-35629 GCA_963740175.1 uncultured Gemmatimonadales bacterium
CCCGGCTCCTAGCTCCCGACACGTATGCGCCTCGCGGATTTCGAGGTTATGGTCCGTCGGCTCTGCGAAGAGGTGCCTCCCGGGTTCTTCGAGGGCATCGCCGAGGTCGTCGTCTCTCCCCGGACCGTGCCGCACCCCGAACGGCCGGAGATCTACACCCTGGGCGAGTGTGTCCCCCTGCCGGTCGAGGTCGGCAGCGGCGTGGAGGGAATCCAGAGCCAGGTGGTTCTGTATTACGGCTCGTTCGCGGCCCTCGCCGAAAATGGCGACGGGTTGGACTGGCGCCGCGAAGCGTGGGAAACCCTTACGCATGAGCTTCGCCACCACCTGGAATGGCGGGCCCACGCACCAGATCTGGAAGAGTTTGATTGGGCGGTGGAGCACAACTTCGCGCGCCAGGGGCGGGAGGCCTTCGATCCGACATTCTTCCTGAGCGGCGAGCGTCGGGCTGATGGCGTCTACTGGGTCGACGATGACGTGTTCCTCGATCACATAGTTCGATGCATCCCTGCCTCGGTTACCTTCACCTGGCAGGGCAGGAGCTACCTGGTCCAGCCCCCACCTGACGCAGAGCTGCCGTGCTTTCTGACCGTGGATGGGGTGGCCGATCCGCCGACGGGAGATCTCGTCCTGGTCTTGCGTCGCAAGCCCGGTGTGCGTGACCTCTTTACCCACAGCCCCGTGTTTCAGGCTGACGTGCGAGTGCCCAGCTAGGCGGGTATCTTCCGGGCGCCGCACCCACTGAAACCGATCGACGACGAAGCAGAGGTTCGATGCGCAGGTATTTGATCGCCATAGCTGTCTTGTTCGCTCCGCCCGCCGTGGCACAGAGCGGGGAGCCTGGCTACCGTGTCGGGGTGGTGAGTGAATCGGGTGACGTGACTACCTGGCTCAAGCCGGTAGGCAATGGCCTGGCGGTTGACCGGGTGGTTCCGGTCGGCATCATGCCGACGGACATCGACGGGCCGCACAACATCACGGTCTCTCCCGACGGGCAGAACTACTACATCACGGTGGCGCACGGAACGCCCTACGGCTCGCTGTGGAAAATGGCCGTAAGCGGGGACTCCCTGATCGGCCGGGCGCAGGTAGAGCTCTTTCCGACCACGGTGAGTCTTACGCCCGACGGTCAGTTTGCCTTCGTTGCCAATTCGGATTTCCACGGCGACCATCCCCGCGTCAATGTCGTGTCGGTAGTGCACACACCTACGATGAACAAGATCACGGACATCCCGGCCTGCGACATGCCGCACGGGGTCAAGGTGAACCATGCCGGTTCCCGGATCTACGTATCCTGCATGCATAGCGATGAGCTTCTGCAGCTGGACGTCGGCACCTTCAGAGTTTCGCGTCGAGCCAGGACCGGTGAGGGACATTCGGTCACGGCCACGGGTCCGGCGCACCATGGGCCGCCCGCGCCACTGGTTGGTGGTGTAGCCAAGGAGTGCTCGCCCACGTTCGTGTCGGTGTCGCCCGATGACAAGCGGCTGTACATCGCCTGCAACTACGGCAACAACCTTCAGGTCTGGGATGCTGCCGAGCTGAGGCTCATCAAGGAAGTCCCGGTCGGGAAGGGAGCCTACAACGTCGAGCCGTCCCCGGATGGCAAGGTCATCGTGGTGACGAACAAGAAGGACCAGAGCGTGAGCCTGATCGACGGGGTGAAACTCACCGAAATCGCCCGTATTCCTACCAGCAAGAAGGTTGTGCACGGCATTGCCTACTCACCCGATGGAACGCTGGCCTATGTGTCCTCCGAGTCGGTGGGCGCGGATCCGGGGGCGGTCGATGTGATCGATCTCGCCCGGAGAAAGGTGGTCGGGACCATCGCCATCCCGGGTCAACCGACCGGCATCACGATCGCACGCTTTCCGTCAACCACGGCGGGGCGCTAGCCATGGTGCACGAGGTAATCACGACGCTGGGCGGTCCCGAGGTGCTGCATCGGGCCAAGCGGTTCTTTGCCGAGCGGGTGCCACTGAACGCTGCCTATCCCGAAAAGGAAGGCCCCGGCTTCGTGACGTTTCGGGGACAGGGCGGGGAGGAAATCGCAATGGCGGTGTGGGCCGATCCCCGGGGAACCCGGGTGCGTGCATCGACACTCCTGTTCGACCAGGTCGTGGATAGGTTCCTCTCGACCCTGCCGCTGCCCGCCGAGCACGTGGCATGACCGCTTTGCCGCTGCGGGTCATGGTCGAGGATGCCTGGGATGAAGTGGTCTTGGAGCTACCGGATCAGACTCCGCTGTCAGAGCTGAAGCGACAGGCCCTGGAGCTCACTCACGTCGCCCGGCCCGCATCGGATTACCTGATCAAGTATCGGGGCGCGGCGGTAGAGGACGAGTCGCAGTCTCTGGCCGCTGCCGGGCTGGTGCCCAATGCGCCGCTCATCGTGCTCGCCCGGCGGCGCCGGCCCGTGCGCTAGCCGGGATGAGCGGTGCTCCGGTTGTGAGTCGTACCTTGACCATCGTAGCCATTGCTTTTCTGACCTTCGACGGGGCCGCCCTGGCGGCACTGGGTGTGATGACTGGGCGTCTGTTACTCGTTCCGGTGGGGCTGGTCTTCTTCGTTTCAGCCGGAATGATCCTGCTGTACTGGCGCTGGTACCGGCGCAAATGGGAGGAGATCGCGGACGAGCGGCGGGGCGTCCGGGACGAGGTTCGCGAGATGCAGCGGGCCTTAGGACAAAGCGTGAGCGGGAAAGAGAAAGCGTGAGCGGGGAACATCCTTCCTACCCGCTTACGCTTTTCTGTTCCCTCTCACCGCTTACCTTGATGACATGCCGATCCCCGTCTTCACCCATCCCGGCTGCCTTAAGCACGATCCCGGATCGGGCCATCCAGAAACTTCGGCGCGGCTTCGCGTCGTCCTCGAGCGGCTGAAGCAGGAGCCGGCGGTCGTCCTGCGGGAAGCGGCATTTGCGTCGCGTGAGCCGCTGCTGGCCGTGCATCCCGAGAGCTACCTGGCAACACTCGAAGCCATGAGCTCGGGCGGTGGCGGCGCTCTTTTCCTTGACACGGTGCTGAGCCGCGACAGCTGGATGGCGGCGCTCGGTGCCGCCGGTGCCGCGCTCGCCGCTACCGAGCATGCGATGAAGGGACTGGGCCACGCTTTTGCGGCTATCCGTCCTCCCGGCCATCATGCCCTGGCTGGAAAGGGGATGGGGTTCTGCCTGATGAACAACGTAGTCATCGCCGCCCGACACGCCCAGGCTGCCGGGCACCGGCACGTGTTGATCATTGACTGGGATGTCCACCACGGCAACGGCACGCAAGCCCTGGTCGAGACCGATCCGACCATCCGCTATGTCTCGCTCCATCAGTACCCGTGGTACCCTGGGACCGGAGCAGCGGACGAGCGAGGCGTCGGCAACGTCTTTAACGTCCCACGGGGCCCGGGAAAGCCCGCATCGCTGTACGTCGGCGATTTGTGGGCGGCGATCGTTGCCGCCACCGCCGACTGGCGGCCCGACCTGGTGCTGCTGTCAGCCGGCTTCGATGCCCTGGCCGGCGATCCTCTTGGTGGCTTCACGCTGGAGCCGGAGCATTATGCCGAGTGGACCACCCGGCTTCGGCACCTTCTCCCCTCCATCCCGATCGCGGGGCTGATGGAGGGAGGGTACGTCCCGGCTCGTCTGGCCGAAGCTGTGGCGTCACATCTGCGCGCGCTGACGTAAATTCGACTTGCAGGGCCGCCTGCTGAAGGCGCACATTTGTCACACTTTCCTTCCTGAGGACGCCTTGCCCCAGCCTCTCCGCATGGACATCGAGCTGCTCCAACTTAGCACCAGGCATCCCTTTATCATCGCGCGCGGAGGTCAGAGTGACTACCGCACCGTGTGGGTAAAGCTCAGCGACGGGGAAGGGAATGAGGGGTGGGGAGAGGCCGCGCCAACCAAGTTTTACGGCGAAACCGTCGAGTCGGCGGTGGCCGCGCTGAAACTGTACGGGACGGCATTGCCGCACGATCCCCTAGATATGGAGGAGGCGGAACGGCGCTGGGAGACGATGCTCCGGGGCAATGCCGCGGCTCGCGCCGCCCTGTCCGCCGCGCTCCACGACCTGGCAGGGAAGCGGATCGGTATTCCGGTCTACAAGATGTGGGGACTGGATGCCTGCAAGGCGCCCCGGTCCACCTTCACGATTGGACTCGATACCCCGGAGCGCATACGGGCCAAGGTGCTCGAGGCCGAGCAGTACCCGCTCTTGAAGGTCAAGCTCGGCACCGATCGGGATGTCGAGATTCTTCGCACCATCCGGGAGGTAACCGACAAGGAGATTCGGGTCGACGCCAACTGCGGCTGGACCGTGAAGACCGCCATCCGAATGTTGCCGATGCTGGAGGAATTCGGCGTGACGGTGCTGGAGCAGCCACTCCCACCGGAAGACCTGGAAGGACTGGCCGCCGTGACCGCTCAGTCGGCCATACCGGTGATCGCCGATGAAAGCTGCGTCACCTCGGTGGACATTCCGCTGCTGGTGGGGAAGGTGGACGGTATCAATATCAAGCTCGCCAAGTGCGGCAGTCTGCGGGAGGCGCTCAGAATGATCGCGATCGCCCGGGCCCATGGCATGATGGTGATGGTTGGCTGCATGATCGAGAGCTCGCTGGGCATCACCGCCGCGGCCCACTTCACGCCCCTGGTTGATATCGTGGATCTGGATGGTGCGGCACTCCTGGCCGACGATCCCTTCGTCGGGGCGCATATCGACGGCGGGCAGGTGACGTTGCCTTCCGGTCCCGGCCTCGGCGTCAGGCGGCGATGAGCGATCGCTTCGCGCTCGTTGCCTTACCTCTCCCGCTCGCCACTCCCTACACCTATCGCATTCCTGACACCCTGGGCGACCGGGTCGTTCGGGGAGCACGCGTGGTCGTTCCCGTGCGACGCCGCGAGCTGATCGGTCTTGTCGTGGCGGTGGACGTCGATTCCCCGACCGCGGCGGCGAAGGATGTGCTCGCGGTTCCCGATCTGGAGCCGGCGCTCTCGGAAGCGCTTCTGGCGACCGCGGAGTGGATCGCCGGCTACTACGCCGCGCCGATTGGCCTCACGCTCAAGAGCATCCTCCCCGCGGGCATGTGGGGAGAATCTCAGGTGATCGTCTCGGTCCGGAACGGAGCACGGGTATCCGGTGGCGTCGCAGGCGAGCTCCTTGACTGGCTAGACGGTCGCGGCGGGCGGGCGGCGGTGTCTACCGCGTCGAGGGCCCTCAAGCGGCCGCTGTGGGACGTCATCGAGCGACTCACGCGAATCGAGGCGGTGACGCTGGAGGTGCTGCCACCCGACACCAGCGCCGGCGGTCTCACCGAACGGGTGCTCCTGCTGGCCGGGGAGAGGCCGACCCTGCTCGAGCGGGACGGCATCTTCAAGCGGCGCCCCCGGCAACGCCAGCTGTATGAGACGCTCGAGTCATTGGGTGGTAGCGCCTCGGTCCGGCACCTGTCGGACCAGCTGGGATTCAGCGAAGCTGTACTCAAGGCGCTGGTGCGCGAGGGTCTCGCCCGACTGGACCGCTCGGAAGTGCTGCGCGATCCGTTTGCGGGCTCCCCTGCATCGCCACCACCCAGCACCCTGACCGCCGATCAGACGACCGCCCTGGATGCGGTCTCCAAGCTCGAGAGCGGGGGAACCGCATTGCTGTTCGGCGTCACCGGAAGCGGAAAGACGCTGGTGTATCTCGAAGCCGTACGACAGGCGCTGGTAGCGGGGCGGGGGGCCATCGTGCTCGTTCCCGAGATCGGCCTCACTCCCCAAACCGTAAGCCGGTTCCGCGGGGCGTTCGGAGACCAGATTGCCGTGCTTCACTCCGGGCTCTCCGACGGCGAGCGGGCCGACGCCTGGCGGCGGCTTCGACGGGGAGAGCGCCGGGTCGCCGTCGGTGCACGTTCGGCCGTCTTTGCGCCGGTCGCCAACCTCGGCATCATCGTTATAGACGAGGAGCACGAGGCCAGCTACAAGAACGGGGAGACGCCGAGATACAACACGCGCGATGTTGCGGCGGTGCGGGCCCGGATCGAAGGTGCCCGCCTGTTGCTCGGCAGCGCCACTCCGGCGCTCGATACGATCGTCAAGGCGGAGTCTGGTCTCCAGGTGCTGCGTCTCCCCCAGCGCGTCGGTGCACGACCCCTCCCACCGGTCGAAGTCGTCGATCTTCGGGTCGCGCCGAAGGCATCAGGCACCGGGCCCGTACCGTGGTCGGAGGCCCTGGACGCCGCCATGGTGGAGACACTGGCAAGAAGGGAGCAGGCGCTCCTTCTGCTGAACCGGCGCGGCTACGCCGCATTCCTGCACTGCCCCGATTGCGGAGAAGTCTGGCAGTGCCCCAATTGCAGCATATCGCTCACCGTCCATCAGGCCCCGGCCGGCCTGCGCTGCCACTACTGCGGTCACGAGGAGCCGCTGCCGCTCACGTGCCGCACCTGCGCCAACCCGGTACAGCAGATGCGGGGTGTGGGCACCCAGCAGCTGGAGCGTATGCTGGGTGAACGGTATCCCGAGGCCCGTATCTCGCGTATGGATCTGGACACCACCAGCACCAAGTGGTCCCACCAGCGCATTCTTGCTTCGGTGGAATCAGGCGGCGTAGACATTCTCATCGGAACTCAGATGATCGCCAAGGGTCTCGATTTTCCCAACGTCACGCTGGTTGGTGTGGTGGATGCTGATACCGGCCTGTACCTGCCTGACTTCCGCTCTGCTGAGCGAACCTTCCAACTCCTGGCGCAGGTGGCAGGGAGAGCAGGGAGGGGCCCGAAGGGGGGTCGCGTGCTGGTTCAAACGCGGCACCCGACCCATCACGCGCTGCTCTGGGCTCAACAGCACGACGCCGAAGCGTTCCTCCGCCAGGAGCGGCAAATCAGGGAAGATCCGCCCTATCCGCCTGCCACGTCGCTGGTCAACCTGCTGGTGTCGGGCCCTGATGAATCTGAAGTGGGCCGGCGAGCTGCCGCGCTGGCCGACTGGTGCTCGGCGCTGGTGGATCGTTACCACCTGGCTATCCAGGTCCTGGGACCGGCGCCTTGTCCCCTGGTCCGCATCAAGGAACGCTGGCGGTGGCACGTGCTGTTGAAGGGCCGCTCGGAGATACTGGGGCGCGTGGTCCGCTACGCCGGACGCCGACTTAGGCGCGAAGGAGATACGCGCATTGTCATCGATCGCGATCCGATGTCCCTGCTGTAATGGCTACGCCCCGGGCCAGGCGCCGAGTGCCCTCCGCACCACGACGAGCTCGCCGAGGTGGTAGGCCGTATGGTCGGCCACCAGTAGCAGTTCCCGCAGGTAGGTCTGGGTCGTCCCCGCAGGCACCTTCTCCAGCAGTTCGAGCGACGGATTCAGCGCGAGCTGCTTCAGCGCTTCGCGGTCGGTGCGAAAGCCGGCGACACTCTCGTCCCACGCCCGCGCGGATGGCGGAACGGCACTCTTGGGCCAGTAGTCATCCGGCCAGCTGAGCTCCTCGTACTCTGGATTCACGCAGAAATCGAGAATGTCGTGCTGGGTAATGCGGAGGTGTTCCAGCAGCTGCCAGGGCGAATAGGGAAGCCCGGGTGGTACCCGCCCGCGCAGCTCGGCCGGCAGGCCACCGACCACCTTGTCGAAGCCGGCATGCGCATCTTCCCAGTCGAGCAGGCGCGCTACGGCGCTTCGAACATCGCTGAAAGAAGCAGGTGCCATCTCGAGGTACTTCCTCAGGGAGCGCTCGAGTAGCCGATCTCCGTTCCCAGGTAGATCACCCGGCGGGGCGCGGGCTCGATGACACGTCCCAGGGCGCCGTTGAGGGTCACCGATCCGATATAGCGGCGATCCCACAGGTTGTTCAAGCCGACGAAGGGGGCAAGTCGCAGGCCGCCGGTGGTACCGCTCCAACCCAGCCGTAGATTGGTCACGCCGGCCCCCCAGGCGGGCACGATGAGCGTGTTGGCGTCGTCGGCGGCAACCGAAGTGCTGATCGTGTGATCGGCATCAGCGTAGATACCAGCCGGCAGAGACGAGCGCACGCCGAGACGCCAGAAATGCTCCGGCACTCCCGGGCAGGCGATTGCCCTCGAGCTCATCATCCGCAAAGCGGTAGCGCGCGTAGGTATAGGCCGCGCTCAACGTCAGCGCCGAGGCCGGTGAGAGGGTGAGGCCGACCTCTGCGCCATCGTTGTGGGTTTTCCCGGCGTTCCGGAAGAACGCTCTCCCGCCGACTTCCAGCTGCTGCACAATGGCGTCAGTGACCCGTCCGAGGAACAGGGCCACGGAATAGCCGATCCCCGTGGTCGGCTGGCCCCGGGCGCCTATCTCATAGTTGACCGCCCGCTGAGGGCCCAGCTCCTCGTTGAATCCTCCCGATCCGTCCGGCTGGTTGACCAGCTCGGTGGTGGTTGGGGTCTCGAAAGCCGTGGAGACGTTCACGTAGGGTATGAACCGGGTGTCGACCGTCCAGCTGGCCCCGATGTTTCCACTCAGCGCCGACATCGTTCGGGTGCCGCTGTCGTCGAACCCATCCCCGGTGTATCGGTCCTCCAAGTCGAACTGCACCCAATCGAACCTCAGCCCGGTGCTGAGCAGGAGCCGGGGGTCGGGACTCCACTGCACCTGGGTGAAGGGGCCCAGCTCGGTGATCTTCTCGAGCTGATCGAGGAAGACGTCGCTGGTGGGAACTCCGGCAACATGGACAAAGTTCTGACGGTCATCCCGCATGAATTGTACGTCGGCGCCGGCGTTGAGCCGGGGAGACGACTCCGCGCTCCCGAGGCGGTGGCTGGCGCTGAGCCGCGCGCCACCGGCTGCCCGGTCGATGGCGACGTAGGTACCCGCGGTCGGACCGGGATTGATGTCGGGTGGCGCTGCCAATGGGTTGGCCAGGTCGCGCATCAAGCCGAACACGGTGGCCTCGTATTCGTTGCCGGCCGCGTCGAAGTGCCGCAATCCCAGGGACAGCTGGTGCTGCTGGGCGTCCTTGTCCGCGTTCCGGCGAATGTTGTTTGCGGCAGCCGAGTCCGGATTGGCTGAATACTCCGGCTGCGTCAGGGCTCCGGGGTTTTGGGCCTCTGGGCTGTCCGCAAGACTCAGCCGCATCCGGGCCAGGGTCGATCCGCCGATCGCGTAGTCCAGCCCTGCATTCAGTTGCCGGGTCTCCGCGGCGCTGTGCTGGCGGTAGCCGTCGGCCTTGAACTGCGAGAGCGAAAGCGTCCCGCTCACACTGCCCGAGCGGCCTGAGGTCCACGTCTGCCATTTGTAGAAGTCGTCTCCGTCACGCTCACCGCTCCCGCCCTGGACCCGCACGCTCTGGGCAAAGGGGCCCAGTGCCGCCTGCTGAGTCTGGAAGGAGATCACACCGCCGGAGGCATTGCCATACAGCGATGAGCTGGCGCCACGGAGCACTTCGGCGCGCTCCACCGTGGCGAAGTCGATATTGGTCAGCTGGCTCTGGCCGTCAGGGAGAGTTTGAGGTACACCATCGAGGAGGATTTTGAGCCCCCGCACCCCAAAGTTCGACCGGCTGCCGAACCCCCGGATCGAGATGCGTTGATCGAGAGAGAAGTTGTACCGGTTCGAGACCACCACACCCGGTAAATTGTTCAGGGCCTCGTCGATCCCGATCGTCTGCTGCGCGCGCTGGAAGTCGCCCCGGTCGAGCACACTTACGGCATAAGGGACGCGTTGAAGGGGCTCCGCGGACCGGGTTACCGTGACATTCAGCTCGGGTAACTGACGTACCCGGCTGGTGTCAGAGGCGGTGGTGTCCGGTGCGGCCACCGGCTCCTGAGCGAGCGCCGGGGCCCCCGGCGCCAGACTAAAGAATCCAACGACCATCTTCCACCCGTAACTTCTGATGTTCCGCCGCCGGATCCACCGATGCATGGCGCTCTCCTGGTTGCCGCTAAAGCTAATCTCTCCCCTGCGCCGCACGCACAGCGCTTGAATACCCCATGGGCCGCCCCTAGCTTCCTCTCCCACATGGCCCCCCCAAGAGACCTGCTACCCGACTTCGAGCAGCCGCCGTTCGCGGGGGCGCCGGATGCCCGCTTTGCGCCGTTGCCGGCCGACGGCGTGCTGCCGGAAGGTTTCTTCTCGACCTCCAACCTGCCCACGTACATCCGGGTTGACGGCAAGTGGCTGGCCCCCATCCGGCCCCGAATGGATTGCGTCGTCGTTAAACGTCCTGGCTTGCTGGAGGCAATCGAGCCGAGGCGGCTGCAGCGGGGCGATCTCATTGCCATGGGCGAAGCGGAGGACGGAACCGAGGGAATCGTGGTGCACGCCCAGGGCTTCCTCGGAGGCGGTCACGGAGCCAACGAATTCCGCTTCATGTCCACCGAGGTCAGCCGCGAGCGACCCGTCAATTACGAGGAACTGGCCGCGCGCCTCGGTGAGGAGAAGCGGCGGAGCGGCTATCTCGTCTGGGTGGTCGGTCCGGCGCTGGTTCACTCGAGGGCTCGCGCCGATTTCGAGTGGTTCATTCGCAACGGCTACGTGCAGGCGGTTCTGGCGGGTAACGCGGTGGCGGTTCACGACATTGAAGCGGCCATCTTCGGCACCACGCTCGGCATGACCAACACCGGACAGCCCACCGAGGGCGGGCACGGGCTCCACATGCGGGCCATCAACCGGGTGCGGGCCGCCGGATCCATCGAGCGGGCCGTCGAGTCGGGCCTGATCAAGACTGGAATCATGCACGCGCTCGTCAGCACCAATATCCCGTACGTATTGGCCGGGTCGATCCGGGATGATGGGCCGCTGCCCGGAGTGTATAGCGACACGCTCCAGGCCCAGGACGCCATGCGGGAGCACACCGTGAAGGCGACGGGCGCTGTCTTCGTCGCCACCGCGCTGCACGCCATCGCGGTGGGCAACATGCTGCCGGCCTTCTACCTCTGTGACGGGGCGCCGGCGCCGCTCATGACCATCTGCGTCGATCAAACCGAGTTCGTGGTCAACAAACTCAAGGACCGGGGCACCCACCAGGCCTACGGCGTGGTTACCAACGCGCAGGACTTCATGCACGTGCTGCGCTTCTACTGCGAGCGATGGGAACAGACGCCGGCATGAGCCACCGGGCGATGGGAGTAGCGCCTTCGGGCTCGGGGTGGGACCGCCTGGCGCAGGCTGTGGCCGAGATACTGCCCCCGGCGGAAGTGGACGCCATCTGGGTCTTCACGCCTTTGCGCCGGGACGCGAAAGAATGGGGCACGGCGGTCATATCGCGGGTGGATGGAGAGCGCCGCCGGATCTACACCGCCCGCTACGGCCTCGCCGTAAAGGGAAAGGACCGGGGGAAATTCGAGGCCTCGGTACAGGAGGTGGGGACGGGGCCGCTGGAAGCACTCGAGCGCCTGCTCCAGGAAGCCCAGCGCCGCATTGACGATGAGCACCCGCCCCTCTCGATCTCGCCTGAGACATGGTTTCCGATCACGCCTGCGGACCCCCCGGCCGATGGCCCGACTGGATAAGGCGGAGGCAGCCGCCCACTCCGAGCGCTTTCGTCGCTACCTCCGAGAGCATCACCAGCCGGTAACGCGTCAGAGGGACCTGGTAGCCCAAACCGTCTTTCTCGCGGATGACCACCTGTCGGTCGAGGGTATCCGCCGGGTGTTGCGGCAGCAGGAGGAACGCGTCGGCACGGCGACAGTCTACCGCACACTGGAGCTGCTGGTCCAGAGTGGCCTGGTGCGAGCCCACGACTTCGGGGAGGGATTCAAACGCTATGAGCCCATGGCGTCGCAGGCGGGGCACGAGCACCTGATCTGCCAACGCTGTGGGCGGGTGGTGGAGTTCGCCAATGAGCGGCTGGAGCGCATGTTGCCGGTTCTCGCCGACGAGCACGGATTTCAGCATCAGCGTCACCGGCTGGAGATCTACGGAGTTTGCCGTGAGTGCCGCCAGCGGGAGCTGGGCCCCCTATGAACGAGCCGGCGGCGCTTGGATTCACGGTGGCCTTCGTCGCCGGGCTCCTGAGCTTTCTCTCTCCCTGCGTTCTGCCGCTGGTGCCTTCCTATGTCGGGTTCATAACCGGCATGACCCTGCCCGAGGTGAGCGGACGGCGGCGCGCGGCCCTCACCCACGCCCTGCTTTTCGTCGGCGGCTTCTCGCTGGTGTTTATCCTGCTCGGAGCGAGCGCCACCGCGCTGGGACGCGCCCTCAACTATTACCAGATCTGGCTGCAGCGCGTCGGTGGCCTACTGATCATCATCTTCGGGTTGTTCTGTCTCGGTGTGTTCAGGATCGGCGCGCTGAATCAGGAGCGGCGGCTGCACCTGGAGCGCAAGCCGGTCGGCTACCTGGGATCTGCACTGGTGGGGGTGGCGTTCGGAGCGGGATGGACGCCCTGCATTGGACCCGTACTGGGCGGCATCCTCGGCCTGGCAGCCACCTCGAGCGACGTGTCACGAGGCATGCAGCTTCTGGCGGCGTACTCCGCCGGCCTCGCTCTGCCATTTCTCATTGCCGCCGTGGCGGTCGAATCGTTCCTGGGCTGGTTCCAGCGGTTTCGGCCGTATCTTCCCTGGGTGATGCGCCTCAGCGGAATACTGTTGATCGTAGTGGGCGTGCTGCTGGTGACCGGTGAGTTCACCCGGCTGGCGGGATGGTTACAGGGACTGACGCCGGATTTCCTCAGAGAGAAGCTGTAAGAAAAGCGTGAGCTGTTCTTTCCCCGCTCACGCTTTCGCTTCTCCCGCTTCTTCCAGCTCCTCCTCCATCTGTTGCCGGCGGAGCAGCTCCCAGTAGCGGCCACCTGCCGCGAGCAGGTCCGCATGGGTGCCCTGTTCAACGATGGACCCCCGGTCCAGCACCAGGATCCAGTCGGCGTCCCGAACCGCGGCGAGCCGGTGCGACACGATGATGCTGGTGCGACCGACCAGTGCGTCTCGTAGACCCCTGAGGATGCGGGCCTCGGTGTGCGCGTCAACTGCGCTCAGCGCATCATCCAGCACGAAAATCGGCGGCTCCTGCGCCAAGGCTCGGGCAATCGCCGCGCGTTGCTTCTGCCCGCCCGACAGGTTGATCCCTCGTTCGCCCAACATCGTCTCGTAGCCGTCCGGAAGAACCGGCAGTGCTTCGGTGAGCTGAGCCACCTCCGCCACCCGTTCCAACCTTCCATCGTCCGGCGCCCCGAGAAGGACGTTGCGGCGGAGGGTCTCACCAAACAGGAACGTCTCTTGGGGCACAAAGCCTACCGCGCGCCTCAGGTCCGGAAGTGAGAGCTGGCGCAGGTCCACCCCGTCGATGAGCACGGCTCCGCGGTCCGGATCGTAGGTGCGAACGATGAGGTCGACCAGCGTCGACTTCCCCGAGCCGGTGGGGCCCACGATCGCGAGCGATGATCCGCGCTCCACTCGGAAGGAGATGTCCTGCAGCACCCAGCCGCGGTCCCGCGCTCCCGGGTAGCTGAACCAGACGTTTCGGAACTCCACTGCCCGGGCGCGCGTCGCGGGGGGCAGCTCTACCGGCGCGCTCGAGCTGGTAATAGCGGGGCGCTCGGCGAAGAGTTGGTTGATGCGCGCCATCGAGGCCGCCCCCCGCTGTACCAGGTTGAAGGCCCAACCCAGGGCGATCATGGGCCAGACCAGCATCGCCAGATACACCCCGAACGCAACGAACTCACCGACCGTCACCGACCCTCGCATGACCAGGTGGCCACCGGCATACAAAATGACGACCGCGCTCAGTCCGCCGAGCATCGTGAGCAGCGGGAAAAAGGCGCCCTGCACCCGCGCCAGCCCCAGGTTGCGGGTGAGATAGGTATCATTCAGCGCCCGAAAATGGTCGGTTTCCGCGCGCTCCTGCCGGTACGATCGAACCACGCGCACGCCGGAAATGTTCTCATGCGCGTGAGACGTCAGCTCGCTGAACTGTGCCTGGATCTCCTGCGATCGGCGATGGATGATGCGGCCCAGCGACACCATCGCGACCGGCAGACCGAGCAGCGGCACCAGCGCGAGCAAAGTGAGCCGCGGACTGATGGCGATCATGGCGGGAGCCACCAGGAGCCCTCGCACGGTGGTGTCCACCAGGTACATGAGGGCCGGCCCCGCTACCATCCGAACGGCGAGCAAATCATTGGTTGTGCGGGCCATCACATCGCCGGTCGGATAGCGGTCGTAGAATTCGGCCGACATTCGTTGAAGGTGGTTGTAAAGATGGTCTCGTAAGTCGGTCTCAACGCGGCGGCTACCGCTGTTGAGGAGTTCCCGCATTCCATACCGGGCTACACCGCTGGCGACGGCCACCAGCAGCAGGAGCACTACCGCAGTCTGCACCGCGCCGAAATGGTCGACCCGAAGCGCGTCGATGCCCTGCTGTAGAAACCGGGGACCCAGGGCCGCGAAAAAATTGGAGATGACGACGAGCGCCAGACCGGCGAGAAATCCCCGCCGATACGGCTTGAGATACGGAAGCAAAGACCGCAGTTCGTGCATACGATGAATGTCATCGGGTCAAGGAACCCGATCAAGTCACACTAAGGAGGCCGAGAGATGTCGAGATCGATGATCGCAGCGCTTACGTTGGTGGCCGTCGCAGCCTGTGGCGGTGGCGACAGGGACGACATGGCCACGGCGGACAGCCTGAGTCGTGATCTGCAGCTGGCCCCCGTTGACACTTCCGCTGAGCTGAACGACCAGACCAGTGAGGAACGCCCCACGGCCAGCACCACGACACCGGCACCGAGGCGCACCACCCCGAGCCGCCCCACGACTCAGCCAAGCCCCTCGGCGCCCCGTCCCGCGGCGCCGGCGCCCGCGCCGCGAAGCCTGGCCGCCGGCACCACGCTCACGGCATCCACTAATGCCGAGATTCGCTCCCACAAGAACAAAGTGGGCGACACGGTCACCGCAACGATCGCGAGCGACGTGAAGGATCGTTCGGGCCGGGTGGTAATTCCCGCCGGATCCGAGGTCGTGTTGAAAGTCACCGCTATCAAGGAATCCGAGAACAAGAGCGACAAGACCGGTACCCTGACGGTGCAGCCCACCTCAGTGATCATCAGCGGAAAGTCGTATCCGGTTGCCGCCAGCATTGAAGGCGTCACCACCGAGCTCCAGGGCCGCGGCACCAACGCCGGCGACGTTGCGAAACCTGCGGCCGGCGCCGCTGTGGGCGCGGTCATCGGGCGCGTGCTTGGCGGCAGTAGTAAGGGGGCCATCATCGGAGGAGTGCTGGGTGGCGCCGTCGGGGCCCAGCGAGCCGTCGAGACCAAGGATCGCGATGTCGTTCTTCCTCAGGGTACGACCGTGACCCTGGTGCTGTCCGAGGAGTTCGAGCCGGCGTCTTGAAGGAAGTGAGAAGTAAGGGGTGGGAAGTAAGAAGTAAGAAGACCGGGAGAGGTAAGAAGTTCGAGGCGAGCACGATCTCCCTCTCACTTCTTACCTCTCACTGTTTTTCAGTACCCGGCCCCCCCGCCGCCTCGCCGCGGATCGCTCACACCTTGCCAGCCTTCGGGAGTCCGCACGATGGCCTCTACGTCGCCCCAGGCGCCCCGAGTCGAGAGCCCATGGCCCTTCGCTTTCAGCGTGTCGAGCACCGCTGGAAGGAATCCTCCTTCCTCCAGTTGCAGGCTGTCCGGCAGCGCCTGGTGATGCCCCCGCGGGGCTCGTACCGCTTCGGGCAAGCCCATGTGATGATCGATGAGGTTGGAGATCACGTGGTACACCATGGTGATGATTTTCGGGCCTCCTGGCGTTCCCGCGACGAGGTACAGCCGCCGCTCCTTGTCGAGCACAATGCTGGGCGTCATCGCGGACAGCATCCGCTTTCCCGGGGCGATCGCGTTGGCCTCACCCTGCACCAGGCCGTACATGTTCGGCTGGCCGGGGGAGGTGGCGAAGTCGTCCATCTCGTCGTTGAGAAGAAAGCCGGCCCCTGTCACAGTCACCGCGCTTCCATAGCTGTTGTTCAACGTGGTGGTACAGCTTACCGCGTTGCCCTCCGCATCGACCACGGAATAGTGCGTCGTCGATGCACCGGCGGCGGGTCCAGCCTCGAACGTGGGCGTGACGGACGCCTGCTCGCCGATCTGCCGGCGCAGCTCGGCCGCATATTCCTTTGAGAGAAGCCGTTCCACGGGATTGTTCACAAAACCGGGATCGCCCAGGTAGCGGTTCCGGTCGGTGAACGCGCGGCGCATTGCCTCCGCCTCGCGGTGCAGCAGTGCCGCGGAGCCGAAGGGAGGCAGCGGATCGTACCCCTCCATGATGTTGAGGATCTCGCCCATCGTGACGCCACCGGATGAGGCCGGGGGCATGGAGTACACCGTGTGCCCCCGATAGGAAATCTCGATCGGATCGCGCCAGATGGCCCGATAGCTCCGCAGGTCATCGTAGCTGATCAGGCCTCCGCCCCGCGCCATCTCGGCAACGATGAGGTCGGCGACCCAGCCGCGGTAGAAGCCCGCTGCTCCGCTGTCTCGAACTGCCTCCAGCGTCGATCCCAGCTCCGGCTGCCTAAAGGTCGAGCCGGAGACCGGAGGACGATCGTTGGGCAGGAACGTGGCGCGCGACGCAGGAAAGGATACCAGCCGGGCACTGTCCTCGCCGATGGACTGACTGCGGTACTCGTCGACGACGAAGCCCTCGTAAGCCAATCGAATGGCGGGAGCGATGACGGTCGCGAACGGTAATCGGCCATATCTCCGGTGCGCTTCCGTTAGTCCGGCCACCGCACCGGGCACTCCGGCCGACAGATGGCCTGTGACGCTCGATTCCGGTCCGGCGGACAGATACATGTCGCGCGACGCGCGGCTGGGGGCCGTCTCACGGTAGTCGAGTGTCTGCACGCCGCCGGTGTCCATCCGGATCACCATGAAGCCCCCGCCACCTATGTTGCCGGCTTCGGGGTGCACCACGGCCAGCGCAAAGCCGATGGCGACCGCTGCGTCTACCGCGTTGCCACCCTGGCGGAGGATGTCCCTCCCGACCTCACTCGCCACCGGGCTCCCCGACACGACCAGGGCCGTGGGCGCTACGACCACACGGCTTGGCCCTGGGTTCCAGCCATCCGCGACGCCGCGGGTTGCCGGTCCGGCGCCTGGTGCTCCAGCGCGGGGCGCGCAAGCCGGCGCAAGGGCAATGAAAGCGAGCAATACACCGGAGGAAGAGATCTGCACCGGAGCTCCGTGAAAGAATTGGATGGTCGGGCGGAGTTGCCTGGGGCCTCCAACTTCTCCTAATTTAGCCGGACATTGTCGCTTGGATACTCCTATCCTCCCGTTTGCGTGGCTGACGACTTTCACGACACGCGCCTGACCGAACGGCGCAATCCCCGCAGCGCAACCATCGACACTGCCTCCGCCGTCGAGATCGTAGATCTTATCGGCGCGGAAGACGCAGGCGTGCCGGCCGCGGTGTCCAAGGCCCGGGTCGAGATCGCTCGCGTCATTGATTTGGTGGAAACGGCCTTCCGTGCCGGCGGCCGGCTCATCTACGTCGGGGCCGGCACCAGCGGCCGTCTGGGCGTGCTTGACGCCGCCGAGTGTCCGCCAACGTTCGGGACGCCGCCCGAGATGGTGGTTGGACTGATTGCAGGAGGCCACCCCGCGCTGGTGCGTTCGATAGAGGGAGCCGAGGACGACACCGCCGCAGCCGAGCGCGAACTGAAGGCAATGGGCGTGAGCCGCAAAGAGGTGGTGGTCGGGATTGCCGCGAGTGGCACTACGCCGTATGTAGGGGCTGCACTGGAAGTGGCCCGAGCGCTCGGAGCGCGCACGGTGTTTCTGTCATGCTCGGAGCCACCTCCAAATCTGCGGGACAGCTGTGATGTCTGCATTACCGTCTTGGTTGGGCCTGAGATCGTCACCGGGTCGACCCGGATGAAAGCCGGGACGGCCACGAAGCTGGTTCTCAACACGATCACCACCGGTGCCATGATCAGAATCGGAAAGACCTATGGCAACCTGATGGTGGATCTCAGGGCCTGGAACGACAAGCTCGTCGATCGGAGCCAGAGAATCGTGATGGAGGCGGCCGGCGTGGACCGGGTCGCGGCGCGGAATGCCATTCGTGATGCGGAGGGAAGCGTGAAGACCGCGATCGTCATGGCCCGGCGAGGTGTTCGCAAGGCGGAAGCCGAACGCCTGCTGGCGGAAAACGCCGGCCGCTTGAGAGCCGTAGTGGGAGATCCTCCTCCCGTGGTGTCGAGATGACCGAGCGGCCTACTCTGGCGGTCGGGCTCATGTCGGGAACCTCTCTCGACGGCGTCGATGCAGCGCTGGTCCGACTCGATGGCCCCACCCATGCTACCCTGCTCGACTTCGTGACCCGGCCCTATACTGACGCAGAACGCACCGAGATCCGGGCAGCGTTCAATGGCGCCACAGCCCCGTCTCTGGCGCGCTTGCACGTGCGGGTGGCGGAGTGGGCAGCCGAAGCGGTGCAGACGGTGCTGGTCCAGGCCAAGGTGCGCGCCTCCGAACTGTCGTTGATCTCTTTTCCCGGCCAGACCATCTGGCACGAGCCGCCCATCGTCTCGTGGCAACTGGGTGAGCCGGCAGTGCTGGCCGAGAAATTTGGAGTGCCCGTGGTGAGCGGATTCCGCGCCCGTGATGTTGCCGCTGGGGGACAGGGGGCGCCGCTGGTCCCGATGGCCGACTTACTGCTTTTCGCCTCCCCCGATGCGCCCCGGGTGCTACTCAATCTCGGGGGCATGGCCAACCTGACGTACGTGGAACGCCGGGCGCAGGAGGATGGCGTGTTCGCCTTCGATACCGGCCCCGGCGTCGCGGTGATCGACGCGGTAGCCCGGCTGGTGGATCAGCGCCGTTCCTACGATCGGGACGGCCGGCTGGCCGCGCAGGGAACGGTGCACGACGATGTACTCTCGGAGCTGCTTGCCGATGAGTTCTTCACCACTGACCCGCCGAAGAGCACCGGGCGCGAGCGTTTCGGCGACCAGTACGCGCGTGCCCTGCACCAGCGGGTTCCTGGCCCCGACGGCGTAGCCACGGCTGTCGCCCTCACCGCTCGTACGGTGGCCGACGCCGTCGCCCGCTGGACCCCTGCCGGCGTGGAAGTGGTCGCCTCAGGCGGCGGATGTCACCATCCGGGCCTCATGGAGTCGCTGAGCCGGAACCTGGCGGCCAGCGGCGGCCACAGCCTGCGGCGCTTCGATGAGCTGTTTTTTCCCGGCGATGCCAAGGAGGCAGTTGCGTTTGCCCTGCTCGGGTATCTCACCGTGCATGGCCAGCCGGGCAATGTACCGGCCGCGACCGGGGCCGGCGGGTCGCGGGTTCTGGGAACTGTGACCCCTCCGTGACGACTTCGGTCCCCGAGTCGACCAACCCGGCTCGGCTGATCATGCCGGCGCTGCGGTCCGATGCTCTCAGTGGGTTCGCCCATGAGGCCGGCCGTATTGCCGACACCCTCGAGATCGGGGTCGGGGGGTACATCATTTTCGGGGGCACGAGCGAGAGTGTCCGTCGGCTAACGGCTGACCTGCTCCGCCGTGCCGGCCGGCCGCTTCTGCTCGCCTCCGATCTGGAGCGCGGCGCCGGGCAGCAGGTAGCCGGCCTGACCGAATTTCCTCCGCCGATGGCGCTGGCGTCGCTCCGGGAGCCGGCGGTGGTGCGTTGGGCCGCGTCCGTCACTGCCCAGGAGGCCCGCGCGGTGGGGATCAACTGGGTCTTTGCCCCGGTGGCCGATCTCGATCTCCTCCCCGAAAACCCCATCGTCCAGACCCGTGCCTTTGGTGCCGACCCGAACGAGGTCGCCACGTACGTGCGTCAGTGGATTGAAGGGTGTCAGGGCGCCGGCGCCCTCGCCTGCGCCAAGCATTATCCGGGACACGGCCGCACGGCGGTGGATTCGCACGTTGCCTTGCCGGTGGTCGAGGCGTCGGCCGCCGACCTGGAAGTCGACCAGGTTCCCTTCACAGTGGCGATCCAGAGTGGCGTTGCCTCGATCATGACCGCTCACGTGGCCTACCCATCGCTGGACAGCTCCGGGGTACCGGCAACGCTCTCGCGCGCGGTGCTGGGCCGGCTCCGTGGCGCCGAGCGGTTCGACGGACTGGTGGTGACTGACGCGCTCATCATGGATGGGGCTCTGGTGGGCCGGCGTGAGTCGGACGCGGCCATCGAGGCGGTACAGGCCGGAGCGGACCTGCTGCTCTATCCCAACGACGCGCGACGAGTACGGGATGCGCTGGAGGCGGCGTTGTCCAGCGGAGCGCTGCCGCGGCCGCGGGTCCAGGAGTCCCTCCGCCGCTACCATCGAGCGCTCGCAGTGGCGACGGCCCCCACGCCGCCGGTCACGCGGGGTCCGTTCGACTCCGCCGAGGCACTCGCCGACACCCTGCTGAATCAGGGCATGCTGAGCCGGCGCTCCATCCCTCAACTCACTCCCCCATTGGATCTGGTGGTGGTGGATGACGACATCGGGGGGCCGTATCCGCCGGGTCCCAGTGACTACGTCCACCGCGCGCTCGGACCGGAGCTCACCGGGCGGTACGGCGGCGGGTCCCGGGTGGTGCTGGTGTTCGCAGAGCCGAGGGCCTGGAAGGGACGCTCCGGCTTCGGCCCGGCAGCCAAGCAAGCGCTGGCTCATCATGCGGCGGGTGCCGATCTCGTCGTGCTCTTCGGTCACCCCCGGCTCGCCGCCGAGCTGCCCAGCGACGGGCCGGTGCTGCTGGCCTGGCACCGCCAGCGACTGATGCAGGAGGCCGTTGCCCGGTGGCTGGAAAAGCGGGTCAGCGGGCGCGGTTAGGCTACCGGTGAAGCCCTATTGTCTCGGCGCGTTCCGCAGGCGGGGAATCAGGGCAAAGGCAGGCAGTCCAACGCAGAATGTCAGCAGGAAGTAGGTCGAGTACCCCAGCCGCTCCGCCAGCCCGCCAGACAGATCTCCGGCCACCCAGCGCGTCACCGCCAGGAGGGCAGAGAGCACGGCGAACTGTGTCGCCGCATAACGCTTCTCGCAGACGGACATGAGGAATGCGAGGTACGCTGATGTGCCCATTCCGGCTGCCAGACTCTCGAAGTACGCGGCCCCAATGACCAGCGGCTTCGACGGTTCGACTGCCGCCGTTGCCCAGTAGACCAGGCCTGAGAACGCCTGGATCAGACCGAGCACCCAGAGCCCGGTGAAGAGGCCGTAGCGGGTGGTGAACACGCCACCAGCCGCGGCGCCCACGATCGTGGCCACCAGGCGGCCCGAGGTCACTACAGCGCCGATTTCTTCGAGACTCAGCCCGGCGTCCACCCAGAACGGCCGCATCATCGGCTCCAGGGCCGCGATGTCCAGTTTGAAGATCAGGGCGAAGACGATGACCGTCGCGATGCCGGGGCGACGGAGCAGTTCCCGTAACGGCTCCCAGAGGCTCGCGGCCCTGGATCCCGCGCGATCCACAGGCGGCAACAACAGCACACAGACCGCCAGCCCTGCGAGCACGGCTGCCCCTGCCGAGAAACTCTTGGTCCAGCCGATGCGCCCTGCAAGCCAGACGAGGAGCCCGCCCGCGATGAGCATCCCGACCCGATAAAGCGTAATGCGAACCGAGTTGGCGACCCCTAACTCGCGCGTCGTGGTGGATTGAATGGTGTATGCATCGATGGCGACATCCTGTGTGGCGGACAGGAAGACGATGCCGAAGAGAACGATCCAGAACGCCATGCCAAACGAGCCGGCATCGAGGTTGGCAAACGCAAAGGTGAGCGCTGCCAGCCCGGCGAGGCATCCTGCGATCCACTGCCTCCGGGTGCCGTGGCGGTCCACCAAGGGTGCCCACAGCCACTTCAGGCTCCAGGGCAGGCTCAGTTTGGCCAGTCGCCCAATATCGACGAGGCTGGCGCCATGGGTGCGGAGGTAGATCGGGATGGTTTCGTTGATGAGGCCAAACGGGAAACCGGACGCGAACGCCAATACGGCAATCCACGTCAGGCGGAGCCTCAGCGGTTTGGCGAACGCTACAGCTTCGTCAGACCGGGGGGTCCGGAGGTCCGACAACCGTCAGCGCCAGACTGCGAGCAGGAGGAGGAGCACACCCATTGTGACCAGAATGAGCGCCACGGTACGTAAGAGGTTCGGTGGGGAGGGGGCCTCAGGAGGGGTGGCGGGGAGAGGCTCGGTCATGGCAGCATTGACATCTCCACCGTCGGCCAGCACGGGAACCGCCGGCTCGGGCGGAGTCGTATTCTGCGCCAGATGATAGCGCTGGTGTCCCACGCCGTCGCTCCCGTTCGCCTCCTCCAGACCCTCGCCGTCGAAATGGGCTGCCACTACCGTGATGTTGTCGGGGCCGCCTCGCGCATTGGCCAGATCGATTAGCGCGGAGCAGAGGCCCGGCAGGTCCTCGTGCTCCCGCGCCAACTTGGCGAACTCTTCCCGCCGCACGACGCCTGACAGGCCATCGGAGCAGAGTATTAGGATGTCGCCACGACGGATCGGCTGGTGGGTCAGATCGACTTTGACCCGAGGGTCTGGTCCCAGCGCCTGCAGGATGATGTTGCGCCGCTCGCTCTGCTCCGCCTCATCCTGGGTGAGCTCGCCGGCATCCACCAGCCGCTGCATGAGGCTCTGGTCCTTCGTCAGCTGGACCGCGTCGGTCCCGCGAACCAGATACGCACGGCTGTCACCGATCTGGGTGAGATACAGATCTCTTCCGAAGACACCGGCAGCGGTAACCGTGGTCCCCATCCCCCGCACCTCGGGGTGCTCTCGCGCGTAGGAATAGATCTGACCATTGGCCAGCTCCACCGCCTCCCGCATGCGGTAGGCAAACTGGTCAGCAGTGTCGGCGGGATCGCTGGCCCAGGCGGTGGCCATATGGCGGTAAATGAGATCGGCGGCCATCGCGCTGGCCAGTTCTCCGGCCGCGGCGCCGCCCATGCCGTCGGCCACCATGAACAGCGACCCGCGGGGGCCGATCTCGTGGCGTCGGACATCAGGTTGAAGGCTGGCGTTCCCGGTGCTCAGATCGGCGACGAGAAAGGTGTCCTCGTTATGTTCTCGGCTACGGCCGAGATCGGTTTTGCCGAACACGCTGACGCGCACTGGGGACCGGTTCACGCGCTCCTCGAACTCATGGCACACCTCCACCGATCGTCTGAGCGGGGGCGACCGGCGGCCACTGGGATAATCACGCGAAGGTCCCTTCCGCCGGCTACGGCGGTTCGAGGTCTGACGAATCTAGGAAGCATGGCAGGGAGCGTCAACGCCGCCTTGTCGTAAGTTCTAGCCGCCGTTTACCTTGCACCCATGTTTGTCTTTCGACCGTTCGGCACTGCGCTCTGGCTCCTGACGGCGCTGGCCTGCTCTCGCCAATCCGATCCCCACGACACCCAAGCTTCCGAGAACGCTCTGACGCGGTCGGAACTGCACGCGATGTCCCCCGCGCAGGATCCGATCGGGTTGCGCGTCGTCTATCCCGCCCCTACCGACGTCGTGCGGGTGCGAGATTCCAGCTTCCTGTTCGGCTCGGTCGCACGAGCCAACACCCGGATGACGATCAATGGATACCCGGTTCGTGTCTGGCCCAACGGAGCGTGGCTGGCCTGGATCCCGTTTCCGCCCGACACCTTGATGACATTCCGAATCCAGGCACGCACTGCCAATGACAGCTCCGTGGTTCACTATCCGGTTCGGCGGGACCGCGGCACGCTGCCGCGGACTCTCAACGTCGGAGCGGCATGGGTGGACTCGGTCTCTTTGTCACCGCAGGGACAAGTCTGGCTGCCGCGGTCCGAGTATCTGACCCTCTCGGCTCGCGCCGTTGCAGGTGCGGATGTTCGCGTGCTGTTGGCGGACGGGAGGCGGGTGCATCTGCTGCCTCAGCGCCAGGCCGAAGAGGTGCTGCCGGCGCTGCGCGCATTCGACTGGGACACCACCAAGCTCAGAACACCCGAGGAAGTGCGTTACGTAGGCGTCCTTCGCGGGCGTGCCATCGGTCCGGATCCCGGCCCCATTCTTCGGGGCCCCACGGCCGCCCTTGTGCGGGTGCTCGGAAGGGCGGCGCTGCGTTGCGTGACCGGCATGCCCTGCCCGGCTCCGTATGCGGAGCTGGTGTCGGCCGACAGCTCATGGGCCGTTGTCGAGGTGGTCGCGGGAAGCGACACAGTTCGGCAACGCTGGCCCTTGCAGCTTCGGCTGATAGATACCCTTCCAATCGTGGCCACCTTCGATGACGACAGCGCTGGGGATGGCAAGAGTGACAGCCTCACACCCGGCCGGGCCACACCCGGAGGTTCTTACGCCTGGTTCTTTCCCACGGGTACCCGGGCCGCAGTGACCGGCCGCATCAACGATGATCTTCGCATCCGACTCTCGCCCAGTTCCGAGGCTTGGGTTCCTATTGCGGACGCACACCCGCTTCCTGCTGGAATCCCGGAGCCGGCCGCGGTGCTAGGCTCAGTCACGCTGATGCGGGGGCTGGACGGTGCCGTTCTCCGAATCCCCCTCACCCAGAGGGTGCCCTTCCAGGTGCTGGAGAGTGAGCGAAGCCTGGCCATCACGTTCTATAGCGCCGTTGGTGACGTCGACTGGATGCGCTACGGGAATGACTCGCTCGTCTCCCAGCTCGGCTGGACCCAAACGCAGCGGCAGGAGGTCACCGTCACGGCTCAGCTGACGGCGCCGGTCTGGGGGTATCGCGCCCGTTGGAGTCACAACGATCTGATGCTCGAGATACGGCGGCCACCCCGCCTGGCGGTGTCAAACCCGCTGCGGGGAAGGACCATCGCCATTGATCCGGGGCATCCGCCGCTCGGCTCGACCGGGCCCACCGGCTTGCGTGAGGCCGACGCCAATCTGGCGGTGGCGGTTCAACTCCGGGCGATGCTCGAGGCGGACGGCGCCAAGGTGCTGATGACCCGAAGCTCAGACTCCGCCGTTGATCTGTGGCCCAGGGTCGCGTTCGCGGAGCGAGGAGGGGCGGAGCTGTTCGTTTCGATTCATAACAACGCTCTGCCCGACGGGGTCAACCCCTTCACGAACAACGGCACGAGCGTATTCTATAATCAACCGCGCGGTCTGCCCCTGGCAGCCGCCATCCAGCGATCACTGGTCCGTCGGTTGAAGCTGCCGGACCTGGGGGTCGGCCGGGCCGATCTGGCCGTCGTCCGGGCGACGTGGATGCCCTCGGCGTTAGTCGAGGGGATGTTCATCATCATGCCGGAACAGGAAGAGGCGCTCCGAAGTCGCGCCGGAAGCCGTCGCTACGCGCAGGGCGTGTACGAAGGGATCCGCCGATTCCTTCAGGACCGGGCCAGAATCCAGTCCTCCCCCGATGTGGGCCGGTCGAGACCAATGGCGTCTCCTAAGGCGACTTTCCCTTCACCGAGCCGCGCGCCTTCGGGCGCCCCGGATGGCGGTGTGGCTCCATAGAGCGTTGTGATGAGGTTTGGCTGATGTCATTCCCGACCCGCCCCACAATCCCCCTCACCCTTGCGGGCGCCCTCCTCGCGGCACTCACGGTCACCGTACCGCTTCAGGCGCAGTCTCCCGAGGAGCGCATCGAGCTGGAGCGGTTCCGGGATTCGGTAGGTGGCACCGTTGACTCCATCGGTTTGCTGCGGCTGGAACGTAAGATGATTCAGGCCGCCAAGACCGACCGCGCCAACACAATGATGCATCTGAAGCTGGGTTTTCTGTCGCTCAGGCTGGGCGACCTCGGCGGTCGGGACCACTATGATGACGCCGCATCGGAATTTCAGTGGGCCATCGACCTTCAGCCGTCCTGGCCGTACGCCTGGTACGGAATGGGGTTAGCCGAGTACGGTGTAGGGGACTCGCAGATCTCCTTCGTCACCGGGCTCAAAATGATGCTGGGAAAGGATGCCCTGACCCGATCGGCGGTGGCCTTCGCCAAATCCGCCGAGATCGATCCGTCCTTTGTGCGCGGCCTGGTCGATCTGGCCAATACGGCTCTGCGGCAGCGGGTCAACATCAAGCTCGGCGTCGCCCTGGAGGCCTTGCGGCGGTCCGCGGCAACCCCGGCCGGCAGCGACCCCGACGTCCTGCTCGCTCGAGGGCGTGTCGAGCGCGAGGTCGGTGATGGTGACTCTGCTCTGGTCGCCTTCAACGGCTATCTGCAGCGGGGCAGCAATCGGGGCCTGGGGCTGCTCGAGGTGGCGCGCACCCAGCTCCTGCTGGGCCGCGTCGAGGGCACGACCCCATACTTCGAAGGCGCCATGCTGGATGACTCCACCACGGTACGGGGCTACCGCGCGGACCTCGCGACGATCGCTTCGGACAGCGTTATAGGAGAGTTCGACCAGCAGCGGGGCCCCCGGCGTGCCGCCTATCTGCGCAGCTTCTGGGGTGAACGGGACCGCACCGAGCTCCGGACCGAAGGTGAGCGGTTACGCGAGCACTACCGCAGGCTCTTCTACGCCCGTAAGAATTTCCAGCTGACCTCCAATAACCGCCATTACGATATCGTGGAGCGGTATCGCTCCGGCAGCCGCGACTTCGACGACCGCGGAGTGATCTACATCCGGCACGGTGAGCCCTCCAGCCGTGCCAGCTATGCCGCGCCCGGTCTGGAGCCGAACGAATCGTGGCATTACAGCCGCACCGATGGCGACCTGATCTTCCACTTCATCGCGCGGGAGGACGTCCAGGACTTCAAACTGGTGGAGAGTCTCTTTGACGTGCTTGGATTCAGCGATGCCGTGAGGCTGCAGGGCGCGTCCAGCGCCAGCGACAACGCCGTGGCCGAACAGCTGATGCTCTCGCGGGAGCGGCTGTCGCCCATCTATCGCCGCCTCCAGTCAGCGGGACGGGGCACCACCGGCCGGTATCAAAGCCAGGAGCGCCAGGCCGGCCAGGAGAGCATCGCCCTCGGAACTACCAGTGACAGCTACGAGCTGCGATTCCCCACCGAGCTGAAGGCCACCTCGGAGGTGCTTGCCGTGGGACGTGACTCGACCGGTCATCAGGTGCAGATCGCCTATGCCATCTCAGGCTCCAGCCTCGAGCCGGTGACGGTGACCCGCGGTTTCCTCTACAGTGTGCGGCTCCGCTTCGTCGCCACCGACAAACGTGGCAAGGTCGTGGCCGCGCTCGACACCACTCGACACTTCGTGGCTCCCGAGCGGGTGCCACCGAACGAGCACCTGGTGGGTCGGGTGAGCACCTCGGTTCCGGTCGGATCCCTGCAGTACCGGCTGGCCATACAGCAGGGGGACGACGCAGGAATGACGCTGCCCCGGGACACCGTCAGGGTGGGACCGACCAGCTCCGCTGCGCTCAGTCTCAGTGACCTCGTCCTCGGCTCGCGCACCGCCAATCTCGGCTGGAAACGCACGCCCCAGGATACCGTTCTCTTCAATCCCCTTCGGACCTACAAGCGGGATGAAGAGATGGAGCTGTACTACGAGATCGAGGGACTCCGGCCCGCCCCGTATTCGGTCGAGCTGCTGGTGCGCAAGAAGGGGGGAGGCGGCGGAGTCTTCAAGAAGATTTTCGGCGGTGGCGGCGCGGCCATCAAACTGAAGTTCGAGCAGCAGGCAACCACCCCGACCGTCTCGACCCACCGAAGCCTGAAGCTGGACCGGCTCAAGCCCGGCATTTATGTCCTGCAGCTGCTGGTCGTGGATGCCGACGGCCGAAAGGACTATCGGATTCGAGAGTTTCAGGTCGTGGACGAAAAGAATAAGTCGTGAGAACGGCGGCGTAAGCGGGAACTGCGAAAGTAAGCGGGACGAGGGCAAGCGTAAGCGGTGAGCAGGTTGCTCCTATACGAATGCAACCCTCCGGTGGCCATGAGCCATCGGAGGGTTTCGTCGTTAGAGCAACCTGCTTACCGCTTACGCTTGTCTCGCCCGCTTACTTTCGCAGTCGCCACACGTTGCAGTTCCCGCTTACGCTGTCGCCGTTCCCGTTTCTGGTCTAGAGCGGCCACGCGGCTGGACGGGTTGGCGCGAGAATCAGGAGCGGCTGTACCAGGCTTTCAGCCTTGACCACCGCCTCGACTTGCACCAGGTGCTGCGTGACGCCGGTGCTGGTGTCGAACGTGGCGATGTGCATCAGCAAGGAAGCCAGCGGCCGATCGGCCGGCTTGGTGCGTCCGCCCTCGGTCGGCGTGATGGTAGTCCCGGGAACCAGTGTGATACGGGCGTGGCCGAACAACCAGAGGGGAAGGCCATCGAGCGATTTCAGCAGCCGCTCGTTGAAGGCCAGGCTCTCGCCGTGGAGGGTAATGAGACCCAGACTGGGCCGCTCGTTCTGCCGGCGGGAGTGGACCACGAAGCCGTAGGTGAAGGCGGGGTCTTGGCCCTCGGCTCGCCGGAGGGCGGCCCGGAGCTTCTGCTGACTGAAGGCAATCGTGTGATACGGAACCACAGGCTCTCCCAGTGGGCGACACAGGATAGGACGGCTCGGGATCGCTGCAGGGGACGTGCCAACGGAGCGGGGCAGCGGGGCAGCGGGGCAACAAACCGCGTTTCCCTTGCGTCATCCGTAAACGCCTAAGTTGTTGCTCTGGAACTGCCCCGCCGCCTGCCGCCCCGCCGCCCCGCTTATCGCAACCCCTCTCGCGATACGCCACGCACAATTGCCTTGAACTACCTCGGGTGCTGACGTAGCTTGACCCCATGTTCTGCTCCCGCTGTGGCAGCGAAATCACCGGAAAATCGAAGTTCTGCCCCTCCTGCGGTTTGGACCTGATGGCCACCACGCCGGTCCATGCCATCGCGACCGGGGTATTGCAGGAGCTCGATCTGGTTCGTGAGTCGCTGGCGGCGGAGTACGAGATCATCGAGGAGCTCGGCCGCGGCGGCATGGCGATGGTCTATCGGGCCAAGGACCGGCAGCTCGAGCGGGAAGTGGCGGTGAAGGTGCTGCCGTTTTCCCTGGCGTTCGACACCGAGTTCGTGGAGCGGTTCCAGCGTGAAGCCCGGACCGCGGCCCAGCTCGAACACCCGAACATTATCTCCATCTACCGGGTCGGCCGGTCTGGCCGGGTGATTTACTTCGTCATGAAGTTCCTGCGCGGCGGCTCGCTCTCCATGGTGCTGGCCGCCCGCAAGAAGCTGACCCCCCCGGAAATCCGGCGACTGCTCTCGGAAGCCGGAAGTGCGCTCGGGTACGCCGCGCAGCGCGGGATTGTGCACCGCGACATCAAACCCGACAACATCATGTTCGACGAATTCGGCCAAAGCGTACTGACCGACTTCGGCATCGCCAAGGCAGCATCCGGCCAGAAACTCACCGGCACAGGGATGTCCATCGGTACTCCGCACTATATGAGTCCGGAGCAAGCCCGGGCCCAGGCAATCGATGGCCGGAGCGACATCTACAGCCTCGGCGTCGTGGCGTATCAGTGCCTAACGGGCACCGTTCCCTACGACGGCGAGGACAGCTTTTCCATCGGCTACAAGCACATTACCGAACCGATACCGACGCCTAGCCTGGTGACAGCCGACGAACGACGGATCTTCGAAGTCATCAAGCGCATGCTGATGAAGGATCCGAACGACAGGTTCCAGAGCTGTGAGGAGCTCGTCGCATCATTCCGGGGCCATCCCATCGCGGCGCCGGGCTCGGTTCGGGTCTCGGCCGCTACCTTCGTGGGGACCGGCGCGGCAGCCGTGGCTGGAAGCGCTGTCTCCGTCGGTGGCTCCGGTCTTCCGCCGATCGTGAGTCAGCCGACCACGCCGCTGGAATCTCCGCTGGTGAACCGGCGAATGACGCCGCTCGAGCGACGCGATGTGCCCCGCCGTGTTGCCGATCGTTCCCTTGCCATGCGCACCAGCACGTCTTCCTGGGCATGGCTGTGGGTGCTCCTCGCGGTGCTGGCGGGGGCGGGCGGCGCATTCTACTACTGGCAGGGCGGAGGGTTTGCGCCGGGCAATATCACTCCCGAGCGGCCACCCGATTCCCTGTCGGCGCGGGATACGCTGAGTACACCCCCCGTCCTTCCGGCACAGACCCCGCCGGTGGCGGCAGACCCGACCCCCCCGGCGCGCGACTCGACTCTTGCCGCTGCGCCAGCGCCAGCCGAAGTGACGGCCCCTCCGGATGTGATTGGACCAGTGGACAGCGGGGGGATCCGCCTGGTCGGCCTGCCTCGCGGATCCACAGTGCTGATCGACGAAAAGCCCATCGTAAATGCGCTCACTCGCCTCGCGCCCGGGCCCCACGCATTGGCCATCTCGGCGCCGCGGTACAACTTTTATTCCGACACCGTGGTGATCCGGCCGGGTCAGATCCAGGAGCTGTCGCCGCAGCTCACCCAGATCGGGGCTCCCATTCCGACGGCACGCTCGGCACAACGACCCAACGTTCAATGCACCCCCGGGGCAAGTTACAACGCGGACGGATCCTGCTTCGATGAGCGCCCCAAACCGGTCAACCCGCCGTTCGTAACTGTTCCACAGGATGCCAAGGCGGCCCCACGTCCAACTCTCATGTGGGTGAAGGTGTCAGCCGAAGGCCGAACTGTGGACATCAGGCGGCTGAGACCATCGGACGATCCTGCCTATGAGCGGGAAGTTCAAAACTTCGTCTGGGGCGTGACGTGGCACCCGGCGCTCAAAGATGGCGCGCCGGTGGACGCCTGGACCCAAATGCTGTTCCCGCCGGCGCAGGACCAGTAGGGCGCATCGCGTGCGTCCGCCCACGATCCACCCCACCGCCTTTATCGCCGCAACCGCCGCCGTCATGGGGGATGTGACCCTGGGGGAGGAATCCAGCGTCTGGTACGGCTCGGTGCTTCGGGGCGACATGGCGCCCATTGTGATCGGCGCGCAATCCAACATTCAGGATGGGACCATCGTGCACGTCGACGCCGGGGTGCCATGCACCGTGGGAAGGAGAGTCGGCGTCGGACATCGTGTGATCCTCCATGGATGCACGGTGGAAGACGACTGCCTGATCGCAATGGGGAGCGTTCTGCTCAACGGAGTCCGGATCGGCGCCGGCAGCGTGGTTGCGGCTGGAGCGGTCGTGCCGGAGGGAATGCAGGTGCCGGTGGGCTCGCTGGTGATGGGCGTCCCTGGACGTATCGTGCGGGCAGTGGACGCCGAGTTGTCCCGCCGCGCCTCGGCGACGTGGAAACACTACGTCAAGGAGGCCCGGGCCCACCGCGAGGGACGGTATCCGCTGTACGGGAAGGGCGGGAAGGACGGGAATGGCGGAAACGAGAGATAGCCTGGACCCGTCCTTCCCATCCTTCCCGTCCTTCCCGTCCTTCCCGCCTTATCCCCAGCTATCCACTTCTTCCACATCGTCTTAGCAGCTATATTTGTGATGTGGGAACCGATAATGTACGTAGTTACGTCGCTTTTTCATGGTATTGTCCCGGTGGGGTCTCCGGCCTAGCTTGGCCTTCCGTTTCGGTCCGATGTGACGGGCAGGCGAGAGTCGGTGCAGGGTCGGTTGCCGGTGCTGCACATGCGCTCCACCCTCTGAGATCAATACCTTTCAAGCGGGGAGTTCTATGAAGACGTCCACCCCACGGGACGCGGTCCGGCTGTCGCCCAATGCCATTACAGTCCTCGAGAAGCGCTATCTCCTCAAGGACGAATCCGGGGCGCCGGTAGAAACACCACGGGATCTGTTCCAGCGGGTGGCTCGTACCGTCGCCGACGCCGACCGCCGATACGGCGCCACTGACGCCGCGGTGGACTCGCTCACGCGGGACTTCTTCGGCCTCATGGCTAACCGCCTGTTCGTGCCGAACTCCCCCACCTTGATGAACGCCGGCCGTCCCCTGGGTCAGCTCTCCGCCTGCTTCGTGCTCCCGGTGGATGACGCGCTCTCCAATGGCAAGAGCGGCATCTACGATACGCTCCGCTCCATGGCCCTGGTGCACCAATCAGGAGGCGGCACCGGCTTCAGCTTCTCCCGGCTGCGCCCCAAGAACGACATCGTCCGCTCCACCATGGGCGTGGCATCCGGCCCGGTGTCGTTCATGACGCTCTTCGATGCTTCCACCGACGTCGTCAAGCAGGGAGGAACCCGGCGGGGAGCCAACATGGGCATTCTCCGGGTCGACCACCCGGACATCATGGAGTTCATCACCTGCAAGGATGACACAACCAAGGTGACGAACTTCAACATCTCGGTGGCGGTCACCGATGCGTTCATGGCCGCGGTCGAGGCGGACGGTACTTACGACCTGATCCATCCGAAGACCAAGGAAGTCACCGGTCAGCTTCGTGCCCGGGCTGTATGGGAGCGGATCATTCACGGTGCCTGGAAGACGGGCGAGCCGGGGGTGTTCTTCGTGGACAAGGCTAACCATTACAATCCGGTTCCCCACCTCGGCGAGTACGAGGCCACTAACCCCTGCGGCGAGCAGCCGCTGCTGCCCTATGACGTTTGCAACCTGGGATCAATCAATCTCGGTGCGTTTGTAAGAAGGGAGGGGAAGGATGGGAAAGACGGGATGGAGATCGATTGGGATCATCTCCGCCGCGTCATCCACCTCTCGACCCACTTCCTCGAGAACGTCATCGATGCCAACCAGTATCCTCTGAACGAGATCACCGAGCTGGCTCAGCGCATCCGCCGGATCGGTCTGGGGGTCATGGGCCTCGCCGACGTCTTCGTGAAGCTGGGCATCGCCTACGACTCCGAAGAAGGTGTCGCGCTCGGTCGGCAGATCCAGAAGTTCGTCGACGACGAGGCCAAGGTCGAGTCGGACCGCCTGGCCGCCGAGCGGGGCGTCTTCCCGGAGTGGGAGCGCAGCATCTGGGGACCGGATGCAACCGCCGCGCGCGACGCCAGTGGTGAGCGGATCCGGCCGATGCAGCGGCTGCGGAACTGCAACGTGACGACCGTTGCGCCGACCGGCACCATCTCGATTATTGCCGGGTGTAGCTCAGGCATCGAGCCTCTCTTTGCAGTGGCGTTCATGCGCAACCAGGCCGGCGTGTTGATGCCTGATGTGAACGAAGACTTCGTCGCCATCGCCAAGGAGGAGGGCTGGTACTCCGACGAACTGATGCGAAAGATTGCCGAGACCGGGCACATCAACTTTCCTGAGGTGCCGGACAAGTGGCAGCGCGTCTTCGTCACGGCCAACGCCATCAAGCCTGAATGGCACATCCGGATGCAGGCGGCATTCCAGGAATACAACGACAGCGCCATCTCGAAGACCTGCAACTTCGCCCATGATGCCAGCGAGGCGTACGTCGAGGAGATCTACCGGCTGGCGTATCGGTTGAACTGCAAGGGCGTGACGGTCTATCGCGACGGCAGCCGGGAAATGCAGGTGCTGTCGTCGGGATCGACGGCCAAGAAGGTGATGGAAGGGCACGAGGGCGGAAAGAGCGGAACTGGCGGAAAGAGCGGGCACTCGGCGTCGGGGCCTTCCGCTTCTTCCGCCGATCTTCACGGCGAAATCGCCGAGCTGCGAGCGGAGAACGATCGGTTGCAGCGCATCGTTCACGAGCTGGAGTCCGAAAATCTTCAGCGGCGGCAGAAGCGCTCCCGTCCCGAGGTGCTGCGGGGCTCCACCCGCCGGGTGGAGACGCCCCTCGGTACGCTCTACGTCACCATCACCGAGGACGATCGGGGCCAGCCCTTCGAGGTATTCATGACACTGGGTAAGGCGGGCGGCGCGCTCATGGCCGATGTCGAGTCATTGGGCCGGCTGATCAGTCTCGCCTTGCGCTCCGGGATTCCGATCAAGGAGATCTACCGGCAGCTCCGCGGAATCAGCTCTGACCGAGTGATCGGGCTGGGACCCAACAAGATCCTGTCGGTACCCGATGCCGTAGGCATTGCCATCGAGCGGTGGATGCAGGAGAAGCAGGGCATCCAGCAGGAGCTGCTGCCGGGCCAGAGAGCCCAGGGGGATTTGGCACCTATGGTGGGACAGCCGCTGATGCAAACCGGCAGCAGCGGTGAGCAAATGGTGCTGGGAGGAATGCAGGACACGCTTTCCGGTGCGTGCCCTGACTGCAACTCGCAGCTCGAGTTCGCTGAGGGTTGCATGAAGTGCCACGTGTGCGGCTTCAGCGAGTGTGGATGATCGTGGTCATGCGCAGATAGCTGAACGGCAGTAGCACACGACAGCGCCCGCAGACCGAAAGGTTTGCGGGCGTTGGCATGCCCCGAGAGGCACATGGCCGGCTGGCAGGAGGAGTTGAAGGCGCTCGCTACAACGCTCGGCTCCCGGCTCCGACAGGGCGGCGACGCCCTGGAGCGCCTGGTCGACCGCGATCCCTATCATATCGCAGCGTATCGGGGCTACGGTGGCGGCGGCCGAGCTCTGATCCTGGGTC
The DNA here is from genome assembly GCA_963740175.1 of uncultured Gemmatimonadales bacterium. Taxonomy (GTDB): domain Bacteria; phylum Gemmatimonadota; class Gemmatimonadetes; order Gemmatimonadales; family GWC2-71-9; genus CAVVWJ01. Next base: position 34,139 of record CAVUDL010000021.1, read on the forward strand.
GCGTGCTTCAGAACGAAGGCCTGGCACCAGCCGATCCCTCCCATTCGAAGCTCCGTAATCTTTTCGCCATGCTGAAGCGGCTGGAAAGCGACCCGCTGCCCCATGCGCGGGTACGTGCTCGCTGGCCCGGCGGGACGCGGGAGCTGGTAGCCGACAACGAAGGCTTTATCCGCGAATGGGTCGAGATGGATACCGGCGACCTCGCCGGCTGGGGATTCCTGACCCTCGAACTGTCCACCTCTCCTGCTATGCCTGCGGAGGCCCGTTTCCTGGTGCCGGCTCCGACCGCCTCGTACGGCGTCATCAGCGACATGGATGACACTGTGCTCCAGTCGCATGTAACCGACTTCATCCGGGCCGCGGGGAGGGTACTGCTCGAGAATGCCCGGACCCGGTTGCCGTTCCCAGGCGTGGCCGCCTTCTATCGCGCGCTGGAGCAGGGCGGCAGCGGTCATGCAGGCAATCCGGTGTTTTACGTCTCCAGCAGTCCCTGGAATCTGTACGATGTGATCGCCGAATTCCTGGAGGCACAAGGAATCCCCGCCGGGCCTCTCCTGCTGCGCGACTGGGACCTCGGGCCATCAATACTGCGAAACGCTGCCTATAAATCGGGGGTGATCCGCGAGATCCTTGCAACCTATCCGTCGCTGCCCTTCATCCTGATCGGGGATACTGCGCAGGAGGACCCGGCGATCTATACCGATGTCGTCGGGACCCATCCCGGGCGCATCCTCGCCGTGTACATCCGCAACGTGCGACAGCACCCCCAGGATTCGCCTGCCATACGAGCCCTGGCCCAGCGAGTGAGCGCGGCAGGGTCGACGCTGGTTCTGGCAGACGACACGCTCACGGCGGCACGCCACGCCGCGGCCCATAGCTGGATCAGGGAAGAAGCCCTGGCTGATGTCATGGGAGAGAAACGGGAAGACGAGGGAGGCGGGAGCAAGGAGCCTGCTCCGGGTGTGGAGACCCGCGAACCGGCTCCTACGGTGGTCGTGGACCCGGAGGTAGATGCCAGGGACCTGAAGTAAGCTATTTCCGCAGGCTGTCCCCAACCTGGCCGCTGTCGCCCTGGGCGGCGCTGTGCGGATGGCTCTCCAGATCTTTCTGGGCCTCGGCCGCATCCTCGGGCGACCAGCCGTAGCGCTTTACGAGACACTCCTGCACCGCACCACTCACGTAGGCCGTTCGGTAAATATCCACGCACTCGGCGAGCTGTTTCTCGCGGTCGGCGCGATCGCACGACGTGAGCAGGAAGACCATTAAGAGCGGGACGAGGAACCGCATGACAGTGCTCGGGCTCGGGGTCCCGAGGATACCATGGCCACTGCCGGTAACGCCAGACCTGCCGGACCGCCACCATAATTCTCTGCTTGCGCTGGGAAGACTAGGTGCCAGATTGCAGAGTCATCCGCACAGTCAATCCGGGAGTCCTCCATGATCAGCATGACGGTAAACGGCAGGCGGCAGGAATTCAGCGGAGATGGCGCG
>CAVUDL010000022.1:0-29219 GCA_963740175.1 uncultured Gemmatimonadales bacterium
CCAGAGCAAGCGCGCCCGCGTCTAACGGCCTGACAGCGATCTTCTAGTCCACTGTGCCAGTCGGCCCGACTGGCGCATCTCCAGAACACATCTCCTCCGCCGGCCTCACGGCGGCCGATGCAATCCTCTGCATTCGGAGTCTCGTATGCGCGCGCTCCATCCGTTGCTCGTCCGTCGTGTGCCGGTGCTCTTCCTTTTTCTGTTTCTCGCCCTGACCACCACAGCAGCAAGTCCGACGCTCGAGGCTCCGGGGACCGGGCAGGTTGCCGGCCATGTACGGGACCACAGCGGCACCCCTCTCGCCCACGTGCAGGTATTCGTCGTCGGTACGGCGCTCCACGCCCTGTCGGATAGCCTCGGCGCCTATTTGCTGCCATCGGTACCGGAAGGTCGGCAGGAGATTCGCGCCGCCTTCATCGGCTACAAGGCCTCCCAGGCCACGATTACGGTGCGAGCCGGCAAGACGACCACGCATGACTTCACGCTCGAACAATCGGCCATTCAGCTCAACGAGCTGACGGTGACCGGAGCGTCCAGAGACGCAGTCGGGGCACGGGTGGAGGCGGGTCTGGGTGCCCCGTCGTCTGCGGCGGTGAGCAAGCAGTCCTACTCGGAAAGGCGAATGGCAGAGCCCTGGCGCAGACAGAGAGAACCGGGAAACACCGAAGCCTACGTCCGGATCGAGGACAACAGGTTCCTGGCTGCGTTCGCGAACCCGGTGTCCACGTTCTCGGTCGATGTCGACGCCGCGTCGTATAGCAATGTCCGCCGCTTCCTGAGCGAGGGCGCCTTGCCACCGGCCGATGCCGTCCGCCTGGAGGAGTTGGTCAACTACTTCAGCTATACCTACCCGGACCGAACGGGGAAGCACCCCTTTGCCGTGGCGACCGACGTGGGGCCGTGCCCTTGGGCGCCAGAACACCGGCTGGTTCGGATCGGGCTGCAGGCGAAGAAAATCGCTACTCGCGCGCTGCCGCCCAGTAACCTGGTATTTCTAATCGACGTATCGGGGTCGATGCAGTCCTGGGACAAACTCCCGCTAGTGAAGCAGGCGGTTCGCGCGCTGGTCAACGAGCTGCGGCCGGAGGACCGGGTGGCGATCGTAGTCTATGCGGGAGCGGCCGGGCTGGTGCTGCCATCCACGTCAGGCGCCGACAAGACGACCATTCTGGCGGCGATCGACCAGCTCGAAGCCGGCGGCTCGACGGCAGGCGGGGCCGGAATCAAGCTCGCCTACGATGTCGCCCGGGAGCATTACCTGCCCGAAGGGAACAACCGACTGATTCTGGCCACCGATGGCGACTTCAATGTTGGGGTGAGCTCCGACGCGGAGATGATCCGCCTGGTCGAGGCTCGGCGGGAAGAGGGGACGTTTCTCACGGTGCTGGGCTTCGGGACCGGGAATCTGAAGGACACCAAGATGGAGCAGATGGCCGACAAGGGAAACGGCCACTACGCCTACATCGACAGCTTTCGTGAGGCAAAGAAGGTGTTCGTGCAGGAGTTCGGCGGCACCCTCTTCACGGTGGCGAAGGACGTGAAGATCCAGGTCGAGTTCAACCCGGCCAAGGTCCAGGCCTACCGGCTGCTGGGATACGAGAACCGGCTGTTGAGCCGGGAGGATTTCGCGGACGACAAGAAGGACGCGGGGGAAATCGGTGCCGGACACACGGTGACCGCCCTCTACGAAGTGGTCCCCACCGGTGCCAAGTCAGTGGTCACGTCGGACGACAGCCTCACCTATCAGCACGTCGCCCTCCGGCCGTCGGCGGGCCGAAGCCCGGAGTTGATGACGATCCGGCTCAGATATAAGGATCCCACCGCTACTAAAAGCCGGCTGCTCTCGACCACGGTGGTCGACCGCGGGTCCACGGGGTCGTCGGATCTCCGGTTTGCTTCCGCCGTCGCGGCATTCGCGATGTTGCTTCGCAACTCGGATTTCAAGGGCGACGCAAGCTACGATCTGGTGATGGCGCTGGCCCGCGACGCCCGCGGAGACGACCCGGAGGGATACCGGGGAGAGTTCATCAGCATGGTGGAGCGAGCCAGGGCGCTGAGCGGAAAAGCTGACACGGCCATGGGAGAAGGCGACCCGGACGGCGAGCGTTGAGCGGTCAGCCAGTCAGCGACGAGCGGGGAGCAGCAGAGGGTTGACCGCTCCCCGTTTGCCGTTTGCCCCTCAACCGTCACCCTTTATCTTTCCCGGCCCGAGGACAGGTGGCCGAGTGGCTGAAGGCGTCGGTCTCGAAAACCGGTAAGGGGGCAACCCCTTCGTGGGTTCGAATCCCACCCTGTCCGTTCCTCCGCACCAACCCCCACATCCATGGCAGCACCCGCTGCCCTGTTTCAGAGTAGCAAGCGGCGGTATTCTTGAGTTCGACCTCCCCACCCAGGCTCTGAAGTGGCAGAACTACCCGAGCAGCTCAGGAGCGGCCTTGCCGATCGCTACCGCATCGAGCGGGAGCTTGGGCGTGGCGGCATGGCCACTGTGTTTCTCGCCCACGATCTCCGGCACGACCGCCCGGTTGCCCTGAAGGTCCTCCACCCCGAGCTCGCGGCCACTCTCGGGCCCGAGCGCTTCCAGCGCGAGATCAAGCTGGCCGCCCGGCTCCAGCACCCTCACATCCTGCCGGTGCACGACTCAGGCGAAGCTGGTGGGTTTCTCTACTACGTCATGCCCTACGTGGAGGGCGAGTCACTTCGTACCCGCCTCGCCCGGCAGGGTGAACTCCCGGTTCACGATGCCGCGAAGATCCTACTGGAGGTGACGGACGCGCTGGCCTACGCCCATGGGCGCGGAGTAGTGCACCGGGACATCAAGCCTGACAACGTGCTCCTCTCGGGGCGTCACGCGCTGGTGACCGACTTCGGCGTAGCCAAGGCAGTGAGTGACGCTACCGGCCGGCAGCAGCTCACCACCGCCGGTGTGGCCCTCGGCACCCCGGCGTACATGGCTCCGGAGCAGGCCACCGCCGATCCCCACATCGATCACCGAGCCGACATCTATGCGCTGGGAGTGCTGGGCTACGAGCTAATCGCTGGCGCTCCGCCATTCACTGGACGCAGCTCGCAGGAGATCCTGGGAGCTCACCTGACGCAGCAGCCCGAGCGGCTGTGTACTCGGCGGCCCGCTTGCCCAGCCGGGCTGGAGGCGGTCATCATGCGCTGCCTGGAGAAGCGGCCGGCCGACCGCTGGCAAACGGCGGATGAGCTGGTCGCCCAGCTCGAGCCTCTGGCGGCAGCGAGTGGCGAGAACACGCCGACTGCCACACGCCCGGTCGAAGCGACACCCCGACCGCGCGGGCCGCGCCGCCGGGTCCCGCTCGCCGCGGTGGCACTGGGCCTCGGCTTTCTCATCGGGCTCGGCGTGCTCTTTGGTTGGCTGCGCACCCGGCCCCATACCGAAACCGTCTCCAAGCGGCTCGCTGTACTCCCATTCGAGAACCTGGGCGGGCCGGAGAACGAGTACTTCGCGGAGGGGATCACCGACGCCGTACGGGGAAAGTTGACCGCTCTACCAGAGCTTCGGGTCATCGCTCGCAGCAGCTCCAGCCAGTACAAGAAAACGACCAAGAGCCCGCAACAGATCGGGCAGGAGCTCGGGGTGCAGTACCTCCTCACTGGCACGGTGCGATGGGACAAGGGCGCTGGCGGCCAGAGCCGGGTTCAGGTGAGCCCAGAGCTTGTCGAGGTCCAGGACGCCAGCACCCGCTGGCAGCAGCCGTTCGACGCTCCGCTGACTGATGTCTTTCAGGTCCAGGCCGACATCGCCGGCCGGGTGGCCCAAGCGCTGGACGTTGCCATGGGAAACACCGAACGGGATGCGCTGGCAACAAAGCCAACCGACGACTCCGCCGCCTACGACTATTACCTCCGCGGCAACGTGTACCTCGAGCGGGGCTTCGCCGAGCCCGACCTCCGCGCAGCGGAAAGTCTCTACGAGAAAGCGGTGGCGCGCGACACGAGCTTCGCCCTCGCCTACGCCCAGCTCTCCCGCACTCACGACCAGCTCTACTGGTTCTACTTTGACCGTAGCGAGGAGCGGTTGGCAAAGCAGAAGGGGGCGGCTGAGCATGCGCTCCGGCTCCAGCCCGACCTCGCCGAGGGGCACCTGGCGCTCGGCTTCTATTACTACCACGGGCATTTGGATTACGATCGGGCGCTCAGAGAACTGGAGGTCGCCCGCAAGCTCCAACCGAGCAACGGCGACGTCTACTACGCGATTGGAGTTGTCCGCCGCCGCCAGGGGAAGTGGGCTGAGGCGTTAGTGAGTCAGAAGAAGGGAGTCGAGCTGAACCCGCGCTCTGCGCTCGAGCTCATGGAGCTGGGAAACACCGAGCTGCGGGTCCGGGACTATGCGGCGGCGGAGCGGCACCTCGTTCGGGCCATCGAGATCGATCCCGAGCAGGGGAGGCCCTACTCGCTACTGAGCACGACGTACCTGGTCTGGCGGGGGGACACCGCGGCTGCGCACCGGGTGTTTCGAGAAGCCAGGACCAAGATGGGTGCGGAGCGCGTTCTTTCCGACTTCGCTGTTCAATTCTTCGGCGTAAACCGAGCGCTCAAGGGTGCACTGTTCGACAGTGCACTGGCTCGCATCCCGCTTCAGGCGTTTGGCAGTGACACGGTGGCATACTACCGCTGGAAGGCCGAGTTTCATTCGTATCGTGGCCACGCTGATTCGGCGCGGATCTTCCTGGATTCGGCTCGGGTCAAGTTGGAAGCTGAGGTGGCCCGCCTGCCCGACGACTCTCGGGTCCACGCCCGGCTCGGAGTAATCTACCTCGAGCTTGGGCGCGGGACCGAGGCTCGCCGGGAAGGTGAGCGGGCAGTTGCCTTGGTCCCGATCTCTCAGGACGCCACGCGAGGAGCTCTGTTTCGGCAGAACTTCGCTCGCATCCTGGCGGGGATTGGCGAGGCGGACGCCGCGATAGACCACCTCGCCTATCTCCTCTCCGTGCCGTCCCTTGTTTCCGTCCCGCTGCTCAGGCTCGATCCGACCTGGGATCCACTCCGGGGCAACCCACGCTTCCGGCGGCTGCTAGAGCGAAAACAGTGATCGCTACGGTTCGTCACCCGATGCCATGACCGCCTCGCCGGATCACCTCCAGGCTGCACTCGCAGATCGTTACGTGCTCGAGCGGGAGCTGGGGCGGGGCGGCATGGCTACCGTATTTCTGGCCCACGATCTACGGCACGACCGCCCGGTGGCGCTGAAGGTCCTGCACCCGGAGCTCGCCGCCAGACTCGGCCCGGAGCGCTTCCAGCGCGAGATCAAACTCGCGGCCCGACTCCAGCATCCCCACATCTTGACAGTGCACGACTCCGGCGAAGCTGCTGGCCAGTTGTGGTACACGATGCCGTTCGTGCGCGGCGAGTCGCTCCGGGATCGTCTCCGGCGGGAGGGGCAGCTTCCTGTCGAAGTGGCGGTCGATCTCGCCCGTCAGGTAGCGCTCGCGCTCGACTATGCGCATCGCGAAGGCGTAGTACATCGCGACCTTAAGCCGGAAAACATCCTGCTCTCCGACGGCCAGGCCCTGGTGGCTGACTTCGGCGTGGCCCGGGCGCTGGAGCAGGGGACCGAGGAGCGGCTCACCGAGACGGGCCTCATGGTGGGCACTCCGGCGTACATGAGTCCAGAGCAGGCGAGCGGGGGCATGGTAGATGCCCGGAGCGACATCTACGCGCTCGCCTCCGTCCTCTACGAGCTGCTCGCCGGCGAGCCGCCCTACACCGGTCCCAACCCTCAGTCGATAACGGCCAAGCGACTGGTTGATCCGGTACCTTCCGCCAGGCGGGTTCGTGAGGGCGTACCCGAGTCGGTCGATCTGGCGATCACCCGAGCGATGGCCAAGGTGCCGGCGGACAGATTCGCTACAGCGAGCCAGTTCGCCGCAGGGCTTAACGATGGTGCCATGAGCCGGTCGAGTCCGCCTCGGCGGCTTCCGCGGGCTCACACGCGAGTGTTAGCAGCGGTCGCTACGGTTGTGCTGACCGCGGCGGCAGGGATCTATCTGTGGCAACGCTTCCCGTCTGCTCGAACCCTTCAGGCCAGGGATGCAGCAGGAGCAGGTGTGGTTTACAGTCCGCCCAGCAGTCCCTCTATTGCCGTGTTGCCGTTCGCGAACCTCAGCTCGGACCGGGAGAACGAATACTTCTCCGACGGCATCACTGAGGAGCTCATCAACGGGCTAGCCAACGTGGCGGGACTGAGCGTGGCCGCACGTACATCCTCATTCACCTTCAAGGGCAAGAATTCGGACGTGCGCGAGATCGGCAGGAAGCTCGGAGTGCGGCACGTACTTGAGGGAAGTGTTCGGAAGTCGGGAGACCGGATCCGGATCACCGCCCAGCTGATCAATACATCGGACGGCTATCACCTTTGGTCGCGCACCTTCGACCGGAAGGTCCAGGATGTCTTCGCGTTGCAAGACGAGCTGGCTCGCGCGATCGTGAGCTCACTCCAGGTCCAGCTGATGGGCGACAGCGTCATCATTGAGACGGCCACCGCCGATCCTGAGGCGCACGACCTCTACCTGAAGGGCCGCTATTTCTGGAATCGCCCGCTCGAGGCCAGCCTGCGAAAGGCGATCGACTTCTTCGAACGGGCCCTGGACCGGGACTCAACTTATGCCCTGGCCTACTCGGGGCTGGCCGACGCCTACTACCTGCTGGGGGCCCATGGCTATGTCCCGCCCAGGGAGGTGTTACCTCGGGCCAAGACCGCGGCGCTGAAGGCCATTGCGCTCGACAGCACGCTCGCCGAGGCGCACATCTCCTTGGCCACTGTGGCTCGCTGGTGGGACTGGGATGCCGCGCTTGCGGAGCGGCACTTTCAGAGGGCCATCGCGCTCAACCCTCGTTATCCGGAAGCGTACCGATTCCACGCCTGGCTCCTGGTGGACCAGGCTGATACTGCGGGCGCAATCCGCGAGATGCGCCGGGCACAGACCCTGGATCCACTCTCGCCTCTCATCAGTGCCCAGCTGGGAGTCATGTTTTCCTTCGCGCGGCAGTACGACTCCGCGCTCGCGCAAGGCCGCCGGACCCTGGAGCTTGACTCCAGTTGGGCCACTGCTCGAGGAGCGTACCAAGGACTTAGCATTACCTACATGCGACTGGGCCGGCTGGACGAGGCCTTCCGTGTAATGGAGAAGCTGGCGAGCCAGTCCAGGGACGAGCAGGACCACTCGATCCATCTCACGTATCTCACCCTTTATGTGGCCGCAGGAAGGCTGAGGGAGGCAAGGAACGAACTTCGGGCAGTTCAGGAGATCGCCAAGCGACGCTACATACGGGCCGGCAGCATTGCAGCCGCATACGCGCTCTTGGGCGAACAAGACAGTGCATTCGCCTGGCTCGAGCGAGGTGTACGAGAGCGTTCTCTGGGGACGCAGCTCAAGGTGACATCCGCGTTTGAGAGCTTGCACTCCGATCCGAGATGGTCTCGCATCCTCTCGGCCATGAACCTTGATTGAGCGCAATCCGCAGGAGCCCGCCCGGATGGTAGGTACGAATGGGGCTGCCGCCGTAGGCGCTCCGGTCCTCAGGTTATGCTTGGGTTAGAGTTCGGCGAAAGAAGCGCTCGAGTTTGCTTTCGTGTACCGCTGAGGCGGTCAGGCTAAGCTTGCATTTCTGCTCTCGACGAAAGACTCCGCTTTCGCGGCGTTTGCCTCGAAAACCGGTATACCCGCAAGGGTATCGTGGGTTCGAATCCCACCCTGTCCGCTTCACAATAAAAAAGAGCCCCGCTCTCGCGAGGCTCTCTTTTTTTAGCTACTCTGGACTTTATAATAGGCCGGCCAGGATCGCGTTGATCTGGTTCAAGAGGTCGGTGATCGCCGCCGCCAACGGATTCTGGTCGAGGAGGCCCACCAGCGCGCAGAGCAGGTTACCCAGCAGCTTGCCTGAGCCTGGTACCGCAAAGATGTCAATCTCGATCAGATTGGTCTGTACCACGAGACCGAGGAGATCCAAGAATATCGGGCCCAGGTCAAGGCTAAGAATCGTGCAGGCATTATTCGGAATTGCCAGCGCGTCCGTAAACGTCTGGTTAACAGCCTGGGTGAATCCGCCAGTCACGTTTCCTACTATGGTCCCGCTGGCGAGCAGATCTCCAGTGGCAGTCGTTGCAAACGAGGTGATATTGACTGTTCCGGTAAAGGTACCGGTCTGCCCTGCGAGGTTTGTGACTGCACTGGTGAATGACTCCACCAGCGGTCCGGTTCTAGTTGGTCCGCCTCGTGCAAAGCTGGGCGTCTCATTCGCGGGGGCTGTCTCATTCGCCGGGGCTGTCGGCCCCTTGGTCTCATCGGAGCAGGCTGCCGTGGCAAGTGCGATGCCGAGGGCGGCCGCTAAGAATCGATGATGCATGGTTTCGGAAACTCCTATCCAAAAAGACATCAGAATCTGGTGAGGCTGGATCGCTCTACGCGGGGCCTCGCTACGAGCCGCCAGAAGTGGAAGCTCACCTGTTTCAGCGCGAATAAGCTGGGAACAGGGACTTAGCGATGATGTGATAATCCTACCCCGTGAGGGTGTCGAGAGTCGCCGAAATCAGCTAAGTGTCGAAAGAGGCATTATTTTCTTCACACCATGGGCTACTTGGATGATCATCTTCTGCCCGGCGAGCGCATCGTGTACCGCGCCCGTCTGCACTGGACCATCTTTCTCGCGGCAATCGGTGTGGCCATCCTCGGCATCGGGCTCTTCATTCTGCTCCAGTTCCTGGAGCCGGCCTATGCGTACGCCGGGCTGGGTCTGGCCGGGGTCGGGCTGCTGCTGGCCATCGGGCCGGCCATTCGCTATGTCACATCCGAATTCGCCGTGACGGACAAGCGGGTCCTGGGCAAGGTCGGCTTCATCGAGCGCGAGTCCGATGAAACCCTGCTCAGCAAGATCGAAGCGATTGCCGTGGATCAGGGGGTGATCGGCCGGATGTTCGGCTTCGGCACCGTCACCATCACCGGCACCGGCGGAACCCGGGAGGTGTTCTCGGGAATCTCCGACCCGCTTCAGTTCCGGCGCCAGATTCAGAGCCAGATCATCGCCCAGGAGGAGCGGAGGGGTAGCCAGCCGTCCGGGCAGCTCGCCGATCCCAAGGAGCCGCGGTTAGAGCGTGAATGCCCCTACTGTGCCGAGCGCATCCTGGCCCGAGCGCGGGTCTGCAAGCACTGCGGCCGGGATGTGGCGCCGGCCCAGGGGTGACAGCGGAGACTCTGGCGGGTTCGATTCTGGGGCAGGCACTGGGCGATGCACTTGGGTTCGTGGTTGAGGCCGAGCCTCCCGACGTTGCCCAGGCGTACGTCGAGGGCTGGTTGCGAACCGGACGAGCCGGAGAACGGTGTCATCCTGACTTTCCCTTCGGCCAATATACCGACGACACACAGCTCGCCCGGGAGTTGCTGAGAAGCTTTCAGGAGGCCGGTTGCTGGGACCCTCCCATCTTCGCGGCTCGCCTGGCCCAGCTGTTTCATGAACGCCGTGACGTCGGTGCAGGGAGGGGTACCCGGGCCGCGGCGTTGCGCCTCCTCCAAGGTGTACCGTGGCACGAGTCCGGTACTCCGGCACCCTACGCCGGCAACGGCGCCGCGATGCGGGCGGGACCGCTGGGACTGTTGCTGCGGGAGCGGGAGACGATGTGCCGGGCAGCGGTCGAGCAGGCGCGTGTAACCCACCTCGACCTTCGCTGCGGCGCGGGTGCAGTTGCTGTGGCCCGGGCAGTGTCGCTGGCAGCCATTCCCGGCCCGCTGCACCGCGCAGCCTTCCTGGAAGACCTGGCGGGCTGCGCCGAAGCCGTAGACCGCTCGATGTCTGACGCGATTCGAGATCTGGCGCGCTGGGCATCGCTCCCGCCCGCGGACGCAGCGCGGCACGTGCATGAGGCCGGGCTCGACCCGGCGCACCTCGACCGCTGGCAAGGCATCTCAGCGTTTGTGACGCCGAGTGTGCTCTGGAGCCTGTACGCGTTTCTTCGCTCCCCGGACGACTACTGGGAAACTATCTGTACCGCGATCGGCGTCGGGGGCGACACCGATACCATGGCCGCAATAGCCGGTGCCATCAGCGGCGCGCGATTGGGTCCCGACGCGCTTCCAACCGCGCTCCTCGGCCACCTCAACGATCGTGGGTCCTGGGGCGCGGCGGAATTGACTGACCTGGCGCGCGCCTGCCAGACGCTGGTGGACGGCCAACCCCGGTGACCCTCAGATTGGCAGCGGCGGATCTCTTTCCGGCCTCTCTGCGTATTATTCAGCCCTGACGAAGCCCTGACCGACGCAGCATCAGCTGGGGGTGTTCCATGCCACACGGGAAGATCTATCAGAATGTCGCTGACACGCTCGGCAATACGCCGCTGATCCGCCTGAACCGGCTGGCGGCGGGTCTCCCGGGACGTGTCGCCGTCAAGCACGAAGGGTTCAATCCATACAACTCGGTGAAGGACCGCATCGGCGCGGCCATGATCGACGACGCGGTCGAGACGGGACGGCTCCGTCCTGGCATGGTCATCGTGGAACCGACCAGCGGGAATACCGGAATCGGCCTCGCCTACGTCGCCGCGGTGCGGGGCTACCGGTGCATTTTCACCATGCCGGATACCATGACCGTCGAGCGTCGGCACATGCTGCGCGCGCTCGGTGCCAAGGTCGTATTGACCGAGGGCGCCAAGGGGATGAAGGGCGCCATCGCCCGGGCCGAGGAAATTCTCGCCCGCCTGGGCGACCGGGCCTGGATGCCGCGACAGTTCGAGAATTCCGCCAATCCCGCCATCCACTATCGCACCACGGGACCAGAGATCTGGGCCGACACCGACGGCGCCGTGGATATCTTTGTGTCCGGCATCGGGACCGGGGGCACCATTACCGGGGCGGGCCGCTATCTGCGGGAGCGGAAGCCCGGGATCCGCATCGTGGCGGTCGAGCCGGCCGAGAGTCCGGTACTGTCAGGCGGGCAGCCTTCGCCTCACAAGCAGCAGGGAATCGGTGCCGGGTTCATTCCGGCGATACTCGATACCAAGATTTACGACGAAGTCGTCCGGGTCACCAACGATGACGCCATTGCCACCGCTCGGCGGCTGGCTCGCGAGGAAGCTATCTTCGCAGGCATCTCGAGTGGCTCTATCACCTGGGCCGCGCTCCAGGTGGCGGCCCGGCCCGAGAGCGCCGGCAAACTCATCGTGTCGGTCGTGTGTGATTTCGGCGAGCGATATCTGTCCCACCCGGTGTATACCGAGCTGGCTGATCCCGACATCTCCGACCTCGAAGAAGCGCTGGCCGCACCAACGGCGATGGCGTAGCAGATTCGCCATTTAGCATCGTTACCTCCTCCACGCACGAGGCACGAGTACCTGTGACCACCCCTGGGCGTTCTATGAATGGCGGTTCGGAAACCGCTGAGCGAGTCGACACTATTTTCGGCCGCGATGTCTTCTCCCGCAGCATGATGCGGAAGCGTCTTCCCAAGGAGGTATACAAGAGCCTCCTGCGGACCATCGATCGGGGCGAGCCGCTCGACCCCGCCGTGGCGGACGTCGTCGCCGCCTCCATGAAGGACTGGGCCATCGAGAACGGGGCGAGTCACTACACCCACTGGTTCCAACCGCTGACCGGGCTCACCGCCGAAAAGCACGATTCCCTCGCCGGTCCCGACGGCAGCGGAGGAGTGGTGTTCAACTTCTCCGGCTCCGAGCTGGTGCAGGGAGAGCCCGATGCCTCGAGCTTTCCCTCAGGGGGGCTCCGGGCCACGTTCGAGGCGCGGGGCTACACCGCCTGGGACGCCACCAGCCCGGCGTTTCTGATGCGGGGAGAGAACAACGTGACGCTCTGCATCCCCACCGCATTCGTCTCCTGGACCGGTGAGGCGCTGGATACCAAGATCCCGCTGCTGCGCTCGGTCGAAGCGCTCTCCAAGCAGGCGCTTCGGATACTTCGCATTTTCGGCACCGATGTAGGGGTGTCTCGCATCGTGACCACCGTGGGTCCCGAGCAGGAGTACTTCCTGGTGGACCGCGAGCTCTACTATCGGCGCCCCGATCTGCTGACCTGCGAGCGCACTCTCTTCGGGGCCAAGCCTCCCAAGGGACAGCAGCTCGAGGATCACTACTTCGGCACTATTCCCCCCCGGGTGCTGGCGTTCATGGCCGAGGCCGAGCTGGAGCTCTACCGTCTGGGCGTGCCGGTGAAGACCCGGCACAACGAGGTGGCGCCCGGACAGTATGAGATCGCGCCGCTGTTCGAGGCGAGCCACATCGCCAGCGATCACCAGATGCTGCTGATGGAAACGCTCAAGCGGATTGCCCCGCGGTACGGCCTCCAGGCCCTGCTGCATGAGAAGCCGTTCGCGGGTGTGAACGGATCGGGCAAGCACAACAACTGGTCGATGTCCACCGACACCGGCGTAAACCTGCTCGACCCGCAGGACGAGACGCACACCAACATGCAGTTCCTGGTGTTTCTCGTCGCCACGATCCGGGCAGTGGATATCCATGCCGACCTGCTGCGGGCCTCCATCGCCTCCGCCGCCAACGACCACCGGCTGGGGGCCAACGAGGCTCCGCCGGCAATCATCTCCATCTTTCTCGGCAGCATGCTGACCGACATTCTGGAGCAGGTGGAGCAGGGACTCCCCAAGCGGACCATTCAGGGTGGAGTCCTCGACCTCGGGGCCACGACGCTGCCGATGCTGCCGCGCCACTCGGGCGACCGCAACCGGACGTCACCTTTCGCCTTCACGGGCAACAAGTTCGAATTTCGCGCGGTGGGATCCAGCGCCAGCATCGCCTGGCCCAACACAGTCCTGAACACCATCGTGGCCGAGTCCCTCGATCACGTGGCCACCGAGCTGGAGAAGGCCGCCGGGGCCAAGCCAACGCCGGCCAAGCTTCAGCTGGCTGTGATCGCGGTCCTCAAGAAGCTCATCACGGAGCACAAGCGGGTCATCTTCGACGGCGATAACTACTCGCAGGAATGGCATGCAGAGGCCGCGAAGCGCGGACTTCCGAATCTGCACGATTCGGTGGAGGCGTTCGGGGTGCTCCGGGCCAAGAAGAACGCGGCGCTCTTCAAGAAGTACAACGTGCTCAGTCCGGCCGAGTTGGAGTCGCGGACGCATATCGCCATCGAGAAGTACATCAAGCAGCTCGCGATCGAAGCTGAGACGATGGTCTCGATGGCGCGGAATCAGATCCTGCCGGCGGCGTTACACCATCAGCAGTCGGTGGCCGAGGCGATCGCGGCGACGAAGGCCGCAGGAGTGGACTGCGCCGACACGGTCGCATCACTCAGGACCTTCGTAGATCTGGTCACCCGGCTGCGGAACGCCACGAACCGGGTGGAACAGGCCGCAGCCCACCACAACGCCGATCCGATCCAGCATGCGTCCCAGATCAGCAAGGAGCTGAAGCCGGCTATGGCCGAGCTGCGGGAGACGGTGGATACGCTCGAAACGATCGTGGCAGCGGATCTGTGGCCGCTGCCGACGTATAGGGATCTTCTGTTCTTGAAGTAGATCGCGGTGGGGTGGTGGCTATTAGCTATTGGCTATTGGCTGATGCTGAGTGTCGCAGGGTGTGCTGCTGGGGGCTGAGACCAGGGCTTTCGACCAATGGCCAATAGCCCATAGCCAATAGCCCTTCTTAGATCGGCCAACCGCTTGGTTTCTTGCGGGTGAGAAGAAAGAGCTCTGTGGGGAGGGTACCGGGGGTCAGCGTGCCTGCCATCGCCTGGAACCTCTCGCATTCCGCCTGCGAAGCATTCGGATCGAAACACACCGCCAGCGCCTCGACCAGTGGCGGCCGGTCCGGCCGCTCCAGCGCATCCAGCCATGGATGCCGCTGAGTTACCTGCCGGCAGGTCAGCCGCACCCGCACCGCGCCGTCCAGCCAGCAGGGTCCTTCTGACAGCCCCGCCAGGAGGGCCTGGCTCAGGAGGAGGCTCTCACCCGCCGGAGTGATTGCCCCAAAACGCAATGTGCCTCGCTCGTTACGCTGGTGCAGGACCACACCCCAGCCATAGGCCGGGCGCTGTTGCCGGTACCAGTCGAGTACTCTGACGAGCTGTTCGCGTAACGCGTCAACGACGAGTGGAGATGGCATAGTTCCGACCAGCGGAAAGGGTTACCGCAGTGCGCCCGGGAGGGGCTAGGTCGGTCTAGAAGGTATGCAGAATATGGGCCATCGGGCTGGGCTCTTTCGGAACCCTGGCGGCCCCCACCGACAATGAGCACATTCCGCGGTCACCCATGAGCCCTCGATACCCCTCCTCCCATGTCTTTTACCGGAAGCTCAGTCGGGATTACCCCCGGATCGTCCGGGGAGAAGGATGCTATCTGTATGACGACCACGGGCGTCGGTACCTGGATGGCTCGGGCGGGGCGTACGTAGTAAATGTGGGGCACGGCGTCAGAGAAATCGCTGACTCGCTCGCTTTGCAGGCTGGACAGATCGCCTATCTGAGCGGCAGCATGTTCACCCATGACGCGGTGGAAGAACTGGCCACCGAGATCGCGGCGCTGTCCCCGGGGGACCTCGATCTCGTCTATCCGCTGGGCAGCGGTTCCGAGGCAGTGGAGGCCGCGCTCAAGCTGGCGCGGCAATACTGGGTGGAATCGGGCAGGGCGGGGAAGCACAAAGTGCTGGCGTTGGCCCCTTCATATCACGGCAACACACTGCTGGCGCTGTCGGCCTCCTCCAGAGAGCAGTATCAGACCTATTATCGGAATTGGCTGGTTCAGGTCGTTCGCGCCCCCGCATTTTACCAGTACCGATGCGAATGCAGGGGGACTCCCCCCCTGTGCCCTTCGTGCACCGGCGCTGCCATCGAGGCGACGATTCTCCGCGAGGGGCCCGAGACAGTGGCGGCCCTCATCGCCGAGCCGGTAGGCGGCTCGTCCACCGGCGCATCGGTGCCGGGGCAAGACTACTGGCGCCGGGTGCGGGAAATCTGTGATCGTCACCAGGTGCTGTTCATCGCCGATGAGATACTCACCGGGGCGGGGCGGACCGGAACCTGGTCGGCGCTGGAGTCGTACGGTGTGGTGCCGGATATTATGGTGCTCGGCAAAGGCATCGCGGGCGGCTACGCGCCGCTGTCGGCGGTGGTGGCGCCCCGCCGCATCGTCGATGTCCTGGCGCGGGGCTCCGGGGCGTTCCTCCATGCCCAGACCTTCTCTCATCACGCCACCATGTGCGCCGCGGGAGTTGCCACCATCAGGTATTTGCGCCAGCACCGCCTGATCGAGCGCTGCGCTGCCATGGGAGCGCTCCTGCATCGCCGTCTGCAGAGCCTGCGGGCTCTGCCCTGCGTCGGGGACATCCGTGGGAGGGGCCTGCTCGCAGGAATCGAGTTCGTGGAAGACAAGGTGACTCGCCGGGCCTTTCCGCCCGCTGCGCGCTTTGCTGAGTCGTTCGCGGCTGCAGCGCTGGACCTGGGACTGACGGTCTGGCCCAACTCGGGCCAGCTGGAAGACGGCACCGGTGATCTGGCCATGCTCGCCCCACCGTTCGTGATAACCGAGGAGCAGATAGACGAGATGGTCAGAGTGTGCAGCCGCGCCGTCGAAGAGACGGCAGCGGCGGTCCCGGCCGGGCGATGACCGCGCCCGCGAAGGTTACCTACACCTCCACCACGGGGGACCTCGAGGAGTTTCACCGGCTTTTCGATGGAGCCCTGGAAGAGGTGCGGCGCCAGGCCGGCGGATCTCATCCGTTCTACATCGCCGGCGACCCGATCGAGAGCCGGTCCGAGCCGCTGATAGACCGTTCGCCCATCGACACAGCATTGGTTCTGGGACGATTCGCGGCGGCGACACCCGCGCACGTCGAGGCTGCGGTCGCCAGCAGCCGCAAGACCCAGCCCCACTGGGCGCGGCGGCCGTGGCGCGAACGCATAGGGATCCTGCGGCGAGCCGCGACCATCATCCGTGATCGCAAATACGCGCTGGCTGCCATCATGAGTCTGGAGGTGGGGAAGAGCCGCCTCGAAGCGATGGGGGATGCGGAAGAATCGGCGGATCTGATTGACTACTACTGTCAGCAGGTGGAGGATGCCGACGGCTTCGTGCGAAACATGAACCGCATTACGCCGGTGGAGCGGAACACCGATGTGCTGCGCCCCTATGGCGTGTTCGCCTGCATCGCGCCCTTCAACTTTCCACTGGCCCTCTCGGCCGGCATGTCCTCGGCCGCGCTCGCGGCCGGCAACGGAGTGGTGTACAAGCCGGCCGAGGATACACCCTGGACCGGTCTCAAGCTCTATGAGATCTATCGTGACGCCGGACTGCCGCCGGGGCTGTTCAACATTTTGATCGGCCGCCGCGAGGACATAGGCGACCCGCTCTGGCAGAACCCCGGAATTGACGGGGTCGTTTTTACCGGATCGAAGCAGGTCGGGATGCGCATTCACTCGGGTCTGAGCGGCCGCTGGATCAAGCCATGTCTGCTGGAGCTCGGCGGCAAAAACGCCGCGGTGGTGCTGGCCGGTGCCGATCTCGATGCCGCTGCCGAAGGAGTCATGCGCTCCGCATTCAGTCTTCAAAATCAAAAATGCAGCGCCACGTCCAGGGTGTATGTGCAGCGGCAGGCGATGGCGCCGTTTCTGGAGCGGTTGCTCGAGAAGACCAGGGCCATCAGAATGGGCGACCCCTCCGAGCGCGACGTCTTCTTCGGACCCGTGATCAACGAGCGGTCGGTGGAGCGCTTCGAGCGGGCCGTCGCTCAGGCACGGAGCGAGGGCCGCGTGCTCCTCGGTGGGGCTCGGCTCCAGGGCGATCGCTTCGACCGGGGCCATTTTGTGGCACCGACCATCGCCCAGCTTCCACTGAGCTCGTCGCTCTTCGAGGAGGAGCTCTTCGTTCCCTTTCTGGCAGTGGGCGAGGTGGAAGACCTGGACCAGGCCCTGGCCGAGACTAACCGGGTAGAGTTTGGGCTCACGGCCGGCATCTTCTCGAGCAAGGCGGCCGACATCACCCGCTTCTTCGATGAGGTCGAAGCCGGCGTCTGCTATGCCAACAAGCGTACCGGGGCGACCACGGGAGCGTGGCCCGGCGCCCAGGCGTTCTGTGGCTGGAAAGGCTCAGGGTCCAGCGGCAAAGGCGGCTGCGGGCCGTACTATGTTGCCCAATTCATGCGCGAGCAGAGCCGAACCGTGATCGAAGGATGAGAAAAGACTCTATGGGCCAGCGCGATTATCCCAGAATCGTCGTCCCCCCTCCGGGACCCAAGGCCCGGGCCGTGGTGGCCCGGGACGCCGAGTGGACTTCCACCTGCTACATCAAGGAGTATCCGCTGGTGGTGGCGCGGGGCCAGGGTGTCATGGTCGAGGATGTGGACGGGAACCGCTTTCTCGACTTCATGGCTGGTATTGCGGTCTCGTCCACCGGGTACGGGCATCCCCGGGTTGTTGCCGCAGTGAAGGATGCCGCCGACCGGTTCCTCCACATCTGCGGCTCCGATTTTTACTACGAAGGGATGGCGGCGCTCTGCGAGCGGCTGGCCAAGGTCGCCCCCGGTAGATCCAAGAAACGGGTTTTTCTCACCAACTCCGGGACCGAGGCTGTGGAAGCGGCCATCAAGCTGGCGCGCTATGCCACCCGGCGCACGGCGATCATCGCGTTTCGGGGGGCGTTCCACGGACGTACTACCGGAGCCGTGGCGCTGACTTCAAGCAAGGCCCGCCAGCACGCGGGGTTCGGGCCGCTCCTGCCGGATGTCCATCACGTCCCGTTCGCCTACCGGTACCGCTGTCAGTTCTGCAGCGATGAACCAGCCTGCAACCGGGGGTGCATCGACGTTCTGGAGAAGGAGCTCTTCACCCGGCATCTTGATCCGCAGGATGTCGCGGCGATTTTCTTCGAGCCTATCCAGGGCGAAGGCGGGTACATCGTTCCACCTCCCGGCTATCTGCCCGCCCTCCGGGAGCTGTGCGACCGTCACGGGATACTCCTCGTCGCGGACGAAGTGCAGTCGGGTGTGGGGCGCACCGGGCGTATGTTCGCCTGCGAGCACGAAGGAATCGAGCCAGACATTCTCCTCACAGCCAAGGGCCTGGGCTCCGGCATGCCCATCGGAGCCATGATCTCCAAGGAATCGATCACGACGTGGCAGAACGGCTCTCACGGCTCCACCTTCGGCGGCAACCCGGTGTGCTGTGCGGCGGCGCTGGCGACGCTGGACCTGGTTGAAGGTGGGCTGATGGCCAATGCGGTCCGCATGGGCGAACGGTTGCTTGGGCGCGCCACGCAGCTCATGGAAAAACACGCCTGCATCGGCGATGTGCGCGGCCGGGGTCTCATGATGGGCATCGAGTTCGTGAAGGATCGGAGTACCCGGGAGCCCGCGTCGGAGCTGGTGCACGATCTGGTGCAGCGCGCGTTCCGGCAGGGACTGCTGCTACTCGGGGCCGGTCGCAGCACGCTGCGCCTGGCGCCACCGCTGGTAGTGGATGAGAGCGACGTCAACACGGCCATGGACATGATCGACGCCTGCCTGGCCGAGCTCGATTGAGCGGTCCGTCCAAAGTCGTGAGCATGCGCCAGGCGATTGCCGCCCATGTCCATGACGGCGACACCCTGGTGATCGAAGGCTTCACCCACCTGATCTGTTTCGCAGCTGCCCACGAGATCATCCGCCAGCGGCGGCGCAACCTCACCCTCTGCCGCCTGACTCCCGATCTCATCTACGATCAGATGATCGCTGCCGGTTGTGCCCGGAAGCTGGTGTTTTCCTGGGCGGGAAATCCCGGCGCCGGATCTCTGCACGCCTTCCGCCGGGCGGTGGAGGGAAAGCGGCCGCCGCTGGAGCTGGAGGAGTACTCGCACTTCGGTATGGTCTCGCGGCTCAGCGCCGGTGCCGCGCGGCTGCCGTTCTGGACCATGCGCAATTACATGGGCACCGATCTTCCGGCCGCCAACCCTCTCATCCGCACGGTGGTCTGTCCCTATACGGGAGAAACGCTGGCTACCGTCCCCGCCCTGAATCCGGATGTGACCGTGGTGCACGCTCAGCGGGCCGACGCCCAGGGGAATGCCCAGATCTGGGGATTGCTCGGCGTTCAGAAGGAAGCAGCGTTCGCCTCGAAGCGCGTCATCGTCGTGGTCGAGGAAATAGTAGATGAGTCTATCATCCGCGCCGACCCGAACCGGACTCTCATTCCGGGGCTGATCGTGGATGCCGTGGTGGTCGAGCCGTGGGGTGCGCACCCCTCCTACGCCCAGGGCTATTACGACCGGGACAACGAGTTTTATGTCGCATGGGAGGCCGTGTCGCGTGATCCGGCGGCGCTGATCCGCTACCTGGACCAGTTCGTCTACGGCGTGAGAGACCGGATGGAGTACGTAGAGCGGAGCGGGGGACTGGAGCGACTGAGGGCACACCAGCGGGTGTGTGGCGGGGTGAATTATGGGTTTTAAGCGGAGGGATCCCTTCGGCAGGCTCAGGGCAGGCTTTTCGCTGCGCTCAGGATGACAAGTGACTACTCGCCGTCCGAGATGATGGCTGCCGTCGCCGCCCGGGAACTGCGCGACGGCGAGGTCGTCTTCGTCGGGATCGGACTTCCCAATCTCGCCTGCAACCTTGCGCGCGAGACCCACGCGCCCAACCTGGTGCTCATCTACGAATCCGGCGCCGTGGGCGCGGTGCCTGAACGGCTGCCGGTCTCTATCGGCGATCCAGCGCTGGTGACCGGCTCGCTCATGGTCTGCAGTATGGCGGATGTGTTCCAGTGCTTCCTCCAGAACGGCCGTATCCAGGTGGGCCTCCTCGGCGGCGCCCAGATTGACCGCTACGGCAACATCAACACCACCGTGGTCGGTGACTACGCGAGTCCAGCCGTGCGTCTGCCCGGGAGCGGGGGAGCCGCGGAGATCGCCATCCACGCGCAACGCACCGTCGTCATCAGCCGACTGGACCGCAGGGTGTTTCCCGAGCGGGTGGACTTCGTCACCAGCCCGGGTCACCGGGCGCAGGGCCGGAGCCGGCGTGAGCTGGGAATGCCAGGCGAGGGCCCTACCCGCGTCATCACCGACAAGGCCGTGCTGGAGGCCGATCCCGACACGGGCGAGCTGATACTTGGCGCCCTCTATCCCGGCGTTGAAGCGGCCGAGGTAGCCGCTGGAGTCGGCTGGACGCTTCGCAGCCGCAGCCGGATCGATCGGGTGGATCCCCCGAGTCCTCGCGAGCTTCACCTGTTGCGTGAGGTGCTCGACCCTAAGCGTCTATACCTCAAGAGATAGACATATTCATGAGCACTGCGACTGCTCCGCCGGCCGCCAGCCGGACGGTGGAACTGCCCCGGGTGTTGACCCTTCGAGACCTGGTCCTTTTCAACATCGTGGCGATCCTGAGCCTCCGGTGGACTGCCACGGCGGCCGCGGCCGGGCCCAGCTCACTCAGCATGTGGGTTCTGGCCGCCTTGTTTTTCTTCATTCCCCAGGGCCTGGCCGTCAGCTACCTCTCGTCACGCTTTCCCCAGGAGGGCGGGATCTACTTCTGGACCAAGCGAACCTTCGGGGAGGGGCACGGCTTCCTCTGCGGCTGGTGCTACTGGGTCAACAACATTCTGTACTACCCCAACTTGCTGATGTCGACCGCAGTGATCGCCACCTACGCCATCGGCCGGGGTGACACCGCACTCATGAGCAACTGGACCTATATCCTGATTGCAACCCTGACGGCGCTGTGGATCGCCGTGCTGCTGAACGTGGTGGGACTGAAGACCGGACGCTGGCTGCAGAATGCCGGAGCGATCGGCGTCTACCTGCCAGGGGCGGTGCTGATCGGTTTCGGCGTTCATGCTGCACTCACCCGCTCGGCCGCCACGCCGATCACCCTGGACACGATCCTGCCCGATCTCGGCAACATGTCGCAGCTCAATCTCTGGGCCTCGATTGCCTTTGCCTATGCGGGTCTCGAGCTCGCCGCGGTGATGGGGGATGAGATCAAGGAGCCGCGCCGCACCCTGCCGCGGTCGATCTATATCGCCGCGCCGTTCATCCTCTTCCTCTACATCGCCGGCACGGCCTCGCTGCTCTGGCTGGTGCCGAGCGGCGACGTCCATATCGTGTCGGGATTCTTCCAGGCGATGGCGGCGGGGGCGCGGGACCTCGGCGGCCTCGCGTGGATCGTGCCGGCAGCCGCGGCCTTGTACGTCTTGGGAAACATCGGCGGCATCGGGGCGTGGCTCACCGGGCCGGCCCGCATCGCGTTCGTGATCGGACTCGATCGCTACTTCCCGCCGGCGTTCGGCCGGGTCCATCCCCGCTGGAAGACTCCCTACGTCGCCATCCTCACCCAGGCGGTGCTGGCGACCGTTTTCCTGCTGCTGTCGGTGCTGGGGAGGGGAACTACGGTGGAGAAGGCGTACCTGGTTCTGCTCGACACCATGCTGCTGGTCTACTTCATCCCCTACCTCTACCTGTTCGTGACCTTTCTCATCATCCGCCTGCGGGAGCCGTCCTCCGCATCCGACCCGTGGTGGCTCGGCAAGGGACCGGTCTCGGTCATAGGTCTGGCCGGACTTCTGCTTACGGCCCTCGCTATGCTTGTGGCCACCGTCCCACCGGCCGACACCGATCCCTGGGCGTTCCGCATGAAGGTCATTGGTGGCGCCGCCCTGTTCGTCGCTCTTGGTGGAGTGGTGTACTGGCGCGCGCGTCTGACCACGCCTGCCCATGTCGGCTAGCGGCATGCTGAGCCGGGTCTGCCTGCTCGCGTGCGCCATGCCGGCCCTGCTGGCCGCACAACGGGAGCCGGTGCTGCGGCAGATCAAGGTGCCCCACAATTACTACTATCGCGAGATGTACCTCCCGCAGCTCACCAGTGGGCCCAGCGCGGTCACCTGGTCGCCGGACGGCTCTGAGCTCATCTACTCGATGCAGGGATCGTTGTGGCGCCAAAAGCTTGGCAGCCGGGAAGCTCGGCAGCTGACCTCGGGGCCGGGATATGCCTATCAACCGGACTGGTCGCCCGATGGCCGCTTCGTCGCCTTTGCCCGCTACGACCGCGATGCCGTGGAGCTCCAGCTGCTGGACCTTTCGTCGGGGGCCACGCGTCCGCTGGTGTCGGACGGCGGGGTCAACGTCGAGCCGCGCTGGTCGCCCGACGGGAACCGGCTCGCCTTCGTCTCGTCATCGTTTCAGGGGAGATGGCACATCTTCGTCGCCTCCCTGCGGGCCGGCGCCACCTTGGACACGATCGTGCGAATCACGGAAGACCGGCTCAGCCCACTTCGGCGATACTACTATGGCGCCTACGACCAGTACCTCTCACCGACCTGGTCTGCGGACGGGAAGGAGCTGATCCTCATCTCGAACCGGGGTCACATCTGGGGCTCGGGCGGATTCTGGCGGATGCTCGCGCAGCCCGGAGCCGAACCACGCGAGCTGCGATACGAAGAGACGACCTGGAAGGCCCGGCCCGACTGGAGCGCAGACGGCAAACGGGTGGTCTACAGCTCCTATCTCGGACGGCAGTGGCATCAGCTGTGGGTCATGACCGCCGACGGTGGCGATCCATTCCAGCTCACCTACGGCGAGGGTGATGCGACGGGGGCGCGCTGGTCTCCCGATGGCCGGCGGGTGGCCTACATCTCGAACGAGGATGGAAACACCGGGCTTCGGATCGTGAACGTGCCTGGAGGAGCGGTGGAGCGGCTGGCAGTCGAGCGACGGGTCTACCACCAGCCGGTCGGGCGGCTGCGGCTGACGGTGGTGGACGCACTGACCGGCCGGGCGACGCCCGCGCGGGTATCGATCACCGCGGCCGATGGGCGGAACCTTGCGCCCGACGATGCGTGGCGCCACGCAGACGATGGCTTCGATCGAAAGCAGCGGGGCTTCGAGTACGGCTACTTTCACAGCCGCGGCTCATCCGTGGTGAGCGCGCCCGCAGGAGAACTCGAGGTGGAAGTATCGCGCGGCCCGGAATACCGGGTCGTGAGACGAACTGTGACCCTGCGGCCCGACTCGACGACGCCACTCCGGATCGCCTTGACCCGGCTGGCGGACCTGACCTCCACCGGATGGTTCAGCGCCGACCTCCACGTGCACATGAACTACGGCGGTGCCTACCGGAGTACCCCGGCGCACCTGGCGCTTCAGGCCCGGGCTGAGGACCTCCACCTGGTGGAGAATCTCATCGTAAATAAGGAGGGGAGGGTGCCGGACGTCGGCTACTTTACCGGCCGCCCCGATCCGGTGTCTACCGCCTCGACGCTCATCGTCCACGACCAGGAGTACCACACCAGCGTGTGGGGCCACACCGGACTGTTGGGGTTGACCAGCCACCTCATTCTGCCAGGCTACGCCGGCTACGCGAACACTGCCGCAGCGAGTCTCGATCCCACCAACGCCGACGTGTTCGACCTGGCTCACGCGCAGAAGGGCCTTACCGGTTACGTCCATCCTTTCGACGGGGATCCCGATCCCGCTGATACGACCAAGCCCCTCACCCACGAGCTGCCGGTGGATGTCGCGCTCGGCAAAGTGGATTACTACGAGGCAATCGGGTTTGTGGACGACTATGCCGCCACCGCCAAGGTGTGGTACCGGTTGCTCAACTGCGGATTTCGGCTACCGACCGGAGCCGGCACCGATGCCATGGCCAACTTCGCCTCGCTGCGTGGGCCGGTCGGGATGAACCGGGTCTTCGCCAAGCTGGCCGGTCCCCTGACGCATCCACGCTGGCTGGCGGCGCTGAAAGCGGGCCGGACCTTCGCCACCAATGGGCCGCTGCTGGGATTCAAGTTGAACGGGAAGGATATCGGCAGTGAGCTGACGCTGGGTCCCCGGCAGGGCGAGGTCGTTGCCAGCGTCAGCTTGAAGTCGAACGTACCGGTCGATCATCTGGAGATCGTGCGCAACGGGACGGTCATCGCCACGGTGCCGCTCTCCGGCGATCGAACCAGCGCTACGGCGCAGGTCCGCCTTCCGGTGCGGGGCAGCGGGTGGTACCTGCTCCGCGCGAGAGGAAACGGTCCGGCATACCCGGTGCTGGACGTCTATCCCTACGCCACCACCAGCCCGATCTATGTGACCGTGGCGCGACAGCCGATCAGGTCGCCGCGGGACGCAGACTACTTCGTGTCCTGGATCGCTCGCCTGGAGGCGGCAGCCAAGGCGAACAGAGACTGGAACACCGAGGCTGAGAAGGCCAAGGCGCTGGCAACGCTGGAGCGCGCGAGACAGGAGTTTCAGTCGCGGGGATCGGCCCCCTAGCCGGCGTCCACGACTACAGCGATACCCTGGCCAACCCCGATGCACATCGTCGCAAGGCCGTAACGGCCGCCGGTGCGTCGGAGGCCGTGCACCAGCGTAGTAAGGATCCGGGCTCCGCTGGCTCCCAGCGGGTGGCCCAGCGCGATACCGCCGCCATAGATGTTGACCTTGGATGGATCGAGCTCCAGATCCCGGATGCACGCGATTGCCTGCGCCGCAAACGCCTCGTTCAGCTCGACCAGATCTAACTGCGCCACGGTAATGCCGGCCCTCTCGAGCGCCTTGCGGGTGGCGGGAACCGGGCCCAGGCCCATGCAGCTTGGATCCACGCCGGCAACCGCCGATGCGGCAACTCGCGCCATCGATTTAAGCCCCAGCTCAGTGCAGACGGCATCGCTGGTGATGGACAGAGCCGCAGCGCCATCGTTGATGCCGCTTGACGTCGCTGCCGTCACCGTGCCGTTGGGCACGAAAGCAGGCTCGAGCCGCGCCAGCGCCTCGGGAGTAAGCCCCGGCCGGGGCGACTCATCCTGTGTGACCGCGTTGCCGTTGGGAACCTCGACTGCAACAATCTCCTCTCTAAAGACCCCGGCCGCCGCCGCCGCAACCGCCCGGCGCTGGCTTTCGAGGGCGAACTCCTCCTGCTGACGGCGCGAGATGCCGTAGGCCTGAGCCACGCGCTCCGCCGTCGCTCCCAGCGATATCGTCCACTCTGCCGGCATTCGCGGGTTTACGAAACGCCATCCCACGGTGCTGTCGGCAACGGCCGGCGGCGAACGATCCCAGGGACGGGAACTCTTGAGCATGACCTGGGGCGCGCGGGTCATGCTCTCGACTCCCCCCGCGATGAAGAGGTCCCCTTCGCCGGCGCGTACGGCGTGAGTCGCGGCCACTACAGCCTGAAGGCCGGAGCCGCAAAGCCGGTTCACGGTTTGACCCGGAACTTCGATCGGAAGGCCGGCGAGGAGCAGGGCCATGCGAGCGACGTTCCGGTTGTCCTCGCCCGCCTGATTAGCGCAGCCCAGGATGACATCATCGATGCGCTCCGGCGGGAGGCCACCTCGATCGAGCAACGCCCGGATGGCGGCAGCGGCCAGATCGTCGGGCCGGATATCGGCGAGCGCGCCTCCTGCGCGCCCGATCGGGGTGCGCACGGCGGCAGTGATGAAGGCCTCCTTCACCGTCTCACACTCACGTTGAAATCCCTCTCAAAGGCCGCTAAGTTGCCGCGCGACAACGCTCAGGACAGGTGGCCGAGTGGTTGAAGGCACCACCCTGGAAAGGTGGCATACCCGCAAGGGTATCGAGGGTTCGAATCCCTCCCTGTCCGCTGCGGGAACCGTTTCGCCGTCGCGGGCGTATCTTAAGGGTATCCCGCACGCCAACGGTTACCCAAGGTGGATCCCATGCTCTTCCGCCGTCCCCCAGACCTCCTCGCATCCGAGATCACCGACGAGTCGCTCTTCTGGAATCGGCGCGAGTTCATCAAGACCGCCGGCCTCGGCGCTGCCGCGGTCGGGGGTCTGCTACCGTCCCGCCGCTTTCTCCCCGATCCGGCCGACGATAAGCTGACACCCTGGGAAGACGTCACCGGCTACAATAACTACTACGAGTTCGGCACCGACAAGGACGATCCGGCCCGCAACGCCGGAGCCCTCCGGACCAAGCCGTGGAAAGTCGAGGTGACGGGGGAGGTGAAGCGCCCGGCCGTCTATGATCTCGACGACCTGTTGAAGCCGTTCACCCCGGTGGAGCGGGTATATCGCATGCGCTGCGTCGAGGGCTGGTCCATGGTCATTCCCTGGCTCGGCATCCCCCTCGGTGGCATCATCGATCGCCTCGAGCCCACCTCCAAGGCCAAGTACGTCGAGTTCACCACGCTACTCGACCCCCAGCAGATGCCGGGGCAACGGGGTCGGATCCTGGAATGGCCCTACGTCGAGGGCCTCCGTATGGATGAGGCCCGCCATCCGCTGACGCTGCTGGTGACCGGAGTGTACGGAAAGACACTTCCTAACCAGAACGGCGCGCCGCTCCGCCTCATCGTGCCCTGGAAGTATGGCTTCAAGGGCGGCAAGTCGATCGTCAAGATCCGCTTCCGGGAAAGCCAGCCCCAGACTACCTGGAACATCGCCGCTCCCGACGAGTACGGCTTCTACGCCAACGTGAATCCCGAGGTCGATCACCCGCGGTGGAGCCAGGCGCGGGAACGCCGCATCGGCCAGCTCTTCAAGCGCAAGACGCTGATGTTCAACGGCTACGCAGACCAGGTCGCCTCGCTCTATGCGGGGATGGACCTCCGCAGGAACTTCTGAGACCCACCCCGTGACCCGCGCGGCGATCATCACGCGGGTCGTCAAGCCCGTGCTGTATGTGACGGCCACGCTGCCATTCGCGTGGATGATGTTCGCTCTGCTGAGCGGCCTCGTCATGGGTGACGAAGTGAAGTTCATGCAGCATGTCACCGGCGACACCATACTGACATGTCTCATGCTGACGCTCGCGGTGACACCGCTCCGGCGGCTGACCGGCTGGAACGAAATCATCAGGGTGCGGCGCCTGATCGGCCTGACCGCCTTTTGGTACGCCTGCATTCACCTGTCCACCTACGTGGTCTTCGATCAGTCCCTTTCCCTGGACGAGATCTTTCGGGACATCGTGAAGCATCCGTGGGTGTTGGTCGGTTTCACGGCGTTCCTCTGCCTGGTCCCGCTCGCGATCACCTCCACAGCGGGATGGGTCCGTCGCCTCGGCGGTAAGCGGTGGCAACGGCTGCACCGGTTGGTGTATGTCGCCGCGGCAGCCGGTGTGCTCCATTACTTCTGGCTGGTGAAGAGGGATGTGACTTTGCCCCTGGCCTACGGGGCGGTCCTGCTGGTGCTGCTGGGAAGTCGTATCTGGCTCCGGCCGAAGCGAGCGGCTGCAAGGCGCGGCCGCGCGACTGAAACTGAAATAGCCGGCTCCGCGTCTTGACCGGTATGCGGCAATTCACCTCCTTTCGCTCTAAGGTCCCGCCCCGTATTTTCGTGTCATGTTAACACTACTGCGCCGCAGCAGAGCCCTGGCCCTGGCCATGGTGCTCCTGGCGCCCGGCATTGCCGGGACTGCAGTGCAGTGGTCGCACTCCTGCCGGGCAGAGGGACAGGCTTCCTCCTCCGAGCATCAGCACCACGACTCGCAGGCGCCTCAGCCGGGCCCGGCGCAGGGCTGCGACTGCATCGGTTCCTGTAGCGCAGCAGCAGTCCTCGCCCCTCCCAAGGCCACCACCGTTGTGGCTTTGGTCGTTCGACCGGAGCGCCGGGTGGTCACCGCCCAGCCCAGCTTCGTTCCGGCTGCAAGTCTCGCCCATCTTCTACCGCCGGCAACCGCTCCACCCCTGTCCTGACTCGCATCGCTGCCTGATGGCTGCACGGCCCGCCTTTCGGTGGAGCCCGTGCCATGAGTCACTTACAACAGGGGTTTACCATGTTCACTGCTCGGCTAACCGCGTCGCTGCTGCTGCTGGTAGCGTGCGCCAGCGTGGCCGCGGCTCAGGAGACGGGCTCGATCAGAGGGCGCGTGATCGTCCCAGGTGCCGATTCGGCTGGCGCGACGACACTGCTGTCGCTGGATGACGGTGTCATCAACGTCCAGACCGATGCGACCGGGCGGTTCCATCTGACCGGCCTCGCACCCGGCAAGCACGTGGTGGTCGCCAAACGGATCGGCTTCGAGCCTGCCCGCCGGACCATCCGGGTTCAGGCGGGGAAGGCCGCCCCGGTGGAGCTGGTATTGTCACCCAAGGCCCTCGAGCTGGCGGAGCTCACCGTCATCGGAACCCGCGCGGACTTGGAGGAGCGTCGAGCCCGGCTGGCGCAGGTGCCGGGATCCGTCGTACTGATCGAATCGGACCAGATACGGCGGACTCGCCAGGCCAATCTCAAGGACGTGCTTGGCTTCACCCCTGGCGTGTTCGTGCAGCCCCGCTTGGGAGCGGCCGATGAGAGTCAGATCTCGATTAGAGGCTCCGGTCTTAGAAACAACTTTCACCTTCGAGGCGTGAACGTCCTGGTCAACGGGATGCCCTACCGTAACGCCGATGGCTTCACTGATTTCGAGTCGCTCGAGCTGCTGAATACGGAATCGATCGAGATCTACAAGGGAGGCAATGCGCTGCGGTACGGCGGCTCCACGCTGGGTGGCGCTATCAACCTGGAGACCAAGACCGGATATACTGCCGCTCCAGTCGGAGTGGTCGCCGAAGGGGGAAGCTTCGGATTCTTCAAGAGCCAGCTGTCGTCCGGCGCAAGGGTCGGGAAGCTGGACTATTTCGGCAGCTACACCCGCACGACGCTCGATGGCTATCGCGACTACTCCGCCCAAGGCCGCGACCGCGTCAACGGTCATCTCGGCTACGTCTTGTCCGAGCGCACCGACGTGCGGGCGTTCTATTTCTTTGCTCAGGTTGACGAGCAGCTTCCGGGCGCGCTCACCGAATCCGAGCTGGAGACGACTCCAGAGGCCGCAAACCCCGTCAACCAGGCTGGGCAGTGGGGCAGGGACTACCACCTGCATCATTTAGGACTTCAGCTGCGCACGCAGCTTGGTCCTAATCAGCGTCTGGAAGTCAGCCCGTACATGCAGTATCGAGATATCGACCACCCGATTTTCCAGGTCATCAACCAGCAGAGCCGGGATTACGGGGCCGAGGTTCGCTACGAGAATACTCAGCCGGCATTCGGCAACAGCAACCGCTTCACTCTCGGTGTGCAGCCGGCATGGCTCAGCATGGTCAACCGGCAGTTCATCAATGAGTCAGGGCAGCACGGTGCCTTGAGCAAGGAGCAGGAAGACGCAGCGGTGGGGCTGGCGCTGTACGCCGAGGACGCTCTGGCGCTCACATCCCGCCTGACGGCTGTTGCCGGCTTCCGGCTCGACCATTCCATCCGCAAGTCGCGAGACAAGTTCCTCTCTAATGGAGACCAATCAGACCACAGGGAGTTCAATGTCTTGCTGCCGAAGCTGGGCATGCT
>CAVUDL010000023.1:0-21436 GCA_963740175.1 uncultured Gemmatimonadales bacterium
CGCGGTGTCGCGCCTCTTTACCTACGGCCTCGTCTGTGCGTCGCTGCCGGTCTTCCGAAGGCGCGACCGGCTCGGCGGCGGCGAAGTACCCCCGGCGCTGTTCCGCGCACCGGCAGGAAATGCCCTGGCGGTGATAAGTGTGCTCGTGTCTACCACGCTGGCATCACGAATGAACTTGAGGGAGGCCGCCACCATGGCCCTCACGGCCGGGCTGGCGACACTTTATTGGCTGATGAAACGGTGGCGCAAGGAAGTCGTGTGACTTTGTTCGTCATTCAGCGAGGATCCCATGCTCCATACGGTCTTTCGTTCCGCGATGGCTGTCGCAGTCGCCATCATGCTGCTGGCTCTTCAGCCTCAGCCCAGTGAGGCGCAGGCGTCGAGCACCCGGTATCTCAATCCGAAAGGGCTCAGCAAACCGACCGGATATACCCACGTCGTCATCGCGCCGGACGGCCGGACCGTCTACATCGCGGGTCAGGTAGCCTTCGACAGCGCCGGGAACGTCGTGGGCCAAGGCGACTTCGCGGCCCAGGCGGAGCAGGTCTACCGCAACCTTCAGCGGGCCCTGGAAAGCATCGGCGGCTCGATGGCAGACCTGGTCAAGACCACGACCTTCATTACCGACCTCAAGCACCTGCCCGCTCTGCGAGAGATCCGGGCCCAGCGCCTCTCGAGCAGCCAGCCGCCGGCCAACACCTTGCTCGTGGTCTCCAGCCTGGCCCGGCCGGAGCTCCTGATCGAGATCGAGGCGGTGGCGGTCCTCGGCTCGATTGTGCGGCGTTGATGGCGGACATCACGCAGGGGCGCCGGTGGCGCGCCGCCCTGACGATCATCCTTGTGCTGTACGGCTATCGCTGTCTACGAGCTCCGGAGGACTACCGCTGGATCGATAGCCTGGA
Organism: uncultured Gemmatimonadales bacterium; assembly: GCA_963740175.1. GTDB lineage: Bacteria > Gemmatimonadota > Gemmatimonadetes > Gemmatimonadales > GWC2-71-9 > CAVVWJ01. Next base: position 903 of record CAVUDL010000023.1, read on the forward strand.
CCTGGCGATCCACGAGACCGGACATCTGCTGTTCGGCTTCGACGGTGAAACGCTCATGCTGCTCGGTGGCACCTTCTTTCAGCTCCTGGTACCGGCGGCCTTTGTCGTGGCACGGTGGCGGGCCGGCGACCGGCACGGTGCCACTGTCCCGCTGTGGTGGATGGCACAGAACTGCTGGAACGTCTCCGTCTACGTGCGGGATGCCCGGGCGCAGGAGCTGCCCCTGGTAGGGGGTGGCGAGCACGATTGGGCGATACTGCTGGCAGAGTGGGACTGGTTGACTCGAGATCAGTCGCTGGCCAACGCCGTGCACCTGGTGGGAGTCCTGCTCTATCTCGCAGCGATCATCGGGGGTTGGATCTTCTTGCCGCCATCTTCCCCCGCAGCCGCGCATCGAACGCAAACGGTTCCGGCCGGTCGATCACCGCCAACATGAACTGGGCGTGCTCTGGATTGATGAGGTAGTTTCCGGCCGACGGAATAATGGCGCTCGGCACCCGAAGCACCAGCGACCTTCGCTCTGAAACCCAGCGGTCTCCGATGGCATGGTTCTCCGGCGGCGACGGAAAGCTGCGCCAGCTCTCCGCCAGCATGGAGGTATCCAACGTCTCGACCAGTCGCTCCGGGAAATGAATCGTGGCCAGGAAGTAGTGCTGGAGCACCGAGGTCGATTGGAGATGGGTCAGGACCTCCAGCGCAGCCAGCGCGGTACTGTCCGACGCATACGCGACCCGAGTACCAGGGCTGTTCCACCGCCCGCCGAAGAGCCTGGCGCCTTCCCCATCGAATGCCGTAGCGGCATAGCGCGACTTGACCAGCCGCCAGGCGGTGAGCAAGGCGCCTAGGAGGGGATGCCGTGCTCGAGCCGGCCGATCAGATTCTCGACTTCCGCTGCCCCCACATCGGTTCGGGCGAACTCCAGCGGCACCCGCCCGCTGAGGGCGGGCTGGGCGGCAGTGAGCCACGTGCGCGCCTCCGACCCGTTCCCCTCGAACAGCTCCATGGTGCGGCCGAACACGCGTGACGCCCGCACCAGCCGATCCGACTCCTCCGGTGCGAACTTCCCTTCGGCTTTCCGGCGGGTGAGGGTCCGGGTTGAGACCTGAATCAGCTCCGCGATGACACCCCCCGGGAGGCCAGTGTTTCGCTGGAAGCGGGTGAAGGTGGAGTACCCCAGCCCCCTTCGTACCTGGCGATCGAGTGCCAGCGGCTCGTAGCTGCGCAGACCCAGCAGGGCGACGTAGAAGTGGCCCTCGGTGCGGCCCGAGCGAATCCGGGACTGAATCTCACCCAGGTCGGGGGTGCCGGCGCCAGGGGTCAGGGCGGTGACTGCAGCGGTGCGAGCCATATGGCTATAATATACTGGCCACATGGCCGACGGGTCAACTGCCCAGTCCCGGACTCAGGCGACAGCCGGATCCCGAGGTCTTTCATCTATATTGCGGCATGACAAACCTACGCCGGAAGCCACACCGGGCAGCCCTCCTCTCGGCCCTCTTCGCCGCCGGCCTGACCAGCGCGGCTTCCGCTCAAACCCAGTCTCCCGCCCCGAAGGCCGCAGCGACGGCTGCCGTGGTGGTTTTGCCGGTTGCCCTCTACAATGCTCAGGCGAATGTGCAGGAAGCGTCCGACTCGGCTCGTGCCACCCTTTCGACCCAGGTCCTGACCGGAAAGCTTCAGGAGCTGCTCGGGCCTCAGCTGGTCGCGGGACCGAAGGTAGAGGCAGCGGCTTCCTCGCCGGGCGCTCTCCGGACCACCGGCAATCAGCCGTGCAACGTGATCGTCGCCTGCGCCCGTCAGGTGGCGAACTCGCTGGAGGCCCCCTGGGTGGTCATCGCCAAGGTCAGCAAGACCAGCAATCTCATCTGGCTCTTTACCGGCCAGCTGATTCACGCGCCGACCGGTGAAATCGTGCTGGACGACTCCACCGAGCTGAAGGGGGAGCCCGAGGCGATGGTTCGGGCCGGCTCCCGTATCTTTGCGGAGCGGGTCGCCCGCACCGTGCGCCGTGGAGGAGTGGTGACCAACTTCCCAACCTAGGAGACCATCATGGGACGGCCGGTAGTCCACTGGGAGCTGTGGTCAGAGGATCCCGAGAAGGTAGCGACGTTCTATCAGCGGGTTTTCGACTGGAAGATTCAGCACATTCCCGACCTCAAGTATCACGTGGTCGAGACCGGAGGCGGGGGGATCAACGGGGGCATCATGAAGCCCCGGAAAGGGCCCTGGCCGGGCACGCTCGCCTTCTACATCGACGTGGATGATCTCGATGAGTACGCCGAGAAGATCAAGCGGGCCGGCGGGAAGATGGTCGTGGAGAAAGTCGCCGTGCCTGGCGTGGGGCAGCTGTCGCTCTTCGAGGATCCGGAAGGGCGCGTCCTCGGAATGTGGAAGCAGGAGAAGTCGCCTCTCAAGGCCTAGGGGTCTTCGAAGCGGGCTACGGTCTCATGCGCTGCCTGCTGTAGGAGACGGATCCTTCCCTCCGGCACGTTGAGCTTGCGCCCTCCGACGACCGCCTCTCCAGGCAATGCCCGTGCGTCCTTCCCCGTAATCTCCTCGTATACCACCAGCGCGGCGACGTAGGTGCCGAGCTCGGACGGGTGATAGCCGTCCGGGCCGTAGAGCTGCAGCTGCGGATCGGCGACCCACGCCGTTCGCCACGCTTCGCCCGCCGGGAGAAAAAGCCCCTCGACGTCCTCGGCGGCGATGCGGTACGAGTCCCGTACATCATCGAACACCTCGAATCGGCTGGACTCGGGCCACACCATCAATAAAGCACTGCGGGCGCCGGCGGCCCGGATGTGCGGGTCGAGCTGCCGGATCGCGATGAGCAGGGTGTCGCGTGACAGGTCGAGGGCCGAGGGTCCCTGCTGCAGCACCACGTAGTCCCAGTTGCCTTCGTCGATCATCGCGACCGCATTACTCTTCCCCGCCGCGTGATCGATCAGGGCAAAGTTGGGCTTCGCGACCGATCCAACCGCGATGACTGTGTGAGCCGAGCCGGCGAGCCCCGCGACCGTCCCGGGAAGATCGTTGAAATAGGTGAGGCTGTTGCCGATGAACAGCACCCGATAGCTGGCGGCCGGCGTCGTGGGGGGCGGCTCACTCGTGCCGTTGCTTCCGCTACAGCTCGCGAGTGCCAGTAAAGCGGCGAGGACCCTCACGACTCCTCCAATGTTGCGGTGTGGTGACATCGTCCTACCTTGGACGCTGCTGCCCCGCTCACTCACACAGACCCGAAACCCGATTCCATGCCGCCTCGTCCTGCTCCCATGACCAACCTCATGACCGGCAACCTGCTCACGCTCATTCTGCTCTCGAACAGCGCGGCGGCCGCCGATCCGCCGCCAGTGATGTTCCGTGGCAATCCGGAACATACCGGTGTATCCAGTGCCCGTTTCTTCCGCGGTCAAGGCGGGGTGAAGTGGCGGGTTCAAACCGGTGGGGCCGTCCGCTCCTCACCTGCGGTGACGGCCACCCGGATCTTCATAGGCAGCGGCGACAATCATCTCTACGCCCTCAATCGGTCCGACGGCAGCGTGGTATGGCGCTTCGACGCGGGCGGCGCGGTTGACGCTTCGCCTGCGGTGGCGAGAGGGCTCGTCGTGGCCGCGACCCTCGACGGGCGGATCTTTGCGGTGGACGAGGCTTCCGGCCAGCTGCGCTGGTCGCTTCGAACCGGCGCTCCCCTGCCTTACAACACCGCACCGGCGGGCGGCTGGGATCTGTGGGCGTCGTCTCCTGTCATTGCCGGGTCTACCGTGGTGATCGGCTCGCCGGATGGCGGCGTCTACGCGCTCGACCTCGCAACCGGCAAGCGACAGTGGCGCACTCAGACCAACGGGCGGATCCGGGCCACACCCGCGGTGCACGACGGAACCGTGGTGATCGGCTCATGGGGGGGCCGAGTCTATGGGTTGGACCTGCGGACCGGGAGCGAGCTGTGGGTTCACCGTACCGAGGGAGATACGCTGGATTCCAGCAAGTTCGGCTTCGACCGGCGGGCGGTGCAGAGCTCAGCTGCCATCGCGCGCGGATCGGTGTATGTCGGCTCCCGGGACGGCGCCGTCTATGCACTCGACGCCGCCACGGGACGGCGCCGCTGGCGCGTGAGTCACCGGGGCTCCTGGGTGATCGGATCGCCCGCCGTGCACCAGGGCAAGGTATTCGTCGGCTCATCGGACGGGCATTTCATCCAGGCCCTGGAACCGGAAACCGGACGCGAGATCTGGAACCTGCCAACCGGCTCGAACGTCCTCGCGTCGCCGCTCGTGGTCGGCAACGCCGTTGTCATCGCCACTGCCCGAACCGATGCCGCCGGCGGCGATCTGCTGGCGTTGAATCCCGAGACCGGCGCGGTCCGCTGGCGCCTGCCCCTGGACGAGGCATCGAACTCGTCTCCCGTCGCCGCCGACGGGGAGCTCTACTTGGGCACCGAGGCGGGCAGCGTCCTCGCCATTCACGAAACCAGCCCTGCCGTGCCTGAGCTGGCAGTCTTCTACGACACGACCGTCACCGACCAGCCAGCCACACCGGGCGGGCGCCTCGCGCGGGAGTACTTTCGGGAAGCGGGGTATCGGCTACTGGATCAGGATTCGCTGGCCTCTTTCTTCGCAGCGAGGATAGCTGACGGGGTTCCCAGCGTCGTGGTCTTTGCCATGGATGTCTTGCCGAAGAGTGTGGCGCCCGTTCTGGCGGACACCGTCTTGCTCCGCCGCTATCTCAAGGCGGGCGGCAAGATCGTCAACTTCAGCGTGCCGCTCGGCGCTGCGGTGCGGGACTCCACCGGTGCCGTGCTGGGGGACGATCCCAAGCGTATGGAGCTGCTGCTCGGGGTTTCCGCTGCAACGCTGGACTATGATGAAGGGGCGGCCGTGCCCACTGCACAGGGCCGCCATTGGGGGATCGAGGGAACATTCCGGGGCGACTACCCCATCGCGCGGAGCGCGGTCACCGAACCCCTCGCGCTGAATCGGGACGGTATGGCCACAGCCTGGGTTCGGAACTATCGCCCTGACCGCCCAGCGTCAGGATACGTCCAGCTGTGGGGCTTCGGAGCTACCATCGAGCGGCTGCCGGCGATCCGGGCCGTCGCTGAATACGGACTGCTCCGGAGAGCTCGGCCCTAGGACTGGCGGATCTCACCCTCAGCGCGAATGTTTCTATTACCTCAGGTCATTCTCCGCTGGCACACTGCACCGGAGCTTCGCTCATGCAACGCCATTCCCTGACGTCGTGCCTGTTCGCAACCGGTATCGCGATGGCCGCGCCCAGGGTCGCACTCTGCCAGACTCAGTCCGCCACACCCCCTATTGCCAGCACCATTCCCAAGGTGGACACGCTCCACGGCGAGGTACGGGTCGATCCCTACTTCTGGATCAGGGACGACCACCGGGTGGCGCCGGCAGTCATCGGCTACCTCGACGCCGAGAACCGCTTTACCGATGCCAGCATGCGCCATACGGCCGGTCTGCAGAAGCAGTTGTACGAGGAGATGGTAGGGCGCATCAAGGAGACCGACCTGTCGGTGCCCGAGCTCATCGACGGGGCGTGGTACTACACCCGCACCGTAAAAGGGCAGCAGTATCCAATCTTCTGCCGCCGTCGGGGGAGTCTAAAGGCGCCCGAGGAGGTCCTGCTCGACGAGAACGTGCTGGCCGGGAAGCGGCCGTATTCCAGGGTCGGTGTACGGCAGGTGAGTCCCGACGGCAACATCCTGGCGTACACCTGGGATACAACCGGCGGCGAGTGGTACACGCTTCTGCTGAAGGATCTCCGCACCGGAAAGGTGCTGCCGGACCGGATAGACAGCGTGAACTATGAGGTGGAATGGGCGGCGGACAATCGGACCATCTTCTACGGCCGAGATGATGCGGCGCATCGCGCCTATCGCATCCAGCGTCATCAGCTTGGCGACACGCTGGCCGACCGGGTCGTCTATCAGGATCTCGATCCGCTGTTCAACGTGGATATCTCCAAGAGCAAGGACCGCGCCTACCTCTTCATCAACTCGGAGAGCTTCACCTCTTCGGACACGCGCTACCTCCGCGCCGATCGGCCGGCGGGTGCGTGGCGAACGCTTCTTCCCCGGCTACCGGACCTGGTGTATTCGGTCGAGCATCACGGCAGCGACTTTTTGATCCGCACCAATGACAGCGCCATCAACTTCAAACTGGTGCGCGCACCGGAGAGCAGTCCGGACCGAGCCAATTGGGCCGACCTGATTCCTGCTCGGGACTCGGTGCTACTGGAGGACTTCGACGTCTTCCGGGATCACGCGGCCCTGTACGAGCGGGGCAACGCGGTCAGGCGGATTCGGGTGCTGGAGTTTGCGTCCGGCAAGACATACGAAGTGGAGTTTCCGGAGGAGATCTCCACCTTCATACGGTCGGACAATCCGGAGTACGATACCGACCTGGTTCGTTTTACCTACACCTCCCTTCTCACCCCGCTCAGCGTCTACGACTTCGATATGAAGCGGCGCACTCGGACGCTCAAGAAACGGACCGAGGTGCCCAACTATCAGCCCGGCCGGTATGCCACCGAACGCACTTGGGCCGCCGCTGCCGATGGAGCCCGAGTTCCGGTCTCGCTGCTGTACAAGAAGCCGTTGGTGCGCGATGGCAGCCGTCCGATGCTGCTCTACGCATACGGCTCCTACGGCGCGAGCACCGACCCGACGTTCAGCTCCAACATCTTCAGTCTGGTCGACCGGGGCTTCGTGTACGCCATTGCCCATATTCGAGGCGGCCAGGAGATGGGTCGCGGCTGGTATGACGATGGTAAGATGCTCCGGAAGAAGAACACCTTCACGGATTTCATCGCGGCGGCGGAGCACCTGGTACGGGAGGGTTACACCAGGAGTGACCGGCTCGCCATTCGCGGAGGCAGCGCCGGCGGCCTGCTCATGGGCGCAGTCACCAATATGCGGCCCGATCTATTTCGCGTGGTGGTGGCCGACGTACCCTTCGTAGATGTCATCAACACCATGCTCGACGCCTCGATCCCGCTCACGACCCAGGAGTGGCAGCAATGGGGCAACCCGGCGCGGGAGCCCGACTACTCCTACATGAAATCGTACTCTCCATACGACAACGTCGGCGCAAAGGAATATCCCAGCATTCTGGTGACCGCCGGCCTCAACGATCCGCGGGTGGGCTACTGGGAGCCGGCCAAATGGGTAGCCAAGCTACGGGCCACCAAGACCGATCAGAATACCCTTCTGCTCAAGACCAACATGGGTGCGGGTCATGGGGGGAGCTCCGGTCGATACGACTACTTGAAGGAAATGGCATTCCGCTATGCCTTCGTGCTGGACCAGGTGAGAATCGCCCATCCTTGAGGCCGCTCTGGACGGCCGCCGCTTCACTTCTTCTCGCGGCAATGATGGACAGTCAGGCGGCGGCGCAGGATTCCCTCTGTGCTGCCCGGACGCCCGACGCCGATCCGACGCTCTACTGTCTTCCGCTCCACCCTACCGACCGGGTACCCGACGCCTCAGGGACAGCGGTCCTCCAGTCCGAGCCTGGGCCATTCGGCATATCAGTGACGCGGGACGGAAGAATCCGCTTCCGCGTGCGGTTGACCCTCTCTGGCCTTCCCCCGGCCTCCTCACTCGGACCCTATGCCACGTTCGAGGCCTGGGCCACTACTCCTGAGTTGGACCCGGTCATCCGTTTAGGGACGGTCGCAAACGGTACGAGATTGCTGGGACCGTTGGACCTGGAGCGCTTCATCATCCTGGTCAGCGCGGAACGCACCGCGGGTGACGCGCCTCGGGGACCGTTCGTGCTCCGGGGAAGCTCTCCCAGTCTGTTCATGGCCCCGCACGGCGTCACCGAGCTTCCGCCGGCAGAAAGTGCTCAACACCGGCACGCTGTGGAGGGATGGACGATGCCGCCCATGCATCGGGGAGCGAGCCGAATGCCATATGGCCTGGAGCGGTTCGTCCCCAACGTGGGACCGTTTCTGCCGGACGCGGACGGGGTCTCCCTCCCCGAAGCAGTGCCGGCCCGCACCTACCGTCTTTCTGACGGCGACAGTCTCACCCTCACCGCCGGGAAGGTCCTCCGGTCACTGCGAGGCCGGCTTGCCGTCACCTATGCCTACAACGGCCAGGTCCCCGGCCCGCATATCGAGTTGGCGCAGGGGGCGACCGTGACGGTGCGCTTCCGTAACCAGACCGATCTGCCCAGCTCGATCCACTGGCATGGACTGCGGCTTGCGAATGCGCACGATGGTGTGCCCGGGCTGACGCAACCCCCGGTTCCTCCCGGCGGCGAGTTCGTGTATCAGGTGCATGCACCGGACCCCGGACTGTTCTGGTATCACCCGCACCACCGGGAGGACCTGGCTCAGGACCTGGGCCTGGCCGGCAACATCATGGTCCGCGAGCCGGCCACCGTTCCGGCCGCCGTTGAAGAAGCCTTTCTCATGCTGGATGATCTTCTGGTGGGAGACAGCGGCTTGGTGCCGTTTGGCCGCGAGGGCACCACCCACGCGCTCATGGGCCGCTTTGGGAATGTCCTGCTAGTGAATGGACAGGAAGACTGGCGCTTCGAGGCTCGGCCGGGCCAGACGGTTCGACTCCACCTTACCAACGCCGCCAATGCCCGAACCTTCAACGTCTCGCTGGGAAATGCATCGCTGCGGGTTGTGGCGGGAGACGCCGGCGGTTTTGCCCGGCCGCGCACGGTCGAAAGCGTGGTGATTGCCCCCGCCGAGCGGTATGTGGTGGAGGCTACAATCCAGCGGCCGGGTCGCTATGCGCTGGTGAATCGGGTTCGTGCGATCGATCGGGTTACCGGCCGCTTCTTTGCTGAGCTCGATACCCTTGGCGTGCTGATGGTCAGGGGAACATCAGCGCCGGCGGTTGGCCGCCCCGCCGCCAGCGGCTCAGACACTCTGCTCTCGTATATGCGCCGCTTTCAGAGGCGAGCACCCGACCGGGTCCTCCAGCTCACGCTCAGAACCCGCGGGCTCCCCTTCGCGTTGATCCAGGCCCTGCGGCTCGATACGGCGTATGTCCATCCGGTTGAGTGGACCAGCCCCATGCCGATGGTGGACTGGCTCAGCACCAGTCGCCAAGTCACCTGGATTATTCGAGACAGCCTGACCGGTACCGAGGGGATGGCGTTAGATTGGCGGGTCCCGCGCGGGAAGCCGCTGGTGGTCCGGCTGGTGAATGACAAACACGTGCTGCATCCCATGGGACACCCGATCCATCTCCACGGCCAACGCTTTCTGGTGCTGGCCCGGAACGGCGTGCTGAATGAAGATCCGGTGTGGAAGGATACTGCGCTGGTTCCTGCGGGCGGCACGACAGATCTGCTGATTGACACCAGCAATCCGGGCCGGTGGATGCTGCACTGCCACATCGCGGAGCATCTCGAGTCGGGGATGCACACGGTGCTGGTTGTAGAGGCGGAGAGGTGGAGAAGACGGAGAAGACGGAGAAGACGGAGAAGACGGAGAAGACGGAGAAGACAAAGCCGAGCAGGTACTAAATCGCTTACCGGGAGCAATTGCATGCGCCACTTCGTTTCCGCCTTTTCCGCCCTCTCCGCCTTTTCCGCCCTCTGCGCCCTTTCCGTCTTCTCCGCCGCGGCCCAGACCCCCTCAGCCAACGTCCAACGATTCATCAGCGTGGATGACACGGTCGTGGCGCTGGCGCACGTCCGGGTTGTAGATGGAACCGGCGCGGCCCCCGCGGAGGATCAGACGGTCGTGCTCTCCGGAGGACGGATCGCGACAGTCGGCCCCGCAGCTTCCGTGAAGGTCCCGGACGGCGCCAAGGTGATTGAGCTGCACGGGCACACCGTCATTCCGGGCATCGTCGGGCTGCACGACCACACCTTCTACACTACCAACCTCCGCTCGGTGCAGAGCAACGCCACCGCTCCCCTGCTCTACCTCGGCAGCGGCGTGACTACCATTCGCACGACCGGATCGCACTCACCCTATGCCGAGCTCAACCTGCGACGGCTGATCAACGCCCGTCAGATCGCCGGCCCTCGCATGCACATTGCCGGACCCTATCTGACCGGCGGCGAAGGCACCGGCAGCATGCACAAGGTAAACACCGTGGAGGCGGTCCGCCGGGTGGTGGACTACTGGGCTGCGGAGGGCGTCACCTGGCTCAAGTTCTACACTGATGTGAGCCGGGAGGTGCTCGGCGCCGCGATCAAGCAGGCTCACAAGCGTGGAGTGAAGGTCACCGGGCACCTGTGTTCCATCAGCTTCCGGGAAGCGGTGGCGCTCGGCATCGACAACGTGGAGCACGGCCTCTTCGTGAACACCGATTTTGACCCGGAGAAACGGCCCGACTTCTGTCCTCCCGATGCGCTGGCCAAGTTGGCGAGTCTCGACACCCATGGTGAGGCCGCGCGCACCACCATCAGGGAGATGGTGTCGCACAAGGTCCCCATGACATCGACCCTGGCGGTGTTCGAGCTCTTCGTGCCCAACCGGCCGCCGCTGGAGCCGCGGGTGCTCGAGGCCATGGCGCCGGACGTCCGCACCGAATACCTCACCAGCCGGGCGCGCCTGGTAGAGGCCGGCGCCTTCGCCATCTCCCCCGAGATCTTTCGCAACGCCCAGCAGTTCGAGCTGGAATTCGTACGGGCTGGAGGGCTGATGGGGGCAGGCGTCGATCCAACCGGCAATGGGGGAGCGCTGCCCGGCTTCGGGGACCAGCGCAACTACGAGCTCCTGATCGAAGCGGGCTTCACGCCGGTGGAAGCAATTCGGATCATGACGCTGAACGGCGCCACTATCCTCGGAGAGGAGAAGCGGCTGGGTAGCGTCACGGCCGGCAAGCTGGCCGATCTGGTCATTATCAAGGGGGACCCTATCGCGCGGCCGGCCGAGATCCGCAACGTGGCCATCGTGTTCAAGGACGGGGTTGGCTATGACCCGGTCAAGCTGGTAGAGGCGTGCCGGGGACTGGTGGGCATACGATGAATGCCGCCTTCCGGACGGGCGATCGAACCCTGCTGCCCGCGCTCCTGCTGGCGCTGGGCGTGGCGACAGGTGGGTGGTTCGTGGGACAGGGATTTCTGCGCGGGCGAACCGCGGCGCGCTATGTCGAGGTCAAGGGGCTGGCGGAGCGGGAAGTGGCGGCGGACCTCGCCCTGTGGCCGCTGCGTTTCGTCACGACCGGGAACGATCTCGCCGTGGCGCAGACCGAGATCACCCGCGACACCCGCGAGGTCTATGGGTTCCTGACCCGGCACGGCATCGACACCGCCGGAGTGCAGCTGCTGGCTCTGGAGGTATCGGACGCCGAGGCCAACCGGTTCCAGGGTGAGCGGGGCGGAACCAGGTTCGTCATCCAGCAGACCGTCATGGTCAGATCGGACAAGCCCCAGGTGGTGCTCGCGGCGAGCCAGCGGGTCAGCGACCTGGTGAAGGCGGGGGTCATCCTGTCTTCGAGCGGCGAGTATGGTATCGGCGGACCTACGTTCGTGTTCACCAAGCTGAACGAACTGAAGCCGGCAATGGTGAAGCAGGCAACCGCCAACGCTCGCGCCGCCGCAGAACAGTTCGCGGCCGATTCGCGCACCACGCTCGGAGAAATCCGTTACGCGAACCAGGGCGTGTTTGTCATTCTGCCGAGGGATCAGGCGCCCGGAGTCAACGAGGGAGGCCAGCTGCAGAAGATCGTACGGGTAGTCTCGACGGTGCAGTACCTCCTGGAGTAATCGCTACTGCTGTGGCACCCGCCTAGCCTCCCGACCGATCATCGCCCAGGCACAGACGCCCGCCCCCAGCGCAAGCACTGCTGCCACCAGCATCACCATCCGGAACGCGTCTATGAACGAGCTCTCGATCGCTGCCTGGATACCGACTTTGAGGTTTGCCGGCAGCGAGTCCGGAACATGGGCAGCCGCCAGCTTCTTTCGCTCCTGCGCGAGGAGCTGTTGCACTCCAGGCGATACCCCGGCCGAATTCATTCGGGCTGTGAGACCACGATTGAAGCTCTGGTAGGCCACGATACCCAGCACGGCGATCGCCAACAGCGATGCGGTACGGGAGACGGTGTTGTTGATGCCTGACGCCAGGCCGGCCCGCTCCGGTCCGACGGCACCCATGACCGTGGTGGTGAGAGGAGCGACCGTAATTCCCATGCCGAGTCCCAGCATGGCGGTGCCGGGAAAGTAGGTGGTCCAGTAGCTTCCCTCCCCTCCCACCAGCGCCATGAGCGCGAATCCTGTCGCCGCGATCAGAGGACCCACGATCAGCAGCCGCCTCCCTCCATAACGGTCCACCAGCCGCCCGGCCCAGCTGGACAGGAGCGTGATCAGTACGATTATCGGCATCAACGCGGCGCCGGCGGCGGCCGGGGGGTAGCCATGCACCTGAATGAGAGCGAAAGGGAGGAAGAAGAGAGCGCCGCTCATCGCCGCGTAGAGAAGCAGGGTGAGCAGGTTAGCGCCGGTGAAGGTGCGGGATCGAAAGACCGTGAGTGGCAGCATGGGGGCCGCAGAGCGCGCCTCCACCATCAGGAATGCGGCCAGGAGTACGACTCCGCCGGCCAGCGACAAAACGATCGCGGGATGCCCGAAGCCGAACCGAGGCGCCTCGAGTAAGCCAAAGACGAGCCCGGCCAGTCCCAGCGTGACGAGAGCGGTGCCGGCGAAGTCGAGCCGGCCGCCCGCGCCCGGATCTTTGCTCTCGGGTACGAGCCGGAGCGCGATGAACAAGGCGACCGCCGCGAGCGGGAGATTGAGCCAGAAGATGGCGCGCCACGAGGCCTCCTGAACCAACCAACCCCCCAGCAGTGGGCCGACCCCAGCCGCGGCGGCGGAAAAGCCGGACCAGGTCCCGATTGCCCGGCCCCGCCGCTCGGGAGGAATGCTCGCGCCGATCAGGGCCAGGCTGCCGGGAACCAGGAGCGCTCCTCCCAGACCCTGGACGGCCCGGGCAACGATCAGCCACTCGACATCCGGCGCGAGCGCGCAGGCCAGCGACGCGATGGCGAAGAGCGCGACACCGGAAGCGAAGACTTTCCTCCGGCCGATCTTGTCGCCCAGCGTTCCCGATAGCAGCAACAGGGCGGCCATGACGAGGGCGTAGCTCTCCACCACCCACTGCATTTCCGCCGCGGTGGCGCCCAGCGCCTGCTGCAGCACCGGCAGCGCGACGTTCACCACCGTGCCGTCGATGAACGCCATGGTCGAGCCGAGGATGCTGGCGGCCAGGACCCATCGCTCCGCCACCTGCTGTTGCGGATCAGTCATCTGCACCTGGTCCGAGCCAGGCATGGTGTTGGCCAAGGTCCCCCCTTTGCTCGAATGCAGCCCCGTTGACTCACCCCAATTTAGGTGACACTATGGCTGAGGAGTTCCTGCCCGGTCCGATTACTGTCACGAGCACCTGATTCCATTCCGTGGAGCGACATGTCTGCCACTCCCGTTACCAACCTCACGAGCGTCGACTACGCCGTCATGGCGATCTACTTCGCCGCCGTCCTCGGCGTGGGCTGGATTCTGCGACGGGTGATGCGCACCAGCACGGACTTCTTCCTGTCGGGCCGGTCGCTGCCCGCCTGGATCACGGGGATCGCGTTCATCTCCGCCAATCTCGGCGCCCAGGAAGTGATCGGCATGGGGGCGTCCGGCGCCAAGTACGGCATCGCCACGAGCCACTTCTACTGGGTAGGCGCCATTCCGGCCATGGTGTTCGTCGGCCTCTTCATGATGCCGTTCTACTATGGCTCCCGGGCCCGGTCGGTCCCCGAGTACCTCAGACTCCGCTTCGACGAGAAGACCCGGACGTTGAACGCGGTGTCGTTCGCCGCGATGACCATCTTCTCGTCGGGCGTGTCCATGTATGCCATGGGGAAGCTCTTCAATCTGCTGCTCGGCTGGAGCTTCGACGTCAGCATCATGGTGTCCGCCGTCATCGTGCTGTCGTACGTGCTGCTGGGCGGCCTGACCAGCGCGATCTACAACGAGGTGCTCCAGTTCTTTCTGATCGTCTTCGGCTTCGTGCCTCTGGTCTGGCTGGGGCTCACCGCTGTAGGGGGATGGGAAGGCCTGACCAGCCGCCTGGCGGAGGTGTCCACCGCCCGCGGCCTGCCCTCAGACGCATACACCTCGGCCTGGTCGAACATGGGCGACGCGGCTCAGAACCCGGTGGGCGTCGAGTGGTTCGGGCTGGTGATGGGACTGGGCTTCGTGCTCTCGTTCGGGTACTGGTGTACTGACTTCCTGGTGGTGCAGCGCGCCATGGCAGCCGACTCCATGACGGCGGCCCGGCGTACACCGCTGATTGCAGCGGTGCCGAAGATGCTGTTCCCCTTTCTCGTCATCCTGCCGGGCATGATCGCCATGGCGCTGATCGGGATGGGGGCGGTGCCGGCCAGGGCCTGGTTCCGGCCAAGCTCACTGCCAGCGGCGCCCCGCTGCTCGACGCGACCGGCCGTCTGGTGCTGGACTATGATCTGGCCACGCCGATGATGCTGGTGCACCTGTTCCCATCCGGAATGCTCGGGCTCGGACTCACAGCGCTGCTAGCGAGCTTTATGTCCGGCATGGCCGGCAACGTCACCGCCTTCAACACGGTGTGGACCTACGACATCTACCAGAGCCACATCCGCCGGGGCGCCTCGGATGCCCACTACCTCACGATGGGACGCATCGCGACGGTCGGCGGGATCCTTCTGTCCATTGCCGCCGCCTATCTTGCCAGCGCCTTCAACAACATCATGGACCTGCTCCAGCTGGTGTTCGCCTTCGTCAACGCTCCGCTGTTTGCGACTTTTGCTCTGGGCATGTTCTGGCGCCGCAGCACCGGCCACGGGGCATTTACCGGGCTGGTCGCCGGCACACTGGCTGCGGCGCTGCACCATGGGTTGACTCTGCCGGCGGGCGCGCATCCGGGCGTGAAGGGCGGATTTCTGGGGGCGCTTCATACCTACCCCAGCGAGCTGGCACAGACCTTCTGGACCGCCATCATCGCCTGGACCACCTGCTTCGTGGTGACGATCATCGTGAGCCTCGCCACTCGTCCCCGCCCACCCGAGGAGCTCCGGGGCCTGGTCTACTCACTGACGGAGCGGCCGACCGATGCCGGACTGTCCTGGATCCAACGGCCCTGGGTCCTGGCCGTGGCTGTCCTGGGACTGACGCTGGCCCTTAACTTCGTGTTCTACTAGGAGGTTTAATGACGGGAGCAGACCGCGCTGGACCTGCGGTGGCCGATCGGGGGGCTCTTCACTGCGCTGGGATTGCTGCTGACCGGCTATGGCATCGCGACGGCCGGGGATCCGACCCACTATGCTCGCGCCGTTTCGGTGAACATCAACCTCTGGTGGGGGCTGGTCATGCTCCTATTCGGGATGGTGTTGCTCGTGGGCGCGCGGCGAGCCGGCCGAAATACGTCCGCGGGCAGGGCGGGACTGAGCCCTGAAGGCAGGGCCGTGGAGGACCGGGAGCGGCGGCTGGGGCTGGAGGGCGACAGGAGGAGTTGACTGGTTTCCAATAAAGTGACAGTATGGCTCTGCTCTTGTCCGGCAGGGCTCTAAACCCAGTCCGGCGCTGATGCCCTGCCCTGCCTACCGTTCGCACCCACTCGACTTCTCCCTTTTAAGGTTGTACCCAGTCGCGTAACCCTCGATAGAATTGGAGGATGCGGCCATGATGTGGAGCACCTGTTTGGCTCGACCAACGTTTCCTGCCCGCCTCGCCCGTCTCACGCTCACAGCGTTAGTAGTCCTCGGCACCGGTGTGACATCCGTCGCGGGAGCCCAGACCGACCAGACCGGCAACATTGCCGGGAGAGTAATAGACGATCAGGGGGCGCCCCTGGCCGGTGCCCAGGTCGCCATTCCTGGCACCACGATAGGAACCCAGACCCGGGCCGATGGGGGTTATCTGCTCCCGCGGGTCCCGGTGGGCAGCCATTCGCTGCAGGCGCGTATGCTGGGATTCCGGCCGGAGGCGGCACCAGTGCAGGTTTCAGCCAACCAGCGCACCACTCTCGATTTTACACTCCGGCGGGATCCCCTCCAGCTCCAGACCATGGTGGTGACGGGAACCCAGTCGCCGCGAATGAATCTGGACGCCAGTGTGGCCGTGACCACCCTGACCGCAACCGAGGTGGAGGCCGCCGCCCCGCGCAGCACCACCGAGATGCTCCGCTACGTTCCCGGATTTACCCGGGTTGAGAGCTCGGGCGGGGAG
This sequence comes from uncultured Gemmatimonadales bacterium, assembly GCA_963740175.1. Lineage (GTDB taxonomy): Bacteria > Gemmatimonadota > Gemmatimonadetes > Gemmatimonadales > GWC2-71-9 > CAVVWJ01. The sequence goes on from CAVUDL010000023.1 coordinate 17,090, forward strand.
GTCAACCAGAACTACTCCATGCGCGGCATTCTCGGAGTGGAGTACGTGGCATTCCTCGAGGATGGCCTCCCGGTGTACCCCGCCATGCACACCTACTTCATGAATGCCGATAACCTGTTCCGCTTTGACACCAACATCGAGCGCATGGAGGTAGTGCGAGGAGGCAGCTCACCGTTGTTCCGGTCGAATGCTCCGGGAGCGATCGTAAACTTCATCAACAAGACGGGAGGCACGGAGGTCGGCGGGACGATGAGAGCTACCGCCGCTACCGAGGGTCTCGCGCGATACGATCTCAACCTGAACGGCCCACTGGGTAATGACTGGCGGTTCAACCTTGGCGGTTTTTATCGTTACGACCACGGCGTGCGCGACCCTGGATTTCCTGGAATTCGGGGCGGCCAAGGAAAGGCTAGCGTTACCCGGCTTTTGGACAACGGACACCTGCGATTCAGCGTCAAGTATATCGACGACAGGAACCTGTTCATTCTTCCCCTTCCCTTCACCAATCCAGCGGATCCCGAGTACGTACCAGGGTTCAGTGATTACGGCTCGATGGTCACGCCAGAAGGGATAGATATCACCGTACCCACTCCGACTGGCCCGCTGCGGCTCCCGCTAGACAATGGACTCAGGACCCAGGGGACCTGGTTTACGGCCGACGTGTCCCTCGATGTCTCGGATGACTGGCATCTGCAGAACACGGCTGGATTTATGCAGAATGACCAGCAGTGGAATGCCATACCGAACGGTAATTTGTTCACGGCCGCGGACTACATCACGGCTCCCCTCGGTTCAGGTGGGCTGGGATTTCCCGCCGGGAGCACCGGCCAGTACTTCTTTACCAATCACCGCGACGCCGCGGGTAATCCGGTTCCTTTCGACACTCCCAACGGGCTGGTTGCCCGACAGGGTGAATGGCATATCGACAAGCCGATCTCCGCCGTTCAGGATCAGCTCAGCTTGCGCCGGAGTTTCGGGCCCCACTCACTGTCATTCGGGGGGTACTTTGCCCATTACACCCAGGACAATCGCTGGTACTTTACCGATGTACTGACCGACATTCGCGACATTCCGCGTTTCCTCGATCTGGTGGTCACTCCGGCTGGTGGTGGAGCGCCGGTCAATATCACCCAGAACGGGTTTAAGAGATTCATATCAAACTACCAGAATGGGTCTGGGCAGACCACCATACTATCCGGTTTCGTCGGTGGCGAACTTCAGATCACCGATCGTCTCAGGGCTGATCTCGGCGCCCGGATCGAATACAATGACTTCGTGCAGACCTCGGAAAACTCCGCCCCATTCGATCTGGACGCGAATCCAGCCACACCCTACGACAACATAGTGTTTGGCAACAACACGTTCAGGCACTTGAACAATGACCTTAGCGACTGGTCGGCTTCTCTGGGTCTGAACTACAGAATTAGTGACAACGTTTCTGTCTACGGCGCGGCTGCACGCGGCTACCGGATGCCGGAGCTGGACAAATTCCTGGAAAACAAAGTCCAGGAGCAGGTAGAACTGTTCGAGCCGGAAGAAGTCCAGACTGCAGAGGCGGGTGTCAAGTACGCCGCGGAGTGGTTGGGACTAGCCGTGAACGGTTTCTATACCAGGCTCAAGAACGTCGTGGGACAGGGCGCGACAATCGATCCGGTGACCGGGGAGACAACTTGGCGAACTACCAATGACCCCCAGACTCGCTCCTATGGCGCCGAGGTAGAGGTGTCGGTTGCGCCACTGGAAGGGCTTCAGCTTCTGGGAACCGGTACGTTTCTAAAGGCCGAGCAGGGGCCGGGCATCGACAGCCTGGTCGGCGTGCGGCTCGGTGGAGTACCGAGCACGATCGGCAACGTGGCGGCATTGTACTCGCCACGGAGAGTCGCCGGACTTCAGTTCAAGGCCGACTTCCACTGGGTGGGTTCTCGCTTCGTCGAATCACCGCGAGATCGGATCTCCGGCACGAAGCTCCCCGCGTACGAGTACTTCAATTTCGGCCTGGGTTTCGCCATCCCCAACGCGGGAACCAGGATTAACGTCGATGTGCTGAATGCATTTCAGAGCAAGGGTTTGGAGGAAGGAAACCCACGGATCGTGGGTGCCGGCTCAACCCTCTTCTTTGCCCGGCCGATTCTACCGCGCCGCGTCCAGGCCTCCATCCAGTATGATTTCGGGGGTGGCGGCTCGCAGTAGCGCTGAGTCTGCAAGCTTATTAGTGACTCAGTTACCCCGGCGGTGGGTCTTCAGGCCCACCGCCGTCGGTTATAGGATGACAGCATGAATCGACCAGCGGTATTCGCCTGCGGGGCTCAGGCAATTTCTGTTTTCTGTCTCGCTGCGCAGTCTCCCCCGGCTGCATCGGTCGATAGCGCCTTTTTCCTCTCCACCACCGATGTCACCCGCACGCCTTCGCCCTTCATCGGCAACGGCCGGTTAGGCGTCGTGATTCCGGCACTAGGGATCGGAGCCACTCACTCCTTCAAGGCCGGGTTGTACGAGCAGGGACCAGGCGATGTGCCTCGCATCGTGGCGGTGCCGGCCTGGAATGCAGTATCGGTGTTCGACGGGCAGGCATGGATCGAGGCCCGCCCGGCGCGGGATAGCTCGGTTCGCGCCTATCGGCAGGTCGTGGACATGCGCACCGGCACCGCGCACACCGCCTACCAATGGGAGAATCAGGGCCGCCGAACCGCGGTACGGATTGAGACCTTTGTCTCCCGAGCCGCCCCCCACCTCACGGCCATCCAATTGGATGTTACGCCACAGCAGGCGGGCCGGTTGCGGGTGCGCTTTGGACTGGTCGGCTGGCCCCCGCCCAGGCGTCTGGCGCTGGCGACGCTGGCGCGGGCCGAGCGATCGTGGAAGCCGGCAGACATCTGGTATCCCGGGTACATGGTAGTCCGCTCCCGCGAATCGAAGCGGGAAACGTGGGGTGCGCGGCTGTCCATGAGCTCCACGCCGGCCGGCCGGACCAGCAGCCTGGCGCAAGCGGCCGCCATCAACTGGGCAATGGACCTGAACAAGCCGACTACGACGACGACCGCATCGGGTGATACAGCTCTGGTCGAGATCGCATTCGATGCGGCCCCGGGACGGACCTACACCTTCTCCCAGCTGGCGAGCATGGTGTCGTCCCAGGAGGCCCAGCGGCCCCTGGAACAGGCAGAGCCGCGAGCTGGCGGCTGCCCGCTCACGCGGATTTGAACGTTTGGCCACGGACAATGCCCGCGCCTGGCGCAGCCGGTGGGACACCGACATCGAGATCGAGGGAAACCCGGAGCTCCAGCGGGTCGCCCGGTCGATGCTGTTCTATCTCCTCTGCAGCGCCGACTCGGGCACCAACCTCGGCATTCCGCCGATGGGCCTCTCCAGCGGCGGATACTACGGGCACATCTTCTGGGACTCGGACACCTGGATGTTCCCGTCGTTGCTGCTGACCCACCCCGACATCGCCCACTCACTGGTGGCATTTCGAACCCAGACACTGCCGGCCGCCCGCGAGAACGCCAAGCTCAACGGCTTTCGTGGCGCGATGTATCCCTGGGAGGCCGACGAGCGCGGGAGTGGAGACCACGCCGCACTTCGCGGTTCAGAACGCCAAGTCCGAGATTCACGTCAACGGCGATGTGGCGCTGGCGCAGTGGCAGTACTTCCAGGCCACCGGCGATTCCACCTGGCTCGCGAGCGACGGCTTTCCCGTCATCCGGGAGACGGCTGATTTCTGGGTGAGCCGGTCCGTGTGCGACTCACCCGATGAACGCTGCCATATCAAGAACGTGGTATCGGTGGCAGAAGGGCTGATCGGGGTCACCGATGACGCGTACACCAATGCGGTCGCCCGGAAGAACCTGGAGATTGCCGCCGCGGCGAGCAGGAAATTGGGCCGGCCGCCTGACCCGCGCTGGTTGATGCTCGCCTCGAAGTTGCACCTGCCGTACGACTCGGCGAGCCAATTCTTCCGCACCTACCAGGGCGCGCCTGACTCCACGCTGGGGTGGGTCACGCCGCTGCTAGCGTACCCGCTGGCCGTCCCCATGAGCCCGCGGGCCAAGCGAGCCCAGCTGGAGCAGGCGTTTGCCCAGCTGCTCAAGGAGGGGCCGGGAGCGATGATGGGCTCCACGATCCTGGCGGTCGGCGCCGCGGAGCTGAACGATCGGGCGATGGTCGACACCCTTCTGCCGTTCAGCTATCGCAAGCACATGAAGGGGCCGTTCCTGATGCTCTCCGAAACACCGACGAACGATGCCGTGAACTTCGTGACCGGTGCGGGCGGATTCCTCCAGCAGGTGATCTACGGCTGGACCGGCTACCGTCTGGGTGACGGCGGGCTGGAGCCTGCGTTCCCTCCTC
>CAVUDL010000024.1:0-88603 GCA_963740175.1 uncultured Gemmatimonadales bacterium
CTTTTTTAAGTAAATCCCCCGATATCCCTCAGAAATGACGACATTGAACCCATTTTCAGGCGTTTCCGGCGACTTTTCGCAGTGACACCATTTACCGATCAACCACTTTTCACGAACCTATACGGTTGTTCTTCGGTACCAAGGACCAGATCGATTGGCTGAAGCGTCAGGTGGAGACCCGGAAGCCTCGGACGGCTTGATAGAGTGAGAAGTGAGAAGTGAGAAGGAGGAACAGCTTCACACCTACCACTTCTTACCTCTCACCTCTCACCTGTCACCTCTCACTTCGCAACGCCGCCAGCGCCACTCCTCCGATGATCGCTGCGCCCCCGAGCGCGGTGTGCCATCCCAGAGTCTCCCCCGCAAACGCGACCCCGAAGACGACCGCCACCAGTGGCGTGACCAAGGGAATCATCATGACCATGCTGACATCGGTGTGGCGGATCAGCCAGTAATACATCAGAAAGGCCACCACCGAGCCGAGCAGTGTCAGGTAAGCCAGCGATGCCCACGCGAGGGGAGTCCAGTGGAACTCAAGCGGGTTCCCCTCGAGCACCAGGCCGCCCAGCAGTAGCGGAATACAGCCGACAGCCATCTGGACGGCGGCAATGACGGACGGCTCGATATGGGTGCCGCGAACCTTGATCAGCACTCCCGCGTGGGCTGTGGCCAGCGCTGCAAGGATGATCCCGAGGCTAGCCCAGAATGCCAGCGGCCCACCGATGCCGAGCTGGCCGGAGCAAACGATGGCTACGCCTATTACCCCCAGCAGCACTCCCGCGACTTTCGCGAGAGTGAGCCGCTCGCTGGCCAGGTACCGGTGCGCCAGCGGAAGTCCGAAAAGCGGTACCGTTGCGCTGAGCACGGCGGCCAACCCGGAGGAGATATACTGCTCGCCCCAGAATACCAGGGCATAGTTGAGGGTGATGGTGAGGAGCGCGGTGTAGCCGAGCAGGTACCACTCGCCGGCGGCCCTCGGAAACCGCACCCCACGCACCGCGGTAAGTGCGAAAAGGATGACGGCCGCCGCCGCAAACCTCAGTCCGGCAAAGCCCAGGGGTGGGAGATCGCGGAGCCCCAGCTTAATCGCCAGCCAGGTCGAGCCCCAGATTGCACAGAGGCATAGCCACACGATGAGCGCATGGCGACCCGAGACCCTTCTGGGTTCGGGGACGTCGGTTACCCCAACCAGCGCGGGATCAACCAGCCGGGAGCCTGGGGTTGTTTCTGACGGTGCGGCAGGACAGGGGGCTGAGGTCACATGAGCATCCAGTCAGTCGGGGTGCTACGATGATTGCCACAATATCAATGTTGACACAATTCTTGTCAAATGCCACATTGTTACTATGACAATGTGGTCCCCCGCCATCGCTCCCGACGCCGAGCCGAAGTATCAGGCCTTACTGGACGCGCTCGACCGCGACATCCAGGGTGGCTTGCTCCCGCCGGGAACCCGACTCCCCACTCAACGAGAGCTGGCCAACCGGCTGGGTCTGGCTATCGGAACCGTCAGCAAGGCCTACGCGATGGCGGAGCGCCGCGGCCTCCTGAGCGGCGAGGTCGGCCGCGGAACCTTCGTCAGGCGTAGGGAGCCAAGCGCGCGCGAGGGCGCCAACGACGAGGGAGATGACCCTGCCCTGCTGGACCTCAGCAAGGGGCGGCTGGTGCGAGATCCCCGCGAGCCCACGCTCCGGCGTGCGCTGGAGATGATCTCGCAGCGACCCGACCTGGATCGACTGGTAGACTACTACCAGCCGGCCGCCGGGATGGCGCGCCACCGGGCCGCCGGCGCGAGCTGGGTGAGTCGAAGCGGGCTCGACGTTGATGCGGAACGGATCGTGATTACCAGCGGAGCACAGCATGGGGCTGCCGTCGTGCTCGCAACCATCGCACAGCCGGGCGACCTGGTCCTGGCGGAGGAAGTGACGTATGCCGGAATCAAGGCGCTAGCGAGCCTGCTGCACCTGCGGCTCCGGGGATTGCCTATGGACGAGTACGGTGTCCGCCCCGAGGCATTCGAAGCAGCCTGCCGCTCCTCCAATCCCAAGGCCTTGTTCTGTGTCACCAATCTGCAGAATCCCACCGGCCGGACCATGCCGCTTGCGAGACGCCGGGAGATTGCGGCGATCGCCGTGAATCATGACGTCGCGCTACTGGAAGACGACGTGAACGGCTTTCTGCCATCACCGCCCGAGGTTCCCCTGGCCCAGCTGGCTCCCTCACACACGTATTACGTCACCGGCACGTCGAAGAGCCTGGCACCCGGCCTCCGGATCGGGTACGTCGTCCCTCCCGCCGGCCGGGTAGAGCGCGTTGCGGCCACGGTGCGGGCCAGCACCTGGCTGACGTCGCCCATCCTGGCGGAGCTGGTGACCGAATGGATCGAGAGTGGCGAGGCGGACGAGATGGTGGAATGGAAGCGCGCCGAAACCGCGGCACGAAACCGGATTGCGCGAGAGATCCTGGGACATTGGCTGCCGGCGGGGCCGGTCAGCTTCCACCTCTGGCTGCCGCTACCCGAGCCCTGGCGTACCGAAGCGTTCGTGGCCCACGCGCGAGCACGCGGGGTAATGGTGACCCCGTCCCAGGAGTTCATGGTCGGCCGCGACACCGCGCCGCACGCGGTGCGCGTCTGTCTCGGCGCCACTCTGAGCCGTGAGCGGCTGGAGGAAGGATTGCGGCGGCTGGCCGTGTTGCTGGAGCAAGGGCCCGAGCCGGTGCTGGCGGTGTACTAGAAGGCTATTGGCTATTGGCTATTGGCTATGGCTACCTCCCCTCACCCGATCTGCTTCAACCGCCGCAACGCCGGCACCTTCACCGCCGTCACCGCGACGACGACCAACGTCGCCAATCCCCCCAGCACCACGGCCGGCACCGTGCCGATCAAGCGTGCCGCCGTCCCGGACTCGAAAGCGCCGATCTCGTTCGAGCTCCCAATGAAGATGGCATTGACCGCTGAGACCCGCCCCAGCAGGTGATCCGGCGTCAGGACCTGCAGCAGGGTCGAGCGGATCACGACGCTGACGGTGTCCGCCATGCCACTGGCGGCCAGCAACGCGATCGAGAGCAGAAAGTTCCGCGACAAGCCAAAGCCCACCATGGTGACTCCAAAGATGGCCACGCTGACGAGTAGAGCGCGACCGGCGCGACGGAACGGAGGCAGGTGGGCCAGCACCACCGACATCAGCACCGCTCCCACTGCCGGCGCGGCACGCAGCACGCCGAGGCCTTGGGGACCGACGCGCAGGATCTCGGCGGCAAACACCGGTAGCAGAGCTACCGCACCGCCGAACAGCACCGAGAAGAGATCCAGCGAGAGGGCGCCAAGAATAATCGGCTGGCTTCGCACGAAGCGCACGCCGGTGGTCAGGCTCTCGAGCAGCGATTCGGTGGAAGACGGACTCAATCTGGGCGGATGGCGCATGGCCGCCAGCGACGCAACACTGGCTGCCATGATGACGGCATCCACCCCGTAGGCCGCGGTGGCGCTACCGAAACCATACAAGAGCCCTCCGAACGCCGGGCCCACCACGGTGGCAAACTGCCAGGTGGAGCTCCTCCACGTAACTGCATTGGGATAGAGCCGCCGCGGCACCAGCTCCGCGCCTAGCGCTGAGCGCGCGGGCTGCAGAAAGCTTCGGGCGATGCCGCTGATGAAGATGACGAGATAGATCGGCCACACTCGGCCCCTGGTAATGATGCCGGGACCCAGGGTGAAGCCCAGCAGGGCGACCGAGCAGAGAAAGAGGACCGTCAACGCAGCGATCGAGATCTTGAGCCGGTTGCGACGATCGGCGACGTGCCCCGCGAACAGCGCCACCCCGATGAACGGTATCGCCTCGGCGAGACCGATAAGGCCGAGGGAGAGCGGATCCCGCGTGAGATCGTAGATCTGCCAGGCCACGACGACCGCCTGAATCTGAGTCGCCACGGTCATGGCCATCAGGCTGGCGATAAAGCGGCGGAAATTCGGCACCCGCAGCGCTTCGTAGGGATCGTGACGGGGCTGGCTCATCGGGCGCGGAAACTAACCGCGGAACTGGCTTGGTCCTAACAGTGCGTTCTGCAGGGCGAAATGTTTTTTGCCGGGGCCCGGAAACCCTCTCGACTAGGGCTAAACTTGTAAGTGCTTGTCACTTAAGCAGCGTCACACGCTGAATCGCGCGGCCCATTTTGTGCGAGCGAGACCCCAATCTTTCATCAGTTTCCTTCTCCGCACTTTAATCCCTGGCAGGCATGAAGCGACGTCTCATCCTCTGGACCACTGTCCTGGCCCTCGCCGGGTGCGCACCCTCCATTCCGCCGGCCCCGGCTGTCCCCGTGGCCTCCACTGTTCCGGACCCGCTGCTGATGAGTATCGAAGTGCCATCGACCGGCCACGATGCCGCTGCCGATGCTGCACTCAATGACCTCTCAGATGCTGAGCCTGATTCACGGCTGGTGCCCGAGTTCGGCGCCGACGAAATCAGCTGGGACATTGACGTTCGCAGCTTCGCGTCCCATCCCCGGGTGCAGTACTACCTGAATCATTTTCAGGGAGCGTCCCGCTCCGGGATGAAGGTGTTCCTGACCCGCGGCGCGCGCTACGAGCCCATGATCCGGAACCGCTTCGAGGCCGAAGGGTTGCCCGGCGATCTGGGCTACCTGGCGCTGATCGAGAGCGGATACTCGAATGACGCGGTCAGCCGGTCCCATGCCGTCGGCATGTGGCAGTTCATGAAGGGAACCGGCAAGGGATACGGCCTCCGGATCGATAGCTGGGTAGACGAACGGCGGGATCCGGTCAAGGCGACCGATGCCGCAGCCCGGCACCTGCGCCATCTCCGGGATCGGTTCGGCTCGCTTTATCTGGCCGCCGCGGCGTACAACGCCGGCGCCGGCAAGGTCTCCCGCAGTCTGGGCAAGCTCCAGTGGGACACACCGACAGACGCCGAGAGCGATACCCTCATCCAGGGCGAGGTCACCGACTCGGCCGCGGCGGAGGAGGAGTCGGAAGCGGAGGCGGCTGACGATCTCGAGGCCGCCATCGATGCGCACGAGATCACCAGCGACCACGCCTTCTTTCGTCTGGCGAACACCCGCCTGCTGGCAGTGGAGACCCAGGACTACGTTCCCAAGCTGATTGCGGCTGCCGTGGTTGCCAAGCAGCCGGAGCGCTTCGGTATCACCGCGCCCGTTGCCGCTCCATTCACCTACGATTCGATCGTGGTCGGCTCGACTACCGGGCTCGATGTCATCGCGCGACTGGCCGATGTGAGCGTGGCCGAGATCCGCGATCTCAACCCGCAATATCTCAGACTCGCCACTCCACCTCGGACCGAGTCCATCATCCGGGTTCCGTCCGGCACCGGCGACAAGGTCGCCGAGGGCTATGCCGACCTGTCGCCCAAGGGGCGAGTACACTTTATGACGCACGTGGTGCGGCGCGGCGAGGGAATCGGCCGGATCGCGGCCCGCTACCACCTCCCCACCAGCGAGATCCTGGCGGCAAACCCCAGGGTCAAGCCATCCCGACTCAAGGCGGGGAGCCGACTTACCATCCCGACCGTTGCTATCCCCTCCGCCCTCGCCATGCGGGCCTTGGGTAACCCGGCCCGCGGCGGCATGGGCCATGGGCGCTTGGCCACTCACCGGGTACGCTCGGGCGAAACGCTGATCGGCATCGCGCGCCGGTACCGGATCTCGCTCAAGGCCCTGCGCCGCGCCAATGGGATTCCTGTGGAGTACACGCTCAAGGCCGGAAAACGGCTTCGCATTCCCAGTTAACCAACCATCAACACTTCAGTCCCTCGGACTCCGATGACCGCATCTGCCGAGAATAAGGAATTCGGCCGTACCGCCATGGCGATCCTGGCCACCATGGTGCTGCTCATCGTGGCTCTCACCGGCATTCTGGTAGAGACCACCTGGAATCACCCCGCAGGGCAGGTAGAAGTCCTTCCCCCCGATCCTGGGAGCTTCGCCCGGCGTTGACGCGCCCCACCACCTTTGCTGGACCGCTGCTGTGCGCGGCGGTGGTAACCGTCGGAGCCATGTCGTCGCTGCCGGCTGCGCTTCGTACGGCGGGCTACGTTGCCGCGCCGGAAGCAAGATGGGACGATACCCTCAGGGTGCGCCTGGTGCGCAACACGACTCGAGCTCGGAAGGCCTCCCGCGTCTTCGGTGCGATCGTTCCCGGCTACCTCTCGGCTCGCGGGCTCCCGCCCAAGCAGGGCCAGTTCACCCTCACCAAGAGCGGGCTGGTCTTCCGGTCAGTGGATGGTGACATCGCTCGCTTCCCGCTGGTGGGCCCCAGCCGCAAGGCCACCGGCCGACAGCGCCGGCCTTCTACGGTGGCTCTCGCGTATATCGACGAGGCCGGGGGGCGGCCCACCTACGTATTCCGGGTAGACGCGGGTGTGTTCGAGACCAATGTTCCCGGCCCTCTGCTCGACGTGGCATCGCATCCGGGCTGGTTGGACAGCGTCACGGCCGGCGCCTGGGTGGAGAGCCACCCACTGGTCAGTCCCGGTGACTCGACGGCGCTCTGGGGGGCGGCCCGGGGCATCACCACAGGCCCCTACGCCGATTCGCTGTACCAGCTGTTCGGCAGCCCCCGGGCGGCGGTGGGTCTGATCGGACCCCAGGGCCGCAAGGCAGGACGGCTGGGAGAGTACATCGCGCGGAAGGATTCGCTCGCGTTCGATCCGGGCCGCATGACCGGACACGCCCAGCTACGCCACACCCTGGCGCACGAGATGGGACACCGGTGGCAGGCCCGGGCGCCGGGCCAGATCGCCGCCCTGTGGCGGGGAGTGCCTCCGATACGTGACCCGCGGCGCTACGGTCACGGCAACACCTCGGAGCACCAGGCTGAGGCGATCGCCTTCGCGGTTGATTTCCTGCAGACCACCGCCCGCATCGCTAAAGCAACGGCGGGCTCGGTGCGGCTACTGGATCATTACGAGCTGCTGGTGCCCGGTACTCGCACCATGGTGCGCTATCTGTCGCTGCAGTCGACTTATCGGCAACACCCGCTGAAAACGCTCCTGACCGGAGCCTCGTTCTAGGCCGACTCCTCGCTCGCGCTCATCAGCTTCAGCCGCTGCTCCATCTCGTTATCCATCTGCTTCCGCAGCTCGCCCAGCCGTATGGCGTAGCTCTCCAGGGCTTGATCGATCGCCGTGGCCGGTTTCCAGGACGGCACCGGCGAGGCCCGGCCGGCGCTGTTCAGTCCCACGAAAACAATGACGCAGTGGCCGGTGCGCCGCCGCTCGCCGGTCTTGGGATCGCCCGCGTACACATCCACCGCGATATCGAGGCTGCTGCGGCCGGTCCGGATCACCAGCGCCTTCAGCTCCACCAGCTCACCGACGAAGATGGGACCCAGGAAATGGAGCCCGCCCAGGTAGACCGTCACGCAGTAGCTGCCGGTCCAGCCCGCGGCGCAGGTATAGCCGGCCTGGTCGATCCACTTCATCACCGAACCGCCGTGCACCTTGCCACCGAAGTTGACGTCGCCCGGTTCCGCCAGAAACCGTAGGGTCACGCCACGCTGCCGCTCCACCGGGGACCTCCTTTGATTGGCCCCGCAAAATAGGCCGCCCCGGCCATCTCTGTCACGAATGTGAGAGACTCGCCGGCCGGCCTGTGGTGGGGGACACGGCGCCAAACGCCCGGCAATGCGACTGTGCGGGAGAACTTCACCGGAGAAGTGTGTGACCGTTACGCTGCGCTGCCAGAACTGCGGATTCACGTTCGTCGTCACCTACCAGGCCGCCACTGCGACCGCAGCGGATCCCTTGCCGGTTAGCTGCGGGCACTGCCGGTCCTCTCGCTGGACGTCCCAGTCGGGCTGAAGCCCAGCCAATCATGAGTGTAGATCCCCAGCTCCAGCTTCTGCTCCTGGTACGCCTGGTCGCCGCCGGGGTCTTGTCGGCGGTACTGGGCTGGGAGCGGGAAGCCGCGCGCAAGCCGGCAGGGCTCCGGACTCACATGCTGGTGGGCATCGCATCGGCGCTGTTCACGGTGCTGGCCGAGCTGGCGGTGATGGACTACCCGGGTGACGAGGGGGGCATGCGGGCGGACCCGATCCGCGTCATCCAGGCGGTGGCGATCGGTGTCGGGTTCCTGGGTAGTGGCGTGATCTTCGTGTCCAAAGGCGACGAGTCGGTTCGAGGACTGACGACGGCGGGGTCCATCTGGGCCACGGCGGCAATCGGGATTGCCTCAGGTCTCGGCTACTATGTCCTGGCCGTGGGGGCGACGGCGCTGTTGATGCTGGTACTACGGGGAATGGCGCGGTTCGACCGGGACTAGCGATCGATCGCCCGCCATCTCTTGATTTCCCCTTGAAGCTGAGACAGTAACTCTTCGCCTGGCCATCGGCAGGGAGTCCTGGATGCTGTTTCTGCACCGCTTTCCCCGGGTTGGAATTGCGCTGACCATTGCTGTTGTCGTTGCCGTTAAGTGCGGCGGCGGGGAAGGTGTCACCGTGCCCCCTGCCCCCGCTACCCTGGAGATTACAACTTCGACCAGCGGTCCCGAGCCGGACGCGGATGGCTACTCCGTACAGATCGACGGCGGCCCCGCCCAGCCCTTGGGTACGGCAGCGAACCTGTCGATTACCGAAGTCACCCCCGGCACCCATACGGCGCAGCTGGGAGGGGTGGCGGCTAATTGTACAGTGTCGGGCGACAACCCCCGGACAGTCAGCCTTACCGCCGGAGAAACAACCACAGTCGCTTTCGTCATTACCTGCAGCGCAACCACCGGCAGCCTCACCATCACGACGGCAACCAGCGGGCCATCACCGGACCCCGACGGCTACACGATCTCAATTGATGGCACCGATCGCGGAGCCTTGGCGGTCAATGGCACAGTCACCATCCCTGGGCTCGCGCCAGGGAGCTATTTGGTTGGGCTGAGTGGCGTATCCGCCAACTGCCTGATCCAGGGAGACAATTCGCGGTCGGTGAACGTCAGCGCTGGAGCGGATGCCGGTGTGGTGTACACCATCACTTGCTCAGCACCTCCTCCGGGAGCAGGCAGCCTCCGTATCTCGACCGTTACTACCGGCCCCGATCCCGACAGAAACGGGTACACCTTCGCCATCGATGGAGGCGTCAGCCAACCAATCGGCGTGAACGCGACGGCTACGCTCACCAACCTCGCCGCCGGGGCCCACGTGGTGACGCTTGCGGAGGTGGCGGGGAACTGCACCGTGCAGGAGACCAGCACGAGGTCCATCACAGTCACTGGTGGGGCCACCACAGAGCTGAGCTTCCCGATCGCTTGCACTGCCACGACCGGTACTATCCGGGTGAGTGTCACAACCTCGGGATCACCGACTGACCCCGATGGCTACGTCCTCAAGCTGGACAGCGGCGAGCCGGGTCTTTCTATCGGGACCACCGGCAGCGTAAGCTTTCCCGGCGTCCCGGCCGGGAGTCACACCGTTGTCCTCACCGGGCTGGCGGCGAACTGTGGCGTGACCGGCGGCGCCTCGCAGACTACTACCGTCGCGCCAGGTGCAACGGCGGAACTCAGCTTCTCACTCACCTGCTCCGCAACAACCGTTGCGACCCGGATCGAGAAGATCTCCGGAGATCCCCAGACCGGGCCGGTGGGGGCCGTGCTGGGAGACCCGCTGGTTGTCAGGGTCACAGACGCCTCCGGAAACGCGGTTCAAGGCGTGACTATCAACTGGAGCCTCACCGGCGGTGGGAGCCTGAGCGAGGCGTCAACCCAGACCGGCGCGGACGGCCAGACGTCGGTGACCCGAACGCTTGGCGGAACCGCAGGGGAGCAGACGACGGTCGCTACCGTCCCTGGCCTGACAGGATCCCCAGTGACGTTTACCCATACGGCCACGGCGGTTGCCGGCACGGGAATGGGACGATGGGATCCATTGTTCACCACGCCGGTAGTGGGCGTGCACTCGCACGTGCTGCCGACTGGCAAGGTTCTGTTGTGGGGTGATGAGGGGGATGCGCAGATCTGGGATGCCGCGAGCGGGTTCACTCCGGTGAGCAAAACCTACCGGATCTATTGCAGCGCCCACACCTTCCTTCCCGATGGCCGTCTCATAGTGGTGGGAGGAACCAGCACCGGCACTCTGGGTCTGCGACTGGCGACGGTTTTCAGCCCTTCCTCGAGCAGCTGGAGCGCCACCAGCAACATGGCGCAGGGCCGTTACTATGCAACCACCACGACCTTGCCGAATGGCGAGGTCCTGGCCGTGTCCGGGCATGATACGACAAAGGCAGTAGTCACCATCCCCGAGATCTGGAACGGCAGCACATGGCGCAGACTGACCACCGCCTCTCTGGCGATCCCGGATCCGTATTACCCGGCGATGTTTGTCGCGCCCAACGGCAAGGTATTCATGGCCGGCTTCCCGCGGACGAGTCACTACCTGGATGTCACCGGAAGTGGCCAGTGGACCACGGTGGCGAATCGTAGAGTAGCCGACCGGACGCTGGGATCGGCCGTGATGTACGCCCCGGGAAAGATTCTGTACGCGGGAGGCGGCGATCCGCCGACGGCGTCGGCCGAGGTCATCGATCTCAACCAGGCGTCTCCTTCCTGGCGGACCGTCGCCAGCATGGTCTTCCCCCGGCGCCAGATGAACGCCACCCTGCTGGCGGATGGTAGCGTCCTGGTAACCGGGGGAACCAGCGGCCCGGGATTCAACGATCAGGCGGGTGCGGTCCACGCGGCTGAGCTGTGGAATCCCCGCACCGAGACCTGGAGAACCATGGCTTCGGAGAGCAGCAACCGGACGTATCATGGGACTGCCGTGTTATTGCCCAGCGGTCAGGTGCTCTCCAGCGGTAGCGGCGAGGGTGGTGGAATCACGTACGCCAACAGCGAGTTCTCAGCTCAGGTCTTCAATCCCCCGTATTTGTTTAATTCGGATGGCAGTCCGGCCGCGCGGCCAACCATCGCTTCGGCGCCTTCCACGCTTTCATACCGCCAGTCGTTCACGGTTCAGACCCCGGATGCGGGATCCGTCACGCGAGGAACCCTGATCCGGCTCTCTTCAGTTACCCATGCGTTCAACATGAGCCAGCTTCTCTATGAGCTGACATTCGTGACCAGCAATTCGACGACTCTTAGCGCGGTCGCACCGGCCAGCGGCAACCTGGCCCCGCCCGGACCTTATATGCTTTTTCTGATCAACGGATCGGGAGTTCCCTCGGTCGCGAAGATGGTGATGGTGGGCCCCTAGCTAGTGCTGGGCTGGGGCTGGACAGAGTCGGTGGGATGCTTCGGGAGGGGTGCGGTTGGAGAGCCACTGGTCGGATTCGAACCGACGACCGCTCGATTACGAATCGAGAGCTCTACCCCTGAGCTACAGTGGCGTGCTGCGACGTAAGAGGTGAGAAGTAAGAAGTGAGAAGTGGATGGGGAGAAAAATATCTTTTTCTCTCTCACTTCTCACCTACCCAGTGCCCTGGCGCGGATTCGAACCGCGACGCCTTTCGGCACTACCCCCTCAAGATAGCGTGTCTACCAGTTTCACCACCAGGGCGTTGCGGGGGAGCAAGATAGCCCGAGCGTCAGGGAGGGTCAACTGACACTCAGGGCCCGTAGGGACTGCCGGAAATCTCTTCGCCGTTCAGTGCGATAACGATGCGTGGGTTGGACAGAATCGTGACGAACCGATCGGAGTAGGTGCCGTCTCCATTATCCTCCGCTTCCCGTACAAGGTCCGAGCCCTCGATCTGAAGCTGCACCCGGTCACCGCCATGCCCGACCAGGTTTCCCTGGGCATCCCGCGCGGTTACCAGGACCGTGATCTCGAAGAAGAAGCCGCCGGCCCGGTTGATCTGGGCCGTGGTCCGCGAGGCGGCTGCCGGACCAGGCGATACCACGCTGAACAGCGGGCTGCCGGTGACAGGGGTTCCATCCACCTCCACCGTAATTCGATCGGTCCCGGTGGCGGTCGGGGTGTATGACGCCGAGTAGTCGCCGCTTCCCAGCTCAGTCACGTCCGCGTCGCCCGGGTTGGCGCCCTCGATCCTGACCCTTAGCGATCCCGCGGCGTCCTCCACCTCGGTGCCGAACTCGTCCTCCAGGTGGATTGACACGGTCGTTACGACGCCCGCGGTGCCGTTGCCAACCGAGGCAGACGAGGGACCGTTTGCGGGCGGCCCGACCGTGACGTCGATCTCTTCCGAAGTAGCAGGCGTGAAATCAACCGCCGCAAAGAGGAGATTTCTGGCGCCGGGCCGGCCCCGAACCGACAGATCGGTGAACACCACTCGCCCGGCGGCATTGCTCCGCGCCGTCGTGGTGCCGCCGAGCGAGCCGCCTCCTTCGGCGATCTGCACAGTCACGGCCACGTCCGCCCGAGCGATCGGCGCCCCCAGGACATCCTGGAGCTGGACCACCGGCTGGCGCTCGAACTCCACTCCCGCCGGGGCGGACGACGAAGGCTGAGTAATCAGCACCAGCTGCGGGCTCGGCGGGGCAATGCCGGTGGACTCGAACTCAACCGGTGAGCCTTCCAGCCCTGTCACCTCCGCGGAGGTGCGGTAGAGACCGGGCCGGCTGCCCAGGGTGCGCTGCGTGGCGGCCCGGCCATCCGGGCCGGTCGCGACGGTCACGGGGCTCACCGCTCCATCGGATGCATGCCAGGAGACCTCGACTCCCGCCACGGGGTTGCCGAACCGATCCAGCGCCTTCACCGCCAGCGAATCGTCGAGCGCGGTCTCCAGTTCACCTTGCTGCAGGTCCCCACCGTCAGCCAGCAGCCGTACAGCCGGCTCCGGCTCGGCGATGACGCTCAACGTGGTGGTGAGCGAAGGCGTCGGCACCACCGGCTTGGCGCGTGCCTCGATGGTCTGCTCGCCGGAGGAGGTGGCGAGGGTGTAGTGAACCGTCGCCCTGCCGTCGGGGCCGGTGACCACGGTGTCGTTGGGGATGATGGCTGCATCGCCCGGAGCAATGAAGGCAACCTCGACCCCTGCAACAGGCCGGTCCTCCGGGTCGGTCACCTCGACCACCCATGGCTGGCCCAGGGGCTGGCCCACGGTACCGGTCTGACCGTTGCCGCTGACGACAGTGATGAGCGCCGGCTGGCCTGAGCTGGGAAGGAGCAGATCGTCACCACCGCAGGCCGAGAGGGCCAGCAGGGTAAGAGATATGCCTATAGCAGACCGCAGCCGCGGCCGGCGGGGCTCAGTCGTTCTCGACCTCAAATCGGTCGCTTTCGACCGACGGTAGCCCGTCGGTGGAGGCACGCAGTCGATACTCGCCGTCCCTTTCAACTCTGATAGTGAACGTGGCGACACCGGAGCGGGTCATTACCGTCCCATCAGCCCTCACCCTGCCGTCGCGATCGAGTAGTTCAAGCTTAATCGGAAACTCCCGATCAGTCACCAGATTTCCGGACTGATCCAGGACCGCCACTTCGACCGAGGGAGACATGGTCTCTCCCTCCTCGGTGTCCGACGGCTGGACCCGGAATACCATCCGGCTCGGGGTGGGGCTGCCGCCCCCACCGCCACCTCCACCCCGCCTCCGCCGCCCGCAGTGGCGGTGAACCCCACGACGCCGACCCCCGAGACCACGGCATTGAGCGTGTTCTGGCCCGCACCGCCCAAGGTCCACCGGGTGGAGGCCCGGCCATTTTCATCGGTGGTGCTGGTGGCAGGGCTGGCGCTTCCGTCCCCAATTGCCACCACCCAGCTGACCGGCCGGTTCGGCACGCCGTTACCTGCCGCATCCAGCAGTCGGACCACCAGGGCGCTGTTCAGATCGCTGCCGGGCTCGGCCGACTGTCCGTCGCCGGAAACCTTGAGCAGCGTATTGGGGCTGCCGGCGGTCGCGAGCGCGGTGAAGGTCACCGGCGAGCCGGCCAGGTCTCCGCTGGTCGCGGTCAGCGTCTGGCTTCCTGCGGTGCTGCCCAGGGTCCAGATGGTTCCCGCCCGCCCGTCCGCGCCGGAAACAGACAGGCTCGGCTCGACACTGCCGTCTTGAGGCTCCCAGAGGACTTCGACGCCCGAGACCGGGTTGCCGAACTCGTCGGTCACCAGGGCAGCGATCGTGGTGGGCAGAGAGGTTCCCACCGGCGCCGATTGTTCGTTGCCCTCAGCGGCGGCGATTCGCGCCGCGGCTGCGGCACCGACGTTGGCGGTGAATCTGAACTCGAGCGGGTCGGTGCCAGCCCGGTCGACGCGGGCCACGACTCGCTGAGTCCCGCTGGTGGCGCCCAGTACCCAGAGGGCCCGAGCGGTCCCGTCAGAGCCAGAGGTGGCGGTCTCCGGGCTCACCTGGGCGCCCGGTGCCTCGGTCTCGAGCGCGAACGTGACGGTCTGACCCGGCACCGGGAGGCCAGCATTGTCGAGCACCCGAACTTCCAGCGAGTCGGGCAGCGCCGACCCGGGAACGCCGGACTGGTTGTCCCCTTTAACGCTGAGCTGCGCGGGGGTCCCGTCTCCCGGAAGCACGAGATCGCTCCCGCCGCACCCGGTCACGGCCGCGAAGGCGAGAGCGATGCTGGCGAGGAGAAGCAGGCCGGCGAAGCACGAGTGTCGAGCCTTTAGTTAAAGCCGCGCGATAACACATGTTACCGCGCGGCCGGCCCGACCGATATGGCCTAGATCACAGGTGCTGGCGCTAGGGGAGCGTCAGCGTGGCGGTCTCGGTGTCCGGGGCGCCTTCGTCATCAGTGACGGTTAGGGTCACGATGTAGGTGCCCGGCTCGGAGAAGGTGTGGCTGGGGTCCTCCAGCGTGGATGTATTGTTAGTGCCGGAGAGGGGATCGCCAAAGTCCCAGCTCCACGCCACGACATCGCCATCGAAGTCGGTGCTGTTATTGGTGAAGAAGCACGCGCGAGTTTCGTCGCAGAAAGTTTCGAAGGCTGCCGTCGGCGGTTGATTGGTCGGCGTGGCAGGGTTCACCGTCACGCTGTGCGTCACACTGTTGCTGGCGCCGTCATCGTCGGTCACCGTCAGCGTGACGCTCTTCGATCCCTCGCTCGCGAAGGTGATCTGCGGGTTGTCATCATTCGAAGTCGCCGGAACTCCATCCTGGAAGGTCCAGGAACGGCTCGCAATGCTGCCGTCGCTGTCCGTGCTGGTATCGTCGAACGGACACGGCTGACCCACGGTGCACGTCGGCGGCGTGAACGCTGCCGTCGGCGGATTATTCGCCGGGGGAACTGGATTGACGCGATGATTCTCGGTGTCGGTGTCACCCGAGAACCTGGCATCTCCGGCATACGTGGCCGTGATGATCCGTCGGTTGTTGTTGCCGTCCGGTCCCGCCGCGGTCGGTATCAGGCTGCAGGATCCAGCGCCGTTGCTTAGCGGCGCGGTGCAGGACTCGCTGCCTCCACTCAGGGTAATGGCCACTTCCCCGGTGGGCGTCCCGCCACTTCCGCGTACGGTTACCTGGACGAGAATCGGCTCGTTAACGGTAGAAGGATCCTCTTCGTCGGACTCGATCTCCACCGTCGAGCTGGTCTTCTGAACCGTAATCGTCGCCTGGTCGGTGATGGTGACCCCACCGGCGGAGGCCGTGATCGTCTTCGTCTCCGCCACGGTGGAGCTGAAGGTAAACGTCGCAACGCCGTTGCTCTCAGTTGTGGCTGTCGCCGGTGCGATGGTGTTGCCCTCGCCTGACGACGCAAGGCTGACCGACGCGCCACCAACTGGATTATTGCTACCATCGCGCACGGTTACTGTGATGGTGCTGGTTCCCCCAACGCTCACCGTACTGGGTGAGGCGGAGACGCTGGAGTTCGCGGCGCTGACCGAGCCGGCTGTCGCCGTGGCATTGAACGTTGCGGTGCCGACACCCGAGACACACGGCATTAGCGGTCTTGGCGCCCGGCGTCGAGCCCACGGTCCACGTAGTGCTGGCATGACCCTGCCCATCGGTGGTGCTCGTCTCCGGATTCACCGCTCCTTCGGCCACTACCCAGGTAACGGGCCGGTTCGCAATCGGGTTGCCCTGTGCATCGAGGACCTGCACCACCAGCGGCTGCGCCAGCGCAGTGCCCGCCTGGGCGCTTTGATTGTCGCCCGACACTATCACCACTCCGCTGGCTCCGCCGGCAATGGCAGTATGGGTGAACGCGACCGGTGAGCCCGCCAAGGCTCACCTGGGAGCTGGCCTCTGTGGACTGCAGGCCTGCCGTGGGTCCCAGAGTCCGGGTGACCGACGCGCGGCCATCGGCTCCTGTGAGTGTCTCGGTGGCGCTGACGCTGCCTCCGCCGGTCACTGTCCACTGGATCGGAACGTTGGGGATCGGATTGCCGGCGGCGTCGGTGACGATCACCACGAGTGGCTTCGGCAGCACACTGTTCACAGTTCCGGTCTGAGGGTTGCCGGAGACCAGAGCAATGCCGTTGGCGTCAGCGGGCAGCGCCGACAGTGTGAATGACGCGCTTACGGGCGTGACCCCCTCCTCCACCGGTACTTCGGCCGTTCCAGCGATGGTTCCCGCGCGGGTTCCGAGCTTCAGAGTCGTTGCGGCCTTGCCCTCAGCGTTGGTGGATGCAGAGGCGGGCGTGGCCTCGCCGCCGGAGGCACCATCGGCAAAGGTGAACACGACGTCGGCGCCGGCCACCGGCCGACCGTGGGTGTCGGTGACCAGAACCTCGAGCGGCGTGGCCAGGACTGCTCCGACCCGGCCCTCCTGGGGACTACCCGCGGTCACCTCGATGTGAGCGGCAGCCCCCTCTGGCGGAAGGGTCAGACCCTCACCACCGCACGCCGCAAACGCGAGCGGGGCACCAAGGATCAACGCATGTAGCAGGCGGCTGGAAGTCACGAGGTATCCTGAGTAACAGAGTCTCTGTGCGGCGCGGAGCTCCGCGCGGGAACTGTATGGCGTTGATTTCAAGCCGGAGTTTATTCGCCCGGGCGCCTGAAAAAAAGGATCTGGCTCACAGAAGTCGGCTAACTGCTTCCACCATAACCGATTCCAGATCTAAAAAAGGAATGAGTGGGGCTCTAGCGATGCGCCGGCCGGCCACTGACCGGGCTCAAAGCAGTTTGTATGCCGTGATGCCAGTGAGATCATGCTGCACAAGCATTTGATACACTTGGGCTTACGAGCCCGGGCAAGATGCCTGTTGTCGCACCGCAACGGGCAGCTAGAACAGCACCGTCGCAGTAAAAGTCGCGGGCGAGCCGGTGGCGCGCTCTATGGTGGCGGTGAGCTTATGGACCCCGGGCCGATCCCCCAGCTTCCAGTTGACCGTAGCTGTACCGGCCTCCCCGGTGCGGGTGATCGGCTCACTGATCTCCCCATTGCCGGAGATGACCTGCCAGGCGACCTGAATGTCGGGCACCGCGTTGCCGAACCGGTCCACGATCCTGACTGCCGGCGGCGGAGTAACGTCCTGACCTCTCCGGCCCGGTTGACTCACGGGGCTCGCCGCGCTCAGGGTATCAGGCGGGCCAGGGTTCGCTCGGGCAATGAACTCCTGGATCTGCGGCTCACCCTCCTCCTCCAGCAGACGGGCCTGGATGACGTAATCGCCGGGAGCGGTGCCGAGCACGGCTCTTAACGTGGCCTTGCCCTCGCTGTCCGTGACCGCGGTGGCCCGGGCAAGCTCCACGCTGGCTGCAGTGGTCACGAACTCGACCGTGCGGCCGATGGCTGGCTGCTCGCGCTGGACGGTCAGGACCCGTACCACCAGCGGCGCCGGCAGCTGCTCACCTACGGTGCCCTCCTGGTCGTCACCTTCAAATTTTGACAGTGCGACGTTTTCGGCCCCGGGCGTTTCGGGCAGGAGGAGCTCGCTGCTGGAGCAGCCGAGCGCGCCGGCCAGGAGGAGCAGGATCGCGCAGGAGGGGAGTGCAGTAGCCATGAGAATCACACCGACGAAAAATGAAGAACGCCGACTCGCTGACGTGCCGGGGTGAAGGGTGGGGTCACCTAGAATAGCGACCCGGAGCCGGGATCGGAAGTGGCTTCAGACCCGACCTCACCTGCCGGTTTGTAACATTATGCCCAAGCCAAAGTTGACGAGCCGCTCCCGATAATCCCCAGTCAAGCTGTTATCGTAGCGATGGCCCACCAGATCGATGCTCGGATTCAGGAAGAACCGCCGCCCCAGCCTGAGCTCGTAACCGGCCCCGATAAGTCCGGCGAAACCAGTGTCTCCCTCGTCGTACCCGTCATCGAAGCTCACCGCGTTGCGACCGATGCCGGCCCCGCCCTTGAGGTACAGACCGCCCCTCGACCAGGGGTAGAACTGGGCGATGAAGAGGGCGCTGCTCAGAGACTCGACAGCCGGGCCGACTGGGTTGATCCAGGTGAGAACCTCGGCACCCAGCCTGAAATGCTGGCTGACAGTGCCGCCGAGCCTGAACGAGACGGTCGGCTTGTAGAGCACATCGCTGTACCCGACGCTGGGCTGGAAATCGAAGGACTCGCCCCCCGCCCCCAGGCCGAGGCCGAGCCAGAAACCGCTGCGGCTGGGTTCGGACACCGGGCTGGGTTCGCGCACCGGGCCGGGTTCGGGTACCTCCACCAGCCCGTCGGGCGGCTCTTGAGCCCAGGCTATGCTGGATTGCCATGTGAGGGCGGCTATCACCGCCAGCGACATCGCTGCTACCCGGACGGAGCAGATGGTGGGCATTGGGTCTCCCGCTGACGTTAACTTTGGGGGGCTCACGCCTGCGCACTGATTTCCCCCGGAGTCATCGCAAAGGTCGGACCATCCCGTGTCGTTTCGTGCCCGCCTCCTCCTGCTCGGCAGCTTTGCACTCGTGGCACTGGTCTGCCTGCGGCTCGGGTTCTGGCAGCTGGCCCGGCTGAAGGAACGCCGTGCAGCCAATGCCAGCGCTCTCGCCGCCCGAGCCGCGCCTGAGGTTGGCCTCGACCCGCCGGGGGCGATGAATCCGGCGATGGAAGGCCGCCAGGTCCGAGCCAGCGGCTACTACGATCACACCTACGATGTGGTGCTTCGGGGGAAGGCTTATAAAGGGGCGCCGGGCGTGGAGATCGTGTCTCCGCTGGTGCTGGATGACGGGCGAACCGCGGTGCTGGTGAACCGGGGCTTCATGCCGACGCCCGATGCAGTCACGGTCCAGACCGATTCGGTACGAGAGTTAGGGAGAGTTAGGGTGGGCGGAACCGCTTCGCTGGTGCCTTCGGGCGGCGGCCGACCACTGCAGCGGGATCACCGAACCAATTGGGCGCAGCTCGACCGGGACGCCCTGGCGTCGCGGATACCGTACCAGTTGGCACCGATCTACATCAGGCAGGCTCCTGATTCAACGCTGCCCCGTTTTCCTCGGCGGCTCGAGCCGCTACCTATCAACGATGGGCCGCATCTGAACTATGCGATTCAATGGTTCGCGTTCGCTGGGATGACGATTGTCTTCGGGGTTGTCATATGGTATCAAACCGTGAGCGGGGCGAGAATGAGCGGGACTAGGACGTCCTAGGCCCGTCAAGCTGCTCGATCGTTTTCGTTGACGGCGGTCTCGCCTTCTGCAGCCGGGCCGCCGTGGCTTCTGCGGCCCGCAACGCCCGCAGCAGGTTCTGGCCTGCCAATTTCTTGAGATCGGCATCGCTCCAGCCGCGGCGAATCAGCTCGGCAAAAAGCTGGGGAAAACTGGAGACGTCTTCCAGCCCCTCTGGTGTGGTGTCGATCCCGTCAAAATCGCTGCCAATGCCCACGTGATCGCTGCCGGCCAGCTTGCGTACGTACTCGATGTGATCGGCCACCTGCTTGAGCGTGGCGCTCGGGCGGGGGTGGGTTCCCTTCCACTCCTCGAAGCGCCGCCTCTGTTCCACGGTGTCGCTCACCGCTTCCTTGATTCCGTCGGTCTGTTCCTTGGCCTGGGCCTCCCAGGCCGCCACTTCAGCCGACACGAACGCCGGAACGAACGTCACCATCACCACCCCGCCGTTCTGGGGCAACCGCTTCAGAATTGAGTCGGGCACGTTTCGCCCGTGCTCGGTCAGCCCCCTGGCAGAGGAGTGCGAGAATATGACCGGGGACTCGGCCACGTCGAGGACGTCACTCATCGTGGCGGGCGACACATGAGAGAGATCCACCAGCATGCCCAGGCGGTTCATCTCCCGGACCACCTCACGCCCGAATTCGGTGAGACCGTTGTGGCGGGCGGAGTCGAGCGCCGCGTCGGCCCAGTCGAGGGTCACGTTGTGGGTCAGCGTCATGTAGCGGGCGCCGAGCTCGTAGTAGGAGCGGAGCGCGCCGAGGGAGTTTTCGATGGCGTGGCCACCCTCCATGCCCAGCAGCGAGGCAACCCGGCCCCGTTTGAAGCTGCGCTCGATGTCTTCGGCAGTCAGCGCCAGCGCCAGGCGGTCGGGGTAACGCGCCACGATGCGCCGGGCGATGTCGAACTGCTCCAGCTGCACCTTGGCAAACCCACTGTCCTTGATCTCGCCCGGGATATAGATGGACCAGAACTGAGCCCCCACCTGGCCCTGGGCCAACCGGGCCAGATCGGTGTGTCCCTCGGTTGTCTTCCGCAGGTCGTAGTGCGGAACGTCTCTGGGAGCATCCTTACTCTGCCGGATCTCCCAGGGAAGGTCGTTATGCCCGTCGATCAGGGGGGTGGAGCGCAGGAGCTTCTTGGCCCGCTCCAGAGCCTTGTCCTGGGACTGGCCGGCCGCAGAAGAGGTCATGGAGATCATCACTAGAAACGTGAGCGGGAGGATCAAGAACCGCGTGAGCGGGACTACGACGGGCGTGAACGGTGAGCGGTATGGCAGCGTCATGTGAGTTCCAAGAATGTGTTGTGCTGTAGTCAGCAGGCGGACGTTTGTCCCGCCTACGTTTGTACTAGCCAGCTAAACGCTTGTGCTAGTCCCCGGGTGTAGTCCCGCTCACGCCCGTCTTAGTCCCGCTTACGTCTGTCCTAGTCCCGCTCACGCCCTCTCCTTTTCCTATCTGCGTCAGCTCCGGCCGCAGCACGAACTCCGGACAGATGGTCTGGTCGTACTCGTACGGCCCGCCAGTCTCGGCGTCGGTCCAGGGGAATCCCCGGCAGACCGCCGGATAATACGGCTGAGCGTGGATGGTGCACACGTTGTCCTTCAGGAGGATGCAGCGGCCTCCCCGCACCCGGGTTCTCCATTCACCCCACCGGGTCCGATAGACCGCGGCCCCCCCGTGGATGTTGGAGATGGCGACGGCCTCATCCTCGCTCAGGGTGACGCCGTACGCACAACAGGAGGAGCTATGGGGACAGGGAAAGCATGGCAGCGATGGCAGCTCGCGCATGCGCAAAGTTAGCCCGGTGGGGCGAGCGCCACCAATATGGTGACGATCTCATGGGGCGCGGCATGAAACGGCACGATGCGCCCGCCCTCACCCAGCCGGATGTCGTGCAGAACCCGCTCGTCGGCACGGGCGCGCCTGGCACTGCTCACCGGCTCCGCGAAGTGCCACAGACCCGCGGTGGGCCGCCCCGTGGCGTTGTAGCACCTCAGGACCATCTCCTCCCCTGCTTCCGCCGGCTTCACCGCTGAAAACACCAGGCCATATCCTTCCAGGCGCACATCCACCGATGCCGGCGCGAGCGGCGACGCCTGCCGGAGCCACACGCCGCGCAACGGCAGAAAGAGATCCTCCCATAGCTCGGGGACGGTGGTACCGCCGGCGAGCTCCGTTTCGGTGATCGGGGTGATCCCGAGCTGAAGCCGCTCCACGCCGAGACACTGCGCCAAGGGCGTAGCGACCGGCCATCCGGCGTGCCCCGGACGAGTGGGTAGCCGGTCCGACGAGAGCTGTCCCACGCTCCGGAGCAATGTGAGCAGCAGGTCACCTCGGCGGTCGAGCTCGTATTCGAAGAATCCGGGCGCGAGGAGCGCCAGCCCCCGACCTCCCCTGGCCTTCGCGACGAAGCGGTGGGCTGGAGCCGTAGCGACAGGCGTCTCCCTCGAGTAGCGTCGGCCGGCGAGATCCACCGGCGGCCGCGCGACCGCACCGAAGTGGAAACCTGCTACCGGCTCCCCACCGGGCAGCCCGGTAGCGGATCGCAGCCGGAGCCGATGGTTGGAAGCGCTGTTGTCGATCTCGAGGGTACATCGGACAGCAGAACAGCCGGCGTGAAGGGTAACGATGAGCCGGACTCCGACGGTTCCGCTGTGCCCACCCCGCTCACCTTTCCCCGCCGCCATGCGCCAGCGCGCTTCGACTGAGGCGACGAGCGGCCCCGCGGCCAGGGTGCGCACCTGCACATTGCCAACCGTCCGCCGTACTTGGTCCTCGGCTGGCGGGCAGTGGCTGTAGCTGTCGCCGATGTCTCCGCTGGACTCCAGGACGAAGAGATCGCGGAATCGTTCCTGGTTCCTTCGGTCGAGTAGTTGCAGCGAGCCATTCGGCGCGATCCTCACGTCCAGAAACTCGTTCCCCAGTGCGCGGCCCTTCTGCCATGCCGTCCCGTGCAGCCCCGCAAAGCGGTGGTCGCCGGGCTCCAAAACCTGTACGCCCAGACCGCCAACTTCAGGTGACCGGAAGGCAACCCGGGTCCAGTCCACTTCGTCCTGATCGGGATAGTGATGCGGAGCATCGAACCGCTCCTGGCCGAGCCGCCATCCCAGCGGCTGCACCGCCACCTCTCCCTGGGAGCCGACCAGATGAAACGGATGCTGCCCCGGGCCGACGCGAGACATCCGGTCCCCAGGCGGGCCCACCAGCACGTCGCGCCGGAACCAGCTGAGGTCCGCTACGACGATCGTCTTGCGTCGCCGTGGCACCGGGTTCCAGAGCACCAGTCTCGGCGCCGCGCTTTCGGGCTTGGACCGCGATCGATCGGGGATGTTCCCCACCAGCTCATCGAGCGCGCCCCGTGAGATCTCGGACGCGAGGTTCCGGGCGTCGTCCAGCCGGAGCTCGACCCGCTGAGCGACGGCATCGCTGGTGGTTCCGGCGATGGAGTCATGAAACTGACTCTGAAGCAGCAGGCGCCACGCATGGCGCAGGAGGGGGCGGTGATCACCGCCGCGGGTGAACTGCGCCAGGGCCGCCAGGGGCTCGGCCATTCGGGCGAGTGACAGCTCGGCCAGGCCATGGCGCCGCTTGAGTGGGGCGCGAGTCGCGTGCACACCCTGAAGAGTCCAGGTGTAGCCATAGGACCAG
The DNA here is from genome assembly GCA_963740175.1 of uncultured Gemmatimonadales bacterium. Taxonomy (GTDB): domain Bacteria; phylum Gemmatimonadota; class Gemmatimonadetes; order Gemmatimonadales; family GWC2-71-9; genus CAVVWJ01. Next base: position 23,068 of record CAVUDL010000024.1, read on the forward strand.
CGCAACTCGCCATCGATGACGGGCAGAGCGACCGCTTCGGCTGACGCCGCGTCGAAGAACTGCTCCAGCCGGGAGACCCGGAATTCGCTCCCGGGCTCGATCTCCTTCAACAGCGATCGAAGCCGGCCCAGAGCGGGATGAACGGCATGGTGGTCGGCACCAACGAAGACCGCGACGTGACGGGTTGCGGCACGCGGCACCAGCATGGCGCGAACCCGGTGCCAGGCGGGCGACAACCGCTCGGGATCGGCTGCCAGCGCCGACCCTGCTTCGTACCCATCGGGCGGCAGATGATACAACACCACCTCGCGTCCGTCCGGGCCGCGCCACCGGTAGAGGTCCCGCTCCTGCCCCGGCTCGCCGCCGAGACCGCGCCATATGACGCCATAGCGGATACCGAACTCGGCGGCGAGCGTTGGCCAGATGGCCGGATGCCCGAAGGCGTCGGGCGAATACAGCACATCCATCCGTCCGCCCAGGCGGCCAGCGTCGGCCTGCCCCGTCAGAAGGTTCCGGATAAGTGACTCGCCCGAGGGAACCATCTCGTCGGCCAACACATACCAGGGTCCGACCTGCAGCCGGCCGCTCCGGACCAGATCGGCCACCTCCGGCTCACGCTCAGGGCGGACCCGCAGATAATCATCGAGCAGAATGGTCTGGCCATCGAGCAGGAACCGGGTGTCGCCGTCGGAGCGTAGCCGGAGCAGCAGATCGTCAATGGCGGAAACCAGCCGAGGCAGGAAGATGCTCTCCGGGAGATACCACTCCCGATCCCAGTGGGTGTGGGGGATCAGGTGAAAGGTGAACCCCGTCGCCGGGGGAGGCTGGGACGGGTCAGTCGTAGCCAGTGTATGGCTCGCTCAGTAGCCTTGCGCCCGTCGGAGTGTGCTGGAAAACGTGGGTGAAGCGAAGGGTGGTGGGGAGCCGTTCGACTCTGCTTTCCACCAGCTTGAAGTCGGCGGCATCGCCGAGTCCGATGGCGTTTAGACGCTCGGCCTCTCCACGAGCGACGTCACCGGGGGTAGGCCGGCTTTCGGGGTACGCGTCTTCGTGATGCCGGATCAGCGCCTGCCAGTGCGCGTCACCGGCTCGCTCGATTGATGCCCGAATCTCGTCTCGGGTGAATGCCATCGCTCCTCATCGGTGCCGGCCCGCGGTCCAGCCAGCACACGGCGGCCAGAATGGCGAAGCCCGCCGCGACCGGGGCAAAGCGGATGTTGCCGAAGTGATACCCCATGGAAGTGAGTGTCGCCACTGTGCACACGCACAGCCAGCCGGCCCACCGTAGCATCCTAGCGCTCAGATCCATGGCTCGCCTCCCGAGAAGGTAATGGGGATCGAGCATCAATGTTGGCTGGCTAAGTTGGAGTAGGCTGTACTGCGAGTCACCTGGTCAGCGTGAGGCGTGCGGTGCACACAACTGCAGCTTAGCGCCCCGTGAACGCCCGGATCGCCATGCGAAACGAGAGCAGGACCAGACTGCCAATCCCGATTCTGGCCCAGTTCAGCCCGGACACCCAGGCGAGTACATCACGTCCCGTCATGCTGAGGATGTCTGTCGTATTCTGGGCGAGCAGAATTGCGTATTCGACCATGGGTCAGCTCGGGTGATATCCGGCGAGAAGACCTTCTTCGTTGAGAGTCTACGCGCCGGGACGGGACGCGTCAACGGCTACTCATTCGGCACGGACAGGATGAGCCGGCTGGAAGATTGAAAGAGGTCGCCTTCGAGCATGGCGCTGATCGATTCTGTGGGCACATCCATGTGGCCATCGTGACTCATGGCCAGCTTGACAACGTCGGCATTCCGGCCGAACCAGCGGGTACTCGGTTCCAGATCCGAGGGATAGACGAACCCAGGCAGGGACGCGGCCGCAAGCGCTGCCTGCGACCCGATTCCGGATTCCGGCATCGTTCCGGCCCAGAGCTCAGCACCGTACTCCTGGGCGACCGCGTAGACCCGACTCACCTCCAATAGGCCACCCATGCGGTGGACCTTGATGTTCCACACCCGCGGGCCGCCAAGCTGCACAATCTGCCGCGCGGCCCGGGCATCCTTGAGCGTCTCGTCCAGACAGATCGGCGTGCGCAGCTCCTCGACCAGATGGGCATGCCCCACCAGTTCATCCGGTGCGAGCGGTTGCTCGATGTAAAGCAAGCCGGCGGCGTCCAGCGCCCGCAGATTGGGCTCGTGCTCGGGCCACTCATACCCTCCGTTGGCGTCTACCGTTAGCGGCAGGCCCGATCCAGACATTGCATCGCGCGCGGCCGCAACCGGCTGGGCGTCCCACCCCGGCGCCACCTTGATCTTCACCCGCTGGTACCCTCGCGCTAGCGCCTCGTCGATCCAGCGCCGCAGCGTCTCAGTCGAGCGGTCGTGGGGTATGCCGAGAGCCACTCCACAGGAGATGTCCTTGGCGGGCTTTACCCCGGTGCGCTCGGCCAGCAGCGCGGCCAGACCGGTCTTGCGGCGTGCCGCCTCCAGGTCCCACGCGGCGGTTTCCAGTCCGGCGCGGGCGAACCGGTTGCCCCGAACGCCTGCCGCAAGAACGGCCTCCACCTCCTCGGGGGCCTGTACCCGCGCCGCCAGCACGCGTGGCATCAGCACGCGCTCCAGGAGATCGCGAGCACCGGGAAGAGTTTCCTCGGAGTAGAACGGAAGCTCGAACGGCGGCGACTCGCCATAGCCGCGATGGCCCTCATCATCGTGCAGCACTACCACCAGGGAACGGCGGACGATCATGGTCCCGCCGGAGATGATGAACGGCTCCAGGAGCGGGAGGGTCAGCTCATAGAGCTCGATGCGTTCGATCGGCATTATGTCTTTCTACATGAGCAAGAACAAAGCGACAGCGAACACGAAGCCCGAAAAGGCGAAAGCCCGAAATCAGAAAGCCCAAATAGGCTTCTCAAGTATTGGCGATGCATTGCCTCACTGAACACCTGGAATACCGCTTTTTTCGGGCTTTCCTTCTTTCGGGCTTTCGTGATTGCTGTGGCTGTTTGGAAGATCAAGGAACCGTAGCTCGCCGTCCTGGCGCTCCAGCTCTTCTTCTGCCTCAAGGTCCAGCATTCCGGCGATCAGTCCATCCTGGGGATGGAACAACAAGGCGTGCAGCGCCCGCTGGGGGCGCGAGCCTTCGGTCGCGGGGTATTCGGACAGTGGTAGCTGGAAGAAGGTGTGCAGCTGAACCGATTCACAGCCGGCCAGGGCGTACCTCAGGATCATGCGCCCGCTGGAGACGTTGCCGGTGCCGGTTAACGCCGGGAGGAGCATTCCCTGCGCCTGGGCGGCGTCTAGCACGCGCAGGTTCCTGTCGCTCAAATCGTATCCGCCATAGGCTACACCCAGTGCGGGATCCCAGAGCCGGTTGAATACAACCAGCGCGTCGGCTGAGCGGGCGGCATCCAGCATGCTCACCTGAAAGTCGTCGTCGAAGCGGGCATTCATCAGCTTGAGCGCGAGCCTGACCGGCGCGGAGCCGGCTCCCTGCCGCACCTGGCCCGGTACTTCTCTGAGCCAACGCAGAATCTGCTCCTGCTCCTCGGCCAGCTCGTTTCCCGCCAGCGTCGGCGAGAAATCCTTTTCCAACGGAAGCTCACCGCCGCCCCAGGCTGAAGCCAGACGCTCGGTGGTGTTGCGGTACTCGGCGGCCCGGAACGCCTCGCCCAGCCGGGGCAGGTGGTACTTCACCGAGGGGACGACCAGGATCTCTCCTGACCGGGTCAGGTCTGCCGCGGTGCGCACGAGGGTGAGGTACTCGTCGAAGGACCGGTCCCATCCCCTGCCCTTCCATGTCACCGTCCACCCTTCGCGTTCGGCTGCCGACCGGCGTCGTTCGACCTTCATACGGGTCTCATGTACCGCCCAGGCACCCATCGAGCGCTCCCCCTCGGCGTCCTCCGCGATGACGGTCTTCAGCACCACGAAGGCGAGCCCCGCTGCCCGATCGGTCTCCAGCTGCTCCACGCTGAGCGAGAGCTGGCCTGATGCCTTGCCGATGGGATGGGGGACGGTGTAGCCGAGATACCGAGCGGTCAGGTCGATGCGGTAGGCGCCACGGATGTAGTGCGGGAGATCCCCGGGCAGCTCGCGCTTGAAGCGCTCGAAGTCACGCTCGAGTCGCGCGCGCATCACGCACGAGACGCTCGACCGCGTCGCGCTCATCATTCGGGAGTGGTGGGCCCCAGGGATCGTCGCAGGCCTCGGGCGGCAGCGCGCCATCGGCCGCCGCGGCCCACAGCATCCGCCGGATGTAGCCTTCCATCGGATGAATGAAGGTGGTCTGGGCAAAGCGGTCGCAAAAATCCGACAGCAGGAGAAAGCGGGGCCAGTCTTCCGCTGCCCGCGCGTGGAGGAGATCGGCCTGGAGATCCGGCAGTGCGGCACCCATACCGATCAGCGCGGCCCGAGCGCCGAGCAGCAGCGAGTACCCCAGGAAGCGGTCCTCGCCGGTGATGAGCAGCTTCGATGGATGATCCCGCAGGACCGCGGCGATGCGCTGAAAGGTCATGACCGAATCCAGCGTGGCCACCTTGATGCCGATGACGCCAGGCAGCTCCAGTATGCGGTGCAGCGTACCGTCATCGTAATCGACGCCGCCGGCGGCCTGATACAGGTAGAACGCTATGACGGGCAGCTCCCGGCTGAGCCGTTGGTGGTACCCGACGGGATCGTCCTGCTGGGGAAAGGCCAGCAGGGCGTCGGCTTTGCCGCGGCGCGCCTCGATGGCCATGCCGACGTCACGCGCCCCTGCGACCACGACCCGGTCAGGCAAGGCTTCGCGCCAGGTGTCCAGCACTTCCCTGCGCGCCTCGGATGTGAGGTGAGGACCTCGACCGGTATGGGCCCAGACGGCCACCCCGGCCACCGGCTGGCGGCTCATCCAGGCGGCATAGGTCCGTTGAGCTGCCGAGTCCATCTCGGTGCCACGGAACGGTACCGGCACGGCCGCGATCAGCCCGCCGTCGAGCCGTTCGGCCAGCGTGGTCACGTCGCTGGGCTCAGATTCACGAGATTCCCCCCCTCGATGGCCGCGCGCTGCGCTGCCGTCAGGTCCAGCAGGTCCAGCTTGGCAAGGCTGTTCTCCGGAAGCCGCAGCGGCTGGCCGGTGCCGAACACGAACCGCTCGACTCCAATCGTGTGCAGCAACGTCGCGAGATGATCCTCGGGTGGCCCCCAGATCCAGCAGATATCCCACCAGATTCGGCTCGATTCCTCCGCCGTCGAGCCGAAGTGCACCTCTTCGATGAACGGTCGGTCGGCGTGGGTAACGATCAGACGGATGGCCGGGTCGCTGCGCACCAGGGTGCGCACCGCCCACGGGGGCAGCTCGGCGGCGCGATCGTTGGGATGCCGCTGCCTGGCATCCTCGAGGCGCACGCTGAGGAGCAACGGCAGACCCTGAGCCGAGCAGGCACGAGCCAGAGACAGCATTGAGGAACCGGACGGGTCGATACCGTAGTAGGTCGGATCAGCGCGAACCGCCGGTGCTCCCGCGCGGCGGGCCTGCTCGATCACGTCCTCCCATCCGGCCACGCCGGGATGTACGGCGGGAATGGGGTCAAACCGAGGGTACCGCTCGGCCGTCTCGTAGAGCCACGGATTGCCGGCGGAGGGGTCACGCCAGAAGATGCCGGGCAGATGACTCACCCAAGCGCGGTCCACCGAGACGCGATCCATCGCACCGAGCAGAGCCTCGGCCGAAGTTCCGGGGACGCGCCGGAAAGGGTAGGAGCCGAGGAAGGCGTTGACGTCGAGTCGCATCAGTCGGAACCGAATGCGCCCGGAGGAAAGATGCGCGTGGCGTTGCGCCACCTGATCAGCTCCAGCTCGGCGGGCTTGAGGAGGTGCGCGAGATACCGGAGCTTGGCCCAGCCGGTATCGAGCGTCAGATCGCATCCCCAGAGCAACCGCTCCACGCCGACGGTCTCAATACACGCTTCCAGCATGCCGCCGTCCACGCCACTTCCGGAAAGATCCACCAGGATGTTGCTGATGTGGCGGACCGAGGCGAGCGAATAGATCCAGTCGCCGCCGCCGCCGATATGGGCCAGCAGGAAATTGACCTCAGGATGCCTCAGGGCCAGCTGCCCCAGCTCACCTGCATCGGAGGCCTCCTGGCCGGCATAGTCGCGCTGCCGGTGCTGCCAGATGTGGTGTAAGACCGGGACACCGCGGCTCGCCGCGATCCGGCAAATGGGGTCGAGCAGAGGGTCGTTGGCCCGCCGGCTGGCGGCCAGCTTGATGCCGATCATGCCGGCACCCAGGCAGCGCCCGAGCTCAGCGACGGCGTGAGAGGGGAAGTTGGGGTTCACGACGCAGTAGCCCCGGACCCGGTCGGGGTGCGCGCGCTGCAACGCGAGCAGACAGTCGTTGCCGTACTCGATGTCGGCTGGAGACGGGAAGTAGATGGGTGAGGTCAGCCCCCAGCTGCCCAGAATGGACGCCACGTGAACCGAAATGCCGATCCGCTCGCCGGCCCGAAGGCGGCTGGCATTGCGCGCCTGCCAGTCGCTTCTCGGAGAACGGTCGTGTAAAAAGTGGGCGTGTACGTCGACGAGTGCCGCTATGCCTCCTCCTCTGCCGTTCCCTCGTCTTCGAGCTCGTCGGGATTCCCCGCACCTTGGAGGCTCGGATCGCTCCCCATGATCGCCTCGTCCGCGGTCTCGACAATCAGGGTCAGATCGGTCTCCTGCGAACTCTCCTCCTCGACGGCGCCGTCTTCATCATCGATATCGTCGAGGCCATCGATGGTCTGTCTGCGGCCTGACATAAACACCTCCACATTACTCGCTGAAAGCGCGGCCCGATCGCCGAGCCACCTTCTACCGGCCCCATGGCCGTCCTTCCAATCTAGGCAGGTTTTGCCACGGCGGAGAGTGCTTCTGCAAGCACCTGTAGAGTGCGGTCGATCACCGAATCATCATGAGCCAGTGAGACAAAGTTGTAGGCGGAGCGCTTGAACAGAATTCCCGCGCGGGCGCACTCGGCGGTGACGGCCTGGGATACGACGTCATCGGCGTACTGAAGGAAGCACATCTCCGGTACCCCACCCACGCCGCTGACCAACTCAGGATGTTCCAGGTGAAGCGCGACCAGACCGTCGCGCAGGCGTCCTCCTACTCGACCCAGGTGCGCCGGCACCTGACGCTCAATCATGACGTCCAGGGTTGCTCGCGCGGCGGCGAGCGAGACGAACTCGGTGGCCAGGGTAGAAGAAATCCAGGTGCGGGACACCCCCTCCATGACCCGCCGCCTGCCTCCCACGGCAGCCAGCGGGAACCCGTTGGCGATCGCCTTGGCCATGACCACCAGGTCGGGCCGGATGCCAAATCGCTCGCAAGCGCCACCCAGGGCGAGGCGGCCGACGGTCTTGATCTCATCAACCACGAGCAGCGCCCCGCTTCGATCGGTCTCCTCCCGCAGCACCGCCAGCCACTCAGGATCGGGCTCTCGGAGAATCACCGGCTCGAATACGACTGCGGCGAGACCGTCGCCGGTACCACGGATCAGCTCCCGAGCCGCTGCCGCATCATTGAAAGGAAGCTCGCCGTAGATGGCTCGAGTGGAGCCGGGCACACCTTCCGAAGACTGGCACCAGTCGAGCCATCCGTGGTAGCCGCACCCGAGGATTCGATCCCGCCCCGTCGCCACCCGTGCGAGGCGCACGGCGGCCGCCATCGCCTCGGCGCCGGTCTTGAGAAAGCGCAGCTGTTCCACCCAGGGAATGACCCGGGAGATCTGAGATGCAACCTCTTCCTCCAGCACCGGGGCGAGAGGCCCCACGACACCATCTTCGACCGCTTCGATGACCGCCCGGGTCACCTCCGGATGGCCGTAGCCCAGTGCCACCGAGCCGAGGCCCATGATGTAATCGGTGTACGCGCGGTCATTCTCGTCCCAGACGCGGCAGCCGGAAGAGCGCACCATCCGGGAAGGCAGGTCCGGCTGGAGAGTCCCGAAGAGACTCTCCGGCCGCTTGCTTCCGGTCGAGGTGAAACCCGCGACGTGTTCGTTCACCGCAGCTCCAGCTTGCCGAATCTCGAAGGCTCCTGCCGGTCTCCTCTAAGCCAGACCCAACCTCCACCACCACTCCACACCAGCTGGCCCGCCCGCCTGAGGCGCTCGGATTGCATCTCGTTCACCAGCAGGTCGAATCCTATCTGGTCACCCCGGCGGACTCCGCTCCAGCCGGTGGGTGTGATGGCCAGAGTCAGTCGGTACCCACCATCGATGGGAGTCCAGCTGCCCTGCACCGCGTCGGGGGTGCCGGCGTACCCTGCGATCCCGCGGACAATCACGGCTCCGTCGTCGGCTGAGGGGACGATCAGGAATCCACTCACGGTATCCTCAGGCGGCAGCATGAAGTACACCTGGACCCCGTCCACCTGAATCTCGTCGGGCTCATTGTCCAGCCGCAGCGGAGCCGCCTTGGGATTACGGAGGATCACCTCGGACTTGATCACGTCGATCGTCAGATAGACTGCCTCGTCATCCCAATTCACGCTGGCGCTGGCGGAGAACTCCTCCGGTCCCGCATAAGGCTCCTCGCTTCGACGATATTGATCCTCGTGGTCGAGCTGAAGCGGCTGACTGAGGTCGAAGCCCTCGAGCGTGCCGTCGAGCGCGGGCGGCTCCAGGACCTGCACGGCGATTCCCGTCGCCAGAAGGGGACGATCCTGGCGCACCAATGGCTCGAACGGCGCCGGATCCTTGCGACTACCGGCCAGCCTCCGCGTCTCGGCACCGGTTTGAACTTCCCAACCCTCCACCGTTGGACCGTGGCGATCCACTCCGGCCGCAGTCTCCACTTCGATCGTGGCGCCCTTCTGCCGGACCTCTCGTACGTGGCCGGTGCCGCGGGTGGATTCCAGCACCGAGACAAGCCGGAGATTCTTGCCGCGGGCTCGGATCAGATAGAACGTCGCGGGCTCGGGAGCCCCGGGCGTCCCGGGACCTACGGCGCGGAGCAAATCTCCTTCGGCTGGCAAGTGGATACTCATGGCAGCGTTGGCGCCCTGAGCCCGCAGCACTCGCGGCAGCCCAGCCTGCGCTACCAGCCGCTCCGCATTCTGCGCGAATTCGTCGTCCAGGTCGGTCGGCTGCCAGCTTCCGGACGGCTTGACCGACACCTGGCCGGTCAGGTGCCAGGGAAGCTCGAGCGTATGGTCCTCCGTGCCGGCAAGCTCCACCACATCGAGGAGATAATCCGGGCCGGTAACGAGAATGCGGGTCAGCTGGCCGAACCGCCCCCGGGCCCAGGCCCAGTCGCCGCTGCGGTCGAAGTTCTCGCAGGTCGCGTCCTCGCGCGCTTGCGAGACCCCATCGAGGCGAGGCGCGTTGTGGGCCAGCGTGGAGCGATACCAGTGGAGATCGCGCGCCACGTACGAGCCGGTTCCGAGATCCGGCAGCCAGTATTCCGAGTCGGCATGCACGATCAGGTTCAGCCGGTCGGCATGACCGTGGCCACCACCCAGGCGGCCACACTCCAGGCTGGCGTAGCGCTCGCCGTCCCGGAAGACCGCGAGGCCCTGTCCGGTTACGAGCGCGCCCTTTGGAGCCCACGCCGACGTATTCTGAGGCAAAGCCGGCACCATCTCGAGCAACGCCCACCAGGAGAGATCGGCGCGGGTTCGCGTGGTTGGGGGCTTGGGCTCTCCCGCTTCGTGCAGATAGGAATCGAAGGTCTCGGCTTGGGGTGCCGGCGTCCGATATAGCTGTGTGAGCCAGTTCCAGAGCTCCGCCGTGCGCTCGCTGGATGGGTCCACCCGGGCCAACCCAATCTCCCACATCTCCAGATACATCGGCTGCGCGAGTGACACGCCGAACCGTGAGTCCTTGCGGGCCGGAAACGTGAAGTCCGGAAGTGCGGTCTCCGCCGGAGCGCGCAGCGCGATGGCCAGTCGGTCGGCGAGACGCTGATCGGCCAGCAGATCGACTCCCGCCAAACGAGCCCACCACATCGCGAGCAGCTGCCCGCGAAGGGCGAAGAGGTGGTAGTTGTCGCCCTCATACCACATGCCGTCCTCGCCGAAGCCGTGGAGGAGATGAGCAACGATGCCGCTCCCACCCTCCACCACGCGCGACCCCAGCTCCTCGTCCTCAAACCACACCGCGATGCTGGCGAGTGCGGCGTTGTGCCAGCTCTGCCGGTTCGACAGCCCTTCGTCGAACTCACCGATGATACCGGCGGCTTCATCGGCCACGGCGGACACGACCTCGGCCGTGTCTTCCGCGAGGAGACCGGCTTCCCGCAGGAGCATGGCGGCGGCCACGTAGTTGCCGATCCAGATCGACTCCAGGTAGGTCGAGAAAAACAGATGACTGGGCCCGAGCACGTTATCCCGGTTGGGATATTCGGCGTATCCGCGATAAGCCTGGAGCAACTCATTGGCGCGCCGGGCAGCGTCGTCTCGGCCGGCGAAGACCGCCACGGCGGCCAGGTGGGCGGCGCGCTCGGCCAGCCACAGGTGCTGGTGGTAGGCCCAGTGCCGGTCGTGGCGCTCCCCGGTGAATTGTTTGCCGCATCGGGAGCAGCGATGAAGAGTTGGGCTCCAGGGATCGAACTCCAGCCGAACCCCGTCATCGGGGCACATGCCACCATCGGCGGTCAGCAACGCCTTGTGTTTCGGAACCACCGGCATCCGCTGGATGACGGGAGCAGCGCGCTCGACCAGACGCTCCAGCAGAGCGGCCAGCTCGGGCGCGGTTTCGATATCGCTGCGGCGCAGATCCAGCTCTTCAGCAGTCAGCACGGTCGCACTCCATACATAGCCCAGCGGACCGGAAGTACCGTGGCGCCGCACTCCTCCGCCGCTTCGATGACACTCCTCGGGTCGTCCGGCGCCAGAAAGAACATGCAGCCACCCGCGCCCGAGCCCGCGGCCTTGCCGCCAAGGGCTCCGGCGGCGAATACGGCCTGCTCCAGGCGAGCCATTTCCTCGGTGCGCATCTTCGGGTCGAGAGCCTGCTGATGGGCCCAGTTCTCGCTCAGGAGGCGCCCCATGCCTGCGACGTCGCCGGTAACGAGTGCGTTCTCCATCGACTCGGCCACGGAGCGGAGACCATGCAGCGCTCTCGACACCTGTGCTACCCCTTCCTCATAGGCCCGCATCACCCGGTCGATCGTGGCGCCCGAGAACCGGGACGCGGTGGTGTAGCACAGGATCACTCTTCGGCTCAGGTCGTCCGCAAACTCCGGATTCAATCCGAGCCGCCGCACTTCGGCCTCAGGATCCCTGAAGTCGAGCCGCAGGAACCCGCCATGCGACGACGTGAACTGATCCTGCCTGCCGCCCGGGATTCCGGCTTCCACCGCTTCCAGATGGCACGCCCGCTCGGCAATATCGACCGGATCAGGGCTCTCTCCCCGGGCGGCGGATAACGCCGCCACCAGGGCGACATCGAGGGCACCGGAACTGCCGAGACCGGAACCGGGCGGGGCTTCCGAGGAAGTCGTGAGGGTGCAGGCACCCACGGGCAGCATCCGGAGACCGGCCTTCTGAAGCGCCAGTCGCCCGTCGTTGACCAGCCCGGCCGAATCGCGGACCTCGAGCTCATCCTGCAAATCCCGCGAGACCAGCCGGAACCCGGTTCCGCCGAGGCGAACCTCGGCCCGCGCGAATAGGCGGACGGCCGCCGTAACGACGACGCCGCCCTCGCGCTGGGAGAACGGTGGAACGTCGGTCCAGCCCCCCGCGAAGTCGAGCCGCACCGGCGCCGCCGCCCTGAAGGCCGGGCCATCCGCCGGGCGCGGGTCGATCACGGGGCCACCCACCAGTCGTGCACCGTTGGCAGCTCGCCCCGGAGATCCATGGTCACACCGCGCACCCTCCGGTTGACGCCTTGCAGGCCACGCGAATGATAGAGAAAGGCCACCGGCGTCGAATCGGCAAACATTTGCTGGGCGGCTGCCGGATCGCCCGGCGCTGCCAGCCCCGACAGCGCGGCCAGGGGCTTGAGGTATGCCAGCCCCGGGTCTCCGGCTATGCCCAGCACTGCGGCGTCGAAATCAGGCTCGGCGCCATAGACCCGGCCCAGAAATGCAGACAGCTCGAGTTGACGGATCGTCACATCGAAGCCGGCCTGGCGAAGACGGGCCTGCAGCATCTGCTCCAGGGCAGCCTCACCACTTCCCACGGTGAGCAGCTCGAAGTTCACTGGCGTCTTCACACCAGCTCCTCCGTGAGCGGCCAGCCCGACCGCAAGGTAGCCCGGAGCGGTGGGTGGCACCGGGCCCAGCGCCGGAGTTCCGAAACCATAGATGTAGCCGTCAACCAACTCCTGCCGGTCTATCGCGTCGCTCACCCGCCGGCGCACCTCCAGCCGGTCGAACGGCGGCCGCCGGGTATTGAAGACGATGCCCTCGGTCCACAGCAGCGGGAAGCTCAGAACCGCGAGATTGGAATCGCGGCGGACGAACTCCGCGTGAGCCGGTTGGATGCCGGCGAAGTCGAGCTCACCTGAGGCCAGAGCCGCCAACTTGGTGGTGGGCTCGTCCACCACCACAACAATGAAGCGTTCGAGCCGGGGACGTCCGCCGAGGCTGGACGGAAAGTCGGGGTTGGCCTCGAAGACCCAGCGCCGGTTGGGTTCGTGGGAGACAAAGCGGAAGGGACCATTCCCGACGGGAGCGCTGTTCCACGCCGCCTGACGCAGGCGAGCATGCGGCACATCGCCCAGCAAGTGGGCCGGCAGAACCGCCAGATCAGTGAGCACATCGGGAAAACGCTGCTGCGGCTGGGCATACTGGAGTAACACCACCGAGTCGTTCAACGCCTGCGCGCTCTCGAGTCCCGCGAGCTCAGTCGCCCGGGGATACCCGGTGACGGGATCGCGGGCGGCGTTCAGCGTCCAAACCACATCGGCGGCAGTGGTCGGCCGGCCGTCATGCCATCGCGCGGCCGGGTTCAGGCGCAGCGTGAGACGCTCGCGGCCGGAAGACCAATCCCATGACCGTGCCAGGTACGGCTGTGGCGTCAGGGTGCTGTCATAGCGGGCCAGCGTGGTGAGCAGTACGTAGCGCTGCACCTGGCGGGCCAGCGGGTGAGCGGTAAGCAGCGGGTTGATACTCTGAAGATCAGCGCCCGAGGCGAAGAGCACGGTCTCGCCCCGTCGGCCTGCGTTGGGACCGCACGCACAGACGACCATTGCCCACAGAGGGAGCCGGTAGCGGATCGAAATCACAGCGGAAGTTTATCTCTGCCGAGGCCCAAGCTGCAGCTCGGCGACGTACATTCCACCATGCTCCGATCTTTTCTGCGGCGCGCCATGGCCGGGATCGCCGTGATCCTCGGCGTCGTGACTCTCATGTTCTTCCTCATTCGCGTGGCGCCGGGCGACCCCGCCCTCCTTCTGGTCGGGCCGACGGCAACGCCGGAGCAGCTCGCCGCGCAACGCGAGGCGCTGGGACTCGACCGTCCCCTGCCCCAGCAGTACGCCGCCTGGCTGGGCCGCTTCATCCGCGGCGACTGGGGCAGCAGCATCGCCACCGGCCGGCCGGTGCGCAGCATGATCTCCCGGGCCTGGCCTGCCACCGTGAGCCTGGTGGGACTGTCGCTCCTGCTGAGTTATTTGATCGGCATTGTCGTCGGTGCCGTTCAAGCCTCGGCCGGCGGGCGACTGGACACCACGCTGTCGGTTGTCACGGTGACATTCTTCGCGGTGCCGGGGTACTGGCTGGGGCTGATGCTGGTGATGGTCTTTACCTACTGGGCCCGAGCTCTGCCTGCGTTCGGCTCGGCCGGGTTCGATGCCGACTTCCTGACCGGGTGGAGCAGCGTGGCCGACCGACTCCGCCATCTGGCACTGCCACTCACCACCCTCACCCTCATCGGCATCGGTGGAACCGCGCGCTATGTCCGCGGCGCCATGCTGGAAGTGCGTAACGCCCCGCACGTCTCTATCGCCCGTGCCAAAGGCCTGTCCCCGTTTCGAGTGACGGTCCGGCACGTGCTTCGGAACGCGTTGATTCCGGTCCTTACGCTGCTCGGCCTTTCCCTGCCGGCGCTCTTTTCCGGGGCGGTGTTCGTCGAGGCGATCTTCGCCTGGCCCGGCGTGGGCCGGATCATGGTCGAGGCCGTGGGAGCCCGCGACTATCCGGTCATCATGGCGGCGACCGCTGTGAGCGCGGCCCTGGTGGTGGCAGGAAACCTCCTGGCAGAAGCGCTCACCGCCTGGGCGGACCCGCGGCTCCGCACCGCCGAACCGTCCCGGGCAGCCGCGTGACTCTGCTTCACGACCCGCGAGCCCGCTTCGGCGTGACAGTGCTCGTACTCGCTATTCTGTTTGCCCTGCTCGCCCCGCTCGTGGCCGCGGATCCCTCGGTCCAGCGCGACATCGTAGCGACCCGGTTCCTTCCGCCGCTCAGCACCGATCTGCACGGCGCCTTTCATCTGCTCGGCACCGATCGATTCGGGCGCGATGTGTGGGCCCGGCTGGTGTTCGGCGCCCGGGTGTCGCTTGGCGTAGGATTTCTGGCGGTGCTGTTGTCGGTGGCGATCGGACTCGCGGTTGGCGCGGCGGCCGGTTTCTGGCAGGGCCGGCTGGGCGTCGCCCTGCTGGGGCTAACTGACTTCGCCCTGGCACTGCCGCGGGTGGTGCTTCTGCTGCTGCTCGCCTCGCTGTGGCAGCCAAGTGCCGCACTGGTCATCATTGTACTGGGGCTGACGGGCTGGATGACAATTGCCCGGCTGGTTCACAGTGAAGTACGGAGTCTCGCGGCGCGGCCTTTCGTCGAGAGCGCAGTGGCGCTTGGCGTGCAAGGCCCCCGGGTTCTGGTGCGCCACATTTTACCCAACGCTCTGACTCCGGTCATCGTCGCTGCGGCGCTGGGCGTAGGAAACGCCATCATGCTCGAGGCCGGTCTTTCGTTTCTGGGCCTGGGCGTGCAGCCACCCACGCCATCCTGGGGGAACCTCATTGCATCGGGACGAGACACGCTGGTGAACGCCCCCTGGGTGGCGACGGCGCCCGGAGTGGCGTTGGTACTTGTGGTAGTAGCGGCGACGTTGCTGGGCGACGCGGTGAGGGACCGACTGGATCCGGCAGCGAGACGGTAGGAACAGGCGGACGGGCGGACGGGCGGACAAATTCGATGCCTTTGGAACTCCTGGGGAAAGATTTTCTAGAGGGCAACTCTGCTGGCATCCATTCACTGTCCGGCTGTCCGCCTGCCCGCCCGTCCGCCCCTTCCTACCTCCCAGTCCACTGGTCTGACTCAAGGACCTCGTCAATTCGCTTCTCCAACACCGTCAGCGCCCCTGGCACACCGCCGCACCCATAGTCGTGCTCGATCCGTTTGGTGCGACCCTTGAATGTGGCAGAGCTGATGGTTGTCGGTGAGTCGGTGGAGTAGCGGCGGCAGGTTGGCTCGGACGCAGCGTAGCGGCTCGCGAACGTGAAGTACCCGGCGCGCTCCAGCTCAACCAGCAGGGCATTGACCCGATCGGGAGGAATCTGGGCGGTGGCCGTCCCGATCCGGCGCACGTTCGCGCTTCCTTCGTACGTCAGCAGGCCCGAGGGCGACACCGCAATACGATACACCGGGCACTCGCCAAAGCATGCGGTTCGCTCCAGGGTGATGGCCGCACCCGACCCCACCTCCGAGACATCAGGCCGATCGGCTGGGCTCGGCGCCGGACGGGACACGCAGGCTCCGAGCATGAGGCTGAATATGAGCCACCGGATCACGGCGTCACCGCGACCCGCCGAACAGTGCTCCGTACACCATCGGAAAGAACCAGGTCCAGCTCTCCGGTATGGCTTGTTATCTGGACGGTTCCGCCGCGGGCGAGGGAGAGGACCTCTCGAGTGCGCGGATCACGTACCATGACCATCGGGTGAGCAGTCGCATCCCAATCGACCGCGATCTTTCCGCTGGCCACGCGCCGGACCTGCGCCCGCTGCATCGTCCGCTGTAGCCCCACGTGTGGATTCATGGAAGGCTGCGCCCGGCTCCGTACCGCCTGGCTCCCGCGTCCCGACAGCCGCAGGCTCGCAAGCCGGCCGGCTTGGGCATCGGACATGGGAACGGCGAAGACGAAACCAGCATCACCGCCAGCGGAGGACGCGTCCGCTATTTCGCTGGGATCGAAGGACAGGCTGAACACACTGGCACCATCTTGGGTAATGCCGTCCACAGTGAACGACCCTGGGCTGCGCGGCAGGCGAGGTTCTGTGGTGACCTGGAATGACGGCTCGAGCACCAGCTCGCCGTTCCGAACGTGGCCCCAAACCAGCAGGCACGGCTGCGCCATCTGGCTCGTCATGGCGGACGCCACCGGGAACGGCGGTGAGACGAGATAGCTCATGACGGCTTTGTAGGTGTACGCCCCGATCCACTTGGGATCGCAGTACCCCATGATGTCGCTGGTGCTGGCCGGCTTCAGGGACGCCGCGGCAACGTCCACTCCGTACAGGCCGATTCGTCCATCAGGAAACGGAAACCCTCCGTCCACCCCTCCCGGCCCGCCGCAGGGGGCGTGGTTTCTGCCCCAATTGTGCCCCAGCTCATGGGCTGCCACGGCGGCGCCGGTCGGCATGTAGTCCCACCCGAGAGCAGCCCGCTCTCCGAAGCCGTTGCTGACGTACGCCACTCCCGCGACGCCGCTGCTGTACGAGACCTTCGCCACACCGTAGTAGTACCGCGACGAGCCCTCCAGCACCCGCAGCGCCTCGATCTCCTGGAGAACGGTTCCCCACGCGCTATTGGCATTCTCGGCTTGCAGTGTATCCGTGGTGGTGGTGGTATACGCCGCGTGGACTGCAGTGTTGTAGCTGGCGATCGGATGCATCTTGCGGGCGACAAACAGGAACGTGTCGCGGTTAGCGAGGGTAACGCCGCCCACGTCTCCCCGGGCCGCATGGCGTTGCTGGATCACGGGCACAAAGGTCACGTTGAGCGTGGGCACGGCCTGGACCACCGGCGGCGGCGGCGCCGCCAGGTTATCCGTCTCATCGCTCTCTGCGACCAAGCCGGCGGGATCCACATCAGCTTCGATACGGAACCCGGGCTGAATGAGGCTCCCCGGGATTCGGGTGTTCCAGGAGCTCTGCAATGAGCTCTCATCTACCGCCGTGGGCACCGACGCGCGAGGCGCCGTAATCAGAATGGTGGTATCCACGAAATTCGAGCTGTCGAAAATACGCACTCGCATCACCGGGACTTCGGTGTTGGTGCGACTGGCCACCGCGAAAACCCGGAGGTACCCGTTCCGGTCCCTGACCAGTGGTATGCTCCCGTCCCAGGACTGTGCGCTCTGGGTCAGGTAAAGGCCGGCAATGCGAAGGTTGAGGGCACCGCTGCTCGGCGGCGCATATGTGACGGTCGCGGTGGCTGTGCCGGTTGCGGTCACAGTGACATTCTGGCTCGCAGGAGAAGGAGTATGCGGGGTCCCACCCGTCGCGACCACATTCTGGGCCGCGACTGTGTAGGTACCCGGAATCAGACTGGTGAGCGTCTGCGTCGCCGAGATGCTGCGGCTGTAGCTGTCAGGGCCGGTAATCGTTACAGCGGCGTCGCCGCTGGTGCCGAGGTCGTTGATCGTGACCATGAGGCGGCCGGCCCCGGTGGAGTACACAATAGACGCCGTGGCGGTCGAGCCACCGACACTCACAGTTTGAGTGGCTGGTGTGCCGCTGTATACCGACGATCCGACGGTCACGTTGTTGGCGGCGACGGTGTACGTGCCGGGAGCCAGACTGGTGAGTGTCCCGGAGGCGACGACGGCCTGGCTGTATCCGCCTGGCCCGCTGATGACCAGATCGGCAGAGGAGCCCACCGGAAGACCGGAGACGGTAACAAGCAGGTTTCCGGTGCTTACGCCGCTGGGACCCTCATCGCAGGCGAGGGCAATGCCGATCAGAAGCGCCAAAAGGTGCTTGCGAGAGGTCGGTAGTCGCACGGTTCAATCCTAATAGTAAAGCACGGCGTCTGGCTTTCTGCGCCGCACGACCTTGCATTTCGTACCTGCAAGGCACTGGTGCGGAGGCAGGCCAAGGTCCGTAATGGTTGAGCTAAATTTCTGGAAACAACGGTCTTAGCAGAGGTGACCCAACGCTCTGACCGAGAAATCGGGCAATAGACGCGCCAGCGTTGGGTCGGAACTATGTAGGGGGGACTGCGGCGAGCTCGTCAGTGGTGACCGGTGTTCAGCGGGCCGTCTGCCAGGGCTGAAGGGCCGTCCTTACGCCGATTCCCGGCGTCTGGTGCAGCGCCGTACTTCCTGCAGCAGACGTTCCGCGGGGAACGGCTTCGGCAGGATGGCACACGGAGCCGAGATTCCCAGCTCAGCCAGGGCACCGGTGGCGTAGCCCGACATCAGGATGACGGGAAGGTCCGGACTGGTCGTCGCCATGGCCTGCATCAGTTCCACCCCGTTCATGCGGGGCATGACGATATCCGAAACCACAGCGTCGAACTGGTGCCCTTGCTTGATCAGCTCCAGCGCTTCCACGCCGTCCCTGGCCTCGAGCACGGCGTACCCCTCCCGTTCCAGCACTCGCAGGGCAAACCGCCTCACCGCTCCCTCGTCATCCACGACGAGAATAGAGGGCCCCATGCTCGGGCGCAAAGGCACCGCGGACGACATGTCGTCGAGTGTTTTCATTCCGTTGATCTGTGAGAGGTCAGAAACCAATGTAATACGTGAGGCCGGTTCCGTCATCAGGGGCCGAGACCCACCCTGACACTCAGAGGCCAGCGGACCGCCCGGGTCGGCTGAGTACCCCAGTGGGCCGCCAGATCGGTCTCCAGTCGGAGGAGCGGATCATGCCCCACCTTCTCCCGGTATCGCTGGGTGGCCGACCAGGTTCCGACATAGCCGAGGAGCTGCCTCAGGGTCCAGTGCTCCTCCATGAAGAACGGCGGAGGGTCCAGCTCGGCGAACGGGAACGGCAGGGTGCAGTAGCCGGCTTCGACGTGCCGGCGCTCCGCCGGCCAGTAAGGACCGATATCCTCCCGGTAGAACCGGTCCAACACCTCATCGAGCATGCCGTCCCCGAGTTGCTGGCGGCCGTAGGTCCACACCGCCAGCACTCCCCCGGGCGCGAGCACCCGTTTGGCCTCGGCATAGAAACCGTCCAGATCGAGCCAGTGGAGCGCCTGGGCGACAGTGACCAGATCCACCGTTCCGTCGCCCAACCCGCTGCCCTCCGCCGGTGCCGCACGGTACTCCACCCTTGGATGGGGGGACGCCTGGCTCAACATGGCAACGCTGATATCGGTGGCGATGACCTGGTCGAACCGGCTGGCCAGCGGGATAGAGGCCTGACCGGTTCCGGCCGCGCAGTCCCAGGCGAGGACGGTCTGCGGCGGCAGCGAAGCGAGATAGTCGAACAGTGCCTCGGGGTACCCGGGGCGCGATGAGGCATAGGCGGGCGCCACCCGGGAGAAATGGTCGCCCAGGGGTCTGATGGTCATCGGACAGCGCGGTGCGCCCGCAGGATGCGGACAACCTCGTTGACTGGAATCGCTTCCACCGTGCCGCTGGACGATGTTACCGTGGTGGCCGCGAAGAGGGAGTTGTATACCGCCTCTTCGGTTGCCTCTACCGTGGCCTGAAAGAGATCTGAGGTGGCGTCGTTGGCCAGCTCCGGCAGGGTATGACGCAACCGCCGAGGGTCACGTCTGATATCCGGATGGGTAGAAAATGCAATGACGTAGTCGCCTGATCCGTTCGACGCGCTTGAGCCGGTTTTTCCCAGTCCCATCATGGCGCGGGCGGCCAGGCGGCGGAGGTTGCGATCGGACAACGGGGCGTCGGTGGCCACCACCATCATGATGGACCCCCGCGATCCCTGCGGATCGGGCCGGGATCTCACTCCTGTCCGGCCCAGCGTCCGACCCACCGGCACGCCGAGGATCTGTAAATCTCCGCCGAAGTTTGACTGCACCAGCACGCCCACGGTCCATCCGCTGTCGGCAGCCGCTGTCCGCCGCGATGAGGTTCCGATGCCGCCCTTCCAGCCGAACGCCACCGTGCCCGTACCAGCTCCGACACTCCCTTCGATAACCGACCCGGAGGAGGCGCCTGCCAGGGCTTGGCGAACGTCCGCGGGCAAAACCGGCCGGCTACGGATGGCGTTCAATACGTATCCGTCGTTGGTCTCTCCCACCACCGGATTGATAGAGCGCACCGCTTCCATGCCGGGCTGTTCCAGGAGATAGGCCGCCATAGCGTCGGCCGCCTTCCACACGCACAGAGTGCATGTCAACAGAATCGGGGTCTCGAGCTCGCCCAGTTCCACCAGCTGGGTCACTCCAATCAGCTTGCCGAACCCGTTACCAACGTGAAGTGCCGCAGGAACCCGGTCGAAGAACAGGTTACCGGCGTGAGGCAGAATCGCCGTGATGCCGGTGCGGACCGAGTCGCCCCTGGTAATAGTAGTGTGTCCCACACGGACCCCTGCCACATCGGTGATGGCATTCTGGGGACCCGGCTGCAGCACGCCCGGAGTTATGCCCAGGTCGCGGGCCCGCGGCCGCTGCTGGGCCGCAGTGGGGTCCGGTGAGACCAGAGCCAGAATCGGCACCAGAAGAAAGCAACACGATTCTAGCAGGCGTTCACCGGTGACGTTTAGCATTGAAGCGAAGAGCCGAACAGCGCCGGCCATAGGCCAACTCATGCCGCGGGATCGGGACCGGACAGCGCCGCCTCGAGCCGATCGATGAACTGCGCCTGCGCTGGATTGATCTTCTGGCGGGCAGAGGCGGGATCGTACCAGGCGCAACGGTCCACCTCGGGGAAGGTGATCAGCCGGCCCGATCCGCGGGGCCACTCGGTCCGCATGGTATTGCTGGTCACCCGGTTGACGTCCGCGTCGCCCTCCCAGGCCCACCCATGCACCAGCTTGCCAGCCTTCTGCCGGATGCTGCCCAACGGCAAAAAAGGTCCGGCCGGACGGACGCCGGTCTCCTCCTCGAACTCCCGGCAAGCTGCCGCCAGTAGGTCTTCGCCAGGTTCGGCAACGCCTTTCGGGATAGTCCAGGCCCCGGCATCCCGGTTGTGCCAGAACGGGCCCCCCGGATGGGCCAGGAAGACTTCGAGAGCACCGGAGGAACGGCGGTAGAGCAGCAGTCCAGCACTGGCTTTTGAGGACTTCGCCATCGGCGGGGTTTACCGCTCGAGGCGCAGGGCGCAGAAGTAGCCGGCAGGATCGGGAAGTATCCGGCGGCTCTCGGCTTCGGTGAGCGCCAGGCCGCGATCCGCCTTCCACCATCCCCAGAATCCTTCCGGCGCCACGGCCGTAATCTCCAGGTTGTGGATGGCGCCGGAGAGGGCAACCGATTGCCCGACCCGGAGACGCTGTCCCGCCAGGACTACCACCGTTCGGGAGGGATTGCCGGACGGCGTCGCCCGGGGGCCGGTGGAGTCAGCCAGTGGGGTCTCCAGCCACCCGATCAGATCCCGCACCGCCCCGCCGGCAGCGCTGGCCTTGGTGGACGAGTCTAGAGGCGCCAGATGCAGGCGCGCCCGGATAGTTGTGCCACCAGACGGCTGGGTCTGCACCTGAACCAGCTCGTAGTCGCCCGCGAGCGCGGACGCTGGCACGGCAATGGGATGCTGGGCCGTCTCCGGTACGCTGGGCCCGCATCGAGCTGGTTCGGGCGCGGAACTCCGGGCAGGCCCACAGGCAGCAACGACCAGGAGGGTAAGCCGCAAAGCGAGCCGGGGCGGCAAGTTCGATCGGCCGGTCTGATTGGTTAGGAGGGAAGGACGGAATTCCTGGCACGAACGTACGTTCGAATGTGCATTGTGGCAACTGTGACGGAGCTGATGGTGTTCCGCCCAATCCCGGATGGTGGTAGGCTTAGGACATACCCCTAGCCCTGAATCGCTCATGAATCCCCGACGCCTCGTCGGCCGTCGCACCTCCACTCCCGGGCGAACGTCCGACAACAGCAGATCCGGCTCCAGCCTGCCCAGCGATCTGATGGTTCAGACCTGCCGGCGGGTGGGGATCGTCAGTGTCGTATTCGGCTCCGTGTGGGCCTTCATGACGGTGACGAACAACTTCGTGCTCCCCCTGCTCAGCGAACGGATGCAGTCACTCTATCCGTATCCGGGAAACGTACTCGGGGGTTTGGGCGTAGCGAGCGCGGCGGTGATGGTAGTACTGGCTCGCCGCATCGGTCACAAACAGCGACTGCTGATCGATGTCGGTTCCGGCTATCTGGTGTTTCAGTGTTTGTTGATTTCAATACTCACGCATTGGATCCCGGTACCGATGGGGCCCCTGGTGTCCTGGGGTTGCATCGCCATCCTGATTTACCCGGCGATCGTTCCCAATACCCCCAGGAAGACCTTTATCGTCTCCCTCATTGCCGCCTCGACCGAACCGGTTGCGATGGGGCTGTCCATGCTCCGCGGAGTCGAGTTCCAAGGTGGCTGGCTCTACGTGCTCTGGATGTCGGTGCCCAACTACATCTGTGCCTTTCTTGTCGTGGTCCCGGTCAAGATCATCCATGGCCTGGGTCAGCAGGTGAGACGCGCCCGGGAGCTGGGGAGTTACCGCCTGGAGGAGCCGCTGGGGAAGGGTGGCATGGGAGAGGTATTCCGGGCCACCCACCAGATGCTGGCTCGACCGGCCGCGGTGAAGCTGATTCGCCCCGAGATTCTGGGCTCGAGCTCTCCCGGGGCCGCGCGCGTCCTCGTGGAGCGGTTTCGGCGGGAAGCCGAGGCCGCCGCCTCACTGCGGTCGCCTCACACTATCAGCCTCTATGACTTCGGCGTCGCGAACGACGGGACCTTCTTCTTCGTGATGGAGCTGCTCGATGGCCTCGACTTGGAGACGCTGGTGGAGCGCTTCGGGCCGGCGCCCCCCGAGCGCTGCGTCTACCTGCTGCGCCAGGTCTGCGAGTCCCTCCAGGAGGCGCATTCCCGGGGACTGGTGCACCGCGACATCAAGCCTTCCAACATTTTTACTTGCCGGCTCGGGCTGCAGGTGGACTTCGTCAAGGTCCTGGACTTCGGGTTGGTGAAAGCGGTGCACGAAGGTGGAAGAGAGGCCACGCTGCTGACGCTGCCCGATAGCACCACCGGTACTCCTGCCTACATCGCGCCCGAGATGGTTCGAGGCGACCGGATCGCCGATCACCGGGTCGACATCTATACCCTGGGATGCGTGGCCTACTGGCTCCTGACCGGACGCCTGGTCTTTCAAGCGACTAATGCGATTCAGCTGATGTATCAGCACGCCAACGCCATTCCGGTTCCGCCATCGCAGCTCAGCGAGTTCGAGGTGCCGGAGGCGCTGGACAGCGCCATCCTGGCGTGCCTCGCGAAATTCCCGGAGGAGCGGCCGCAGAGCGTGGCCGAGCTGTCAGCACTACTGCTGGCGGCGCTGCCCGGCGCCGGATGGACAGAGGAGATTGCCCACCGCTGGTGGGATCGCCACCACCCTGCAGCCGCTCGACTGGAGCAAACCGACTCCCACCGCATCCTGACGAAGACTATGGAAGCCGCGTGGGAGCCCATCGAGACACCGTCGCCAGTGGCATCGGCCGGATCGTGACCCGCTCCGGCCCCCTTGAACGCGCCCTCCGACTGTTCACCGATGTCCGGCCGGGGGAAGCGGGCACGGCGCTGCTGCTCACCTTCAACATCTTCCTGCTGCTCGCTGCCTACTACGTGATAAAGCCACTCCGCGAGGCACTGATATTGGCGGGAGAAGGCGCGGAGGTGAAATCCTATGCAGCCGCCGGGCAGGCGCTACTGCTGCTCATCCTGGTGCCCACCTATGGCCTGCTCGCCGATCGGCTTCCCCGCCGCGGATTACTCAACGCCGTCACGGCGTTCTTCGTGTTGTGCCTGATCGCCTTCTACGGCCTCACGAAGGCAAACGTCCCGGTCGGTGTGGTCTTCTTTCTCTGGGTCGGCATCTTCAGCCTGATGATCGTGGCCCAGTTCTGGTCCTTCGCCAACGACCTGTATACCAAGGAGCAGGGCGAGCGGCTGTTCGTGATCGTCGCCTTCGGTATGTCCCTGGGCGCCGTGATGGGAAGTATTCTGGCCCGGCAGATCATCCCGTTGGTGGGCGTGCCCCAAGCGTTGCTCGTGGCCGCGGCACTGCTGGTCGTGGCCGCGGTCATCAGCAATGTGGTGGATGCCCGGGAGAGAGCTCGCCACGAGACCCATCTTCCCGCCCATCTGACCACCGCCGAAATACCCGCGGCCACGGGGGAGTACCAGATTTCGTCCCTCGACGAGTCCCAGTCGCTGACGGTGTCGCTTCCTGGTGTGGGGCCGGTAAGCCGGTCCGGCACCTTCCGCCTGGTGTTCGGCAACCGCTACCTGCTGCTGATCGCCCTGCTGATGCTGGTGGTGAACTGGGTGAACACGACCGGCGAGTACATTCTCGGACGCACCATCGAGGGTGCCGCGGCTGAAGCCGTGAGGACAGGCACAGCGGGTGGCCTCGCCGCGCCGGAGTACATCGGCCGGTTCTATTCCGAGTTCTTCCTTGTCGTCAATGTGATCGGACTGCTCCTTCAGCTGTTCGTGGTCTCACGTATCCTGAAATATTTCGGAGTGAAGACCGCCATCATGGTGTTGCCGGTGATCGCGCTTACCGGTTACGCGTTCCTGGCCTTTGCACCCATCCTGGCGCTGGTACGCATAGTCAAGATCGCCGAGAACGCCACCGACTACTCGATCCAGAACACGGTGCGCAACGTTCTGTTCCTCCCCACCAGCCGGGACGAGAAGTACAAGGCCAAACAGGCCATCGATTCGTTCTTCTGGCGGGCCGGCGACGTAATGTCCGCGGCGCTGGTCTTTGTCGGCGTCGGCAGGCTCGGGATGGGGACGGCGGGATTCGCCAGGGTCAATCTGGTGCTTGCCGGCATCTGGCTACTGCTGGCGCTGGCGGTCGGACGTGAGTACACCCGCAAGTCCAGGGCGCTCGGAATCGACACCGCGTCCCGGTGATTCGAAGATCGATGTGGTTGGGCGCGGGGACGGTCGCCACCGCCCTCGCCTGCGCGGGCCCGCCACCACCTCAGCTCCAGCCGGCGCCCGAGCTCGCCCCGGAAACCATCGCGACCAGCCTCTATCTCATCGGGGACGCCGGTAAGCCCGATTCGACCGGGGAGCCGGTACTCGAGGCGTTGCAGCGGGACCTCGCTGCTCGAAGCTCCGACCGGGTGGTGGTGTTCCTGGGAGACAACGCCTACCCGAGGGGACTGCCGGCGCCCGGCCAGCCCGGCCGACATGACGCAGAGCGCAACCTGAGGGCCCAGGTCGAGGCGATCACCACCAACGCCGTCCGCGGCTTCTTCGTGCCGGGGAACCACGACTGGGCCAAACACGGCGCCGACGGCTGGGAGGCGATCAAGCGGCAGGAGCGCTTCATCGACTCGCTGGGACGGGGAGCCGTGTCGCTGCAACCCGGCGGCGGCTGCCCGGGGCCGAAGACGGTCGACATCGGACCGCGGCTGCGTTTGGTATTGCTCGATACCCAGTGGTGGCTTCACCCCGGGCCCAAGCCGCAGGGACCGGCGTCCGGCTGTGTTCCGAATACCGAAGCAGATATTGTGGACTCGCTTCGCTCGGTAGTCCGCGGCGCGGCCGGGCGAATGGTAGTGGTGGCGCAGCACCACCCGTTGATGTCGGGCGGAGAGCATGGCGGATACTTTGGCTTCACCGATCACCTGTTTCCCCTGCGCGCGGCAAAGCCGTCGCTGTGGATCCCGATCCCCTTGCTGGGCTCCCTCTATCCGACCGCACGGCAGGAGGGTATCTCCAGGCAGGACATCAGTTCCCGGCCCTATCAGCACATGATCTCGGCGTTGCGTCGGGCCTTCCATGCCGCTCCGCCGGCACTGACCGCCGCAGGACACGAGCACAACCTTCAGGTGATCGAGGGAGGCGGCGCCAAGCTGCAGCTGGTGAGTGGGGCAGGCATTTACGGACACACCGGCGCGGCGTTTGGGGTGGCGGGAAGCGTGTTCGCCCGCAACGCAAGCGGTTTCGCCCGGCTCGACATTCCGCGCACCGGACGCGCGAGGCTGGCGATATTGGCGGTGGATCGTGCCGGGGAGGCACGGGAGGTTTTCTCGACATGGGTAGAATGAGGCGGCGAATCGCGCTCGACCGACGCTGGTGGCTGGTGTCTGCCCTGGCGGCCGCGGACGTGGCCGTGGTAGCCGCACAACAGCCGGACACTGCGGCACGTGAACACGTGCTCAAGGCCGCCGGGCCGCGCTATAAAGCGAGCGGTCTGCACCGCCTGCTGTTCGGCCGTGAATACCGGTCTCTCTGGTCCACCCCGACGTCGGTCCGGGTCCTTGATCTCCGGACGTTCGCCGGCGGACTCAAGCCGATCTCCAAGGGAGGGGGGCAACAGACGAAGTCACTCCTGTTGACCGCCAGGGACGGCCGCGAGTTCTTCTTCCGCTCAGTGGACAAGGATCCCTCGGCAACACTGCCGCTGGAGCTCCGCACCACGGTGGCAGGTGATGTAGTACGGGACCAGACCAGCTCCGCCCTCCCGACCGCTCCCCTCGTAGTAGACGCGCTACTCGACTCGGCTGGGATTCTTCACGGCCGATCCCGCCTCTTCGTTCTTCCCGACAACTCGTTGCTGGGAGAGTTCCGACCCGAATTCGCTGGTCTGCTCGGCTTCCTGGAGGAACGGGTCGGAGGAGCGAATCCGGTGCCGGCCCACTGGGGTGGTGCCCGGGAAATTATCCGGTCCGATTCTTTGATTGCCCGGCTGACCCGCAGCAGCGACGATCGAGCGGAGGCCGGCGCCTTCTTGACCGCGCGCCTGTTCGACCTGCTCATCGGTGACTGGGACCGGCATTCCGGACAGTGGAGCTGGGCCAGGTTCGACGACGATCTTCCACGACGCTGGGTTCCCATTCCCCAGGACCGTGACCAGGCGTTCGCCAAGTACGACGGTGTCATGCTCTATGTGGCACGACAGTCGGCTCCGCAGCTCACGAACTTCGGATCGAAGTATCCCTACATCGCCGGCGCGACCTGGAACGGTCGCGATCTGGACCGTCGCCTGCTGGTGGGGCTGGGGTGGCCGGTGTGGGAGTCCGCCGCGATCCGGCTACAGTCGGCGCTGAGCGATGAGGCGATCGACGCTGCCGTGAGATCGCTGCCTCCGGAGCACTACCAGCTCCAGGGAGCCTGGCTGGTCTCTGCGCTGCGCTCGCGGCGCGATCACCTCCTGGAAGCCGCACAGGACTACTACAACCTCCTGGCGAAGGAGGTTGACGTCCATGCCACCGATCGGCCCGACGAGGCCAGGGTGACCCGTGAGCCCAACGGGGTAGTGCAGTTGACTCTGTCCGACAGCGCCGGGGCTGCGCCCTACCTCACCCGCCGGTTCGATGGCGCCACGAAGGAAGTGCGGGTCTTCCTGGAAGGGGGCAACGATTACGCTGTGGTGCAGGGAGGAAAAGGGGGACCGCTGCTGCGATTGCTCGGAGGCGCGGGAGATGACCGCTTGGTGGATTCGACCGACGGCGGAGGGGAGCGCTTTTATGATGATTCGGCCGGTCCCGCGCAGACGGAGGGCGTTGGGGCGAAGGTAGACCGGCGACCCTATACCGCACCGCGGAAGAGCGAGAAGGACCTGCCGGCTCGGGATTGGGGAAAACGCTGGACTTCCAGCACCGTGTTGAGCTATGGCCCGGATGTCGGCTTCTTGATCGGCGCAGGCCGGACGCTGAGCGTGTACGGCTTCCGCAAGAATCCCTACGCGAGCCGGCACGTGTTCCACGCCGCGATCAGCACCGGTGCCCAGAGCTATCGTCTGGACTACCGGGGAGAGTTCCGCCGGGAAAACTCGGGAGGATACGCAGACCTCCTCGTACGCGCGTCGGGAATCGAGGTGATCAGCTTCCATGGCTTCGGCAATGAGATCCCGGCCCCGGGCAACAATGAGTTCTACCGGGTGACGCAGGACGCGTTCGGCGTGGTACCGACGCTGGTCTTTGCGCTGGGGCCCCGCTCGACGGTCCGGTTCGGACCGGTGCTCAAGTATTTCTCGACCGACGATGAGCCGGGGCGATTCCTCGCGACCCAGCCGGGGCTATACGGAACCGGGAACTTTGGCGAAGTGGGCGGAGCGTTAATGCTGCGCTTCGACAGCCGCGACCACGCCGTGGTGGCCCGGAGGGGGCTGCTGGTCGAGCTGGGCGGGGCTTTGTATCCCGCGATCTGGGACGTGGACAGCACCTTCGGCGAGCTCCGCGGCGAGGCGTCAACCTTTCTCTCGGTTCAGGCTCCTCTGGATCCAACCCTGGCAATCCGGCTGGGCGGACGCAAGCTGTGGGGCCAATATCCTTACTTTGAAGCCGCGTTCATCGGGGGCGCTTCGACGGTTCGGCTGGGCCGGGTGAACCGCTACGCCGGCGACGCGTCGGCCTACGGATCAACGGAACTCCGACTCTCCCTGGCGAAGGTCAAGCTCATTCTTCCCGCCACCCTCGGAGTGTTTGGTCTGGCCGACGCCGGCCGGGTCTTTCTGGAAGGAGAATCCTCCGACACCTGGCACGCCGCCGCCGGCGGTGGCGTCTGGCTGTCGTATCTCGACCGGGCGTACACCTTGTCTCTCGCCATCGCCGAGAGCGAGGAGCGAACCGCGATCTATGCGCAGGCGGGCTTCGGGTTCTGATGCGCCCCGACGGCCCGGCGGTCGCGGCCGCGGCAGCAGCCGGCACGATCATGATCGCCTTTCAGATAGCCGGCAAGGCTACCCGGGACGCCTTGTTTCTCTCCAGCTTCGGCGTCTCGTCGCTGCCGCCGATGGTGATAGCCGCCGCCGTCACATCGGCGCTGGTTTCCGTGGCCCTGGCCCGCATCATGTCCCGCAGCAGGCCGGCCACATTGGTCCCCCGACTCTTTGGGCTGAGCGCCCTGCTGCTGCTGGCCGAGTGGGGGCTGGCGATACAATCGCGGAAACCCGCCGCCATTCTGCTCTACCTGCACTTCACGGGACTGGGAGCTCTCCTGGTTTCGGGTTTCTGGGCCATCGTCAACGAGCGCTTCGACCCTCGCACCGCCCGTCGAACCATTGGACACATCACGGCAGGAGGCTCCCTCGGGGGACTGCTCGGCGGCCTGCTCCCCGAACGGGTCGGCGCCACGCACTCACTACTGACCATGCTTCCCATTCTGGCGGGCCTGCACCTCGTGGCGGCCGCCCTGGTACTCGGGGTGGAGCACGGCGCCCCTGATCGCCCGCACCTCCATGATCCCGCACCAGGCACCGAGGCTGGCAGTGGAGCCGCCGCTATCCTCCGTTCATCGCCTTACCTGCTCGCCCTCGGACTGCTGGTGACTTTGACGTCGTCAGCCGAAGGCGTGCTGGACTACGTCTTCAAGGCGCGGGTCTCGGCAGCGACCGCGACCGGGGAAGATCTGCTGCGTCTCTTCGCCGCTTTCTACACAGTGACGGCCCTGCTCGCAATCTCCTTGCAGATCACCAGCCTGAGAAAGATGCTGGAGCGGCTTGGAGTGGCCCGTAGTGCCGCCGTGCTTCCCGCAGGTGTGTCGGTGGGGGCGATAGGGGCGTTCCTGGTGCCGGGCCTGGTTCCGGTGCTTCTCGCGCGGGGAACCGAGGTGGTGCTCCGGAGCTCACTCTTCCGGGCCGCATACGAGCTGCTGTTCACCCCGGTCGCCCCCCGGGAGAAGCGTGCCACCAAGCTCTTGATCGACGTGGGCGCCGCGCGAATCGGTGACGTCATCGGTGGAGCGCTCATCGCCATCGCGATCATGCTTACCGGCGCGGGGGCCGGTAAGGTTCTTCTCGGTGTTACCGTCGCTCTGTCCCTGGGTGCGCTGTACGTGGCCCGCCGGTTACACGTGGGCTACGTCGCGGCGCTGGAAGGAACGCTGCACCGGCGCTCCGGCCAGGTTCCCGACCCGCTGCAGGATGAGGGATCGGCCCTGCTCCAGACGGTCGGGGGTTTCGATCTCAGTGGTATCCGCCAGCAGGCGGGGTTTGTGAGCAGCACTGGCGTCGCTGCCCGCCCGGCGCCACCCGCGCCGCCTTCAGCGGAGACCGCACCCTCGACGCTTCGCCAGGCGATCGCCTCGGGAAGCGGTGAAGCGGTCCGGCAGGCGCTGCTCAGAGGGACCCCGGAGAGAGACGATATCGAGGCCGTGATCGAACTGCTGGCGTGGGACGAGGTCGCACCGGACGCCATCAAGGCACTCAGAGTCGCGGCTCGCCAGGATGTCGAGATCTTTGTCCGCCACCTTCTCGATCCGCAGGAGGACTTTGCCATCCGCCGGCGACTGGTCAGCGTCGTGGCGGCCTCGCGCACGGTCGAGGCGTTCGAAGCCCTGTTCGAGGGGATGCGCGACCGCCGGTTCGAAGTCAGGTACCGCTCGGCGCGGGCCCTGAGTTTCCTCGCTGGTGAGATTCCCGGTCTCCAAATAGATCGCGAACGGGTGTTCGAGGTAGTCCTGCGAGAGATGGCGGTAGAGCGCGGACTCTGGGAGACCCGCCAGCTGATCGATCAGCCCGATGACGAGTCGTCACCCATGGAAGCAGAGGTGCTACGGGGACGAACCAGCCGAAGCCTGGAGCATCTCTTTACCCTGCTGTCCCTCGCCCTTCCCCGGGAGACCGTTCGGCTCGCCTTTCATGGGCTGCACACCGGGGATCGCTACCTGCGGGGGACGGCGCTTGAGTATTTAGAAACCGTATTGCCCGAACCGGTCTGGACCAAGCTCTGGCCATTCCTGGACGACGGAGAGAGACAGGCCGTACGCCCCGCGCGAAGCTCGCAAGAGGCGATGCGGGAGCTGCTGGCCTCACAGAATTCCATTGTCATTGCCCTGGATGAGGTCCGTCGGCGGCAGGAGCGATAACGCATCCATAGAAGTCCTGCGACACTAGTCCTGCGACGTCCTGCCTCATCTCCGCATCCTTTCCCTGCCTGCAACCTCAAACCTCACCGGGAGCCAGACTCGTGACGCTCCGTTCCTGGTTCATACTCTTGTGCCTCATGGGTATCGATCACCCGGATCGGCTATTCCCCCAGTCGGCGCTGAGCGCCGCCGACCAGGCCCGCGTCGCGGAGGCGAGCAGTCTGATTGCGGAGCTGGGGACTCAGCTGTGGCCGGACTGGCCGCGTGTGCCATTCACGCTACTGCTGGTGACCGACTCGACGGAGTACCTCATCGGTCATCCGCGGCCCACCTCCGATTTTGCGCGTGCCGGCTATGACTCGATACTCCGCATGCATATCTGGAGTCGGCCCCGCGTGTTTGCGCCCACCCTCCTCGCCACATTTCCTGCCGTAGGAGGGTTGCCCACTGTCGTGGTCGGCACCGCCGAGCGCACCGGCAAATCGTCGAGTGAATGGGTCCTGACTCTGCTGCACGAGCACTTTCACCAGCGACAATATTCGCTGCCGGACTACTACCAGCGCTCGGCTCGACTGGATCTTGCCGCCGGTGACTCTTCCGGCAGCTGGATGCTCAACTATTCATTTCCCTATGACTCGGTGGCCGTCCAGGTCGCCACCAGAGAGTTTGCCCGCGCACTCGCCGGTGCCCTCGATTCAGGCCCCGGTACCCGGGACAGGGCCATCGCGACGGTAGTTCGCGCGCGGGCTGCACTGGCGAAGCATCTAACAGCGGCGGAGAACAGATATTTGGAGTTTCAGCTCTGGCAGGAAGGCATTGCGCGGTTCATCGAATACAAAGCCGCGGAGCTGGCGTCTGATGGCCACCATCCTGCTGCCGGCTTCACCGCCCTTCGGGATTATGAGTCTTACAAGGATTTAGCCGAGCGGCATCGTACGGCCCTGAGGCGGGAGCTCAGCAGCATCGACCTGGGGGAGAATCGACGAATCACCTTTTACCCCATCGGTGCCGCACTGGGACAGCTGCTTGACCTCGTCAATCCAGGCTGGCAGCACCGGTATCGGGCCGAGCCGTTCGAGATGTCCTCCTTACTCAAGACAGGAGACTAGCGAACCCAACCGGTCAGCGGCGCCGTTGAGGAGTTGAACCGAGCCGGTTGTGCTTTCGCAGTATGGCGACCACGCGATCGTGCGGCAGCGCGTGAGCGCGGATACTGTCCGCGCCCGTCATGGTCGCGGCCGCCACCATCGCATTCGTGACCGCCTCTTCGGTGGCTTGCACGGTTGCCGCGAATAACGGGTCGAGCTCGCCGTTGGGAAGCATCTGAACGCTGGTCTGCACGGTGTCGCCCACAGCACCGCGGTTCGCCGTCGAGAAGGCGACGAAAATATCGCCCGACCCATTGCCGGATATGCTGCCTTCTCGACCCAACCCCAGTGAGGCGCGCTTCACGATGCGACGCAGCTGATGGGGCAGGAGTGGAGCATCAGTGGCAATCACGATGATGATCGAGCCGAGCTCGGGGTGCGGGCGCTCGAGATAGGAGCTTCGAGTTCCGCAGCGCGGCATCTCCCGAAGCCACTCACGTTGTGACGGCTTCGAGCCTGCCCGGCAGATTGCCGGCTCTACGAACTCCTCGCCGACCGGGATGCCGGCAATACGGAGGCCGCGCCGGGAGCCGTAGTTGCACTGGACCAGGACGCCCAGTGTGAACCCGCCCGATTCAGCTGGAAGAACCCGCGACGACGTTCCAATTCCGCCCTTGAAGCCGTTGCACAACATGCCCGTCCCACCCC
Organism: uncultured Gemmatimonadales bacterium; assembly: GCA_963740175.1. GTDB lineage: Bacteria > Gemmatimonadota > Gemmatimonadetes > Gemmatimonadales > GWC2-71-9 > CAVVWJ01. The sequence continues at coordinate 55,704 of CAVUDL010000024.1, forward strand.
CTACCGCACCCTCCGTCACCGGGCCGCTGCGGGCTCCGTCCAACGCCGCGAATATATGGGCCGGCTTCACGTGAAAGCCGTTGAGGTCGTTCAGAATTCCATCCCAGGTTTCCGCCACTACCGGCAAGGCCCAGAGAAAGCCCGGCCGATGCTTGAGCATCCACTGAATGGCGGCGTCGCGTGCAACCCCGACACTGTGGGTGTTGGTAATCAGCACCGGGCCCTCCAGCACGCCGGATTCCTCCAGCCAGGTGGTGCCGGTCATTTCTCCATTTCCGTTCAGTGAAAACCAACCGCCGAAGACCGGCTCGCCTTCGGCTCGGCCACGTGGCAGGATCGCCGTGACGCCAGTTCGGACTGGCCCCCTGCCCTCCACCAGCGGACCGTCACCCGAGATAAGCGTCGTGTGCCCGACCTCGACCCCCACTACGTCGGTAATGGCGTTGAACCGGCCGGGCGATCCATCGAACGGAATGCCGAGATCGCGGGCGCGAGTCTGAGAAGCGGGGCTTTGTGCCATGAGCCACGTGCTCCCCGAAACCGGTAATTCCGGCAGCAGTGCGCTGCAGATCAGCACGGTGAGAAGCGCGCGTCGTCTCATGCCGCATCGACCCGCGCGAGCGCCCGATCCAGCACATCGACCGCAAAGTCCGCATCCTCGGCTGTGATGCACATCGGTGGCTTGATGCGGAGCACGTTCCCGTCGAGTCCCCCCTTTCCCATCAGCACTCCCATTTCCCGGGCGGCCTCAAGCACCTCCAGCGTTTGGGCGCCGGCGGGACCGTGCGTGCTTCTGTCGGTGACCAGCTCGACACCCAACATCAGACCCATGCCCCGGACCTCTCCGATCAGGCGGTGCCGTGTCTGCAGCCGGCGCAATCCCTGGAGCAGGCGCGTGCCCACCCGGCGTGCGTTCTCCTGGAGTCCGTCCTCATCGATTACGTCGAGTACCGCAAGGCCTGCCGCCATGCTGACGGGATTTCCGCCGAACGTATTGAAGTGAATCCGGCTGGTGAGCGCTTGGGCGATCTCTCTGCGGGTAGTGACCGCCGCCAGCGGAACACCGTTGCCGATGCCCTTGGCCATGGTGACGATGTCTGGTATCACGCTGTAGTTCTCGAATCCCCAGTAATGCTCACCGGTGCGGCCGAAACCGGTCTGAACTTCGTCGGCGATGCAGAGCCCGCCGTACTCTCTGACTATCGAGTACGCCTCCCGGAAGTAGTTTGGTGCGCCCCGTGTAACCCCCCCAACACCCTGGATCGGCTCCGCAATGAACGCGGCGACCTTGCCGGGGGTCGAATAGCGGATGAGCTGGCGGATGTCAGCGGCGCTCCTGGAAGCGATCTCGTCCGGAGAGCCGCTGAGCGGGCTGGTGGCAGGATCGGGACACAGAGCGTGATGCACGCCGGCGTGCCCCGGCCCGGGGTGCTTCCAGGTGTGATGCGAGGTAAGTCCAATCGAGCTCGGCGAGCCCCCGTGATACGCGTTCCTCAGGGCGATTACGTCGTTGTGGCCGGTAAAGAGCCGAGCCATGGTGACAGCCAGGTCGTTGGCCTCGCTGCCGCTGTTCACGAAATAGGTTACGTCGAGACCCGACGGCATCTTGGAGGCCAGCTTCTGCGCCAATAGGGACAGGTTGGGATGGAGATAGATGGTGGTGGCATGCTGTAGTGCCGCCGTTTGTGCCTGCACCCGCTGGACCACTTTCGGATGGCAGTGTCCGCACGAGACCGTCACAATGCCCGCAAACAGATCGAGATACCGGCGCCCGGTCTCGTCGAAGAGATACTGCATCTTCCCTTCCACGATCATCAACGGCTCCTTGTACAGCGTGAACAGGGCCGGGTTCACGTAGCGCTGGCGCATTGCCAGTACTTCCGCCCGGGACGGACCACGGTATGGAGTCGGAGTGTACCAAAAGTCGGGCATCGCCATCGGTGGCCGCATCAGATCAGTCATTATTGCCTCGGGTTACAATGCAGGCGCCCTGCTAGGACATCCAGTTCGTTGCTGCCTGCGGAGCCCACTTGGTTGTCGTCTTCTTCGTCTGGGTCCAGAACTCGATGGAGCCACGGCCGGTGATGTCGCCCACCCCGAAACGTGACTCGTTCCACCCACCAAATGAGAACGGCTCACGCGGAACGGGTACGCCCACATTGACCCCTACCATACCAGCGCTGGCGCGATCGGTGACGTAGCGGGCGATCGCGCCGTTCTCCGTGAAGACCGCGGCTGCATTACCATAGGGTGACGCGTTTTCAATTGACAGCGCCTGATCCACATCCCTGGTCCGGATGATCGCGAGCACCGGGCCGAACACCTCCTCACGGGCGACGCTCATGTCCGGTCGAACATGATCGATGATCGTCGGGCCTATCCAGAACCCGCCCTCGCGACCCCGGACGCTGGCGTTCCGGCCATCCAGCAGCACCTTGGCGCCTGCCGACTCTGCCTCGCTGATGTAGCGCTCGATCCGCTGCTTCGCCGTCAGGGAGATCACGGGACCCAGTGTCTCACCCGGTATTACGGACTTGGCCTGTTCAACGATCCGGGACACGATGTGATCCGCGTCGGAAACTGCCAGCATCACCGAGGCGGCCATGCAGCGTTGTCCGGCACAGCCCGACATCGATGCTACGATGTTCCCAGAGGCCATGTCGGCGTTGGCATCCGGCAGCACGAAGAGATGATTCTTCGCCCCGCCGAGGGCGAGCACCCGCTTCAGGTTCCCGCTGGCCCTCCGGTACACCAGCTTCGCGACTCTGGTGGATCCCACGAACGTAACCGCAGCAATTCCCGGGTGATCGCAGATGGCCTCGACGACCTCCTGTCCCCCATGCACCACATTGAAGACCCCAGAAGGCAACCCGGCCTCGGTCAGCAACTCCGCAATCCGCCCGGCACTTAGAGGCACCAGCTCGGAGGGCTTGAGCACCATACAATTTCCGAGTGCCAGCGCGTTCGGAATGGTCCAGTGCGGCACCATGCTCGGGAAGTTGAACGGCGCAATTGATGCAACGATTCCGATCGGATACCGATCGGTGCGGCACTCCACTCCTCGGCTGACCTCGAGTACCTCACCGGTGACGATCTGCGGCAGCGAGCAGGCGAATTCCGTGAGCTCAATGGCCTTGGCGACTTCGGCCTCTGCCTCGCTCCGGATTTTTCCGTGCTCCTCTGTGATCAAGGCAGCAAGCTCATCAACATGGCGCTCCAGCAGTGCCCGGTAGCGGTAGAAGACCTGTACCCGCTCCTTGATCGGAGTGGCGGACCACGCCGGGAACGCGGCGGTCGCGGCTACCGCCGCGCTGTTCACCTCTTGGCTGGACGAAAGCGGAACCTGGGCGAGAAGACTGCCATCGCTGGGATTGGAGACGTCCAGCAGGGCGACTTCAGGAGAGGAGAATCTGCCGCTGATGAAGTTGCGAGCTGTGGCGTACTTCGGTGATGTGTGTGCCGGTGCTGCGGTCACCGTAGGCTCACTCTGCTCGGGGGTCAGTCCTGCGGTAGGAATCATGAACTGCCTCTAGTATAGGCCGGTTCCGGCCTGGTGCCCACGGTAAGGGGCAGGTCTCGGGTTCAGGGCACGCTTGGCGGCACCCCTCGATCGAATAACCCGAGTCGTCGTGCGGAGGGAACGAGTGCAGCACAAAATCACGATTCAACGCGAGCATGGAGTCCCCGCCGCTTCGGTGCCGATCGATTTTCATGGGGGATCAGAACAGAAGTTACTGATTTGCCACCCAACCGATAGACGAATCCACCACGCCCTAACACGTTCCGCGCGGTATTGACTTTCGGTATTTCTTCGGTATGATGGTTCTGACATCATTTGTTGGAGAGCCCATGAAAACCCAGGACCTCGACGAGAAGATCGATATACTCATGGCGCTTGCCAGTGACGATCGTGAAGGGCTACCTCCACGGCTCAGTCACACCAGAGATGTTGGATCGCTCCGACCCCTCAGCATCCGTAATCTCCGTCCTGCGCCGGGAATGAAGATGTCGCTGCTGCGCATCCTCATGACCAATGCGTGTAGCTATAACTGCCACTACTGCCCCATGCGGCGAGACCGGCCCATGCCGCGCACGTTGCTCAAGCCCGAGGAGTTGGTCCGGATTTTCCTGGCCGCCCGCCAGCGCGGCTGGTGTCAGGGTCTCTTCATCACGACCGGTATCCCGGGCCGGCCGGTGAAAGTGATGGATGATCTGATCCAGGTGCTCGAGCTGCTGCGCGAGCGTCATGAATTCGGTGGATACATTCACGTCAAGCTGGTAGCAGGCTCCGAGACATCACAGATCGACCGGCTCACGGCACTCGCCAGCCGGGTCTCGCTCAACTTTGAGGCGCCGTGTGGCAAGAGCCTGTCGCAGATCGCGCCCGAGAAGAGCTTCTCGACGACGCTGCACGACTTTGAACGAGTGCGCGCGCTGGTGATCCGGGAACGGGGGGAGCAGGCACACGGCAAGCCGAGGGACCCGCTGCGCCCCGGCGGAGCCAGCGGCATGACCATGCAGTTCGTCGTCGGTGCCACGCCCGACACTGACCAGAGTCTGCTGCACACCATAAGCCGGCTGAAGGCGCCGGGCGGGGTCCACCATCCGCAGTTCAGCGCCTTCCGTCCGATCAGCGACACTCCCATGGAAGGCGTCGCCGCCGCGCCGGCCATCCGCGAGCACCGGCTCTATCAGGCGGCTCACCTCCTCGGGAGTTATGGCTTTGCTCCCGAGGAGGTGGTCTATGAGTCGACCGGGAACCTGCCCCTATCGCTCGACCCGAAGAGTGCGTGGGCCCTGGCGCATCCCGAGCTCTTTCCGGTCGAGGTGCAGAGTGCCTCCCGGGAGGAGCTGATGCGAGTACCAGGAATCGGGCCAGTGGCAGCGCGCCGTCTCACCGAGCAGCGGAGCACAACCCTCATCCGCGGCTTGACCGACCTCGGGAAGCTCGGCGTGATCACGACTCGGGCTGGGGGATTCCTCACCTTACGCGGCCGCCGGCTTCAGACCACGCGCTGGATCCAGCAGCTGGGGTTCTGGGCCCCGGAAGAAGAGGCTGGGATGTATCACGGCGTGTACCAGGTGAGTCCCGGAACCTTCCGCTAGCGCGACAACCCTTTCCCCGTCTCCGCTATCCAAGTCGAAGATGCCGACGAGAGCGCCTCGACCTGATGAACGGAGACCGACATGCAGATCGTACCGTCCGCGCCAGCCCGGTGGTTGGCGCTGTTGCTCCTGCTGGTTCCCGTGGCCGGAAAATCCCTTCCGGCCCAATCTCATGATCCCGACTACGATGACGTAGACCCCTGGGCCGGTGTCAAACCTCTCCAGCAGGGAGCGGACTCTTCCAGCGTGGCAGGGTTCCTCACCTCCCTCGCGGCGGCTGACCCGGTCGTCTGCCAGTTCGTGGCCCATTCGATTGGCAACAACTGGGGTGACTGGGACATGGAGTACCGCATCGGGAGCCTGAAGGCCGAAGCAGCAGCCGAGCGCACCCGCGAATCGCTGAGCCGCCGAGTGACCGATCATTCAGCCATTTCGCATCTCACTGTCGCGCTGGGCAGTCCCAAACCCTGCGTGCGCCGCACGGCGGCGCGAATGCTGGGGCAGAGCAGCGCACCGGAGGCGGTTCGTCAGCTGCGTGAAGCTCTCAGGCACTCCGACCCCGTAGTCCGCGAGGCCGCGGCGCTGGGGCTTGCAGACGCTGAGGATCCGGCTGCCTATCACGATCTCGCGCGCGCGCTGCGCGACCGAGATCGTTCTGTCGTCCGAATGGCAGCGTACGCCCTGGGCGAGCTGGAGGATGCTCGCGCAGTGAAGCCGTTGAGTGAGCTGCTGGGTTCCAGCGACGCGGAGAGCCGGGCTGCGGCCGCCTCCGCCTTGGGTGAAATCGAGGACATCAGAGCCACTGATCGTCTCACGCCACTGGTCCGGGACGGCGATCCCGGAGTGCGGCTCGCCGCAATCGAGGCCCTGGGTGAGATCGAGGACCATCGTGCGACCGGGGCGCTGACCCAGGCTCTGAAAGACAAAGTGGTGGATGTTCGACGGGCTGCTGCTGAGGCGCTGGGCGAGGTCGGGAGCCCGCGAGCATCCGATGCGCTGGCGCAGGCGCTCGAGGACCCGGACGTGGTGGTGCGGCGGCTGGCGGCGCAGTCCCTGGGTGAATTGGACAATCTCAAGCGCGCCCCTGCCCGGCTGATCACATCAGTGGAGGCCCCAGACCCGGAGCTCAGGGTCATCGCGGCGCAAGCGCTGGGAGAGATCGCCGACTCCGCAGCGGTGCCCACTTTGTCCCGAGCTTACTCCCGGGCCGAGCCTCGCCTCCGCTACGCCATCGTGCAGGCGCTGGCGGAGATGGATGACCGTCGGGGTGACTCGGTGCTCGAATTGGCTGCCAAAGAGAAGGACTCCGCCATCAGGCGCACAGCGGCCGAGGCGTTGAAGGACCGGCATGAAGACGATGACGATTGAGCGGTCGAGGCCACGAGAGGGCCTACTGATCGATCGGAGTCTAGCAAACAGAGAGGGCCACCTTATGGGTGGCCCTCTGAGTGAATGCGCCGCGTAGGAATCGAACCTACAACCTAGAAAATTCGGGTTTTCTGAGATGGATGCTGATAAGCGTGAGATCGGTAGTTCAACTCTACCCAGGCCCATTTTGCAAACCCCATAGAACGGCAAAGAGTTACCGCGAGCCGGCGGGACCCCGAGTCCCGCCGGTTTTGCGTTGGGTTCCGCCTCATGGCACATTTTGTAGCGGCCTGTCCTGGGCTGGTTCCCCAACCGGAGGCGCTCCTCGGCATGATGGACCAGATCGCCGCTGCCTTGGGTAGCGGCTACAAGGTTGAGCGCAAGCTGGGCCAGGGCGGGATGGCCACGGTGTACCTGGCTCAGGACCTCCGGCACGACCGGCGGGTGGCCATCAAGGTCCTCCGTCCCGAGCTCGCCGCCGTGATCGGCGCCGAGCGGTTCCTGGCAGAGATCCGAGACCACCGCCAATCTCCAGCATCCGCACATCCTCCCGCTGTTCGATTCCGGCACCGCCGGAGGTTCGCTCTACTACGTCATGCCCTTCATCGAGGGCGAGTCGCTGCGGCAACGGCTCCAGCGCGAGAAGCAACTACCGATATCAGAAGCGGTACGCATCGCCTCGCAGGTCGCGTCGGCGCTCGACTACGCCCACCGCCACGGCGTGATCCACCGGGACATCAAGCCCGAGAACATCCTGCTGCACGACGCCTCCGCCCTGGTGGCTGACTTCGGCATCGCGCTGGCGGCGAGCAAGGCGGGTGGCACCCGGATGACCGAGACCGGGATGAGTCTCGGCACGCCGCAGTACATGGCGCCAGAACAGGCGATGGGGGAGCGGGAGATCACCGCCCGGGCCGATGTCTATGCGCTGGGGGTGGTGCTCTACGAGATGCTGCTGGGGGAGCCGCCCTTCACCGGCCCCACGGCCCAGGCGATCGTCGCCAAGATGATGACCGACCGGCCCACGTCGATCACGGCCCGGCGCGAAACCGTGCCGGCCGAACTCGACGATGCCGTCCAGACCGCCATCTCCAAGCTCCCCGCCGATCGCTTTGCCTCCGTGGCCGAGTTTGCCCAGGCGCTGACGGGTGAAGTGCGGGCGACGGTGGCCCGTTCGAAGCGAGGCCCGGCCCCTTCGAGTCCCGGGCCCTGGCGCGCGGTGAGTGCCGTCCTCGGCCTGCTGGTGCTCGCGCTGCTGGGACTCTCGGCCCTGAAGCTCACGGCCCACTCCGCGAGCACTGCGCCGTCGGTCTACGACGCTGCCCTTCCCGACAGCGCACCGATCGGTTTTGCTGCCGGAACGGCGACCGCCTCCTACGGATACTCGTACCGCAACATATCCATAGCGGCAGCCGGGGATTTTGTGGTGTATGCGGCCCGCCAGCGCGACTCATCCCGGCTCTGGTACCGCAGCCTCAAGGATTCGACCACGCATCCGATTCCCGGCACGACGGGAGCGACCGGACCTCGTCTTTCTCCCGACGGCAAGCGGGTGGCCTTCACCGATGGGCAACGAATCTTCGTGGCCCCGATCGGCGGCGGCGAACCCCGGCGCCTGCTTGATGGCCAGGCGGTTTCCATGATCGAGTGGGTCTCGCCGGCGCAGTTGGTCGCTACCGATCTGGACGGCACCCGGCGTTCCTGGCTTGACGTGGACGCGATCACGGCCCGAAGCGTGCCGCAGCCCGGCTGCAGGTACGGAACATGGGCAACCGAGCTGCGGGTCATGGTCTGCTCGCAAAGACGGGTCGGCGTGCTGTTGGATCCGGACTCCGGGACTACCATCACCATCCGTTGGGCCCGCCCCGATGGCTCCGCCGGGAGTCCGGTAGTCGGCACCGCGTTCCGGCTGGTCGACCAACGTTATCTGGTCTACCTGGGCGCCGATGGAGCGCTGCTCGCGGCCTCGTATGAGCCATCCACTCACCTCGCGAGCCGGCCGGTCGTTCTCCTCTCCGGAGTCCGGCGCGAGGCGCTGGGTGCAGCCCAGTTCGATATCGCCCGGAACGGTACGCTGGTCTACGCTCCCGGTGTGGATGCCGCGGTCGGCCGGTTGGCGGGCCTCAAGGCCGGTGGGGTCCCCGAGCCACTGCCCATGGACGCCGGAGATTTCCAGCGCTACGACCTGAGCCCGAATCGCCGATATATGGCAGTTTCCACGCCGGGCGCGGAAGGGTATGAGCTCCGAATCCATGACTTGCGAGATGGCCAGCATTTCACCTGGCTCAGGGGTGAATATATCGGGCAACCGTTGTGGAGCCCCGACGGCGAGGAACTCCTGATCACCATGGGGGATTCCACCCGCTGGTCCATCCTCGGCGGATCGCCCGGACCCGGGACTCGGCCCGACACGGTGTTTCGAGGCGAGTGGGACGCGCTCGCTCCAGACCTGTCAAACTACCACGACGCTCATACTGTCATCGGCCGGATCCTCCCGGCACTGGTAACTGTGCGATTCGATCCCGCGGTGAAGCCGACGCAGTTCGACACCGTGCTGACCGGGTCCAGCTTCGCATCGCTCTCTCCCAGTGGGAGGCTCATCGCGTATCAGACGTCGGAGGGGCAGGTCATCGTGACGTCGTTCCCCGTTGCCGGCCGGCGCCGGCAGGTCGCAGCGGGGGGCGCCGAACCTCTGTGGCTGACTCCCACCACCGTGATCTATCGGTCCGGTGTCTCGTGGTACACCGTCAAGGTTGACCCCGACACGGGCGAGCCACAGGGGGCGCCGACCTTCTGGGCTCGCGATCCCCGGTTCTCCGATACCTCGGGGTGGTCCAACCGGCTCGGGCACGACCGCGGGATCATTTATCTGCAGGGACCGGAGCAGACCAGCGCATCGTACCTCCGGGTGATCCCGAACTGGGTAGCGCAGATGAAAGCGGCGGTGGACGGAGCTGACCGGTGAGTCTCGGGCCTATGCGCTCGGGTTCGCCAGGACGTCAGAGAAGCTGTTCGATCGTGATCGGCAGCGAGCGGACGCGCCGGCCGGTGGCGTGGTAGATGCCGTTGGCGACCGCGGCGGCGACTCCGACCAGGCCGATCTCGCCGACGCCCTTGACGCCGATCGGGTTGTCGGGATCCGGTTCGCCCACGAAGACGACGTCCATGTCGGGCACGTCGGCGTTGACGGCGACGAGGTAGTCACCGAACGTCGCGTTCGCGATGCGCCCGCTGTCCGGGTCCCTGATCGTGTCCTCGAGCAGCGCCATGCCGATGCCGCCGACCGTGCCCGATGATCTGGCTGCGGGCGAGCTTCTCGTTGACCACTCGGCCGGCACCGATCGCCGAGACGATCCGTGCGATCCGCACCAGACCGAGCTCGGGGTCGACTCTGACCTCTACGAAGCGGGCACCGAAGGCGCCGGCGGGCACCGTGGCGTGCGTGGCGCCGACAACCTTGCGACCGACGCGGCCGAGGAGCGAAACGACGACCGCGCTTATGGGGAAGACGGGGAGAGCGAAGAGGACGGCTTCCGCGTCGTGGTCGCCCGCAACAGCGGCTACTCGTCGGAGAGTCTCGCTGTGCCGATCAACGATCTCCTGCGAGTTGTGGAGGGTTCGCGACTCCTCGCTCTGCAATAGCTACTGCCCGTGGCACTTCTTGAGCTTCTTCCCGCTCCCGCATGGGCATGGTCCGTTTCGTTCGCTTCCCTTCGCCCTGATCCTCCGGGCCTGGACTCTTGTGCCGGAGACCGGAAGCGGGGGGAACTGGTACTCAGTGCCTTCTGAGCGTTCCAGATTCCTTAGCCACCCCGTTTCAGTTTGCAGTTGACGGGCTCGCTCCTCATCCTCCGCTGTCCATTCGGAGGCGTCGTAGTAGAGGAGGTCCTCTGAACGCCCACCGTTGTCGAAGCTCGTCTCCGTGGCCAGACCGATAATGTTCTTGGCTTCCGGGCAATGGAGCTTCGCGATAAGGCAATGGGTCTGGAGAACAAGCTCTCGGTCCCTGCGGTATTGCTTCTCGGACTGCCCAGGCGAGAGGGGCAAGAGCAAGAACACATACAAGGGATCGCCGGGCTCACTTGGGAACATGACCCTGGCACCCCGCTGCCGCTTGGGAGTCTTTCCGCATGATCCCGAGCAGCGCCTCGGCAAGCATCCGCCGTCGCGTTCGACTCTCGCGGGCCATGAATCGGACAGCCTTCTCATGCCCATGAAGGCCATCCTTGCTGACGTGATAGTGGTCTGCAGGTCAATTATGAGCCCCGTAACACTCCGATCCACGGAGACTCGCCCCGCTTCCAGCCGGAAGGGGGCTTTTTTGTTGCCCGGTCGCTGCGTCCTCCGAACCACAGTGTGGTCCCAGCGAGGCCAAGTGATCTCCTGCACAGTGGGGTTTCGTCCCACGATTTGGCACACTACCTGGCACACCCGAGCATGAAAAAGGGCTCCACGAAGGAGCCCGCGATCTCTGCCTATGCTGCTGTGCGTCGTGCAGTTCCGCTTCAGTGCGCCGCGTAGGAATCGAACCTACAACCTAGTGATTAAGAGTCACTTGCTCTGCCAATTGAGCTAGCGGCGCGCGTGGTCAAATTAAGCTGGTAGGAGAGAAGGCGCTACCAGCATTGCCGGCCAGCACCTAACCGCATGTCCGAGAAGCTGTTCCCCCCTGTTTGGCCGTCCTGATGGTCATTCTTCATTGACAAAGACCTCCCACCCCCGTCACACTGGTAGCCGTGCAAGATTTGGCACGGATGTGCCAAACGGCTGCATTCCATCGTGCCGAGGGTCTCCCCCGGCTCGCGGCACATTTGGACCCAGTTATGGACCGTAACTGGCGGCATCGGCCGCTCGGGGTCAGGCATCCACATGCAACAGCAACAGCGCTGCTCTATGCGAACCAGGTTGATCCGAGCGAGGTTGCAAGCATTCGCGGGTGTGGCGCTAGGCATGGCTCTCGTGGGGTGCGGGAGCGGAGCGCCCGGCCTTAGCGCCGACATCGATAGCGATTCTCTCCCGGCCGGCGATTCGCTCCCGGCGCCGCCAACCGATTCAACACCACCCCCGGTAGATTCGACGCCGGCACCACCCGAGTCCCTACCACCAATCGACTCGACGCCCCCGGATTCATCGCTGCCGCCGCCGCCGGATTCGTCTCCTCCTCCGCCCTTACCACCCCCTCCAGCCCCCGGCCTTCCGTACGGGCCTATCGGCCTTTGGAACCCGGACGGCTCGGTGGCCTGGGGACCCGAGCCATTTACGGGCACCCAGAATTACAGCGACCCGGATGGAGTCATCGCCACGATCAATGCGGCGATGCAAGCCGGCCACCGCTTGATTCTCGCGATGACTGGTGGTCCAGCGGAGATCTATACGACTGAGGGCAAGTTCGACTTCGGAAAGTGGAAGCGGAGGCTGGACCGGTTCAACACCCCCGAGGTCAAGCAGGCAGTCGCAAACGGCGTAGCCTACGGCACTATCATCGGATACCAGATCATTGATGAGCCGGAGACCCGCCGGTGGGGAGGCAACATCACCAAGGCGACAATCGATGAGATGGCCAGCTACGCCAAGAGCATGTTTCCCACGCTTCCGATGGGCTTGAACCACGGCCCCCCGGGGTACGTCTGGCGGGTGTCAGAGCAATACAAGGTGCTCGACTACGTGCTTTACCAGTACAACTATTTCGTCACAGCCGGCGATGTGGTGGCCTGGCGCGACGCAACTCTGGCCCAGGCTCGGCGCGACGGGGTGACCCCGATGTTTGCTTTGAACATCCTGGATGGTGGAGTGCAGGACCGGAGCCGAAACTACAGCTGCAAGGGAGCGGGGCAGGCAGGCATTGGTACGTACCAGCCGAACTGTCGCATGACCGCAAAGCAGATTCGGGACTGGGCAGCCATTCTTGGTACGGCCGGCTGCGCTTTCCAGATGTGGCGTTACGACGCGGATTTCATCTCGCAGCCGGCGAATCAGGAAGTGTTCAAGGAGATCGCCGAGAAGCTGAGGAACGCACCGGCCCGCAGCTGCGCGCGGCCCTAGTGCTACCGGCGACATAAAAATCGGCGGCCATTCAGGCCGCCGGTTTTCTTGTTAATAGCCCCAAGGGGAGTCGAACCCCTCTCTGGACCTTGAAAGGGTCCCGTCCTAACCGATAGACGATGGGGCCAACAACCCTTCCGGAACATAGCGCTAACGGGATTCGAACCCGTGTTTGGGCCTTGAGAGGGCCCCGTCCTAGTCCCCTAGACGATAGCGCCGTGTTGAATGAGCTGGGAGCCAGGAGTTGGGAGCCTCAGCGCCAGATCGTCATCTGTTATAGCCGCGAACTCCTGACACCCAACTCCCAATTACCCCAACAGGCCCGGCAGGACTCGAACCTGCAACCCCCGGTTTTGGAGACCGGTGCTCTACCACTTGAGCTACGGACCTCTGCACCAGCCCCACCCGCCGCAGCGAACTGGCGCCTACCAGGGTGGCTGACGGGGATTGAACCCGCAACCTCCGGAGCCACAGTCCGGCGCTCTAACCAATTGAGCTACAACCACCACGACCCTGCTGCTACCGCTCGTAGCCCGGGAAAATATCGCTCGGGAGAGGGCGGGGTCAAGGCCAAAACTGCCCTGCCAACGCGTCCGTGCGGGGCGATGGCGGCACCGGTGAACCATCCAGGGTCGCCACCGGCACAACCCCGCGCACAGCATTCACCAGGAAGATCGGAAACCCCACCAGGTCCCGGAGCGTGGAGTGGCGCTCCTCCACCAGGCCGACGAGCTCGGTCAGCCGCGCGCGTCCGACGCCGGGCAGGATCCCCAGGTCATATGCCGGCCCGCAGAGCTGGTGGTTTTCCCACCAGAGCACGCTCCAGATGGCGGTCTCCGCCACGAAGCCGCCGGGAGTGAGAAGCAACGCGTCTTCGGTACCCGCGGCACGCGCCGCATCCAACGCACGATCGAACTGAGCCCGATCGGTGGTCTTGTAGGGGTAGGAATGGTGCGCCACCTTCGATGTCACCAGCTTGACCGGGGCGGCGGGCCCCGGAAGTCGCTCGCTCACCTGCACCCCCCGCATGCCAACCTCCAGGCGGTACACTCGGTCGTTCCCTCCGCTTGGCACCACCAGCTCACCCGGTAAAGGAATCCCGAGGGCCTTGCAGCTGACCGCGAGCCGGCGCAGGTGCAAGTACCAGAGCGGGGCCTGTCCCTGCCGGATCCGGATGGTTTCGATGAGGGCAACGGGAGGGTGTCGCATGAGTCAGGTGACCGGCGCTTCCACCCGGCGCTCGGACCAGCTCTTGGCCGTAGTGGCGCCCAGGATCAGCGCGCCGCCGACCAACGCCCAAAGCCCTGGCACTTCACCTTGCATCAGCCAGGCCCAGATGGGATTGAGGGCCGGCTCGATCAGCAGGATCATCGATGCCTCCAGAGCCGGAATGTGGCTGATAGCGCTGGTGACGAGCACGTAGGCAAACGCAATCTGAAATACTCCCAGATACAGCAGCACCGACCACTCGGCCACCGAATGCGGCTCGATGGGCAGCGCCAGGGGAAGCGTTACCAGAAAGGCGGTGAGATTTCCCGAGGCCACCGCCGCCACTGGGGAGCCTCGCTCCGGCCGGGCTGTGAGCCACCGAAGTCCGCACACGGTGAGGGCCCAGAAGAATCCGCTGACGACCGCCAGGAGATTGCCCCGTGCCGGGTCCGGAGCTGTGGCGGCCGGCTGGTCCACACCGACGAAAAACAGCGCGAGGCCCAGCCCCACCACCACCATGAACCCGACGTCCCGGCGCCGGACCCGCTCCTGGAGCAGCCATGGCGCCAGAATCAGCACGTACAGCGGCGCCGTAGATTGGAGGAAGATAGTGTTTGCGGCGGTAGTCAGGCGATTGGCCAAGACGAAGAGCGTAAGGCAGGCGGCATACGCACCGCCCACCAGGACGGTGTGCCGGGTCCAGCCCCGGCGAGAGGCCGGCGCTATGAGCAGCAGCGTCAGGGCGGCAAAGCCGGAGCGAAAGCTGGCAATCTGCCAACCGGTGAACTCTGCGGCCTTGATGGCCGCGCCGCCGGTCGAGAAAAGCAGCGCGGCTCCCAGCAGCTGCAGGCGCGCTTTAGCGGCGAAGGACATGGCCAAAAATAGAGGCCCGGAGCACCAGCGAACAGCGGGCGGCCGTGACCCACACCACACCAGATAACGCCGCGACCAGCAATCTTAAGCCGGACGTTTCACCCATCACATACGAGGTACGTCATGGCTTTGCTCGACCTGCTTCAGCAACGGCTCGGCAGCGACGCGGTCCAACAGATCGGTAACAGGATTGGTGCTGATGCCGGCACCACCGGCAATGCGATCGATGCCGCGCTTCCGCTTCTCATAACCGCACTCGCGCGCAACACCGGAGATCCCAACCAGGCTCAGGCGCTGGCCAGCGCCGTGTCCAAGGACCACGACGGCAGCATCCTCGACGACGTGCCCGGCTACGTCAGCCGTGCGAGCGAGAAGCCCGGAGCCGGCATTCTCAGGCATGTACTCGGCGGACGGCAGCAGGCGGTGCAGACTGGGCTCAGCCAGGCGACGGGGCTCGATACCGGGAAGGCTGGCACGTTGTTGACGATGCTCGCCCCGCTGGTACTTGGAGCGCTGGCCAAGGCGCAGAAGGACGATCGGCTGGATGCACGGGGACTATCTACATTGCTTACCGGCGAGCAGGAGCACCTGAAGCAGTCGGCGCCCGGGGTGATGGGCGCGCTGAGCCGCTTCCTGGACCAGGACAACGACGGCTCTGTCATGGACGACGTGAGCGGTTTGCTGGGCAAGGCGTTCAGGAGATAGCGTTCTTCTCCGCCGTCACCTGTTGTCGTGGATCTCTGCCGCGTTAAGTCGGGGGACCGCTCCCCGGCTGGTTTTCAACCACCGGCGGTCTCTCCGACCGGCAGCTTCACGTCATCCCCGACGACGTCCCGCACGTATAACATTTTGATGGGCACGATCACGGCCGCGAGCAACGGGACAGCCACGAGCAGCCCCATGAAGCCAAAAACCAGCGAGAGGATCCCCTGCGTGAAGATCGTAAGCACCGGAGGTAGTTCCAGCCCCTTCTTCATCAGCAAGGGTTGAATCACGTTGCTTTCGACTTGCTGAATTCCGACGTAGGCCAGGGCGACGTACAGCGCCTTCTCCGGCCCGTCCAGAAAACCCATTGCGATTGCGGGTACCGCCGCCATGATTGGCCCTACAATGGGCACGAACTCCAGGATACCGGCGATAATTCCGAGCGCGATTGCGGCCTCGATGCCCATGGCCATGAGGACACCACCCGTCAACACACCCACCAGCACCATGCTGACGGACTGGGTCAACAGCCAGCGGCGGAGCATTGCCGCTGTGGCACCGAGCACCTCGCGCGCCCGCGGCCTGGCTTCATGCGGGAACAGGTGCATCAGTCCGTCCTGGTAGGTCCGTGTATCTGCGGCGACAAAGATGGCCACGAACAGGATCAGCAGCATGCCTCCAAGGGCGGCGAAAGTGGAGGTGAAAAAACCAAACAGGTAGCGGGCGATACCACCTATCTGGCCGGTAACTCCGTCGCCCAGCGACGGGCCTTTGTCAGCCCCTTCGGCGCTTTCCTGCTTCCCTGCCGTCGCAGTGGTGTCGCGCGGCGCCGGCTTCTTGTCCCCGGCAGCTGTTGGGTCCGGCGCCACCTGCTCCAGCACCTCGCTTACCCCCTCCTGACGGTCCCTGACCCATCGCTGGATCTTGCCGACAGCCCGTGGCAACTGGGTCTTGAGGTCGCGCATCTGCCCCGTAATGCTGGGAGCGGTCGCCGCCCCGATTCCGGCCAGGATGCCGAGGAATACCAGCACGAGGAGGACCGCACCGACGCCGCGGGGCACCCGTTTCCGTTCCAGCCAGTCGACTCCCGCAGCCAGGGCAATGCCGAACAGCACCCCCAGGAATGTGAGCAGCACAATGGTGCGACCGATCCAGAGCACCTGGAGCGCGATGTAGAAGCCGGCAATGATGGCAAGCGTGCGCAGTGTGTCCTTCGTTTTCCATCCGGTGCTTGCCATGCTGTCGCCTTATCAGGGGAGGGTGGAAGACTGAAACACCGGGCGAGATGCCTTATAGGTCCACTTGGGCGGTGCCCCTGGCCGGCTGCGGGGCGGCGAGAAAGTTTAGCATTGGGCTATACGGAATCGCATGCCAGTCACTACCCGGCTGCCCCGCTGCCTCGCTGCCCCGCTGCCACCTCATACACCTCCTCCCGTACTGCCCGAAACCCTCTCTTCAAGTAGTTCGGCAGCGCCGCCGGATGATCCAGCGTGCACGTATGCAGCCAGACGCGCGCTGGATGCAGCCCCCAGGCCGCCCGAACGGCTTGCGTCAGCAGATATTTGCCCCATCCTCGCCCGATGAAGTCGGGCATGAGCCCGAAGTACGCGATCTCAACCGACCGGTCCTCGTGTTCTCGCAGCTCGAAATAGCCCGCCGCCTCGCCCCTCCAGGACAGAAGCCAGATGGACGTGCGCGGATCCGCCAGGTGCTCCGCCACCCGGGCATCGGACCAGGACAATCGGTCGGTCCAGCGAAACGCCCGCCCGACCTCGGCATAGAGCCGGCGGAACAGCTCCGGTGGACAGGGCGCCACCCGCTCCACCGGCGGTGCCGGGTCCGGATCCGCTGCCGGCTTCAACTGATCCGGGGACGTCATCTCCAGGAACGTCCGCCGCACCGCGATGGTGTTCATCATCCCCGCTCCAACCCAAAAAAGACCCCGGATTCTATCCGGGGCCTTCTAGCCGCGCTACGACGCGATGGGATGCTTACTGGCTGGACGTCGTATCCGGAACCGGGTGACCGGTCATGGCGCTGTCACCATGCACCATGGTGGAGTCGTGCTGCATGGCCGAGGTGTCCTCAACCCCTGTGTCCAGTGATCCCACCGTGTCCTGCGGGGTCGAAGTCCATGTGGTATCGGTCCCGTCTTGGTTGGTCACCGCGCTGTCGACTCCCACGCTGTCCGGCGTCACGGTCGCGTTGCCGGGCCGCCCGCCGACGCCCGGAGGGGTCACCGGGCAAAAAACAAGCGACCCCGGACAAGCCGGGGTCGCGGTAAAACCATCCTGCTGTGACTTACTGTGCAGCCGTGGTGTCTGCGGTGGTGTCGGACGTTCCCGCGGCGGTGCTGTCGGTCCACGCGCCGGTGGAGGTGGTGTCGGTCTGAACCTCACCCTGGGCGCCGACACTATCCGTCGCAGCGCCGGGAACGGTCTGGGTCGAATCCGCGCTCATGCCCGGATCGGCCATTGTGGTGTCCTGCTGGACGTAGCCGCTGTCCGCCGGGACCTGTCCCATCGTGCTATCGGTGGGAGTCGTCGTGGTGGTGTCCGTGGCGGTGACGCTCGGATCGGCGCCCTGGTCCGGAGCCGCACCAGTCTCGTCCGCCTTGTTTCCTGCGCAGCCTACCGCGAGAAAGGCCGCGGCGGCCAAAGTCAACAGATGTCTCATACGTGTGCTCCTCGAGCGAAGGGACCCTGCCCGCACGAGGGTCTCTTTCGCCATTGTCCATGTGCCGCGGGCCATCTCGAAGTGGTAGTCGGCTGCGCATAGATACAGCCGCGCCGCGATAAGGTACCTCAGGTTTGGCAAGTCCGATAGGGGCTGGATCACATTGCGGACTGAGTCGCGACCTCAGGTCTTAAGCTCCTCCAGTCCTCGGAACAGCTCGAGGGCCTCCGGGTTGGCCATGGCGTCCCGGTTGGCCACCCGCCGGCCATGGATGACATCCCGGACCGCCAGCTCAGTGATCTTGCCGCTGATGGTTCGTGGGATGTCGGCTACCTGCAGGATCTTGCGCGGCACGTGGTGGGGGCTGGCGTAGTCCCGGATCCGCTGCCGGATGCGTCCCACGAGGGCTGAATCCAGGGTGCAACCCGGCTTCAGCCTCACAAAGAGCACGATTCGGACGTCACCCTCCCACTCCTGCCCCACCACCAGGCTCTCCACCACTTCCGGGAGCTGCTCCACCTGACGGTAGATCTCGGCGGTGCCGATGCGGACACCGCCGGGGTTCAGGGTGGCGTCGCTGCGGCCCAGAATAATCAGCCCGTCATGGCTGGTGAGACGGGCCCAATCGCCATGCCGCCACACACCGGGAAAGTGCTCGAAATATGCCGCCTGGTACTTCGACCCGTCAGCATCATTCCAGAAACGCACCGGCATGCTGGGGAAAGGGCGGGTGCACACCAGCTCCCCTTCCTGCTCCCGCACAGCGTCGCCATCCTCGTCAAACACCTCGACCGCCATTCCCAACCCACGGGTCTGCAGTTCGCCCCGCCAGACCGGCGCTACCGGATTCCCGAGCGCAAAACACGACACGATGTCGGTGCCGCCGCTGATGCTGGCCAGGTGAAGATCGGATTTGATCCGGCCGTAGACGTAATCGTAGCTGTGGCCCGCCAACGGGCTTCCGGTCGAGAGGATAGCGCGGAGCGAGCTCAGGTCGTGGCTGCTGCCCGGCGCCAGCCCTTCCTTCTCCGCCAGCGCCAGATACTTGGCGCTGGTACCGAACACGGTGATCCTCTCCTGCGCTACCATGTCCCAGAGGATGGTCTTGGGGGCCAGAGGCGCTCCGTCGTACAGCACCACGGTGGCACCCACCGCCAGACTGGAGACCAGCCAGTTCCACATCATCCAGCCGCAGGTAGTGAAGTAAAAGATGCGATCCTCACGGCGGAGGTCGGTGTGCAGCACCAGCTCCTTCAGGTGTTGCAGCAAGGTCCCGCCGGCGCCATGCACCATGCACTTGGGGAGCCCGGTCGTGCCGGAGGAATACAGGATGTAGATGGGGTGGTCGAAGTCGAATCGCTCAGGCGGTTCCGGGCGGGACAGCGGCGCAGCGGCGCCGTCGGACGGTGTTTCCTGCTCAACCCAGTCGTCCCAAAGCACTGCATCCTTGATCCCGTGAATTGCGGGCAGTTTCCGAAGATAGGCGACGACCACAACCCGCTCGATCTCGGGAATACGGTCGCGCACTTCGCGGACCCGAGCCAGCGAATCGACCTCCTTCCCGGCGTAGCGGTAGCCGTCGGCACAGAAGAGTACTCGCGGCCTGATCTGCCCGAACCGGTCGATGACGCCATTGGCCCCGAAGTCCGGAGAGCAGGAGGACCAGATGGCGCCCAGACTGGTGGTTGCCAGCATGGCGATGATCGCCTGCGGCAGATTCGGAAAAAATCCCGCCACCCGATCGCCGATGCCGACGCCCTCCCGCCGCAGCGCCGCGGCTACCCCCACGACCGCCGCGTTGAGTTCGGCATAACTGAGCTGGCCCTGCCGACCCTGTTCGTTCCAGAACAGCACGGCCGGATGATCGTCGCTGAAGCGAAGCAGATTCTCGGCGAAGTTGAGGCGAGCACCGGGAAACCAGCGGGGTCCCAATCTGGGATCCGGCGGCGCCATTCGGTCCAGCCCGCCGACGACATCATCCCACTGGGCGCCGGCGCGCTCCTCCGCGATGACGCCACAGAACCGCCACACCTCGGGCCAGAACGCTTCCGGATGCTCGACCGACCAGCGGTAAAGCGAGGCGTAGTCGCTGACCGCTTTCGCCCCAGCAGGTTGTTGTTTTTGAATCTGCGAGATGAACCGGGTGAGATTCGCGCTCTTCACCCGCTCAGGATCGGGTATCCAGAGCGGAGCTTCTGTTGTGGGCGCTGTGACTTTCGGAATGTGAGCCTCTGGCCCCTTCGCTACGCTCAGGGTGACACCACCTTCCGCCCCGCTGCCCCGCCTCTACGACGTCGGCGGATTGAACTGCGCGTGCTGCGCATCCAGCCAGGACTTGTGGTATTCCGGATCCTCGATCTTGAGCGCGGGCTTGGCCACCTTGAGCGGCCGGAAGGTGTCCATCATGACGGCCAGCTCTTCGGTGTACTTGGCGCCGATGCTTGCCTCAGCGCGTCCCGGATGAGGGCCGTGAGGAATGCCGTCGGGATGGTGGGTGATGCTCCCGAACTCGATGCCTTTGCGGCTCATGAATTCACTGGACGCGTAGTACAGCACCTCGTCCGAGTCGACATTGCTGTGGTTGTATGGCGCCGGCACCGCCTCCGGATGAAAGTCGTAGGGCCGGGGACAGAAGCTGCAGACCACGAACCCGTCGCCCTGGAACGTCTGATGGACCGGCGGCGGCTGGTGCACTCGTCCGACGATCGGCTCGAAATCTCCGATGTTGAACGCCCAGGGGTAGAAGTAGCCGTCCCAGCCCACCACATCGAACGGGTGATGGTCGAGGATGATCTCGTTCAACCCGTCGTACTGCTTGACGAGGATCCGGAAGTCGCCCTTCTCATCATGGGTACGAAGCTGGGCAGGGCGCCGGATGTCCCGCTCGCTATAGGGGGCACCCTCGATCAGCTGGCCAAACTCGTTGCGGTACCGCTTGGGCCAGCGCACATGCCCTCGGCTCTCCATGACCAGCAGCTTGTTTTGCTCGGCGCCCAGGTCGAGCCGGAACCGGTGCATGATGCCACGATGAATGACGAGGTAATCGCCCTCGCGGTACGGCAGATCGCCGAACACCGTCTCCAGGGTGCCGCTCCCCTTGCTCACATAGACCAGCTCGTCGGCCTGGGCGTTCTTGTAGAAGTGGGCATCGTTCTCGTCCGGCTCGACGTACAGCATCGCCACATCCTGGTTGAACAGGAGCGGGACTCGATCGAGTGTCGGGCTGCCGCCCTTCTTCACCTGCGACGTGCGGAAGTGCCGGTGGCGCAGAGTGCTGTCGGCATCGGCCTCGTACTTCTGCTCCCGGAGCCGCTTAGCCGATTTCACCGTGGTGGGAGGGTGTGTGTGATAGAGTAGCGACGAGGTCCCGGTGAACCCCTCGTGCCCCATCAGCTCTTCGGCGTAGAGGCCGCCGTCCGGCTTCCGGAAT
This sequence comes from uncultured Gemmatimonadales bacterium, assembly GCA_963740175.1. Classification (GTDB taxonomy): domain Bacteria; phylum Gemmatimonadota; class Gemmatimonadetes; order Gemmatimonadales; family GWC2-71-9; genus CAVVWJ01. Next base: position 77,113 of record CAVUDL010000024.1, read on the forward strand.
GCGATATGCCGCTTGCGCGGGATCTGGCCCATGGTGTGGTAGATCGGCATCTCAACCTCCTCACAAATTCCCGCGCGCCGCCTGCTCCCGCTCGATCGCCTCGAACAGGGCCTTGAAGTTGCCCTTGCCGAAGCTCTTGGCGCCCTTCCGCTGGATAATCTCATAGAACAGGGTGGGTCGGTCCTGCACCGGCTTGCTGAAGATCTGAAGCAGATACCCTTCGTCATCCCGATCCACCAGGATTCCCAGCTCCTTTAGCGGGGCCAGGTCCTCGTCGATATGCCCTACCCGGTCCAGCACGCTGTCGTAGTAGGCCTTCGGCACCTGGAGGAAGTCGACCCCCCGGTCTCTCAGCGCGGTCACGGTCTCGATGATGTTGTCAGTGGCGATGGCCAGGTGCTGCACGCCGGGTCCCCGATAAAAGTCGAGATATTCGTCGATCTGGGACTTCTTGCGGCCCTGGGCCGGCTCGTTGATCGGAAACTTGATCCGGTCGTTGCCGCTGGCCACCACCTTCGACATGAGCGACGAGTATTCCGTTGAGATGTCCTTGTCGTCGAAGGAGATCAGATTCCGGAACCCCATGACGTCCTGGTAAAAGTTCACCCAGGTGTTCATGGCGCCGAGCTCGACGTTGCCCACGCAGTGGTCCACGTACTGGAGGCCCACCGGCGGGGGACTATATCGGGGGCTCACCGGCTGGAAGCCGGGCATGAATCCGCCCTTGTAGTTGCGCCGCTCGACCAGACTGTGGATCGTATCACCGTAGGTGTGGATGCCGGCCACTACGACCTCACCCCCATCGTCGCGAAGCACGGTTGGCTTCTGAGCCGGCCGGGCGCCCCGCTCCACTGCCACCTCGAATGCCTGGCGGGCGTCGTCCACCCACAGCGCGATGTCCCGAACCCCGTCCCCGTGGAGGGCGACATGCTGGGCGACCGGATGATCTGGGGTGAGGGCGGACGTCAGAAGGAGTCGGACCTTGTTCTGCTGCAGCAGGTAGGTGGCCCGGTCCCGGGTCCCGGTTTCCGGGCCCCGGTAGCCCACCAGCTGAAAGCCGAAGGCGGTGCGGTAGTAGTGGCTGGCCTGCTTGGCGTTCCCGACATAGAACTCCACGAAATCCGTCCCGTTGATCGGAAAGGTGTCGGTCGCCGCGGCAGTGGCCGCCAGCACGTTGGTCTGCATGAGTCCTCCGGGGTCGCCAGTCGCTCTCCAGCCAATAGCCAATAGCCAATAGCCAATAGCCAATAGCCAATAGCCGTCTTAACACAAACATACCGACCAGCTTAGCCGCCCGCCACGTGTCGCCATCGCCCGGACCCGGCGCAAGTTCTTGCGTCAGACGTACTTCCTTTGCCTAAACTCTCCATTGGCTGTAGCTTGGAACAGCGGTTAGCCTTATTGCCCGTACTCGGCAAGCGCGGACGCCGAACGAGCATATTTCTTCGAGAGTTATCTTCCGGGAAGCCTTTCGATGCCCGGCTATAGTGTCATAGTCGTTGGGTTCTCTGCCGGAGGTGTCGAGGCGGTGGCGCGCCTCGTGGAAGGCCTGCCGGTCGATTTACCGGCCGCCATCCTGCTGGTACACCACTTCCCCGCCACCAGTGTCAGCGCCCTTCCGAGTATACTCAGCCGGTCGGGCTCGCTCCCCGCGTTGCACCCGGAACACGACCAGCGCATCGAGCCCGGCCACATCTACATCGCCCCGCCGGACCAGCATATGCTCATTGCGGGAGACCGCATCCGTCTCACCCGAGGCCCACGAGAGAACGGACACCGGCCCGCAATCGACCCGCTCTTCCGGACCGCCGCACGCTCATTCGGCTCGCGCGTGATTGCCACGCTCCTCTCGGGCTCGCTTGACGACGGTGTCGTGGGACTCATGGCCGTCAAGCGCCACGGAGGAATCACGATCGTGCAGGACCCTAAGGAAGCGCTCTATGGTGCCATGCCGCGGAGCGCCCTCGAACGCGTCGATGTGGACCATGTCCTCCCGGTTGGTGAAATCGCCCAGCTGCTTGCTCGCCTCAGTCGGATCCAACGTCAGATCCAAACGTCGGACCGCGAGGAGGAGGCGAGTTGGTCAGGAGAGGCCCAGCGGACATGATCGAGACGGCCAAGACTCAGCTCGAAGACATCCCTTTCACCCTCCCGGTCATCGGGATCGCCGCTTCTGCCGGCGGGTTGAGTGCGATGAGTCAGCTGCTGGGGGCTCTCTCCTCGACGCTGAACGCCGCCGTGCTCATCCTGCAGCACTCCGACCCTAACCGCCCCAGCCATCTGGCGGACATCCTCGGCCGCCGGACCCGGCTGCCGGTGAAGGAGGCCCGCAGCAGAGACTCCCTGAGGGCCGGCGTCGTCTTCACCGCTCCGCCTGGCGTCCATCTACTCGTGAGCCCTAACGGGACGATTTCATTGTCCCACCTGCCCGCAGTCAACTTCGTCCGCCCGGCGGCGGATCGCCTGTTCGAGTCCCTGGCGGAAAGCTTCGGCCCGCGCGCGATCGCCGTGGTGCTCACGGGCACGGGAAAGGACGGAGCCCGGGGCGCTCAGCAGGTGAAGCGAGCGGGAGGAACGGTTATCGTGCAGGACGAGGCCACCTCGGAGTTCTTCGGCATGCCAGGCGCGGCCATCCACGCCGGTCACGTAGACCAGATCCTTCCGCTGGACGCGATCGCGCCGGCCCTCGAAGCGCTCACCGCAAGGCAGCCGTGAGCAAGTCGAAGCAGCAGCTCAGCGGCGCACCGGTTTCGGATGATCAGTCCGAGCGGGATTTCGAGGCCCTACTGCTCTACCTGAAGCTGAGTCGCGGCTTCGATTTCAGTGCCTACAAGCGGTCCAGCCTTATGCGCCGGGTCCAAGTCCGGATGCAGAGCGCCGGGATCGGATCGTTTGCCGAATATCTGGATTATCTCCAGGTCGATCCCGATGAGTTCACCCGGCTCTTCAACACGATCCTCATCAACGTCACCAGCTTCTTTCGTGATGCGCAGGCCTGGGAGGCCATGGCCGAAAGTATCCTTCCCGCCTTGGTCGCAGCGCTCCCGCCGGAGGACCCCATTCGCGTGTGGAGCGCGGGCTGCGCGTCAGGCGAAGAGGCATACACCATTGCCATGCTGCTTGCCGAAGTCCTCGGCATGGAACAATTCCGCCGACGGGTGAAGATCTACGGAACGGACGTGGATGAGGAAGCCCTGACGGAGGCGCGTCAGGCGAGCTACAGCAGCCGGGCGGTAGAGGAAGTGCCTGCGACCCTGTTGCAGAAATATTTCGACCACCAGGATGAGCGCTTTGTATTCAACAAGGATCTTCGCCGCAGCGTCATCTTCGGCCGCCACGATCTCATCCAGGATGCCCCGATCTCCCGAGTCAATCTTCTGACTTGCCGCAACTGCCTCATGTACTTCAATGCCGAAGCCCAGGGCCGGATCCTGGCACGCTTTCAGTTTGCGCTGGCAGAAGACGGCATACTGTTTCTCGGCAAGGCTGAGACGCTCCTCACTCATTCGGTCCGTTTTGGCGTGGTGGACGTGAAGCGCCGCATCTTCACCAAGGCCGGAATGAGCGGGGAGGAACGCCGTCGCGCGGCAGAGCCTCTTCAGGACCTGGTCTCCCGAGATGCGGTACAGCGCCTGCGGGATGCTGCCGCGGAAATCACCCCAGTGGCGCAGCTTCTGGTCGATAACGATGGAAAAGTCGTCCATATCAACGCTCCACTGAAATCCCACTTCGTGATGACCGCCCGGGATATCGGGCGCCCCCTACAGGACCTGGAACTGTCCTACCGGCCGTTCGACCTCCGATCCAGCATCGATCGGGCCTACGCCGAACGTCGGGCCGTAGCCCAGAGCGAGCTGGCCTGGAACGGCGCCTCGGGTCAGAGGATGTTCTTCGATCTTCTGGTAATGCCGGTCCCCGATGCCGACGGCACGTTCATCGGGTGCAGCATCACTTTCACTGACGTGACCCGGGCACGCCGGCTCCAGGAAGAAGTGCAGCGCACCCAGCAGGAGCTGGAGACGGCTCTGGAGGAGCTACAGTCCACCAACGAGGAACTGGAGACGACCAACGAGGAGTTGCAGTCCACGGTCGAAGAGTTGGAAACCACCAACGAAGAGCTCCAGTCGACCAATGAAGAGCTGGAGACCATGAATGAGGAGCTCCAGTCCACCAATCAGGAGCTGCAAACCATCAACGATGAGGTCCGTGAGCGCAGCGATCGGGTAAATGAGCTGAATGCGTTCCTGGAATCCATACTCACCAGCCTGAGAGGTGGGGTAGTGATGCTTGATCGCGAGCTGCAGATCCACAAGTGGAATCCTCGAGCCGAAGACATGTGGGGTCTGCGCTCAGATGAGGTGCTTCACCGCAACTTTCTTAACCTGGACATCGGTTTGCCGGTGGAGCAGTTGAAGGCTCCCATCAAAGCTTGCCTCACCGAGCAGGGGGGCTTTCATGAACTCATGGTGCCTGCCACAAACCGGAGGGGAAAGCCGATCCGGGTCAAAGTCACCTGTACCCAGCTGGCCGGCCCTACCGGAGAGGAGCCTCAGGGTGTCATCCTGGTGATGGAGGAGACCGATGAGGCGTGATACGCCGTCCCGGACGCCCCGTCATCAGCGGGATATCGTGAAGCAGGAGCATTCGGGACAGCTTCAGCACCCGCATGCCCGACAGAATCCAGAGGATCCGGCAGGTGGCCCCCCCGCCGAGAGCCTGGAAGACCTGAAGGTGGCACTCGAGGAGCTCCGGGTTGCCCAGGAGGAGCTGCGGCATCAGAACGAAGAGCTTGCCACTGCGCACCTGCAACTCGATCGCGAACGCCAGCGATATCAGGAGCTATTCGAGTTCGCCCCCAACCCCTACCTCGTCACTGACCACCTCGGCATCGTTCTCCAGGCCAATCGGTCAGCCACGCAACTGTTGCGGGTAGATCCGCGCTTCCTGCCTGGGAAGGCACTGGCAGCGTACGTCGCCAAAGAAGACCGTCCCCGCTTTCGGGCGCTCTTGAGTGCTATTCCCAGAGACGGGCAGTCCCGCACCGTGTCGCTCCAGCTCCAGCCGCGCGAGGGTGAGGTAGTGGAAGCGGAGCTGACGTATTCTGTCGTCGCCCACGGGGAGCAGCCATTTATTCGCTGGATGGCTCGCGACGTCACCGAGCACGAGCGCATGGCACGTCAGATCCGTGCCCTCAACGCCGAGCTGGAATCCCGCGTGGCGGCCCGGACCGCGGATCTGACAGCGGCACACCGGCTGGCACAGGAGCTGGTCGACAAGGAGCAGACGGCCCGCCGCGCCGCTGAAGCGAGCGAGGCCCAGTCCCGCCACGTGCAGAAGCTCGAAAGCATAGGGGTGCTGGCGGGCGGGATCGCCCACGACTTCAACAACCTGCTGCATGTCGTGCTGGGGAACGCCGACATAGCGCTCGGCAACCTGGCCAGCGGATCTCCGGCTCGAGGGCCGCTGGAGGAGGTCGTCCGGGCCACCCTTCGCGCCGCCGACCTCACCCGGCAGCTCCTAGCCTACTCCGGCAAGGGCGCCTTTGTCATCCGCCACCTCGACCTGTCCACCGAAGTGCGCGAGATGGCGACCCTGCTCAGGACATCCATCGCCAAGCAGGCGACCCTGGCGTGGGAGCTGACCCCCCACCTCCCGGCGGTGAGCGCCGATCCCACCCAGATCCGCCAGATCGTCATGAACCTGATAACCAACGCGTCGGACGCCCTGGGTGAGGCCGGAGGTACCATCACTCTGCGCACCGGTGTGACCCGGCTGGAAGATCTGGAGAGCGACCGGTTCGGGGGACGGCCGCTGGGGGAAGAACCCCTGGAACAGCATCATGGCCCCCTGGTGTATCTGGAGATCGGTGACAACGGGGCAGGCATGAGCCCGGATACGTTGTCGCGCATCTTCGACCCGTTCTTCTCCACCAAGTTTTCCGGGCGCGGGCTGGGTCTCGCGGCCGTGATGGGGATCGTGCGCAGCCACCGCGGTCTGATCCGGATCAGAACCGAGCCGGGCATGGGGACGGCCTTCCGGGTGCTCTTCCCGGCGGTGGGAGGAGCGGCACCCACCGCGCAGAAGCCGTCGGGAGAGCGCAGTGAGTGGCGCGGTAGCGGCACGATCCTCGTGGTGGAGGACGAGGAAGGTGTGCGAGAGGTGGCCGAGCGAATCCTCCAGGACATCGGGTTTCAGACTATCGGGGCTGAAGACGGCCGCCATGCCCTGGACCTCATGGAGGAGGTAGGCGACAGTGTCACGGCGGTGCTCCTCGACCTCTCGATGCCGCGGATGGGGGGAGCCGAGACCTTCCGACGGCTGCGAGCCATGAGGCCGGACCTTCCCATTCTCATGATGAGCGGCTACACCGAACAGGTCGTTGCTCCCCAGTTCAACAGCGCGGGCCCGGGAGTCACGGGGTTCCTTCAGAAGCCTTTTCTGGCCGAAGATCTGATCGCCGTGCTCCGGCGCTTTGCCCAGAACTCGCCCTGACCGGCGTGCAACTTCCCTCCTGACGAGCATCTCCCCCCGGCTTCCGCCATCTGGCCTCCGTTGCCCTTATTCTCGCGGAGCTAGTCCAAGCCCTCTGAGGCCAAGACGTTAGAGAGGAACAGGCGGGAGCCGGGTCTGGACTGGCGTGGCCCCTCCCGGTAGGATCTCCGTCACTGATATAGTGAACCAGGGTTAGGCATACTTCATTTGGTATGACAGTTGCCAGAGTCGCGGGAAACCGGAACCCGGGGTCGTTGGTCCACGATTTCAGAGGCACATGACTGCCGATCTGACACAGCTCTTCGAGGACTACTACGAGTCGCTGGTACGAATGCTGTACCGGCGCACCGGCGATCGTGACCGGGCCGAGGATCTGGCGCAGGAGACTTTCGCCCGGGCGGTCGCTGCGCCGCCCAACAACCCGCGGCCGTGGCTGTTCGCGGTGGCGCTGAACCTGGTCCGGGAAGATGGACGCCGCGCACTGCGGCAAGGACGCCGTCTCGAGCTGCTTCGCACCGACGACCTGCCGGTCAGCGGCCCGGATGCCGACCTGGAGCGGAACGAACGGAGCGCCTCAGTTCACGCCGCGCTGGCCACCCTCGGAGAGCGGGACCGCGAGGCGCTGCTGTTGAAGGCCGAGGGGTTCAACTACGAGGAGATCGCCTCCACGCTGGGGCTCTCCAAAGGCGCGGTCGGCACGACGCTGGCCCGGGCCCGGCGCCGGCTGGTCGAGGCGTATCGCTCGGAAGCAAGAGGGAAGAATGCCGCATCTTGATGAAGGTACGCTCCACGCCCTCCTTGATGGAGAGCTGGACGTCGCAGAGGTCAAGGAGATCCAGACCCATCTTGGCGCCTGCGCTGCGTGTGGCTCACGCCTCCAGGACGTGAAGCAGTTCCTGGCCGAAGCCGATTCCCTGGTGGGGGCTCTGGAGACTCCGGCGGGCGCACCCCGTCCCGGCCGGGCGCCCGCGCCACCGCCCGAGGCACGGCCGCAGGGCCCCGACGCCGGGCCGTGGCGTGAACCGGTGTGGGACGCTCCCCCCCAACTGCTGCTCCCCGAAAATCCGGAGGAGGTCGCGCGGCGGCGCCGCTGGCACCGCCGCTTCCGCTGGGCAGCGATGGTGGCGCTGGTCCTGGGCGCCGGCCAGCTGGTGAAAAGCGTGTTCGGACCGGGTGAGCCGAAGCTCCTGATGAACGAGCGAGACGTAATTTCTTCGGCACCCCAGGAACCACTGCCCGTGACCAGTCCCGAGGAGACCATCCGTCCCGGACCTGCTGCCCCCCCACCGCGGCCTTCCACCGCTACCCGGCCCGCGGCCCCGAAGGCGGTCGCTGACCAGCGACCAACGCCGGCCAAGCAGGTGGCCGAGACGGTTGCCGCGAATCAGTTCGACACACTAAGCGTGGCGCAGGACGACACGTCTCCGCCGCCTGCTGCTGAGATCGCGGCGGCGAGCCAGGCCGACCCGCCCCAGGATGACACGGAGCCCGCCGCGCGGGGCGACGCCTCCGCGGATGCCGCCACCCGCGCGGCCGCCGCGGCGGCGCTGGCAGAGCTGGATCGCGAACGCCTGCGCTCCCGTGCCAACGATGCCACCGCCTCGCTGCCGCGGGCGGAAGCACCGCCCGCCGAACCGGCCCCGCGCACACTGGAACAGAAGGCCCAGACCTATCTGCGGATCGGCCTTGACGAGGCGGCCCAGCAGCTGGGCCGGCCGATGCACGTCATCGAAGCAATGTCGCCCGAGTTCGTCGGGCTGACGCAAGGCCGGCTGGTGGCTGGCGCGGACCCCAATCGGCCCGTGGTCCGCGTGGTCTATCGGGATCAGCGGGGGCGCATGATTCTCCTGGACCAGCAACGCTTGCGGACTGGCCAGGCGCCGGGGGGGGCCAGCGGCAGCCTGCGATGGACTCTGGGAGATGTGATGCTGTACCTGCATGGCGAGCCGGGCAACGACGTGCTGCGCAATCTGCAGAGAAGGGTCCGATAACAAAAAGCGTATGCGGGGGAGGACAAGCGTAAGCGGTAAGCGGGTGGACTCCTGTTACTCATGCTGCATGGCAGTTCCCGCTTACGTTCTTGCAGTTCCCGCTTTCTGATCCAACACATCCCGTACCTTCGCCATCAGCTCCTCAGCCGTGAACGGCTTTTGAATAAACGCGGCCTCGGTCTGGCTCACACCCCGACGCACGACCTCATCACCGGTGTATCCTGAGATATAGAGCACTTTGAGCTCGGGCCGGCTGGCGACGAGCTGGTCGACCAGCTCACTCCCGCCCATGTGCGGCATGACCACATCGGTAACCAGAAGCTGAATGGGGTGGTTGTATCCCGCTGCTACCGTGAGCGCGTCGCGCCCGTGCCGGGCTTCCAGTACCGTGTGCCCGGAGTCGGTCAGAACCTTCCACAGCAGTTCCCGGACTCCGTCTTCATCTTCGACCACCAGCACCGTTTCATCGCCCCGAAGCGAGCGGGGGGCAGCCGGGTCATCGGCCTCGGTTTCCAGCCTCGGGATGAAGACCTTCACGGTGGTTCCCTGCTCCGGCTCACTGGAGACTCGGACCCCGCCGCCGTTCTGTTTGACTATTCCGTAAACGATGGAGAGGCCGAGGCCGGAGCGGCCGACGGGAGACCGGGAGGTGAAGAACGGATCGAACACGTGCGACAGGGTATCGCCATCCATCCCCGTGCCGGTGTCGCTCACCGCGAGGACCAGATACCGTCCCGGTTTCACCGAGCGGCCCCGCGCGGACCCGCTGATTTGCCGCTCGCCCGTCTCTATGGTCAGGGTGCCGCCTGACGGCATCGCATCGCGCGCGTTCAGCACCAGGTTCACCAGGATCTGCTCCAGCTGTGCCGGATCCATTTTCACCTCGCCCAGGCCCGGCCGCAGCCGGGTCGCCAACCGGATATCGGCTCCGACCAGGCGCTGGAGCAGGCCTTCCATGCTTGCGACCACGGCGTTGAGCTCGAGCGCGCGAGCCTGCAGCGGCGGCGCCTGTCCGAAAGACAGTAGCTGCCGGGTCAGCTGGGCTCCGCGGTCCGCGGCCTTCCGGATCTGCTCCACGTCCTTTCGGTGGGCATGGCCTTCCGGGAGATCGCGCAGCAGGAGGTCGCTGAACCCGCTTATGGTAGTGAGCAGGTTGTTGAAATCATGCGCGACCCCGCCGGCGAGTCTGCCCGCCGCGTCCATCCGCTGGGCCTGGCGCAGCTGCTCTTCACTCTGGTGCAGGGCCGCCCGGGTACGGGTACGTTCCGTAATGTCGGTGCCCAGCACCAGGCGGGTGCGGCGCCCACCGATTTCCATCTCGTGGGACACCAGCTCCATGTCGACAATGGTTCCGTCCTTCCGCTGGTGCTGAGCCAATGCCACCTCGCCGCGGTGTACGCCGCTGCGCTCCAGTCCATGGTGCAGGCCGGGCGCGTCCTCGCGCGGCAGAATGTCCATGATCGTCATGCCCAGGAACTCAGCGCGGGAATAGCCATACTGGCGGACCGCGGCATCGTTCACGTCGAGGAAGGCGAGGGTCTCCGCATCGAAGACCCACATCGGCTGCGGGTTGCTCTCGAACAGCATCCCGTACCGCTCGTTGGCCTCGTGAGCGGCGCGGTAGAGCCTGGCGTTGTCCACCGCCAGCGCCACTCGGCTCCCCAGCTCCTCGGCAAACGCCAGGTCGTCCACCTCGTATCGGCGCCCCGATTCCGTCGTCACCGCCAGAGTAATGGTGCCGACGCTCTGTCCCCGCGCCATCAGCGGGGTCCGAATGAACGAGGTGGGGCTCAATGCCCGGAACAGCTTCAGCTGCTCGGCGTCCTGGGCGTGAATACGCAGAACTTCCTCGGTGGCTTCTCCCATGGCGGAGACCCGGTCGGCGATGCCGAACGGAGGCCGGGCAGAGCCGTACTCGCACAGGGCCCGGACCAGGAGGTCCCGGCTGGGGTCGCGGTGCGCCGCGGAAATGAACTGCAGGCTGCCCTGCTCGCTCGCCACGTGGATAGCACACCAATCGGCCAGCGTGGGCACGATGAGACGGGAGAGATCTCTCAGGCTGCTGTGGTAATCAAGTGAAGAGGCGAGCGTGTCATTCGCGGCCGTGAAGAAGGCCAGACGGCGGTCGACCCGTTCCGCTTCATCCCGCGAGAGCTGGATATGACGAGCGCGTTGGGCCGCGGCATGCAGCCGTGCGACCAGCACCACCGTGAGCGGCACCGCGACCCCGATGGCGAGCAGGCTGTAGGCGTTGGTTGAGGTGTAGCGGAAGATCGAGCCCGGCTCGCGCAGATAGCCGACGGCATAGGACAGGGCGACAACGGCGCTCAACAGCCCCGGCTTCAATCCACCGCTATACGTGGCGTAGACCACCGTGAAGAGCAGAAATGGAAACGGATGGGCAATGGGGAGGTTGTTCCGCGCCAGCTGATCGAACACGAGGGCGGTCGCCAGAGTAAGCAGGGGGCCGCGTACTATGGGGCCCACCCGAGACCATTTCGCCTCCGAGGCTAGACGGGAGGCCGCTCGCACCAAAGTGGACCCGGTGATCCGCTGCGCTGCGCCGCTTTCACCCATGAGCCGAGTAGCCCCCATATTTCGAGAGTTATCCTGCAACCTCGTCAGGTAGGCCCCCTGGCGTCTGTGACAGCCCCCACACACCTTATTCCTGTCTTCTCCCAGGCCGGGCTTCGCCCCGGCCCCCACTCACGCCAATCCAGAGACCGCCATGGCCGCGACCAAGAAGTCCGCCAAGCGAAGCCCCACCAAGAAGCGCTCGTCCGCCAAGGGGCGGAAGAAGTCGGCCGCCAAATCATCCTCGAAGCGTGCATCGACCACCAAGGCCAAAGCCCGCAAAGGGCTCAAGGCGGCCCGGGCAGGCCTGGGCAAGACGTGGAAGACCTTGAAGTCCACCACCGCCCAGGTGGTAGACGACGTGAAAGAAACCCTGGCGGCGCGCAGCGCTCGGAGAAGATCGAAGCGGTCGCGCTCGCGATAACGTCTCGGCT
>CAVUDL010000025.1:0-19031 GCA_963740175.1 uncultured Gemmatimonadales bacterium
TCCCACATCTCATCTACGTTCCGTTTCGTCTGCTCATCCATCCTGATCAGCTCGGGCCACTCCCGGTCAAAGCCTTCTTCCTTCCATTTCCTGGTGGCATCGATGCCCATTTTGCTGCCGTAGGTGAAGGCACGGCTGGAATGGTCCAGCACGTCCATCGGACCCATGCTGAACCGCACGTCCCGCTCGGGATCGATGTTGTTGAGCGCGACCCACCACGCCTCGTCCGGGTCCTGAACGTTGACCTCCTTGTCCATCACCACGAGAACCTTCGCGAGGGACATCAACCCCTGTCCCCACAGCGCATTCATCACCTTGTAGGCCTGGCCCGGGTACTGCTTATCGATGGAGACGAAGACGAGGTTGTGGAAGATGCCCGGCGCGGGCATGTGGTAGTCCACGATCTCGGGGATGGTGAGCTTGAGCAGCGGCAGGAAGATGCGCTCGGTGGCGTGGCCCAGATAGAAGTCTTCCATCGGCGGCCGGCCCACCAGGGTAGCCGGATAGATCGGATCGCGGCGGGACGTGACGGCGGTGATGTGGACTTTGGGATAGTAGTCGGCGAGAGAGTAGAACCCGGTGTGGTCGCCGAAGGGACCCTCCAGCACCAGCTCCTCGGCGGGATCGATGTAGCCTTCGAGTACCATCTCGGCTTCGGCCGGTACATCGAGATCGGAGGTGAGCGCCTTGGCGAGCTCGACCGGTTCGCGCCGGAGAAATCCGGCGAACAGGAACTCATCGATCGTCGGCGGGAGCGGCGCCGACCCAGCATAGATGCTGGCGGGATCGCCGCCCAGGGCGATGACGACAGGCATACGCTCCCCCTTGGCGGCCATCTCCCGCCAATGAGCCGCGCCGACTTTATGCCGCTGCCAGTGCATGGCGAGCGTATTGCGGCCGAGCACCTGCACCCGATACATCCCGACGTTCCGTATGCCCCGGCTCGGATCGGTCGTGATCACCATCGGCAGCGTGATGTAGGGACCCCCATCGCCTGGCCAGGTGGTGAGGAAGGGGATGAGGTCGAGGTTGACGGCCTCGTCCCGCTGGACCACCTCCTGGCACGCGGGACGGCCGCTTCTGACCCGGGGAGGGAATTTCCCGATTTCCGCCAGCCGGGGCAGCATGGCCAGCTTACCGAAAAGTCCTTCCGGCACCTTCAAGTTGAGCATCTCGGATATCCGGCCGCCGATATCGTCCAGGCTCTCGGTCCCGAGCGCCAGGCACATCCGGCGCATGGAGCCGAACAGATTGATGGCGACCGGCTGATCGCTGCGCTGACCCTGCTCCAGCAGCACGTGCTCGAACAGCAGGGCGGGCCCTCCTCCGGGACTCTTCATGACCCGGTCGGCGATTTCGGCGATTTCAAGCCGGGCTCGCACGGGGTGTGTGACCCGGACAAGCTCGCCGATGCGGTCGATCGACTTGATGAAGTCGCGAAGGTTGTTAATCGCCATTAGAAGCCATTGTCACCCTGAGCGCAGCGAAGGGGCCGAACCTACGGATTTGATTCGAAATTGTACAGCCCGCACGATCGTTCGGAATGCCGCGTGAATTCTACGTTTACGTCCTCGCCAGCGACGCACGTGAGCTCTATGTGGGAGTCACTGGCAATCTGGCCAGGAGAGTCTCGCAGCATCGGACAGCCTTCAAGCCAACCGGCTACACCACTATGCACGAAACAAAGCGCCTGGTGTATTGCGAAGTCACCAGTGACGTGAGAGCGGCGATTCGTCGTGAGAAACAGATCAAAGGCTGGACTCGGCGAAGAAAGTTGGAGCTAATTGATGCATTCAACCCTGACTGGAACGACCTCGCTGAGGGGTGGTGATTCGAAAAGCTTCGGCCCCTTCGCTCTGCTCAGGGTGACAACCACGTTCACCGCTCACGTTCTTGTCCCAACATGCATCGCACACACCCCGCCCAGAAACAGCTTGTATCCGACGTCGGAAAACCCCTGCGCGCTCAAGCGCCGGGCCAGCTCTGGGGGCCGGGGAAACACCCGCGCGGACTCTGGTAGCCAACTGTAGGCGGTCGTATGTTTCGAGATCAGGCGCCCGATCCAGGGCATGATTCTCTGGAAGTACAATTGAAACCCACTGCGCAGCAGGGGCTGCTCCGGCACTGCCATCTCCAGAATGACCAGCCGGGCCCCCGGCTTGAGCACCCGTGCGGCTTCGGCCAGGCCGCTATCGAGGTCCACCAGGTTCCGGACTCCCCACCCGATCATCGCGCCGTCGAATTGCTCGGCGGCAAACGGTAACTCGAGGACATCCGCGGCGATGGGGTCCACCCGATCGGACTTATCCCGCCCTTGCTCCAGCATAGGCCGCGCGAAGTCAGCCGCGGCAACGCGCCCCCGAAATCCGGGCCGCCGGGCCAAGGCGGCCGCGAAGTCGAGGGTGCCGGCGCACAGGTCGAGGTAGATTCCTTCCGGCTCACGCTCCCAGCCCAGGCGAGCGACAGCATACCGCCTCCAACCTTGATCGAAGCGGAAGCTGATGATCCGGTTCAGCCGGTCGTAGGTAGGGGCTATCGCACTGAAGGTGTCGCGGACATAGGCCCGCTTCTCGGGACCGCCTGAAACGGGTAACTGACGATCCGAGGCTAACATAGGCGCTGAATGTAGTCTTGCTGGAACCCCCTTGGCAAGCAGACCGGCCGGTGTCTAGCAGCCGCCCCGAATGGGTCGGCATGACCGACCAGGAGGTCGTGCTGCTGGCCCGCTCCGGCCAGGAGGCCGCCTACCGCGAGCTCATCCGACGCTACGAAAGGCCGGTCTTCGCCCTGCTGTTCCGTATGGTGCGGGACCGGGAGCTGGCGGAGGACCTGGCGCAGGAGACCTTCGTCAAAGCGCTCAATGCGATCGACTCCTATCGACCGGAGTTCAAATTCTCGTCCTGGATTTTCAAGATCGGGAACAACGCGGCCATCGATCACCTCCGCCGGCGGGAGCTGGACACGCTGTCGCTCGACGGCTCGCCTCATGCTGAAACACCGGAAGCCATGCAGGCCACCGCTCTCCAGATCGGGGCCCGGCAGGAATCCCCCCTCGACACTGTCGAGGCAAAGGAGCTGGGCGGGGCCATTGAAGCGGCGATTGGCGCCCTGCGGCCCGAGTACCGCTCCTGCATTCTCCTGCGCCATGTCGAGGGGCGCCCCTACGAGGAAATCGCCGAGATTCTGAACCTGCCACTCGGCACGGTAAAGACCTACATCCATCGCGCCCGCAACGAGCTGCGCGAGGCGCTGGCCCATCTCAAAGAATGAAACCTTCACTTACGCCTCAACGTAGAGGGGTCCACTTATGACCCGACCACCGGGAACCCACCTGTCGGCGGACGAGATCGATTCCTGGCTCTCCGGAAATCTCTCCCAGGAATGGCAGCAGCATCTCGATCACTGCCAGGCCTGCCTCGAGCGGGTTCGCATCGAGCGTGAGATCGTCGAGCAGATCGCCGCACTCCCTCTGATGAGCCCAGCCACCGGCTTCGCCGAGCGGGTCATGGCCTCCGTCTCCATTCCTGACCCGTTTGCCATCCGGTCACTCCAGGCCACCCAGCGTCGCCTCTTCGCCACCAGGAGATCCGTGGCGCTGGCTGCCAGCCTCGCGATTCTTCTGCTCGGATCCATGGCGGGCAGCATCGGCTGGAGTCTGAGCCATCAGGATACGCTCGCCTCGATCGGCAACTGGCTCCTGGCCCAAGGCGGGCAGATCGCGTGGCTCAGCTTGCGAGGTGTGGCTTCGAACCTGATCGAGCAGCCCTGGTACGGTACGGTAAGATCGCTGCTCGGGAATCCGATCCATCTCGCGGCGGGATCCGCCCTGGCCACCACGGTGTACCTGGTCGGGGTCCTGGCGTTGCGCCGCCTTCTGGCTCTGCCGAACCAGCAGGTGGCCCATGCGGCCGTTTAGCTATTGCGCGAGGGCGGCCGGCCTGATCGCTCTGTGTCTGGCGAGCCCGCTCGCCGCCGAGACCCGCCTGGAAATATCCCCCTCTGCCGCCGGGGATCTGATGAAGGATCTCTGGGGCCTTGTTTCTGAGGTATCCACCCGGGTCGGCCTCCAGAACCGGGGCTCGGCCACGGAGAGAGCCCCCCAGGCAATACCTCAGGGCGGGCCTACGGTAAACCTGAATGACCTCACCCAGCCCACCACCATCGAAGACCGGCTCCGCGACGCTCTCTCGACGAAGGGTGAGCTCAGGCTCACGATACCCGGTGGCACCGCCCGGCGGGGACACTACAGTGTGGGCTCGGCGGAAAATCTCAGCGGGCATCTGCTCGTAGTGGATGGGAACGCTGACGTATACGGGAGCATCCGTGGCAATCTGGTGACTGTGCGGGGGGACGTGGTGGTCCACCAGGGTGGCATTGTTTCGGGCGACATCCTCGCCCTCGGAGGTCAGGTTCGGGACCTCGGTGGTGAGATCGGGGGTGAGGTAAGGACCCTCACCTCGGCACAGGGCACCTCGCTCGCGCCGGCCGCGCAGGCAGAGGCTCCCGGGCTGGTGCAGAGTACCGTTGCCCGGGTGGCCGGAGTGCTGGGAGTCTTCCTCACCATGCTGGTGCTCGGTTTCGGTGTCGTGATCTTCGGACGGCAGAATCTGGAAGTGGTATCGGACACCGTATCCCACTCGTTCGGCCGGGCTTTCATCACCGGCCTGCTGGGCCAGATCCTGCTGCTCCCCACATTCGGCATGCTGGTGGTGGGACTGATTCTCAGCGTCGCCGGTATACTGCTGCTACCCTTCGCGGTCGCCGTCTTCGCCATGCTGGTCGTCGTTGGGGTCGTCGGCGGGTATCTCGCCGTCGCCCACGCACTGGGCGAGACTTACACCCGCCGGCGAATGGCCCAGGGCGTAGTGGTCCGGTCTCCCAACAGCTATCGGTATCTCCTCATCGGCTTGCTGGCACTGGCCAGCCTGTGGTCCGCCTGGGCTCTTTTTGGCTGGGTGCCGGTGGCGGGCAGCATCATGTGGGGGGCGGCGTTCTTCGTGAGCTGGCTGCTCGGGACCGCGGGGTTCGGAGCGGCGCTGCTCAGCCGGGCCGGCATCCGGGAGAACTTCTCCGGCCGTCTCTTCCCGCCCGAGGCGATGACGGACGAATACCTCTGGGCCACGCCACAGTTCGGTGTTCCGGCCGGACGGCGGCCTGGAACCCGCACCCCGTCCCGCGGGTTGTAGCCGTGGATCGGCTGTGGGTAGTGGTGATCCTGATGCTCTGTGCCGCGACCGCGCAGGCGCAGAGTATGCGTCCGTTCAGCACCTTCCGGCAGCTTCATGGAGAGACCCGGCTCGCCGCCAGGCTGGAGTATGGAGCCGGCAGTCTTCGGGTGCAGCCCGGAGAACCGCGGGAGCTGTACCGCATGAACCTGTCCTACGACGAAGAGCGTTTCCTGCCAATCAGCGATTTCGATGCATCGAGCTCCGCGGTTACCCTGGGGCTCAAGGCACGGGGTGAGGGAGGCGTTCGCGTCGTTTCCCGGAAACAGCTCAGCCAGGCGGCCATTGTTTCCTTCTCCCCTCGGGTAGACCTCGACCTGGACCTGAGCCTCGGCGCGGTGGACGCGGACCTGGAACTGGGCGGACTACGAATCTCCGAGCTGGACCTGAATACGGGGGCCAGTGAGGCGACGGTTCGTTTTTCCCGCCCCAACGGCATGCGCTGCCGCCGGGCCGCCTTCAGCGCGGGCGCGGCGGAAGTCACACTGATTGGTCTGGGCAATAGCCGCTGCCAGGAGATCTCCTTCGACGGTGGAGTCGGCAAGGTCGTACTGGACTTCGGCGGATCGGCCAGCACGAGTGCCCACGTAGCCGTCACCATGGCAGTCGGCGGAATCACCCTTCGGCTTCCCCGTGGCGCCGGCGTTCGCATTACCATGGACAAGTTCCTGTCGAGCTTCGAGCCCGCCGGGTTGTCTCGCCAGGGAAGCGCGTACGTGTCCTCCAACTACGACAAGGCCGAGCGCCGCCTGGACTTCGATTTGACTACGGCAGTGGGCGACGTGGATGTGGAGTGGACGGAGTAGGTGACAGGTGAGAAGGGGTGAAGCAGAGGAGTGAGAGTACTCTCGACCGCCCGCCGGTCGGTGACCCCTCTCACTTCTCACTTCTCACCTCTCACTTAGCTTTTCAGAATGTCCCCCCTCGAGACCCTTGGCTTTGCTCTCGGCACTTCGTTCGCCTCGGGGCTCAACGTCTACGCCACCGTGGCGGCCGCCGGCATTATGCAGCGGCTCGGCCTGGTCACCCTTCCCGAGTCGCTCCAGGTCCTCACGCACCCGATCGTCCTCGGCCTGGCAGTCACGCTCTTCGTCATTGAATTCATCGCCGACAAAATCCCCTACGTCGACAGCGCCTGGGATGCGGTCCACACCTTCATCCGGCCTCCCGCTGCCGCGGTTCTGTCATATAGCGCCTTTGGGAATGTGTCCGAGGAATGGAAGCTGGGCGCCGCGCTGCTGGCCGGCAGCGTGGCGCTCACGTCGCACGGCGCCAAGGCGAGCACCCGCGCCGCCGCCAACACCAGCCCGGAGCCGGTCAGCAACTGGGTGCTCAGCTTATTCGAGGATGGACTGGTAGTGTTTCTGGTATGGATGGCGGCTGAGCACCCGTACTGGACGGCTGCCATCGTCCTGGTGCTCGTGGTCCTGGCCGTGCTCTTGATCAGAAAGCTGTGGAAATTTACGCGGCAGCTGATCGACCGGCTGCGCCGCGGCAGGTTAACCGAGCCTGGCCCGAACCCGCCCGCCCACCCCCACGCCGAGCCGCCGCGCAGCTGAGCCATTGCGGACCGCAATCTCGATTGCCCCACCCGAACCAACATAGGCCAGCAATCCTCCGGCGGTCACGTCGGCGTAGGTGCGGCGCACGGGGCCGAGATCGAGATCCTCCACCTCGAGCGTGGCGTAGGTTGGCACCAGCTCCGTCGTCAGATTGGTAACCAGGCTGCCGAAGCGGTCGATGTACACCACCTCGCCGACTACCGTCTTTCCTTCATAGTGCGGCTCAGTGTATGCCAGCCGTTCCGGCATTCCGGCAAATGGGTCACCCAGGGTGTGGAGCGGCACGCCGCAGGACAGGTCAGCCGCGACAGGGGCGAAGAGGTCCCGCCCCTGGAACGTAGGCGACGCGTTCTCCGGCGTTGGCAGGGCTACTGCTTCGACGGCGGTTCCCTGCAGCACCGGAGTGAAGACGCCATTATCCGGCCCCACAAACCAATGGTTGCTGATAGAGACGGCCAGTGCCGCACGGCTGGTTCCGACACCGGGGTCCACCACCGCCAGGTGAACGGTGCCTGCCGGAAACCGGTGCCAGGTTCGGCCCAGGATGTAGGCCGCCGAGCGAACGTCGCCGGGTGCTATGCCATGGGTGACATCCACCAGGGTGGCATCCGGTGCACGGCTCAGAAGCACCCCCTTCACTTCGGCCACGTAGTGGCCGGAGCTTCCGAAGTCGGTGAGGAGAGTGATGATCGGCATGCGGGGAAGGTAAGGTGAAGCGGTGAGAAGTGAGAGGTGAGAGGTGAGAGGTGAGCGATCAGCAAGTGGCTGTCACCCTGAGCGCAGCGAAGGGGCCGGAGCCAGACTTCCGCTCCTGACCCTCGAGTTAATCCCCCGCGGCAAATGGATTCGAAGTCAGGTTGAGCTTTGGCTCCTTCGCTACGCTCAGGATGACAGCGCTTTTCCCTCTTACTCCTTACCTGTTACTTCTCACCCACGCAGAATCGGCAACGACGCACTCCGGCCCGCCGTCTTCTGCTGCAGGCTCTCGGCGATGTCCCGCAGGCTCACCGCCGCCGGACTATCCGGCTGAGCGATCAGGATCGGTTCGCCGGCATCGGCGAGCGCGGCGAGCTGGGGCTGGAGTGGCACCGTGCCCAGGAGCGGTGCGCCGATCTCATCAGCCAGCCGCTGCCCGCCGCCGCTGGAGAACAGATCGAAGCGACGGCCGGTCTCAGGGTCGGTAAAGCCGCTCATGTTTTCCACCACGCCGAGGACTGGCACCCCGACTCGCTCGAACATCTTGGCTCCACGGAGAGCATCACCGACTGCCATCTCCTGGGGTGTAGTCACGATGACCGCCCCTGACACGTGGGTGCCCTGTACCAGCGACAGCTGCGCATCACCCGTCCCGGGTGGAAGATCCACGATGAAGTAGTCGAGCTGGCCCCAATCCACGTCGCGGAGGAACTGATTCATGATCTTCATGATGATCGGCCCCCGCCAGATCGCGGGCGCGTCGCGCTCGATCAGGAGGCCGAGCGACATCAGCTTGACCCCATGGGCCACGAGGGGCTGGATCTTGCCGCCTATCACCGCGGGACGTTCGTTCACCCCGAACATCCGCGGGATGTTGGGCCCGTACACGTCGGCGTCCATCACCCCCACCTGAAAGCCGGCCTGCACCAGGGCAACCGCCAGGTTCGCGGCGATAGTGGATTTCCCTACCCCACCCTTGCCGGAGGAGATGGCAAGGATCTTTCCGAGGTTGGGCTGTTCTACCGGCTGAGGTGCGGGAGGCACCTGGGGGCTGGGCCCGGGACCTGTCGGCGGCCCATGCGTCGTCTTGGCGGGACCGGCCGGATTGGTGACGTTGATCTTGATATCGTCTCGACGGATTCCTTCCACTCCCGCTACTGCCGCACGGGCCGACCGCACCAGTGTGGCAGGGTCCTCGGGAGCGAGCAGGAAGGTAAAGCTGACTTTGCCTTCCTCACTCACGTTCAGGTCCCGGATCATGCCCGCGGACAGGAGATCGTTCTCCAGCCTCGGATTCTGAATTCCGGCCAGTGCCGCCGTGACACGCGCCTCGAGCGATTCGGTCAATGGTTTACCTGCAGAGTGGGAGCTACACAGCCTCGACGTGCTTCACTTCCGGAACCATCTCCCGCAAACGGCTCTCGATTCCCTGTTTCAGGGTGATCGATGATGCCGCACACCCGTGACAGGTGCCCCCCAGACGCAGTAGAAGGGTCCCCTCCTGCTCATCAAAATCGACCACCTCCACATGGCCGCGGTGGGAAGCGATGTAAGGGCGCAGGGTGTCGAGGGTGCGTTCGATACGATCAAAAATGTCCATGCTACCCTGGAGATCGGGAATTCCTACGTGCCTGGTCGGAATATAGTCGCGGGAGCTAGGGCTAGGATCGGGACCTAGCCCCCGGATCCCGAGCCCACCTTCCCATCCTTCCCGTTCTTTCCCAAATACTCCCGCGCGGCTTCCAGCACGATTCGCTGTACCTCGGCCATCGAGCCAACGACGCTTAGACCCGCCGCCTTGGTGTGCCCGCCTCCGCCGTATGGCTTGGCGAATGCCGCCACGTCCACATCCCCTACGGACCGCAGGGACACCTTCACCCGCCCCTGGGAGATCTCCCGGAACAGCAGCGCCATCCGAACGCCCTCGATGGACCGGGGAAACTCGACCACCCCGTCGAGATCGTCGGAGGAGACCTTGAGCCGCTCAATGGCGCCAGGAGGGACGGTGACCCAGGCCAGGCCGTACTCCTGCTCCACCACCAGCGTCTGCAGCGCCTCGGCGAACAGCCGGGGACGACCCTCCGGCGCCTTGGCATACACCTCCAGGTAGATCTCTTCTGCGTCAACCCCGGCTTCGAGCAGATCTGCGGCAATGCGCAGGGTTCGCGGCCGGGTATTGCTGAAGCGAAAGCCACCGGTATCGGTGAGGATAGCGACGTACAGTCCCCGGGCAGCCGCCTGGGTTATGGGCCACTCGTTGGCCCGGGCGATTTCGAAAATCAGCTCGCCGGTTGCCGCGGCCTCGGGATCGACATAGCGGGGACCGGCAGGGAGCACACCGACGCTCACATGATGATCCACGCACGCCACTGGGACGCCGCGCTCGCGCACCGTCTCGATGAGCATCCCCAGGCGGGCAAGATCTGAGATATCCAACACGACGATCAGGTCGGCCCGGCGGAGCTCTTTTACGGCTTCGGCGGAGCGATCTACGCCTGGCAGGTCATCGAAGAGGAAGCTGAAGCGCGGGGGCGTAGGGCTGGGATTGGTAATGGCGGCATCGATCCCCTGGCCTCGAAGCAGGTGGACCAGCCCTACCTCACTGCCTAGCCCATCCCCGTCGGGATTCACGTGAGTGGTGATGCAGACCCGCTGCCCGGGCTTGAGTGCGGCGGCGAACTCCCGGGCCCGGGCGATCTTGTCGAGTGACAGTGCGTACGGCATTTCCGTATACTAACCGACTCCACCCCCAGTCGTGAGAACCCTTTAGTTCCGTCCCGGCTGCGCCAGCCGGGAATGGTGCCGGCTGTAGAGGAAGTAGATGGCGAAGCCGATCAGCAGCCACACCAGCAGCCGCAGCCAGGTCTGCGCGTCCAGATAGAACATCAGATATGCCGCGGAGAGCGCTCCGGCAGGCGCCACAAACCACACGAACGGCGTCTTGAACGGCCGGTGCAGATTCGGCTCCCGGACTCTCAGCACCAGCACCCCCATGCATACGATCACGAAGGCGAGCAGCGTTCCGATGGACACGAGCTTGGCTGCGTCACGCACCGGCAGAATCGCGGCGGGGATGGCGACCGCGATTCCGGTGACAATCGAGGTGATGTACGGAGTGCGGAACCGCGGGTGGATCTTCTGCACGAACGGGGGCAGCAAGCCGTCCCGGGACATGCTGTAGAAGACGCGCGACTGGCCGAGCAGCTGCACCAGTATGACCGAGGTTAAACCGGCTATGGCTCCCATCTTGATCAGGCTGGCGAACACCCCCAGTCCGGCGTGGTCGGCGACCTTGGCGATGGGGTCGGGCACATCCAGCTGAGTGTAGTGCAGCACCCCGGTGGCGATGGCCGCCACGATGACGTACAGCACGGTGCAGATCACCAGCGAGCCGAGGATGCCGATCGGCATGTCTCGCTGAGGATTCTTGGCCTCCTGCGCCGCCGTGCTCACGGCATCGAAACCGATGTACGCAAAGAAGACGATCGCCGCGCCGGCCACCACGCCGCTGAAGCCGAAGTGCTCGCGACCTCCCGTGTTAGCCGGGATGAATGGTTTCCAGTTGTCCGGGTCCACGTGCTGGGCGGCCAGGGCAATGAACAGAACCACTACGGCCAGCTTGATGACGACGATGACGTTGTTGACCGAAGCCGATTCCTTGATGCCGACTACCAGCAGCGTCGTCACGATGGCGATGATGAGAACGGCTGGGATATTGAAGAGCGCAGTCACCGTGCTTCCGTCGGCCATGGTAACCACTGTGCCCCGAGCGGCCTGGAACTGAGCCGGCACATGGATGCCGAGGTCGGCCAGGAACGACACCACGTAGCCCGACCAGCCGATGGCGACCGTCGTGGCGCTGAGAGCGTACTCGAGCACAAGATCCCACCCGATGACCCAGGCAATGAACTCGCCCAGCGTAGCATAGCCGTAGGTGTAGGCGCTGCCGGCCATCGGGACCAGCGACGCGAACTCGCTGTAGCAGAGAGCGGCGAACACCGACGCGATGCCGGCGAAGACAAATGAGAGGATGACGGCAGGGCCCGCGTTCTGGGCGGCGACCGTACCGGTCAACACGAAGATGCCGGTGCCAATGATGGCGCCGATGCCGAGCGCCGTGAGGTTCCAGGGTCCAAGGGCCCGCTTGAGGCTGTTGTCGCCCAGAGCCTCGGCTTGCAGCGCAGCGACGCTTTTACGTCGGAACAGATCCATCTGCGGCCCTCGCAAGGTTGGGGTCAGAGGTGAACGTTCCCAACACCATCATTTCACGGGCTTCCCTCGGAAGGAGACCCCTTCGCGTTCCCGCTGGAGCCGGCTGTGCTTCCGTCCATAGCCGAAGTAGATCGCGAATCCGATGGCCAGCCATATCAGGAGCCGGAGCCAGGTATCGCCGGGCAGTGTCGCCATCAGCCCCAGGCAAGCGAGCACGCCGAGGATCGGAACCAGCGGCACCAGCGGAGTCTTGAACGGCCGATCGAGGTCGGGCCGCTTGCGGCGGAGCACCCAGACGCCGAGGCAGACCAGTACGAACGCCAGCAGGGTACCGATGTTGACCAGCTCGCCCAGAATCTGGATCGGGAAGGTCGCGGTGATGAACGCGACGATGATCCCGACGTAGATGGTGGACAGGTAGGGAGTGCGGAAGCGGGGGTGAACCTTGCCGGCCCAGGGTCCGATCAGGCCGTCACGCGACATGGCGTAGAACACCCGGGACTGGCCCAGGAGCATCACCAGCACCACCGAGCCCAGGCCCAGCACCGCGCCCAGGGTGATGAGCGGGCGGAGCCAGGAAAGCTGGCTGATGCGCTCTACCGCATACGCTACCGGATGGGCCACGTTGAGCTCGGAGTAGTGAACCAGGCCAGTCAGCGTGAGCGCTACCAGCACGTACAGAATCGTGCAGATCACCAGCGATCCCAGAATGCCGATCGGCATGTCCCGCTGGGGATTCTTGGCCTCCTGCGCCGCGGTGCTTACCGCATCGAAGCCGATATAGGCGAAGAAGATCAGGCCGGCGCCGCGAAAGACACCGCTCCAGCCGAACTCACCGAAGGTGCCGGTGTTGGGCGGGATGAACGGCTTCCAGTTTTCCGGGCTCACGTACTGCAGGCCGAACAGGATGAACAGGAGGACGACGGCGATCTTGAGGACGACGATGAAGTTGTTGACCTTGGCCGACTCCTTGATGCCGACCACCAGAATCCAGGTGGCCACCAGGACGATGAACGCCGCCGGCAGGTTGAAGAGCGAGCCGGTCTTGTTCCAGCCCTCCTGCACGCAGGCCGCAACGCCGTTGGTGACGTCGGCCCCGGTGCACCAGCGGAGCGGCGCCGAGGTGACGGCGGTAGGCAGGTGGAGCCCGAAATAGTCGAGCAGGCTGACGAGGTAGCCGGACCAGCCCACCCCGACGGTGGCTGCCCCCATGGCGTATTCCAGGACCAGGTCCCACCCGATGATCCAGGCGACGAACTCCCCCATGGTGGCGTAGGAGTAGGTGTAGGCGCTTCCGGCCACGGGTACGGTGCTGGCCATTTCGGCATAGCAGAGTCCCGCCAGGCCACAGGCCACGGCGGCCACCACGAACGACAGCACCACGCCGGGACCTGCGTGCAACGCGGCAGCTATGCCGGTCAGCACGAAGATTCCCGCCCCGATGATCGCGCCGATGCCCAGCATGGTGAGATTGAGCGCGCCGAGTGCGCGATGCAGCGAGCCCTCCCCGGTTGCTTCGGCTTCGGCACGGAGTTCAGCTATGGACTTGGTGGCCCACAAATTCATACGACGGTCACCTCGGGTTGATGATGCGTCGAGCAGGGTGCAGACGGGGAATCAGTTTTCAGGCGCTGTAGTTCGGAGCTTCTCGCGTGATCGTCACGTCATGCGGGTGCGACTCCCGCAGACCAGCCGTGGTGATCTGAATCATCTCGACGTCGCACTGAAGTTGGGGAATTGTGGCCACCCCGCAGTAGCCCATGCCACTGCGCAGCCCGCCCACCATCTGATAGAGCACATCGGAGACAGGGCCCCTGTACGGTACCCGCCCTTCGATCCCTTCGGGCACCATCTTGGACGCGGCCATTTCGCCTTCCTGAAAGTAGCGGTCGGCAGACCCGTCCTGCATGGCGGAGAGGCTTCCCATGCCCCGGATCATCTTGAACCGGCGGCCTTCAGCCAGCACCGATTCGCCGGGACTCTCTTCGGTCCCCGCCAGCATGGAGCCCATCATCACCGAGGAAGCCCCCGCCGCCAGGGCTTTCACCACGTCACCCGAGTACTTCACGCCGCCGTCGGCGATGATGGGCACGTCGTCAGCCCCTCGCAGCGAGTCGAGAATGGCCGTGACCTGGGGGACCCCGACCCCGGTGACGACCCTGGTGGTGCATATGCTGCCCGGCCCGATCCCGACCTTGATGGCATCGGCCCCGCGGCGCACCAGCTCCCGCGCGCCCGCTTCGGTCGCGACGTTCCCCGCCACCAGCTGGACATCAGGGTACGCCTCGCGGAGCTGGTCCACCGTGGCCAGGACACCTTCGCTGTGGCCGTGGGCGGAGTCAACCACGATGACGTCCACTCCGGCGCCGACCAGCGTACGCGCCCGGGCGACCGCATCGGATCCGCCCCCCACCGCCGCCGCTACCCGCAGGCGACCATGTTGATCCTTGTTCGCGAGCGGATGCTCGCGCCGCTTGAAGATGTCCTTCACCGTGATCAGCCCCTTCAGCACACCCTGGGCATCCACCACCGGCAGCTTCTCGATGCGATGCCGGGCCAGGATGCGCTCCGCTTCGTCCAGACCGGTACCCACCGGTGCGGTCACGAGCTTCTCCTTGGTCATGGCATCGCGAATCGGCTGGTCCAGATTGCGCTCGAACTGGAGATCGCGGTTGGTGATGATCCCCACCAGGCGGCCCTGCCCGTCCACGATGGGGACGCCGGAGATCTTGAATCGCCGCATCAGGGCGTAGGCTTCGCGCAGCGGACGGTCCGGACCCAGCGTGATCGGGTTGAGGATCATCCCGCTCTCGCTGCGCTTGACGCGATCTACTTCGGCGGCCTGGCGCTCCACGGTCATGTTCTTATGGAGCACCCCGATGCCGCCCGCCCGCGCCATGGCGATAGCCATGTCGGCCTCGGTCACCGTGTCCATGGCGGCGGAGATCAAAGGAATGTTGAGGGGTATCGTGCGGGTGAAGCGGGTGACGGTGGAAACCTCACGCGGGTGGACGGCGGAGTGCCGGGGCACGAGAAGCACGTCGTCGAAGGTGAGGCCGAGCTTGGGACGGATCACGCTCATGGACTACCCTGCATAAACACGAAGACCCACCGGCGTCCACGACGGACGGTCGGCGGGCCTGAGTTTGATCGGTCCATCTCCAAGAGTAGTGGCCGCTTGCGGTGAAATCAAGCGGAAGAAGGAGCGGCGCGGTCCTGGTTCAGAAGCCCGCGGACCGCGCTGGCCAGGCCGCTGGCGGTGAACGGCTTCTCGATGAACGGGGCATCCTGGGCGATCAGACCGCGCTCGACCACCTCGAGCCCGGGGTAGCCGGACATGTAGAGAATCGGGATGTCGGGGCGTACGGCAGCCACCCTCCGTCCGAGCTCGTGCCCACTCATCTCGGGCAGGATCACATCGCAGAGGATGAGGTGGATCTCGGTGCCGAGGATCAGCTCCAGGCCCGCCCTGCCGGTGGCGGCCTCCAGGACCCGATAGCCGGCCTCCTCGAGGGTACGCCGCGCGAGGGTGCGCACGGCTTCCTCGTCCTCCACGACCAGCAGGATCTCTCCCTCGCCGCGAGGGACCGCAATGGGCCGGGAGGGCCGGCTGAGGGGATCCAAGACTTTCGGCAAGTACAACTTGACGCTGGTCCCCTGCCCGGGCTCACTGTAGAGCCAGATGTACCCTCCCGACTGCTTGACGATTCCGTAGGCGGTGGAGAGACCGAGCCCGGTTCCCTGCCCCACCGGCTTGGTGGTGAAGAATGGCTCGAACGCCCGGGCCCGGGTGGCGGCGTCCATTCCGGCGCCCGTGTCGGTGACACTCAGCGAGACGTACTGCCCCGGCTCGATCGCCGTGCCCACATGCCGGCGGGCGTAGCCTTCGTCCAGCGTCACCCGGGTGGTCTCCAGCGTCAACCGCCCGCCGGACTTCATGGCATACCGGGCGTTCAACGCCAGATTGATGATCACCTGTTCCAGTTGCCCCCGGTCGGCTCGGACCCGGCCGGTCTGCGGATCCAGATGGACGGTGAGCTCGATGTCGGCACCGATGAACCCGGTCAGCATGCGGCCCAGATCGGTGATCACGGAATTGAGATCGAGAACCGAGGGTTGGAGCACCTGCTGCCGGGTGAAGGCCAGCAGCTGACGGGTGATCCCCGCCGCGCGGGTGGCCGCCTTCACCATCTCGGAAACGTCCGAACGCTGGGGATGGTCTTCGGGCATGCCCTTGAGCACGAACCCGCCGAAGCCGATGACGGCGGTCATCATGTTGTTGACCTCGTGGGCCACGCCGCCCGCCAGGTTGCCTACCGCCTCGATCCGCTGGGTCTGCCGCAGGTGGTCCGCGGCCCGGCGCTCGTCCTCGACATCGGTGCAGGCACCCACCCACTCCACGTTGCCTTCGGAGTCCGCACCGGGACTGCTCGCGCTGCCACCCGCCGATATTGGCCGTCTCGTGCATCAGGCGGTACTCGGCGTAGTAGGTCTCTTTCGCTCCACCGCTCGCCGCCAGGCTGCAGCGGTGGCCTCGCGGTCCTGAGGATGGATGGCGTCGAGCCAGCCCCAGCCGGCGTACTCCGCCTCGGTCTGTCCGGTATACTGCTCCCAGGTTGAGCCGTCTCCCCGGAAAACGCCTTCGGCGTCACTGATCCACACGATCGGAAGCAGAGGCGAGCGTGAGTGAGCGATAGCGCGCCTCACTGCGCTCCAGCGCGGCTTGGGCCACGGCGCGTTGGCTCAGATGGTCGCGCACTTCGTACTGCCGGTGGCGGGCGCGAAGCGCAGCCTGGACCGTGCTGGTCAGCGCGACGGTACGCACCGGCCGTTCCAGCAGCGTCACATTGCCGTGTCTGGCAAAGCGGGAGAGCAGCGCTCGGCTCGAGGCCAGGGTGGCGCCGCTGCTGAGGAGGACGATGACCGGGAGGTCGGACCAGGAGGGTTGCGCGGCGAGCGTCGCGTCGAGCTGATCGGACGCGGGGCCGTGCAGCGCTTCTTCCGCGATGATGGCGACCGCGCCGCCGGCTTCGAGCGACGGGGTGAGCGAGCCCATATCGGGGCAGATGCCCGCCTCGAAGCCGTTTTGTGAGAGAGTCGAGGCACAGCAGCTCGGCATCGCGGCCGGTGGGCGCCAGAAGGAGAATCCGCTCGCCGGACGCGGCCGGCTGTCCTCCGCATCACTGCCACTGGCGCCGGGTCCCTCCGCGGCGAGAGCGGCTGCCGCTGCCCGACGTAGTCGGGCACTCCGGTGAGCACCCCCTGGAACTCCCGGAGCGGCTCGCCCACCCTCACGCCCCTGTTGGTGACCTGGAACTCGCGGATCGTCAGCTCGTGCGGCCCGCTTCGCTTCTTCAGCACCGAGATGGCCTTGCGGACCTCGCCCATGGCCTCGAAGAATCGAAGCACCAGGAGGCTGTCGGCCAGGTAGCTCACCTCCGCCTGGCTGCTCGACGAGGCGAACAGGCCGTGCTGAGCCAGGGTCAGCAGCGTGGTGACCCCGCGCTGCGCCAGGTAGCTCAGCAGCTCGTGCAGGCGGATGTCGAGCAGCCGCTCGTCCGGCATGGCATTGATGTAGCCGTTCAGGCTGTCGATGACGACGAACTTGCTGCCCTCACGCTTGGTCGTGTCCACGATGGTGTGGGCAAACTCGCCGGGAGAGACCTCGGCCGGATCGATCGACCGAATGAAAATCTTGCCCTCGCGTTGATACTTCTCGATCGGCATTCCCAGACGGTCTGCCCGGTCGATGAAGGTGCCAAGCCGCTCGTCGAACAGATAGAAGGCGACGTGGTCGCCCCGCGATGCCGCCGCGCAGGCGTATTGGGTGGCAAGCACGGTCTTGCCGCAGCCGGCCGGGCCCATGATCAGGGAGCTGGTGCCGCTGTCGAGGCCTCCGCCCAGCAGGGTGTCGAGCTCCCGGACCCCGCTGAGCACCGTGCTGCGCTCGAACGGCGTGTGGTGCTCGGCGGCCACCAGCCGGGGGAACACCTCGAGTCCACCGGTCCGAATGGTGTAGTCGTGATACCCGCCGCGGTACAGAACCCCGCGCATCTTGACCACCCGGAGCTTGCGGCGCTCGGCCCCGTAGTCGAGCGCCAGCTGCTCCAGCAACAGCACCCCGTGCGCCAGGCTGCGGAGCTGCTGGTCGGAGTCCTCACCGGTGCGATCGTCCAGCAGGAGGACAGTCGAACGATGGTGGGTGAAAAAATGCTTGAAGCCGAGAATCTGGCGGCGGTAGCGCAGCGAGTCCCGCGCCAGAAGCCGCAGCTCCGACAATGAATCGAACACGACCCGCACCGGCTTTACCCGCTCGACGGTCTCGAAGATGGCTTGGGTGGTACTGGTCAGCTCGACTTCGGAGGGATGAAATACGGTGTACTGGGCATCGGGCTGAGCGCCTCCTCGTCGGGCATCAGCTCGAAGATTTCGATCCCGTCGAGCGACCAGCCATGGGACTGCGCGACCAGCCTCAGCTCTTCGGCGCTCTCCGACAGCGTCACGTACAGGCCCTTTTCACCCTGGCGCACGCCCTCGAGGAGAAACTGCAGCGCGAGGGTGGTCTTGCCCGGTCCCGGGGTCGCCCTCGACGAGGAACATGTTCTCCGATGGGTAGCCCCGGCCATGACGCTATCCAGGCCCGGCACGCCGGTGCGGCTTTTCCGGGCAGAGGGTCTCGCGGACTTCTCTGGCTGGCGACGAACGTCGGACATGAGCGCGTTCCCCTGGGTTAGTCTCGAGTCCCCGCTTGAAGCAGGGATAGGCAGTGATTAGGGGATAATCTGACGGCTCGGCCGACTCCCGACAACGACGGGCGTCATCATATTCTGCGAGCTCTGGCGCGGAGGTCTTACCTGGCGCGGCGCCATACCGCGTAGACCGGGAGCCCCAGGGCCACGATGAGGAGCCCGAGCGCGGAGAACTTGCGCTGCTGCGGATCGGCCAGCAGAACGACCAGGAGAAACGCAATGGCGGCAATGTAGAGCGCCGGCAGCCACCGGATAGCCGAACGCCTTGACCGGGCGGGGCAGGTCAGGGCGGAGCCGGCGGAGCCGGAACAGCGATACGGTCGTCAACAGGTAGAAAATCAACGCGGCAAAGACAACGTAGTTGAGCAGCTCGCTGTAGGTTCCGCTGAGGCACAGCACCATGGTCCAGATAGCCTGGGCGACAAGACCAAAGACCGGAGTCCGATAGACTGGGTGGAGGGCGCCGGCGCGCTCGAAGAAGAGGTTGTCGCGGGCCATCGCGTAGTAGACCCGTGGCCCGGAGAGGATCAGCCCGTTGTTGCAGCCGAAGGTCGACAGCAGGATCGCCACCGCCATGATGGCGGCAG
>CAVUDL010000026.1:0-67665 GCA_963740175.1 uncultured Gemmatimonadales bacterium
GATTCACGTGAGTGGTGATGCAGACCCGCTGCCCGGGCTTGAGTGCGGCGGCGAACTCCCGGGCCCGGGCGATCTTGTCGAGTGACAGTGCGTACGGCATTTCCGTATACTAACCGACTCCACCCCCAGTCGTGAGAACCCTTTAGTTCCGTCCCGGCTGCGCCAGCCGGGAATGGTGCCGGCTGTAGAGGAAGTAGATGGCGAAGCCGATCAGCAGCCACACCAGCAGCCGCAGCCAGGTCTGCGCGTCCAGATAGAACATCAGATATGCCGCGGAGAGCGCTCCGGCAGGCGCCACAAACCACACGAACGGCGTCTTGAACGGCCGGTGCAGATTCGGCTCCCGGACTCTCAGCACCAGCACCCCCATGCATACGATCACGAAGGCGAGCAGCGTTCCGATGGACACGAGCTTGGCTGCGTCACGCACCGGCAGAATCGCGGCGGGGATGGCGACCGCGATTCCGGTGACAATCGAGGTGATGTACGGAGTGCGGAACCGCGGGTGGATCTTCTGCACGAACGGGGGTAGCAAGCCGTCCCGGGACATGCTGTAGAAGACGCGCGACTGGCCGAGCAGCTGCACCAGTATGACCGAGGTTAAACCGGCTATGGCTCCCATCTTGATCAGGCTGGCGAACACCCCCAGTCCGGCGTGGTCGGCGACCTTGGCGATGGGGTCGGGCACATCCAGCTGAGTGTAGTGCAGCACCCCGGTGGCGATGGCCGCCACGATGACGTACAGCACGGTGCAGATCACCAGCGAGCCGAGGATGCCGATCGGCATGTCTCGCTGAGGATTCTTGGCCTCCTGCGCCGCCGTGCTCACGGCATCGAAACCGATGTACGCAAAGAAGACGATCGCCGCGCCGGCCACCACGCCGCTGAAGCCGAAGTGCTCGCGATCTCCCGTGTTAGCCGGGATGAATGGTTTCCAGTTGTCCGGGTCCACGTGCTGGGCGGCCAGGGCTATGAACAGAACCACTACGGCCAGCTTGATGACGACGATGACGTTGTTGACCGAAGCCGATTCCTTGATGCCGACTACCAGCAGCGTCGTCACGATGGCGATGATGAGAACGGCTGGGATATTGAAGAGCGCAGTCACCGTGCTTCCGTCGGCCATGGTAACCACTGTGCCCCGAGCGGCCTGGAACTGAGCCGGCACATGGATGCCGAGGTCGGCCAGGAACGACACCACGTAGCCTGACCAGCCGATGGCGACCGTCGTGGCGCTGAGAGCGTACTCGAGCACAAGATCCCACCCGATGACCCAGGCAATGAACTCGCCCAGCGTAGCATAGCCGTAGGTGTAGGCGCTGCCGGCCATCGGGACCAGCGACGCGAACTCGCTGTAGCAGAGAGCGGCGAACACCGACGCGATGCCGGCGAAGACAAATGAGAGGATGACGGCAGGGCCCGCGTTCTGGGCGGCGACCGTACCGGTCAGCACGAAGATGCCGGTGCCAATGATGGCGCCGATGCCGAGCGCCGTGAGGTTCCAGGGTCCAAGGGCCCGCTTGAGGCTGTTGTCGCCCAGAGCCTCGGCTTGCAGCGCAGCGACGCTTTTACGTCGGAACAGATCCATCTGCGGCCCTCGCAAGGTTGGGGTCAGAGGTGAACGTTCCCAACACCATCATTTCACGGGCTTCCCTCGGAAGGAGACCCCTTCGCGTTCCCGCTGGAGCCGGCTGTGCTTCCGCCCATAGCCGAAGTAGATCGCGAATCCGATGGCCAGCCATATCAGGAGTCGGAGCCAGGTATCGCCGGGCAGTGTTGCCATCAGCCCCAGGCAAGCGAGCACGCCGAGGATCGGAACCAGCGGCACCAGCGGAGTCTTGAACGGCCGATCGAGGTCGGGCCGCTTGCGGCGGAGCACCCAGACGCCGAGGCAGACCAGTACGAACGCCAGCAGGGTACCGATGTTGACCAGCTCGCCCAGAATCTGGATCGGGAAGGTCGCGGTGATGAACGCGACGATGATCCCGACGTAGATGGTGGACAGGTAGGGAGTGCGGAAGCGGGGGTGAACCTTGCCGGCCCAGGGTCCGATCAGGCCGTCACGAGACATGGCGTAGAACACCCGGGACTGGCCCAGGAGCATCACTAGAACCACCGAGCCCAGGCCCAGCACCGCGCCCAGGGTGATGAGCGGGCGGAGCCAGGAAAGCTGGCTGATGCGCTCTACCGCAAACGCTACCGGATGGGCCACGTTGAGCTCGGAGTAGTGAACCAGGCCAGTCAGCGTGAGCGCTACCAGCACGTACAGAATCGTGCAGATCACCAGCGATCCCAGAATACCGATCGGCATGTCCCGCTGGGGATTCTTGGCCTCCTGCGCCGCGGTGCTTACCGCATCGAAGCCGATATAGGCGAAGAAGATCAGGCCGGCGCCGCGAAAGACACCGCTCCAGCCGAACTCACCGAAGGTGCCGGTGTTGGGCGGGATGAACGGCTTCCAGTTTTCCGGGCTCACGTACTGGAGGCCGAACAGGATGAACAGGAGGACGACGGCGATCTTGAGGACGACGATGAAGTTGTTGACCTTGGCCGACTCCTTAATGCCGACCACCAGAATCCAAGTTGCCACCAGGACGATGAACGCCGCCGGCAGGTTGAAGAGCGAGCCGGTCTTGTTCCAGCCCTCCTGCAGGCAGGCCGCAACGCCGTTGGTGACGTCGGCCCCGGTGCACCAGCGGAGCGGCGCCGAGGTGACAGCGGTAGGCAGGTGGAGACCGAAATAGTCGAGCAGGCTGACGAGGTAGCCGGACCAGCCCACCCCGACGGTGGCTGCCCCCATGGCGTATTCCAGGACCAGGTCCCATCCAATGATCCAGGCGACGAACTCCCCCATGGTGGCGTAAGAGTAGGTATAGGCGCTCCCGGCCACGGGGACGGTGCTGGCCATTTCGGCATAGCAGAGTCCGGCCAGGCCACAGGCCACGGCAGCCACCACGAACGACAGCACCACGCCGGGACCTGCGTGCAACGCGGCAGCTATACCGGTCAGCACGAAGATTCCCGCCCCGATTATCGCGCCGATGCCCAGCATGGTGAGATTGAGCGCGCCGAGTGCGCGATGCAGCGAGCCCTCCCCGGTTGCTTCGGCTTCGGCACGGAGTTCAGCTATGGACTTGGTGGCCCACAAATTCATACGACGGTCACCTCGGGTTGATGATGCGTCGAGCAGGGTGCAGACGGGGAATCAGTTTTCAGGCGCTGTAGTTCGGAGCTTCTCGCGTGATCGTCACGTCATGCGGATGCGACTCCCGCAGACCAGCCGTGGTGATCTGAATCATCTCGACGTCGCACTGAAGTTGGGGAATTGTGGCCACCCCGCAGTAGCCCATGCCACTGCGCAGCCCGCCCACCATCTGATAGAGCACATCGGAGACAGGGCCCCTGTACGGTACCCGACCTTCGATCCCTTCGGGCACCATCTTGGACGCGGCCATTTCGCCTTCCTGAAAGTAGCGGTCGGCAGACCCGTCCTGCATGGCGGAGAGGCTTCCCATGCCCCGGATCATCTTGAACCGGCGGCCTTCAGCCAGCACCGATTCGCCGGGACTCTCTTCGGTCCCCGCCAGCATGGAGCCCATCATCACCGAGGAAGCCCCCGCCGCCAGGGCTTTCACTACGTCACCCGAGTACTTCACGCCGCCGTCGGCGATGATGGGCACGTCGTCAGCCCCTCGCAGCGAGTCGAGAATGGCCGTGACCTGGGGGACCCCGACCCCGGTGACGACCCTGGTGGTGCATATGCTGCCAGGCCCGATCCCGACCTTGATGGCATCGGCCCCGCGGCGCACCAGCTCCCGCGCGCCCGCTTCGGTCGCGACGTTCCCCGCGACCAGCTGAACATCAGGATACGCCTCGCGGAGCTGGTCCACCATGGCCAGGACGCCTTCGCTGTGGCCGTGGGCGGAGTCAACCACGATGACGTCCACTCCGGCGCCGACCAGCGTACGCGCCCGGGCAACCGCATCGGATCCGCCCCCCACCGCCGCCGCTACCCGCAGGCGACCATGTTGATCCTTGTTCGCGAGTGGATGCTCGCGCCGCTTGAAGATGTCCTTTACCGTGATCAGCCCCTTCAGGACACCCTGAGCATCCACCACCGGCAGCTTCTCGATGCGATGCCGGGCCAGGATGCGCTCCGCTTCGTCCAGACCGGTACCCACCGGTGCGGTCACGAGCTTTTCCTTGGTCATGGCATCGCGAATCGGCTGGTCCAGATTGCGCTCGAACTGGAGATCGCGGTTGGTAATGATCCCCACCAGGCGGCCCTGCCCGTCCACGATGGGGACGCCGGAGATCTTGAATCGCCGCATCAGGGCGTAGGCTTCGCGCAGCGGACGGTCCGGACCCAGCGTGATCGGGTTGAGGATCATCCCGCTCTCACTGCGCTTGACGCGATCTACTTCGGCTGCCTGGCGCTCCACGGTCATGTTCTTATGGAGCACCCCGATGCCGCCCGCGCGCGCCATGGCGATAGCCATGTCGGCCTCGGTCACCGTGTCCATGGCGGCGGAGATCAAAGGAATGTTGAGGGGTATCGTGCGGGTGAAGCGAGTGACGGTTGAAACCTCACGCGGGTGGACGGCGGAGTGCCGGGGCACCAGAAGCACGTCGTCGAAGGTGAGGCCGAGCTTGGGACGGATCACGCTCATGGGCTACCCTGCATAAACACGAAGACCCACCGTCGTCCACGACGGACGGTCGGCGGGCCTGAGTTTGATCGGTCCATCTCCAAGAGTAGTGGCCGCTTGCGGTGAAATCAAGCGGAAGAAGGAGCGGCGCGGCGCTGGTTCAGAAGCCCGCGTACCGCGCTGGCCAGGCCGCTGGCAGTGAATGGCTTCTCAATGAAGGGGGCATCCTGGGCTATCAGGCCGCGCTCGACCACCTCGGGCCCGGGGTAGCCGGACATGTAGAGAATCGGGATGTCAGGCCGGATGGCTGCCACCCGCCGTCCGAGCTCGTGCCCACTCATCTCGGGCAGGATCACGTCACAGAGGATGAGGTGGATCTCGGTGCCGAGGATCAGCTCCAGGCCTGCCCTGCCGGTGGCAGCCTCCAGGACGCGATAGCCAGCCTCCTCGAGGGTACGCCGGGCGAGGGTACGCACGGCTTCCTCGTCCTCCACCACCAGCAGGATCTCTCCCTCGCCGCGAGGGACCGCAATGGGCCGCGAGGGCCGGCTGAGGGGATCCAAGACTTTCGGCAAGTACAACTTGACGCTGGTCCCCTGCCCGGGCTCACTATACAGCCAGATGTACCCTCCCGACTGCTTGACTATGCCGTAGGCGGTCGACAGACCGAGCCCGGTTCCCTGCCCGACAGGCTTGGTGGTGAAGAATGGCTCGAACGCCCGCGCCCGGGTGGCGGCATCCATTCCGGCGCCCGTGTCCGTGACACTCAGCGAGACGTACTGCCCCGGCTCGATCGCCGTGCCCACATGCCGGCGGGCGTAGCCCTCGTCCAGCGTCACCCGGGTGGTCTCCAGCGTCAACCGCCCGCCGGACTTCATGGCATACCGGGCGTTCAAAGCCAGATTGATGATCACCTGTTCGAGCTGCCCCCGGTCGGCGCGGACCCGCCCGGTCTGCGGATCCAGATGGATGCTGAGCTCGATGTCGGCACCGATGAACCCGGTCAGCATGCGGCCCAGATCGGTGATCACGGAATTGAGATCGAGAATCGAGGGTTGGAGCACCTGCTGCCGGGTGAAGGCCAGCAGCTGACGGGTGATCCCCGCCGCGCGCGTGGCCGCCTTCACCATCTCGGACACATCGGAACGCTGGGGATGGTCTTCGGGCATACCCTTGAGAACGAACCCGCCGAACCCGATAACGGCGGTCATCATGTTGTTGACCTCGTGGGCCACGCCGCCCGCCAGGTTGCCGACCGCCTCGATCCGTTGAGTCTGCCGCAGGTGGTCCGCGGCCCGGCGCTCGTCCTCGACATCGGTGCAGGCACCCACCCACTCCATGTTCCCGTCAGAGTCCGCGACCGGGACTGCTCTCGCTGCCACCCGCCGATATTGTCCGTCTCGTGTCTTCAGCCGGTACTCGGCATAGTAGGCTTCACCTCGCTCTACCGCCCGCCGCCACGCCGCACTGGTGGCCTCGCGGTCCTGAGGATGGATCGCCTCGAGCCAGCCCCACCCGGAATATTCCGCCTCTGTCTGGCCGGTATACCGCTCCCAGGTTGTTCCGTCTCCCCGGAACACGCCGTCGGCGTCACTGAGCCATACAATCGACGCGGACGCCAGCGCCAGCGACCGGTAGCGCGCCTCACTGCGCTCCAGGGCTGCTTGGGTCACCGCGAGTTGACGGAGATGATCGCGTACCTCGTATTGCCGGTGCCTGGCCCGGAGAGCCGCCTGCACGGTACTGGTCAACGCCACGGTGCGCACCGGCCGTTCGAGGAGTGTCACGTTGCCGTGTCGGGCAAAGCGGGAGAGCAGCGCTCGGCTCGATGCCAAGGTGGCGCCGCTGCTGAGGAGGACGATGACCGGCAGGTCGGACCAGGAGGGTTGCGCGGCCAGGGCCGCCTCGAGCTCATCGGACGCGTATCCGTGCAGCGCTTCTTCCGCAATGATCGCCACCGCGCCTCCGGCTTCGAGCGAGGAGGTGAGCGAGCCCATATCGAGGCAGATACCCGGCTGGAAGTGGTTTTGGGAAAGAATCGAGGCAAGCAGCTCGGCATCGCGACCGGTGGGCGCCAGAAGCAGAATCCGCTCGCCGGAGGCGGGGGGCTCTCCTCCGCTATACGCCACTGGCGCCGGGGCCTTCCACAGCCAGCAGCGGCTGGCGCTGGCCGACGTAGTCGGGAACCCCGGTGAGCACACCCTGGAAGTCCTGGAGCGGCTCACCCACTCTGACGCCCCGATTGGTAACTTGGAACTCGCGGATTGTCAGCTCGTGTGGCCCACTTCGCTTCTTCAGCACCGAGATGGCCTTCCGGACCTCCCCCACAGCCTCGAAGAATCGAAGCACCAGCAGGCTGTCGGCCAGGTAGCTCACCTCCGCCTGGCTGCTCGACGTGGCGAATAGCCCGTGCTGAGCCAGGGTCAGCAGTGTCGTGACCCCCCGCTGCGCCAGGTAGCTCAGCAGCTCATGCAGACGAATGTCGAGCAGTCGCTCGTCCGGCATGGCATTGATGTATCCGTTCAAGCTGTCGATGACGACAAACTTGCTTCCCTCGCGCGTGGTCGTGTCTACGATGGTGTGGGCGAACTCGCCGGGCGAAACCTCGGCCGGATCGATCGACCGAATGAAAATCTTGCCCTCGCGTTGATACTTCTCGATCGGCATTCCCAGACGGACAGCCCGGTCCATGAAGGTGCCGAGCCGCTCGTCGAACAGATAGAAGGCGACGTGGTCGCCCCGCGATGCCGCGGCGCAGGCGTATTGGGTGGCCAGCACGGTCTTTCCGCAGCCGGCCGGCCCCATGACCAGGGAGCTGGTGCCGCTGTCGAGACCTCCGCCCAGCAAGATGTCGAGCTCCCGGACCCCGCTGAGCACCGTGCTGCGCTCAAACGGTGTATGGTGCTCCGCCGCGATCAGCCGGGGGAACACCGCGAGGCCACCGGTCCGAATGGTGTAATCGTGATACCCACCGCGGTACAGAACCCCGCGCATCTTGACTACCCGCAGCTTGCGGCGCTCGGCCCCGTAGTCCAGCGCCAGCTGCTCCAGCAACAGCACCCCGTGCGCCAGGCTGCGGAGCTGCTGGTCGGAGTCCTCGCCGGTCCGGTCGTCCAGCAGGATGACAGTGGCACGACGGTGGGTAAAAAAATGCTTGAAGCCGAGAATCTGGCGGCGGTACCGCAGGGAATCCCGCGCCAGAAGTCGCAGCTCAGATAAGGAGTCGAACACGACTCGCACCGGCTTTACCCGCGTGACGGTCTCGAAGATGGCCTGGGTGGTACTGGTCAGCTCGACTTCGGAGGGATGAAATACGGTGTATTGGGCATCGGGCTGGAGCGCCTGCTCGTCGGGCATCAGCTCGAAGATCTCGATCCCATCGAGCGACCAGCCATGCGACTCCGCGACCAGCCTCAGCTCCTCGGCGCTCTCCGACAGCGTCACGTACAATCCCTTTTCACCCTGGCGCACGCCCTCGAGGAGAAACTGCAGCGCAAGGGTGGTCTTGCCCGTCCCGGGGTCGCCCTCGACCAGGAACATGTTCTCCGATGGGTAGCCACCGGCCATGACGCTATCCAGGCCCGGCACGCCGGTGCGGCTTTTCCTGGCAGACGGTCTTGCAGACCTCTCTGGCTGACGACGAGCGTCGGACATGAGCGCGTTCCCTCTGGGTTAGTCTCGGGTCCCCGCTTGAAGCAGGGATCGGCAGTGATTAGGGGATAATCTGACGGCGCGGCTGACTCCCGACAACGACCGTATCACATGCTGCGAGCCTCTGACGCGGAGGATTACTTGGCGCGGCGCCATACCGCGTACACCGGGAGCCCCAAGGCTACGATGAGGAGCCCGAGCGCGGAGAACTTGCGCTGCTGTGGATCGGCCAGCAGAACGACG
Organism: uncultured Gemmatimonadales bacterium; assembly: GCA_963740175.1. GTDB lineage: Bacteria > Gemmatimonadota > Gemmatimonadetes > Gemmatimonadales > GWC2-71-9 > CAVVWJ01. The sequence goes on from CAVUDL010000026.1 coordinate 8,544, forward strand.
AGCAGGAACGCAATGGCGGCAATGTAGATCGCGGGCAGCCACGGGTAGCCGAAAGCCTTGACCGGGCGGGGCAGGTCAGGGCGGAGGCGGCGGAGCCGGAACAGCGATACGGTCGTCAACAGGTAGAAAATCAACGCGGCAAAGACAACGTAGTTGAGCAGCTCGCTGTAGGTTCCGCTGAGACACAGCACCATGGTCCAGATAGCCTGGGCGACAAGACCGAAGACCGGAGTCCGATAGACTGGGTGGAGGGTGCCGGCGCGCTCGAAGAAGAGGTTGTCGCGGGCCATCGCGTAATAGACCCGGGGCCCGGACAGGATGAGCCCGTTGTTGCAACCGAAGGTCGACAGCAGGATCGCCACCGCCATGATTGCGGCGGCACCGGCCCCCAGGGCGACTTCAATCGCGGCCGTGCCTACCCGGTCCTGCGCCGCGTATTGCAGCCCCCGCGAGAGGACATCGGCCCCGTTCGGATCGCCGTAAAACGGTAGAATGTTCAGGTAGGCGACATTGGTCAGGATATACAGCGCGCTCACCAGACCGGTACCGATGGCAAGTGCGCGGGGCAGGTTCTTCGTCGGGATCCCTGACCTCAGCGGCGGCAAAAGTCACATTGTTCCAGGCGTCGCTGGCGAAGAGAGACCCCACCATCGCCGCGCCGATGACGGGCAGCACGGCCAGGCTCCAGTCGCCAGTTCCCCAGAAGTTGGAGAAGTTCTCGGCGGCCACGTCCGGCCGGCGAAATAGCGTGAGCCCCAGGAGAACCAGAACTGCGAGGGCGCCGATCTTCGCAACGCTGAACACCGTCTGAATGGCCGCTCCGAGCCTGACGCCCCGGATATTGATCGCCGTCAGCGCGGCAATCATAAGCACCGCGACAACTCGCTGTGGGGATAGTCCCAACTGGATGGGGTCGGCGGCTCCCGGGAGCCGAAGGCTGCCGAGCGGGAGGAAAATGTCCGGCGTGATGCCAGGCACCAGCACGCCGAGGAACCGCGCGAACGCCACCGCGACGGCCGCGATGGTTCCGGTCTGGATGACGGTAAAGAGGGTCCAGCCGTAGAGAAACCCCGCAGCCGGGGAGAGGCCCTCCCGAAGAAAGACGTACTGACCGCCGGCCTTGGGCATCATGGCGGCCAGTTCGGCATAGGCCAGCGCCCCTGTCACCGTCATCGCCCCGGTGATCAGCCAGACTGCCAGCAGCGCACCGGGCCCCCAGCCGGAAACCTGCCGCCCGATGTCGGCCGACACGATGAAGATGCCCGAGCCGATCATCGAACCGACGACCAGGGAGATGGCGGCGATAGGACCGATGCCGCGGATGAACTCGGAAGGTGCGGAGCTGACAGGAGGCGGAGTCTGGGTCGTCGCGGCCATCAGTACCTATGTGGTCAGGGGAGTTGGCGTGGCTTCTGTTCGCCCTGGTCCGGCGATTCGACCGCCTTCACGGCCTCCTCGACGACGGCCTGGCCGGCGGCCGCCAGGCCTTTCATTACCTTGGCCGCGCTATCCATCAGCCCCATCGTTCCGGTGATGGCCTGGATCGGCAACTTGCCGGCGCGCATCGTATTCTCGACCGTGGCCGTGATCCTGGACAGCAGTCCATCGGGCTCGGAGCGTTCCGCGTACTTGCTGTCGAGAAACTCGACGAAGTCGAGGATCTGGTAGCCACGCTCGTCGCTGGCGGCGTCGAGGAGGCGGAGGATGCGTTGCTTGAGAAGGTCGTTCATAGAGAGTCACGAGTCACGAGTCGCGAGGATCACCACGATGGAAGCTGGAAGCGGAATCTAGACTAATGACTAGCGACTGGCGACTGGCGACTGGCGACTGGCGACTGGCAAACCCTCGACTACTCCACCCGGGACACCATCTCCACCACGGGCGTCGCCAGAAAGCGAGTACGCGGCGCCTTGATGATCACCCGCAGGGTAAGCTCCTGGAGCGCCTGGAGCGCCCGGAACTCCTCGGCCTGCCTGGGGGTAACCGTCACATAGACGAAGCCCGGCTCCGGCAGCGGCCCGCGAGTCAGCAGGTATAGCTGACCCTTTGGCATCTCCACCCGCAGATCGTCCGCGGTCTGCACCGCGATGAGCTCGAGCCGCCAGTCGACCGCCCGCCCAACGTAGCGCGCCGGGTCAGACCGTACCTCCGCCGCGGTCACCCCTCCCAGGGACGTGCCGGTCCCGCCGCCCAGATCGACTTGGCGGACCCAGCCCTCCAACTGAACCCGGGTCCAATCTCCGGAGCGGGCTATTACCCGGGTGGGCGCGCCGGGTTGCAGGGTCCCGAACTGTCCTCCTTGCGGTGCCGCGAAGATGACGGTCTCACGGGACACTCGCACCGCCTCGGAGTCGGCCGCCATTTCATCTGGAGCGGCCGCGCTCTGCGTGGTCAGCGCACCCGACTCCACCGGCTCGGTCAGCGGGGCTGGAGCCGCCGGCCGCTCCACTGGCGGAGAAGGGGCTGACGGACGGTCCGGCGCGGCGGTCTTCACGGCATGGCGGGGAACCCATCCGGCGCGGCGGACCCGAGTCCACCCGCCACGCACTTCCTCCTTATGAAACAAGGTGCCGCTCCGCACCCGCCCGACCACCGCACCGTTAGGAGCCTCTCGGATGTTTTCCCCGGCAGCCGTCGTGACCACCAGATCAAAGCCGTCCCGGGTGGTGTTCTCGGTGGATCGGCTGAAGATCCATCCCTGGATGACCACTTCGCGCCAGTCGCCCCGGGTTCGTCCCGACTCCACCGATGTTCCCGCCGGCAGGGACACCAGCGGGATTCCGCTCGGCTCCTTCCTGAGCCGGGTGGCGACCGAAATTTCCTGAAGCTCCTGGGCACCAACGACAGGCACAACGAGCAGGAGGGCGGCCGCCACGCAGGCTGGTAGCCGGCAGAGGCCGGGACTAGATTGCGGCGCGTAAATCACAGTGGCGCATTGTAGAACACGCGGAGACCCATGTCAAACGGAAGCGCCCCCGGGGTGGTCCTGGTGGTCCTGGACGGCTGGGGTTATCGGCAGGAGCGTGACGGCAATGCGATCGAGCTGGCTTCCACCCCCAACTGGCAGCGGCTCTGGAAATCGTACCCCAGAACACTGCTGGATGCCAGCGGGTTGGCCGTCGGGCTTCCCGAAGGCCAGATGGGCAACAGCGAGGTGGGGCACCTGAACCTCGGGGCCGGCCGGGTGGTCCCGCAGGATCTCGTCCGAATTTCCCAGAGCATCCAGAACGGCAGCTTCTACGACATCGAGCCGTTAGTCCAGCTCTGCGCCGGTCTGCGGCAAACCGGCGGCACCCTCCACCTGGTGGGCCTGCTCGGTCCCGGTGGGGTCCACGCGCTGGACCGGCACCTGCTTGCCTGCGTCGAGCTTGGCATCCGTCAGAAGGTCCAATCCATCGCCATTCACGGCTTTCTCGATGGCCGCGACTCGGCGCCTACGCTGGGCGCGGAGGTGGTCCGGACGCTGCTGGTGGACATGCGCCGGATCGCCGGAAGCCGCGTGGACATCGCGACCCTCACCGGCCGCTACTATGGAATGGATCGGGACCGTCGCTGGGAACGGACCCAGCTGGCCTACGACGCCATGGTTCGCGGGAAGGGCGATCCGGTCGAGCATCCGGTCATGGCGGTGCTGGCAGCGTACCACCGGGGAGAGACCGACGAGTTCATTCACCCTCTGGTGCACATCCGCAACGGAGTACCGGTCGGGACCATCCGGGATGGAGACGGAGTCTTCTTCTTCAACTATCGCAGCGACCGCATGCGGCAGATTGTCGCGGCGCTTGCCGTGCCAGGATTCGAAGGCTTTGACGTCTCCGATCGTCCTCCGGTCTCCTGCGTCACGATGACGCAGTACGACCAGAAGTTCGCCATTCCCCAGGCATTTCCCCCCTTCAGCCTGGCACGGATACTTGCGGAAGTACTGGCCGACCATGCCCGGACTCAGTTTCGGACGGCCGAAACGGAGAAGTATCCCCACGTCACCTATTTCTTCAACGGTGGGTATGAACCGCCCTACGCCGGAGAGGAGCGGTGCCTCATTCCCTCGCAGCGGGTGGCGACCTACGACCTCGCGCCTGAGATGAGCGCCGCCGGCGTGACCGATGCGCTATGCCGAGCCATCGAGGCGCGGAACCACGACTTCCTGCTGTGCAACTACGCCAACGCCGATATGGTGGGTCACACCGGCGTGCTCCCCGCGGTTGTCCAGGCAGTGGAGACGGTTGACCAGTGCCTCGGCCGGGTTCTCCGGAGTGCAGAGGATGCCGGATCCAGCGTCCTGATCACCGCCGATCATGGCAACTGCGAGATGATGATCGATCCCGCCACCGGGGGGGTGCACACCGCGCACACCATGAACCCCGTTCCGCTGGTGGCAGTGCGGTCGCACGCGGCCTCATTGCGGGCGGGCGGCGCGCTGCGGGACGTGGCGCCCACCATCCTGGGTCTTCTCGGCATCGAGCGGCCGGTGGAAATGACGGGACACGATCTGAGGGAGTGCGATTGATGCGAGTTGCGGCCACGATTTCCGGTCTCAGGATACTGGCGCTGTGTGCCGTGGCCAGCTCTCCCCTCGTTGCCCAGGTGGGCTATCCGCCAGCAGCCTCACCGTTCAGGGACATCCGTAAGGGACACACACTGACGGTGCTGGGAGGCTATTTCGGCGGCAGCGGCGGGGATCTCAACATGGGCCCTCACAACGGCAGGGTGCTCGGCGGGCGATATGACATTCGGACCGGCGGCACGATTCAGTTCGGTCTGGGCGTCGCCTATGGAACGCTGGAGCGCTTTATCGTCAATCCCTACGTTCGAGTGGCGAACCGGGTAAGCGGCCCGGTGTCACAGGCGGTGACCTTCGCCGATCTCACCGTGCAGTTCAATATGACGGGCGGCAAGAGCTGGCACCGGCTGGCGCCATTCATCGCCACGGGGGTGGGGCTGGCGTTCGCGGAGGACACCCCGGCCGACACCAGTGGCTACGATTTCGGCAACGAGCTCTACCTGGCGCCGAGTGCTGGGGTTCGAGTTTTCCTCAGTGATCGGTTCCACTTCAAAGGCGAGGTCAAGGCCATCTTCTGGAAGCTGGATTACCCCACCACATTCCAGCTAGAGCCCGTGGAGGAACCGGGAACGATCGACGACCGCAACGCGGTGATTACTGACAACGACCTGTCGGAATGGTCGTCGAGCCCATGGGTTCAGCTGGGCTTCGGCTACTCGTTCTCCCCCTGACGGAAAACAGTGGGCCATCGCGGCCTTCGTGCTCCGTCCTATCGCCGCATGCCTCCCGGCCGGCCTCTCGCTGGAACGGGTCCGCACCATGGAGGATCCAACGCTGTATGCCGACTGTACCGGACTCGACTGACCGGGCGCAGCCCTTGAAGCGGGGCGGCCGCATGTCCGAGGACGCGGTCGTGGAAGAGGTGCCGGTGTGGCTGGAGGTAAATGGCCGTCCGGCAGTGACGTGGATGTGCACGCCCGATCTCCTGGAAGAGCTGGCCGTCGGCTGGCTGCACGGTGAAGGCTATATCGACAATATCGAGCAGGTGCACCTTCGCCCCTGCGCCACCGATCTCGGCTTTTGGGCCGAGGTACCCCCGGAGCGGGTGGCGGCCGTGATGGCGGAGGCACGCAAGCCTGTGTTGGCATCGGGCTGCGGGGCCGTCTCCACTTTTCTCGCCGACCCCGCCACCGTCGAGGCCCAGCCCGCGAGAGGCACTCCGCCTGGCCTGGAAGAGCTGCGGGGCTGGTTCAAGGCGCTGTTCGCGAAAGGGGAGCGCTACAAGGACACCGGTGGAATCCATGCCGCGGCGCTCATCGATCCCGCCGGCGTGCCGTCGCCGCTCATTGCCCACGCTGAAGACATCGGCCGCCACAACGCTGTGGACAAGGTGCTGGGAGGCGCCCTTCTGGCCGGCCGTGCGGTGCAGGGGTTGGGACTGCTGGTGACGGGAAGGATTTCAGCGGAGCTGGCGTTCAAGGCGGCCAGGGCGGGGCTGGCGTATGTCGCAACACCTTCAGTTCCGTCCACGTTGGCGGTCGAGATTGCCCGCCGGAGCGGCATGATCCTGATCGGACGGGCGGTGAGCGGACACCCACAGCATCATGGTGCACCGGGTCCCAGTGCCGCCTGACCGGAAACGCCTTCGGGAAATCCTCCGCACCGCCCGTCGTATTGCGGTCGTAGGCCTGAGCCGGAAACCGGAACGCCCCAGCCACGGCGTCGCCGCATACCTCCAGTCGGCCGGGTATACCATCATCCCGGTTCACCCGGTCGGGGGGGTGACTCTGGGCGAGCCAGTGCATCCGGATCTCCGCTCCGCTGCTGCCACTGGGCCTATCGACGTGGTGAACATTTTCCGGCGATCGGAGCACGTTCCCGCGCTGCTCGAGGCGATGCTCGAGGTGCGGCCGGCTCTGGTCTGGATGCAGCAGGGGATTCGGCACGACGGTGTGGCACGAGAGCTGGAGGCAGCCGGCATCGATGTCATCATGGATCGGTGTCTGGCGGTCGATCACAAATTTCTGGGGGACTGATGCCGATTCGAAGGCTTGTCTGTGCCGTCCTCCTCGGGACCGGTGTCGCGCCCCAGAGCGCCGATGCGCAGGCCACTCGCGATGAAGCGCGCCTGGTTCTCGGTGTTTCGCTCGGCGCGGTGACCGGCGCGGATCTGTGGTCGGTCAGCCCGCAGGCAATACAGTTCACGACTCCCACGGACAGCTTCGGCGTCAGCCGGCAAATTCGGTCGAACCTCGTTGTTGGCTTCGGGGGTACGTACTTCCCGAGTGAGAATCTCGGGATCGCAGCGGAGGGCTTCCTCATCGGACTCGGCTTCCTGGACGACTGTCGCCACGTCTTTTCCTCGGGCTCGGGCGACGTTGCGGCCGTCTGCCAGTCGCTTCAGGGGCGGGAGAAGCCGGCGAGCGCCGTTACCCTCTCCGCGGGTCCGGTGTGGCGAATCAACAGCCGGAAAGCCTTCTCTCCCTATGCCCGCCTCAACCTGGGCTTTACTCTGAGCAATCAGAGCGCGATCAGAACCCAGGGAGAGTTCCCGACCGATTCCGGCCCGTCGACCCTCGTGGTGTACAATGATGATAAGAATTCGAGGATCGATCCTTCGATTGCCTTGGGGTTCGGAGTCACCGCGGCCATCTCGAAGGGCTCCCAGCTTCGCTGGGAGATCCGCGACAACATCCAGGGGATTCAGCAGGTCACCGGGTCCATTCCCGTTGCCGGGTTCGTTCCACCCCACAAACTCGTATTCAAGCACCTGTTCAGCATGGTAATCGGCTTCGACATCATCCTGGAGCGGCGGAGGGGGCGTCGGTATTGAACCAGGAGAGCATTCGGGGTGCGATCCTCGCCGGCGGCGGCGCAACACGTTTTGGGGGCAAGCCCAAGGGGCTGGAGGTCGTAGGGGAAGAGCGGATCCTCGACCGGCTCGTCGCGGTGATGACGGCCGCGTTGGGAGAGTCGCCGCTCCTGGTCGCCAACGCGCCTGACGCTTCCACGTGGCGGCCCGACCTGCGCACCGTGGCAGATGTCCGACCCGGCCTTGGGGCCCTCGGCGGGATCTACACTGCGGTGGTTGAAGCACCCGCCCCGGTGGTGTGCGTCGCCTGGGACATGCCGTTCGTGTCGGAATCCCTGATTCGAGCGCTGGCCGTGCGACTCCTACAGCACGATGCCGTACTTCCGGAAAGCGGCGGGCGCCGAGGAGTCGAACCTCTCTGTGCCGCATATGGGCCCGCCTGCCGGGACGCCATCGCCGACAGTCTCACCACCGGCGATCTTCGGGCCATCGGCTTCCACGACCGCATCAGAGTCGGTATCCTCCCCCTGAGCGAGGTTCGCTCACTCGCTGACCCGGACCTCCTCTTCTTCAACGTGAACACCGCGGACGATCTCGCGAAAGCCGACCAGCTGTGGCGTCAACACGCATCATCTCGGTAATTGGGCGAAAGAACGCCGGCAAGACGACACTGGCGGTTGCCCTGACCAGCGAACTGGTGCGCCGGCGACACCGGGTCATGACGATCAAACATGGTCACCATCCCGCCACGGTGGACCAGCCCGGAACGGATACGTGGCGGCACTTCAACGAGGGCCGCGCCGAGCGAACCCTCATCGCCTCGCCCCAGCTCCGGGTGCTGTTCGAGCGCAGCGCTGACGACTACGACCCCATCGGGTTGGCCCGACGCTACATGGAGGGGGCAGACATCGTGGTGACGGAGGGGTTCAAAGCCGCGCCGCTCCCCAAGATCGAAGTGTTCCGGCGAGCCGCCGGAGATCAGCCTATCTATTCGTCGTCCGCCGCCAATGCGTCGGAATGGGTGGCAATCGTCACCGATGATCCCGACTTCGAAGCCGACTGTCCGGTGCTCCGCTTCAACGACACCATCTGGCTGCAACTGCTGGCCAACCTCGCCTGGGACCGGGCCCTGGTCCTCGATTCGTGAGCACCCCTCTCAGCGCCGCCGAAGCTGCCGGCATGATCCTGCTCGACGTGCGGCGGCAACCGGCGCTGCGCATCCCGCTCGACGACGCGCTTGGGAGCGTGCTCGCGGAAGATGTCGTCAGCCCGCTCGACATTCCGGCCTGGACCAACTCCGCCATGGACGGCTACGCCGCACGGGGAGCGGATGTCCGCGGCGCGAGCGAGTCCCAGCCGATCCGGCTCACCGTCGTTGAACACCTGCCGGCCGGCCGCTTCCCTACCCGCGCCATCGGTCCCGGTGAGTGCGCCCGGATCTTCACCGGAGCCCCACTCCCGGAGGGCGCCGACAGCGTCATCCGCCAGGAGGACACCGACGAGGGCCCTAGAATCGTCACTATCCTCAAAGACCGGGACGTTGGCGTCAACACCCGCCGGGCCGGCGAGGATATCCGGAAGGGAGCCACCGTGCTCACGGAGGGGACCGAGCTGGGAGCAGCCCAGCTGGGTGTGCTGGCGTCACTCGCCATCGCTCACCCGCTGGTGTACCGAAGGCCTCGGATCGGCATCCTCGGCAGTGGCGACGAGATCGTGGATGTAGACCGGCCCGAGGAAATTCTGAGTGGCAGGAAGATCGCGAGCAGCAACTCCCACACGCTGAAAGCGCTGGTGCGTCAGACGGGAGGAGAGCCGGTGAACCTCGGCATCGCGGCGGATACGCCGGAAAGCCTGAAGCAGCACCTGGCGCAGGCTACCGACTGCGATCTGCTCGTGACCAGCGCCGGGATCAGCGTGGGGGAGCACGACTATCTGCGCTCAGTGCTCGACGAGCTCGGCGCCACGCTGCGCTTCTGGAAGCTTCGTATGCGCCCCGGTGCGCCGGTGGGCTTCGGATTGCTAGGTGCGCTGCCGTGGATTGGTCTGCCCGGCAATCCGGTCAGCACCATGGTGACCTACGAACTGTTCGTGCGGCCAGCAGTGAGAAAGATGATGGGCCATAGCCTCCCCTTTCGTCGCAGCGTTCAGGTGCGTCTCGGCGAGCCGATTACCCTGAAGCCTAGACTCCAGCACTTTCTGCGCGCGGTGGTGACGGAGACCGATCAAGGTCCAGAGGCCCGCCTCACCGGACCACAGGGGTCAGGGATTCTGACCTCCATGGCCCGGGCCAACGCATTGCTGGTGATCCCCGAGGGCCAGCATGAGACACCGGCTGGGACACGAGTACAGGCCCTGCTTCTAAATGACCCGGTGCATCAGGAACGCCCTGGGTTTTAGACCAAACGCCAGCTACAACCCCACCGTCACCCTTCCATAATAGAACGCGCCGTTGAACCCGAATGGCGACTCGGTTGACGCCATCCCGAGGGAACGTGTAGATTTTAGGCTGTAGAAGGGGAGTAGCTTATCCGCCGGCAAGGCGGACGGATGGATCGTCAAGACTGTTCGCCAAGTGCGGGCACGGTCCATTCGGGAGGGGCAGACGGCTGCGGCCGTTACGCGCCTTAGAGCGAGACCTTCGTCCACGCGAAAGCGGAGCGGACGGGGTCTCGCTCTTTTATTTGGCCCCACGAGTGAGCGATCATGAACAACGTCAAGACCTTTGTACTCATGGCCGGGCTTCTAGGCCTTTTTCTGATCGTCGGCCAGCTGATCGGCGGCTCCAGCGGGCTTATGGTCGCCCTGGTGTTCGGCAGCCTTTTCAACTTCATCATGTACTTCTTCTCCCACCGCCTGGTCCTGAAGATGTACGGCGCGCAGGTGGTGACGGCTCAGGAGGCACCGGAGCTGTACGCGATGGTAGACCGCCTCCGGCAGAAGGCGGGGCTCCCGATGCCCACCGTTGCGGTCGCTCCGCACGAGCAGCCCAATGCGTTTGCCACCGGCCGCAACCCCAAGAACGCCGTGGTGGCCGTGACAACTGGCATCCTCAAGCACATGCCGCAGGCCGAGCTCGAGGGGGTCATTGCCCACGAGCTGGCCCACATCAAGAACCGGGACATGCTGATCGCGACGGTCGCGGCGGGCATGGCTGGTGCCCTGAGCAACCTGCCGTACCTGCTCATGTTCGGGGGCGGTCACGATGATGAGGGCGGGCATCCGTTCGCCCAGCTGGCACTCATCCTCCTGGCTCCGATCGGGGCGATGCTGATTCAGTTTGCCGTCTCGCGGCAGCGCGAGTTCGAAGCCGATCGCGTGGGAGCGATGATCCTGGGCCGGCCCATGCCGCTGGCAAATGCGCTGGTCCGGCTGGACAACTTTGCGCACCGGATCCCCATGCGGGTGCCTCCGGCGGTGGCGCCGCTGGCCCAGGTAAATCCTCTGGCCGCCTACGGAGGGGGAATCGGTAAATTGTTCAGCACCCACCCTCCCACCGCGGAGCGGGTAGCCCGGCTCGAGGCCATGGCGCTGAGTCGCTAGTGGGCCACCACCCCCCGGTAGTCTGGCTGGGCTTCACCGGTCTGGTACTGGCGCTGCTGGTGCTCGATCTGGGTATCCTCAACCGCCGTTCCCATGTTCTCAGCTTCAAGGAGGCCATCAGCTGGAGCGGCGGGCTGGTCACCATCGCCATGCTGTTCGGGTTGTTCGTGTTGTGGCGGGAGGGTACCCAGCCGGCATTGGAGTTCTACACCGGCTACCTGATAGAGCTGTCGCTCAGCGTCGACAACCTCTTCGTCTTCCTCCTCATCTTTTCCTACTTCGGCGTCAAAGCCGAGGCCCAGCCCAAGGTCCTCAAGTGGGGGATCTTCGGCGCGATCATCATGCGGATGATCATGATCGCGCTCGGCGCCCTGCTGCTCCAGCGGTTCAACTGGATCATCTATGTCTTCGGAGCCATCCTGGTAGTCACCGGCTTCAAGATGTTCGGCCACAAGGACGAGGAAATCGTCAACCTGGAGAAGAATCCGGTGGTCCGGTTGGCGCGCCGCCTGCTTCCCATCGACAAGGCGTACCATGGCACCCGGTTCTTTACCCGGACTGTGGACGGGCGGCTGCTCGCAACGCCGCTGTTCTTGGTTGTCCTGGTGGTGGAATGGTGCGATCTGGTTTTCGCAATCGACAGCATCCCGGCCATCTTCGCCATCACCCGGGATCCGTTTCTGGTCTACAGCTCGAACATCTTTGCCATACTCGGGCTGCGGGCCATGTTCTTCGTCCTGGCGGGCATGCTGGACAAGTTCGTCTACCTGAAGCCGGGCGTGGCCTTTATTCTCGTCTTCGTTGGACTGAAGATGACGCTCAGCGGCTTGATACACGTGCCGACATCGCTCTCACTGGCCGTCATCGTGCTGACCCTGGCAGCGGCAGTTGGCCTCTCCCTGCGACGTAGCGCTCGGGAGAACCGCTTCGCCGCCTGAGTGTCAGCTGCCCAGCTCCTGGAGAACGTTCCTGGCATTGGCGTTGCCAGGATCGAGCTCCAGCAACTTTCGATAGTTCCGTAGCGCCTGCTCCTTCTGCCCCGCCAGCATGTACGCCTCACCCAGCGAGTCATACACATTCGGCGACCGGGGGTACTCCCTGGCATTCAGCTCGAGAATGGCAATCGCTGCGTCGAAGCGGCGGGCTCCCAGCAGCTCGTAGCCCAGACCATTGAGATCCTCCTCGTTGTCCGCGTACCGGTAACGTGGGTCGCGGCGATATTCCCGGTGGCGGCGTAGAGCATCTTCCACCGTACCCGCCTTCAACGCTGCCCGCATCCGCTCGGCCAACGACGGCTCGGCCCGATACCCTCGTACGGCCTCTATGGCCGGGTCCAGGTTGTTCCGGTAGTCGTGGGATGTCAGCTCGGCTGCGATGTCCGGAGCCTTCCACTCGCGACTGTCTCGTGGATCCTCCTGCCACCATAAGGTGGAGACTCTGACGGTAAGGCTGCTGTGCGGCAGCGTGATCTTGCGGGAATCGCCATACGAATTCGCCTTGCCTCCTGACGGCTCGCCGACGAACACGGCGTCGGTGTATTGCTCCAGGTCATTCACCAGGAACTGGGCCGCGGAGAAGGTGCTCCGCCCGATCAAGACAAAAAGCTTGCCCTCACCCTCCAGCTTTTTCATCCCCACCAGACTGCGCACCAGGGATCGATTGAGCGTGCCGTTTCCTCCTCTATTAAGGCGCAGATCCAGGACTACGCGATCCACCGCCACGGAGTCCACCAGGGCGCGGAGCCGGTGGGAGAACTGCGGGAGCGGCTCGCTTTCCTTGTTCGCGACTTTGTTGTACTGGACGTACACCATGCGCTCCGCCGGCAGGTACTCGGCCCAGTACTCCGTCAGCGGGCTCTCGCGGAGCCAGAGCGGCGTTGGGCCGGCCCGCCGCATGCCGACCCAGCCGCTGTCGGGCCACCAGCTGACATCGGTGTCGGACGGCATCATGGAGGCGGGCCCGAGCGGTCTCAGGGTCACGGTCTCCCGCCGCCCGGAGCGGTCGACCACAAGGGTTGCCTGGTCCATCCGGCTGCTGATCCCGAGCGCGTGCAGGACCTCAGGCATCGCCAGCAGGAATGGGGCGAAGAACCTCGCGTCCATCTCGTTGTCCCGGCCAACCAGCTCGCGGACCCTGGCGTAGGCCTGGTCCGGTGTCATGCTGCCGATCCGGACGACCTTCACACCCGCCAGCTCGGCGTGGGGGGCGTGGGCGGCGCGCACAAAAAGCCCGTCCTCGAAGAAGTAGAACTTCACGGGCAGGGCGGTAAACCCCACCTTGGGATCCCGGGTGGGAGCTAGGCTGGTGTGGCCGTCCTGTACCAGCGCGGCGATCCGCGCCAGCTCGACGATGATCTGATGACGCTGCAGTGAAGGAATACGGGTGCGCAGGGCGGTAACCGCGCTGTCGAATGTGGCACGGGAGACGGTGTGGTAGAGGTTTCGGTGCCGCAGCTCCATTTCGCGGGCCATGTAGGTGAGATCTTCACGCCAGGCGACGATCTGGACTCTATCGAGGGGGGAGCCGGGCTCGGGCGTCTGGGGTGCGGCCCGGCTGGCACCGAAGGTCAAAGCGAAGGCACAGGCCACAACGGCGTCGGTGAGTATGCGATTCATGGCGGAGTTGGACTCTTCAACCGCCCGAAAGGTTGCAACTCTTACGGCAGCGGCTGGTTCGCTCTAAGCTTCCCCGATGCCCCTCTTCCATTCCGTCTGGGCCCGGCTAGGACTGGATCGCCCGGAGCTCCGCGCCTGGGCCATGTACGATTGGGCCACGTCCGCGGTCCAGACCACCATCATGGTGGCCGTCTTCCCCATCTACTTCGTGCGAGTAGCCGGAGCGAACCTTGCCCCGAGCAGCGCCTCACAACGCCTGGCGACTGTCAACACCCTGGCTCTGGTGGTGATCGCGTTGCTCTCGCCCATCCTCGGTGCGGTGTCGGACTATGGCGGCATCAAGAAGCGGCTGCTGGCGGCGTTCATGATCCTCGGCGCCGGCGCCACCGCCGGCATGTTTTGGATTCAGCGCGGCGATATCGATCTGGCCTCGGTCCTCTTTACCGTTTCTCTGATCGGCGCCGCGGGCAGCTTCGTGTTCTACGAGGCGCTGCTTCCGCACATTGCTCGGCCCAATGAGATCGATCGAGTGTCTACTGCCGGCTACGCCCTCGGCTATGTGGGTGGGGGCCTTCTTCTGGCCCTGAATCTGGCCTGGATCCAGAAGCCGGCCTGGTTTGGGTTGCCTTCCGGTCCCGGCACTCCGGACAGCCTCGGCACCCTCCCGGTCCGGCTGGCTTTCGTCTCGGTGGCAGTGTGGTGGATCCTGTTTTCGATTCCGCTATTCCGACGAGTTCCCGAGCCCCCGCCCCGCCTGGAGCCCGACGAGCACCCCGGCGAAGGCCCAATCAAAGTGGCGTTTCTCCGTCTGGGAGAGACCTTCCGCGAGCTGCGTGGATACCGGCAGGCGTTCCTGATGCTGGTGGCTTTTCTTATCTATAACGACGGGATCCAGACCATCATCAAGATGGCGACAGCGTATGGCACCGAGATCGGGATCGGCCAGAACGCGCTTATCGGCGCCATCCTGCTGGTTCAGTTCGTGGGAATCCCCTGTTCTTTTCTCTTCGGGGCGCTGGCGGGCCGGATCGGCGCCAAGCGCGCGATCTTTCTCGGACTTATTGCTTATACCGCGATCAGCATCTTGGGTTACTTCATGACGAACGCCAGCCACTTCTACATGCTTGCGGGGCTGGTGGGGCTGGTGCAGGGCGGGACCCAGGCGTTGAGCCGGTCGCTCTTCGCCAGCATGATCCCCCCGCATAAGTCGGGTGAGTTCTTCGGGTTTTTCAGCGTGTTCGAGAAGTTCGCCGGCATATTTGGACCGCTCATCTTTGCGGGCACCATTGCCGTGACGGGATCCAGCCGGAATTCGATCCTTTCAGTCATTGGATTTTTCGCGGTAGGGGCAGCGGTCCTGGCCTTTGTGGATGTCAGCGAAGGCAGGCGCGCCGCCATGGAGGCGGAAGCGCGCGTCGCACCTCTTGCCCGGCCTTCGGCTGCTTCCTAGCTTTCATCGTTTCCAAACCCAGAATCCGAGCCCATGCATCTACACACGCCTGTCACCGTTTCGACCCCTCTTCCGACTCCGGCAGAGATGCCGAAGCGGGACAGTCGCGGCAGGCTCGGGTCGGCGTAACGCAGCACGCAGTTTCTACTCTGACCAGGAGCCCCGCCGCGGACACCGCAGGCGGGGCGTCTCGTTAATGGACGCACTGGAACTGACCCGGGCTCTGGTTGCCCTCGAGACTCCTACGGGGTCCGAGGGGGCGGCCACCGACTTTCTGGACTCCGCACTCCGGCGAGCCGGCTACCGGGTCGTGCGTCAGCCGGTCTCGCCAGGGCGCGACAATCTCTACGCCTACCGGGACCCGCCGGCGCTCGTCTTCTCCACCCATCTCGACACAGTCCCGCCACACGTACCACTTCGGGAGGATGCCGAGGCAATCCACGGCCGGGGCAGCTGCGACGCCAAGGGACTGGCGGCAGCGATGGTGGCCGCGGCCGAGCAGCTCGCCGAGCGGGGCGAGCGGAGAATCGGACTGCTCTTCGTCGTCGGTGAAGAAAACGGGTCCGATGGCGCCCGGGCTGCAGCCGAGCTCGCACCCCGCGGCCGGTTTCTCATCAATGGCGAGCCGACCGAGAACCGACTCTCGGTTGGGCAGAAGGGCTCCCTTCGGGTTGATCTCGAGGCTAGCGGCCGCGCGGCGCATTCCGCGTACCCCGAGGAAGGGGTGAGCGCCATCGCCGCACTCCTCGACACCATCGAGCGTATCCGCCGCCTTTCCCTGCCCAACGATCCCCTGCTCGGACAGTCTACGCTGAACCTGGGTTTGATCAGCGGTGGAGTGGCGCCCAACGTTATCCCACCGGCCGCGAGCGCCCAACTGCTGATCCGCACCGTCGAGCCGACCGAGCCGCTCAAACGCACCATTCGGGAGCTCTGCGCCCCAGGCGTCACCGCGGAGTTCCGGGTAGAGTTGCCGTACTACAAGGGAGGAGCGGCGCCACCGGGCTGGGAGACGACGGTGGTGAGCTACGCCAGCGATCTGCCGTTCCTGGCCTCCTGGGGTGAACGCTATCAGCTGGGGCCCGGCACTATTCGCGTGGCGCACACGAGTCAGGAGCACATCCGAAAAGCCGATCTGCTTCGGGGGGTCGAGCTCTATGTTCGCCTGGCCAGCGACCTGCTGGCCCGGGACCCCGTATGAGTCTAAAGGTTCCCGTCGCGGTGCTCGGCGCGACGGGTACGGTGGGTCAGAAATTCATCCGCTTGCTGGCGGAGCACCCCTGGTTCGAGGTGACCGCAGTGGCCGCTTCCTCGGCCAGCGCCGGGCGAACCTACGCTGACGCAGCGCGATGGCGGGAGCCGGTGGCTCTCCCTGCCTCAGTCGGCGAGATGGTGATACGCGAGTGCAGGCCACCGCTACCCGGCCGGATCGTCTTTTCGGCGCTCGACGCTGAGATTGCGGGCCCGATCGAGCAGGAGTTCGCACGGGCGGGTGCGTACGTCGTGACCAACACGCGCACGCACCGCATGGAGGCTGATGTTCCGCTCCTCATTCCAGAGGCCAACGCCGATCATGTGAAGCTGATCGATCGCCAGCAGCAGGAACGGGGTTGGACCGGCGCCATTCTGGCGAACCCCAACTGTTCCACCGCCGCGCTGGCTCTCGCCCTGGCACCACTGCACCGAGCGTTCGGGGTCGAGCGGCTCTTCGTCTCCACCATGCAGGCCGTATCCGGCGCCGGGTACCCCGGTGTGGCCTCACTGGACATCCTGGGGAACGTGATCCCCCACATCGGTGGCGAGGAGGAAAAGATCGAGCGGGAGAGCCGCAAGATTCTCGGGACCTTGATTGGCGGCACGGCCCATCCGGCACAGTTCGCTGTAAGCGCCCACACCAACCGCGTCGCGGTGGTGGACGGTCACATGATGACTGTGTCCGTGGGATTCAGCCGGCGGGTGTCGGCCGAAGAGGCCATCGCGGCCTTGAGCGAGTTCCGGGGACCTGCCTCCGTCGCGCAGCTTCCCTCATCGCCGAAGCGGCCGATCGAAGTGGATCATCGGTTCGACCGCCCCCAGCCCCGGCTGGATCTGGAGCGGGGCGGCGGCATGACTGTCACAGTTGGGCGGGTGCGCCCCTGCCCCATACTGGACTTGCGGCTGGTCGTGCTGGGACACAATACCGTTCGGGGCGCGGCGGGGCAGGCTGTGCAGATTGCGGAGCTGCTCGTTGCCGAGGGCCGTGTCAGCCGATGATCGTCGCCAAGTTCGGTGGTACATCAGTGGCGGATGCCCCGGCGATCGAGCGCCTGATCGAGATCGTTCGCTCCCGGCTCGGCGCTCGGCCCGTGGTCGTGGTATCGGCGCTCGCGCGGGTGACCGACGCGCTGCTCGACCTCGCGCGTCAGTGCGGCACCGAAGAGGCGGCTGCACTCGACCGCTCGGTGACGGCACTGCTGCAGCGACACGAGCGGGTAGCTCGCGATCTCGAGGGCTGCGCCGCGGCGATGGTCAGTATCACCGCCGACGCGGAGCAGCTCCGCCGTGAAATGGGAGCGGCGCGAGACCGACGGCTCTCAGCCGCCGAGATCGACAGCGTGGCCGCCCGGGGTGAGATCTGGAGCTCGCGTCTCGTCGCGGGGGCGCTGGCTCACGCGGGGGTCGACGCCGAGTGGGTGGATATCCGGCCCATCATGGTGACCGATGGTCGGTTCGGCCGGGCCACGCCATATACCCAGGTTCTGAACAAGCGCGCTCGAGACCAGCTGAAGCCCCTGGCGGAGGCCGGTACGGTTCCCGTGACGCAGGGGTTCATCGGGGCGACCGCCACCGGGGTACCGACGACGCTCGGACGAGGGGGCTCCGATTTCACGGCGGCCCTGCTTGGTGCCGCCTTGGGGGCTGAGCGCGTCGAGATCTGGACCGACGTGGATGGATTGATGACCGCGGACCCGCGGATCGTAGCATCCGCGCGGACACTTGCCGCTGCCAGCTACGACGAGGCCGCCGAGCTGGCCACCTTCGGAGCCAGGATTCTGCACCCTGCCACCGCGATGCCGTTGGCGCGCGCGGGCATACCTATCGTGGTGCTCAACTCGACCCGCCCGGAGCGGAGCGGTACTACCATCGGCCCCCAGCCGGAGCTGGCCCGGATGGGTGACTCCCCGATCCGTTCCATCTCCTGGAAACAAGGGATTACCGTCGTCAATATCCGGGCACCCCGCATGCTCGGCACCTACGGCTTTCTGCGCGCCCTGTTCGAAGTGTTCGAACGCCATGAGACAGTGGTAGATGTGCTGGCGAGCGGTGAAGTCAGCATTTCAATCACGATAGAAGATCGCTCTCGCCTGGACGCAATCGTGAAGGATCTGACCCAGCTGGGAGAGGTCTGGGTCGACCAGGGCCGGGCTATTGTGGCGATCGTCGGTATTGGACTCAAGCATACCCCGGGGCTGGCTGGGCGGGTGTTCAACGCCGTCTGGCCCGCTAACGTAGAGATCATCTCCCAAGGCGCGTCGGCCATCAACGTGACGTTCGTGGTACGCGAGGAGGACGGCCCCGACGTGGTGCGGCGGCTCCATCAGGAGTTCTTTGGATCATGCTGAGCCAGTCGCCAGTCGCCAGTCGCCAGTCGCGGGCGGTATGCGAATAGCGGTCATTGGGATTGGGCGCATGGGCAAGGCCGTTGCTGCCTTGGCGGTGGCGCGAGGGCACATCATACATACCGAAGTGGGTTCCGCCGAGAACACCGGTGGGCGGGCGCTGACTCGCGAGAGGCTGTCCGGGTCTGACGTCGCCATCGAGTTTACCCGTCCTGACGCGGCGGTGGGCAATCTCGAGAAGCTGATCGGGCTTGGCATTCCTACGGTCTGCGGGACCACCGGATGGCACCACGAGCTTCCACGCGTCGCCGCCCTGGTAGAGGCGCAGGGCGGCACATTGCTCTACGCGGCCAATTTCTCCGTCGGCGTGCATCTCTTTCTCCAGAGCGCCCGCGCTCTGGCGGAGACCATGAGACAGCGAGCGGAATTTGTCGCGACCATCGTCGAGGAGCATCACGCCACCAAGCGAGACGCACCGTCCGGAACCGCCCTGCTCCTCCAGCAGCACACCACGGTCCCGGGTACCGAGCCACCTCCCATAACCTCCCTGAGAGAGGGAACTCTGGCCGGCACTCATACCCTGCGGTATGAAGGGGAGCACGAAACCATCGCCTTGACGCACGTGGCGCGGGACCGGCAGGCCTTCGCGGCCGGCGTCCTCATGGCGGCCGAGTGGCTGCCCGGCAGGCTCGGGGTCTTCACGTTCGCCGACCTGCTGTTTGGCGGCACCGCATGACGGTGCTACAAGGATGCGGCACCGCCCTGGTTACGCCGTTCACCGCCGACGGGAAGGTGGATTTCCCGGCGCTTCGGGCCTTGGTGGATTGGCAGATCGCCGAAGGGATCGATTTCCTGGTGGCGTGCGGATCGACCGGCGAGGCGCAGACTCTGGAGGATGCAGAACGGGAGCAAGTGGTGGCGGCGGTGCTGGAAGCGGCAAGCGGACGGGTGCCGGTGATGGCGGGCGCCACCAGCAACGATACCGCCCGCGCGGTTGATGAAACCCGGCGAATGTGCCAGCTGGGCGTCGACTATATCCTCAGCGCTACCCCCTATTACAACCGGCCCACCCAGGAAGGACTCTTTCGCCACTTCACCGCCGTGGCGGACGCTGCCGGCAAACCGGTCTGCCTGTATAACGTGCCGGGCAGGACGGCGGTGAATCTCCATCCCGCTACCGTGCTCAAGCTTGCGGCGCATCCCAACGTCATGGGCATCAAGGAAGCCAGCGGCGACCTGAAACAGATCATGGAAATCCTGCGCGAGCGGCCGCCTGGCTTCACCGTGTTGTCGGGAGATGACTGGCTGACGCTGCCGGTGATTACGGCCGGGGGAGACGGCCTCATTTCCGTGGTCTCGAATGAAGTCCCCGCGCCCATGACGGCGCTGGTGCATCTGCTCCTGTCGGGCAATCTCGAACAGGCTCGCGCCTGGCACTATCGGCTCCTGCCGCTCATGGACGCCAACTTTCTGGAAACCAACCCGGCACCAGTCAAGGCCGCGCTCCACCTCATGGGGCGGATCCATGACGTGCTCCGCCTGCCGCTGCTACCGGCCTCGCCGAACACCCGGTCGGCCCTGCGTGAGGCGCTCCGAAAAGCCGGAGTGGCCGATGTCTAAGGAACAGCGGGACAGCGGGGCAGCGGGGCCGCTGGCAAATCTTCGTGCAGCGATCGAGGGCTATGCTGGCGGTGTGCCGGCAGGCGAGGAGAAGGCCGCGGTGGAGGTGTTCCGGCGGCTGATGGCCGAGCTCAACACCGGCGCGGTTCGCGCTGCCCAGAAAGACGCCGACGGACGCTGGCGGGCGAATGCCTGGGTCAAACAGGGGATTCTCCTGGGATTCCGGCTCGGCCGTGTCGTCCGGGTGGCACCGGAAAGCCCATTCACGTTTTACGACAAGGACACCTTTCCCTTGCGAGCCGTCGCGCCGGGTGACGGGGTGCGTCTGGTCCCGGGTGGGTCAACCATCCGGGACGGCTGCTACCTCGGGAGTGCAGTTATTTGCATGCCCCCGATGTACATCAACGTCGGCGCCTACGTGGGTGACGGCACGATGGTCGATTCCCACGCCCTGGTGGGCTCCTGCGCCCAGATCGGGCGCCGGGTCCACCTCTCCGCAGCGGCCCAGATCGGCGGGGTCCTGGAGCCGGCCGGAGCCCTTCCCGTCATCATCGAGGACGATGTCCTGGTGGGCGGGAACTGTGGGATCTACGAGGGGACGGTGGTCCGGGAGCGGGCCGTACTGGCCCCCGGCACCATCCTGTCCGCCGGGACCGCCGTGTTCGATCTGGTGCACAATCGGGTGTATCGCCGGGAGGGAGAGCAGCCGCTGGAGATACCAGCCGGGGCCGTGGTCGTGCCGGGAGCTCGCCCGATCAAATCCGGGGTGGGGAAGGCGGCGGGGATAAGCCTCTACGCGCCGGTCATCGTCAAATACAGAGACCAGAAGACCGATACCGCGGTGAAGCTCGAGGACTTACTTAGATAAAAGACCCCGTTCACTGTTCCCTGTTTCCTGTTACGCTTTAGCGATGGCCTCCCACACCCACTATCTCTGGTTCGAGACCGACCGTCGCCAGGAGATCATCGACATCACCGACGCCGTCGCGGAACAGGTGCACGTCAGCCGGATCAAGGAAGGCCTGGTGCTGGTTTCCGCCATGCATATCAGCGCCTCGGTGTTCGTCAACGATCATGAGTCTGGCCTCTGGCAGGACATTCTTCGGTGGCTCGAGCAAACCATCGCGCCCTGGGATCCGGCCCGCTACCGGCATAATGAGACCGGCGAAGACAACGCCGCGGCCCACCTCCGGAGCTTGACCGTGGGCCATGAGGTCATCGTGCCGATCACGGCAGGCGCGCTGGACCTGGGCCCCTGGCAGCGGGTGTTCTACGGCGAGTGGGACGGTCAGCGACGAAAGCGGGTCGTCATAAAGGTGCTCGGCGACACCTGAAACGGACGAAGCCAGAGCTGCCTTGTCGGCCGCCCTGGCTTCGCCCCTGCTACTATCTATTCAGTTCTACTTCCGATCGGCCTTCTTCGGCTTTTCCTGCTTCTCCTCCTCCTGCTTCTTCGGCTTATCCTTCGGCCCATGCCCGTTATTGCTCTTGGCCGTCTCACGGCGCGCCACCGGCCGGCTCGTGTCCTTGCCAAACCGGAAGAGCGCTTCATGTCTGCTGCCATCCACCAGAGTCAGCACCAGCTTGCGGCAGGTCCCCGCCCAGCCGGCGTTGGTCTTCCAGATGTAGGTGTACGTGGTGCCCAGTGCCGACAACCGGCTGGCTGAGGCGTCCACAATCTCAGTCACAGCCCTCTCGGTACTGGAGATGCCGCACGCCACTTCCACCGACGTGGGGGAGCCGGACTGCACCACCGGCCCTCCGGTCGCGCCCAGCACCGAGAATTTCACGGGGAGGGCACCACCAGCCGCCATCGTATTGACCACGGGCAGGTTGTACACCGGCCGGAAGAAGCCGGTGAACCTCAGTCTGCTCGGTACCTCCACCGGCACTACGGTAATGGTCACCGTCTTGATGGCGTTCCGGTAGTTGCCACTGATCGGCTGAAACTCTACCGAGACCGGCTGGTTTCCCGCAGGCAGAACCGTTCCCGTACCGGGCAGATAGAAGAACTCTCCCGCCAGGCTTCCGCCATCAACACCCACGGCGGCTGCATTGAGCTGCGTCGAACTCAGCGCAGTACCCGCAGTAATGGTCGCGGGGGTCCACTGAATCGCCGGGGTCGCCCGGCCAATGGTCAGGGTGCCGGTCGCCTGTGGGGCCTCATAGTCCGCGTGATCGAGCGAGACCACCACCTGGTAAACGCCGGCGTTGACCGGTGCAGCGACCGGAAAGCCGTCCTGGCTGTAAGTCACCGTCAACCCGGTGAGACCAGCAGGGTTGGTGGTGACTGAAACAGTCTTCGCCGTGCCGTCAAACGTGGCCACCGGGTCCGTCAGGGTGATGGTGGCCGGCAACTTCGAAGGCGTCGGGGTTGATCCATTCAGCGCCCACTGCACAGCGTTCACGTAGAGCTGCCGAACGTTGCCGTCCTGCAGCGTGTGGCCGTCGCCGGCCAGGCTGTAGTTTGGCGCGAAGCTGAAGTTGACGACCTTGCCCGCACCCAGGTTCCGGACCAGGACGCCCGGGGTTCCGCTGGGCAGCTGCATGATCACGGTCGACGGCTCACTTCCGAACTCCACCTGCGGGCCCCCCATGTGACCGTCGGCTTCGAACGTGAACGAGGACGGAAGACCGGCGACCAGGGCATGTGCCTCCTGCCCTGCCGCGATCGAGTACGTGATCGGGCAGCTGGCACAGTTCTCCTCGACCGACCCTGGGAAACCAGCCAGCACGAGATCCTGCATGACGCCCTGCTCGCCGGTCGCTTCGTAACTGTTCCATTGCGCTCCGACGTAGGCGCCACCGCTCATCACGTAATCCACCAGCACGGACTGGGCAGTCGCCGAAAGCGCCTGGCCCTCCCCGAAGGTGTTGCCGTTCAGGTGGATCACCACGTCATACTCGTCGAGGGATGGATTGGTCCCATCCCAGGTGTACTCTGGAGCCGGCCGCATGGTCACAAGGAAACCGGCGCTCGCCACGCTGTTCGCCAGCGCAGTGGTCGAAGCACCGTCCTCGTCCGCGATCAGCAGAACTCTGCCGCCGCTGGTTACGTTGGCCGTCCCCAGACGGACCAGCGCGCTGGATATATAGGAACGTGCTGAAGCCAGGTCCGCGGAACGATTGGTCCGCAGATAGGGGTGGAGCCGGGTGCTGCTAGGCGCCACACTCGGGTCTGATGGCTCGGTAATGGGCGACTCGGAGCATGCCAGTGAACCCAGCATGATGGCTGCTAGGAACGGCAGGAGGGGCCGAGCCCGACTACGGTGCGGTTGCACAGGGGCAGAACGTGGGCCGGTCATAAATTTCCTCCGTACCGCGAAGGTGGAACTACGGTTAAAAGCCCTCTCGTTGAGCGTGAACTAGTTCGAACTCCGTGGACCCGTAAAAACTTTTTGGACTTTCTATCCCCTGGACCAGTACTAACGTGCTGTTGGCACTGCTTACCGTGCTGCTCGTTTCACGATCTGTTTCTTGGCTGGCGCGCCCTTCTGCGCCGGCGCTGGCTTCTTGGCCGGCGCAGCCGGCTCAGGAGCCTTTAGTACGAAGGTGGCGCGTGCCTCGGTTCCCTTCACCACCGCCACCAGCGATCTCTCTCCCGTCTTCGTCCCCGGCGTCCAGCGGGTGTGCGCCCGACCGCGAGCGTCTGTCATGACTCGTGCGGGGCTCACACTCCCGAACTTGGTGCTGAACACCACCGGCTGATCGGCCACGGCGTTGCCGTATGCATCAGTCAGATCAGCGTCCAGCGACTGAACCGCTCGATTCGCGGTGCCCGGCTTCGGCTCCACGAAGGCGAGGTTTGCCGGTGCCGCGGGTCGGGCTCGGGCCGAGACCTCCACCGGCCGCTCGATGCCTTCCACCCGCGCCGTCATCCGGTGCAAGCCCGCCGTCCGGCCCAGCGTCCAGGAGACGAGTACCCGGCCCAGCGAATCCGTGGTCGGGACGCTGTCGTCTACCATGCCGTGCGCCGGCAGCAACGTGACCTGCACTCCGGGCACCGGGTTCTTGGCCCGGTCGAGAACCTGTAGCTCGACCAGCGGCTTCAGAACCTTGCTCACCGAGCCTTCCCGCTGGCCCGCGCTGCCCATCGTGACCACCGTTGCGGCGCGACCCGCCTGGGCCGTCGCTGTCACCACGAACCGGGGCACCGCGCGCGGGACTGCCGACCTGTACATACGCCTGCTGGGGTCCCGACTTGGGCCCTAGGGTCCAGTGGGCCCGGGCTTCTCCCAGCGAATCGGTACGGGATTCGGTGGAGACGATGCTTCCTCCATCCTCCGCCGACCAGGTCACCGGAACGTCCGCCAGCGCAACACCGCTCGAGTCGGTCACCCGGACCACCGCCGGGTGCGGCAGCGCTAAGCCGGCCGGACCCGCGAGATCGCTGACCTGAGCCAGCCGGGTGTTGGCACCGACCGGCTCGGCTTCGGCGGTGATCACCGTGTGACTCGCCACCCCATCCGCCGAGACCGTGAGCGAATGCCTCCCGGGAACCCCACCCAGCGTCCAGGTCGCGCGAACAATCCCTTGCGCATCCGACGCGGTCGCTTGTGGGTCGGTCACGCCCGCGACCTCGTCCAGTGCGAATCGCACCGGCACGCCTTCGATCGGCCGGCCGCTGCGTGAGACCACCTGCACCGCGATCGGGTTCGGAACCCGTCGTCCCACCGGCGCGCGCTGTCCGTCTCCGCCGAGCAGAGTCAGCGACGCCGGCACCGGATAGACTTCGACCGCGAGCTGCGCGACCATGTTGTCGTGCGCCGCGGTGAAGACCGTGTGGCCGACCGCCATCCCCACCACGTTGCCGATGCTGTCGACCGTCGCCACCGAGGGGTCGGCGGAGCGCCATTTGGCCTTGAGACCCAGGATCCGTTGCCGCCGGGCATCGGCGACATAGGCCACCGCCTGACCTCGCTCGCCTTCCGGCACTCGCAGGCTCGAATCACCCACGATCCTTACCTCTGCCGGAAGCTGCCGGACCACCACCTGCGACTTCGCCGACTTGTTGCCTATCGTCACCATGATGACGGCAGTCCCCGCGCTGCGTGCCACTACAGTTCCAGCGCTGTCTACCGCCGCCACGATCGAATCAGTGCTGCTCCAGACCGTCGGCACACCCACCAGGGCATTGCCGTGCGGGTCGGTGGCCGTAACCGCCAGGTTGATCGTGTCGCCAACCGACGTCGCGGTGTCGAGCGCCGGCGTCACGCCTACCCACCGCACCGCCGCCAGTCCCCCACCAACCGCCACCGAATCAGGGTCGAACTTCGCCTTGATCGAGTGCGTGTATGAGAGAATCGAAACCAATCCCGCTCCAGCCGAGATGACACCCGCACCCCATCGCCAGGCGTGGCTGATCAGGCCATGCGGGCGCAGGACGGGTCTTAGATCTGGCTTTGGTCCGGTCACCGGTCCGGTCTTACTCCATCCGGTCACAGAGCGGTACTCTCTCCTCTCCAGCCATCTCGCCGTCGCCGTCGGTTCTGGGAGCCTCTGCCGCGGTCACCTTGCCTACAAAGACCACGCAGCTCCGGCCCGGGCGCGCCCGGTGGGTGGCTTTCGCGCGCCAACCGCTCTCGGTGGCAGCCAATATCTGAACTCGTACGTCAGATCCAGGATTCAGCCGCAGTAGCTCGACCGAGCTGGCGAACCTCGCGTTCTTCGCCCGGTAATCGTCCTGAGCCGCGACCATATTGCGCAACGCGCTCTTGAGCACCGATGCCGGCGTCGATTGCCATGCCGCGTTCGACGTCTGGGCCGGGGAGGCCGTGGCCCCCAGACTCAGAGTCAGCACGAGACCGGCCATCGGGACAGCTCGACGCATGCTGCCTCCTGCTTCGACCAGCAAAGAGAAATGGTTAAGCAGCAGACACCATTATTCTCGGAAGGAGGGTCCGTTCCCACAAGTCGCTAGAAACGCGACGCCGTCAAGGAGTGATACACGGGGATCGTGCGGTGACTGCGAAGGGAGCTGCTACCTGCTCAACACATGGGAGTTGTCCTACTGCTACTCCTGGCGTGCTGGTTTCTGCGCGTCCTCACATGAGGCGGTATTTGGGGCCGCTGCCGCCCTCGCGCGGTGTCCAACGCGGTCCTAACACGTCAGTCGCCTTGCAGTCAACACAGTTCGCGGCATTCACCCGAAGGCCGTTTCCCTCCCGTTCATACACCCCGGCAGGGCAGACGTGGGAGTAAAAGTCGGCCACTTCGGCGGTAATACCCTCGCCAACGATCAGGTGAGAAGGGATTGTGTCCCGGGTCGCATTGCCGGATTTGAAGACCGCATCGAGCTTGCTGAAGGTGAGCACATTGTCGGGGCTAAACGGGCGCGGGTCCGAAGCGACGCGCGGTGCGGCGGCGTCTTCCGCCATATCGATCTTGCCGCCGGGTAGCCGTCCGCCCGTCAACGTCATGAGGCCCGCCTTGGCGCCTCCGACGAAGAATCCGTCCTTGAACGCCAGACGCATGTTGCGGGTACGGTAAAGATCGGCGGCGATGTAGCTCTGGTTGACGCTCTGGTCGTACGGTGCCAGCGCTGCGGAGCTGGTGGAGCCGCTCTTCAGCGCCTCAAATACTGTGCGGGCGGCATAGATGCCCGACTGCATGGCGTAGTGAATCCCCTTCAGCGACGGGACGTCCACCAACCCGGCCGCATCTCCGATGATGACGACGCCGTCGCCGTAACGGCGCTCGGGCAGGGAGTAATGACCGCCTTCCGGAATGGTCTTCGCACCCCACTCGAGCAGCTGACCGCCCTCAAGGTAAGGACGGAAGAGCGGATGCAGCTTCATCCGCTGGAGCAGCTGGTGCACGTCCAGCCCGGCCTCGTGGTAATCGAGTCCTACCACCAGCCCAATGGCAATCTGCCCCGGCCCCAGTGGATACATGAAGCTGCCGCCGAAGGCATCCCTGGGCAGCGGCCAGCCCAGTGTGTGGATCACACGATCGAGCGGCCGGCTGGTTTGCCAGACCTCCTTAACGCCCAAGGCATATAGCTGTGGATTGGCTGATCCGATTTTCTGCCACTGCCGGTAGGCCTGGGTCAAAAGACCACGGGTCCCTTCGGCCACGACGGTAATCCTGCCGGTCAAGTCGGTCGGCTCGGTGTAGTCGGCGCCGGGTTGGCCGCCGCGGTCGAGCCCCGACGGCGTCGTGCGCACACCTCGGACCGCGTTGCCCTCGACCAGCAGCGAATCGACCGGAAAGCCGGTGAACAGGTTGACGCCCACCGACTCGGCCTGTTCCCCCAGCCAGCGCACTATCTCGCATAGGGACGCGGTGAAGTATCGCTTGTTGTGCATCGTGGGCGGCGTCGGGATCCGGTGGGCTCGGCGTTCGGTCAGCAGGTATACCGCTTCCGCACCGACCGCCTGCCGGAAGGGCAGCTGGTCCTCGGGCACATCGGGAAAGAGCTCGCGAAAGGCTCGCGGATTGACCACAGCTCCGGAGAGGCTGTGCTCCCCCAGGCTCTCCGCCTTTTCCAGCACGCCGATATTCAGCTCGGCGAGCGAGCCACCCGTGTCCCGCTCCTGCCGCACTAGCCGCGCCAACTCGATGGCACACGACAGCCCCCCCGGTCCCGCCCCTACGATGAGCACGTCCATCTCGACTGCATCGGCACTGGGTGTCTCACTCAGGATCAGTTTGTCGAGCGGAAGCGCGGGCTGATGGCGGATCGGAAGAATCGGGGGCAAAGCTGCACTCCTGGGGTAGGGGAAGACGGTGGAACTTAGATTAGACCCATGGACCTCGCCAAGGCGGCGCGCGACCCCTGGGTCTGGGGACAGCTCGCACTGTTTCTCGTAATTGGAGTGGCCGCGCCGTTGCTTCCCCGGCACCTGAACCTGGGCAGCGCGGATTTCATGATGAACCGGCTCGACCCACTTTGGATCCGTGGGCTGGGAGCTGGCGCTGGTGGCACTCGGCTCCATGGTGGCAGTCTGGGGGATACGCTCGCTGGGGCACAGCCTGACGCCGGGAACTGAGCCGCTCGCGAGTGGGGATCTCGTCACCACCGGCGCCTATGCCCATATCCGCCATCCGATCTACGCCGGCGTGGTGCTGCTCCTGGCGGGATACACTCTGGCGTGGAGCAACTGGACCCTGGCACTACTGTTTGGATTCGTGGCCCTGAAATTCTTCCGGGCCAAGGCCCGAGTCGAGGAGAGATTGATGAGCCAGCGATTTCCCGCATACGCCACCTACATGCGGCAGGTGCCGCGCCAAGTGCTCTAGATGACGATTCCCGGCTTTCGCTCCGTTCCATTCACCGGCGTGATTTTCGTCATGGCAGAGGCCGCGCGCCGCGGCTATCGCTACGGCCATCAGGACTGGTGCAACCTGGGCCAGGGTCAGCCCGAGACGGGTCCATTGGACGGGGCGCCTCCGCGGATCCGCCAGGTGACGATCGGCCCCGCGGATCAGGACTACGCGCCGGTTCCGGGTCTCTGGGAACTACGGCGAGCCGTGGCCGACCTCTACAATGACCTGTACCGCCGGGGACAGGGCTCGCAATACACCGAGCGCAACGTCTGCATCTGCGCCGGTGGACGCAGCTCTCTTACCCGGGCCGTGGCGGCGCTGGGGGAGGTGAACCTGGGGCACTTCCTCCCCGACTACACGGCGTACGAAGAGCTGTTGGACATCTTTAAGCTCTTCACGTCCATTCCGATCCTGCTCGAAGGACAGACGGGCTACCACTTCGGCCTGGACGAGCTGCGGCGGGAGATCACCGGCCGCGGCCTCTCCGCGCTGCTACTGTCGAACCCGTGCAATCCGACCGGCAAGGTCATCCAGGGAGACGAGCTGAGCGGATGGGTGGACGTGGCCCGCGAGCTGGGCTGTTCCCTGCTGATTGACGAGTTCTATTCCCACTACGTCTGGGCCGGGCCCGCCGACGGGTTCGTGTCGGCCGCACGGTACGTGCACGATGTGGATACCGATCCGATCGTCCTGTTTGACGGATTGACCAAGAACTGGCGCTACCCGGGTTGGCGTTGCTCCTGGATTGTCGCGCCGCAGCCAGTGATCGAGGCGGTCTCCAGCAGCGGTTCCTTCCTGGACGGAGGCGGCAGCAAGCCGCTCCAGCGATCGGCCATTCCATTGCTGGCGCCTGACCTGGTACGGTCCGAGACGGCAGCCATACGCCGGGCCTTCCTGAAAAAGCGTCAAATTCTCAGCGACGGGTTGCAGCGGGTGGGCGTGCGCTTCGACGTTGAACCGGAAGGCACCTTCTATTGCTGGGGCGACATCTCCGGATTACCGGCCCCTATTAGTGAAGGGATGGCCTTCTTCAGGGCGGCACTGGAGCGGCAGGTGATCTGCGTGCCGGGCGAGTTCTTCGACGTCAATCCGGGCAAGCGCCGCAGCGGCCGTGCGTCCCGCTTCAGACAGTACGTGCGGTTCTCGTTTGGCCCGGAGGAGGCCGCGGTGGTAGAAGGGGTTAGGAGGATCCAGGCCATGGTGGATGAGATTGCCTGATTAACAGTTGCAGTTAATGCTGCTGGCGGACCTTCCGAATCTCCTCCGTCAGTCGTGGGACGATCTCGAACAAATCTCCCACGATCCCGTAATCCGCAATCTTGAAGATCGGCGCATCCTTGTCCTTGTTGATGGCGACAATGGTTTTGGCGGTCCGCATCCCGGCCAGGTGCTGCACCGCGCCGGAGATCCCAACCGCGATGTAGAGATCCGGGCTGACCAGGCGGCCGGTCTGCCCGATCTGGTCCGTGGCGGGTCGCCAGCCATCGTCGGTCACTGCTCGAGTGGCGCCGACCGCGGCGTTACCAATGGCGGCGGCGAGATCCTCCACCAGCTTGAAGTTCTCTGCGGCTCGCAGGCCCCGCCCCCCGCTCACGATGACCGCCGCCTCTCCGAGATCGAGCTTGGCGGAGCCCCGGGCAGACACCTCGGTCACGGTAACTCGCGCCGAACCGGGGTCCATGGCAGGTGGCGCGGACTCGACCCGTGCGTTCCGTGGCTGCTCGGACGGTGTGACGGCCCCGGGCCTGAGCGACAGCAGTGCCGGAGTGCTGGTCAGGCGCAGTGTCACGATCACTTTTCCGGTGTACGCCGGATGTCGGGCGAGCACCGAATCCCCCTGGAGCTCGAATCCGGTGACGTCGGAAGCCAAGCTGACCCCCAGCTTGGCGGCGACGCGGGGAGCGAGATCCCGGCCTTCAGCGGAGGCCGCAAAGAAGCCGGCCCGGTATTGTCCGGAGCTGAGTCGCTGTGCGACTGTCGCGGCATAGACCTCGGGGCTGTAGCGGTCTAGCGCAGCGTGCTCCACGACCGTAACGACGTCGGCACCCGAGCGTCCCAGCTCCCCGGCACGGGCCGCTATGCCGGGCGCACCGATCAGAATGGCGTGTACTTCTCCCCCGATCGCGTCCGCCGCCTGCCGGCCGGCCGACACTGCCTCGAAAGCCACCTTGCGCAGCTCTCCGTTACGGGATTCCGCGAATGCCAGAACCGCCGTCATCAGAGCGCCTTCGCTTCGGTTTGGAGAAGCCGAAGCAGCTCGGGCACCGCATCGGCGCCTTCACCGACTATGCGGCCCGGCGGACGATCAGGCGGCAGCGCCATCGACTCGACGACCAGCCGGGGCTGCTCCAGCTGAACCGGCTTCACGTCGAGCGGCTTCTTCTTGGCGGCCATGATGCCTTTGAGTGAGGCCAGGCGCGGCCGGGCGATTCCCTCATCTATCGTCAGCACTGCCGGCAGCGAGAAGCGCACCGTTTCCGCGCTCCCCTCCAGCTCCCGCTGCGCGGTGCCGTGTCCGTTTGCAACCTCCAGATGGGAGATCGAGCTGACACACGGAAGATCGAGCAACTCGGCGGTCATCGGGCCTACCGTCCCACTCGCTGTGTCTGTGGCGACGCGGCCAAAGAGGATCAGGTCGTAGCCCCCTTCCTTGAGCTCTGCGGCCAGTACCCGCGCGATGACAAGGCCGTCGAAAGGCACCTCATCCACCTTGAGCTGGACCCCCCGCGCCGCGCCCATGGCCAGACCCTTCCGGAGGGTCTCCTGCACCCCGTCAGGACCCACGGAGATGACGTGGACCTCCCCGCCCTGCTTCTCGACCAGCTGGAGCCCGACTTCGAGGGCATAACCATCGAAATCGCCCATCTCATACTTTAGGCCGGCTGGATCCAGTGACTTGCGGTCTCCCGCCAGCGAAAACCGCATCTCCATGTCCGGCACCCGCTTGATACAGACGGCAACTTTCACGTCCCGCTCCCATGGTTCCAGATAAGGTGGCGCGCGGCAAAGCTAGCCGCGCGAAAGACCTCAACGCAACGAGGCCACCCCGCAAGGTGGCCTCGGACGCGGTGCCGGCCTGAAAATTACGCCTCGGACCCGTTCGACCTTCGGCGATCGCTCATCCCCGGTCGGTCGATCCGGCGCCGGTCCTGCAGCGAGCGCTCGACCCACGAAGGATTGGTGGCTCGAGATATCGGTACTTGTCGGGCGGTGTTCTGCGCGCCCTGCACCGCGGCCTGAGCGGCGGTTTCCAGCTTGGGAGCAGCGCGTTGCGCCTGACGGGCCATGTTGTCCAGCACCTGGGCTGCCCGCTCGCGTCCCCCCAACCCGAAGGCGAGACCGAAGGCGATGCTGAACGCGCCGATCAGGCCGATGAGCAGGATGTTGATGAGGGTGGTGGCGATTCCGAGCTGGTTCACCGCGACCACGATGGCGAAGCCCCACACGGCCACCTTCGTCACCGTGGCCAGGATTTCCGGGTTGCTGAACCCCGCCTGCGCGGTGGATCCCCGTACCAGTTGCGACAGCCCATTGGCGGCCAGCCCGCCGATAACCAACACCACTAGAGCCACCACGAGATTGGGCAGCCAGAGGAGCAGTTGCTGGAGCACATTGGACACCGCCGGTAGCCCCAGAGTGTCGAAGGCTACCACCAGCGTGATCAGCCGCACGAACCACTTGACGATGCTCGCGATGACGCCGGACGAGTCGTCCCGCACGCCCATTTTCTGAACGAAGTCGGCGAAGCCGGATCGGCGGGCCAGGTCGTTGAACTTGATCGCATGGAGCAGCGCCTCCACCCCGCGCGCAAGCAAGGAGGAGATGATCCAGCCCACAATAAGAACGACGACGAACCCGATGATGCGCGGGATCGCCGAAAGGAAGGTGTTGAGTGCGCCGGCAAGTGACGCCCTGAAAGCATCTCCTGCGTCGCGAACCGGTACCGCTACAGCTGTCCCCTGCATGTTACCTCTACCCGGGTTTAGGTCATGTTCAAGTCTCCACAGGATGGCGTCGGTAACCGTGTGACACTGTGACTGCGGTCACCGGATTACCGCATGACTCATGATCCGCCGAAGGCACGCCGGACTACCAGTTTGAAGCCGCGGGCGTTCATCGGCGTCAAAAAGCGCTCCAGCGCACCTGTCTGGCGGTTCTCGTTGAAAGTGCCGAAGATGGCCGGCTGCCGGTTGAAGGCGTTGGTAACCACCGCCGACAGCTCCCAATTGGCCCGGCTGAAACCGGCCCGTAGGTTAGTCACGGCGTAGCCGTCCAGAGGAGCGGTCTCATTGGCTTCATCTCCCCGGAGCCACTGCCGCCCGAAATAGCGGAAGTCGGCCCCGAACTGGAGCCCGACCTGGAGCGAGAGGAGGCCGCCGAACTTGACCTGATGGTCCGGCACCAGCGGCAGCCGGTCTCCCGGCTGGACGTTATTGGCGCCTGACAGCGGGGCGCCCACAAAGCTGTCATCCGCCCGGATGCTGAATATCTCGGCTGCGGTGCGAAAAGTCGCCAGGGTGTAGGCGTAGTTTCCATAGAAGGAGAGCCCGTCACTGGGAAAGATTTGGACGGCTAGCTCGATCCCCTCCCGGCGGGTGCTCCCGATGTTGTCAAAGTAGCCCTCGAATACCGCGGCTTCCGATTGAATAAATGAGATGTCGTCCCGGACGTTGGTTCGATAGAGAGAGGCGTTCACAATGGCCGGCCCCCGGACCACCTGTCCTCCTATCTCGAACGTGGTGCCGACCACAGGATCCAGCGGTGGATCGTCGCCCAGGGCGAACGGCAGCGGGCACGCGGCGGTCTCGTCGGCGCATGCCAGCTCCAGGACCGCAGGTGCCCGAAAGCTCTGACCCACCGAACCGTAGACCGAGGCACCGCTCCCGAGCTCGAAGCTCACTCCACCACGAGGACTTAGTCGGGTGAAGCTGTTGGTCGTGTCTGCCGCGGGGTCGAGCACATCATCGAACGGAATATGGATGTAGTCGTAGCGAAAGCCGCCGGAGAAGGTGACGCTGTTGATCTTGAGGTCGGCGAGCGCGTACCCGGCCACATCGTAGCTCGGACTTCGGACGTCGGTATTGAGCGTCTGATCCGATGGGTCGACCGGGCTCTCCTCGGTCAACTGGATATGCACCCTGTTCGAGGCCCCATCGGCGCCGAGCCGGAGGGAGAAGCTCCCGTTCGGGCGCGGCGTGGTCCACCGCCAGTCCAGGTTACCACCCAGCGTTCCGTTTTCGGTAAACGATCGAACGTTGTTGTCCGGGGCCTGGTTGACATTGAACCGCTCGGCCCGGGTACGGCGAGCATACGCGGTGAACGCCCCCCGGCTGCTGCCCAGCGGAGCGTACCCCGATACCGAGGCCTGGAGCTGGTTGAGGTCCTCGAAATCGCCGATGGTGAAGTTCCTGCTCCGGTCGGTATCGAAGATGCTTTCCGGCAACGACCCCGCCGTTTCGGCTCGCGATTCGGCGCCGAACGCCTGAAAGCTGATGCCGCGCTCCGGGCTGCGTCGGCCAAGGTTGACGAAACCGTTGAGGTTCTCGGCTCCGGTTGCCTGCCGCCACCCATCTTCGTTTTCATATCCTCCGGCGACATAGTAGTCCCAGCCCCCGCCGGTGAGCCCGCCAACCGAGGCCTCGCCAGAGTAAGAGCCGTACGACCCGCCCGACGCCTCGACCTCCGCGTCCAGTGGCCCAGTTCCCCGCCGCGTGATCAGGTTGACAGCGCCGCCGAGAGAGTTGGGGCCCAGCAGGGAGCCCGAGCCACTCAGCAGCTCCACCCGCTGCACGTGCTCCATCGGTAACAAGTCGAAGTTGACCTCCGCCGCATCCGGCTCGTTCTGGCGCACTCCATCGAGGAAGACCGAGATGCCGGGGGGCAAGCCCACGACGGGGCCGGCACTGAACCCTCGCGTGCTCAGGTTCAGCTTGAAGGGACTGCCGAGGTCGTCGTACAGTGAAATGCCGGCCTGCGTCGCGAGCGCGTCCGCCAGGAGCCTGGGCTCCCACGCATCGATCGCCTCGCCGGTGACGGTGGAAATTCGCGCCGGGATACCCGAACCGATCCCCGGCCCTGCCGTCGGCGCAATCGAGCTGGTTACCTCCAGGGTCTCCAGCGTAGTCACCCGACTCGTGTCCCCGGCAACCGAGTCCACTTGCTGGGCGGCGAGCGACCCGGCAGAAATGCCGAGCCCAAGACCGGCGCGGAGAGCCAATTTGAACATCGAGTAGCGTCCCGGGTAATGAAGAGGCGTCATTCACATCGAAGCGGGTGCCGCCGGCGCAGTCGTATCAAAGGTGACACGGCGATGGAACAGGCGAAACTGCTCTTGGCGTTCAGGGTAAGGTGTGAACCCGGCGCGGAGCCAGCCCCTTGGTGGAGGCCGTATTGTGTTTTGGCCTGGGGCGGGGTGAACGGCACCGCAAGATCGCGGCGCAACCTGACGGAGGTGGAGTTGGAGTGCACCCGATATGAGAGTGCCCACCGGGCCTTGGTCGCGTTGCCCGAAAGGAGGAGCCTACCTAGATCTTTTGCTCGTGAAACCAGCCCCTGAAGACGGTCTCTAATAGCAGGTCCTATTGGCGGCCCACGTCGGCGATGGGGCGGGTCTCGTTTCCTTCGAGCCAACCAAGGATTTTGTCCTTCACCACCGTTGCCCCCTCACCCGGATTGGCGGGGAAGCTGGTGACGGGCGAACCGTCTCGAAGCACTTGCCAGGTTGGAGCAGCTTGGGCGTCGCGGCCCCCGCTCCGAACTGCGTCATACTCCTTACCCTGCCAGAACACCGTGACTCGATCCGCCATCGCCCGCTCCCAGTTGAGGTTCCACTCCCATCAGGGTGGTGGTCTCAGCCGTTTGTGGCGGTGACGACGGTCACGTGTAGGCGCTGAGGCCGGTGATGGCTTGGCCCACGATGAGCGAATGCATGTCATGGGTGCCTTCGTAGGTGTACACCGACTCCAGGTTGGCCATGTGCCGCATCGAGTGGTACTCAGCCAGGATCCCGTTGGCGCCGAGCAGGCGACGGGCTTCCCGGGCAATGTCGCAGGCCATGTCCACATTGTTGCGCTTGCACAGGGAAACCTGATCCGGAGTGAAACGCCCGGCATCCTTGAGCCGGCCGAGCTGCAGCGTCATGAACTGGGCCTTGGTGATCTCCGTCAGCATGTCGGTGAGGCGAACCTGCTGGATCTGGGTAGCGGCAATCGGCTTGTCGAACATCACCCGGTTGCCGGCGTAGCGCAGGGCTTCATCGTAGCACGCCATCGCCGCCCCGATCGCGCCCCACGCAATGCCGTAGCGGGCCTGCGTCAGACACATGAGCGGACTCTTCAGTCCGCCAGACTTGGGCAGGATCGCGTCCTTGGGCAGGTGAACATCCTGAAGGTGGATCTCACTGGTGTCCGACGCCCGCAGCGACAGTTTGCCCTTCTGGTCCTTGGCCGCATAGCCCTTGGTGTCGGTCGGAACGATGAAGCCCCGGATGGACTTGGGGTCTTTGACGTCGCCGGTCTTGGCCCAGATGATGGAGACGGTGGCCTGCGAGCCGTTGGTAATCCACATCTTGGTGCCGTTGAGCACCCAGCCCTCCTTGGTCTCCCGCGCGGTAGTGATCATGCCGCCCGGGTTCGAGCCGTAGTCGGGCTCGGTCAGACCGAAACAGCCGATCTCCTGGCCCGAGGCCAGGAGAGGCAGCCACTTCTTCTTCTGCTCGTCGGATCCAAAGGCATAGATCGGGTACATCACCAGGGCGCCCTGAACCGACGCGAACGAGCGGATGCCGCTGTCGCCCCGCTCCAGCTCCTGCATGATCAGCCCATAGGCCACGTTGTTGAGGCCGGCGCAGCCGTACTCCTCGGGAAGGTTGGCGCCGAAGAGTCCCAGCTCGGCCATACCCGGGATCAGCTGCTTGGGGAACTTGCCATCTATGTAAGCCTGCCCGATGACCGGAATGAGATTCTCATCCACCCAGGTGCGGACGGTGTCGCGCACCGCGCGCTCGTCTTCGGACAGCAGCGAGTCGAGGTCGAGGAAATCAACGCCGGTGAATTGGGATACTGCTGCCCCGGTTGCCATTCGGTCCTCAGATGTGTTGGTGCTATTGGGGAAGAATATAGCGGGGCTGCGGGGTAGCGGGGTGCTTCACGTGCGCAATCCCTGGACGGCGCCGTTCACGCTGTTTCAACCTTGCTGTCCCGATGCCCCGCTGCCCCGCTGACCGTCCGCTTCGCCGCAGGAATTACCCCGACTTCGCGTGCTTTCTGCCTGAACGTGCGGCCGTGATCGATCCGAAGCCCAGTCTCCGCCTGCCATTGATGCACCATCTCGTGGAGCATGGTGTGCTCGACCTCGCTCCATGCATGACGAGCCATGTGGCGGCGACTGATCGTGATCTCGAGCGGCAGCCCGGACCGGATGTTCACCGCCAGCTCCCCCAGCCGGGTGCGCATACGGCTCGACAGCCGGATCGGTATATCTCCCAGTGTGCCACCAAAGTGCTGAGCATTCAGCCGCTGGTGCAGCTCGGCCAGGCGGTGCAGGGCCGCCAGGTCGCCGGGACGGGCCCGCTCGCGGGCACATGGACGCGGACGCGCCGGCGCATGCTCCTCGACTGGGAACGCCAGGAACTCGCGCTCGGCGACTCGCCGCAACAGCCGCGGCACTCTTGGATTGAGAAACCGCACGATGGCCCTGAGTACCCGGTCCGGTGCAAACGTGTATCCCTGGTGAATGCGCAGGACCCGGTGCCGGGTGATGCTCAGCATAACCGTTCTGTTGTTATGGCAAACGACCGTCGATACGTCCCGAAGGCCGAGCAGCACAAGCCGATTGTATAGAACCGGCTCTGCCCCGCCGCCCCGCTGCGCCGCTTCCGTCACAACCCCTGGTCCCCACCCGCGATCGATACCGCGACCTTGGGTTGACCCTGTCGCGCGAACGAGTAGGTGTCCGAAGGAAGGAACTTCCGGTCGCCCGACTCCCAGCGGAAGTGCTGGATGTGCACCGCCTGGGCGTCGATCCGGACCAGGTTGAACACCGATGGACGGCCTCCGCGCACCCGGGAGCTGTGGGTCCCAGACGTGCTGACGGCAAGCGAGCCCTCGATCTGGCCGGCGCCCTCCTGATGGTCGTGGCCGCACAGGATGACGTCCGCGCCGGTGGCCAGGAGCCGGCGGTGCACCGAGCGCCAGCGGGCCAGACCCATGCGACGGGAAAGACCGCCGGCGAGCACGTTGTGATGAAAGGTGAGGACCTTGGCGGTTCCCGGAGGGGTCGCGGCAAAGACCTTCTGAACCCGATCCGTTTCCGACCGCGGCAGGTGTCCCTTTACCGCCACGTCGCGGATCCTCCAGGTCAGTGAACCAACCGCCACGCCGTAGCTGCTGAGCGCGCCGGCGATGATCGCTCCCGGAATCTCCAGCACCGGACGCAGATGATCGAAGTACTGGGTGTACTTGGCATACTTTCGCCGCTCGCCCAGCAGTCCGAACGGGCTTTTCCACCACGCGATATCGTGGTTGCCGGGCACGACCAGGGGCGGAGAGAACTGGCGCACTCGTTTGATGAACAGGTGCGCCGCCTGAAACTCGCCGTGTCGGGCGCGCTGGGTGAGGTCGCCCGAGACGACGACAGCCGAGGGGTTGAGCGTCGGGAGAAAGGCGTCGAGCGCCTCGATCTGCTTGAGATCGGCGAAACCGCCGAAGTGCAGATCGGAGAGGTGAACGATGGTGACTTCGCTCGAGCTCACCAAATCACTCTAATACGGTACGTCAGCGTGGCCTCGCCGGCAGCCGGGACCCGCACCCGAAAGCGCGTGATGGTGGATGAGACCTTCTCTGCGGGCACCGAGCTCGACACTATGCTCCACTCGCCGGCGCGTTCCTCCTGCACCAGCACGGTGACGGCGCTGTCGGTCGCGTTCTTGAGCGTCACCCGGTAGTCGGCCGTAGCCACGGTGTGGACCCCGCGCGCCTTGGTGCTGTCGCGGCGCGTCACATAGCTCGTCTGGATCCGCTTGGCGGTGATGTCGAATGCGTTTCCGGCGTCCAGCTTGAGATCGTTGCCGGCCGGCGTATGGCCTGTCGTGGCTTCCCCGATGAGCTGGAGTCCACCCGTGCTGTCCGGCTGGTACAGCCGGGCGATGCCACCCGGAAGCGGCCGGTCCCCGAAATCACTCTTCCGGGGGCGCGTGAGCGTGTACTCCACCTCCACGGGCGGTTGAGTCTCTTCTCCCTGCTGCGGGAGGAATCCCCACCAGGGCACGTCGCCATGGACGACATAGCTCTTCTCATACTTGACCTGGGCCGGCTGGAAGAGGGCAACCGACGTCGTGAGGCCGGGCAAGAGGGTGCTTCGCCCACTCAGGGTGTAGAGGTGGAATTCGCCGATTCGCTGCTCACCCGCGAACTGGTCGGCCGCTGTTGCCTGTGCGTCTTCCATCCTCATTTGCCGCATGAGCGGCTGGGGAGGGGGCGCCTTGCCCTGAGCCCGGCTCACTTCCCCCGCCAGCAAATGCACCTCTGCGTCCTCAGCCCTGAGGGACTGCGAAGCGAGCACCGCCATGCCGGTGACCCGCGCATCGGCCTTCCCGAGAATCACCTGGTAACTCGCCTGCCAGGAGGCGCCGGCGGTGAAGTATCCCAGCCGGAGCTTGTCCAACCCCTGGGCGCTGCGGACCGACAGATTCGCGGTGGGCTCTGCCACAACTACGTCCGGCGGATAGAGTGGAATCCCTGGCTGGGTGAAGCTGATGCGGCCATCGGGCATCTGAAGCCTCAACGGATCGACGCCCAACACCAGAGCGCTGATCGTGTCTCGCGATCCCGCAGGACCAGGAGGCAGACGGAAGACGAGTCGCTTCCCCACCGAACGCCGGAGTGCGCTGCCCTCATCGACCGCGCCATCATAGGACACGCCCATCAGGGTGACCGTCGAATCCAGCGAAAATATCGTTGCCGGATCCAGCGCGCCGAGCGTGAGTCGCTGGACCGAGGAACCTTTCGGCACCGCCACCGGAACCGTCCGCCGCAGGAGAACTCGGCCATCATTGTAGATCGTGAGGGAGGTCTGGGCGGTAAGCGCGTAGGCTGGTAAGAGGGTAAGCAAGAGCGTCTTCGCAATCACACTCCGGACCCGAACTTCCCCGCTGCCGCTTACCCGCTTACCTGCTTTCGCGCTTACCCGCTTCATTTGAGATACTCCATCGCCACCCGGGTGACGATACGACGTACGATGATGTAGGTGGCCAGCGCCGCGATCGCCGCATAGAGCCGGGCGGCCGGGTCGGCTGGAACTCGGAGGGCGACATATACCGCCATCAGGACCGTCGCCGCGAGGGAGATGCGGCGGCCCAACCGACTTGCACGCGCTTCCCGCTCGGCCCGGCATTCGGGGCAGAGCGCTCCCCAGGGAAGCCCGGCGAGCCGCCGGCCGCACTTGGCGCAAGGAACCTCAGGCAGCCCGCTGGGCGACAGCACTCCCGAACTCCGACGTGGAGGCGGTTCCGCCCAGGTCACGGGTCCGGATCCGGTCCCGCACGATGGTCACGGCAATCGCGTCGCGGATCCGCTGCGCCCGATCCAGCTCTCCGAGGTGATCGAGCATCATGGCGGCGGCCAGCATCTGGGCCGAGGGATTGGCGACGCCCTTCCCCGCGATATCGGGAGCGCTGCCGTGCACCGCTTCGAAGATCGCGGCCTTGGTGCCGATGTTCGCTCCGGGCGCCAGGCCGAGCCCCCCTACCAGCCCTGAGACCTCGTCGCTGAGAATATCACCGAACATGTTGGTGGTGACCATGACGTCGAACTGCTCCGGCCGGAGCACGAGCTGCATCGCCGTATTGTCGACGATCATGTCGTTGGACTCCACCCGTCCCACGTATTCCTGGGCCACCGCCTGTCCCACTTCCAAAAACAGTCCGCTCACCATCTTCAGGATGTTGGCCTTGTGCACGATCGTGACCTTGCGCCGGCCATGCTTGAGCGCGTACTCGAAGGCGTATCGCACGATTCGCTCGCAGCCTCGCCGGGTCACGATCGCCAGCGACTCGCCCACCGCCCGGGGATCGTCGCCGACGGCCACGAAGTGCTCCACTCCGATGTAGAGGCCCTCGAGATTCTCCCGCACCAGGACAATGTCGACATTCTCGAAGCGACCGCCTGGAATGATGGTGCGGGCTGGGCGCACGTTGGCATACAGCTCGAATTCCTTTCGCAGCCCGACGTTGACCGAGCGGAAGCCGGTGCCCACGGGGGTCGTGAGCGGTCCCTTCAAGGCCAGCGAGTTCTTGCGGATGCTTTCGACCGTGGCGTCCGGCAGTGGAGTACCGGTCGCCTCGACCGCGGCCATTCCGGCCAACTCCTCATCCCAGTTGAACCGGAGCCCCGTCGCTTCCAGGACTTTGACCGTTTCGGCCGTGATTTCCGGCCCGATCCCGTCGCCCGGAATCAGGGTGACGTCGTACGTCATTGGCCGCCGGAGAACGGCAGCACGGAGGCGACTGCTGCGGACAACGCTTCGTCGGGCGTCTTTCCCCGTCCTAGCGCGATCGACCGCCATAGCACCTTCCCGCTTCGCGCGTCAGCCAGGACGAGTGAGAGGTCGGCGCGGATCCGCCCGTCAGGCTCGGGCCCAAAGCCAAGTGAAGCCGGCGCCAGTGCGAAGCGACCCCCGGCCACCGCCATCAGGCTCCGCAGGGATGATCGCAGTGGGTCGGGAATCTGGCTGAGCTTGGGAGCTCGGAGCACGGCGTGGCCCATCTGGTCGGGGTCGGCCAGATAGCCGGCCGATCGGCGCGCCATCTTGCGTAGCTCCCGTGGCGGCACCCAGGTCACCTCGGGTGCACGGCCCACGATCCCTTCGGTGATGATCGAGTCTGACTGTGCCAGGGCGGCGCGGCGATCACGGTAGGCTGCGTAGTTCGGATCCGACTGCAGCTCCGGATCGGCGACCACCATCGTCATGGGGAGAATGGCGACGGTCTGGCCACTGAGGCGAGTGACGGGGAGAATCGCGACCGGCGGATCGGGCTGCGTCGCCGGTGCGGCGGCCGGAGCTGCGGATTCTTGTTTACCTCCCGCACACGCGGGAGCCGCGAGCGCCAGAAGCAGACCGACTCGGCTGGGGAAACAACGTCTTATGGTTGGATGCATGGGAGAAGCGTAATGGGAAAGGCGGAAGCGGTAAACGCCTCTCACTCCAGCGACAGCCCGCCGTCGACCACGATCGTCTGCCCGGTGATGTGCCTCGCCGAATCGGAGCAAAGGAAGGAAATCACGTGCGCCACGTCATCCGGCTCCGCCACCCTGCCCAGGACCGAGCTCTTCTGGGCCCGCTCGATCACCTCGGATGGCAGCATGCCCATGCGTTCGGTTCTGATGAATCCCGGGGCCACGGCATTGACGTTCACATTGGCGGGACCGAGCTCCACTGCGGCGGCCCGGGTCAGTCCGAGGAGCGCCGCCTTGCTTGCGGCATAGTTGGCGACCCCGAAGCCGGGGCGCTCCGCCTGGTGGGCGCTGACGCTGACGATCTTCCCGTAGTGCTGGCCCCGAAAGATCGGCGCGACTGCGCGAATACAATTGAAGGCCCCGGTAACGTTGGTTTCCAGGACCTCCGACCAGGCAGTGGCTGACAGCCTCCAGAGCGCGCCATCGTTGGCGATACCGGCGTTGTTGATGAGGAAATGGACGCCACCCAGCTTCTGTTTGGCCTCGGTAACGAACTGCTCCACGGCATCCCGGTCGCGCACGTCACACCGCCGGGCATAGACCTCCACTCCCATGGCGGTAAGCGTCGTTTCGGTGAGCAACGCCTGCTCGGTGACGTCGCGACCCGGCAGGTTCACGAAACAGAATGCAACGTGGCAGCCCAATCGCCCGAATTCCAGCGAGATGTGGCGCCCGAGCCCGGTGGCTCCTCCGGTGACGATGACGACTTTGCCCCTCCACCCTTTTCCAATCGGTTGGGGGCGGGGGTCTTCGAGCGCGGTCCCGCTGGCCTCCGGCGCCTGGTATTCCCACGAGGGCCGATGGCCGAAGCCGAAGGATGGCAATGGCATGGAGTCCGAAGGTACGGGCCCGCGTGGGGACCGAGCAAGGTAGCGGTGACGAAAAACGTGCGCCCGGTCAAGACGGTGCACAGCGGGATGGGCCCGATCCGCCGACGCACATGCGAATGGACGGGCCCGAACGCCGACGCAGACAATGGCCCGATCCGCCGGCATACGCGGTGCGCACCCTATCGGGCGCACGCGGTGCGCCCCTACCGTTTCGCTTGTTATACCTTAAATCCCATGCTCTTGAAACGACATCGCGTGGCTGCTGGTCGGCGCCCTGGGCGCGGTTGCCTGGTCGGTCCTGGCACTGCACCGGGGCGAGACCATCAACGCCGCCTGGGTGGTCCTGGCTGCAGTCGGCACCTACCTCCTGGCCTATCGCTTCTACAGCCGCTTCCTCGCCACCCGGGTCCTGGGCCTCAATGACCGCAGGGCCACGCCGGCCGAACGCCTCGCCAATGGCCGCGACTTCGTTCCCACCTCCCGCTGGGTGCTGTTCGGTCACCACTTCGCGGCGATAGCCGGCGCCGGGCCCCTCGTCGGACCGGTTCTGGCGGCGCAGTTCGGCTATCTCCCGGGAACCATCTGGCTCGTGTTCGGCGTGGTACTGGGGGGTGCGGTACAGGATTTCATCATTCTGTTCGGCTCCATGCGGCGGGACGGCAAGTCCCTGGGACAGATGGCCAAGGAGGAGACCGGGCCAGTGACCGGGCTGCTGGCGATGGTGGCGGTGCTCGCGATCATGGTGATCCTGCTCGCCGTGCTGGCCCTGGTAGTGGTGAACGCGCTCAAGGACAGC
The DNA here is from genome assembly GCA_963740175.1 of uncultured Gemmatimonadales bacterium. Lineage (GTDB taxonomy): Bacteria > Gemmatimonadota > Gemmatimonadetes > Gemmatimonadales > GWC2-71-9 > CAVVWJ01. The sequence goes on from CAVUDL010000026.1 coordinate 51,807, forward strand.
CCCTGGGGTGTCTTCACCATCCTGTGCACCCTGCCGATCGCGATCATCATGGGCTTCTGGATGAAGGTATGGCGCCCGGGCAGGACGCTGGAGGCGTCGGCCTTTGGGGTCGCCCTCCTGCTCATCGCCCTGGTCGGCGGCAGGTATGTCGCCGAATCGCCTGCGATCGCGCCGTACTTCACGTACTCGGGCCTGACGATCGCGTACGGAATGATCGCCTATGGCTTCGTCGCGAGTGTGTTACCGGTGTGGATGCTGCTCTGCCCCCGCGACTACCTCTCGACCTTCATGAAGATCGGCACCATTCTCCTGCTCGCGATCGGCATCGTCCTGGTGCTGCCACCGCTGAAGCTGCCCGCGGTGACCCAGTTCATCGACGGAACCGGACCGGTGTTCGCCGGAAAGCTGTTCCCGTTCGCATTCATTACCATAGCGTGCGGGGCCATCAGCGGCTTCCATGCCCTGGTGGCATCCGGCACAACGCCGAAGATGTTGACCCGGGAGAGCGACGCACGCCTCATCGGATATGGCGGCATGCTGATGGAATCGTTCGTAGCAGTGATGGCGCTCTGCGCCGCCGCCCTGCTGGATCCCGGCATCTACTTCGCCATCAACGCGCCGCTCACCACCCTGGGTGGCTCAGTCCAGTCCGCGGCCGAAGTGATCCGCGGTTGGGGCTTTTCGGTAACGCCGGAGCAGATCGATGCTCTGGCGACGTCGGTCGGCGAAAAGACCCTGCTGGGGCGAACCGGCGGCGCTCCCTCGCTCGCTGTGGGCATGGCCCACATCTTCAGCAGCGCGTTCGGCCAGGGGCTGATGGCACTCTGGTACCACTTTGCCATCATGTTCGAGGCGCTGTTCATCCTTACCACGGTTGACACCGGAACTCGAGTCGGGCGCTTCATGCTCCAGGAGCTGGCTGGACAGCTCTGGCGTCCACTGGGGCGGACATCATGGTACCCGAGCACCGTGCTCGCGTCGGCGCTGGTGGTGGGAGGCTGGGGCTACTTCCTGGTGCAAGGCGTGCTGGACCCACTGGGCGGCATTAACTCGCTGTGGCCGCTCTTCGGTATCAGCAACCAGCTCCTGGCGTCAGTCGCCCTCTGTGTGGGGACCACCCTGATCATCAAGAGCGGGAAGGCGCGCTACGCTTGGGTCACCCTGCTGCCGCTGGCCTGGCTGCTCGCCGCCACGCTGACAGCGGGTTGGCAGAAGGTGTTCGCCGGGGACCCTCGTCTGGGGTTTCTGTCCCACGCGGCGGCGGTGGCGGAGCAGATGTCGACGGGTGCAGTCAGCGCCTCAGTCGGCGCCCGGCTCATCTTCAATGACCGCCTGGATGCAGCGCTGACCATGATCTTCATGGTGATCACGGTTCTGGTGCTCCTCTCCTCGGCACGGGAGTGGGTGCTGGTCCTCACGCGGCGGAAGCCGGCCCAAGCCAAGGAATCGCCCTTCGTGGAGACGGCGTATGCTGGGTAAGCGAGTAGGCTGGTACGAGGGTAGGCGGGTAGGAAAGTGGTTGGTGCGAAGAGGATTGGTAGGCCTGACCTCTATCCTGCGCCAGCTCTCCGGCATGCCCCGCTACGCTGAGTACGTGCGGCACATGCGGAGCCGCCATCAAGATCAGCTGGTGCTCAGCGAGAGAGAGTACTATGACGAATATCTTCGCGCCCGCTACGGAGACGGTCCCACCCGCTGCTGTTGAGGTGGGCCTACGCGCCTACCCGCTTACCCGCTGTGTTGCCGAACCGACACGCGGACGTCTCTATTCCGGCACGGGACGATTCATATTGACACCTGCCGGTGTCCGTGGGACATTCTGCCGGCATCGGCAATCCAATCCGTTGTTCCCCGAAAGCGAGCTGATATGAAGACTGATAAGTGGAGCATGGCACTGCGGCTGCTGCTCATCGGCGCTGCCGGCCTGACCTCCATATCATGCGGCGACGACGCGGGTCCCGGCCCCGTGGATGGCACGCTCCTCGTTGGGGCCAATACGACCGGAACTGACTTCGACCAGAACGGCTACCTGGTCTCGGTCAACAGCGGTCAGGGCCTAGCGCTTGCCACTCAGGACACAATCTGGGTGGGTGCACTGGAGCCCGGGGACTACACCGTCGCTCTTCAGGGAATCGCGGACAACTGCCTCGCGGCGGCGGGCACCAACCCCCAGGATGCCACAGTCGCCGCCGGTGATACCGCCGAGGTCATCTTCGATATTGCCTGTGAGCCACCGGAGCCGGACGGCGGTGGCGGCGGCGAACCTCAGCCATAGCACGGCGCTCCCGGACTGGCTCAGCGAGTGGGCTGAAGCTCCTTCAACCACGCGGTGAGCCATTTTCCGGTCCGGGAAATGACGGTCGAGCTGTCGTTGGCCAGAAAATCGTATCCGCCCCGGCTCAGCGTCGAGTCGGCGTAGGTCTTCCTGGCGCGCGCCCGCGCCCGGGCGTCAACCAGCGCCGCCAGCGCCTCCCTCGTTCCCACCCACAGTAGACCGTCCGACGCGCGAATGGCGTAGCGCTTCGGCACTCCGAAGCTGTCCGGTGCCGTGTATACCCGCACCAGGAGCGGCACCACCTTCGGATCGGTGAAGTAGGAGAGCAGTGTCAGATACCTCACCCGAAACTCTTCGTTGTCTGCCGATCTGAATCGAGCCGAGACCGAGTCGAGCGCGCTCGCTCCCAACCGGCCGAGCACCCAGGCGTCGCCATGGTTGTAATCCCGAGTGGGAATACGACTCAGGATGTCCGTCAGGACGGCGGAGTCGCTCTGCACCGCTCGGCGCCGCTCCAGCACGATCGCCTGGAGCGAGGGCTCCAGGTCCTCTGCCTTGAGGCCGGGATCGCTGGGGAACGGAACCGATCCCCCCTCATCCAGACGCTTCAGCAACCCGGCCGCGCTATCAGCGTACCGGGCAGTGCGAAGCTCCGCCAGGCGGGTGAGCGAAAGCAGGGTGGAGTTCCAGTCTCCATTCCCCTCGATGGTGCTCCGCATTCGACGCCAGAGCGGGCCGGGAGACTGGGAGCGCAAGATCGCCTTGACGCTGTCGGCGGCCGGAGTTCCGTCCCGCAGTGCCTCGTGCAGCTCCGAATAGGTGGCGCGGCCGGGTACCCCCACCCGCACCTGAACCTGGGCCGCGGCGGACGGCTGACCAAACACGCCCAGCCCCAGCAACGCGGTCAGGATCAGTCGTGGGTCGAACGGTGCTACCATCAGCTTCATGGAACTGTTCCCTCGTCAGCCGGAGACACGGTGAGCCAGACAGCCACCGCGAGTGCCATGCCGGCCGCGGAACCCCAGAGCGCCGTACGTCCACCGCCCCATTGGTAGAGCCAGCCGAAGATCAGTCCCGCCGGTAGCGCCGTGACCCCCACTAAGGCATGATAAGAGCCGAACCCGCGGCCCATCCTCACGGGGGCGAGCCGCGCAACGACGGCGCGCTCACCCGACTCGGTGAGTCCCGCGACCAGGCCCAGCGCCAGGAACAGGACCACCGCCACGGCCGGGGTGAGGGGGATCCCGAACACCAGGGCAATCACCGAGAAGAGCAGGCCGCCGGCCGCTACCACCCGCCGGGGACCCAGGCGATCGGACAGCCAGCCGCCGGGATAGGAGCTGGCGCTCCGCACGACATGGAGCCCGCCCCAGATCAAGGGGACCGCCGCAACGGCGACGCCGCGGTCCTGAAGCCGGAGGATGAGGAGCGCCTCGGGCAGGCGGAAAAAGGTCAGGCCGGCGAGGGCGAGGACGGGGGGCCAGAAGGAGTTGCCAGTCACCAGTCGCGAGTCGCCAGTCCCGTGGGCATCGTCCCCGGAGCCCCCCGCCGTCGCAACCGGCGTCTGGCGACTGGTGACTCGCTTTAACACAATCGCGAGCACCAGAAACGCCACTATTCCCGGCACGACGCTCCAGGCGATGACACTCCGAACGTCCGCCCCGCGGCTCAACAGCAGCCACGCGGCAACCGAGCCCAGCACCGCCCCGAAATGATCGGCTGCCCGGTGGAAGCCGAAGGCGCGGCCCCGCACCGCCGGAGGCGTGATCTCCGCGATCAAGGCGTCCCGGGGCGGGGTGCGCATGCCCTTGCCGATGCGGTCTGCCACCCGGAAACCGACCACCTGGAGCGCCGATCCCGCCCCGGCGATCAGCGGCCTCACCAGCACCGCTAAGCCGTAACCCGCCAGGATAAGGGGTCGCTGCCACCCGGGACGGTCTGTCAGCCTGCCGCTCACCCACTTGACCAGGGATGAGGTCAGCTCGGCGGCCCCGTCCAGGAGCCCGAGAATCAACGGTCCACCGCCCAGGGTCCGGGTGATAAACGCCGGCAGCAGGGGGTAGACCATCTCGCTGGCAAAGTCGTTGAACAGAGAGACCAGCGACAGCCCTTTGACGGTGACGGGCACCCGCGACCGCCCAGCGTCGCCGTGTATATTTGCTCCCCCATGCATACCGAGCTCAGCCGGTTTCAGGAGTCGAATCTCTGGTCCACGCCGATCCGGGACCTGGGGCTTACCATCGAGGGAACCCGGCTGGAGCCCATTCTGGCCGCCTTCGAGGAGGAGCTCCGCCGGGCCGGGGTGACCCGGGTACGCCCCCGCTGGTACCTATCGACCGAGTGGGGAGTTCCGTTCGAGACCATCGCTATCGCCATTCCTTTCTATCTGGCCCGCCCCGACCTGACCGCCCTGCACGCCGAGAGGGTGGGGCACATCGAGGGGTTCAACCGCACCGACATTCTGCGCTACCTGCGACATGAAATGGGGCATGTCGTCAACTATGCCTACCGGCTCTACGACGACGAGGAATGGGTAAAACACTTCGGCTCGATAACCCAGCCCTACTCCGAGGAGTATAGCCCGGAGCCATTCAGCCGGCGGTACGTCCGCCACTTGCCGGGCTGGTACGCGCAGAAGCACCCGGACGAAGACTGGGCCGAGACATTTGCGGTGTGGATGACGCCGGGACTCGACTGGCGGGCGGAATATGGGGCCTGGCCGGTCGCTTCGGCCAAGCTGTCCTACGTGAGCCGGACCATGGCAGCCCTCCGCAACCGGGATCCGGTCGTGGTCAGCACCGACCTGGACGAAGACGTGGGCGACATCGAATACTCCCTGGGTCAGTACTACGGGAAGGATGCCGATGGAGCCGGAGACCTTCCTCCTGGCCTGGACGGCGCGCTGCGCGCGATCTTCGAGGACCTCTCCGGGCCTGCTCCCGTCAATTCACAACGACCAGCCGCCGATCTGATCCGGCGCCTGGAGCCGGAGCTCATGGCCAACGTGTTCCGTTGGACCGGACACTTTCCCGAGCGAACCCGGGTGCTGCTGCGCTATCTCGCCGAGCGCGCTACCCGTCTGGAGCAGGGATATCCGGCACAGCGGGAGGATTCGGCCATCATCGGGTTGACCACGCTCGTGACAGGCCTGGCGATGAACCACGTCCAACGGGGGAGCTATCTACCCTGAACCTCGGCCCTACTTCTTGTACCGCTCCAGGGCGAGGTTCACGATCTTCTCGATCAGCCGAGGATAGTCCAGGCCAGCCGCCGTCGCCGACATGGCGAACTCGCTCGACTTCTCCAGATAGCAGCTCGCGTTGACCTCCAGCACGTAGATGTCGCCGGTGTCGGTCAGCCGTAGGTCCACCCTTCCGTAGTCTCTCACCCGCAGGGCCCGGTACGCGTCGACCGCCACCTTCTGGAGCCGGGCCCGCAGCTCATCCGGCAGGTTTGCCATAACGGATTTCGTGCCCTTGAATTCCTTGCTCCCCTCGTCCCACTTGGCCTTGCTGTCGAGCACCTTGGGTACTCCCTCGGGGAAGCCGGTAAAATCCACCTCCACCGGGGGCAGCGCCTTGGCCTGATGGTTTCCCAGCACGCCCACGTAGAACTCGCGCCCCTCGATGTACTCCTCCGCCAGCGCCGAGTCGTTCAGCTCCTTCCGAATGGCGACCACCCGTTCCATCAGCGCCACAGCATCGTGTACCAGCGATTTCCCCCCGATGCCCAGCGATGAGTCGGAGCGGAGCGGCTTCACAAAGAGCGGCATGCGAAGGTTGCCGCCGGTCTCGAACGCCTGCTGCTTCGAGAACACGGCGAAGCGGGGGTAGAGAATACCGTCGAAGGCGAGAAGCTTCTTGGTGAGTCCCTTGTCCTGGCTCAGGTACAGCTCGCCGGGACCGCTGCCGGTGTACTTGAGTCCGAGCAGATCCAGCAGTCCGGTGACGGGAATATCGCCGAAGACGTTTTCGCCAAACATCTCCATGAGATTGAATACGAGGTCGGGCCTGCGGCGCGACAGCCCGGCGATCAGTCGTTTGACGTCGCCATGCACTCCCAGGATGGACACCCGATGCCCCAGGCTTCGGAGGGTGCGGGCCACCTGCGGCACGACCTTCTCATAGTCCTTGGAGTTCTCGTCATCGCTGTCGAGATACGTCAGCACGGTAATCTTCATGCGGTCGGTCCTCTCCGGTTCCGGCCGTTCACCCGGCAAGCCCCATGCCCCAGCTCGCCAGACTGACCGGCAAGCCGCCGTATCCCATCAGCTCGTCGTGGAAGCGCCGCGCGTGGTATGCTGAGCCATCCCGGACGGCATAGGCGTCTCTCAACCGCAGCAGCTCCCGCCGACCCAGCGCATAGCAGAGCTGGTAGGTGGGCCAGGCACAGTAGCGCCGCACCTCCGCCTCCGCGCTGGACCGCTCGATGGGGAGGTGCTCGACCATGTAGTCGACCGCTTCGGCCGGCGTCATTCCCCGGGTATGCAACCCCACGTCGAGCACCACCCGGACCGCGCGCCAGAGGAGATTGACCAGCTGAAAGAGCTTCACCTCATCGCCGACGTAGTACTTCCGCTCCGACAGCAGCTGCTCGCTGTACAGGGCCCACCCCTCGACCATGATGGGGGTCCAGATGTGCCGGCGCACCTGGGAATCGAGGCTTTGTGCAGTAACCAGCTGCAGATGGTGGCCCGGGTATGCCTCGTGTGCGACCATCGGCGGGATGCCGTGCCGGCAGTGGCCGCGACGCTGTTGCGCCTGAATCTCCGGAGGCAGGGAAGGATCCGGTTCGGTGACGTAGAATCGGCCGGTCCGATCGGAGAGATACATCGGCGGCGGTTCGTAGGCGGCAAACGGAACCAGTGATGTGAGGAAGGCGGGAGTCCGCACCACTTCCAGTGGCGCCTCGGGCAGGGTGACGAGGTCATGCTCCAGGACGAAGTTGTTCGCGCGGTCGATCTCTTCCCGATACGCGTCCAGCAGCTGGCCGGGCGGAGGGGCATCGTTGCGCAGCTCATCAACCACTGTGCGCCACGGCCGGGGATCGAGCCGGGCCACGAGCGCGACGATCTCCGCGGTGACCTCTTCCTGAAGATGCAGCCCGTAGCGCCACAGCTCGGGCCCGCCCGCCATCAATGCATGCTCGTTGTGCAGCCTCCGGCTGAACTGCTCTTCGCCGATCGCGAACGCCTGAGGATCGGCGCTCGGCTCGATCTCGTCGCGCAGCGCGCTTCCGAAGCCGACCAACGCCTTGAGGGCGCCCTGTCCCGCGTCCTTCAGCGAGTCCGCGAGAGTCGGTGCTGCACCAGCGAATACCGCGACCAGCTCGGCGATCAGCTGGCCGGCGCCACCGAGCATGGCCAATGTCGTGTCCACGAACACCGAGGGCGGATCGTCAATGGTCTCCCGGGCCAGGTCGAGAAATGCCGGGGCTGCCTGCAGCCGAGCCAGCACTGCGGGCACTCGTGCAGGAAGATCCGGCTGGTGCCGCGCCAGCAGGGCATACAATCCCTGGAGCAGGTGAGACAGCCAGAAGGCCGGATTCCGGACGTTGGGCCGCTCGTGCTCCAGGCGGTAGACCATGGTGCGCATCTCGCCCAGGAGCGCGGTGCGATCGATCTCTTCCTGAAGCTCATCCGGCTCCAGCTCCTCGAGCGCGCCCGTGAGAGAGCGCAGCGCTGCGACGTGGGCCCGGACGCTCTCGCCATCAAAGCTGCCGACGCGCGCATCATGCGTCACCAGCCCCGCGGCGCTGGCGGCCGCCGGGTCAAAGTGATACTTGAGGTCCAGATAGGAGCGACAGAGATCGTCGACCGCCGTCATGACGAGGCGGGATCTCGGTTCACTTGGCCGCCACCTCAGTATCGTCGCCAAGTGAGGTGCTGCCCCGGAGTCCATCGACAATTACGCGGTTGCCCAACATCGAGCCCTCGAGTTTGACGTTGGTGAGCTTGGCCTGCTGTCCTACGATCGTGTGCCGCAGCGTGCTTCCCGTCACCCGTGTGCCCGCCTCGAGTGAGACGTTTGGTCCGATCTCGCTTCGCTCCACAGTGACGCCCTCTTCGATGTACACCGGGTCGTGGATGGTGACCCCGGGGAAATCCACCCGCCGGGCGGCGCCCTTCTTCAAGAGGATTTCATTCGTCTCGAGCAACGTGTCCAGCTTCCCGCAGTCGTACCAGCCGCCCACTTCAGCAGTCAGGATGCGTTTGCCGTGCTCGATCATCCACTGGAAGGCGTCGGTGAGATACCACTCCCCCTTGTTGGCGGGATTGGCAAGGACATGGTCGATCCCCTTCCAGAGGCTGTCCACCGCCCGGATGTAGTAGAGGCCGATGTTCGCGAGCTTGGAAATGGGGGTGGAGGGCTTCTCCACGATCCGCGTCATGTACCCCTGGGCATCGGTGACCACGACGCCGAACCTCTGGTAGTCCTCCACTTCCTTGGCCCAGATGATCCCATCGGCATCAGTGCGGTTGATGAGCGTGAGATCGGCCTCGAATACAGTATCCACGAAGATGATCAACACCGGACCTTTAACGTGCGGGCGCGCCAGATTTATCGCGCCGGCGGTTCCGTCCTGCACCTTCTGCTCGATGAAACGGGACGGGATCTTGTATCGGGCGCGCGCGAAGGCCTCGACCTGCTCCTTGAGATGCCCGGTGATGAAGATCAGCTCGGTCACGTCGAGGCCCTCGAGCCGGTCCATCACCCAGTCCATGACGGGGCGCCCTGCCACCTTCAGCAGCGGCTTCGGCACCAGGTGGGTGTGGGGCCGGAGCCGAGTGCCCTTGCCGGCGAGCGGGATGATCACTTGCATGTCAGCCTCTTCCGTATCGGTCCTGGAGGCGCACCAGGTCGTCGAGCTCGGGCGTGGAGGCCTCGAGCACATCGCTGTCCACCACCGCCTCGATCTGGTGGATCAGCTTGGGCGGAATGTGGACCGTCTCGCCGGCCTTGAACGATCGGCTGACAAGCGAGTCTCCGGGCTGGGTCCGAAGAATGAGCTCTCCGGCCAGCACGTGCATGGTCTCGTCCTTCTGATTGTGATATTGGAGACTGAGGACGTGCCCCGCCTTCACATGCAGGATCTTCCCCACGTAGCGATCGGTCCGGGCCCAGACGAGCTCGTAGCCCCAGGGCTTCTCCACCCGGAACGGCACGTCCGGCACTCAGCGCTCCATGCAGGTGAGCTCGTACGACGACGGACTCGTGGGGCAGACGTGCAGGCAGACGCCGCAGCCCACACATCCTTCCCGGCGCAGCACCGGATGCCCGCCCGCGTCGATCGCGAGTGCTGCTTCACCCATGGGGCAGGCGTCTACGCAGATGCGGCAGGCGGTGCCATGAAAGGTGAGGCAGCGCTCGGGGTGCAGCTCCAGGCTGCCGAGGCGGTATCCGGCCCAGCTCTGCTGAGGAAGCGTGAGCGCCGGCGTAGGACAGGCTGACGCGCACGGCATTTCGGCGCAGGCAGTGCAGGCCTCCCCCGCCGGATCGAAATAGGGGGTCCCCGCAGCGAGCCCGCCGTCGGAGGGAACTTTCATCAGGGCATGCGGCGGACAGGCGTCGATGCATGCGCCACAGCGAGTACACGCCGCCAGAAAGCCGATCTCCGGCAGTGCGCCCGGCGGCCGAAAGTAGCGCCGTGTGATCACGCGCTCTTCGGTCTGCGCCATCAGCCGCTCGAGCCAGTCGCCGAACGCCGAGCGCAAGAGCCCGCGACGAGTGGATTCGTTTGAAGTAAGCATGCGGAGGTAAATATGGCGGGGAAGCGGGTACGCGGGTAAGCGGGGCAGCGGGGCAGCGATGAAGACAGGGCTCCTCATCCTGAGCGAAGCGAAGGATCTCTGCGAACGTCAAGGGATTCTTCGCTGCGCTCAGAATGACACTAACCTTCCCGTCCTTCCCGTCTTTCCCGCCCTTTCAAAACGCCGGCTCGAAGCTGAACACCCAGCGGAAGTCGACATCGTCCTGGCCCGGGTGCACCGATGACTCAGGTCGGTTGACGAACAGCGGCATGTCGAACCGGGTAATGAACCGGGTGTCTCCGATGCGGTGGTCGGCCCGCAATCCCACGCCGGCGTCGCTGATAAACTCGAGTCGGTTCGCGGCCGCAAGATCGGTAAAGGCGGCGACAGCGATCCGGTTGAAGACCCCGGCGGCCGGCCGGGACAGCAGGGTCTGCTCCAGATCGAGGTTCAGTGCCGCCACCAACGTGGTGGAGACCGTGCGGTCTATACCGCGAACGCCGGCGCCGCCCGGCGCATGGTAATGGAAGTCCTCGCCCGCCAGCAGCGATCCCCGGGAGCGGAGGAACGGATTGTTGAGCACCTGGAACGGGTCGGCGCCCTGGACGTAGAGCTCTCTCTGCTTCGCCGTAGCCTCAGGCCCGACCGCACCGAGATAGAGGCGAGCGGCCAGATTGCGCTGGGTCCCCAGCTTCCGCCGGGCGATACCCTCCGCCGAGACCCGATAATAGAAGGGCTTCATCTCGGGCTGGCCCGATGCCGCGAGACCGTTCCGATTGTAGGCCAGTCCTCCAGCCAGGGAGCTCTGCATCGAGAGCTGCCAGTTGCCACTCTCGGTGCTCACCCCGCCGAAGCTTTCCAGCTCCACCGTCCCGGCGTCATCGTACAGGCCCGGATCGAGATACCGGGTGTCGTCTATCCCCACCCATGTCAGCCTGACGCCTCGATGCCAGGTCGGGCCGGAGCTCAGGTGCTCGCGCCGACTCCAGTCGAGAGTGGCTCTGAGGCCGTACCGCCCCTCGATCTTGAACCCATCAAATGTCTGGGACGCGTTGGGCGCGCGCAGGAGAACCGGGTTTTTTGCCCGGAGAAAGAAGTCCACTTCGCTGATGCCATCATCGGCTTCCCAGCCGGTGGCGACGCTCAGCAGCGCCTGATTCTGCTCGAAGCGGCCCAGGTAGTCGCTCTGGCTTCTCACGCCAAGGGTGACACCACCGGCATCGTTGTACCACAGGGTCGGCTGCCAACCCCTCGTGAGTTGGTCGCGGCGCGAACGGGTGGAGAAGTAGGGATGGAAGTAATTGTCGACCGCGGGCGTCGAGCCTAACAGTTGCGACAGGAAGCCGCCAATCTTCTTCCGGTTGTTCAGCATGTTCCAGTCATGGGTTCGCACCCGGGGATCCAGCACCACCAGCTTCGGCTTGCTTCGGGTGGGCACCTCGACCCACTCTCGCTCGGCCATGCCCTCCACCCGCACCCAACCGGTATCGTGCTCGGCAATCACCGCGACTTCAACCGGCATCCGGCCGTTGGCCTTCCGCAGGACCTCCACTTTGGTCGTCCACTGCCCCGATGCCCCTTCGCACGAAGGCTCGGGGCAGGCGCCGCTGCTCCGTTCCACCCGGCCCACCGCATAATCGTACATCTCCGTCGCGTGCAGCCCTTGTCCGAACAACGTGGACAGATCCCGGCGTGAGACCTCCTCGGCCACACTCCGGAACGCACCCTCATCTACGTGCTTGAGCTTCCAGCGGTCGTAGAAGGTGCGGAGAATGCGATGCATCGTCGCATCGCCCACCAGATTCCGCAGCTGCTGGAAGAAGAACTCGCCCCGGCTGTAGATGGCGATGTTATACGAGGTGAAGTCGCGGTACGTCTCGCTCCTGAGACTGGCCGGCTCGGAGTAGGCGTCGAGATCGAGCTCGAGCATGCTCGCCTCGACCTGCTCGTAGAGGCCCGGCCTACCCTGAGTCTCCCAGAACCAGGTGGTCTGAAAGGTGGTGAACCCCTCATCCAGCCAACCCTCCCGCCACTCGTTGTTGGCCAGAATGCCCATGGTGTAGTTGTGGCCCGCCTCGTGGAGGATGAGGCCCTGATCGGCCGAGCCGTTCATCACCATCATGGGGAACTCGGTGCCGCCGCCCTCGATCCGGTGCACGTTGGTGAGCTGGGGCCAGACGAACTTTCCGAACAGCTGGTCGAGCCAGGCCAGCGCGGTGACGGTTCTGTCAACCGCGATCCCCCCGCCCCAGGTGGCGTCGTCACCCGGCTGGTAGAGCACATGCACGGCCACGTCCTGGTAGCGGCCACCCTCGTAGCGATACGCCGGGTTGAGCGACATCGCGAAGTGATGCACGTCCTCCGCATACCACCGGATCTTCTTGCGTCCGGGGTCAGCCCCATCACACGTAGCCGCAGGAGTTCGCGAGCCGTAGTAGTTCCGCTGGTAGTCGACTGGCCTCGACCGGACCCGGTTGACCCGCTCCCATCCCGGATTACCGCAGACCGGAACGCCGGTGGCGCCGATCACCTGGTCGGCCGGCACATCGAGGTCCACCAGGAAGGTGGCGAACTCGCCGTAGAACTCGCCCGCTGGATAGAGCGGGCGCTCCGCCCAGCCGTAGCGGTCGTACACCACCACCTTGGGATACCACTGCGCGAAGTCGAAGCGGCGGCCCTGACGGCCTTGCCGGCGCGGCGTGGTCGAGGGTCGGGCGTCCCACTCCATCTCCGCGGTGAGCGACTCACCGGGACCCAGCGGACGCGGCAGCGCAAACCGCACAATCGTACTGTCGGGTGCGAAGGGATAGATCGGCTGCACCAGCGACCCCATGATGCGGACGCCGCGCACGTGGTTGAAGGCGTAATCCGGGTCGCGCAGATCATTGAAGCGTCGGCGGCCCTCGACCGAGTCGGCGTCCGACCAGCGCGAGCTGGGACGAAAGGCGTTGAGATACAGGTGCAGCGAGAAGGACGTGAGTGTGTCGGGCGACCGGTTGGTGTACTGAATGCGTTGAGTCCCGCCCAGGACACCAGCGGGCTCGTCGAGCCGGGCCGAGATCTCATAGGCAACCTGCTGCTGCCAGTAGTCGCCAGGCCCAGTGGCCGATGCGGGTTGCTGCAGGAGCAGGAGGGCAAAGCCGATCACGGGGAGCTCTACCGGTGAAGGGACGCGACGGGTCGGCGAGAAACATAGATATTGCCGAAGAATTTGGCACCACGATGCGGGTACCGGGTGCCGGGATGACGCAGCGCCGTGTTACTGTGCAGGGCCTCGCTCCAGGTGCTCGGTATCGGCCCATGTCGCACACGCATCTCTCACTTCGGGTCCACCTGGTCTGGGCCACTAAGGACCGCCGGCCCTGGCTCGACCCCGAGTGGCGGTCACGGCTGTTCGCCTGCGCGGCCACGATCATCGAGCGTAAGGATGGACGGCTCCTCTGTGCCGGGGGCGTCCGCGATCACGTACACCTGTATGTCGAAATACCCGCCACGATCGGCATTGCCGAGCTGGTCGGCGGCATCAAGTCCAACACTGCCCGTTGGATTCACCAGAGTTTTGCTCACCGGCGCGACTTCAAGTGGCAACACGGATACGCGGCATTCACCGTGAGCGGGCCAAACGACGAGGCGCTGCGGGACTACATCCGCAATCAGGAGCAGCACCATAGAGACCGAGCCTTTACGGGCGAATATCTGTCCCTCCTGGAGGTCCACGGGATCGATTACGACCTTACTCATACCCTGGATTGATATCGGGGATGAGACGCCGGGCCGTTGGCCCGGCTCTATCGCATGTTGAACTCCGTCGCCGACCCCCGCCCTCACGGGCGGGGCTAACATTTGGCGCGGTCCACCGGACCGCGGATACTCCGTGTTCAATTTGATCCCTGCGTCACTGCCTGCTCTCCACCGGACATTTCATTAGCGCTACGGCGTAGGCCTGAACGGGTCCTTTCTCACCAAACGTTAGGTAGGCACCCGCGGCGGAGAAACCGGAGTCGAATTGGATGCGGAGCGTCCGAAACCCCACAAGAAAAGCCCCGTCCGAAAGGGCGGGGCTGGCGGGCCTGCAAAAGATCTTGGTCGGACGACCTATTTCAGCAGTTGCCGGCGGAGCTTCGTCATCCGGCGCCGCACCGAGCCATCCAGCACCCGATCGCCCACGCGGATGATGGCGCCACCGAGGATCTCCGGATCCACCAGGTACGCCGCGATCACCTCTTTGTCGAGCTGGCGCCCCAGGTGCTCCTCGATCGTGCGCTTCAGCTTCTCGTCCGGCTGTCGGGCCAGGGTAACCGACGCCCGCACCCGGTTGAGCTTTTCATCCAGCAGCACCAGATATTCCGCCGCAATCTCCCGGAGAATCCCCTGCCGCCCCCGCTTGACCACCGCCTGGAGCCACAGCACGAATTCCCTCGGCGCCGCATCCTTCAGCGCGGCACCCAGAAATCGCGCCTTCTCCGCCTTCGGTATCCGGGGCGACATCAACACCGCCTGGACCTTGGGGATGGTCTCCACCGCGGCCGCCACCGCATCGATCAGATCGGCGTAGCGCTCGGGATTCTTGCTGCGGCCCGCCAGGTCGAACAGCGCCTCGGCGTAGTTCCGCGCGATCGTCTCGGTTCTCACCGCGCGTCCAGGCTGGCGAGGTATTCCTGAACCAGCTTGCGGTCGGTGTCCGAGGTGAGCCGCTCACCGATCAGCTTGGATGCGGCCGCCAGCGAGAGATCCACGGCCTCACGTCTGAGCTCGGCGATGGCCCGGTCCCGCTCCCCGGCGATGTCGCGCCGGGCGCGCTCCAGCATTTGCTGCTGCTCCTGCAGCGTCTTCTCCGTGGCCAGTGCCCGCTCCTTCTCCGCGCTGGTACGCGCCTCGACCAGCAAGCCGTGCGCCTGAGTCCGGGCCTCCGCCAGCAGCTTCTTGTGCTCCTCCAGCAGCTTCGCCGACTCGGCCCGGTTGCGCTCCGCCTCGTCGAGCTGCTCCTGGAGGGCACGCTCCCGGGCTTCGACTGCGCCGAGCAGCGCCGGGTAGGCAAACTTCCTCAGGATCAGCAGCAACAGGATGAAGACGAACACGGTCCAGATCATCAGGCCAGGCTCGACCGTGAGCGGGCCCGGGGCGGCGTGCTGCTCCTGCACCGCGGCCATGGTAATCGGCATCATGCGCACATCTCCTCAGAGAGCTATTGGCTATTGGCTATTTGGCTAATCCTGCGTCGGACGAGCCAATAGCCCATAGCCACCAGCCAATTGCCTTCTAGAACGTGATCTTCGACTGAATCAGGAACCCGATGACCGCCACGAACAGCGCCACGCCTTCGATCAGCGCGGCCGCGATGATCATGGCCGTCTGGATCCGGGCGGTGGCGTCGGGCTGGCGCGCGATGCCTTCCGTCGCCGAGCCACCGATCCGCCCGATGCCGACGCCGGCACCCAGCACCGCGAGACCGGCAGCGAGGCCGGCACCGATGAGACCGAGGCCTCTGCCAGTAGCCGCGGAGGCGGTGGCTGCTTCCTGAAGCAGAGCGAGCATGTACAGCATGTCAGACTCCAAATCTTGAGCGGGAGACCCGATGTCATCTGCGCTCGCCATGCCGGAACCGCATCTCCCGAAACGGTTCCCGCTCTGGTGACCCGCCGGCGTCTCCGGCTGCGCCGGAAACAGCGGGCTTCATCCGCCATTCGGCGGGGTACGAATCCATCGGGGTACGAGCGGTATCCGATGGATCAGCGGGGCCGCTTAGTGCTCCGCCCTCATCAGTCCGATGAACACCGCCGTCAGCAGCGTGAACACGAACGCCTGCAGGAAGGCGACGAACACCTCCAGCACCA
>CAVUDL010000027.1:0-48691 GCA_963740175.1 uncultured Gemmatimonadales bacterium
AAAACGCCGGCTCGAAGCTGAACACCCAGCGGAAATCGACATCGTCCTGGCCCGGGTGCACCGATGACTCAGGTCGGTTGACGAACAGCGGCATGTCGAACCGGGTGATGAACCGGGTGTCTCCGATGCGGTGGTCGGCCCGCAATCCCACGCCGGCGTCGCTGATAAACTCGAGTCGGTTCGCGGCCGCAAGATCGGTAAAGGCGGCGACAGCGATCCGGTTGAAGACCCCGGCGGCCGGCCGGGACAGCAGGGTCTGCTCCAGATCGAGGTTCAGCGCCGCCACCAACGTGGTGGAGACCGTGCGGTCTATACCGCGAACGCCGGCGCCGCCCGGCGCATGGTAATGGAAGTCCTCGCCCGCCAGCAGCGATCCCCGGGAGCGGAGGAACGGATTGTTGAGCACCTGGAACGGGTCGGCGCCCTGGACGTAGAGCTCTCTCTGCTTCGCCGTAGCCTCAGGCCCGACCGCACCGAGATAGAGGCGAGCGGCCAGATTGCGCTGGGTCCCCAGCTTCCGCCGGGCGATACCCTCCGCCGAGACCCGATAATAGAAGGGCTTCATCTCGGGCTGGCCCGATGCCGCGAGACCGTTCCGATTGTAGGCCAGTCCTCCAGCCAGGGAGCTCTGCATCGAGAGCTGCCAGTTGCCACTCTCGGTGCTCACCCCGCCGAAGCTTTCCAGCTCCACCGTCCCGGCGTCATCGTACAGGCCCGGATCGAGATACCGGGTGTCGTCTATCCCCACCCATGTCAGCCTGACGCCTCGATGCCAGGTCGGGCCGGAGCTCAGGTGCTCGCGCCGACTCCAGTCGAGAGTGGCTCTGAGGCCGTACCGCCCCTCGATCTTGAACCCATCAAATGTCTGGGACGCGTTGGGCGCGCGCAGGAGAACCGGGTTTTTTGCCCGGAGAAAGAAGTCCACTTCGCTGATGCCATCATCGGCTTCCCAGCCGGTGGCGACGCTCAGCAGCGCCTGATTCTGCTCGAAGCGGCCCAGGTAGTCGCTCTGGCTTCTCACGCCAAGGGTGACACCACCGGCATCGTTGTACCACAAGGTCGGCTGCCAACCCCTCGTGAGTTGGTCGCGGCGCGAACGGGTGGAGAAGTAGGGATGGAAGTAATTGTCGACCGCGGGCGTCGAGCCTAACAGTTGCGACAGGAAGCCGCCAATCTTCTTCCGGTTGTTCAGCATGTTCCAGTCATGGGTTCGCACCCGGGGATCCAGCACCACCAGCTTCGGCTTGCTTCGGGTGGGCACCTCGACCCACTCTCGCTCGGCCATGCCCTCCACCCGCACCCAACCGGTATCGTGCTCGGCAATCACCGCGACTTCAACCGGCATCCGGCCGTTGGCCTTCCGCAGGACCTCCACTTTGGTCGTCCACTGCCCCGATGCCCCTTCGCACGAAGGCTCGGGGCAGGCGCCGCTGCTCCGTTCCACCCGGCCCACCGCATAATCGTACATCTCCGTCGCGTGCAGCCCTTGTCCGAACAACGTGGACAGATCCCGGCGTGAGACCTCCTCGGCCACACTCCGGAACGCACCCTCATCTACGTGCTTGAGCTTCCAGCGGTCGTAGAAGGTGCGGAGAATGCGATGCATCGTCGCATCGCCCACCAGATTCCGCAGCTGCTGGAAGAAGAACTCGCCCCGGCTGTAGATGGCGATGTTATACGAGGTGAAGTCGCGGTACGTCTCGCTCCTGAGACTGGCCGGCTCGGAGTAGGCGTCGAGATCGAGCTCGAGCATGCTCGCCTCGACCTGCTCGTAGAGGCCCGGCCTACCCTGAGTCTCCCAGAACCAGGTGGTCTGAAAGGTGGTGAACCCCTCATCCAGCCAACCCTCCCGCCACTCGTTGTTGGCCAGAATGCCCATGGTGTAGTTGTGGCCCGCCTCGTGGAGGATGAGGCCCTGATCGGCCGAGCCGTTCATCACCATCATGGGGAACTCGGTGCCGCCGCCCTCGATCCGGTGCACGTTGGTGAGCTGGGGCCAGACGAACTTTCCGAACAGCTGGTCGAGCCAGGCCAGCGCGGTGACGGTTCTGTCAACCGCGATCCCCCCGCCCCAGGTGGCGTCGTCACCCGGCTGGTAGAGCACATGCACGGCCACGTCCTGGTAGCGGCCACCCTCGTAGCGATACGCCGGGTTGAGCGACATCGCGAAGTGATGCACGTCCTCCGCATACCACCGGATCTTCTTGCGTCCGGGGTCAGCCCCATCACACGTAGCCGCAGGAGTTCGCGAGCCGTAGTAGTTCCGCTGGTAGTCGACTGGCCTCGACCGGACCCGGTTGACCCGCTCCCATCCCGGATTACCGCAGACCGGAACGCCGGTGGCGCCGATCACCTGGTCGGCCGGCACATCGAGGTCCACCAGGAAGGTGGCGAACTCGCCGTAGAACTCGCCCGCTGGATAGAGCGGGCGCTCCGCCCAGCCGTAGCGGTCGTACACCACCACCTTGGGATACCACTGCGCGAAGTCGAAGCGGCGGCCCTGACGGCCTTGCCGGCGCGGCGTGGTCGAGGGTCGGGCGTCCCACTCCATCTCCGCGGTGAGCGACTCACCGGGACCCAGCGGACGCGGCAGCGCAAACCGCACAATCGTACTGTCGGGTGCGAAGGGATAGATCGGCTGCACCAGCGACCCCATGATGCGGACGCCGCGCACGTGGTTGAAGGCGTAATCCGGGTCGCGCAGATCATTGAAGCGTCGGCGGCCCTCGACCGAGTCGGCGTCCGACCAGCGCGAGCTGGGACGAAAGGCGTTGAGATACAGGTGCAGCGAGAAGGACGTGAGTGTGTCGGGCGACCGGTTGGTGTACTGAATGCGTTGAGTCCCGCCCAGGACACCAGCGGGCTCGTCGAGCCGGGCCGAGATCTCATAGGCAACCTGCTGCTGCCAGTAGTCGCCAGGCCCAGTGGCCGATGCGGGTTGCTGCAGGAGCAGGAGGGCAAAGCCGATCACGGGGAGCTCTACCGGTGAAGGGACGCGACGGGTCGGCGAGAAACATAGATATTGCCGAAGAATTTGGCACCACGATGCGGGTACCGGGTGCCGGGATGACGCAGCGCCGTGTTACTGTGCAGGGCCTCGCTCCAGGTGCTCGGTATCGGCCCATGTCGCACACGCATCTCTCACTTCGGGTCCACCTGGTCTGGGCCACTAAGGACCGCCGGCCCTGGCTCGACCCCGAGTGGCGGTCACGGCTGTTCGCCTGCGCGGCCACGATCATCGAGCGTAAGGATGGACGGCTCCTCTGTGCCGGGGGCGTCCGCGATCACGTACACCTGTATGTCGAAATACCCGCCACGATCGGCATTGCCGAGCTGGTCGGCGGCATCAAGTCCAACACTGCCCGTTGGATTCACCAGAGTTTTGCTCACCGGCGCGACTTCAAGTGGCAACACGGATACGCGGCATTCACCGTGAGCGGGCCAAACGACGAGGCGCTGCGGGACTACATCCGCAATCAGGAGCAGCACCATAGAGACCGAGCCTTTACGGGCGAATATCTGTCCCTCCTGGAGGTCCACGGGATCGATTACGACCTTACTCATACCCTGGATTGATATCGGGGATGAGACGCCGGGCCGTTGGCCCGGCTCTATCGCATGTTGAACTCCGTCGCCGACCCCCGCCCTCACGGGCGGGGCTAACATTTGGCGCGGTCCACCGGACCGCGGATACTCCGTGTTCAATTTGATCCCTGCGTCACTGCCTGCTCTCCACCGGACATTTCATTAGCGCTACGGCGTAGGCCTGAACGGGTCCTTTCTCACCAAACGTTAGGTAGGCACCCGCGGCGGAGAAACCGGAGTCGAATTGGATGCGGAGCGTCCGAAACCCCACAAGAAAAGCCCCGTCCGAAAGGGCGGGGCTGGCGGGCCTGCAAAAGATCTTGGTCGGACGACCTATTTCAGCAGTTGCCGGCGGAGCTTCGTCATCCGGCGCCGCACCGAGCCATCCAGCACCCGATCGCCCACGCGGATGATGGCGCCACCGAGGATCTCCGGATCCACCAGGTACGCCGCGATCACCTCTTTGTCGAGCTGGCGCCCCAGGTGCTCCTCGATCGTGCGCTTCAGCTTCTCGTCCGGCTGTCGGGCCAGGGTAACCGACGCCCGCACCCGGTTGAGCTTTTCATCCAGCAGCACCAGATATTCCGCCGCAATCTCCCGGAGAATCCCCTGCCGCCCCCGCTTGACCACCGCCTGGAGCCACAGCACGAATTCCCTCGGCGCCGCATCCTTCAGCGCGGCACCCAGAAATCGCGCCTTCTCCGCCTTCGGTATCCGGGGCGACATCAACACAGCCTGGACCTTGGGGATGGTCTCCACCGCGGCCGCCACCGCATCGATCAGATCGGCGTAGCGCTCGGGATTCTTGCTGCGGCCCGCCAGGTCGAACAGCGCCTCGGCGTAGTTCCGCGCGATCGTCTCGGTTCTCACCGCGCGTCCAGGCTGGCGAGGTATTCCTGAACCAGCTTGCGGTCGGTGTCCGAGGTGAGCCGCTCACCGATCAGCTTGGATGCGGCCGCCAGCGAGAGATCCACGGCCTCACGTCTGAGCTCGGCGATGGCCCGGTCCCGCTCGCCGGCGATGTCGCGCCGGGCGCGCTCCAGCATTTGCTGCTGCTCCTGCAGCGTCTTCTCCGTGGCCAGTGCCCGCTCCTTCTCCGCGCTGGTACGCGCCTCGACCAGCAAGCCGTGCGCCTGAGTCCGGGCCTCCGCCAGCAGCTTCTTGTGCTCCTCCAGCAGCTTCGCCGACTCGGCCCGGTTGCGCTCCGCCTCGTCGAGCTGCTCCTGGAGGGCACGCTCCCGGGCTTCGACTGCGCCGAGCAGCGCCGGGTAGGCAAACTTCCTCAGGATCAGTAGCAACAGGAGGAAGACGAACACGGTCCAGATCATCAGGCCAGGCTCGACCGTGAGCGGGCCCGGGGCGGCGTGCTGCTCCTGCACCGCGGCCATGGTAATCGGCATCATGCGCACATCTCCTCAGAGAGCTATTGGCTATTGGCTATTTGGCTAATCCTGCGTCGGACGAGCCAATAGCCCATAGCCACCAGCCAATTGCCTTCTAGAACGTGATCTTCGACTGAATCAGGAACCCGATGACCGCCACGAACAGCGCCACGCCTTCGATCAGCGCGGCCGCGATGATCATGGCCGTCTGGATCCGGGCGGTGGCGTCGGGCTGGCGCGCGATGCCTTCCGTCGCCGAGCCACCGATCCGCCCGATGCCGACGCCGGCACCCAGCACCGCGAGACCGGCAGCGAGGCCGGCACCGATGAGACCGAGGCCTCTGCCAGTAGCCGCGGAGGCGGTGGCTGCTTCCTGAAGCAGAGCGAGCATGTACAGCATGTCAGACTCCAAATCTTGAGCGGGAGACCCGATGTCATCTGCGCTCGCCATGCCGGAACCGCATCTCCCGAAACGGTTCCCGCTCTGGTGACCCGCCGGCGTCTCCGGCTGCGCCGGAAACAGCGGGCTTCATCCGCCATTCGGCGGGGTACGAATCCATCGGGGTACGAGCGGTATCCGTCTGAGGGTCAGCGGAGCGGGTAGGCTCAGCCGCTCATCATACGATACCGCCTCACCCTTACCCGCTCCGCTGGCCGCTTAGTGCTCCGCCCTCATCAGTCCGATGAACACCGCCGTCAGCAGCGTGAACACGAACGCCTGCAGGAAGGCGACGAACACCTCCAGCACCATCACGCCGGTAGCCAGCACCGAAGCGCCGATGCCGACGAAGTAGCTCTGGAACAGAAAGGTGAGGCCCAGCAGCGCCAGCACCAGGACGTGGCCCGAGGTCATGTTGGCGAAGAGCCGGACCGCCAGCGCAAACGGCTTGGCCAGCTTGCCGATCAGCTCGATCGGAGTCATCACCACCAGCAGCAGCACCTTCAGCAACGCCCCACCCGGGCCGCCGGGCAGGCCGGGGGGAAGGTAGAAGATCGTTTTCATGTACCCCTTGGCCCCGAGCGTGCGCATACCCGTCAGCTCGATCACGATGAACGCCATCACCGCCAACGCGGCGGTCACCGAGATGTTGCTCGTGGCGGTTGCGCCCCATGGCAGCAGGCCCAGCAGGTTCATGGCCAGGACGAAGAAGAAGACGGTCAGGAGGTACGGCGCGTAGCCCTCGCCATGGTGGCCTACGTTCGGCAGCACCACCTCCTGACGAACCCAGAGCACCATCGCTTCCATGGCTCCAGCGAATCCTGTCGGCGGCCGACCTCCCGCCTGGGCCCGCGCCACAGACCGGGCACTCAGCATCATGACCAGGGTGACGAGGGCCGCCGCCAGCAGCAGGAAGACCAGGTGCTTGGTGGGCGAGATGTCGAGGTAGCGCGGTTGGCCGTGCGAGTCGGTCCCGAGCGGGATCTTCCAGTTGTCGGGCAGGTGGACGTTGCCGAAGGGAGTCTCGATCTGGTGCGAGTTCCCGATGTGATGGGCGATGTCGATCTGATTGCTGCTGGCGTCGTGCTGGCTGGAGGGCGCCACCATGTCCCGGGCGGTCTCGGCGGTCGTCTCGTGCTCGGGCTCGTGCTGCTGCGCCTGCAGCGGCACCAGAAAACCCCCGGCGGCCAGCGCCAGGGCCGCTCCCACCGAACGGGCGATTCGCATCATTGTGCCATGACCCCAGAAGTATCGCGCGCCACTGTAACCACCTCGACCACCAGCAGCACCACTATCGTCACCACCAACCCAGCGAGGGCCGGGACCAACTGCCAATTCAGCGCCGGAATCAGGATCAGGCCCGCCAGCGCCACCACCCCCAGCCGCACCACCATGCCGACCAGCCAGATCACCTGGAATCTTGCGGTGCCCACGCTGCGTACGGTGAGCCAGCCCAGCGGTGCCTGCACCAGCAGGCCGAGACCGATGCCAGCGGCCAGCTCGATGCGTTCGGCCGGGGCCGCGACGACGATGGCCACCGCTCCAAGAGCCGCCACCGCGGCCAGGCCCGCCAGATAGCGGCCGCGGGCAGTCACTGCTCCTCGCCGTCCTTCCGGCGGAGCGACCGGATCAGCCAGTACATGGTGCCGCCGAAGCCGATGAACGCAGCCAGCACAGTCAGCAGTCCGCCGGTGCCGAACCGCCGGTCGGCCCACTGCCCGATCCAGACGAACAGGAGCAGGCTTACCGCCATCTGAACCCCGAGTCCGGCGTACCGCATTGGGGGCTAACCTATCGGCTTGTGAAATATTTCGCAAGGAAAAGAGAGGGCCGTTGGCTGTGGGCTATTGGCTATTGGCCAAAGCGTAATAGGCATCAAGTCCAGTCAGTGCGGAAGAACCGGGGCCTGAAGGTATTATTCTCCGGTATACCATGGACACCATGAGCACGCCAAGGGCTCGGGTTTGCCAATAGCCAATAGCCCATAGCCCATAGCCGAGAACCCATGACCGCAACCCAGGCCGCTCCGTCTGACGATGTTCAACAGCTCCAACGGCTGGTCGCCGCCGTGGGACGGCTCCGCACCCAGGTGGCTCAGCGCATCGTGGGCCAGGAGGAGACGGTTGACGGCATCCTGACGGCGGTGCTGGCTGGGGGGCATGCCCTCCTCATCGGCGTTCCCGGCTTGGCCAAGACGCTCATGGTGCAGACGGTGGCGGAAGCGCTGAACCTGACGTTCAACCGGGTCCAGTTCACGCCCGACCTAATGCCCAGCGACATCACCGGCACGGACATCATCGAGGAAGACCTCAGTACCGGCCGGCGGGCGTTCCGGTTCGTGAAGGGCCCGATCTTCGCCAACATGGTGTTGGCCGACGAGATCAACCGCACGCCGCCCAAGACCCAGGCCGCCCTGCTCCAGGCGATGCAGGAGCACCAGGTCACCGCTGCCGGCACCACTTATCATCTGCCGGACCCGTTCTTCGTCCTGGCCACCCAGAATCCCATCGAGCAGGAGGGCACCTACCCTCTGCCCGAGGCGCAGCTCGACCGGTTCATGCTGGAGCTCCGGGTGAGCTATCCCAGCCGCGCCGAGGAAGAGGCGATCGTGGAGCAGACCACCGGCAGCGCCCAGGTGGCCCTCCATCCGGTGCTCGATGCGGAGTCGGTGCTGGCCATGCAGGCGCTGGTGCGCCGCATTCCCGTGTCGCGCGGACTGATTCGCGCGGCCGTCAGCCTGGCCCGGATGACGCGACCCGGTGACACCGAGGCGCCCAGCATGGTGAAGGAGTTCGTCGAGTGGGGCGCGGGCCCCCGGGCCTCGCAGTACCTGGTGCTCGGCGCCAAGGCCCGCGCTGCCATCGCCGGCCGGCCCATGGCCGACCTGGACGACGTGCGGGCGGTGGCACCGGCGGTCCTGCGGCATCGCCTGGTGACCAACTTCGCGGCCGAGGCGGCCGACCGGACCAGCGAGGATCTGGTACGGGAGCTGGTGGGGGGGAAGGCCTGGCTCGCGGGTTGAGGGGCTAGCTTGGCTATTGGCTGTTGGCAACGACAAATGTCGAGTGGTTATAAATGAAAGGGCCCGGCCACTTCGGCCGGGCCCCTTTATTGTCTACCTGCTTACGCCTACGCGGTCGGCGCCAGGAACACGCCCACCGGCATTATCATCGCATCGAAGGAGAGGAACGCGTCGCCGGTCATGTCGAAGAGGTTCTGCAGTGCGACGGCGTCCTCCTCGCTCAGCGGCTGCCCGTCCGCCCCGGTGATCACGGGTCGCCCACCCCGCTGGCCGTCACCGTCGCGTAGACGTTGCCGTTGACCCGCACCGTGAGCGTTCCACCGCTCTCACTGAACTGGCCCGCCATCGACACCACGCCGTTCGGGCCGCTCATGCTCAGGTTGATGCTGATGACCGACGTCTCCGGATCCAGCCCATTGGTGCTCATGGTCAGATCGATGGCCACGTCGCGCTGCGGCACATCCAGGCTGTACAGCAGGGTGAGCCCGGCGCTCTCGTCGATGGTGGAGCGCAGATTCACGTTGGCCCGGTTCTCTCCGTCGGTCACATAGCCCACCACCGTCACCCGCCCGCCGGCCGCCGTGGCCGAGGCCGTCACGGTGTAGTCCAGATATGTGGTCTCACCCGACACCACGATCACCCGCGCGGCCTGGGTGCTGCTGCCGCTCAGGTCGGTGAGCTCCACGTATCCTACCTCCTGCAGCGGCTCCACCGGGACGAACGTGATCGGATTCACCGCATAGATAAGGAAACGGACGCCGTTGGCCGGCGCCCCGGTCCGGTCGGTCGGCACGTAGGCGTTGCCATCCCACGCGAAGGTCTTGCCCGCCACCTCGGCCGGAATGGCCGCGGTCGCTGCGCTGAAGCTGCCATGAGTTGCGGCGGTGAGTGCCGCGATCCGCCGGGCATTCCGGGTCGCGGCGGCGCGAAGCTCTCCAGCGCTGGTCGCACGGCGGAAGTTGAACGCCTGGGCCGACGACGAGATCACCGGTGTCGCCGTACCGAGGGTGGCATCGAAGTGCGCGCTGAAGGTGGCGAAGCTGCCGAATACCGGGGATGAGAAGGCGTTATTCACCGCCTGGACATCCTCGCTGGTGCCGGTCGGATTGAAGGGGACGTCGGGACCAGAATCGCCACAGGCGGTGAGGGCGACGCACGCCGCCGCCATCAGGGTCACAGAACGCTTGGTGCATTGCAGGACGCGCATCGGTCGAGCCTCCGTCTCCTGGGCCAAGGGGCGGCCAGATCGCCGCGCCTCGGTCGGTAAACACTTAGGGGGATGGACTTTGGGGTCCGCGGAGGGACGGCGCTGAACGGCTCGCCGGCCCGGTTCCGGACGGGCAGGAGGCAACGGCTATGCCAAGGTTTGCATACCCGGGAAGATGCCGGTAACCCTCCACGCGCCCGCCCGTCGGGCGGGCCTATGGCGTGTCACGTGGCGTGCCTAACCCGGCCCTTACGGGCCGGGCTACATATTGGCGCGGTCCATCCGGACCGCGGATGCTCCCTATTCCTTATAGGTCAATGCCGAAGGGCTCGGATACGAGGCTCCGCCTACGGCGTCAACAAGGCAGCCCTCATAGCGAACTGGAGCCCGGGGCTCGATGGATCTAGGAGTGCCCGCGGTCCGAGTGGCGGATGCTCCGTATTCCTTACAGATCAATGCCGAAAGGGCTCGGATACCAGACCCGCCTGCCGTGACAACCTCGTGGCCGAGCGTCGGAGTTCTGGATCAGAGCCTTCGACACCGATGCTTCTCCGGCGCGAAAATCCGCGGTCCATCGAACCTGTCCTGAGCGGAGCGAAGAACCGCGCCAAATGTTAGCCCCGCCCGTAAGGGCGGGGTTTGGCCAGAGGAGTGCATGATGAAAGGGCCCGCGAGACGGGCCTGCTGCAGGATGTGATCGGCGCCCCTAGGGCACTGGCCGACTGGCACTCCGACTCCCGACTCCGACTCACCTCCCCCTCGGCTCTACCGGCAGACCCTCCTTCTTCCACGCCTCCCAGCCACCCACCAACGCGCGCGCCTTGGGCCAGCCCGCCGTCCGGAGCTCTCGCGCCACCCGGGCGCTTGTGGCTTCGTCCTTTCAGGCACAATAGAGCACTACCGTGCCGTGATGATCCAACCCGAGCTGGCGAGCCCGCCGCACCGCGTCGTCAGGCGGGAGCCGAATGGCGCCCTCGGCCTGCATCGGATCGTCGTGGTAGCTCCGGTCGGTACGCACATCGGCCACGACGACCGGCGCGTCCCGCCCCTGCAGCTCCCGCATCTCGGCGATCGTGATCCGCTCCGGTACCTTCGCGTCGGTCACCACGGCCGTCGGCGCCGGACGCCCGGCGCGGTGGGGGCGATGGCTCCAGCTCCGGAGCGGGGCCCTCGTCCTTCCTCAGAAAAACCGCGATGGCGATCCCGTGCAGAAAGACCGACAGTAGCACCACCAGGCAGGTGATCTGGAACAACCGGACGCTGCCCGGCATGCCGGCGAACACCGGTAGCAGAGCCAGCAGCAGCGAGCTGAGCCCGCGCGGGCCGAACCAGGCGATCAGGCGGCGGTCGCGCGGCGGAATCCCCGACTTGAGCAGCACCGGCAGCAGTACCGCGGTTCGCGCAGTCAACGCGATGAACGCGAAAAGGAGCGTAGATGCATCGGCCACCTCGAACCCGGTCCAGATGAGCCAGGCCCCGAACGCCACGAAGGTGAACAACAGGAACATCTCGGCGGTGGCCTGGCCGTAGTCGAGGAAACAGTCGCATAGCTCGACGTCGAGCGCCGCCACCATGAGACCGGCCGCGAACGCCGCCAGGAACCCGCTCCCCCCGACGAACTCCGCCGCCGCAAAGGCGGTGAACGCCACCCCCAGCGCATAGAGCGACTCGTAGTCCCGCCGCACACCCACCCGGGCGCGCACCTGCTCCAGCAGCATGATGGCGGTCCAGCCGATGAACGCACCGAGCAGCGGCCCCAGCAGGAAGAGCCCCATGGCGTGGCGGCCGAATTCCATCGGGTCCACGGCCCCATTCGATTTGACCACCAGAATGCCCAGCACCACGATGGGCAGCAGCACCACGTCGTTCATGCCGCTTTCCAGCCGGAGCGCCACTCGCGCGGTGGCCGGCAGCGTGGGCCGGCGGAGCAGGTTCCGGAGCAGCACCGGGTCGGTGGAGGCGAGCGCGGCGCCGATGATGGCGGACTCCATCCAGGTGAGGTCGAGCAGGAGCCGACCGGCGAGGGCGACGACGATGGCGGGAATGAGGGTGCCGGGACCCAGCACCAGGAACGAGATCCGGCGCTGCCGCTTCACCTCGCCGATGTCCACCGCGATGGCGTCGCTGAACAGCACCAGCACCAGCGCGAGGGTGGCGATCGCCTGGAGCGTGGGCGAATCCAGCGTGAGCGTGACCAGCCCCAGCCCGAACGGCCCCAGCAGGGCGCCGAGGATGAGGAAGATGCCGACTTG
Organism: uncultured Gemmatimonadales bacterium; assembly: GCA_963740175.1. Lineage (GTDB taxonomy): Bacteria > Gemmatimonadota > Gemmatimonadetes > Gemmatimonadales > GWC2-71-9 > CAVVWJ01. Next base: position 11,888 of record CAVUDL010000027.1, read on the forward strand.
CGGCAGCCCGCTGCGCTCGATCACACCCGAGAGCAGCGAGGCCACCACGATGACGATGCCGATCAGCGCGAGCGCGCCGGCCAGGTCTTCGGTGAACATGGAGGAAGTATGGGGAGGCTATGGGCTATGGGCTATGGGCTATTGGCTGATCGGCGAGTACGAGGTCGCATTCTATCGGGACGCACTGCCAGATAGCCGGCACTAGCCAATAGCCAATAGCCAATAGCCAATAGCCAATAGCCTTGATGCCCCACGAACCCGAAGCCACCGCACTCCTGCTGCTGACCTGCGGCCTGCTGCTGGGCATCAGCGTGCTGTTCAGCCGGGCCTCGCAGCGCTTCGGAGTCCCCATCGCCCTGCTGTTCCTCGGCGTCGGGATGCTGGCCGGGTCCGAGGGCATCGGCGGGATCGAGTTCACCGACTACCAGTTCGCCTTCCGGGTCGGTGTCGTGGCGCTGGGGCTGATCCTGTTCGACGGCGGGCTCAACACCCCGCTCCACGCGGTGCGGCGCGCCGCTGGACCGGCCAGCGTACTGGCGACACTCGGCGTCGCAGGTACGGCGACGCTGCTGGCGGTGGGCGCGCACTGGCTTGGACTGGGCTGGGGCGAGGCACTGCTGCTCGGCGCGGTGGTCTCGTCCACCGACGCGGCGGCGGTGTTCGCCGTGCTGCGAGGCAGCGGACTCCAGCTCAAGCGGCGAGTGGGCGTGACGCTCGAGGTCGAGTCCGGCATCAACGACCCGGTCGCCGTCATCCTCACCACCGTACTGACCCAGAACCTGCTCACCCCGGGCGCGGTAGTGGGCTGGCGGATCCCGCTCGAGGTGGTGGCTGCAGCTCGCGGTCGGCGCGTGGTGGGCGCGGGCGTCGGATACGGCGGCCGCTATCTGCTCTCCCGGCTTCAGCTCTCGACCGGCGGACTCTATCCGGTCATGACGCTCGCGCTGGGCCTGGTGGCGTTCGGACTGGCGACGCTGATCCACGGCAGCGGCTTCCTCGCCATCTACCTCGCCGGTCTGCTGCTCGGCAACGGCCCCCTGCCCTATCGCACCGGACTGCTGCGGGTGCACGACGCGCTGGCGTGGCTGAGCCAGGTCGGGATGTTCCTCATCCTGGGGCTGCTGGTCTTCCCCTCGCGCCTGCTCGACGTGGCGCCGGCCGGACTCGCCATCGCGCTGCTGCTGGGGATCGTGGTGCGGCCGCTGGTGGTGTGGCTCTGCCTGCTGCCGTTCCGCTATCCGCGGCGGGAGGTGCTCTATATAGGATGGGTCGGCCTCCGGGGCGCGGTGCCGATCGTGCTCGCCACCTTCCCGGTGCTGGCCGGCGCGCCCGGCGCCGCACGGCTGTTCGACCTGGTGTTCTTCATCGTGGTGGTGAACGCGGTGGTCCAGGGCGGCAGCGTGGCGTGGCTCACCCGGAAGCTCGGGCTCCAGAGCAAGGAGCCGCCGGCGCCGCAGGCGGTGCTGGCCATCGAGAGCCGCCAGCCCCTCCAGGGCGAGCTGATGTCCTTCTATATAGATCCCGCGCTGGTGGTCGTCGGGGTGCCGCTGGAGGAGCTCCCCCTACCCGAAGGATCGGCCGTTGCGCTTATCATTCGCGGCGCGGAGCTGGTGCCGCCCAAGCCAGGAACATTGCTCCAGGCCGGCGATCACGTGCACATCATCGCGCCGCCGGAAGACCGGGCGTTCATTCAGCTGATGTTCGGAAGGCCGGAGGAAGAGTAGGGGGTAAGCGGGTAAGCGGAGCATTTCTTCCCGGCTCACCGCCCACCGCCGTGAACATGAGGAGGGCCTGACAATAGCAGGAGACCGGCCGCTGCGGTCGGCCGAGGACGAGGACGCCGAGGAGCGGCTGCGGTTCCAGGCGCAGCTGCTGGAGGCGATTCCCGACAGCGTCATCTTCACCGACCTCAAGGGCCGGATCCAGTACTGGAACCGGGGCGCCGAAGCGCTGTTCGGGTACACCGCGGCGGAGATGATCGGCCGGACCGCGGCCGTGCTCTACCCCAATGCCGGCGACGAGCTGCTCCAGGAAGACCTGGCCAGGATCATGGCGGGCCGGGACTTCTCCGCCACCTGGCAGGGTCGGCGCAAGGACGGCGCGATGGTCTGGCTCGACGTGAAGGCCACCCTGGCGCGGGACGCGGACGGCGAGCCGATCGGCATCATCGGGGTATCGAAGGACGCCACCGCCCGCAAGCACGCCGAGGACGCATTAATGAAGAGCGAGCGGCTCTACCGCCTGATCTCACAGGCGAGCCGCGAGGCGCTGTGGGAGTGGGAGCTCGAGACCGGGAAGGTGAGCTGGAGTCCCGGCGCCGAGGCGATCCTGGGCCTGGATCCCGAGACGCTCGACACCAACGGCGCCTTGCTCGGCCGGATCCATGCCGACGACCGCCGCCGGGTCGAGCAAGGACTGGCGGACGCCATCGCCGGCGGCGGCGTGTTCTGGTCCGACGAGTACCGGGTGAAGCGGCGGGACGGCTCCTACGCGACGGTGTCCGACCGGGCCTACGTCGAGCGACGCGCGGATGGCGTCGCGGTCCGGGTGGTGGGCGCGATGGCCGACGTGACCGCGCGCAAGCAGGCGGAGGAGCACTACCGCCGGGCCGACCGGCTCGACGCGGTGGGCCGGCTGGCCGGCGGGATCGCGCATGATCTCAACAACATGCTCACCGCCATCCTCAACTCGGCGGCATTTGTCACCAAGCGGCTCCCGGCCGACTCCTCCGAGGTGAGCGAGCTGCAGCGGCTGAGCCTCGCGGCGAACCGGTCGGCCAAGCTCACCCAGCAGCTGCTCGCCTTTGCCCGGCGGGACATGATCCAGCCACAGGTGGTGGACGTCAACGCCGCCGTCACCGAGGCGGTCCACCTGCTGCGGCCGCTGCTGCGGCGCACCATCGACCTGGAGCTGGAGCTGGCGCCGAACATCGAGCGGGTCATGGCCGACAAGTCGCGGCTGGACCAGGTGGTGGTGAACCTGGTGCTCAATGCGCGCGACGCCATGCCGCAGGGCGGACGGGTGATCCTGGAGACGTCGTCGGTGCAGCTCGACCCGGCATACCTGGAGCGCCACGCGCAGGTGAACATCAAGCCCGGCCGCTACGTGATGATCGCGGTGAGCGATACCGGACACGGCATGGACCGGGAGACGCTGAGCCACATCTTCGAGCCGTTCTACACCACCAAGCCCGCGGGACAGGGCACCGGCCTCGGCCTGGCGACGGTGTACGGCTCGGTGAAGCAGGCGGGCGGACTGGTCTGGGCCTACAGCGAGCCCAACATCGGTACCGTGATCAAGGTGTACCTTCCGGCGGATGAACGCTGAAAGTGGGATCGCTCCGCTCAATCGAGTCGAGGTCGCCGATCAGCTGCGGACGCTCGGCGTTGAGGAGGGCGACGTGCTCCTGGTGCACAGCTCCTTCCGCGCGGCTCGGCCCATCGAAGGCGGACCGGCCGGACTGATCGACGCACTGCGCGAGGCGCTCGGTCCCGAGGGGACCCTGGTGATGCCGTCCTGGACCGGCGACGCGGACACGCCGTTCGATCCCCGCACCACCCCCGCCGCGACCGATCTCGGCATCGTGGCCGACACCTTCTGGCAACAGCCCGGCGTGCTCCGCAGCGACCACGCCGAGGCGTTTGCCGCGGTCGGTCCGCATGCGGCGGGCATCGTCGGGGGCCCGCTGCCACTCCCGCCGCATATTCCTGAGAGCCCGGTGGGACGGGTCTACGTCCTCGACGGTCAGGTGCTCCTGCTCGGCGTGAACCACGACGCGAACACCACCCTGCATCTGGCCGAGCTATTGGGGAACGTGCCCTACCGGGTGCCCAGATACCTCACAGTGTTGCAGGAGGGCGGGCCGGTGCGGGTGGAGTACGGCGAGAACGACCACTGCTGTCGGCGGTTCGTGCTGGCGGACGAGTGGCTGCGGGCGCGAGGACTTGAGGCTGAAGGAAAGGTGGGGCACGCCGATGCCCGGCTGTTTCGCGCGCGCGATGTCGTCCAGGTGGCGCTGGAGCGGCTGGAGCTGGACCCGCTCATCTTCCTGCACTCACCCGAGGAGGGCTGCGCCGAGTGCGATGAGGCGAGAGGGACGGTGAGAGGTGAGAAGTGAGAGGTGAGAAGTGAGAAGTGAGAAGTGAGAAGTAAAGCGTGGGCGCTTCATCCGACGCCACTCATGCTTCTCACCTCTCACTTCTTACCTCTCCTCTCTTTCACCGCTTACTTCTTACTCAGGACCGGGCGGTCGCGTGCTTCTCGATCACCCGGGCCACCGCCTCCAGCAGCACCTCGGGTAGAATCGGCTTGTGCAGGAACGGCTCGTCCCGGCCCACCTGCCCCTGCTCCACCTCGCTCTCGCGCGCGTGCCCCGACATCCAGATCACGGGGATCCGACGGTACCTGCGGCTCAGCTCGGCGGCCAGCTGTCGGCCCCCCATCCCCGGCATGACGATATCGGTCAGCACCGCGTTCACGGCCCCGCCGATCTCCTCCAGCTCGCGAAGCGCCTCATGCCCCTCGCGGGCGCCGAGCACCTCGTAGCCTTCCGCCTGAAGGGTGCGCATGACCACCGCGCGCACTGTGTCCTCGTCCTCCACCACCAGTATCCGGCCCAGCGACGGTGCATTGGGCCGGAACGTGCGCTTGCGCGACGCTGGCTGAACCACCGGCTCCGAGGTCAGTGGCAGCAGCACCGTGATGGTGGTGCCCTGGCCCTGCACGCTCTCCACCTGGATCCGGCCCCCACTCTGCGCCACCACCCCTTCCACCGTCGCCAGCCCCAGCCCGGTGCCGACGCCCACCTCCTTGGTGGTGTAGAACGGCTCGAAGATGTGGGGCATATGCTCCGGCGCGATCCCCTTCCCGGTGTCGCTCACCGCCAGCGACGCATATGCGCCGGGCTCCACCGCCGTCTCGAGCCGGTCCATCACGTGCCCCGGGCTTACCTCGAGCGTGATGGTGCGGAGCAGGATTCGTCCGCCGCCGGGCATCGCATCTCGCGCGTTGATGATCAGGTTCAGCAGCACCTGCACCAGCTGAGCCCGGTCCACTCGTACCCACTTGGGTCCCGGCGCCAGGTCCAGCTCGATCTTGAGGCTGCTCCCGATGAGCCGCTGCAGCATTGGCCGGGTGTCTTCGATCGCAGCGTTCAGGTCGAGGGTCTCGGGCGTGAGCACCTGCTGGCGGGCGAAGGCGAGCAGTTGGCGGGTCAGGCTGGCCATCCGGTCGGCCACCTTCTGCAGCTCCAACAGGTCCTGCCTCGCCGCCGGGCCGAGGCCGGGGTCGCGGGCGATGAAGTGGGCGAAGCCGCTCACCGCGTAAAGCTGGTTGTTGAAATCGTGGGCCAGTCCGCCGGCCAGCACCCCGATCGCCTCCATCTTGGCGGCCTGACGCAGCGCTTCCTCGGCCCGCTTGCGCTCCGTGATGTCGCGCTGAATGGAGGACGCCGCGACGATGGTGCCGCTGGCGTCACGGAGGGGCGAGAGGCTGAGGGAGATCGCGATCTCGGTCCCGTCCCGGCGGCGCCGCATAGTCTCGTAATGGTGCACGTGCTCGCCGCGCCGGACCCGCTCCAGGATCGCGCGCTCGTCCTGCTGGAGCCGCTCGGGCACCAGGGTGTAGATGGACTTGCCGATCATGTCGCCCGCGGAGAAGCCGTACATCTGCTGGGCCGCCTCGTTCCACGTCAGCACCGTGCCGTCGAGAGTCTTGCTGAGGATCGCGTCCTCCGACGACTCCACGATGGCGGCGAGCCGGCTCGAGGTCTCCAGGGCCCGGCGGCGGTCGCTGACGTCGCGCTTGATGGAGGAGGCGCCCACGATCTCGCCCCGGGAGTCCCGGAGGGGCGAGATGCTCAGCTCGATGGGAATCAGGGTGCCGTCCTTGCGGCGGCGGATGGTCTCGAGGTGGGCGATATGCTGTCCCGCAGCGATCCGGGCCAGGATCTGGCGCTCGCTTTCGTGAAGATCCGGCGGGATGATGACAAAGATTGAGGAGCCCATCATCTCGGCCGCGGAGTAGCCGAAGATTCGCTCGGCCGAGGCGTTCCAGGTGAGGATGGTGCCGTCGAGCTTCTTGCTGACGATGGCTTCGTGGGAGGACTCGACGATGGCAGCAAGCCGAGCCGCGGTGACCGCGGCCTGGTCGGGTCCGTGGAGCGAGGGATCGAACTGTGGCAGGCAGGATCTCCTCTGAGGTGAGTGCAGGAAGGCTCGCTGACCGGCACTCGCAAGCTATCCAGAGACTCGGGCGGCGGCAACGGTGCCGGCAGATGATTAACACCTCGCGGCCAGCGCCGTCTCTATAGTAGATCGACTCGCGGCCGGCTCCGACCTCGGAAAGCGGTCATATTGGTTACCACTGACATCTCCCGGAAGGGGCGGTAGGGCGAGGACCTCATCATGCAAACGAACGCAACCGTGCTCATCCTGCTCGCCAGCATTACCGGTGTCGTCGCCGAGCGACCAGCCACCGGAGATCTGTCCCGCACTGCACCCGGAGCAACAGCGCTGATCGCCGACTCGGCCTCCATCTGCTGGGAGCGGTTCAGCCGAGGCGTGACGCTGGCGGCCGGCTGCACCAGCATCGGCGTCACCACTCGGGTGGATACGGTTCGCGACACACTCCGAGTTCCGGCCCAGTTCAGGCCATTCGCGTTTGGTCCCCAGGGGATGTATCAGGGCCCCGGTTCGGCGGAAGGGTTCACCGCGGGACAGAGCTACGCCGACCCGCGCGGTCTGATCGCGCTACTGGCGCGGCTGCGCGCCAACGGACAGTCGGCGTTCCTGGCGCTCACCGGCGGGGACCACGCTCAGTACATCACCGCAGGCCGGTTCGACTTCGAGAAGTGGAAGGTGGGCACCGTGCGCTATACCACGCCGGTTCTCAAGGCGGCGCTACAGGAGGCCGTGGCGGATGGCACCGTACTGGGCTACGTGATGCTGGATGAGCCCCAGCACGCCTCGTGGGGTGGCGCGCTCACCAAGGCGACGGTGGACAGCATGGCGGCGTACTGCCGGGAGGTGCTGCCGTTTCTTCCCTGCGGCGTGGCGGTGAACTACCGCTGGCGCGCTCACGAGCGCTACCGAGTACTGGACTTCATCATGGCGCAGACCTGGATGGAGACCGGGAGCGCCACTGCCTTCCGCGACTCGGCGGTGGCGACCGCGCGGAGAGAGGGTGTGTCGCTGGCCCTGGCGATCAACCTGTTCGGCGCGGCCCAGACGCCGGGGTGCGAGCCCCGGGGCAGACAGTGCCTTATGCGGCCGGCGGAAGTGCGGGAGTGGGGCCGGGCCTTTGTGACCGAGCCGTATGCCTGCGCGCTGACCATGTGGCGCTACGAGGCGGAAATGTGGGGGAGGCCGGAGTACCAGGCTGAGTTCCAGGATATCGCGAATATAGCCAGGCAGCGGGTGGCGAAAGGATGTAGGCGGGTAAGTGGGTAAGCGGTAAGCGGTAAGCGGTAAGCGGTAAGCGGGGCAGTAACCTAAGTCGGATAGTTCAGCTGCCGTCGGCGAGCCCGCTGAGCGGGACCTCGGAAGGAGTCGAAGAACGAGGGTCCATCCTTCGAGTACGATGGCCCCGCCCCCGCGCCCTCGAATCGCCGCCGCGAAAGTCGAAGTGCGTAGGATCGAAGGTGCGGGTGAACCGGCCTTCCTTCCGTCGGATATGGACTCGATCTACCAGTTTCTCGGCGACCTCGCTGGCCGACATCCACACGCCGGCGGTTATCCCGGGATATTCCGCTGCGTACTGCGGCTTGAGCCGCGCTTCCCGCACATTCATTGTCATCGGTGGCAAGTTTCGGCCGACACCGGTCAAACTTGAGCCGGGCCGGCGCCACAGACCTTCTCATCGTTGCAGATTCACTGAGCCCTACGGAGGGAGATTCGCTGGAGCTTTTGCTGCCGAGACTTCCGGTTCAGTGCTCCTGAGTTCCCAGCACTGCGCGGATCTGGTGGGCCAGCTGGTCCGGCGTGAACGGTTTGACGAGCAGGGGAAAGCGGGCGCCGGCCGACCCCAGCTTGGGAAAGGCGCGGTCATAGCCAGACATCAGAATTATGCGAAGCGACGACCGCTCAGCGACGATCCTTTCGGCCAGCTCCAGGCCGCTGCCCCCGGGCATGGCGATGTCGGTCAGGACCACCTGGACATCGTCGGACTCGGCCAGCCGCTCCCAGGCATGCTGGGCCGAACGCGCCTCGATGACCTGGTACCCTTCCTCTCGCAGCATCCTGGCGGTGAGCCAGCGGACCCGGTCGTCGTCGTCCACCACCATGACCCCGACGGTAGACAGGCCACGCCCGGTGCGATCCTGATCCGGGGCCACCCAGACAGGCGACCACATCCGGCTTCGGTTCTGGAGCCAGAGCTCTTCGACGACTGGTATGGTCCCGACTCCGGCGTACGATGTGTCCCTGCGTAAGAAAACAGGCACTTCAACTCTCTCTAATCAGAGTAGCCGGATGACCGGAGAGCGCAAGTCATCCCTCCTCAAGGAGCTGCCGCAGCATATGCTCCGGGCGCTCCAGAAACGCCCGGGTCACGGCGTAGTGTTCCGTCTGGCGGTACTCGACCGGCGTGATCGGACCGGCGCCGAACTGGAGAATTGCGGCGCCGGGGTAGCCCAGCAGGATGGGGGAGTGGGTGGCGATGATGAACTGGGAGCCGCTCTGGACCAGGCGGTGCATCGCGGCGATGAGACTGAGCTGGCGGGTCGGCGAGAGAGCCGCCTCGGGCTCGTCGAAGAAGTAGAGTCCCTTCCCTTTCAGGCGCTCCAGCACCAGCGACATAAATGATTCGCCGTGCGACTGGGCGTGCAGCGACTCACCTCCGTAGAGATCCTCGACCTCGTAGTCTTCCACCGCCGACGCCACGTTGTAGAAGCTCTCCGCCCGGAGGAAGTAGCCGTCGCGATGGCGGATGCCGGAGCGGATCAGGCGAAGGTGCTGGTGCAGCGGCGAGTGGGTGGCGCGGGTGGAGAACCGGAAGTTCCGGCTGCCGCCCTCGGCGTTGAAGCCTGCCGCGACCGCGATGGCCTCCAGTAGGGTGGACTTGCCGGTGCCGTTCTCGCCGATGAAGAAGGTGACGGGCGATTCTAGGGGGAGCTGGTCCAGCCCGCGGATGGCCGGAATGGAGAAGGGATATTCCTTGAAAGAGGGAATCCCGTCGCGCTTGAGCTTCACCGCCTTGAGGAACAGGTCTGCCATGCAGCCATGCTACCGGCCACGGGGAAGAGCAACCGAACGCTTCGCGCCGTCAGCCTTGTTGGTGGGGCGGTCTGCGGGAGACCTGACCACCGGAGAACTCTTCTACTGGTGACCGGCGACTGCCGACTGGCGACTAGCGACTGGCGACTGATCACTCCGTACTCTCGAAGCTGAATCGGGGCTCGTCACCGCAGTTCCGCCAGGTCACCCGCACCCGCCCCTGCATCTCACCGAAATCGCCTGCGGCGTGAAGCTCGCCGGCGCGGATGCGCTGGACCGTGGCGGTGCAGCTGGCATCGTACTGCAGCGGCGTGGGGGTGGTGATGGTGAGGACGTAGTGATCGGTATCGCGGGTCCAGTCCACCGTGCCCGCGATATCGAGCGCCCCGCTCGGCAGCGGCGCGTTGATCTGAAGCGGCGTGGCGGGAGTAAAGTTGAGCGACCACTGCTTGTCTATCGCCGCGTCGGAGTGACCCGGAAAGACCCGGAGGATCTGAAGATCGGCGGTCATGAGAAGACTGCTGACCGAGCCGCTCAGGGTCCGGGTGCCGTTCCGCCGCACGTCCTGGAGGGTGTTGCCGTCGGCGCTGATGAAGAGGGTGCGAAAGTTGGTGAGGGTGGCGTCGTACCCGAACCCGGCGTTGGTGGGGGCGGGGTCCTGGACCCGGAGCGAGCCCACCAGGTCGAGCTGGCCGCCGCGCCAGCCCTCGAACCGGCAAGGGGGCGCAGTAAAGAGATAGGTGGCGTCGTCGGGTACCCCGTCCCCATCGCTGTCCGCCGCCGATGACGGATTGACACAGGGCTCAGCCACCAGAGAGGACATTCCGGCCGCCACCTGGGTGGTCCCGATGGGGTCCAGGGAGCTGCCCAGGGTCAGCCCGCCGAGGGCGGACTCGACCTCGTCCCGGAGGGTCTCGCCCACATCGGTAGTGAGCTCGTCCGCGGGGCCGGCACCGCTGAGGATGTCGTCACCGCAACCGACCGTCACGAAAGCTGTTAGCACAAGCGGGAGGGTCAGCTGGAACCAGGCTCGGGGCATGCGTCCTTCTCCTTCTATCTATAGCGGCACCGCCGGGCCTTAAGGCGGGCCAGTCTGTCGAGGGTCGCCAGGATCGGCGACCGGGCTGAACCGCAGAGTCGCCTCCCCTATGAGCATAACCCGGGCCGGACCGATCCAGGGACTTTGCTCCGCCCGCTTCCCTCTGCCCCGCTGCCCCGCTGCCCCGCCTGGTTTTCACCCCGTCACCCGGTTCCCCGGATCGTTCTTCCCCGCCTTCTTGGCAAAATCTTCCGGCGGCGGCCGGCGCCCGAACTCGGCGACGTACTCACGGGTAAACTCGGCGCCGAGCAGGATGATCTGGGAGGAGTAGTAGACCCACACCAGCAGCACCACCACCGATCCGGCCGCGCCGTAGGAGGAGGAGAATCCGCTGGTGCCGAGATAGAGGCCGATGACTGACTTTCCAATGGTGAAGAGACCGGCCGTAACCAGCCCGCCGACCCAGACATCACTCCAGGCCAGCTTCACGTCCGGCAGCACCTTGTAGATCATGGCGAACAGGAGCGTGATCACGCCGAGCGAGACGATCACGTTGAGTGCCTCCCACAGCACCGCCATCGCCGGGTAGGCGTGGCCCATGTAGCGGTCCAGCGCCGCCAGGCCGGCACTGACCAGCAGCGACGTCAGCATCAGAAATCCTACCCCCACCACCAGCCCGAACGAGATCAGCCGCTGCATCAGCAGCACCCGGACCCAGCTTCCACTGTTCTTGGGCTTGACCCTCCAGATCGTGTTCAGCGCCGCCTGGAGCTCGAGGAACGCACCGGTGGCGCCGATGAAGAAGGTGATGATCCCGATGATGGTGGCGGGAATGCTGGACGACGGCTTGGCCGCTCCCTGCAGCATCGCCTGCACCGCCAGCCCGCCCTCGCGTCCGACCAGGCCGTCAATCTGGTGCACGATCTCGCCCCGCACCGCCTCCTGGCCGAAGACCATTCCGGCAATGGCGATGGCCACAATCAGAATGGGCGCCAGGGAGAAGAGGGTGTAGTAGGAGAGGGCGGCGCCCAGATGGGGCACGTTGTCGTTCCACCAGCCGGTGAGCGCGCGCTTGAGTACGCGCCAGAGTCCGCGCAGAGTCATGCACTATCCTCCTGTGACAATCCTCACCTCGCAAACCGTTGGCGAAAAGCAGATTAGGTCACACCCCATCGGGAGATCGCATGGCGACCAAGAAGCAGCAGAAAGGACTGGTGGAGACTGCCGCCGTCCTCGCGGCGACCGCTCTGGCCGAGAAGGCGATCAGGAAGGCGGCGGAGGATCCTCGGGTTCGCCGTAAAGCGAAGGCCGCCGGCCGGGCCGTCGCCCGTAAAGCCAAAGCAGTCGGCCGGAAAGCCAAAGCCGTCACCCGGAAGCTCACCAAGCGCGCTAAGAAGCGCCGCTGATCCACACCGTCTTGATGTTCACGAACTCGCGCAGGCCGTAGACGCTCAGCTCCCGGCCATAGCCGGACTGCTTGACGCCTCCGAAGGGCAGCCGCGGGTCCGACGCAACCATGGCGTTGATGAAGACCATACCCGATTCCAGCTCCGCGATAAAGCGGCGGCGCTCCCGCTCGTCGTTGGTCCAGGCGCTGGCACCGAGGCCGAACGGCGAGTCGTTGGCGATGCGTATCGCCTCGTCGATGTCGCGGGCGCGAAAGAGCAAGGCGACCGGCCCGAACACCTCTTCGCGATACGCCGGCGAATCCTCGGTGATGTCCGTCAGCACGCCAGGGGCGAAGTAGTACCCGGGCCGATCCAAAGGATGGCCGCCGGTCAACAGGCGGGCGCCGGCTCGCACCGAGCGCTGCACCTGGTCGGTGAGCGTCTTGACCTGGGCCTCGTTGGCCAGAGGGCCGACATCGGTGGCCGGGTCCATGGGGTCGCCCACCACGAGCGCCCTGGTGCCGGCCACCAACCGCCGCTCGAACTCATCGGCGATCTTCCCCACCGCGATGAAGCGCTTGGCCGCGATGCACGATTGCCCGTTGTTGATCACCCGCGCCTTCACCGCGGTGCCGGCCGCGGCATCGAGGTCGGCGCTGGGCATGACGATGAATGGATCGCTGCCGCCGAGCTCCAGCACCGATTTCTTGATCTGCCTGGCCGCCGCGCTGCCCACGGCGCTCCCCGCGGCGTTGCTCCCGGTCAGGGTAACCGCAGCGACCCGGGGATCTTCAATGACGCGCTGAACCCGCTCGGTGTCGATGAGCAGCGTCTGAAAGCAGCCCTCGGGAAAGCCGGCCCGGCGGAAGATCTCTTCGATGGCCAAGGCGCACTGAGGGACGTTCGACGCGTGCTTGAGCAGTCCCACGTTGCCCGCGGCCAGCGCGGGAGCAGCGAACCGGAAGACCTGCCAGAAGGGGAAGTTCCACGGCATCACGGCGAGGATCGGCCCGATCGGCTGGTAGGTGATCAGGCTGCGATCGGCGCTGGTCTCGACCACTTCGTCGGCCAGGAAGCGCTCGGCGTTCTCGGCATAATAGCGGCAGCCCCAGGCGCACTTCGCCGCCTCGTCCACCGCCGCCTTCAGGGTCTTGCCCATCTCCAGCACCATCAGCTCGCCGAACCGCCCTTTCTCGCCCTCGAGGATCTCGGCCGCCTTCACCAGCATCCGGGTGCGATCGGCCAACGGCGTGCGGCGGTAGCGGCGGTAGGTGTCGGCCGCGCACTGGAGGCGGGCCTCCAGCTCGGCATCGGTCAGCGGTTGGAAGGTGCGGACGGTCTTACCAGTAGCCGGATTGGTAGTCGCGATAGTCATGACAGAATCCTAGTGGGCCGGTTGTCATCCTGAGCAACGCGAAGGATCCCTCGGCGTGATCGGAGAGATCCTTCGCGGAGTTTACCCTGAGCGTAGCGAAGGGCTCAGGATGACAGCGGCCCCGCTCAGGATGACACAAGAGTGCTATTTTCTTGAGCATGAATGCGATTCAAACCCTGCTCCGCGAGAGTATCGATTACGCCGGGCTCTTTCCTCCGGCCGGGCTCGACATGGGCACCGCCGTCCAAAACTATGCCCGCTACTCGGCGGGACCGTGGGCCTGGGCGCTGGGCCGCTTCATCGTGTCCGTCAACCAGCTGCCCGAGCTCGAGTACGAGCTGGCGCGGGTTCCAGTCCCGGGCGATCGGCCCTGGCGCGGAGCGGCGCTGCTGGGAGCGGACTTCGAGGCCGATGTGGAGCTGCTGGATGCGTTCAATCGCCGGCACCAGGACGCGGGGGTACTGATCGATTCCGTCGAGGTGAAAGCTACCTCCGAACGCGAGGTCGGCGAGATCATCGATGCGGTGCCGTCCCGCTGGCAGACCTACATCGAGATTCCAGCCACCGGCGACCCAGTAAGCCTTCTACAAGCCGTTCGCAGCGGAGGACGACGGGCCAAGGTGCGCACCGGCGGAATCACCGCCGATGCCTTTCCCCAGACACGGGACCTGCTCCGCTTCCTCCGGAGGGCCGTCGAGATCGCCGTGCCCTTCAAGGCTACGGCCGGACTGCACCACCCGCTCCGCGCGACCTATCGCCTGACATACGCCGAAAACAGTCCCCACGGCAACATGTTCGGCTTCCTCAACCTGATGCTCGCGGTGGCGTTCATGCGGGCGGGATTGGATGACACCGAAGTTGCCCAGGTGCTGGAGGAGGGCGATCCCGAGGCGATCCAGGCGGATGGCACTAGCCTGCGCTGGCGGAGCCGGCGGTTGGACCTCGCGGACCTCGCTGCTACCCGGCGGCAGGGGATGGTCTCGTTTGGATCCTGTTCGTTCACCGAGCCGATCGAGGATCTCGAGGCCCTGGGGCTGTTGGCGCCGGCGTTCCCCAGGCATGAACGAGACCCACGATCCGGCGCGGCGTTCCTGGGTTGAGTCGGCCCAGGGCCATCCCGATTTTCCGATTCAGAATCTCCCCTTCGGGGTGTTTCGCCGCCGCAGTGGCGGCCCGGCGTCGGTCGGCATCGCCATCGGCGATCAGATCCTCGATCCCGCGGCGGCGGCGGTGCAATTCACCGGCGTGGCCGCGGCCGCCGCGAGAGCATGCGAGAGCGGTTCGCTCAACGCCCTCATGGCGCTGGGCCGGGGCCACTGGACCGCGCTGCGGCGGGAGATCAGCGCGTTCCTCGCGGTGGACTCGCCCGCCTACCGTTCCGACCGGCGCGTGGGCGAACGGGTACTGGTCCCCATGGACCAGGCCGAGCTGCTGCTGCCGGCCACCGTGGGCGACTACACCGACTTCTATGCCTCGGTGCACCACGCCACCAACGTCGGCAGCATGTTCCGTCCCGACAATCCCCTACTGCCGAACTACAAATGGGTGCCGATCGGCTATCACGGCCGCGCGTCGTCGCTGATCGCCAGCGGCACCGCCGTGCGCCGGCCTCGCGGGCAGATCAAGGATGCGACCGCCGAGGCGCCGGTGTTCGGGCCCACGCGGGCACTCGACTACGAGATGGAGGTCGGCTGTTTCGTCGGAAGCGGGAATCCAGCTGGGGCAACCGGTTCCGCTGGACACGGCGGAGGAGCACCTGTTCGGTCTGTGCCTGGTGAACGACTGGTCGGCCCGGGACATCCAGACCTGGGAATACCAGCCGCTGGGACCGTTCCTCTCCAAGAGCTTTGCTACCACGGTCTCTCCCTGGGTCGTCACCATGGAAGCGCTGGAGCCGTTCCGGGTTCCGGCGTTCGCGCGCCCGGCGGGAGATCCCGCGCCGCTTCCCTATCTGGACTCGGCCGCCAACCGCGAGCGCGGCGGCGTGGACCTGACCGTCGAGGTCTGGCTCCGGAGCAGTCGGATGCGCGCGGCCGGCGTCCCGGAGCAGCGGTTGAGCCGGAGCCGCATGGCGAATCTGTACTGGACCGTCGCCCAGATGCTCGCTCACCACACCAGCAACGGGTGCAACCTTCAGCCGGGCGACCTCTTCGCCAGCGGGACCATCTCGGGACCGGAGCGCGATGCGCGGGGCTGTCTCCTGGAACTCACCTGGCGCGGAGCCGAGCCGGTGGCGCTGCCGGGGGGCGAGACCCGGAAGTTTCTGGAGGATGGAGACGAGGTGATCATGCGGGGGTACTGCGAGCGCCCCGGCACCGCCCGAATCGGGTTCGGCGAATGCCGGGGTATTGTCAGCTTGGATTAGAACAGATCAACTGCCGTCCTCGCCGTTTGAACCATCGTCTTCCTGCGTCTCCTCATCACCACCGGTCCCCCCGCCACTCATTTCCTTAAGCTCCGCGGATGCTCCGGGACTGGCGAGATACTTCACCGCGAACTGGGCCAACGTGGCCGCGGGAACGGTTTCCGGATCGGTCTGTTTCTTAAAGGTCCAGATCCCCAGGATGAAGTCGGCATCGTCGTAACCCCCTTTCTTCCACTGGACAGCCTTCGGCCGAAGGCTGGCGACAGTGGGGACGGGACCATTCAGGGTGACCTTTTTGGCGACCAGGTTCAGGTTTTGCTTTTGATCCGACCACTTGAGCATTACCATGGGCGCCTGAGGGATTACACAGGCCGTAAAGGTCTTACGCTTATACACGTCACACTTGTGGCCTGCCACGGTTTCCGACCCGACCTTGTCACCGGTAAGCATTATGAAGGCATCCATGTCGTCGGATGCAGATGAGTTATCCGAGGTGCCCAACTTCAGGTTTTCCTTGAAGCGGGCCTTTCCAGCGGCATCGAGTGCGGCGTATTCACGGGCCAGGTGGAAACGCAACGTGGGGCTGACCTCGGCGTCGCTGCCTTGAGAGCCCATGCTGTTGTATTTGTACTGTGAATCCCGGGTGGTGATCACCAGGCTGCGCATCGTGTCTTTCTTTCCGCCAAGGTCCACGGGCATAACCATGCGCAGGATCCAGCGGTCCGGGGCCACTCCCGACTCCCACGTGGTCCCCTGCACCGCGCCTTCCTTGCTCATAAGCTCGTAAACGATATAGGCGGTCTTCACCGAGCCTCCGGTGAAGGCGAACGGATTATCCTGGGCGGCCAGAGGGCTCGCGGCTACAAGAACGCCGAAGAGAACTATTCCAAGACGCGGCATGCGAGAAGATCTCCAATACGGGTGGGGCCCAATGCGTGGGGCCCTAAGATGGAGCCACCCCGGACACCGGCGCAATCCCCCTCGCCGACCCCTTGGCCGGAGCCAGGGGCAGACAATATTTTGGGCGTCCGGTTGGCAAACCCACTCACTGAGCGTTCGGAGATCGCGATGCACTCCAGCATGAGACTGTTCCTCCCGGCCGCCGTCCTGGCGCTGGCGGCCTGCGGCAAAGGCGATGACGCCCCCAAGGCGGAGGAGGGTGAAAGCGCCGTACAGACGCCGATGGGTACCGGCGGCACAGCGACCACCATTCACCTCGTGGTCGATGGCGGCCCCCATGCCGGCACCTACGACGCCAAGTCCGACAACATCACCTGTACCTACGGCTATGCCGGGAAGGGATCCTGGGGCAATCAGTACAGCGTCACCGGTAAGCCGGCCAAGGAATTCAGCTCTCTGCAGCTCATCGTCCCCGACACCAAGGATGCGGCCGACGGGACCGACAAGTTCCTGATGACAGTCGGGTTTGGCGAGCTGATGCAGCCGAGCTGGAGCGAGCTCACCATCAACACCGGAGCCTCGCTGGGCGGGGGGTCGGACAACGTCAAGAAAGAGGGCTCAGGGACGGTCACGGTGGACGACAAGGGGAAGACGGGAAAGGTGTCGTTCAAGGGGAAGACCAAGGACAATGTGGGATTGGAGGGAACCATCGACTGCCACCAGCTGATGCGCAGCGACGGCTAGGAGGGGATGTCATCCTGAGCGAAGCGAAGGATCCCTCAGATTGCAGAGAGATCCTTCGCTGCGCTCAGGATGACAGTATTCGCTCAGGATGACAGTATTCAGCCCTTCTCGATGATGCGCGTCAGCAACTGCTGGGCGTACTCCTTGTCCCACTCCGCCAGGTTCTTTCGGGCCGTCACTTCGACCCGGGTGGTGTTGTCGTCTTCGCGGTCGAGCTCGATGGTCACGTCGAGGTCGCCCTTCTTGCCCTTGAGCTCCCGCTCGTCGCCGCTGTCCTCGGTGCTCGCGGCGTCAGGCACGATGCCCTCTTCCTTCATGACCGCCTGGGCCCGCGCCGCCACCTGATCCACCGAGCTCTCGACCAGCGATTCCGCGCCCCGGGTGGTCAGATAGATCCCGGCGCCCGCTCCCGCCGCAGCCGCGGCCGCCACGCAGCCGGTGACCGGCAGGATGAGAGCCACTGCCAGAGCCCACTTCGCGCGTGCCATGGACTTGTTCGCCATACGGTTACCTCCATCGCTCGTGAGACAGCCACAGCAGGGTCAGAGCGCCCATCTTAGGGTTCCTGGCACGGGCCGTCCACCACTTGGATCACTCTAGCGGTGTAACCCCGATCAATCCGCCTTCCGCCCGACCCTGCCGCGCGCCATAATTACGTTATCCGGGCACATCCACTTCGAGGGTCACCTGTGTCGCAATTCCTGAAGACCACCCAGATCGCGATCGACGGCGCCCGCACCCTCCCCCGGAAGTACTACGTCGCTCCGGAGATCTTCGCCGAAGAAGGGGAAAAGATCTTTACCCGCCGCTGGCTGTGCATCGGGCGGGAGGACCGGATCGCGTCCCCGGGCGACTACGTGCTGCAACAGGTCGGCACCGACAGCATCATCGTGCTCCGGGATCAGGACGGCGTGGTGCGGGCGCATTACAACGTGTGCCGGCACCGGGGCACTCGCCTGTGTGAGGCGCAGTCGGGACGGTTCTCCGAGACGATCCAGTGCCCGTACCACGCCTGGACCTACGCGCTCGACGGGCGGCTGATCGGCGCGCCGTCGGCAGCGGAGATCGAGGGCTTTACCAAATCGGCTTATCCGCTTCACTCGGTGGCGGTGCAGAGCTGGGAGGGGTTCCTCTTCATCAATCTGGCCGAGGAGCCGGAGCCGTTCAGCCTGGCGTACGAGTCGTTGATCGGACGCTTCGACCGATTCAACCTCGCCAACCTGGCGGTGGGGCGCACCATCGAGTATGACGTCAAGTCAAACTGGAAGCTGCTGTTCCAGAACTACTCCGAGTGCTATCACTGCGGCCCGGTCCATCCGCCGCTGGCGAAGCTGACCCCGCCGACCAGCGGCGAGAACGATCTGGTGAGCGGTCCCGTCACCGGCGGCTTCATGGTGATCAACGAGGGAGCCCAGAGCCTGACGATGAGCGGCCGGTCCTGCGGCGTGATGGTGGGAGATCTGCCCGAGGAAGACCTGAACCGGGTGTACTACTACGCCATCTTCCCGAACATGCTGCTCAGCCTGCATCCCGACTACGTCATGTTTCATACCCTCTGGCCCGAGGCGCCGGACCGCACCCGGATCTTCTGCTCCTGGCTCTTCCACCCCGATAGCCTCAACAACCCGGCACACGACCCCGAGGACGGGATTGCCTTCTGGGACATGACCAACCGCCAGGACTGGCACATCTGCGAGCAGAGCCAGCTGGGTATTCAGTCCCGCGCCTATCAGCCGGGCCCGTACTCGAAGCGCGAGAGTCTGTCGGTGCAGTTCGATCGGGAGGTGCTGAAGGCGTTGGGGCACCGGTAGTCGCTAGTCGCTGGTCGCTGGCCGCTAGCGTTTCTCATCACGAGCGCGAGGGACCTGCGGTGGGTTTGAGGAGATGTTTCCTCGCGACTAGCGACTAGCGACTAGTTCTGCATCTCCCCTATCACTCCCGCATACAGCCGCAGCCCAAATCCGAGGTTCTTGACCGAGACCCGTTCGTCGTTTCCGTGCACTCCCCGCTGCGCGTCGTCCCGTTCGACCAGAAACGGATCCACTCCATAGCAGATCAGCCCCGCTCCGGCGTAGTAGGGCCGGTCGGTGGCGCCGGTGCTGACGGTAGTGGCGAACGGCGCCCCGGGCACCAGGCGGGCGGCGGTGCGCTCGATGGCGCGCGCCATCTCGGTGTCCAGCGGCGCGGAGAACGACGGCGCCATGTCGACGAGCGGGGTCAACGTCACCCCCGTGTCGGCGATGACCCGGAGCAGCTCCCGCCGGAACGCGACCGTGTCCTCTCCTGGCAGCAGGCGGATGTCGAGCTCGGCCGAGGCTTCGCTCGGAATGGTGTTGGTCTTGTTGGAGCCGACCAGCACGGTGGGCGAGATGGTGTTCCTCAGGAGTGCGTTCCGCTCCGGGTCGCTCAGCAGCCAGGCCCGCCCCGCCTTATTGCGCAGCGCGGCGGCCGGATCTTCCAGCCAGCGGCGTTGCATGCCGCTCTCCGCCTGGGCCTGGGCCTTGAAGTACCGCTCGATCGCCGGCGTCACCCGGGTAGGCGTCTCCCATCCGCCGATACGCGTCAATATCTTCGCGAGGCGCGGCACCGGATTGTAGGGCGTGGGTCGCGACCCGTGTGAGGCTCTGCCCTTCACCACCAGCTTCTGCCAGTAGACCTGTTTCTCCCCGACGTTCAGGCCGTACCACCGGACCTTGCCTCCCTCGACCCGGCTGCCACCGCTCTCGGTCAGCACGTACTCGACGTCCCGAATGAGGTCGGGATGCCGGGCAATGAACGTCTTGCTGCCGCTCCCACCGGATTCCTCGTCGGCGTTGGCGATGTACACCAGGTCACGGTTCAACGGGATGCCGGCCCGCTTGATCGCAATGAACGTCATCAGCTGGATGATCCCGTGTCCCTTCATGTCCAGCGCGCCGCGTCCCCAGACGTATCCGTCCTTGACCAGTCCGGCGAAGGGATCCACCGACCACGCCTCCCGCGTGACCGGCACGACGTCCATGTGGTGCACCAGCGCGATCGCCTTCCCCGATCCCCGTCCCTTGAGCCGGGCGTAGAAGTTCGCCCGCCCCGGCCCCAGCTCGGCGGTGTCGAGGATCTGTCCTTCGATGCCCTCTCGCGCCAGGACCGCCTTGAGCCAGCGCGCGGTGGCGAGCTCGTTCCCCGGGGGATTGCTGCTGTTGATGCGCAGATACTCGGAGAGCCGCTGGGTGGTCTCTTCCTGGAGCCGGCCGTAGTCAAGGGCCGGCTGCTGCACCGTCGCGGCCATGGTGAACGCGAACAGAAGCGTGATCATTGAGTCTCCCCGAGCAGGCGGCCCGCCAGCTCCTTGACGATTTTAGCGCTGACTGCCGCGGTGACGCCGGTCGGATCAGCGGCCGGATTGAACTCCACGAAATCGGCCCCGACCAGAGAGCCGCGGAAGGAATGAATGATGGCGAGGGCCTGTCGTACGGTGAAGCCACCCGGCTCGCGGTGCGAAACGCCGGGGGCCATTCCCGGCTCGATCGCATCCAGGTCGAACGACAGGTACACCGGAACATCGAACTCCAGGGTCCGGCCGTCGCGCCAGTCCTTCATCTCGATAATCTCCACCCCGAAGCGGCGAGCCTGTTCCCGCTGATGCGCGGTGACGGTGCGGATCCCCACCTGCACCAGCCGCTGCGCCAGCCCCTCTTCCATGATCCGGGCGAAGGGACAGGCGTGGGAATAACGGTCTCCCTGAAATTCATGGTACAGATCGCCATGGGCGTCGAGGTGCAGGACTGCGAGCCGGGGATAGCGGGAACGCATGCCGCGCAGCACCGGGTACGTGATCGAGTGGTCGCCACCCAGCACCAGTGGCCGCCGGTTGGACTGCACGATCCGGAGCACAGCAGCCTCGATCTGCTCCCGGGTTATTGCCGCTGCCTCGCCGGCCGCCGGCAGCAGGTCGCCCTCGTCGTCCAGGGCGGCCGTACTGAGATCGATCCCCAGCTCGGTCCAGGGATTGCCGGCCTCGGACCACAGCGCCGTCCGGATGAGAGGCGGCGCATCAGCGGCACCGCGGAGGTAGGAGGAGCTGCCGTCGTAGCGCACCCCGAGCAGGGCAACACGCGGGGGCACCACGGGGCTCACTCGGGCTCGAGGCCCAGGTGGGTCTGCCGCTCCAGGCGGGTGAAGCCCGCCGTGGCCTCGGGCTCCGGCGTCAGCAGCGATACGGCCATCCCGGCCAGGAACGAGAGCGGCAGCGTAATCAGGGCCGGGTTCTTGAGCGGGAACCAGGCGCTTCCGTGCCCCAGAATATCCACCTGGATGGTGGGCGAGAGATAGATCAGCAGCAGCGTCGCCACCGTGCCGGTCGCCATGCTCGTCACCGCGCCCGCGGTGGTATACCGGCGCCAGAAGATCGCCAGCAGCAGCGCCGGGAAGTTTGCGCTGGCGGCGATGGCAAAGGCGAGCGAGACCATGAAGGCCACGTTCTGCCCCTTGAAGGTGATCCCCAGCCCGACCGCCACTACTCCGAGCGCCAGCGTCGCGACCCGAGCCACGCGCAGCTGCTCGCCCGGCTCCGCCTGGCCCTTCCGTACCACGCTGACCCACAGATCGTGGGAGAGCGCCGCGGCCCCCGACAGTGTCAGGCCGGCGACCACGGCGAGAATGGTGGCGAACGCCACCGCCGCGATGAAGCCGAGAAACGGGGTCCCGCCCAGCAGCTCGGCGAGCAGCGGGGCCGCCATGTTGCCGCCCTTGTCCACCGCCTTGATCGCGTCGGGGCCTACCAGCACCATCGCGCCGAAGCCGAGGATGAAGGTGAGCAGGTAGAACAGCCCGATAAGGCCGGTGGCGATGAACACCGACTTGCGGGCCGCCTGGGCATCGGGCACGGTGTAGAACCGCATCAGGATGTGCGGCAGGCCGGCGGTGCCGAACATCAGGGCCATTCCGAGCGACACCGCGTCCAGCGGGTTCGCCACCAGCTTTCCCGGGGCCAGGACGCCGCTGCCGTACTTTGCCGCTGCCGCCGCGAACAGTGCCGCCGGACTCATACCGAAGCGCAGCAGCACCAGCACCGCCAGCAGCAAGGCGCCGCTCATCAGCAGCACCGCCTTGACGATCTGGACCCAGGTGGTCGCGATCATCCCGCCGAAGAGCACGTAACCGATCATGACGATGCCCACGAGGATGATGGCGTGCTCGTAGCTGAAGCCGAACATCAGCCTGATCAACCCGCCGGCTCCCACCATCTGGGCAATGAGGTAGAGCGTCACCGTGGCGAGCGTGCCTATCGCCGCAGCAATCCGCACCGGCGTCTGACGCAGCCGCATCGCCAGCACATCGGCGAAGGTGTACCGCCCCAGATTCCGAAGCGGCTCGGCGATCAGGAATAGCACGACCGGCCATCCCACCAGCCAGCCGGTCGAGTAGATGAGGCCATCGAACCCGGTGGTGGAGACCAGGCCCGCGATCCCCAGGAATGAGGCCGCGCTCATGTAGTCGCCGGCCAGCGCGAAGCCGTTCTGACCGGCGCTGATGGTGCGCCCGGCGGCGTAGAAGTGCTCAGTGGTGTGGGTCCGCCGGGCGGCCCAGAAGGTGATGCCGAGGGTGATGCTGATGAAGACGAAGAAGAACGCCATCGCCACCGCATTGGGCTGGCCGATGGCAGTCTCCGCGGCGGCGCCTTGTATCATCGGCCGGACTCCAGCAGCGCCCGGACCGCGGGGTCGTAGACGCTGTTGGCCCAGCGGACGTAGACCCAGGTAAGGATCCAGGAGGCCACGATCACGACCGCGCCGAGGAGAATGCCGAGACTTAAGCCCGGCACCACCTGAATGGCGAGGAGAGGCCGGCCGAACGCCACCAGCGCGATGAATCCGAAGTAGAGCAGGATCATCGCACCGGTGAGCCCGAGCGCGATTCTCCAGCGGGCCCGGTCCAGCTCGCGCAGCCGCGCGTCGGTCTGCGTCATGAACGCCTTCCCTCGTAGGAGACCAGTCCCGCGGTGGGACGGTTGATACGGAACGGCTCGATGTTGTGCTCGGTATGCCCGTCGAGCGCGAGCTCCGACAGGATGCGTCCAATGAGTGAAGCAAACTTGAACCCGTGGCCGCCACCGATCGCCACCGTCGCGTTGGCGTGCCCAGGGACCGTGTCGAGCACGAAGTCTCGATCGGGTGTCAGGGTGTAGAGACAGCTCTTGGTGTAGATGACCGGCCCCAGGGCGCTGGGTATGTATTTCCTCAGAAATTCCTGTACCCGCCCGAGTGCGGCCTGGTCCGGCTCGAAGGTCCGGGTATCGGCCGTCACAGTCTGCCCCCCGGCGTGCTGCCCCACCTTGGGACCGGCCTCGCCGAAGATGGGAAGGCCGTAGAAGCAGGGATCATCCAGCCAGATCCAGATCGGGAAGCGTCCCGGCTCGAAGTCAGCGGGACGTGAAGTGCGGAAGTAGGTCACCTGCTCCTGGGTCACGGTCAGCGGGAGCTGGATCCCGAAGGGCGCCAGTGCGCGATTGGACCAGGCGCCGGCTGCGATCACCAGCCGGCGGCAGCGATACTGCTCGCCCCCGGCCACCACGGCGATCTCGCCGTTGGACGGCTGAATCGAATCGACCGGACAGCGCTCCCGCAGGGTGGCTCCCTGTTCCCGGGCCACCCGCTGGTGGGCCGCGTTGGCGCGCGCCGCCTTGGCGATCCCGCTTTCGGGCTGGAACAGACCGTGGATGTCGTCCGTCAACCGGAAGGGAGGCCAGCGGCGCATGATCTCGCCGGCATCGAGCGGCTCGAAGTCAACGCCCGCGGCCGCCATGCTGCCGGAGTAATCGGTGAGTGGGATAGCGCTGAGCCGCGGAGCGAAGTCGAGTCCCCCGGTCTTCAGAACGATCTGCTCGCCGGCGTCCTTCTCGAGCTGGGCCCAGGCGCGGAAGGCGTACTTGGCCAGCTCGACGTAGGCGGGAGTGTGGTAGGACAGCCGGATGATACGCGAATGGTCCTGCGACTCGCCGCGCACGTGCCCCAGCTCGAACTGCTCCAAGCCCAGCACCTCGGCACCCGCACGTTTGGACAGCCAGTACGCGGCGGCGCTGCCGAAGCCACCCAAGCCCAGCACGATGTGTTCGTAGTCTCTCTTCATTGCCTGTCAGCCACGGAGAGCCCGGGGCCAAAGCTTGCCACGGATGCACACGGATCGACAGCACAGATTGCTCCTCGACCAGAGCTGCTCATCTAGCTGTCTGGGGATCAGGGTATTTGGTTCAAAAGCCTACCGGAGGAAATCCCTCAAGCGACTCGTACGCTTTTGGAGGCCTCGGGACACAGGACAATCCCGCCGTTTATCTGGGTTCATCTGTGGCAAGCTTTTCTCCAGCCATCATCAGCCTGCTTCGCCGCCCTCCGGCCCATAGAAGATGACCCACACCGCCAGGTCGTCGGAAAACTCCTCGAAGCGATGCTCCACGCCGGCCGGCACGAAGAGCAGGTCGCCCGGCGCGAAGCGATGCCGCTCGGGTCCATTGCGGAAGCGGCCCGTGCCTTCGACGACGACGTATACCTCGTCGCGGGTGTGGGGTTCCTGCGGATCATGCTCCCGCGGCGCGTAGAGCTCGACGCTCAGGGTGCCATGCCGGAACAGCTCGACGTAGCGCTCCCCTGTGGGACCGGGCAGCCGGGCGAGCGCATCGCCGACGGTGAGCTGATGCTTCACGCCGGCGCCGGCGCCGGCGAGCGGGCGGGGCGGCGGCCGATGTCGCGCAGAATCTCCCGGGCGGCGTTGTACCCGCAGGCACCCATCACGCCACCTCCGGGGTGAGTGGCCGCGCCGCACATGTAGAGTCCGCGAATCGGGGTGCGGTAGTCGGCATAGCCGGGCACCGGACGCATGAAGGAGAGACTGCTCAGCGACATCGAGCCCTGCATGATGTTTCCGCCGGTGAGCCCGAACCGCTTCTCCAGATCGGTCGGCGCCAGCACCTGCCGCCCGATCACGGAGCGCCGGAAGTTGGGCGCATACTCGTTCATGAGATCAAAACAGCGCTCGGCGTACTTCTCCTTCTCGTCCTGGAGTGAGAGCCCGGGCGCGAGCTTGTAGGGGAAGTACTGGGTGAACATCGACATCACGTGCTTGCCGGGGGGCGCCAGGGTGTCGTCCAGGACCGAGGGGATGGTGGCCTCGATGATGGGGTACTCGGAGGGGCAGCCGTACTTCGCGTTGTCATAGGCCCGCTCGATGTACTCCATCGTCGGCGAGATGTGGATGGTGCCGCGGTGCTGCAGGCCCGGCTCGGTGCCGGGCAGGGCCTTGAAGTCGGGCAGCTCGCTGAGCGAGATGTTGATCTTCAGGCTGGCGCTGCTGTAATCGATGTTGCGTACCGCCTCCACGAACTCGGGTGGAAGGTCGCTCGTTGGGAGCAGCTTGAGGAACGTCACGTTGGCATCGGCTCCGGAGGCCACCCGCCGAGCGCTGATCTCGGTACCGTCCTTGAGCACCACTCCCGTCGCCTGTCCCCCGCTCACCAGGATTCGAGTCACCTCCGCGCTGGTCCGTATCTCGGCGCCCGCCTCGCGCGCGGCCGAGGCGATCGCGCTGCTGATTCCGCCCATTCCGCCCCGCACATAGCCCCACACGCCCCGGATGCCGTCGCACTCTCCCATGACGTGATGAAAGAGCACGTAGGCGGTGCCCGGCATCGAGGGCGAGGCCATGGCGCCGATGATGGCATCGGTAGCCAGGGTGACCTTGAGCTGCTCCGATTCGAACCAGCGGTCCAGGATCGGCGTCGCCGCGCCGGTCAGGATCTCGATCGCCTTCTGTCCGTCCTTACCCAGCCTGGCAAAGCCCAGCCCCAGTTTGGCAAGCTGCATCAGGTTGCCGGGCCGGAACGACCACGGGTTCGGAGGCGTCTGGGTGAGCGTGGGCTCGATGAACGCGGCCACCCGCTCCAGCATCTGCTCGTATTTGGGCAGCGCCGCCGCATCCCGGGCGGAGAACTTGGAGATCTCCTTGTGGGTCATCGCCTTGTTGGGACCCAGCATGAGCGAGCGGCCGTCGGGAAATGGCGTAAACGAGGAGGGGTTCCGGGGCAGCATCTTGAAGCCGTGCCGCTTGAGATCGAGGTCGCGAATGATCTCGGGTCGCAGCAGGCTGTTGACGTAGGCGGCGGTGGAGACCTTGAAGCCGGGCCAGAGCTCCTCGGTGACGCAGGCGCCGCCCAGCACTTCGCGGCGCTCCAGCACCAGGACCTTGACTCCGGCACGTGCGAGATAGGCAGCGGTGACCAGACCGTTGTGGCCCCCGCCGATGACGATCAGATCGTAGGTCACGCTGAACCCTCTTAACTCGGAAACTGGATCTCGGTCCGCGCGTACACGTAGCGGCCGTTATATCCGAAGGGAGAGGCCGCGGCCCAGGGGAAGATGCCGAAGTTATCGTTGAAGTCCTTGGAGGTGCTGCCGTCATCGTCCACCACCACCTGCGAGCTGGGCTGATCGGGATAGGTGTCGAACAGGTTCCTCACGCCCAGCGCAAGCTTGACCACGTTGAACCGGTACCCGACTTCGGCGTCCACCAGGCCCTTGCCGCCGTAGTTCTCCCGGCACAGATCGCAGAAGCCGGGCTGGGCCGAGGAGAATCCGCCGAAGTACGACAGCCGGCCCAGAGCGCTGAAGCTGCTGGCGCTGAAGTTGGCCTGGAGAGTTCCGCGCCAGTCGGGTCGCTCATCTTCGATGCCTATCGCGGTCACCGAGTCGAGCAGGCCCGGCTCGGTGGATCCCGCCTCGATCAACACCTGGGGCAGCGGATCGACGTTCCGGATCTCGTTCCGGGTGACGTTGAACGAGGCGGTGAGGTCGAGCATACCGCTGGACCCGGTCGGGATCCGGAGACTGCCGGCGATGTCCACGCCCTGGGCCTGAGTGTCGAGGCCGTTGGTGAAGTACTGGACCCCCTGGATGGTGCTGAACCCTGCCGCACCCAGGATTCCCAGCGTCGCGGCGTCGTCGAAGGTGGCTCCCAGCAGGATCTGGTTGTTGATCCGGATATGGAAATAGTCGGCCGTGATGGTCAGGTTGTTGGCCGGGGTGACCACCACGCCGCCGCTGAAGTTGAACGCGGTCTCCTCCTCCAGCGGCCGGGAGCCGAGTGCCAGGGACACGGGGTGATCCACCGGGAAGACCCCGACGTCGATGAACTCTCCGGCGATCACGTTGGTGGTCACCTTACCGAAGGCGATCTGGCTCAAGCCCGGCGCGCGGAAGCCGCTGCTCGCCGCGGCCCGGAACGTCACCCGCTCGGATGGCTGGAAGCGGAGCGCCACCTTGCCGGTGATCCGCTCGCCGAAGTCGCTGTAGCTCTCGAGCCTGGCGGCGACGTCGGCCAAGAGCTGGGACGTCAGTTCGGTCTCCGCGTCGGCATAGAGGCCGAAGTTGGTCCGGTTCCGGTCGGTGGCGTCACTCGGGGTAAAGCCGGGGAACACCGATGAGCCGGCCGGGGCGACGTCCGCGCTGTCCTGGTCCAGGTGGAAACCGTTGAGGTAGGACGCCAGCTCACCCTCGCGAATGGCGTACTGCTCGCGGCGGAACACCGCGCCGAACGCCAGGTTGAGCGGCGACCGGAGGCCAACCTCCACCGGCCGGGCCACATTCAGCGCCGTCACAAACTCCTCCCGCAGTACCCGCCCGGCAAAGAACGACGTCTGATTGGGGATTCCCGGATCGTCGGCGGTGCCCAGGGTGCCGTCGGCGCCGGGCGCGCAGGGTGTGGCGAGGCAGGGTCCCAGCGACGAGTTCAGGCTGTTCCGGATGTTGTAGTCGAAGTGGTTGTGCCCGAATTCGGCTCCAAGATCGTAGTTCCAGCCCGAGACCGCGCCTCTGAGACCAGCGGCCGCCGAGTAGTCAGTGGGCTTGCCGTTGATCTCGGGAAGGAAGCCCAGCGGATAGATCTCCGGCCAGTTCCGGTTGTTGCCAGCGTACCGGCGGTAGCCGTTGCCGGTTCCATCGCGGTAGCTGTACCCCCCGAAGCTGTAGATCTCACTGCTGCCCGCGTCGTTGAGCGGCAAGCGGAAGTTGGCAAAAGTCAGGATGTCACGCTCCAGCCCGTCGCCCCAGTGGTGATTGGGCTGCGGCACCGGGTTGTTTTTCTCGACTACCTGGCCGTTGGCGTCGATGGAGTCGGTGAGGCCGGTGCCCGCGTCCTCGAACCGGTCGGCCCAGGCCCGGTTGGTCGGCTGCCGGTCACGAAACTCTCCGAACAGACCCAGCGAGCCTCTGCCGATCGGGATGCCCCAGCCTCCGTTGACGCTCACCGAGGTGCCGTCGTCGGCATAATCGGAAACAGCGTAGCGTCCCACATCGGCGTTGACGAAGGGAGAGAAGCCGCCGTCCTTGAGAACCAGGTTGACCACACCGGCGATGGCATCGGACCCGTACTGCGCCGCGGCTCCATCGCGCAGCACCTCGATCCGGTCGAGCGCGCCCGAAGGGAGAGCGTTCAGGTCTACACCGCTGGACCCGGCGCCCATGCCGTAGTTGAAGCTGTTGACCACAGCGGTTTGATGGCGGCGCCACCCGTTGAGCAGCACCAGGGTATGGTCGGGGCTCAGTCCGCGCAGGGTGAAGGGGCGCACGATGTCGCCCGCGTCCACCACGCTCTGGCGGGGAAAGTTCACCGACGGCGCCACCGCCTGCAGGATGACGCTGGTCTCACTGCTGCCCTGCTGCTGGAGCTGCTCGGCGGGAAAGACATCCACCGGCACCGCCAGCTCCTCGGACGCGGTATGCCGCGCGCGGGATCCGATCACCACGTCGATCGGCGCCAGCTGCACCGGGCTGCGTGCCAATGTGAAGTCGTGCCGGGTAGCATCCCCGCCGGCCACCGACACCGTAGCGCTGGCCGCCTGGAAGCCGATGAGCCGGGCCCTGACCGTGCGCTGGCCGGCGGGCACACCCCGAATCTCGTAGTCGCCCCCGCTTCCGGAGGCGGCCCTGAGGCCGGAGCCGTCAATGGTGATCGAAACGTTGGCCAGCCCGGTCCCGCTGCTGTCCTCGACCGTGCCGCGGATAGTTCCAGACTGCGCCAACAGGGGCATGGCAGTGCCCGCGAGTGCCACCGCGTGGGCCAGCGTACGAGCGATGCGTCGTATCACAGATCCTCCACATGACGGTGTCGGCAGACCGATAGCAGGATCCCCGGCGTGTACAGAGTCTCACTGAGGAACATTGAGGTGCGGAAAGGTGTCGGCAACTACCTAAATAGGGCCGCCGGATGGGAGCGTCAAGCTGCGCACACGGACCCGCTTTACAACGGCCCGGTCCTTCCACACATTGGCGGTGGCTCCGCCCGTGTGTGCCAGGCGGCTCGCGTCGTCCACCTTGGTACTGCCCGCATCACCCCGATAGTTCGAAGATCTACACGCCATTCCGTCGGGCAGTCCTCGCTCGAAGGAGAATCCCATGAGAGTTGGCATTCGTCCGGGTTGGAGCGCCAGTCTGATGCTGGGGCTGCTGGCCAGCGTGAGTCATCTCGCGCAGGCGCAGGAAGGCTCGATAGCCGGGAGGGTCATCGACGCGGCAACCGGAGATCCACTGGAGAACGCCCAGGTGATCCTGGTCGGACCCAACCGGATTGAGGACACCAATCGCGAAGGGCGCTACGTCTTTCGCGGGGTACCGCCCGGCGCCCACCAGGTGCGGGTGGTCAGAGTAGGGTACCGCCCGGAAACGCGGACCGCTACGGTGCCGCAGGGGGAGACCGTCGCGCTGGAATTCACCCTCACTCCGAGTCCGGTCCAGCTCGATGAAATAGTGACTACCGCCACGGGACAGCAGAGCCGGCTCGAGATCGGCAACTCCGTGTCGACGATCGCCGCGTCCCAGGTGGCCGAGGAAGCCCCCATTACCGAGTTTGGTAACATACTGACCGGCCGTGCGGCCGGCGTGCAGGTGCTCAAGAGCAGCGGGGCGACCGGAACCGGCACCAAGATACGGATCCGCGGGGCGAATAGCGTCTCGCTCTCGAACGAGCCCCTCTATTACGTCGACGGCGTCCGTATCGACGCGACTTCCGATGGATATGCGTACAACATCGGCGGGCAGTCCACGTCCCGCATCAACGATCTCAATCCGGACGATATCGAGAACATCGAGATCGTGAAGGGCCCCTCGGCCGCAACGCTCTACGGGATCCAGGCGGCCAACGGCGTGGTCCTCATCACCACCAAGCGGGGAGTCTCGGGCAAGGCCCGCTGGAACATGTTCGTGGAGCAGGGAGCGGTAACGGATGACAACACGTACCGTACGAACTACTTCGGGCGCTCTGATGATCCCGATTGGGACACGTTCTGCACCCTGGTCGACCAGGTCAACGGCAATTGCGTGCAATCCCGGGTGGACACCTACAACCCGCTCAACGATTCAGCGGAGCGCCCGTTAGAGGCGGGCCACCGGCAACAGTATGGTCTGAATGTCGCCGGTGGCAGCGATGTGGCCACGTACTACGTCTCGGCGGAATACGAAGGAGAGGTCGGCGTTTACAAGCTCCGCGGC
Source organism: uncultured Gemmatimonadales bacterium (assembly GCA_963740175.1). Taxonomy (GTDB): domain Bacteria; phylum Gemmatimonadota; class Gemmatimonadetes; order Gemmatimonadales; family GWC2-71-9; genus CAVVWJ01. The sequence goes on from CAVUDL010000027.1 coordinate 42,422, forward strand.
ACTGACTTCGATTCCGTTCAGACTGCAACCGGCGGCAACATCCCAAAGGAGCAGCTCCGGCCCAACGAGCTGGACAAGCTCACGTTTCGCGCGAACGCGAACGCCAAAGTGTCGCCCAAGGCCGATCTCCAGCTCTCGCTCGGCTATGTCGCCAGCGATCTTGGCCTGCCCGAGAACGACAACACGCTGAACTCGGTGATCGGCAGCGGCGACGGATCGGGCGTGCCCCAGGACATCAACCGCGGCTGGTTCCTGATTCCGGCTGAGATCTACGCCGAGCGGAACCGCCAGGACATCGGCCGGTTCACCGGCGGGTTGACCGCGAACTGGCTGCCGCTCCAATGGCTCAGCACCAGAGCGACGTTTGGATATGACGTGACCAACCGGCAGGACACTCAGTTCTGGCCCACGGGTGAGATCAACCCGTCGGCCTACCCGACCCAGAACCTGGGGGAGATCAACGTTACTCGCGCGCAAACCTCGCAGATCTCGGTCGACCTCTTTACCGCGGCCACGTACAAGGTGTCCTCGGCCTGGAGCGGCCGGACTGCCGTGGGCGGCCAGTACTTTCGCAATCTCACGACCAACAGCTTCGCCCAGGGTCGGGGGCTGGCCCGGGGATCAGAGTCGATTTTCGGAGCGGCATCCACCGACGCCTCGGACGATTACATCGAGACCCGGTCCGCCGGTGGGTTCATTGACCAGCAGATGAGCTTCCAGAATCGGCTCTTCCTCACGGCCGGTCTGCGGCTCGATGACAACAGCTCATTCGGCAAAAACTTCAACACCCAGCCGCTGCCGAAGCTGAGTGCATCCTGGCTGGCCCGGGACGGGGGCACCGGGGCACTCAACACCTTCCGGCTGCGCGCCGCCTACGGCCAGTCCACCCAGCAGCCGGGCAGCATCGATGCGCTGCGGTTCTACGCCCAATCCGCCGTCAGGAAGGATGCAGCCGCGGCGAGCGGTGTGAGCCTGGCGAACCTTGGCAACGCCGACCTCAAGCCCGAGCTGTCACAGGAGATCGAGACCGGCTTCGACGCAGGGCTCTTCAGCAACCGGCTCACGCTGGAGGCTACGTACTTCTACAAGGAAACCCGGGATGCGCTCATCGAGCGGGAGATCGTGCCGTCGCTGGGAACGACGACCACGCAGTTCTTCAACCTGGGCAAGGTTTCCAACCAGGGCATCGAGCTGCGGCTCGATACCCGGATCATAGACAATCCCAACTTCGCGTGGGATCTGACATTGAGCGGCTCGGTGACCAAGAACGAGCTGCACGAGCTGGGCGAAGGCGTGGAGCCGATCACGCTCGGATTCATCCAGCGGCACGTCGAAGGCTATCCGCTGGGGGGGATCTGGGATCGTCCACTGCTGGGCTTCAACGACGCCAACGGCAACGGTGTGATCGAGCCCGCGGTACGCGATGATGCTGGCAATATCATCGTGCCGGCCGAGTATACCATCGGCCCCGACCCGGTCTTTCGTGGCTCTGCCCTTCCCACCCGGGAGCTGGGCCTGCGGACCGGGCTGTCATTCTTCGGGAATCTGCTCCACCTGGCGGCACTGGTCGACTACCGCGGCGGGCACTGGGTGGAGAACAGCACCGACTCCTTCCGCTGCAGCGTGCTGATCTACTGCCGGAATCTGGTCGACCCGACCGCACCACTCGAGATGCAGGCCAAAGGCGCCGCGTACGGCTATGGTGACGACCTGGGCATAAGCGAATGGGGCTTCTTCGAGCCCGCCTGGTTCATCAAGATGCGAGAGCTCTCGCTTACCTTCAACGCACCGGACAACATCGCACGCTCGCTGGGGGCCAGCCGCGCCAGTCTTACTCTGAGCGGCAGGAACCTGTTCACCATCGATGACTACAGCGGCATCGATCCGGAGGTGAACGGCTTCGGGCAGGGACGTGAAGGGGGCAGCAACTTTGCCGCGACCGACTTCTTCTCGCAACCTCAGGTTCGTCACTGGGTGGCGCGCATCAACCTTGGCTTTTGACAGGAGACGACACCAATGCGCCGCTCACATTACGCCCGCGCCGCGATGGCCTGCTCGCTCTTCCTCGCCGGAGCGACTGCCTGCGGACTGCTCGATACCGAGCAGCCCAACATCGTGGATGCCGGGGAGCTTGACACTCCTGCAGGGGCACAGACCAAGCGCCTGGGGGCCATCAGCACCTTCGCCCTGGCCAAGGACGGCGACTTCAACCCCGTCGCCATTCCCGGCAGCGAGGACACCTTCAACGACAACTCGGATGGGCACATTCTCTGGAGCGGGATTCTGGCAGACGAGTTCGTGAACCCGGGTTTCATTCCCAGCCGGACCGAGACTGATACGCGGTTGACGCAACCGACCACGGCCGGATTGGGTGCTCTGTTTCAGTCGCTGCACCGCGCCAGATCCGCCACCGAGGATGCCGCCATCTCGCTCCAGACGTTCGGCGAGAGCCCCGACGCCGATACCGGCATCCCGGAAATGCTTTCCCTGGCCGGGCTGACCTACATCTTCATGGCCGAGGACTTCTGCTCCGGGATTCCCGTGAGCCGGGTGGTGGACGATCAGATCGTGTTCGGACAGCCGCTCACGACCATGCAGGTGTTCGACACTGCGGTCGCGCGGTTTAACCTCGCCCTCTCGCATCCCAGCATCGTCCCGGGAGACCCGATCCATTCGCTGGCCTCCGTGGGGCTCGCGAGAGCGCTCCTGAACCAGGGACTCTTCGCCGAGGCAGCCGCGGCGGTCGCCACGGTTCCGCCCGAGTTCATATACGAAACCGAGCACGCGACCACTCCTGCGGCCTTACACAACGGCGTCTTCGAGGCCTTCAACAATGGAGAGTTCGGGGTATTGGATCTGGAGGGGACGAACGGGCTGCCCTACGTGTCAGCCGAAGATCTGAGAGTTACGGGTGATTCGGGACTCGGCTCGGATAACAACACCGAGTCATGGTTTCCCAGCAAGTATCCCAGCTTCGAGGCGTCGATTCCTACCGCGGACTACACCGAGGCCCAGCTCATCATCGCGGAGAGCGAGCTCCAGGCACTGGCGTTCGACGCGATGACCACCCGCCTGAACGATCTCCGCGCGGCCATCGGGCTGGGGGCGTTCGCCACCCCGGGGGATCTCGACACCGCCACCGATATGCTGTTCGCGGAGCGGGCCTTCTGGCTCTTTGCGACGGGGCACCGGCTGGGGGACATGCGCCGGCTCATACGACAGTACGGGCGGCCTGCGGAGACCGTCTTTCCCACCGGCGATTACTACAAGGGCGGACTGACGTACGGCACCGGTGTGAACCTGCCGCTGCCGCGGCGTGAGGGGAACAACCCCAACCTGCCGGACACCCCGGACGGGTGCCTCGATAGGAACGCCTAAGAGCTGGGAGCTGGGAGCTGGGAGCTCTTAGCTCCTGGCTCCTAGCTCCTAGCTCCCAGCTCCCAGCTCACCCCTAATACACTGCCAGGGAAGACCTCTTCAGGTTGCTCTCCAGAGTCCATTTCAGGCCTTGCCCGCTTTGAATCACCACATCCTCACTGGTGAAGGATCCCTGGCCACCGACCGGCTGGGCCCGCAGCCGGACCTTTCCCCCGGCTGCGAGCTGGCGATAGGGGAACACGAACTCAGCGCTGCTGACGCCCGCTACAAGCCCCAGCCGTTGCGACTGGCTTCCATTCATCAGGTAGACGACGATATCGCTCCAGTGGTGACTCTCGACCTGGACGGTCACGTCGCCCTTGGCCGCCGGAGCCCCGGTGTCTGACTTCCGGGAGGAGAACAAACCGCAGGCGGGCAGGAGCGACAGTTCAGCGGCGAGGACAACCACCCGGATGCCGAGCACGGGAGGTCAGTACACAGCTAAGCTGGATCGGTCGAGATCGCTCTCGAGGGTCCACATGATCGCCTGGCCGGGCTGCACCAGGATGTCCTCGCTGGTAAAGGGCTGCCCCGCCACCGGCAGGGCACGGAGTCGCACACTCCCGGCGGTGTGCACCCGGTGGGACGGGAGCGCGAAGCTGGCCTTGGTCAGTGCCGTCACCATCCCGACCCGCTGGGGCAGTCCTCCGGTCATCAGATAGATGGTGATGTCGCTCCAGTTGTGATTTTCAACTTCGACCGAGACGTCGGCGTGGAGGGGGGCTGGTTTGGGAGGCGAATCCCGGGAGAGCAGGCCACATCCGGGGGCGGTCGAGATCAACGAGCCGATGAGAGCGAGAGCGCGAAGCAGCGGCATAAGACACCTCCAAGCCGGGGAGCCGGCCGGCGCTCAGTGCGCAGCAGCCTGGCTCCCCCCTTCCGTAAGGTAACGCTTGTACCAGGCCAGGTAGCGCTCCTGGCGGTCCCGGCGGTAGCTCGGCACCGAAATGTCGTTGAACTGCCCCGGATAAATGACGAGCTGGGTTTCCCGCTCGAGGCTCTTGAGCGCCTGAAACATCTGCTCCGAGTTGAGCAGAGGAACGTTGAAGTCCTTCTCTCCGCAGAGAAACTCCTTCGGCAGGTTGACCTCGACCTGGGCACCTTCACTTCCTTCTTCGCCAAGGCAGTCGTCAACTGGCGCTGCGCATCGATGGATCTAGCATAGAGGCGGGCGCGGCCTCGAAGTGCCATCGCCCGCCTCCGCAGAATTCGTACCTTCCCTGCCCTGCCGCTACTGAATCCGGATCAGCTCCACCCGTCGGTTCTTCGCCCGCCCCTCCGCGGTCTTGTTGGATGCCACCGGCTTATCCGGTCCGTATCCCTTGGAAGTCACCTGTCCTGGCGACGCTCCATTCGCCTCCAGGAATTTTTCCACCGTCGCCGCACGCTGCTGGGATACCCGCATATTGGCGGATCGCGACCCGCTGTTATCGGTGAAGCCTGCGACCTCCACCCGCACCTCGGACTCGCAGCCAGCTGCTTGGCCACGTCCTGCAGCACCGCCTCGGATTCCGGCGTCAGCGTCGTCTTCCCGGTCGCGAAGACCACGCCCTGCAATGTGACGGCAGTAGCCCCTCGCTGGAACAGGATGGGCAGCCCGCCTCGTCCACGGCCTGGCCATTGGGAGTGCTGGGACACCGGTCCGCGACATCGGCTACCTTATCTGCATCCGAGTCCCGACCGCAGCCGCGAGCATCCACCGACTCTCCAGCCAGGCTATTGGGACATTGGTCGGATGCATCGGCAACTTTGTCCCCATCGGTATCGAGCTGGTCCGGCGCACAGCCGCTCTGATCGACCTTCGTGTCCACCGTGGTATCGGGACACTTGTCGGCAATGTTCATCACGGCGTCTTTGTCATCGTCCTTCTGACTGTCGGAGCAGCCCTCGGCATCGACCGCTTCGCCCGCAGGCGTGCCCTTGCAGCGGTCGCTGGTATCGCTGACCCTATCCTTGTCGGCATCCTTCTGGTCCGCCGAGCATCCCTGGGCGTCGACCGTCTGACCCGACGCCGTGTTGGCGCAGCGATCGGCGGCATCGTTCACCTTGTCGCGATCGCTATCCGCTGGTCGCCGCGCAGCCAGCGGCATCGACCGACTCACCCGGGGGTCCCCTCACATTGATCGGCATTGTCCTTCACTCCATCCTTGTCTTTATCGTAGGAGTTGCCGAACAGGAGGCTCAGGCCTGCCTGAACTCCCAGTTCATGTACTCGTCGCCTCGGACTCTGATGGACTCGGCACGTAATCGATCGTGCCCTTCAGCTCGAGGCCCAGCTCTCACTCAGACCCGGGCGAGGTCCCCCAGGACCCCGGTGATACCGTCCTCATCCACGTCCCCTAGGTCGTCGGAGCTCCAGATAGGTCCCCGTACATATCGCGAACATAGCCCACGCCGAGCCGGATCGAGGAGGCATTGCCGCCCAACGAGGTATGTGGTAGGTAGGGCGAAGAAGCGGACTGGAATGTGTTCGACCAAAATTGCCCCGGCGTCGGTCTTGGTATGGGCGGCCTCACTCGACGCGAAATTCTCTGAAGGAAGAAGCCCGACAAGCACTGCCGCCGCCGGCCTTGTCACCCAGGGGAGCCCGGGCCCTGCGTCGCGTATAGAAGGTCTCACGGCCAAGCCCGTGAATCTCCGAAGGCACCAGAAACCCCTGGGCACTCAAGGCGCCGTGGTGCACGCAAACCAAAGTGTCCTCTAGGCCCGGATCAACGTGGCATATGACCACTCCCCGCCGATGGATACAATGGGGGCGCGCGCGCACCACCTGTACTGGCGCCTAGCCCGAAAGGTGACGTTCACCGCCCAAACATAGAATGGCCACTAGGAAGGCGCCGCTATTGGACTATG
>CAVUDL010000028.1:0-24111 GCA_963740175.1 uncultured Gemmatimonadales bacterium
TCGGATGAGAATTCCGGGGGTTTTTGTTTTCCGGGCCCATTCACTTCCCACCGGTACCATCTGCAGCGCCGCCCTGCTGCCCCGCTGCCCCGCTGCCCCGCCTCAAATCCGCCGCCGCCTGGACCATACGGTTCATTGTCGCATCCAACTGATCCATCCCCGCCCCGCCAGGATGACCCGTGATCCAGCTCTCCGCCTCCCGTGCCAGGGAGCTGAGGCTGCACGAACCCGTATGACCCCCCTGAGCCAGCCAAGCGGTGCAGGCGAACTTTCAGCGCAGCGGCAGCACTCCGGCTTCCCCCGATCGTCAGATCGTGGGGATGTCTGCCCGCAATTCTTCCAGGCGAGTCGGCAGGGAAGCGAGATACTCCAGCCGAAGCTGCTGAAACGCCTCATCAACGGGTCGGTCACGGGCCGGGCGTGATCTGTTCCAGCGCCAGTCGGGCCGCGGCAACGAAGGCGGGGCGGTACTCCAGTGGCCGTGCACCTCCGAGGCGGTGCGCGCCGCGAAAGGGCGGTTGTGTCATCTACCAAGGAGATGACCGGCATGCAGGCCAACGGTCGCCAGGTCAGAATGCCTCAACACTACAAGTCGATCTCGATGGCGGTGGTGGAGAACAGTTCGACCGATAAACCGGCTGAAACCGGCCATCGGAGGGCCGGAGCGAGCAGCGGAAAGTCGGCCGGGGCCGGTAGCTTCACGCGGCGGGCAGCGCGGGCCACATTGTGGGTGATGAGCTGAAGCACGGCTCGACCGGAGTCAACTCGACAACGGTAGGGGTCCCGGGCACCGATGCCGCGGAAGGTCAGCGCTGAGCCGCTCCAGCGCATGGCCATGGTCGTCGAGATCCGAGCGATCAGGGTGGCTGGAGGCTCCGGGCGGTATTGCCGGGGTCTGCCCCCGTCGACTCGCGCGGCACCTTTGGAAGCCAGGCCCGCCAATGCGCTGTACGCATTGGCCCGCGCCAAGCCTGCCGCCCGCGCCAATGCGTAGCCGTGCCGGGACCGTTACTCAGCAGCACTTCGTACACCAGGCCTTCAGTGGGGGTAAAACCGAAGCGGGTTAGATCTAGATGGGCCATGCAGTAGTATCACGTGCTACCACTTCTGCCGCAACTACCTCAGGCATAGGTCGCGTTCCAACCCAGCGACTTCCCAATCAGCGCAAGCCTGAACGTGATATCCACTTCCCGGCTCTCGGTAGTCTTGGAGTCGCCATGGAGCGGGTAGTAATGGTACGTGATCTTGTTCCCCGCCTTGGGAAGCGACCGAAGGTTCTTGGGGCTCCAGACGCCGTTGTCATCCAGGTCCTTGACCAAACGAGCCAGAACTCGGGTAGCCACTGGCGCCCACTCCAAAGCGCCCATCCGGGCCATGAGCTCGATATAGTGCAACGCCAAGGGGATATCCTTGGGCACCCCCTTGGCATCGGCATCGATGGGGTCCCCCAGAATCAGATGCTGAGGCCGAACCGTCTTCTTCCCCACCTGGATGACAAAGGCTTTCTTGGGCGCTGGCTCCGCCAGGTAGCGACCCAGCCGCTCGGTGAAGCCGGCACGCTCGCGCTGAAGGTTTGGCATAGACGCCAGCATCGCGACAGAATACCAGCTGGGAGGGTGAGCTTCGGGGTGGAGCACCATCCGTGTGCCGGACTTGAGAAACGGCTTCTCAGCGAGCGGACTACGCAGGAATTGGGAAATAGCACTGGCGATTTTGTGGCCGGCCCCCCGCAGTCTCGGATCTTCGGCATACCCGGCCTCCGCCAGAGCCGCCGAGGCCGCTTCCCGCATGATCCCCCTGGCCCAGGCCTCAGCCTCCGGGTCGGCCTTGACCGCTTTTTGGAACTCGAACAGAAGTGTCGGATCCTCGTCCCGCGACAGCAGCCGGAACAGCACCCGGTCAGCCAGCTTGAACGATCGTGTAGACCTGGGCCATTCCAGCTGAAGCAGCCGGCGATACTGGGGGATCGTGCCCACGTCCTTGACCCCCTGAGCCACCGAAGTGGCAAGGCCGAGCAGGTTTCCGCCCCAAATACCGTTGTCCTTTTGCTTCTTGGCAACCGCTACCGCGGATTTGGATTCGGTGACACCCTGGTGGGCCGCCTCAATGACCTCCGGGGGGGCGTAGCCCTCGGGAGCCAACTCGCGATACGTGCGGTAGCGGATGGAGGCCCCAGCATTCTCGAGCAGCCAGGTGAGCGGGATCCGGTGCTCTGTAGGAAGTTCCAGAATCGCTCCACGAGGGTGGGAGGGGCCTGCCGGGGCGGCGGCAAAGATAGCGGAGGAGGCGAAAGACGGGAAGGACGGTCAGGCAGGAGAATCCTTGTCAGGCCGCCCTTCGCGCCTCCGTCATTCCCGCCCTTCCCGCCTTTTCTCCCCGGCTTCCCGAAACTCCGAGTTCTTGTTCCAGACGGGCTGGCTCGCGCCATTGCCCACGGCAACTGCTGTACGGACGATGACGCGAAGCTGCTGAATTGCTCCGTCATAGGTGAACCACGGCAGCACTTCATCGCTGGGTTGATGGTAGCGCTTGTCCGTGTACTCGCTCTTCTGGTCATGGCCGTAGCTGGCTGGCTTTCCTACGTACTGCTCCCCATTCTCGATTGAGGTGCCGGGGACGCCAGCGCGAGCAAAGGGGAAATGGTCGGAACGGAAGTACGACCCGTGGAGCAGAGCGTCCTGGTTGACGCTGACCTGAAGGCCCTCGGCCGCTGCAGCCTTCCGGAATACCGGACCGAGCGAGGACTGGTCGAGCCCCAGGGCAGAAACATCCCGGGTTCGCCCATACAGATTCATCACGTCGAGATTGAGAATCGCTGCGACTCGGCCGAGCGGGATCGTGGGCCGGGCGACGAGCGCCTGCGAACCGAGCAGACCGGCTTCTTCAGCGGTGAAGGCCACGAACACCATGGAGCGGCCGGTTCGGACTCCGCTTCGGGCGAACGCCTCCGCCGCTGCCAGCACCGCGGCGGTTCCGGACGCGTTGTCTTCAGCGCCGTTGTAGATGGAGTCGCCGTCGATGGCTGTGCCGATCCCGAAGTGGTCATAGTGGCCGGTGATCAGCACGGCCTCGCCGGCCAAAGGCCCTTTGCCAGGCCATCGGCCGAGCACGTTGCTGGTCTGCGACCGGGTGATCGTGCTGCGAACGTTGGCGTCGACCTGGACCCCGAGCGGCACGGCGCGGAATTGCCGGGTTGCCGCCTGGCTCATGAGCTGGTCCAGGTTCTTTCCGCCTGCTTGAAAGAGCCGGGATGCTGCCTCGGTGCTGAGCCAGCCGGCCACTATCAGAGACGTTGGTGGTTCCTCGATACGAACCTGCGGCCCGGTCCAACCCGATTGTACCGTGGTCCAGGGATAGGTAGCGCTCTCCGTCGTGTGGATCAGCAGAATTCCGGCAGCGCCCTGCCGCCGAGCTTCCTCGATCTTGTAAGTCCAGCGGCCGTAATAGGTCAGGATCGGCCCGCGAAAGATCGTGGAATCGCGGAGCCCGGGGTCGTTCACCAGCGCCACGACGATCTTGTTCTTGACGTCCACGCCTTCGTAATCGTTCCATCCCTGTTCGGGGGCCACGATTCCATAACCCACGAATACCAGGTCGCCCTTGGCCGCAGTGACCGGTTCGTTCCGCATCGACCAGAGGACATAGTCCTTGCGATACTCCAGATCAGGAGCCGACGCGCCGAGCAGCTTCAGGGTGGGGGTTGGAGTCAGGGTGATGATTCGGACCTGATGGTAGTAGGTGCCGCTGTCTCCAGCAGGCTTCAGCCCGAGACGGCGGAACTGAGCCGCAATGTACTTGGCGGCAAGCTCGGCGCCCCTGGTACCCGGCCGCCGACCCTCCAGGGCATCGTCTGCCAGGAAGTCGAGATGCGCGCGCAGGCTATTGGAGTCGACCGCGGCAGCCACCCGGGACGCCGCGGTGCCCGCGGGTGCGCTGGACTGCTGAGCCGCGAGGTCACCGGCGAACAGACAGGCAGCGAGTATAGGGACGGAGAGCCGCATCTGCATCATGGTGTCCAGGGCAGGAGTCAGACGAGAGACGAAGGACAGAGACGAGCCAGCACGCAATCGCCGCAGCGCGGCCGCCGGGCGATACAAACCTGCCGCCCGTGAAAGATCATCAGATGTGACAGGATGCCCCAATCCTCTCGGGGATAGAGCCGCATGAGCTCCTCCTCGATCTTGACCGCATCAGTACCCTCGCTCAACCCCAGCAATCCGCTCAACCGTGTGACATGGGTGTCGACGGTGACCCCTTCGTTGGTTTCGTAGGCATTGCTGAGCACGACGTTGGCGGTCTTGCGGCCTACCCCCGGCAGCTTCCGAAGCTCCTCCATGGTTCGCGGCACCTCGCCGCCATGTTCCGCCGCCACCGCCTGCGCCATCCCAATAAGACTCTTGGTCTTGTTTCGAAAGAAGCCGGTGGACTTGATGATCTCCTGGACATCCTCAGGCTTCGCCCGCGCCAGCTCGAACGCTGTGGGATACCGGGCAAACAGGGCCGGTGTAACCATGTTCACCCTGGCATCGGTGCACTGGGCCGACAGAATCGTCGCGCAGAGCAGCTCGTAGGCGTTTCGGTAGTCCAGCGCGCAACGGGCGTCGGGGTAGGTCTCCTTGAGGAGGGAGATGATCTCGGGGGCAGGCGGACGGGTAGACTTTCTCGAACGTACCTGGTCGTCTTCACCAAGCACTTTCCGAATAGCCCGTTTGACAAGGGAAGGCTTTGCTGCCGCTTTATTGCTGCGCCGGTCCTTCGACGGCGCCGGCCGCCCGCCTGTCCGCCCGTCCACCCGTCCGCCTGCCCGCCTGTCCTTCACCCCCGCCTCCGTCGAGCGAAGCCGACGAACCCATCGACCGGCCTCGAATTGAGAATGTCCTCACGTTCCAGCCAGCCTTTGCGGGCCATTCCGACGCCGTACTGCACATAGCTGAGCCCGGCCACGTTATGGGCGTCCGCGCCGATCGAAATCATCGCACCTCGGCGGCGGGCCTGACGCAGGACGCGCCAGTCCAGATCCAGTCGGTGGGGGTCGGCATTGATTTCCAGCGCCACACCGGTTGCCGCGGCTTTGTCGATCACCGCATCCAGGTCGATCGGATACGGATCCCGTGACAGCAGCAGTCGCCCGGTGGGGTGCCCGATGATCGTCAGATAGGGATTGTCCATGGCCGCCAGCATGCGCGCAGTCATCTCTTTCTTGTCCAGATTGAAGCGGCTGTGTATGGAGGCGATCACGAAATCGAGTCGCTCCAGTACGGCCTCCTCATAGTCCACCCTGCCATCCTGGAGGATGTCGGCTTCAATCCCCTTAAGGACCCGGAATCCACCCAGCCTGCTGTTGACCTCGTCGATCTCGTCGGCCTGTCGCGCCAGTTCGTCTGCGCTGAGGCCTCCTGCATAGGCTGCGGCCTGGCTGTGGTCCGTGACACCGAGGTACTCGTAGCCGGCGGCCTGGCACGCCCGGGCCAGCTCCTCGACGGTGGCGGAACCGTCCGAGTACCGGGTGTGGCAATGCAGAAATCCCTTGAGGTCCTGCGCTTCGAGAAGGCGAGGAAGCTCCTGTCCGCTCGCCGCGGCTACCTCTCCCGTCCCTTCTCGGAGCTCGGGTGGGATGAAGCTCAGGCCCAGCGCGCGATAAAAGGTCGCCTCATCGGGAGTCGGAACGAACTCACTGCCGCGCCACAGCGCCGCTCCGTTCAGCGCAAACCCCTTTGCCCGCGCGTGCGCTGCCAATTCTCGAAGATGCTCTTCGTTGCCGGTGGCTTGCACCAGAACCGTCCCGGCGTTGACCGGCGTGGTCGCCACAATCTGCGCACTGGATCCGCCGGCAAATCGCAGTGTCAGCCGGCGCTCATCCTGACCGGCATACTCCTGGACGCCAGGCAGCTGGCTCAGCTTCTTGAACAGGTCTGCCGGAGACGATTCGGCCACGAGCACGAAGATCAGATCTTTGACCACTTCGGAGCGGCGCCGAACATCCCCGGCGGTTATGGCCCTCCGGACCCCCGGCAGCCGCTCCAGTGCCGCTCTCAAGCCTTCGGCCTCATCTCCCGCATGATGGAGCAATCGGTAAGAGCTGGCCTGACGAAGGTAGGCGATGCCCTTGAGGATGTTCTCTGAGGTCCGGGCGCCGAATCGGGGCAGCTTGGCCAGGCGGCCATCCTGGGCTGCCGCCTCCAGGTCGGGGAGAGAATCGATCCCCAGGACATCGTGTATCTGCCGGATCTTGGCGACACCCAGCCCCGAGATCTCCAGCATCTCAACCAGGCCCGGGGGAATCTGTTCGCGCAGCTCTTCCAGCATCCTGGCCTGGCCGGTGCCGACCAGCTCGGTGACGATCTGGAGTGTGGCCGGACCGATTCCCTTGGTGGAAGCCAGGGTGCCATCCTCCAGCGACTGCCGGAGATCGCCGGGGAAGCCCACCAGGGCACGCGCGGCAGTCCTGAAGGCGCGGATCCGGAATGGGTTCTCGCTCTTCAGTTCGAGGAAGGCGGCGATCTGCTCCAGCACCTGCGCCACCGCCTTCTTGTCCATGTAGTCCTTTACACTTTCCATAGCAGCTAGGAGCTGGGAGCTGGGAGCTGGGGACTGGAAACGGCCACCTGGAGGTCTAAGCCTCTGGCTCCTAGCCCCCAGCTCCTAGCTCCAAGCTGAATACGCCAGCCCAGCTCGAGCAGCTCCTCCTCACCGGTCACGGAGAAGAGCCCAGCCGCCTTGCCTCCTGGGAGAGTGGGCGCAAAGAGCTCCGACCCATCGGCGCGCCCCAGCAGTGGCGGCCGCTCCCCGGTGGCTTCCACCACGCTGAACCCCTGCCGCTCAGGGTGGATTCCGAATACGCCCAGCACTCTCAGGCTTCCCTGCGGTCCCCCATCCACGAAACAGCCGTCGAGAGGCTCCGGCGGTTGCCCGGGTATCACCTGAGCCCAAATCCGATGCTCGGGCATGGCCACGTAGTAAGCCGCAGTCGAATCAGCTGCGGCGGGGATGTCAGCCGCGCCCATCAGCCGGGGGAGCCCTTCGAGCCCAACCTCCAGGTTGTGTTCTCCGGAGTTCCAATACAGGTAGGCGTGGTGCAGCAGCGCCGCCAGCTGGTCGATCCCCTCACCCATACCCTCTTCCGGCCGGAGCTCTCGCAGCAGGGTGACTACCTCCCGCACCATCAGGAATCGGTCTCTGTCGCGGGGATCATGGCCGGCTTGGGCGAGGGCACTGCGAATCCGGGGAAAAACCTCGTCGGCAAATGTCGCGAAAAACGAGATCGAATGGGCTGGGGCGCATTGCTGAAATCTAGCTCCCGATCACTCCCGCGGCAGAAAGCCATCCAGCAATTCTCGAAACTCGTCGAGTGCTTCGACATATGGTACATGGCCACAGCGCGGCAGAGCGTAAAATCCGGCTCCCAGAAGCTGGGCCAGCTCGCGAGAAGCTTCTACTGGAATGACATCACTCTCCCCATGCAGCACCAGCGCAGCCAGGTCCAGCTCCGAGAGTGACGGTCGGAGGTCATAGTCTCCCAGGCTGCTCCACACCTCCTGCTGGGTACGCCCGGTTACACGAAATGGGGTGAGGTCCCGGGCCCGCTCCGGGTCGTGAAAGTAGGCCGCGACCGACAGCTCAAACAGACGTTGGGCATAGAGATTGGGGTCGCGCTCGCGCAACCCGCTTTCCCGGAGCTCGGACCTGCGGCGCTGAAGCTCGGGAGCCAGGTTGCGTTCGCTGAACCGTCGCTCGAACTGCTCTCGCGCCGCGCGCCATGCCGGGGCGGGGGACACCAGTGCCAGGCGGCTAACCCGGGTCGGATGTTGGATGGCGTACAGCAAGGCGAGGAGCCCACCCCAGGAGTATCCCGCCAGCACCAGCTGCTCGAGCTCCCAGGTCTCACGCAGCTGCTCGAGGTCGGCGACTTGCTCCTGCCAGCCCACCGGAGTGTCTCGCGAGACCGGTGAGCGGCCCCCACCGCGCTGATCGTAGTAGATCAGCTCGCGCCCTGTCGCCAGTGTGTCGAAGCCGGGGAGCAGGTAATCATGGTGGGCGCCGGGGCCCCCGTGCAGGACCACGGTTGGCGGTCCATGGCCGATTCGGCGCTCGAAGATGCGGATACCGCGCACATCCCGAAAACCGGTGCTGGCCAACTAGCGCTGCCCGGGCATCGAGTAATAATCGAGCTCCGCAAGAGGCGCTCCCTTCGCGGCTCTTGGGCCGTGGGGAAGGAGCTCCGTTGGTGTGCTGTTATCCATCAAACAAGAGGCTCGTAAAGGGAAAGGAGCTGCATGCCGCGCCGGCGCGATCCGGGCTGTTGATTCGTGTTCATCCGTGGCAGGCAGTTACCGGGCCGCCGCGAGCGAGGTGATGATGGATCCCTAAAGCAGCACTGCGAGCGCGTCCGCTACCTGCTTCACCTGAGCCTCCTCCTCGGGAGTGAACGGGTCCGGCACGTCGCTATCGATATCGATCTGTCCCAGGATGGTGCTACCACGCCGGATCAGCACCACCAGCTCGGACCGGGTCCAGGTGTTGCACGCCAGGTAATTGCCGACCGCGGTCACATCTGGCACGTTCTGATCCCGGCCGGTCTGGACGGCAGTCCCACATACCCCAGTCCCCACGGGAATCCGGGTGTGCTCCGTCTCCCGGCCGGCGTATGCCTCCAGCAGCAGCTCGCTGCCGTGCAGCATGTACAGGTAGACGGAGGTATAGGGAGGGCCGGCGGCGCGGATCTTTTCGGCGGCGGTCCGAAGCAGCTCCGCCCGTGACACATCGCGCGCGAACGCTCCCCGAAGAGCAGCCACGACCCGGCCGGCGTCGAGAGCAGCCACGCTCAGCCCCCTCGCGCCCCGAGAGTGGCGCGCAGCGTCGTGACGGCGGCGCCCCGCCGGACCAGGATCTCCACGGTGTCGCCCGGCTTGTGACTTCGGAGTGCGTCGGTCATCGCCTGAAGGTCGGGCGTCTCGGTACTGCCGATCCGTGTGATGATGTCGTCACCCCTGAGGCCCGCCTTCTCCGCGGGACTCCCCGCGCGAACGCCGACGAGTCGTACTCCTCCCGGTGCGCCGGTCATGTCCGGAACCGTGCCAAGATAGGCGCCATAGCCCGGCGGGCCCGAGCCAGTCCGCGCTGCCGTCTGCGGCGCCGTCTCGGCCGGGGGATCGACAAATGTCAGCGGCCTGGTGCGATCAGCCAGCGCCGTCACCAGGCCGAGGCTGAAATCGGCCACCCGCTTCAGGCCGTCATAGTTCACCTTCTGCCAGTCGTCCGTGGTGCGATGGTAGTCCTCGTGCAGGTCGGTGAAGAGATGCAGAACCGGACGCTTGACGGCGTAGAAGGATGAGTGGTCGCTGGGCCCGTAGCCGTCTCCCTGAGCCTTGAGGTCGAAACCGGCATACCAGTTGAGCGAATCCAGCAGGGCTGGAAACTCCTTAGCGCTGCGCGCGCCGTAGACAATCAGCCGTCCGTTGCGGAGCCGCCCCACCATATCCAGGTTCACCATCGCCAGCGTTTGCGCCAGCGGATAGATCGGCTGCTTCACGTAATACGCGGAACCGAGCAGCCCTAGCTCTTCACCGCTGAACGCGATGAACACGACTGTCCGTGCCGGGGGGGAAGCGGCGAGGCGGGCGGCCACCTGGATCAGCGCAGCGATGCCGGAGGCGTTGTCATCGGCCCCATTGTGAACCAGCCCCGTGCTGTCGGGGTCCAGACTCCCGAATCCACCATGTCCCAGATGATCGTAGTGGGCGCCGAGTACCACGGTCTGATTCCGCAGAACTGGGTCGCGGCCCGGCAAGATGCCGATCACATTCCGGCCCACGAGTGCGCCGGTGTCTGTCTGTCGGGCAGCGGGAGCGTCCCGGCCGACGCTAAACGACTGGAACCACCCTCCGGCCGCGGGCTGCAGCCCGACCTGGGAAAAGCGACGGGCCAGATACGCGGCGGCTGAATCCGCCCCCCGCGATCCGGTCATGCGGCCCTGCAGCCGGTCATCGCTCAGGAAGCGGATGTCATCGAGCAGTCGGGGTGGTTCGGGAGAGTGCTGAGCCTGGAGCCGGTGAGCGGCGGGGAAGAGGCCTAGCGAAACGCCGAGCAGAACGGTACGCCACATAGGATCGGGGAATATAGGCTCAGCGTGTCACTGCGGCACCAGGTTGGTCTCTGGGGTAAGCCGTCGGGCGAAGGCGGCGAGCAGCTGCGCGGTTCGATCGAGGTCCTCCAGCGCCACCATTTCATTGGGACTGTGCATGTATCGATTGGGAACGGAGACCAGCGCCGTGGCTACGCCCCGATGTGCATTGAAGATGGCTTCCGCATCGGTGTGAGTGTCGCGGGACGCTGCCTCGATGGTGTAGGGAATCTTCTCTGCTTCGGCCGTCTCCACCAGCAGCTCGAATACCACCTCGCTGACGGATGCGCCCCGCGCCAGCGTGGGGCCTCCTCCCAGCCGGTAGTCGCCGTGCTTCCTCTTCTCAATGCCGGGATAGTCGGTGGCGTGGGTGACATCCACCACGATGGCCACATCCGGCTCGAGCCGGTGGGCAGATGAGCGCGCCCCACCTCCCGAAGACGCGATCTCTTCCCGCGTCGTGGCCACTGCCGTTACAGATGCCTGCGGCCGGTCGGCGGCGAGAAGCCGCAACGCTTCCAGCACCACGAAAGCCCCGATGCGGTTGTCAATGCAGCGGCTCACCAGCCTGCCATTGGGGAATTCAAGGACCCCGGCCGCCAGCACGCCCGGATCACCGATCCTCACCCGAGCCTCCGCCTCCCCCCGGTTAGCGGCTCCGACATCGATCCAGAGATCCTCGACTTTCGATACCTTCTCCCGCTCTTCTCGTTCCATGAGGTGAATCGCGCGTTTGCCTACCACGCCGATCACTGACCCTGTACGGCCCAGCAGAATCACCCGCTGTCCGACGAAGACCTGGTGGTCCCACCCGCCAATGGTGTCGAAGCTGAGGTAGCCCTCCGCGTCGATGTGCGTCACCATCACGCCGATCTCATCGATGTGGCCGGCGAGCATCAGCCGGGGTGCGGCGTCCGCGTTGATGGCGGCAAAAGAGTTGCCGCTGACATCTCCATGGACCGAGTCGGCGAACTTCCCCGCCTCGGCCCGCCACACGCGGGCGGGTGCCGCCTCGAAGGACGATGGACCCGGCGTGTCCAGCAACGATTTCAGGAAAGCCAGTGAGTCACGGTTCACGGGGAGGCGGGTCCAATTCCAGTTCGAGGTACACCGCTCCTTCGACCGGATTGTCGCGGTAGGGAGCGATCGGGCGAAAGCCCATCTGTCGGTACAACGATTGAGCCTGCCCCATCGAGGGTAAGGTGTCGAGTCGCAGCCGCCGGTAACCCGCCAGGCGACTCTCCTCCACGATCGCCTCGGCCAGTATCCGTCCGACGCCGAAGCCTCTGAATGACGGTCGCACGTAGAGGCGCTTCATCTCACCCACGCCGGGGCCAAGCGGCCGCAGCGCAACGCAGCCCGCGATCTGCTGTTCCACCGATGCGAGCAGGAGACGTCCGGCGGGGCGAGCATACGCGCCCGGCAGCGTGGCGAGCTCGGTTGCGAAATCCTGGAAACAGAGGTCGATCTTCAGACTTTCCGCATACTCCTGAAACAGCGTGCGGGCAGTAGCCAGCGCGCTCTGATCGTCTGCCTCAACGATCCTCACGTCTCCGGCAGCCAACGGGGGCTGTCCGGGCCAGGCCGGGGGAACAGCGCGGCCCGAATCCGGTCCGCCCCGTCCACTACTCGCGGGCCGGCCCGTGATGTGTACGCGTTGCCATCGATGATCGAGACCATCGCACCGCTCAGGAAGGCCAGCGCCTCGGAATCCCGCAACGCAACGAGCTCGCTCCTGGCGCGGGGGATTCCAAAGCCACACAGCATGACGAGTACGTGGTCCGGCCGAAGGTCGCGAACCTCCTGCCACTCGCAGCGGCGGGAGTGGCTCCCCGGTCGTGCGCCTACGTCGTCGCCGCCGGCTGCCTCGACCAGTTCGGGGACCCAATGGCCGGCGAGATACAGCGGGTCGAGCCACTCAACGCATACGACGCGCGGGGGCTTATCGGGACGAGCGCCTCTCAGCCGGCGGAGCCGGCTCTGCAATCCCAGCACCAACTCCTCCGCCTCGTCAGCCAGCTGGAGCGCTGCTCCTACCCGCCGAATATCGGCCCAGATGCCAGCAAGATCTCGCCCCTCGAGCGTGAGAACCTGTGGCGCGGGATTCAGCGCTTCCGTCAATCGGTGTACCGCACCATCCGAGACGGCGCAGACGTCACAGAGGCTCTGAGTGACGATCAGGTCCGGCTGCAACCGACGCAGCAGCTCGGCCTCGATCCCGATCACCCCCTGACCAGAGTCGCGGAGCCGGCGCACCTCGGCGTCGAGGATGGCACCGGGCGCATCCACATCGAGCGGGGTGGAAGTGACGCGTGGCAGGTGCTGCACCGAACCGGGATAATCGCACTCGTGCGAGATGCCGACCAGAGATTCCGCGCCACCCAGCGCGGCCACAATCTCAGTGGCCGAGGGCAGCAGCGTGATGACCCGCATTTATCTCACAGCAGGCTCGGAGGCCTTAGCGGCGTGCTACCCGATACAGCAGCGCGCCCAGGATCGCGAACATCAGGAGGGCCGCGAGGTCACTGACGGCAAAGCCACCGAGGACCCGCTGCAAGCCGACCACGTGGGCCAGGTACTCTGCGGCCGGAACTTGTGCCGCTTCCGCCTTCGACACCAGCGCCGCGGCGATCCCGGCTATCGCGACCCCCGCAATTGCGCCACCGGCGATCAAACCGCTGGCATAGAGCACGCCGGGTCCCGATTCCACCTCGGCGATGGAGCGTGAGCCGCTCTTCGTGCGTCGCTCAACCAGCCAGCGCACCGCTCCTCCGATGAACATGGGGGCGGAGGTAGAGATCGGCAGGTAGACTCCGACCGCTATTGGCAAAGATTGAAGCCCCATCAGCTCGATAGCGATCGTGAGAAAGACTCCGATCAGCACCAGCCCCCACGGTAGTCGCTGGGTCAGGATGCCGTCGGTGACCAGCGCCATAATCGTGGCCTTGGGCGAATCGAGCTTGGTGACCGGCTTGCCGTTGATTTCCCGAATGCGCCCGCCGATACCCGGGTCGACCAGATAGGCCACTTCCCGGGTTCCCGGATCGATCAGGTATTTACCGGGCTGGACGCCTTCGGTCGGCAGATTCACCCGAACGACTTCCCACTCGCGGCCTTCGTGCCGCATCCGCTCGCCCAGGCTGGTGACCGACCGGTCCAGGGAGCCGGGTGCCGCGGCCTGAAGCGCGACGCCGGGGTGACGCTCGGGCACTACGTTGGTATAAGTGGTGTTGAGCAGGGAGATGGTCCAGCCGATCGCCAGTGCGGAGGTCATGGCGCCGACCATGATCGCGATCTGCTGCCGCTTGGGGGTGGACCCGACCAGAAATCCCGTCTTCAGATCCTGGCTGGTGGTGCCCGCCAGGGCGGCCGACACCGCGATCACGGCCGCGATCGAGATCGCCGCGACCCGATAGTCCACTCCAGTCCAGCCTATCAGATAGAAGATCGTCGCCGTCCCGATCAGGGCGGCGATGGTCATGCCCGAGATCGGATTGGCGCTGACGCCAATGACGCCGGTGATGCGGGAGGAAACCACCACGAAGAAGAAGCCGAAGATGATGATAAGCACCGCGCCCAGCAGATTGACGCCAACCTGCGGCAGGAACGTCAGGATCAGCGCCAGGAACAGTGAGCCGGCGATGGTGACCCAGATCGGCAGGTCGATGTCGGTACGCGCCCGGCTCGACAGCTCACCAGCGCTGCGCCGGAGGTCCTGGAACCCGGACCGGAAAGCTCCGACGATGGTCGGTAGCGCCCGCAACAGGGCGATGATCCCCGCCGAAGCCACAGCGCCGGCGCCAATGTAGAACACGAACTCGGCCCGGACCTCGCTCGGACTCATGTCGCGGATGAGCTTGGTTTCTGCGAAGATGGGTTGGGTGAGGCCGGAGCCGAAGAGCGTAATGGCGGGGATGAGCACCAGGTACGCCAGGCACCCGCCCGCGAACAGGTAGCCGGCGATGCGTGGGCCGATGATATAGCCGACCCCCAGCAGCTCGGGCGACACCTCCGCCGAGATGGACGCGTTCTTGTAGAAGGTGGATACTCTGCCCGGATACTCCTTCCAGAGATGAAGCCCAGCCATCAGAAACTTGTAGAGGAAGGCGAGGCCGAACGCCTGAAACAGCAGCCGGGCCTGCAGGCCTCCCTTGTCCCCTGCCACAAGCACCTCGGCGCATGCCGTGCCTTCGGGATAGGTGAGGTTGCCGTGCTCCTTCACAATCAGCGCCCGCCGCAGCGGGATCATCATCAGAATGCCGAGCAGCCCGCCGATGACCGCGATCACCGCCACCTTGCTGACGTTCAGGTCGTAGCCCATCAACAAAATGGCCGGGAGCGTGAAGACCACCCCGGCCGCAATCGACTCACCGGCCGAGCCGGTGGTCTGGACGATGTTGTTTTCGAGGATGGTGGACTTGCCCAGGGTTCTGAAGAAGGCGACCGCGAGCACGGCGATGGGGATCGAGGCCGATACGGTCAGCCCGATCTTGAGCGCCAGGTATACGCTGGAGGCGGCGAAGACGATACCAAGGATCGCACCCAGAATGACGGCCCTGGCGGTGAGCTCCGCTGGAGAGTGCTCCGAGGGGACGTAGGGCCTGAACTCTGGGGTTTCCGGGGGGGCGGTGGGCCGGATCTGGGTCGCCATGCGATGCCTGTCGGTGGGAGAGGGCTGCGAGAACGGGTTGAAAGTAGGGCTCGTGGGCGGGGACGTCCAGCCAAAGTTTCCTCAAGCGCACTGGGCTGGCGGGCTATTGCGTTTTAGGATACCCGGGGGTAGTATATGCCCGCCTCGGATGCCCAGGGGAGGTATTGCTGCCACCTGACACCGAACGCATGCGACAACATCGATCAAAAGGAGAGTTCGTTCATGAGAAGGAACGTTCTATACGGCTTGTGCTTAGCTGTTGCAGTGGGGACGATTGGATGCCAGGACGAGTCCACCGAATCTACCGCTCCCGGCACTGTTCCGGGCTCTGAGCTATCCCAGTCAGCCCCCCGCGCCGGACTCGAGAGGGGCGCGCTGAAGCTGCCCGCTTCCGGACGGATAAGCGATCAAGAGATTCCCCAGTCGCTGTACCGAATCCTACACCCGAGAGATTACGAGTGTCCCCCATCGACCCCGGTTGTTGACTGGTGGCTCGGTGAGGTCACGAATGTGATCACCAAGGAACCCGCGGTCTTCGACCTGCTCTATAACCAGCTGCTGGCGGATCTGATCCCGACGTATGAGGCATTGTACTTCCAGACCGATGCCACGCCGCAATACTTCGGCTACAACGGCGAGTATACCCAAGTCATGCAGAAGACCCACACCGACGTGAAGCGCTTCTGGAACATCCGTTCGGATGACATCCAGCTGGTCGCCATGCATGGCAGCATGCTTCTGGACGCCACGCGGGTCGCGAGAACGTACGAACTCGTGTTCGGGCTTCCCAGGGCCACTGCCGAGTCGTACGCGGCGGCCATCAAGGACGCAGTCAGCACGTCCCAAACGTTAAACCAGGGCAATCACGCGCTCTTTACCTTCAACGCGTTCGCATTCTCGACGTTCGGCGGATCTGTCCCCGACAAGATTGTCATGGGCGACGCCATCATGGCCGGTTACCAGGCCCTGGGCTTTGGTGACGTGGCGCCCCAAGGGATCTACGCGCACGAGTTCGGTCACCACATTCAGTACGAGAACGGCTACATTGACGAGCCAGTCCCGGGCACCAGGGGACGGGTGACCGAGGCGGAGAAGACGCGCTACACCGAGCTGATGGCAGATGCTTTCGCTGCTTATTTCCTCACCCACAGCCAGGGTCTGGCGCTCAATCAGAAGCGCGTCCAGCAGTTCCTCCAGGTGTTCTTCCAGATTGGCGATTGCGGGTTCACTAGCGACGGGCATCATGGCACACCCAGCCAGCGGATGGCTGCAGCTCAGTTCGGGTTCAAGGTTGCGGCCGAAGCTCAGAAGCAGGGCCACATCCTGACGTCGCAGGAGTTCCATGCCCGGTTCGTAGCGGTGTATCCGACCCTGGTGGCCCCCGACGCCACCTGAGGCGAACGCGCAGCAGCTGTACACCAAATCAGATTAGAAAAGGCCCGCCCCCCGGCGGGTCTTTTTCTTAGTAGAAGCTATTGCGTTTTTGGGTACCCGGGGGTAGTATTTCCGCTCGTTGAAGGTACCCCCGGGAGGTATACTTTGCAGCTTGATACGTCGGCCGCATGGCATTTTTGCGCACCTCCCTTTCGCGGAGTAGCATCTGTCGTCTTGCGACGGCAACAGTGCGGGGTCTTTCCGGCGGTGGCGAGTAACGTAAGTCGCCTCCGAATAACCACTTTCATCAACCGCCGGAGCGCTTGCTCCGAGGGCGCCGAACTTGCGCAGCGCACCGCTGTCCGCTTCACCCAGTCCCTTAGCCAGGAAGCTCCTCAATGACCCGACGTTTCATCTTCGGCCTCGCGGCGGTGCTCGCCATTGCGGCCTGTAGCGAACAGGACTCTACCGCTCCTAACGAAGTACCCGTTGCAGCAGCAGCTGGTTCCAACTCTCAGTCGTATGTTATTTCGTATTCGGCCGCGGAGGCTGGGGACCTCAGCCAGGCTATCACCCGCGCCGGCGGTAAGGTGAAGAAGCTCTCCAGCCGCGCAGGCCTCGCCACAGCTACCGCCGGCAACGCTGACTTCGCCGAGCAGCTCAGCAAGACACGGGGCGTGAAGCGGGTCGTCAAGGACATGGTAGTCCAGTGGGTGCCCCAGCAGCAGTTCGGGGTGGCACCGGACGCGGGCCCTACCGCCGCGCCCACGGGCTCGACGGAGCGGTGGTTCCCGACGATGTGGAACCTCCAGGCGGTGCACGCGCCTGAGGCATGGGCCACCGGACAGCAGGGTCGCGGGGCGCGCGTCGCCATTCTCGACGGCGGGATTTGGGACCAGCACGTGGACATCGCGCCGAATCTGGATGCCAGACGGTCCGCTTCGATGGTTGCTGGCGTCCCATTCAATCTCGATATCGGTACCTTCTGGCACGGGACCCACGTGGCGGGAATAGTGGCCGCCGCGGACAACAATGACAATCTCGGCACCATCGGCATCGCTCCCAAGGCTACCATCATCGGAGTCAAGGTGCTCCATAACGGTAGCGGCAGCTTCGGCCAGATCATCGATGGGATCATCTATGCCGCTGATCCAACCAACGAGGGCGGCGCCGGGGCCAACATCATAAACATGAGCCTGGGCGCGACCTTCCCCGAGAGTCAGGACGCCGGCACTCAGGCCCTGATTGAAATGATCGGTGAGGCCACCACCTATGCCTGGTCCCGGGGAGTGCTGGTGGTCGTCTCTTCCGGCAATGGCGATAACCAGGGCCATGGGATCGATTTCGACAACGGCAACTACATCGACGTTCCAGCCATGTCGCCCCATGTGTTCGGGGTGAGCGCTCTCGCTCCCAAGGGCTTCGCCCTCGGCTCCACTGACTACGACCTGCTCGCTTCGTACTCGAACTTTGGCAGCACGATCGTGGACTTCTCCGGCCCCGGTGGCGACACCTGGCTGGCCCAGCCCAACGGTAGGAACGAGCTGTGCACGATGGCAATCAACCCCGCGCCGCCGCTCTCGCCCTCGAGCAGCGTCACCCAGGAGTGCTTCTGGTATGACGCCGTGGTGAGCAGCTGCCGGGGCAGCACCACCCGAAACGTCTGCTGGGCCTCAGGCACCAGCATGGCGGCTCCCGCCGTGTCCGCTGTCGCCGCGCTTATTGTAGGCAAGTACGGCTCGATGAATCCCGACGCCTTAGCGAACCGGCTGGCTGCGTCGGCGGACGATCTTGGTGCGGAGGGGACGGATCCGATCTACGGCAGAGGACGAGTCAACGCGCTGAGAGCGGTGCAATAGGAAGTAGCGCAGAAGCTCAAAGGCCCGCCGAAAGGCGGGCTTTTTTTAGCGGTGACTGCAAGTCAAGTCTTTTGCAGCTGCTGTGACGCGGCGTAACCCGGGTACCAGCCACGTCTTGACGTTGGTTGAAACGGGAGACACTTTCGCTGCCGGGACGTTTCGTTATGGCTTTACCTCGTCCACGCCCTGGATCTCCCTGCGATGGTGGCCCTTCTGACCCATGGTGCCGGTATGCTCTGGTCCCTCTTCGTCATTCTCCTGGTACTCTGGCTCCTCGGAATCGTTTCCGCCAATACCTTCGGCGGATTCATCCACGTACTCCTCTGGACCGCAATTGCGGTCGTACTGCTGCGCGCCCTGCAGGGACGTCGCAACCCGACCTGACCTTCGGGTTTCGGCAACGGTCACAAAAAAGGCCCAGCGTTGCGCTGGGCCTTTGTACGAGGAAGGTGTTAGTTGCTATTGGGAGTCGGCATCGGCCTCTGTCGAGTCCTGCGCGATGGCCGCTTTCGACCACCATTCCGGCGTCGTGGTCTCGTCGCTGCCAAGCTGCGGCGGCTCGATGGTCGGAGTGTCCGCAGGTATGACCATCCCATTCGCCCCCAGATCCTGGAAGAGCTTCCACTGCGCCCTTCGCGCAGCACCCGGACGGGTGCCGTTGTACATCAGGGAGACGATCAGAGTACCCTCAGGCCGGCCGAGGTACCCCACCAGCGTGCTCGCCTGGGCCAGCGTGCCGGTCTTGGCGCGCACGACCCCTACCCCGGGGAAGCCGGTGTTCAGGCGTCGAAGTGTGCCGCTGCCGTTCGCCGGCAACAGCTGGGGGAAGTTCTGGCCCGCCGGAGTCATCGGGAACCGGGCGAGATATGACACGAACGCCGAGGGGCTGACCCGGTCTTCGTAGGAGAGACCGCTGCCGTCCACCAGGTACACGCCGGTGCGCTGGCCGATCACTTCCTGCACGTGGGCGGTGAGATTGGCTGGGCCCTGAGTCGGCCCGCCGGCCCACTGGAGCAGGAGCTCCGCCCCCAGATTGAGGCTGCGCCGGTTAATCTCGCTGGCGAGGGAGTCCAGCGGTGGCGACGCCACTTGGGCCAGCACCTTGAAGGAGCCATCCAGCGGCTCGGTGGCCTTTGCCCTGGGGTTCCATACGATTCCGGCTTTGCGCAGTGCCGTCGCCCATGCGGCGCCCAGCACTGCCTTCGGATTCGCAGCTGTGGTGGTGAGCCGGCGTGGGGCCGCCCGAACGCCGATACTGCCGGCAATGACCCAGCCACCGCCCCGGCCGGGGCGAAGCCTGAGCCGGGAGCGCCTCCCGCTCACGGTTACGGCGGTGACCGACACCAGCGATCTGATGCCGTCCGGCGCGGTCTCGATCAACCGCACCGGCGCACCCACTTTGCGGCCCGGCTGGACGGTGAGCCAGACAATATTCTCGTGCACCGTCAGAGGCCCGACCAGGGGCGCGAACAGACGCCCGGCATGCTTTCGAGACCACACCTCGGGGTACACCGCTGTGGCGGGACCGTTAGCGCTACGAACCTCCAATGGACCGGAAAGCCGTCTCACTCCAGCGCCGGCCAGCTGTACCGCCAGGTCGTGGAGAGTCGGGCCTGAGCCCTCGGCACGCTCCAGCGAGGGATCGCCGTTCAGCTCCAGGGCCCAGTTTCCCAGCCACTCCCCCCTGACGGTGTCAATGACGCCGGCGCCTACCACCCGGGTTGAGCGCCGGGCTGACCCCCCCAGAACGCTGCGCGCGTAACCGGTGGTGAACAGCTTCACCGCTGATGCCGGCATCAAGGAGAAGTCCGGGTTCATGCTCCACAGCATCTGCCCCGACTGATCGGCGATGGCGATGCCCCACTGCCCGGGCGCACTGCTGGCGGCGGAGGCATACCATTCCGTCACCCTTGTGTTGAGCCACTGCTGGCCTCCCTGGGCGACAGCCACGCCCGGGGACCCCAGCGCGAACAACGAGAGCAACAAACAGCGAGAATGGATCAAAGTTGTCACTGGCCCTTTCCAGGCTGAGTGCATGAGTGATCGGGTGGTCAGGTGTTGCGGCTGGAGGCCGAAACTGTGCCGAAGTGACTCACCTGCAGGTCCCAAATCTAACCCTATTCGCGGCGACCCCGTTCCCTCGGCTTCCTGGCTGCTAAGCCAGCAATTCCCGGGCCTTTACCGCGGCCACTCAGATGCCAGCTGCATAGGGGTGACATAAGTCACAGAACCCATCCTGAGCTGGGGATATGATGTCGGGCGCACAGGCGGAGAATTGTTTTGCCCATGTGCTTGAGGCTGGGCAGAAGCGCATGGCACCACAAAGGGTGCGGGACGCGGGACCCAGGTGACTTCACTGTAGGCGATCCGAGGAGGTCGAATGCGAGTAAACTCTACCACACGCTTTGCAGCCCTGGCGGCACTAGTGGGCGCATTGGCGTGTGCAGGCAACACCGCTCGCGAGGCGGATACCGACGAGTCCGCGGCCGCGCGCGACACTACCACAACCGATACTCTGGGCCAGAATCAGCCCGGTTACCGCGGGATGGAGACGGATACCACGATCGCTCCGACCGATTCGCAGCCGAGCGACACGTTCCTGCAGAACCAGGGCACCGGCCAGGATACATCCGGCTACTCCGGCATGGAACAGGACACCACCAGCATGCAGGGACAGACGGACACCACCGGAATGCAGGGACAGACGGACACCACCGGGGCGTTCGGGGCCGACACAACTGGCCAGTCCTCGACTGGAGACACTACCGGTTACAACAATTCGCAGGATCAGTCTGATACGACCACTTCCCGCTGAACTGGTGGGGAGCTGCGGGTCCCAGCTCGGGGGCGCCAACCGGCGCCCCCGAGTTTTTTTGTGCTGGCTTCGGTGTGAGCTTGCTCACGATCAGGTCGGTCACCACTCACTGCACTGCCCAGTCTTGCCCAATACTCTATTTCCTTCAAAATACCCGACCTAGCGCCAGACCGAACGAACCAGTGTGGAGGACATATCGATGCTTGTTCCCGTCTCCAACCGGGCACTGCTGCGTAGCCTCGCGGCCAGCGTACTGGTCCTTGCGGGTGCCACGGCGTGCTCGCGTTCGGACCGCTCCGAGAGCGGCAGCGACAACAGCGCTTCGATGACGCAGGACACGACGACCGCTTCGCCTTCGACCCAGGATTCTTCCGAGAGCTCACAGGCGCCCTCCGACACTGCAGCCGTGGACTCGACCGAGATTCTGGGCAACGTCACTTCGTACGAGACTGCCGACGAAGAGCCGGTCAGCGCCTCTGAATAGGTGACTGCGTCGGAGGACCGTACGACCGAGGTTGGCGCCGCCGCCATGGGTGGGACACTGACCGGGGCCGAAGCGGTCGGATTGATGACCCGGCAGGGCGTACAGTGCAGTGTGGTGGATCCTGAGTCCGACGAGGCGGTACGCTGGGACATGGCCAGCACCCCGGTGACGCTCAACCCCTGCGGCTTGGGGAGCATGAATCTTTCGAAGGTTTGGACGGAAGGGGAGCGGGGCAGCGGGGCAGCGGGGCAGTAACGCCCCGCTTACTTCAACAGTCCCTTCGCGATGGTCTGCAGCTGCATGTTGCTGGTGCCTTCGTAGATGGTCCCGATCTTGGCGTCACGGTAATACTTCTCGGCCGGGTATTCCTTGGAGTAGCCGTAGCCGCCGAACAGCTCCAGGCACGCGGACGTGATCCGGTCCGCCACCTGGGAGCTAAAGAGCTTGGCCATGGCTGCCTGCTGGGCGAAAGGCTGTCCGGCGTCCTTCAGCCGGGCAACGTTGTAGACCATCAGGCGAGCGGCCTCGAGGTCGGTGGCCATCTGCGCCAGTTGGAACTGCACCGCCTGGAACTCGGCAATGGCCTTGCCGAACTGTCGCCGCTCCTTCACGTACGCCGTGGCCGCCGCCAGCGCGCCGGCAGCCACCCCGATCATCTGCGCGCCGATTCCAATCCGGCCCTCGTTCAACGTTTCAATTGAGATCTTGTAACCCTGGCCGACCGGACCGAGCACATTCTCATCCGGAACGAGGCACTCCTCCAGGATGAGCTCGGTCGTGCTCGAGGCCCGAATGCCGAGCTTGTTCTCCTTCTTGCCGATGGAGAATCCGGGGTAGCCCCGCTCGACCAGGAACGCGGTGATGCCCTTGTAGCCCTTTGAGGGGTCCACATTTGCGAAGATGATGAAGAGCCCCGCCTCGGCCCCGTTCGTGATCCAGAACTTCCGGCCGGTGAGCGCCCAGTCGCTTCCTTTTCGCTCAGCGCGGGTGGCCAGGGCAAAGGCATCGCTACCGCTTCCCGGCTCCGAGAGAGCAAAAGCCCCTAGGAGGCCGGTCGTGAGGCGGGGGAAGTAGCGGGCCTTTTGTTCACTGCTAGCCCAGCGGAGGATGGCGTTGTTGACCAGCGTGTTGTGGACGTCCACATAAATGGCGGCGGAGGCGTCTACCCGGGCCAGCTCCTCGATGGCGAGGACGGCCATGAAGATTGTTCCGCCGCTGCCGCCGTACTCCTCCGGAACTTCGATCCCCATCAGCCCAAGATCGAAGAACTTGGGAATCAGGTCCAGCCGAAACTGCGCGGCCTCGTCCATCTCATGAACGAAGGGCCGGACTTCGGTGGCGGCAAATTCCCGGATCGCGTCCCGGAACATTGCCTCTTCCTCGGACAGCACGGTGAGAGCGGGAGTAGCGCTGGCGGTATCGGGCATCTCGTAAGCTACTCTAGTTAGCTTCCTTCCCACCATGTCCAGTCCACAGCCTGCTCCGGCCACATCCGTGCTCCAGCGGTTACGGGAAGACCGGCCCCTCGCGACCGTCGAGCTGCGTCCACCCCGTACCGGACTCTCCTCCAACGACACCATGGAGCTTTGGATCGACATGTATCACTCGATCCAGCGCCTCAGCCGTCACGATACCCTCATCTTCCTCACCGACAATGCCGTGGGGCTTTCGGAGGAGGAAAACCTGGCTCACCTCACCGCCAATCTGGCAGGCGATGTCGATCCTTCCCGGATCGTCCCCTTCCTCACATCCAAGCACTCGATCGACTACTGCCTGATGTATGCATCACGCGCCGCTTCGCACGGCTTTGGGGCGCTGACCGTGCTGGGCGGCGACCATACGGTGGGACCTCCGCGCTGTGTGCCACACGCACGCGAGCTGCGCTCTCTCATTCGTCAGCGGGTGCCAAGGCTCGACCTCGGCGGCTGGGCTAACCCTCACCGCCCGGCGGCCGAGCAGGTGGATTACCTGCTGGACGAGCGGTTCGAGGCCGAGTTCTACCTAACCCAGGTAGTCTCGCACCACAGCATCCGTGCCGTGGAGCAGTTTCTCAAGGAGGCGCGCCGGCGGGGTGTCCATCATCCGGGGGTTTTCGGGGTGTTTCTCTATCGGAGCGCCACTCCCGGCACGCTGGCGCGGCTGGCCGACTTCTTCCCGGTGCCGGGGGCAGAGCTCACGCGAGAGTTCGAAGCCGGCCTGGCGCCTGAGGAGATCTGCGCGAAGACGGTCCGCGCCCTCAGGGACGTCGGCGCTGACAAGGTCTATCTGAGCAACCTGGGGTTCAAGCAGGTCGAGACGCAGTACCGTCGGATCGTGAAATTGTTGTAGCTGTTGCCTTCAGGTTCGTCAGCACCTCGAGCGCGGGCGCGATGCGGCCGGCCGGAGCCGTGACCTGCACCCCCTGCACCACATCCTTGATTGCCTGAACCATCTCCGCCGCTATGGCCACTCCCTCCGCCCGGGCGGCTGCGGTCCCCTGCTCCTGGGCCAATCGCATCCGCTCGAGTACGGCGGGGGAACGTGAACTGCCGGAACCTCGTTCGCCAGGAACTCGGCGTTCCGGAGTGAAGCCAGGGGCCAGATCCCGGCGATGACCGGAATCGGGGCCCGCACGCGGCTCAGGAAACGCTGAAGCTGTTCGGCGTCGAACACCGGCTGGGTGACAGCGAAATCCGCCCCGGCATCGACCTTCCACGCAAACCGCTCCAGCTCATGCTCAGGTCGGCCCCCTGGTTAAGGGCAACACCGACCACGAATCTCGTGGGATCCCCAATGGGGTTGCCGCCCGGATCCAATCCCTGATTGAGC
>CAVUDL010000029.1:0-67427 GCA_963740175.1 uncultured Gemmatimonadales bacterium
AAACTCCTCCTGACTGGCTCAACGTCCGGGCGGGCTCTCGCAGGCCTGGGTCGGGAGGGAGTCCGGCCGGGCAGCGCAGCCGCGCGCAGCGACCAGCAACTCCTCCACCGATTGAAAGCCGGACGGCCCCCGACTCATCTCGATGTGAGACCAGTCCCAGGATTGTTCCGGTGTACCAATGATTCGGAAGCTCCCCCCACCATAAGCCAGAAGCCAGCGCCGAAACGCAACCCATTGGCGCCGGGTGCGCCGCTGCCGAAGATTGCCGTCGCCCACGACGACGTCCACGGCCCAGCCCCCGGTATGGTGCGATGTGGCGGTGAACGTACGGCGGCCCCGTCGTGACAGGAGGTACGCCTGGCGCTCGGGTGACCGGTTGGTTTCCGCCGCGCGCACGCGAAATCCGGCCTGGCGTGCGGCGGCCAGCATCGTCTCGGTCTGTGACCGTACTGCCGGATTCAGCGAGGCGAGCGACGTGTCCGCCACCCGCACCGCCGGGTCAAGCTCGAAGTGCGCATCCGTCGCACCCGGCGCTCGAGCTGCTCCCAGGACTCGTGCGGCGCGCGCACCGACGCGGCCCCCACGCGATGCGACATCACTACCACGCCCTCACGGTCGCGCTGGTATCGTATACGAGGTAGCGGTGCGAGGAGGAGTCCGAGAGATAGAGCCGACTCGGATCCTCGATCCTGAATTGGTCCTGCAGGAGCCGCCGCTCTTCGGCCGAGAACGGGCGCTGGATGTAGTGCGGCACGCCGTCCTCGTCGCGACCCATGTAGCTCTCGGGCTCGGCCTCCCGGTTCAGGGTGGCGGAGTCCAGGGAGGACTCACAGCCATAACAGGTGTAGCCCCCTACCGGCTCTTCCATCTGGGCCGGCAGCGCAACCGGGCTGCAGATCGCGAGTAGTGGCAGTCCGAGACAGCCGGTCAGGTATCGAATCGGCATCTAAGAAATACGGAAGTGCGCTAAGGGGGACGGGCTAGAAGGCCGCCAACTCCTCCATGGCGGCGCGGAGCGAGTCCACCTGCGGCAGTATCACATCCTCCAACTGAGGGGCGTAGGCCACGAAGGTGTCGGTGGCCGCGATGCGCCTTACCGGGGCATCCAGATACGCGAAGGTCTCGTCAGCGATCCGCGCGGCGATCTCGGACCCATAACCCCATGACAGGGAATCCTCGTAGGCGACCAGGACCCGGTTGGTCTTCCGCACGGAGTTGTAGATGGTCTCCCAATCCACCGGAGCGAGAGACCGGAGGTCGATGACCTCCACGCTCACCCCGTGCTGATCTTCCATGGCCTTGGCCGCCAGAAGGGTCCGCTGCACCACCGCGCCATATGTCACCACGGTCATATCGGTGCCTTGCCGCACGACCTTCGCCTTCCCGAACGGGATCATGAAGTTGGGGCCGGGGTTCGGCGCCTTGTTGTAGGTCTGGCGGTACAGGTGCTTGTGCTCCAGAAAGAGCACCGGATCCTCGCAGCGAATGGCGGTGCGCAGCAGTCCGTTGGCATCCAGCGAGGTCGAGGGACAGACCACCCGGAGGCCGGGTACCCCGGTGAACACCGCCGCCCCGGTCTGGGAGTGATACACCGAGCCACCCTTGAGGTAGCCGCCGTAGGTAACCCGGACCACGACCGGAGCAGCAAAAGCGTTGTTCGAGCGCCAGCGCATCAGGGCCAGTTCGTTGCGCAGCTGCATGTACGCCGGCCAGATGTAGTCGAAGAACTGGATCTCGACCACCGGCTTGAGGCCCCGGGTGGCAAGTCCGATGGCGCGGCCGATGATATTCGCTTCGGCGAGAGGTGAGTTGTATACCCGGTCGCTTCCGAAGACGCGCTGGAGCCCCCAGGTCACCTTGAAGACCCCGCCCTTACCTTTGACCTCGCCGAGATTCTCCTCCCGGCTGCAGTCGGCGACGTCCTCGCCGAACAACACGATCCGGGGATCACGGGTCATCTCATCCCGGAGACAGATGTTCAGCAGATCCACCATGGTGGTGGGATCTCCGGTAAAACGGGGATCGTCCTCGGTGTCGAATTGCTCCGAAGTGGGATCGACGTCCGGTGAGTAGACGTAGTTGTAGATCGTGTCGGTCCCGGGCTGGGGCGAGGCCAGCGCCACGTCGGATGCGACCTGGACCTCCTCCTCCACTTCGCGCACGATCTGGTCGAGCTCAGCCTGGGTAGCGACGCCCTGCTCCAGCAGGTACTTGGGAAACCTTACCAGAGGGTCGCGCTCGGCATCGGACTGGCGCTCAGTTGGCGGCCGGTAGTGTATCTCGTCATCCGAGAGCGAGTGGCTGTATGGCCGGATCACGTGAGCATGGACCAATGCAGGACCCTTGCGGGCCCGGGCGTATTCCACCGCCTTGGTCAACACTTCGTGAGAAGCGAGCACGTCGCAGCCGTCGACCTCCTGAATGAAGAGGCCGGGGAAGCCGGTCAGCAGCTTGGAGATGGATCCACCGGGGGTGTTGACCTCGACCGGCACCGAGATGGCGTAGCCGTTGTCCTCCACCAGGAAGACGACCGGCAGCTTCAGATTGGTGGCGGTGTTGAGCGCCTCCCAGAACTCCCCTTCGCTGGTGGTGCCATCTCCAGTGGTGCAGAGCACCACCTCGTCCCCATGGAACTGCTCCGCCTTGTCCGCAATTCCCTCGATGCGGGAATAGCGTAGCCAGGCTTCGGCACACCCCACCGCTTGAAGAAACTGGGTGCCGGTCGGACTGGAAGCGCTGACGATATTGAGCGCCTTGTGGCCCCAGTGGGACGGCATCTGGCGGCCGCCGGAGTTGGGATCGTCGGCAGCACCGACCGCTGATAGGAGCTGCTCGGTCGCGGTCATGCCGAGTCCAAGGCAAAGCGCCCGGTCGCGGTAGTAGGTATAGAACCAGTCGTATGTGGGGCGGAACACCTTGGATGCGGCCGCGAGCACGGCCTCATGCCCGGCACCGGAGATCTGGAAGAAGATCTTGTTCTGGCGCTTGAGCTGGATCTCCTTGTCGTCGATCCGGCGCGCCAGCAGCATGATGCGGTAGAGCTCAAGCAGCTCCGGCTTCTCCAGCTTGGCGGCAGAGCTCTTGGCGCGTCCCGAAGTGCGTGTGGCCATGGAACTCGGGGTCAGGGGCAGGGTCACAAACAGGTGAACGGATGCTAAAGATAGCGGGCGCAGAGCCGGCCGGGCAGGCGGCGCTGAGCGACCGGCCGGTTCATGCCGCAGCAGTTCCGGGCGAGCAAACACTGACCCGCAGCATGTGCCTCACCCAGGCACCCTCTGATAGACCAGCACCCCATAGCCATTGCCGTCCTTGGAGGACCTGGCAGCAGCGCGCAGCAGGCGCACCACGGGTTCGCGCGGGTTCGATGGGTTAGGCTGTGATGGGTGAGATAGATGGGACCCAGCAAGTTGCGAAGTGGTACGGGCCCGGGGCTGCCTAGTAGTAGCTTGATATACCTCCTAAGCTATCTATTTGTCCATACGGCAGATGCTACGGCTTGGAGTAAACCACACGACCTCCAACTACCGTTGCCCGGACCTGCACCCGGTCTATTGCTTGGGCTGGGATTCTGGTTAGGTCCTGATCCAGCACGGCCAGATCAGCGAAATAGCCTGGCGCCAGCTTCCCTCGCTTCGCTTCCGCGAAGACTCCGTACGCATTCGCGGCCGTGTAGGCACGGAGGGCCTCTTCTACACTGATCTTTTCTTCCGGAATCCAGCCCTCGGGGTGCCTGCCGTCCAGGGTCCGGCGGGTAACCGCGGCATAGATGCCCAGCACGGGATCCAGGGGCGCCACGGTCCAATCGGAGCCAAACCCCAGCCTGGCGCCCTGGTCCAGGAGCGAGCGGAAGGCATAAGTGGTCTTGATGCGCTCGGGGCCGATGCGCTTCTGGGCCCAGCGACCATCGTCGATGGCGTGGTACGGCTGCATGGAAGCCATCACCCCACTCTTCGCCAGGCGTGTGATATCTGCGCGACGTAGATGCTGGGCGTGCTCCACCCGAAAACGGCGGTCGCGCGGCCCGTGCGCCTTTCCTACGCTGTCGAAGATGTCGAGCAGGACCCCGTTGGCTCGCTCCCCAATGGCGTGAACCGCCACCTGGAGGCGGGCGGAGTCCGCCCCACCGATCCAGGCGCGCAGGGAGTCCTCGGGGGTGACAAAGAGTCCCGATGTACCCGGAGCATCATTGTAGGGCCGATAGAACAAAGCCGTAGTCGACCCCAGCGACCCATCTACGTACCCCTTCACTCCGGTCACTCTGAGCCACTGATCGCCGATGCCGTGGACCCGCACCGTGTCCGCCATGCGACGCCAATCCCGCAAGGGGACGTACACTGACACCCGGGTAGCGAGCTTGCCGGCGGCGTGGGCTCGCCGGAGAGCGGCCACCTCGTACCAGGGGACGTCCACATCGGCGACGGCGGTCACGCCTTTGCTGGCAGCCCAGGCCATGGCTCGCTCGAGAGCCGCATCGCTCTGCTCGACCGACGGTGTGGGAATGACGGCCAACATGGGGTTCTGGGCTTCATCCTTGAGGACGCCGGTGGGCTCGCCGTCCCGCCGCCGTACGATCGCGCCCCCGGGGATTTCGGGACTACTCTTGCTCAGCCCGGCCAGCTTCAAAGCCGCACTGTTCGCCAGGGCCATATGCCCATCGAGACGATCGATAAAGACCGGGTTGTGCGGCGTGACGGAATCGATCCAGCTCCGATCAGGCAGCGGCGCCCCAGGCCAGTTTTCGTGGTCCCAGGTCCCACCCAGGATCCATTCACCGGGTCGAAGGGTGGCGGCGAACGCCTTGATCCGCGAGACGAACTCCTGGGGAGTAGAGGCATCCCGCAGGTCCACGTTGGTCAGCTGAAAGCCGCCCCGCAGGAAGTGCGCGTGTCCGTCCATGAAGCCGGGCACCACCATCGCCGCTCCGTTGGCAATGACGCGAGTGCCGGGACCCACCAGCGGCGCGAGGCTCGCGCTATCGCCCACCGCTGCGATGGTGTCGCCCGCGACCGCGACCGCGCCGGCCCAGGGAACGGCCGAGTCGCCGGTCCAGACCCGCCCGTACACCACCAGGTCGGCGTTCCGTGCTTTGGGCGCGGCTGCCTGCGCCGCAGGCGGCCAGGGCAAATGCCGCGAGCAACGGCGCCATCGATTGCGTCCGGAGCATGGAAAGACCTTTCAGCGGAGCTTGGTGAGCCTTCGGATCGCTTCCAGCTTCTCCAGGGCACTGCCGCCCGACGCCGCGGGCGCGACCGAGAAGAGGTCGCGAATATCGAGGAGGATCTCCAGCATCAGCTGGTCGCGCATGTAGCCGCTCTCGAGGTCCATCATGCGTCCGTCGTCCGCCGCCTTCTTGGCGCGATCGTACGACTCACGGTAGATGGTTTCGAGGTTGCCAAGAATACGGTCTCGCGAGCGCATGATGATCCCGGGGGTGGCGAATGCCTAGAATCTAGCAACCACCCCGAAAAGAGCGCGCCCCCGGTTATGCCGGGGGCGCCGAAGCGTGGGGCTCAGGAACGATCAGGCACCGATACGAGGATACCAGTAGAGCACCCGCCGCTTGTTGAACACGTTACTGGAACAGTCGAAGGTCAGGACGAAGTTACCGGCCATGCTGTGCGAGACGGCGTGCTCGATGGCGCCCAGCGGCTGAGGACCGTTGGCGCACAGCAGCTGCCCGAACATCGTCGCATTACCCTCGGCCACACATTGCGCCCCGGCGTAGATCATGCCCTGATAGTTGTACGCCCCGGCAGATGGATTACCGGCCACCCTGACGTCACCGCCCGCCATGAACAGGATACCGTCCTCATGCTCAGCGGTGATGAACGGTGTACCGGTCGACTTCGATGGAGCCGGTGGCGAGAACGGTCATCCTTCTGGGTACAGCAGCAGTGCCGGTGTTGCCGGTGATTGCCGCATTGCCCTCCACACAGTAGGTGCCGTCCACCGAAGCGCCCCCAGCAAGGGTCCAGAGTTTGGTGCCGGCGTTATAGGTCCAGCCACCCGGGACGGCGACCAGCATGCCGGCCCCGTTGGTCGCGGTGCCGGTCGAGAGCAGGCGGAACTCCGCGCCGGCACAGTAATCCATCGGATTCAAATCCGGGATCCCCACCTCAGCCTGATTGCTCAGCACCGGCGCCGCGCTGCCGTCGGGGAGCCTCCAAGTGCCAGTGGCCGCGCCGGTGGCGGTTGCTTGGGTGCTGATGATCGGCCCGCCACCGACTGCGTGGATATTGCCGTTGGCGTGAGCGCCTCCGCACGCGCCCCGGATTTGAGGAGATCCGGAGAAGTTGACGTTTCCGTCCGCCGCCATCGCGGGCATCGGGGTGGCTCCCAGGATCGCCGTGACCTCGACCGAGGCGCCTTGGTTCGTCAGCACCCTGCAGCGCACCAGCACCCGGCCGTTCAGGTCGGTAGAGGCATTCATGTCACCGTCGGCGGGGTCGTCGCGCACAGTGACGAAGTAGGTATGGCCCTGGAAGGCCTTGCCGGCGAGCGGTATCTCGTCGGCACCCAGACCATAGTTGATGAAGAGGGAGTCATCGGCGGTGGGAACGATGTTGTCGCCGCCCCGGAGAATCCGGGTGAAGCTCTGTGACTTGAGGCCGCCGCGGAGCAGGCCCAGCGCGTGAGCTACCCCCGCATCCGCCACCTGCACCGCCCGCGTGGCATGCTCCTGGTTCAGGGTGGCCTGGGTGCTCAGACTCGCAAAGGCGAGCATCCCGGCACCCATGATGCTGGCTGCCACGATCGCGAACATGGCGGCGGGAAGGGCGATACCTGCCTCCGCCTCGGGGACGCTCCCACGCACATGAACCAGGTGCCTTCTCGTCGTTGGCGACATAGGGCCTCTTCACTTGCATGTTGGCGTCGGAGCCTGGGCAAAACGGGTCAAGAAACCTGCTGCGAAGTCCTGCATTGACGGCGTTGGTGGTGATGCAAGCGAGCGTTCGGGGCGATTCGGAGGAATACGAAGGCGCAGAAACAGTGCCGCCCACGCCAGTCTCCCTGTAGCGGGGGTGAAGGGTGCCGGATCGCTGATTTCAGAGGCCGTGACCGAGGAGGCAACGGCGGAATGCTATGCAATTTCAGCGCACTACTAGTCCATCCATTGCAGCCGAACCGGATTCATAAGTTGCATCCGCATTCGGTTGCAGCGCCAAAAGGAGGCCGGATCATCCCGGATGCTGAGGAAGTAGGTGTGTCCTATCCGAGGACGTAACGGACAGCCCGGTGCTGAGGAGGACAATGCGGATGTGACCAGCTGGTAGCGAGCCCGGGCCTGCGGGTCAGAATGATTGGCTGAGACCCACAACGAGGCGGAAAGGGCTGGTGTCATTCACGAAGGTCCAACGAAACTCCGCGAACGGCTTACGACGCGCTGCAGGCGATAGGCGCAGTCCGAAAAAGAGGTTGTAGCCCGTCTTCACTGATGACAGGGCCCGCACGTGGGTGAACGCAGCCCCGCCGCCGCCATATACGCTGCGTTGGGGCCCAAAACTGTAGATCAGGTCAGCATTGAGCTGCCAGCGAAAAGGAGTCTGGTCCCCGAAGTAGTAATCGCCACTGGGCCGGATCTCGAGACGATCCCGGAGCTGATACCCAGCGTGCGCCCCAAGGCTCCAGGCGTGGTTCTCGAAGTCGCGGCCAGCCTGGATCCCTGCGCTCAGCCCGCCCGGGCCGCTGCGCCCACGCGACTGGGCCTCCCCGGATGTTGGCCCCCAGCCGCAATACATCACGATCATCCATAGGCCGGCGGCGAGCGGAGGCAGCTTCCGCGATCGGGGGTAGCCCGGACGCGTTCGGGTCAGGGTGCCGATGTGATTTCGCAGGTCGGCGGGTCCAGCTGTATGTGAGGGGCGGCCATGATGCTCGACACATCGAGCATGCACGTGCCTGTGGGCGATACCAACAGTGTCAGCGGCGTAGGCAAGGACTCCATCCGGTTCTATGGCGGCAGTCACTTTTCTCAGCTGGCGCTCCGTTGTAGCGTCGTAGTTGTTGTCGGGTGCGGCTTACCCGGAAGCTACCTGCCGAGCCGGCGCGGATGCCAGTCGTGCCTTACCGGAGATGCACTAGGATCCCGATTGGAGTCCGACGTTGAAGGACGTGCTCGGCAGCAGGAAAAGCAAGCGCCCCGGGTTGGTCTCCGGGGCGCTCTCGAGAAGTAGTCGGGCCAGCGTTCAGGTGCCGATTCTGGGATACCAGTAGAGCACCCGGCGCTTGTTGAACACGTTGCCCGAGCAGTCGAAATTGAGTCTGAAGTTACCCGAGATATCGTGGCCAGCGGGCCAGTCGGTGGCGCCGGCAGGGCTGCGCACCGTTGGCGCATAACAGCTGGCCCGTGGCGACGAAGTTACCGGTGGCCGCGCATTGCGCTCCGGCGTATAGCAGTCCGGAATAGCTGTCGCGCCGGCCGAGGCATTACCGGCCAGCTACAGTCGCCGCCGGCCAGCAACAGGATGTTATCCGCGTGGTCCGCCACCATATATGGGGTGCCTTCGATTCTGATCGAGCCCGTAGCGATGACGGACATGCCTCAAGGGAGTGGCGGCGGTGCCGACGGCTGCCCTGTACGTCCGCATTCCCGGTCGACGCAGTAGGTCCCGGCAACCGGAACGCCAACAGCGCCGGTCAGCGTCCAGGTCAGAGTCGCCGCATTGTACACCCAGCCCAGCAGGGACTGCGATACCCACACCCGCCCCGTTCTGCGCCACACCCCCCGGCGAGCAGCCGGAAATCCGCGTCGGCGGCGCCGCAGTAGTCCGCCGGGTTCAGATCAGGAATGTCGATCGGCGCGCGAGTTGGGCGCCTTGGGAGCGTTGCGCCCATCGGGCAGGTGCCAGCTGCCGGTCACTGTGCCGGTTGCGCTCGCCTGGGTGGCGATGTCCGGACCACCACCGGTGGAGCTGATATTGCCATTGGCGTGCGCGCCCCCGCAGGGACCCAGGATGTCCGGGGTACCAGCAAAGGCCGCGTTGCCATCGGCGGCAAAGCCCGGCTGCGGCACGGCTCCCACGATCGCGGAGACTTCGGCCGTGGCGCCGTCGCTGGTGAGCGGCCGGCAGCGCACGAGGACCCGGCCATTGAGATCGGTCGAGGCATTCGCGTCGCCGTCGGACGGATCGTCCCGGACAGTCACAAAGTAGGTGTGGCCCTGAAAGGCCTTGCCTGCGAGCGGGATCTGGTCGTCGCCGGCCAGACCGTAGTTGATGAACAGCGAATCGTCCGCCGCCGGGAATGAAGTTGTCGCTGCCGCGGAGAATCCGGGTGAAGCTATGCATGCGGAGCTGACCGCGGAGCAGGCTGACTGCGTGGCTTATGCCGGCATCTGCCACCTGCATGGCCCGCGTGGTACGCTCCTGGTTCAGCGTGGCCTTGGCAGACAGGTCGGCAAAGGCAAACACTCCCGCCGCAAGGATGCTCACGGCCACGAGGGCGAACATGGCGCTGGGCAGGGCGATTCCGCGATACCCGAGCGCGCCGGGTAGCACCGCCTTCATCTGCGATTGCGCATGTACACCCACGAGATCCTCCTTGCGAGCTGGGCGGTGCGAGCGTGTTTCGGAGCTTCAAGAGTCACTCTCACGCGCGTTGCCGCGCGGGCGACGTCGGCATTGGTGGCCAGAATGGTTCCGCTCGAGTCGAACTGGAAGGTCAGGCTCCGCACCGGCCAGGCCGGCCGGCGGCACACGCCGCGCCCGCCTGCCAGCGGACGTACAGGGTGTCGTTGACGGCATAGACCAGCACATCCTCCAGCAGATCCGCGACAGTCGGCGTCCGCCGGATTGAAATCGGCCACGATTCGGAGTGTGTCGAAGGGTGGAGCGTAGCGGATCGACCCGGGGTGCGCCGGCTCCGGTCATATTCCGCGGATTGGCCCCGGCATACCGAAGGATCGAGGAGATAGTCAGCTCCGCGTTCCTGAGAGCGTCCTCGCTGCGCGCCGTCTCCCGCTGGCGGGTATAGCCCCGCTGCATGCTGACCATGACCGTGGTCAGTGCTCCCATCACGATGGCCAGCAGCGTGAGGGAGATCATCATTTCTACGAGCGTGAAGCCGGCCCGTGCCTGCCGTGGCATCGTCTCTCCCTACATCGTGATGAGGGTATGGAAATCCCGGGGCTGCGGCGTTCTCGGGCCCATGGCCGGAGGTGTGATCCGGATGGTCACGTTGCGAGTTCCGCCCACCCCGGCCGTTACCAGCCAGCGGCGGGTGTAGGTCCGGCCCCGTTCGGTCACCGCGTCGTTGTAGTTCGCCGTCGCGACGGTCAGCGAGCCGCCGGGAACGAGCTGCATCGTATCGGCCGTACGCTGGACCGCGCCCGCGATTCCGCGGAGGTCCTCGAACTTGTTGTCGGCCAGGGCGGCCATGTCGGTTCGGGCGGCGCTCACGTCCTGTTGCCGGATCGTCGTGGCGGTCACCGACGACATGCCCGGCGACGCCAATGACGATGACGACAATGGCGATCATGAGCTCGACCAGGGTGAAGCCGGCCTGGGACTGGCATCGCGAAGGCATATTGACCTGGCTCATTGGACGGTGATAATGCCGTTGGCGCCAACCGTGACCGTCTTGGTCCGGCCGCCGAAATTGATGGGGAAGGCTGCTCCTCCGCCGATGGGCGGTCCGAACGACGCAAAGCTCACCGTCATAGCCCCGGCGGCGAACCCGACGCCTGGCTCAAAGGACCGGCTGTAGAGGAGGGTGACCGCCGGGTTGATCGACTCGACGTCATAGGTCGACGTCCCCGTCTTGACGACTCTGACCGTCTGATTCCGCTTGATGGCCTCGATCTGGGCGCGGCGCAGCTCTCCCGCCAACTGGTAGGCGGCAGTGTCGAGCTGGAATCCATTTCGCATGGCAGTAAAACGCGGCGCAGCGATCCCGAGCAGCATGCCCGCGATCACGATGACAAGCGCAGTCTCGACCAGGGTAAACCCCCGGCGAGACCCGATTCGAGCTGCAGCCATCCGGTCCTCCCTTTCAGGATAGGGCTCATCTGGCACGTGGCGTGCCGCCGGCTAGGCTGTTGAAAGGATTGGACTTGGTTACGATGGCACAGGGGCGAGTCGTGCAGATAGCGAGGGCTGACACCGGAGATCCCGTGCAAAGCCCTGCGCTGGCGCTCGCGGAAAACGGTCAGCTATACTTGGACCTGTCAGCAAAAATCGCCCCTTCGCAGGATCTGCCATGACGCTTCACGGGAAGACCATCCTCTTCTTTGCCGGGCCTCTCTATGAGGACCTGGAGCTCTGGTACCCCAAGATCAGGCTGGAAGAGGAAGGCGCACGCACCGTCGTTGCCGGAACCGGCGAGAAGACCTATCAGGGCAAACGGGGGTATCCCCTGACCGTCGATACCAACGTCGATCAGATTGCGGCTGAAGACTTCGACGGCCTCGTCATACCCGGTGGCTACGCTCCCGACATCATGCGCCGGTCTCCCAAGCTGCTCCAGCTCACCCGGGAGATCTACCAGGCCGGAAAGCCGGTCGCCTTCATCTGCCACGCCGGCTGGGTCCCCATCTCGGCCGGCATCGTTCGCGGCAAACGCGGGACCAGCGTGGGCGCCATCAAGGACGATCTGGTCAACGCCGGCATGATCTGGGAGGATAGCCCGGTGGTGGTGGACGGAAATCTGATTTCGTCCCGAACCCCGGCGGATCTGCCGGAGTTCATGAGGGCTTTGATTGCTGCGCTGAACGAGTCGCCAGTCGCCAGTCGCCAGTCGTCAGATGTCGGTTCTCAGGCAACTCGTGTCCGCGCGAGGGCACGCGCCGGTCGAGAGCTGAATGACCGCTATCACTGGCGACTGGCGACTGGGGACTGCCACTCGTGACTCTCAAAGACGCCCAGCAGCAGGTCGACCGCTGGATCAGCCAGTTCGAGGAGGGCTACTTCCACCCGCTGACCAACATGGCGCGCCTCGCCGAAGAGGTGGGGGAGCTGGCGCGGGAGGTCAACCACCGGTTCGGCCAGAAAACCAAGAAGCCCGAGGAGCAGGAGGGCGACCTGGCGATGGAGATGGCCGACATCCTCTTCGTGCTGATCTGCATGGCCAACCGGGAAGGGGTTGACCTCGATGCCGCTTTTCAGAGGATGATGGAAAAGATCGAGGCTCGAGACGAGAAGCGGTGGACGAAAAAGCGTAAGCGGGACTAGGACAAGCGTAAGCGAGACAACCGAGAGATCCTTCGCTTCGCTCAGGATGACAGCGGCTACGCCGCTGTCACTCCCACTCCTCGGGTTGGCCTTCCAGCTCCTCCAGCAGAATCCGGTAGCTCTCCCACCGATCCACCCT
Organism: uncultured Gemmatimonadales bacterium; assembly: GCA_963740175.1. GTDB lineage: Bacteria > Gemmatimonadota > Gemmatimonadetes > Gemmatimonadales > GWC2-71-9 > CAVVWJ01. The sequence continues at coordinate 12,307 of CAVUDL010000029.1, forward strand.
GATTTTGCCGGCCTCCACGGCCTCCTTTACACGACAGCCCGGCTCCGTCATATGGCGGCAGTCGGCGTAGCGGCACTCGCCGATGAACGGCCGCATCTCCGGAAAGCAGGTAGGAAGCTCCCGCGGCACCACGCCCCAGAGACCCACTTCACTGAACCCCGGCGTATCCACCAGGTAGCCCCCGTTCGTGAGGGGGATCATCACCGCTGACACCGTGGTGTTCTTCCCCCGTCGGACCTTGGCGCTGATCTCGCCGATCCGGAGCTTCAGCCCGGGCTGTACCGCGTTCAGGAGGCTCGACTTTCCGGCGCCGGACGGTCCACTCACCACCGAGATCCGGCCGGCCAATGCCTTGGCAAATGCTTCGATGCCCTCGCCGGTCTTGGCGCTGGTCGGGTAGACGACGTACCCCGCGGCGCGGCAGCGTTCGATCAGCTCGCGCCCCGGATCGAGCTCGATCTTGTTGACGACCACGGCGGCCTGGATGGAGTTGGCTTCGGCGACGACGAGCAGGCGGTCGATCAGCTGGGGAATAGGAGCGGGGTCTACCGTGGCCGTGACCACGAAAACTTCATCGATGTTCGCGGCCACCGGGCGGCTGCCCCGGCCTTCGGGAACTCTCCGCTCCAGCAGTGTGGTGCGGGGCTCCACGCTCACCACTCCGTAAAGGTCCCCGGTGGGCTCCGGCTCCAGCATGACCCGATCGCCGACGACGACGCGAGGAGTGTCCCTCTTGGCCTTGCCCCGGAGCACCGCACGAACCTCGGCTCCGCCGGTGTCTACCCGGTAGACCGCCCCGTCCCGCTCCAAGACGGTGCCGAGGAGGCCGGTCACCAGGCTGGGGGCGCCTGGGAGATGGCCTCATCCAGGGCGGCCTTCACGTCATACAGAGAGAGGGCGCCAGGCGGGACTCGGCCTCCGCCGGTGTCCTCCCCCACGCCAGCGTCTCGGTCTCCACGTGGCCCAGGGGCCGGTCGCCGCCGGGAGACCACCGGACGAACAGCAGGGCGGCGCCGTACAGGCCGCGCACATCGGGCTCGTCTTCAACGTAGATGGCTACCGAGTAGGCCTCCCCGTCGCGGCCGGCAAACGCCGCCGCGCGGTCGTGCTTCTCCATGTAGCCACCCAGCGTGAACTCGCTCACCGACGTGGTACCGATTCCCGGATGAGGTTCCCCAGTATGAAGGCAATGTTGGCGGGTCGCTCCGCCAGCCTCCGCATGAGATAAGGATACCACTGAGTGCCGAAGGGGATGTAGACCCGCATGTTGTAGCCGGTCTGGCGCAGCCGCGCCTGGAGATCGCGCCGCACGCCGTACAACATCTGGAACTCGAAGCGATCGGCGGCGATGTTCTGCCGCCGGACGAACTGGCGGGCGTGACTGAGGATGGTTTCATCGTGAGTGGCGATGCCGGGATAATTTCCCTGCGTCAGCAGCCGCTCCATCAGCAGTACGTAGTTCCGGTCGACGTCGGCCTTGTCGGGGAACGCCACCGCGGGAGGCTCCAGGTAGGCTCCCTTGCAGAGGCGGACCCGAGCCTTCATGGCGATGAGATCGTCGATGTCCCGCTCCGATCGCCGCAGAGCCGACTGAATGACGACCCCGCAGTGGTGCCCGTAAGTTCCGAAGAGCCGCTGGGAGAAGAAGTCCAGGGTGCGCTGAGTGTATTCCGAGCTTTCCATATCGAGCCGGACGAAGCCCCCGAATTCGCGCGCCTTGTCCAGAATCCGGCTCATGTTGACGTAGCAGAGGTCCTCACTGATGTCGAGACCCATCTGGGTCAGCTTGACCGAGACGTTGACCTCCACACCTTCCCGCCCCATCTGGTCCAGCATGGCCAGGTACTGATCTCTCGCGGCCACCGCCTCCGCCTCCACCGTGACGCTCTCCCCCAGCAGGTCCAGCGATGGAGTGATTCCCGTCGCCTGAAGATCCCGCGCCGCCTTCACCGCCTCTTCGATCGTCTCCCCGGCAACGAACCTCGAGGCAAACTTTCGGGCAATGCCGTTGCGCCGGACGAAGTTGAAAATCCTCTGCTGCTCGGAGAGCCAGAGGAGCCCCTGTCGCATAATCAGATTGGTACCCTGGGTTCTTGGTGACCAGCGCCGCCGGGGAAACGCAACGAAGCTAGCGGGAGAGCGGCCTACTTGCCTACCCACTTACCCGCCTACGCCCTGTGACTCGCATCACGCGAGATGGCGTCGGCTTTACATATCCTCATGAGAAGTTCTTCGAGCACATACCCAGGATCAGCTGATGGCCACACGACAGCGGTGGAAGCGGACCTCCAAGGCGGCACCTCGTCGCCGGCCCAAGCGGGGCCCCGCGACCGGCGTGGTGAAGGACCCGGTCGAGTCCGCCCAGGCTGCCGGGCTTCGCTATGTCAGCGACATGATGCCCGGCATTCGGCGCAAGAAGGCCGGCAGCGGCTTCAGCTACGTCGCCCCCGATGGGACCGCGATCAAGAATCCGGGCGAGCTGGCGCGCATCCGCGCGCTGGCCATTCCGCCGGCGTACACCGACGTATGGATCTGTCCCGCGCCCAACGGCCACATACAGGCCACCGGCAGAGACGCGCGGGGCCGGAAGCAGTATCGGTACCATCCGAAATGGCGCGAGACCCGGGACGAAACCAAGTTCGGCCGGGTCCTCGCCTTCAGCGAATGTCTCCCGCGCCTACGAAAACGGCTGGATGAAGACCTGAGCAAGCCCGGGCTGCCTCGCGAAAAGGTCCTGGCCACCGTGGTGCGTCTGTTGGACTGCACCGGGATTCGCATCGGCAACGATGAGTACGCCCGCGCCAATCGGTCGTTCGGGTTGACGACGCTGCAGGACCGCCATGTGGAAGTTTCCGGATCCAGTATCCACTTCGAATTCCGGGGAAAGAGCGGCAAGAGCCACCGGGTCTCGCTCAGCGACCGCCGTCTCGCCCGCATCGTGCAACGCTGCCAGGAGATTCCGGGTCAGGACCTGTTCCAGTACCTCGATGACGACGGCGTCCGCCAGACCATCAGCTCGGGTGACGTGAACGACTATCTGCGTGAGATTTCAGGGCAGGATTTCACCGCGAAGGACTTTCGCACCTGGTCGGGGACCAAGCTGGCTGTCGCCGCGCTGACCGAGATCGGCGAATGCACCTCCCAGCGCCAGGCGAAATCGAACATCCTTCGCGCGATCGACCAGGTGGCCGAACAGCTCAACAACACCCGCGCCGTTTGCCGGAAGTACTACGTGCATCCCTCGGTCTTCCAGTTCTACGCCGCCGGCACGATGCTCGAGATCCTCCAGAATGGAACGAAAGAGATCGGAAAGAGCGATCTGGAGCCGGGCGAAGCTGCAGTTGTCTGGCTCCTCCGACAGCAGTTGGATCTCGACAAGGCTTCCTGACCGCATCCGTGCCGCTGTGTCGGCGCGGCGCGGCTCTAGCGTCTCCCCTCAGTCATCCCCGGTGGTTGAACCGGCTCGGCGTCATCGGCGCCGGGCTCCCTGCCGCTCGTACCACCGAAGTGGGGTTCCGTACCACTGGGCCTGTCGCTCATGCCGCATTCGTTCGTGGGGCCAGGGTTTTCTCTTAACGTAGTTCGGCCCGGTTCCCACCGGATCGTATGGGGTGCCATGTCTACTTCCCCGCCAGCTCGTCCCTTCCGGCAGCGTCATGCAGCGCTGGCTTGGCCCACGGTGGGGCCGACCGCGAAGGTGTGGGGTGCGGTGTTCGGAGGATGGACGCTCTTCGGTCTGTGCTCCTTCGCTGCCTGCCTGCTGGCAGACGCAGCCACCGATGGAGACGCGGTGCCGTGGGAGAACCTGCTGGCCTACTCCCTTGGCGCCGCCTGGGTCTGGGCCGCGTTGACGCCGGGCGTGCTCTGGCTGACCCGACGTTTCCCATTTTCGGCAGGGCAGCGGAGCCGGAGCGCCCTGGTTCACGCCGGGGCCGGTGCCGGGTTCGTCATGGTGTCAATCGGACTGCAGACCCTGGTAGCGATACCGACGGGAATAGATACGTCCGGCTCCAGCCTGCTGCTTCCCCGGGTGGAGAACAGCATGCTGGCGTTCGGCAGTCTGACGCTGCTGGGGCAGGCCACTCGCTATTTCACACTCTTCCAGACCCGGCAGCTGCATGCATCCGATCTGGAGGCGCGCCTGGCCAAGACCCATCTCCAGCTCCTGCGCACGCAGCTGCAGCCGCACTTTCTGTTCAACACCCTGAACACCGTGGCTGAGCTGGTCCATACTGACCCCGATACCGCGGACCAGATGATCACCCGTCTGGGTCGGCTGCTGCGTCTGTCGTTGGATCACGCCGGTCATCAGGTGGTGCCACTGCGCCAGGAAATCGACTTCCTCCGCATGTACGTGGAGATCGAGCAGGTGCGGTTTCAGGACCGGCTTCAGATCGTTTGGAATCTGGCGCCCGATACTCTGGACGCCGCAGTGCCGACACTGCTCTGGCATCCAGTGCTGGAGAATGCTATCCGCCACGGCGTGACCCCGCTGGCCGGCCGGGGACGGATCGTTATTGCATCGCAACGGCAGGGAGAGGACCTCGTCCTCGAGATCCGCGACAACGGCAGAGGACTTCCCGACGGCCGGATTCCCCGCGAAGGCGTCGGCCTGCGCAACATCCGCGAGCGGGTGGACCAGCTCTACGGCTCCAAGGCACGGTTTGCGCTGGAGCCGGCGCTCGGCGGCGGCACGGTGGCCACGCTGCGGCTCCCCTTCACTCACTGCGACGCGGCCCACACGCCGGTACCGTTGTCCCAGAGCGACCTGGAGGAGCTGGTAGGATGACGCTGAGAGTTGTCGTTGCCGACGACGAGCCGATCGGCCGGCAACGGTTGGTCCGGCTGCTTCAGGCCGAGCCCGATACCGACGTGGTCGCGGCCTGCGCCGACGGAGAGGAGGCAGTGGAAGCGATCCGGGAGCATGCGCCCGACGTCGTGCTGCTGGACATCCAGATGCCCCGGCTCGATGGCTTCGAGGTAGTGGCGGCGCTGGGCGAGGCAAATCAGCCCGCCGTCATCTTCGTGACGGCGCACGATCAGTATGCTCTGCGCGCCTTCGAGATTCACGCCTTCGACTATCTGTTGAAGCCGGTAGACGGCGACCGGCTCCGGGAAGCCATGGAAAGGGCGGTCTCGACGACCGGCCGGCTGCCCCAGGGCAGCAGCACGCGCCGAGTGCTGGCCCTGCTGGAGGAGCTGAACGCCCGGGACCGGGTACGGGGCCGGGAGCGCGTCGTCGTGCGCACGCCGGAGCGCGCCATATTCCTGCGGACCGACACCATCGACTGGATCGAGGCGGCCGGCAAGTTTGTCCACTTGCACGTCGGCCGGACGGTGCACGCGCTGCGGGAGAGCATGGCCGAGCTGGAGCAGGAGCTCGACTCTGCCCGCTTCCTGCGCATCAGCCGCTCGGCGATCGTCAATCTGGACCGTATCCAGGAGGTCCAGCCCTGGTTCCAGGGCGACTACGTCCTCATTCTCACCGATGGCACCAGGCTCACTTCCACGCGGGGCTACCGGGAGAACATGCGGAAGCTGCTGGGGAGGTCGGCGTGAGGGCTGCGGGGCGGCGGGGCGGCGGGGCGGTGCTGCTCGCGGTCATGCTCGGATGCGCCGCGCCGAGACAGAACGTGGACCCCGAGACGTTGGAGGCGTCCGGGTTCTCCCTGGTCCTGAACAACCATCATCTGCTGGACGTCAACATCTTTCTCCAGCACGACGGGCAGGCGGACCGGATTGCCACCGTCACCGCATCAAGCTCTCAGGCGATCGACCTTCCACTCAGGATGCTGGGACACTCGAGAACCATAAGGATCATCGCCGAGCCGATCGGCGATGAGACCAGGTACACGTCCGACCTGCTCGTGGTTCAGCCGGGTCAGATCATCGAGCTCAACGTCGAGGGTACCATCTCTCGCTCAAACTATTCCATCCAGTAGCTCTTCTTCCTTCCCGACTTTCGCGCCGCTTCGCACAGATGGCTCGGTGCAAGCCTTCCCGCTACTGTCCGCCGCTGGCGCTCTGCCCCGGGTTCCCCTCGAAGATCGCGGGCCCACCCAACACCGCGTAGATGGCATACAGTCCAGCCACGACCGCGCCAGCCATGATGCCGGTCCCTCCGGGAGAGAGACGCCGCTCCTGAAGGCCGGCCACCGCCTCCCGGGGCAGCCGGACCTGCTCCCCGTTCCAGTCCGAGCGGATGCCGCGGTATGACTCGATCTCTTTGACTTCCAGATCGAGTCCGCTGGAATCGGCCTGGAGCACCTTCCCTTCAACGTGCAGGACATCGGGGCCGATCTCGGAGATGAGCTCTTGAGAGCCGGAGGTGGTCAACTGGGCGGACACGCGGCTGCCCGCCGCCGGTTCCGCGGTGGCAAGCGGCCGGTAGGTGTAACAGGCCGCCAACGAGAGGGCGGCGCAGAGAAGCAATGGCCGGGTCATACTCGAGCTCCCTTTTCAGCACCGAATGCTGGACCTCGGAACAGCGCGCCGAATGCCCGGAAGCAATTCGGCGCGTTATCCGATCAGTTGCCTAACGGCGTGGTGGCGGTGTAATCCAGCAACGGACACGGGTTGGGATCGTTGGCGTTCCTTCCCGTGGGAGAAACATTGGGCGTGTTGGGGTTGGCATTTGCCTCCGTGATTCCATAGGGAAGCCGACCCGGCACCGGCTGGGTCCCGGGCGTGGTGTTGCCCAGCGACGCCGGTGCCGGCGCCAGCGCTGGCAGGCAGGTCCGCTTGTAGTCGTTCCATGCCTCGATATTGAGATACTGGGTCACATACTTCTCTTCCATGATGTTTTCCAGCGTGGCCGGCACCGGAGCCAGAGGAGTGAACGTGATCGGCGTAGCACCCCGGGCACCAAACGAACGGTTGGCACGCGCTGCATCCAGGAATGGCTGCGCCGCACCCTGGCCGCCGGTGGCAAACGCTGCCTCGGCCGCGATGAGCTGGGTTTCGGCGTAGGTGATAACCGGCATCCGGACGTCCCCGGGGTCGGTTCCATTGTCGATGAAATTGAAAGTCGAATAGTCACCGCCATCGTCTGCCGGTCCGCCCGCAGCGGCCGGTGAGCCGCTTCCGCCATAGATCCCGGGAGCGGTCTGTAACCCGGTCGACCCGCCGGGCCGGTAGCCGAAGAATCCAACCGGCACCTCGTCGCCTGCCGTGGTTGGGGTCGGGTCGTACACTGCCTGATTGAAGTAGAAGGTCAGGCGTTCGTCGGTGTCGACACCCGCCGCGGTCCGGCGCTTGAGGATTTCGATCAAGGCGGCGCCCGGCGCGATGTCGCCGCGAGCCCCCATGAACTGCCACCACACGTTCTGGCCGGTCGGTGACTGGTCGTGATACCAGAGCATGTCGTTAGCCGGCGAATTGATGCCGAGCGGCACCTCTGCCAGCGCCAGCGCGTAGTTGGCCGGATTCACCTCAGCCTGGTGCATGTAGTACCGGGCCTTGAGCGAGTGGGCCACCTGGGTGTACACCGCCGCCAGAGCGGCGGTGTTCCCCCCGCGGTCGAGATAGATCAGCTCGGAGTTATCGGCTGGCGGCCCCACGTTCGGAGGCCCCGGTACTGCGGTCAGGAACAGGATCGCCGAGTCCAGCTGCGCGATCATGTCCCCATACACTTGGAGCTGGGGGTCGAAGGCAGGGACTTCATTGGTGGAATCGGCCGCCTCGCGGTAGGGAATGTCTCCCCAGATAGACGCAGCCATCCCGATCACCAGCGCTTCGTACACCTTCCCGATGCCGATATAGATCGAGTCGTTCACCGCCCGGGCGAGCTGCTGCATCTTGTGAAGATCGAGCAACCCTCCGCCACCCTGCACCGCGATCGACGATCCGTAGACCGAGTAGAAGTGCGGATCGATCGTCACCGGGTCCATCTGGTACAGGTCAAAGCCGATCTGCTGGCGTGAGTTGCCGGCAATCTGCTGCACGTACTCCGCCGCAGACCGGGCCAACTGCCCTTCGAACTGGACCGACTGCAGCGCCTGGATCCCCACGTAGAGCGGGCCCGGGCGGGTCAGACTGGTGATGTTGTTCGGGTCGGTGTCCACCCCGTCGCCCGAGAGAAAGTCGTTGCAGCCCATCGCCCCGACCGCGAGGGCGGCGCTCAGCAGCAACTTGAGAGAGCTTTGCATGGCTGATACCCCTGATCGCGTGAGGGTTAACGGTTCAGCGTGAGTGAGAACACATACGACCGGCTCTGGGGATTATTGAAGTAGTCGATTCCGCGCACCGGGCTGGCCGAGCCGAGCAGCGACGTCTCCGGATCCACTCCGGTGTAATTGGTCCAGGTGTGCAGGTTCCGTCCCGCCACCCGCAGCTCCATGCTGCTGAAGCCGAGCACCCGGCTGATCCAGGGCTGGTCGAAGGTGTAACCCAGCGAGATCTCGCGGAGCTTGACGAAGCTGCCGTCTTCCACGAACTGCGAGGTGGGGCCGTTGAAGGTGCCACCGTTGCCGGTGTACCAGGCCTCGCCCAGCGGCACTGGAGTGCCGGCGCCGGGACCGGCCACGGTCTCGTTGCCGAAATAGCTGTCGCCGAAGACGAAGTTCCCCGCGTCCCGGTTCTCCTGAGACTCCTTGGAGGTGCCGAAGTGGTGCAGCGCGCCCTTGGTGCCGTTGTGGGCGTCACCGCCCTGGCGGATGTCCAGCAACCCGCCGATCGAGAACTTGTGCACCCGGAATGAGGTCCGAATCGCCCCGGTGTAGTCCGGCTGGGGATTGCCGACCACATACGTGCCACCGACGTCCAGCTGGGGATACCCGTCTGCCGCCACGTACAGCGCTCCGGTCGGTGCACCCTGGCATTCACCAGCGGTATTGTCGAGATCCACGCCGTTGAATGAGAGTCCCCGGCCGCAGCGGATGAAATCGCTGCCGTAGTACACACCGATGGGTTGTCCCACGATGGCCACCCCCTGAATGCCGAGCCCGTTGGTGCCGCCGCCGATGGGCATGGGGACGAACTGCACCCCGGCCAGGTCGGTGACCTGGTTGCGGGTAGTGGAGAACTGCAGCCCCACGTCCCACGCGAAGTTGCGCTGCGTGATCGGACGGACGTTCAGCGCCACCTCCACACCCGCGTTACGGATGGTGGCGGCATTGGCCGGCTTCTGGGTGTACCCGGTGCTGCCCGCGGTGGGCAGGTTCAGGATGACGTCACTGGAGATGGCGCGATACCAGGTGAAACCGATGTCCGCCTTGTCCTGCCAGAGGCCGATGTCGAACCCGGTCTCGAACTCCGCCACCCGCTCGGGCCCCAGGTCCTCCGTGGGCAGGATGTAGCTGGTGACCAGCCCACCGACTCCGTTCTGACCGGACGAGATGGCCGGCCCCCAGCCGCCGTCGTTGCCGTTCCAGGCGCCCAGCAGCACGCTGTTCAACAGGTACGGGGCGGGCTGAGTGCCGCTCTGCCCGTACGCCGCGCGGAGCTTGCCGTAGGTCAGGAACCGGTCGGTTCCTTCCGCGCTGCGGAAGAAGGTCCAGGCCGCACTCCCCTTGGGGTACCAGTTCCGCCGGCTGTCGGCTCCGAAGGTCGAGGCGCCATCGTTCCGGATGGCGGCCGTCAGGAAGAGCTGATCCCACAGATCGGCACTCACCTGGGCGAAGTACGACTCCAGCCTGATGGTCTGCTTGTAGTCGTAGGGGGGGAGCTGCGCCGCGGTGTTGCCCAGGTTGTACGGCTCCGGAGCGATCAGCCCGGTCCCCAGGGTCTGCCGGGTCTGATAGGTGTTGGAGTTCAGGTTCTGCCCCACTGTGACGGAGCCGCTGAAGGCGGGGTTCACCCGGTAGCGTGCGGTGGCGGTGAGGTTGTGGTCGATCTGGAACGACTTGATGTAGCCGGCGTTGACACCGCCCACACCATTGACGCCGACCACGGTGGTGTTCGAGGTGCTCCAGGGCCACGCCTGGGTGCGCTCGTCGTTGGAGTAGTCGGTTCCGAGCGAATAGTTGAACGAGAGCCACGGCAGCGCCGCGAGCTCGAGATTGATTCCGCCGAACGTCCGGCTCAGCTCCGAATTGTTGAATGATTCATTGGCCACGAAGAAGGGATTGTCGTATAACCGGGACGCCTGCTCCGAACCCGCGGCGGGATTGGGGAAGCGGTACGCCCGGTGCAGCCCGGTGACCGGATCGAGGTAGACCTGGTTGTCGAAGTTCGGTGGTGAGCGCCAGGCGCCAAGCAGCAGTCCGTCGGTGCTGTTGCGGCTGGTGATGAACCCTCCCGCGCCGTCCACATACGCGATATTGGCGCCGACCTTGAAATTGTCGAACACGCGGTGGGACCCGTTGAAGCGCACCGAGATCCGGTCGAACTTGTCGTTGCTGCCGGTGATGGTGCCGTTCTGTGCCGTGACGCCGCCAGAGAGGAAGAAGGTGGTCCGGTCGTTGCCACCCGAGACGGTCAACGCATTGTCGAACGTGTGGCCGGTCTGGAACATTTCGCCCGCGTGACTGAACGTCGGGGTTCCGGCTGGGATCTCCGGCCCCCAGCTACCGGCGTCGGCGAATCCAACCGCACAATTAGGGGCCGCGCCTGCCACACACCCCGGCGTAACGCCCGCCCGCCCCAGCCCATACTTGCTCTGGAGCTCGGGGAGCCGGCCGACTTCATCCACGGAAATCGAGCTGCGCAGCGAGTACTTGGTCGGCCCCGGCCGGCCCCGCTTCGTGGTGATGATGACCACTCCCTGCCCGGCGCGGGAGCCGTAGATGGCGCCCGAGGCCGCGCCCTTCAGCACTTCCACGTTCTCGATGTCGTTGGGATTGATATCGATGGCGCGGTTGGACGGAGCGGCGCTGGAGTTGACCGAGGCGAAGTTAGGATTGTTGTAGCTGATGTTGTTGTCGACTGGTACGCCGTCAACGATGAATAGCGGCTGCGCGTCGGCCCCGCTGATCCCACTGCCGGCGCTGATCGTGGTTTGGCCCCGAATCTGAATGTGTGACGAGGCGCCGGGGTCACCCGAGCTGGACACGATCGTCACATTGGGCGCCTTGGCAGCCAGGGCGCTGACGACATTCGGCTCCGAGCTGCGGATAAGCGTCAGCGAATCTACGCTGCTCCGTCCGGTGCCCAGCTTCTCCACCTCACTGACGGTGCCGGCGCCGGTCACCACCAGCTCACCCAGCTGTAACGGGTTATCCGGCAGGGTGAAGTCCTGCACCGCGGAGCCGGTGCTGAGGTCCACTTGCGCCGAGAGCGCCTTGTAACCGACCAGACGAGCCGTGACGGTCACCGGACCGGACGGCACCCGCGCCCCCGGCACAACGATCGTATAGCTGCCGTCGGGGCGGGTCACGGCGCCCGCGCTCAACTGCTCTATGATGACGCCGGCCGAGGGGAGCGGCTGCCCCGATTCGGCCGTGACCCTGCCGGTAACAGTCGCCGGCTGCTGTGCCCGTGCCCGGCTCGGCAGCAATGTCAGCACCGAGATGGCAATCAGGCCCAGAAGTCGGGGAACTCGCAATAGACCGAACACTGATTGTGACATGTTTCCCCTCCGGATAGCGACAGGAGTGCTGTGACGACGAATGCGTACGGCCAAGGGCGCGTCACCCGCCCAGGCCTGGCTTACTAGGGGCGGAACCGATAGCCCCACGCGAGAGCGGTCAGGATGTGGCGCGGGTTGGCCGGGTCTTCCTCCAGCTTTCGGCGCAGCCGCGCGATGTGGGTGTCCACCGCTCGCCGGCTCACCGCCGCAGTCGATCCCCAGACCTCCCGCAGCAGCTCCATCCTCGAAGCGATGGCGCCGCGCCGTCGCATGAGCGCGAGCAGCAGCCTGAACTCGGTTCCGGTGACCCGTACCGGCTGCCCTTCGCGCAGCACCGTCTGGGTCGCCGGCTCCAGAAGCACGCTTCCGAACCGGATGGTGCCGGCCAGTCCGGTCGTGGCGCCCGCAGGGAGACCGCGGGTCCGGCGCAGCAGCTCCTCCACTCGCGCGATCAGCTCCCGCACTACCGAGGAGTCGGGATGGCGGCCGTTCATTTCGCCGGGTTCGAGGGCGACTGCCTCAGAATCCGGCGGCAACGGCGTGGCAATCTGGAATTCGTGGATCACCGGCACGGGACCGGCGGCAGCGCTGGGTTCCCGGCCGTGACCGGTCTCGCCCGCGATCGCGGAAACATCCGGCTCCTGCCCCTGCTTATCCTGGTCATCGATGATGAGGATTCGCGTAACGCCTCCGGAACGTCGGTCCGGGTGAGTGGCGGTAAGGCGACGTCGGCGGACCTCGGTATGTCGGCAACGACACCGACGGAGACCGAGTTACTACGGGGTTACGATAGAGGGGGCCGGCGGGGCGAGGAACAGATTGGGAGTGAAATGCTTCTCCGCGTCCGTGAAGTGCAGGTACTGCGGTACGAAGTGAGAAATGCGAGGGCTGGAGGCGGAGATTTCGTCACACCGCCAGTGTTTCAAAACGAGCGTCTAGGCGGAATCTTCGGGGTGAGCTGTCTCACCTTTCAACGACGAGAGATGTCTCGCAATCACTTCAGCTCGCAGATCGAAGTGAGAGCCGTGCCAGGCCGGAACGCCGGCGCGAAGGATGATCGCCTGGGGGGACGCGTGCACCACACCGACCCGCTCCGCGATGTAGCGCGAAAGCGGCCGGGACTGCACCACGTCGACGAGATAGACTGGAACATCGCCGTGGAGCCGACGCAAGGAGCTCATCTCCTCGAAGGCGATGCCGCTGGTGGGACAGATCGGGCTGTGCTTGTAGACGATGGCGAGCGGCTCGGCGAGGGCGGTGGCGACATCGGCTTCGGTGGAGATCTTCCGCATGCTAGTAACCTAGCGGACTGGGCGGACGGGCGGACAGGCGATCAAAAGTCGCGTGGTAGTTATGTCAGCCGCATCCGCTCCAGCAGCCGCTGAAAGCGAGGATCCGCCCGTACGCCATCCAACATCGGCTCGATCCTGAGATAAGCCAGCCAGCCGCGCCGCTCGGCGTAGGCGCGCTCCAATCCTTCGAAGGCCGCCTCGAATTCTCCCAGCGCCACATGGAGACCCACCATAGCCACGGGTGAGACGTATCCGGTCCGAGCCCGCTCCTGAAGCTCCGCGAGAACCTTTCGCGTCTCTTCTGGTCGACCGCGCCGCGCCGCGACATGGCCGAGCCCGGCGAAGGCGAGTACCGCATTTTTTGAGTTCGCTATGGACTCCCGAAACGCGGCGGCGGAATCGTCATACCGTCCCTGCTGCAGATAGACGAGAGCCAGCAGCCGGTGTGTCTCCTCCGCGGTGGGATCCATAGTGAGCGCCCGGCGCAGGTTCTCCAACGCGGCCTCATACTGGCGGGAGTAGTACTGCAACCATCCCAGGCTGCGACGAATGGACACCGAACCGGAGTCCAGCTCCACGGCGACCCTGCCTTCCGAGAGCGCTTCGTCAAACCGCCCCATGGCCATCAGGTACCAGGCGTACCACTGCCGAGCCGTGGCGTAGCGCGGGTTCAACTCGATGGCGCGGCGGAACTCGCGATCGGCGCCGCTCCAGTCCCAATCGTAGATGAACGTGACCCAACCGAGTGAAGTGTGCGCCTCCGCCAGCGTCTCATCCAGCTCGATGGCCTTCCGGGCCTCGGCCTTGGCGCGTTCCATACCCTCTTTCACCGGAGCGCCGCGGTAATCGAGGTCCAACGCGTAGGAATCTGCCAGTCCGCTGTACGCCAGCGCGTAGCCCGGGTCCTCCGCGATCGCCTGCTCGAAATACCGGATCCCCTCGGCGATATCCGCCTGGGTGCGCCGGTTCCACCAGAAGCGGCCTTTGAGGTAGAGGCTGTAGGCTTTCACGTTTTCGGTGTAGCGCACCGGTGTGGGGTCGCCCACGCGGCCCAGGAGGGTCGAGCGCAGGGTGCGGACGATGGTGCCGGCGATCTCATCCTGAATGGCGAACACGTCGGCCATCTCGCGGTCGTACCGCTCCGACCAGAGTGCCCGCCCGTCGGCGATGCTGGTGAGCTGAACCGTGATCCTGATCCGATTGCCCGACTTCCGCACAGTTCCCTCCAGCACCGCGGAGACGTTGAGCCGGGCCCCGAGCGTGCGGACGTCCTCGCGCACCTGCTTCAGCGCGAACACGGAGGTGCGCGAAGCGACGTGCAGTCCCTCGACCTTCGTCAGTGCGGTAATGAGCTCGTCGGTCATGCCATCGCTGAAGTATTCGTTGTTGGGATCAGGGCTGGCATTCACAAAGGGAAGGACGGCGATGGCCCGTTTGTCGGGCTCGGTCGCGACCGGGAGGGCAACCGCAGTGGGAGTGACCAGCGCCTCGCAGAACTCGGCCATGTCGGCGAACCGGTCACCGGGGGCCTTAGCCAGCGCGCGCTGCAAGGCCAGCTCGACGGCCAGAGGAACCGTCGGACGTAACGACCTGATAGCGGGGGGCGGCTCGATGGCATGCCGGGCCATGGTGGCCCGCGCACCGGACCCGGCAAAGGGCGGCTGGCCGGTCAGCATCTCGAACAGGACGCAGGCGAGGCTGTAGAGATCGCTGCGACCATCGAGATCCCGCTCCGCGCTGGCCTGCTCCGGGCTCATGTAGGCCGGCGTTCCTACGGCAAAGCCGCGGTCTGTGATATAGATGTTCTCGCCGCCCGCGGCGGAGATGGCGGTAGCCACCCCGAAGTCGGCCACGACCGGCTCCCCCTCCTGCAGCAGGATGTTCTCCGGCTTGATGTCCCGGTGCAGCACGTTGAGGCGATGGGCGTAGCCCAGCGCGGCCGCGACCGCCCGAGTGATGCGCAGCGCCGCGTCGATGGGGAGAGGACCTTCGCTGCGCAGCCGGTCCCGAAGCGTCTCGCAGCCGGCGTAGGGCATGACGAAGTACAGCAGTCCATCGAACTCGCCCGAGTCGTGCACCGGAAGGATCTGGGGGTGCGAGAGCCGGGCGGCGATGCGGATCTCGCGCAGGAAGCGCTGCGGTTCGTACGACTGGGTCACGCCGCTGGGCACCAGCACCTTGATCGCCACCTTGCGGGCGTGCTTCAGATCCTCCGCCAGGTACACGGCCGCCATTCCCCCATGACCGATCTCCTCCTCGATCCGGTACCGGTCAGCTACAGCGGCTCGCAGGCGTTCGGGAAAGGGTGGCACCCTGATCAGCTCCGCTGAAAAGCTTTACCACTAAGGAACGAAGGTCATGAAGAACGGCACAGTCAACAACCAGCATTCAGTAACAACATACAACTGCCGTTGGTTGTTTCCTTCGTGCCTTCGTGTCCTTCGTGGTAAACCTCCACAGAGCTCAATTCGGAGACGCATGGAAGCGCCCGATGGTACTTACTGAGGAGCTGGGAGGGCGGCGAGGAATTTGGCAATACTTCCGAAGTAGCGGGCGGAATCGACATCGAACGCGTCGCCGTGGCCACCGTCCAGCTCGACGAACGTCTTGGGCTCCGCCGCTGCGGCGAAGAGCCTGCGGCCGTGAGGCAGTGGAATCACCTCGTCCCGGCTTGCATGCAGGAAGAGCTTCGGAACCGTACTGCCCGACACCTTGTCGATCGAGCTGAAGCGATTCCGGGCCATCCAGCGGACCGGTATAAAAGGATAGAGCTCCTGCCCCCGGTGAACCGCGGAGGTCAGCGCGCCCTCCACGATGAGGCCCGCCGCGGGGACGCGGCTCACCAGATCGATCGCGACCGCCGATCCGAGCGAGTGTCCGAACACGATGACCCGGTCGGCCGGCACATGCAGCTGTTCCCGAAGGTAGTGATACGCGGCATCGGCATCGCGGTAGAGCCCCTGCTCGCTCGGGGCGCCGCCGCTTTCACCGTAACCGCGGTAGTCGAAGGCGAGGAGGTTGAGCCCGAGCCGGCGCAGCCCGGCGTAGTGTACCGGTCGGTCGAACTGGGAGAGGTTGCCGGCGTTGCCGTGGCAGATGAGCAGCCAGTAGGGACTCGATGCCGGTGCGGGCATCACCCAGCCGACCAGCCGCACACCATCGGCGGCTGCGAAGTCCACCCGTTCGACGCGCAGATCGAGGTCGGCCCGCGCCGGAGTCAGCCTCCGTTCTGCACCGGGGAAATAGACGAGACGGGATTCAGCCAGCCAGAGCACCACCAGGACTGCCAGGTACAGCAGCGCTGCCGTTACCATGGCCCCGGTCATACGGCGCAGCCAACTCGAGCGGGGACCTTCAAGCGGGATAGTACCGGCCTCCCGAGCGGGCCATCTCCAGCAGTGAGGGGGCCGGACGAAACCGCTCGCCGAACTGCTCCTGCAGCTGATAGAGCGTCTCGACCGCTCGGGTGGGACCGATGTCGTCAATCATCCGGAGCGGGCCGCCTCGAAACGCCGGAAAACCGATGCCGAAGATGGCGCCGATGTCGGCGTCTCGCGGACTGCGGACAACCCGATCGGCGCAGGCGAGCGCGGCCTCGTTCAGCATGGAATAGACCAGCCGCCGCTGCACCAGATCTTCGTCACCCCCATCGCTGGGACGGACGCCGAGCAGCGTATACACGCTCTTGTCCACCCCCGCCTTGTGTCCGCCCTTGTACAGGTAAAAGCCACGGCCGTTCTTTCGGCCGAGCCGGGTGGCGCCCAGCATGCGGGGCAGCGACGCAGCCGGCTTCATCCGGTCGCCGAACGCCTCGTGCATTACGCTTCCCGCCTTCTGGGCCACGTCGAGCCCAACCTCGTCGAGCAGGGCGACCGGCCCCACCGGGAACCCGAACCGGGTCATGGTCCGGTCGATCAGCTCGATCCCCACACCTTCCTGGAGCAGGTGTCCCGCCTCGTTGAGATAGGGCGAGAGGATGCGGTTGACCCAGAAGCCGGGACGGTCCGCCACCACGATCACCGTCTTTCCCATGCGCCGGCCGAAGCGGACCGCCGTCACGATGGTGTCGGGGCTGGTCGCCTCGGTGGGAATGACCTCCAGCAGCGGCATCCGCTCCACCGGCGAAAAGAAGTGCATGCCGAGCACCCGCTCCGGATGGCGGGCACGAGCGGTGATCTGGTGGATCGGAATGGTCGACGTGTTGGTGGCGATGATCGCGTCGGGCCGAAGCTCCGCTTCGAGCTCCGCCAGGACCTGGCGCTTGATCTCCAGGTCCTCGAATACCGCCTCGATGACCAGATCGGCGCGGTTGAATCCACTGTAGTCCACACCGCCGGAGAGCAGGGCGCTGAGTCGCTGATACTGCGGCTTGGTCAGGCGACGCCGATCGAGGCGCTCCTTCAGCAGCGCCGTGGCCGCCTTGAGGCCTTTCCCCACCCGGGTCAGATCGGAATCCTTGAGCCGGGTATCCACCTCGACGTTGAGCACCGCGGTCCCGGCGATGCCGGAGCCCATGAAGCCGGAACCCACGATGCCGAGCCGGCGGATCTGGCGGGGAACGGCGGTGCCCGAGCGCACCCCGTCGTCCTTCTTGAGCGCGGTAGTCGCAAAAAAGATCTGGACCAGCTTGCGAGAGACATCGCCCACGGCGAGCTCGCCGAAGGCGCGGTGCTCTTCGGCCAACCCGGCCGCCACGCCCTGCTCCAAACCGATCTGTACCGCACCGAGTGCGGCCAGCGGGGCCGGATAGTGGCCCCCGGTCTTCTTCAGCACCTGCTGCCGCGCGCCGCGATACACCAGCCGCCGTCCCGGCCCGGTGCCGTCGAGGAACATGCCGGCCATGCCACCCTTCTGCTGTCGCTTGGGAAGGCCCTGGCGGGCCAGCCGGTCCGCGGCAGTGACCGCAACCTGGCGGAGGACGCTGGCCGGAACCACCTCGTCCACCAGTCCCAGCCGAAGCGCCTTGGCCGATCTCTCGGTCTTGCCGGTGAGGATCATATCCAGCGCCGCACGAGCGCCGATCAGCCGCGGCAGGCGCTGGCAGCCGCCCGCTCCGGGAATGAGTCCCAGCTGCACCTCAGGAAGGCCGAGCACCGTCTTCGGATGATCCGAGGCGACGCGGTAGTGGCAGGCTAACGCCACCTCCAGACCTCCGCCCAGACACGCGCCATGAATCGCGGCGACGATCGGCTTCTGAGAGGTCTCCAGCCGGCTAACGGTCTCCTGTCCCTCGAAGCTCAGCCGCTCTGCCTCGGCCTGATTGGCGATGGCGGTGAACTCTTCGATATCGGCCCCGGCGATGAAGGTGTCGGCCTTGCCGGAGATCAGCACCAGCGCGCGGACCGCCGGATCCTCCCGCAGGCGCGGCAACAGCGACTCCAGCTCGCGCTTGACCGCGGCGTTGAGCTTGTTGACCGGCTCACCCGGCAAGTCGAAGGTGAGGACCGCGATGCCGTTTTCGACTTGAGTCGTGAAGGCGGACTTCCCGGTCGAGTCGCCAGTCGCCAGTCGCCAGTCGCGAGTGGTCTGTTCAGTCATCGCTTGACCTCCGGCCCATTACTCGTAACTGGCGACTCGTGACTCGCGACTGACTCATACCCTCTCCAGAACCATCGCATACCCCATCCCGCCCTGGGCACAGATCGAGAGCAGCCCGAACTGCACGTCGCGCCGCACCATCTCGTTGGCCAGCGTGGTCACCAGCCGCGCGCCGGTGGCCGCGAAGGGATGCCCGATGGCGATCGACCCGCCGCTGACGTTGGTGCGCTCCCAGTTCACTTCCCCGACCGGTCCCGGCAGGCCCAACCGGTCGGCCCAGGCCTGCGATCCCCACGCCTGCACGTTGGACAGCACCTGCGCCGCGAACGCCTCATGGATCTCCACCAGTCCGAGATCTTTCCAAGTGAGCTCGGCCCGCTCGAGCGCCTTGGGCACCGCAAAGACCGGCCCCATGAGCAGCTGCCAGCCGGGATCGACCGCACTGACGGCGTAGCTTCTGATGTATGCCAGCGGCTTGTGTCCCAGTGCCTTCGCCTTCTCCTCGGCCATGAGCAGCACCGCGGCTGCACCATCGGTCAGCGGCGAGGAGTTGCCCGCGGTCACCGACCCGTAGCGGCGGTCGAATGCAGGCTTGAGCTTGGCCAGCGCGTCAAGCGAGGTATCGGACCGGACCCCGTTGTCGGCCGTGATGACCTGATCCATCTCCGGACCGCTGAACCACGGCGCAATCTCGGCCGTGAGGCGTCCGTCGGCAGTGGCGGCGGCGGCTCGCTGGTGGCTCATCAGCGCGAGCCGATCCTGCTCCTCCCGCGAGATCCCATTCTCCTTGGCCATCTTCTCGGCCGACTGCCCCATGGTCTCGCCGGTGGAAGGCTCCGCGATCGCGGGCGTGACCGGCACCAGATCCCGGGGACGCACCCGGCCGAGAACCGCCATCCGGCTGCCGAAGCTGCGGGCCTTGCTGGCGTCAACCAAGGTCTGGCTGAATCGGCGGGAGTGGAGAATAGGAATGTCAGAGAGCGATTCTACGCCCCCGGCGAGGATGGCGTCGGAGTGGCCCAGCAGGATCTGGTCCGAGGCGTTGTTGATCGCCTGGGCCGCGGAGGCGCAGGCGCGGTTCAGCGTGTAGGCCGGGACGCTGGGCGGCAGCTGCGGGAGCAGGCTCACTTCGCGCGCCACATTGGGAGTCACCGCGGAGGGGACGACCTGGCTGAAGATCACTTCGTCGATCTCCCGCCCGTCGACTCCGCTGCGGTAGAGCAGCTCGCGCGACGCGTGCCGGGCGAGCGTCACCGCCGACACGTCCCGGAAGACGGTGCCACTTTTTACGAACGGAGTGCGAACGCCGGCGACGACTGCAACCCGTCGCCCGCGGCGGGAATCGAGCATGCTTCTCCGAGTGAGAAGTTAGAAGTGAGAAGTCAGGAGTGAGAGGTGAGAGGTGAGAAGTGGAATGGGAAAATGAAGAAACGCCCCTTCCCTTCTTACTTCTTACTTCTTACTTCTAACTGCGATCACGCTGGCCACCGCGCGCCATCGCTCGGTGTCTACCGGCTCGAACACCTCGCGCCCATGCACCGTAGTCAGTGGCGCGACCAGGCGGCCCAGCTCGCCGGGACGCAGCAGGTGACGCTCCGAGGTCGGGCCCCAGCCCGCCTCGCGCTGCGCCTCGAGGAATGTTTCCATCATGAGCCGGCCGCCGGGCGCGACCAGCCCGAGGATTCTGGGCATGCTGGCTCGGTCAAGATAATTGAATACCAGGACTGCATCAAAACTGCCCATCTCCGGCCACGGCCCTTCCAGATCCAACTCGCGCCAGTCTATTGCCAGTCGCGCCGCGTCGGCACGTTCCCGCGCCTGCGCCAGCTTCACGGGATCACGATCCACGCCGATAACCGTGGCGCCGAGCGCGGCCGCGGCAAGGCTGTGGCGTCCCGACCCACAGGCTAGATCAATGACCTTCGTGCCGGGACCAAAGAGATGACTGTGCCAGAGAAACCAGGAGCTGGGCCGGGGAGTGCCCGGGAGAGCGCTCAAGTCCACGGGAAGCGGACCTCGGATCGGGCGACTCTGGGGCAGCTCGCCATGCAGCCGGCGGACCTCCTGGTAATCGGGGGTGGCATCAACGGGGCAGGGATCGCTCGCGACGCGGCCATGCGCGGACTGCGAACCATCCTGGTGGAGCAGAACGACCTGGGGTCCGGCACCAGCTCCCGCTCCAGCCGGCTGATCCACGGCGGGCTGCGGTACCTGGAGCAGGGAGAATTCGGCATGGTGCTGGAGGCAAACCGGGAACGGCGCACGCTGCGGCGGATCGCGCCCCACCTGGTCTGGCCACTGCCCTTTGTGTTTCCGGTGCACCGCGGCGACCGAATCTCACGCTGGCGCCTGGCCGCCGGGATGCTGTTGTACGATGCGCTGGCACTGTTCCGCAATGTGCGGGTGCACCGGATGCTGGGCAAGCGCGGCGTGCTGGAGGCTGAGCCAATGCTGCGCGACCGGGGTCTCTTGGGAGGGGCTCGCTACTACGACGCCCAGTGCGACGATGTCCGGCTGGTCGTGGCCACGGCCCGATCGGCTATCCATCACGGGGCGCTCGTCGCCAACTACATGGCGGTGACAGGGCTGGAGCGCACCGCGGGCCGAGTGGTCGGAGCACAGCTGCAGGACCGGCTGACCGGAGAGCAGGGCGTCGTCCGCGCCAGCGTCGTGGTGAACGCCAGCGGCCCCTGGTCCGATCAGGTGCGTCGGCTGGAAGACGCCGGCGCCGCGCCGCTGCTCCAGCCTACAAAAGGGGTGCACGTGATCGTGGACCGCTCCCGCATCGACCACCGGGACGCGATCGCCTTCACCAGCCCAATCGATGGCCGGGTGCTGTTCGTACTTCCGTGGGGCGATCTCTCCTACATCGGGACCACTGACACCGACAGCGCCGAGCCGCCGGAGGACCTGAGGGTGACCGGCGACGATATTGTCTACCTGCTCCGGTCGGTCAACTCCCGCTTTCCCAGTGCCCGGCTCGGCGTGGAAGACGTGCGGGCGTCCTGGGCTGGGCTGCGTCCGCTGCTGCTGGACCGGCAGGGTCAGTTCACCTCCAGGCGCTCACGGGAACACGACATCGTGCAGGGCTCGGGAGGAATGCTGACACTGGTCGGAGGCAAGCTCACGACCTACCGCTCGATGGCCGCCGAGGTCGTGGATCACGCGATGCGCGAGCTGCGGCATCGCGACGGCCGGCCCCGCCACGGCGAAGCCCGGACCGAGGAGGAGCCGTTGCCTGGCGGCGAGACCGAGGACCTCAGCCAGTTCCGCGACCGCGGCATGGAGCTCGGGATTCCCGCAGTGAGCATCGACCACCTGTTGCGGCACTACGGCACCGAGGCGGCCGGGATCTTCAACCTGGGAGGCGCGGACCGGCGGCTGTTCCGGCGTCTGGTGCCCGATCACCCCGCCATCGAAGCCGAGGTGGTGCACGCCGTTCGGAGAGAGCTGGCCCAGACGGTAGAAGACGTCATGGTGCGCCGTTTCCACCAGTACTATGAGCACGGCCAGCAGGGGGTCCCCGCCGCGCTGCGGGTCGCCGAGCTGATGGGCGGGGAGCTGGGCTGGGATGCGGCTCGGGTGCAGATCGAGGCGGAGATGTACTTGTCGTTTGTGAGGGAGAGAAAGCCGCTGAGCTATCGCACTACGATGCGGCCCCGCATGCCCGAGTCGGGCTGCCCGTGGAGGGTGCAGTAGTAGCTGTAGCTGCCGGGACTGGTAAAGGTCACTGTGAAAGGCGGAGGGTCGATGACAGTGGGCTGGCCGGTGAAGTCAGGCGAGCCGGTAGAAGTCACGTTGTGGGGGTCGGCCGGGGGAGCCCAGGTCCAAGTGACTGCCCCGCCCACCGCGACGGTATCCACCGCCGGATTGCTGGTGCTGTTTCGAACGCTTACAAAGCTGCTGCTCCGCACAGTTACGTTCGCGCTGGCGGGGGGCGGCAGCTCGACGGTCGCCGTCGCGGTGAACGACACCGGCGACCCGGTGGCGCCGTCCACGGCGGCCTGTGCCGTGTTGGCGCCCTCGGCGCCCAGCGTCCATGTGGCGCTGGCCATTCCGTTGGCATCAGTGGAGGCCTTGGCCGGGACTATCTGACCGTTGGACACCGAAGTCGACCAGACCACGGTTATGAAGGGTGCTGCGCTCCCATTCGTGGTCACCCTGACCACGATCGGTTCGGGCAAAGGCGTTCCTACTCCTCCCTGCTGTTCGTTTCCACTGACGGCCTCCAGACTCAATACCTCGTCGGGTTGCAGGTCGCCCCCGCCGTCGTCACAGGCAGCAGAGACGAGGCTGGTGGCCACAAGACACGCTCCAAGGTGCCGTCGCATTCCCTTACAATACAGCCTCTTGGGGGACCTGCAAGACTTCTCGGCGCCCTGCGGCCAACCGGTGCAGCCGTTATCTTCAGATATCTTCTCCAATTGAGATAAGGCTCGTGGATCCAAATGTGTTTGAGACGGCCAACGCGGGGTTCGCGCAGGCGATGTATGAGGAGTTTCTGCGTGATCCAGCGGCGGTGGGGCCCGAATGGCGCCGGCTTTTCGAGAGCGGAGTGGTTGGGGAGGCGGGTAAGCGGGTAAGCGGGGAAGCGGGTAAGCCTCAAAGCACAGAGCTTCAGAGCGAGAAGCAGCCTACCCGCCTACCCGCCTACCCGCCATCGGGCGCCAGCCCGATCAAAGGCCCCGCCGCCAAGCTGATCGCGAACATGAACGAGAGCCTCACCGTTCCCACCGCGACCACGTTCCGCGAGCTGCCGGTGGCGGCCTTGGAGGAGCGGCGTCGGGCGCTGAATGCGGCCCTTCAGGCGGCC
Source organism: uncultured Gemmatimonadales bacterium (assembly GCA_963740175.1). Lineage (GTDB taxonomy): Bacteria > Gemmatimonadota > Gemmatimonadetes > Gemmatimonadales > GWC2-71-9 > CAVVWJ01. The sequence goes on from CAVUDL010000029.1 coordinate 35,456, forward strand.
GGCCGACGCGAGAAGATCTCGTTCACCCACCTGATTGCCTACGCCATCGTTCAGGCCACGAAACAGCAGCCCGTCATGGGCCACACGCTGGTCATGCGCGACGGAGCGCCGTTCCGGGTGCAGCCGGAAGGAATTGCGCTGGGCCTCGCGGTAGATGTGCAGCGTAAGGACGGCAGCCGCGGACTCGTAGTGCCGGTGATCAAGCACGCCGAGGCCATGGACTTTGGAGCCTTCCTGGCGGCGTACGAGACGCTGGTGGAGAAGGCGCGCACCAACAAGCTGATGCCGGACGACTTCGCCGGCGCCACCATGTCGCTCACCAACCCGGGCGGGCTGGGGACGGTGGCATCGGTGCCCCGGCTCATGGCCGGTCAGGGAAGCATCATCGCCGTCGGTGCGATCGGCTACCCGGCCGAGTTTGCTACGCTCCCGGAGAACCGGGTACGCGAGCTGGGCATCAGCAAGGTCATGACCATTACCAGCACCTACGATCATCGGGTTATTCAGGGGGCCGAGTCGGGCGCATTCCTCGGCCTGGTGGATCGGCTGCTGCAGGGCGACGAGAGATTCTACGAGCTGGTCGCGGAGAGCCTGCGGGTCTCCCCGTCGAGCGCTCCGGCTCGCCCGTCGGGCGGCGTCAAGGCAGTGCAGGAGCCGGTCGGATCCGAGATGCTGGCCCATGTGGCTGCGGCCATGGCGCTGGTGAAGGCGTTCCGGATGCACGGCCATCTCGCGGCCCACCTCGATCCGCTGGGCACCGATCCTATCGGTGATCCGGCACTGGACCCCTCCTCGCTCGGTCTAACGCCCGAGATCATGGCGGCCATACCGTCAAAGGTCCTTCGCATCGCAGTTCCCGGACGTACGCTGGCTGAGGCGCTGCCCTACCTCCAGGCCACGTACTGCGGAACCATGGCGTACGAGATCGAGCACATCTCGACCCACGAGGAGCGCGTCTGGCTGCGTGAGAAGATCGAATCGGGCGCCTACCGCCGGCCGATGCCGCCCGAACAGCAGCACTGGCTGCTGCAGCGGTTGACCGAGGTCGAGGCGCTCGAACGCTTCCTCCACAAGGCGTACCTGGGACAGAAGCGATTCTCGATCGAGGGCGTGGACATGCTGGTCCCGATGCTCGACCGCACGATCGAGGGCGCCGCCGAATCCGGAGCCCGCGACGTCGTCATCGGCATGGCCCATCGGGGTCGTCTCAACGTGCTGGCCCACACCGTGGGTCGTCCCTACGAGACGATCTTTGCGGAGTTCGAGGGAGGACGGCAGGTCGAGGGCGGCCATCCCACCCCCGAGGGCGGCACCGGTGACGTGAAGTACCATCACGGCGCCGAGGGTGCCTACAAGACGGCGCAGGGGAAAGCCATTACCGTCAGCCTGTCTCCCAATCCGAGCCACCTGGAGTACGTGTCACCGGTAGTTGACGGACGCGCCCGGGCCAAGCAGACCCAGCGGCGCGGGCGGGAGCCGCATCACGATCCGACGGCGGCGCTGCCGGTGGCGATCCACGGCGACGCAGCGTTTGCGGGACAAGGGGTGGTGGCCGAGACCCTGAACCTGGGAGCGCTCAAGGGATACCGCACCGGCGGAACTCTGCACCTGATCACTAACAACCAGGTCGGCTTCACCACCGACATGGAGGATGCGCGGTCGACCCGCTACGCCTCCGATCTCGCCAAGGGATTCGACATCCCGATCGTGCATGTCAATGCCGACGATGCAGAGGCGTGTCTCTCGGCCGTCCACCTGGCGATGGCATACAGAGACCGGTTCCATCAGGACGTGGTCATCGATCTGGTCGGGTACCGCCGCCACGGGCACAACGAGGGCGACGAGCCGGCGTATACCCAGCCGCTGATGTACGAGAGGATCAAGAACCTTCCCTCCGTGCGGGACCGCTATGCGCGCACCCTGGTTGAAGCCGGCGTGATCACCCAGGAAGAGACCGACCGTCAAGCCGAACAGGCCTACCAGCGGCTGGTGGATATTCAACAGGCGTTCAAGTCGAGCATGGCCGGGGCACCCGCCCGGGAGCGCCAGGTGCGGCTGAGCGGAGCGGGTCAGGAAATCGAAACTGCTCTGAGCCCCGAGTTCTTGCGAGCCTTGAACGACCAGCTGCACAGCTGGCCCGAGGGGTTCACGGTCCATCCCAAACTGCGCAAGCAGCTGGAGCGGCGCCGAACGGCACTGGGACCGGATGGCGGGATCGAGTGGGCTCACGCCGAAGCGTTAGCGCTGGGTTCGCTGCTGACCGAGGGCATCCCCATCAGAATGACGGGACAGGACACCGAGCGCGGCACCTTCAGCCAGCGCCACCTGGTGCTACACGACGTGAATACCGGCGCTCAGACCGCGCCGATCAGAAATCTGCCTGGCGCGCTGGCGCCGATGGAGCTGCACAACAGCCCGCTTTCGGAGCTGGCAACCCTCGGGTTCGAGTACGGGTACAGCGTGGCCGCACCGGAAACGCTGGTGCTGTGGGAAGCCCAGTTCGGCGACTTCATCAACGCCGCCCAGGTGATCATCGATCAGTTCATCTCCGCGGGACTGGCGAAATGGGGCCTGACGACCCGGCTGACCCTCCTCCTGCCACATGGATACGAGGGGCAGGGTCCGGAGCACTCGAGTGCCCGCATGGCGCGGTTTCTCCACCTGGCGGCCGAAGGCAACATCCGGGTCGTCAACTGCACCACGCCGGCGCAGTACTTTCACCTGCTCCGACGCCAGGCCAAGAGATCCAGACAGCGGCCGTTGATTCTCTTCACGCCCAAGAGCCTGCTGCGCCATCCGCAGGCTACGTCCAGGCTGGAGGACCTCTCCCGCGGCACATTTCAGCCGGTCATAGACGATCCCTTCTTTGCCGGCAAACCGGAGCAGGCTCGCCGGGTGCTGATGTGTACCGGAAAGGTGTACTACGACCTGCTGGCCGAGGCCGACAAGCTGGGCGACGACCGGCCGGCGATCATCCGGCTGGAACAGCTCTACACTTTTCCCTGGAACGAGCTGCGTGAGGTGCTGCCGCGCTACAGCAAGGCCACCGAGCTGGTATGGGTGCAGGAGGAGCCGCTCAACATGGGAGCCTGGCGCTACCTCGAGGCCAAGCTGCGGGAGCTCCTGTCCGAAGGGCACCCCATGGAGCTTCGCTACGTCGGCCGGCCGGAGCGGGCCAGCCCGGCGGAAGGGTATCCGGCGGCCCATCTGGCTGAACAGGGGCGCATCATCCGGGAGTCGCTGGGAGGGGGGTCGGCGAAGGCGGGCACCGCTACCGCAAGCAAGGCGGGTGAAGGTCAGGGATAGAGCAGAGCAGGACTGGAAACTCAAAGGGCGGCCACTGGGGCCGCCCTTTTGCTCTTCAGTCCCTCTCGGTGATAGGCCTTTCAGAGGCCTGTCGCGCCAGCTCCCTCAGCGGCTCGGAGAGATGTTCTCCGTAGTGCAGGAGGAAGACTCCCCGGGCGCGGCGCTGCATCAGAAACGCCACCAGCGGCGTGTCTGCCTTGGCAGCGTTGCAGTCCTTGCAGGCCAGCACGAGGTTGTCGGGACGGTCGTAAGCCGTCTGACCTCGGCGGGGACGCACGTGATCGAGTGTGATCGCGTGGTCGGGCGTCTCAGTTCCGCAGTACGCGCAAACGGAGCCGTGTTGTGCAAGGAGCCAATCGCGGTGCGACTGCATGGAACGACCAGGGGAACGGCGGAAGCTAGGGATGTGAGCTGCAGGATGTCTTCGTGATCGACGTGCCACAAGATACCAAAATCAGGGTGAGACATATGACCTGTTAACCAGGTCGCGAAAGTACGTGTGGAAAGATAGCAAGATTAGCGCCAGAATGACAGGAAGGGAGAAACCCAGCGGGGCGGCGGGGCAGCGGGGCAGTCACTCGAAGTCATTAAGGAGCAATGGAATGCCGTTCCACCGCCGGCGCCTGGGCCCGGTATTCCCCCTCCAGGAGCCAGCCCCAACCCCATTTGCCATCATAGGGATGCACCACCTGCACCGGCCTGGCGCCCCGGTACAGGGGGTGCCCCTCGTTAGCCCACTGGAACAGGCTGCTACCGAGGTTTTGCACCTTCCCGAAGCCCTGCTGACCCAGCCAGTGGGCCACCCGCGCGCCGCGGTAGCCGGCGGAGGAATAGACCACGATCGAAGTATCCCGCGGCACCCTGGCCAGTCCCCCCAGATCGGGCCGGTAGGGGTCGATCCGTCGGGCCCCCTTCAGGTGGCTGACGTCAAACTCGGCCTGGCTCCGGGCATCGAGAACCACCGGTTGCGCCCGGGTGGAATCCTCCAGCCAGCGGGCGAGGTCCCTGGTGACGATCCACTCCACTCGCGGGAACTTGTACGAGGTACCCCGCTGCAGCAGCTCGAACATCAGCGGACGCCCCGCGGCGACCATGACCACCGCGCCGATCAGGGTCGGGAGGACGAACAGAAAGAGGAAGAGGCGGATCAGTCGGCGCATGGTGGAAGGTAAGGCGGTAGGGCGGTAAGGCGGTAAGGCGGTAGCGAAGCACACCTCATCCTGAGCCCCATTGTCATCCTTCCCGTCCTTCCCGTCCTTCCCGCTTTCCCGCCTTCCCGCCTATCTTCCCTTCTCCTCACCGGCGCGGCCCGGTCCTCACCTCCGAAAGGAGTCGGTCCTGAGCGTAGAGAGCACCCGCACCCGCCCGGTGCGACCGGACCCCATGACGCCATCTCGAGAGCCCGACCCGACGCCCGCCGTGGCGTGGCGCAGCATCAACTCCATCCGCGCCCTGGCCATGGATGCGGTGGAGCAGGCCCAGTCGGGTCATCCCGGCACCCCCATGGCGCTGGCGCCCGCCGCCTACCTGCTCTGGACTCGTTTTCTCCGCCACAACCCCGCCAATCCGGATTGGGCCGACCGCGACCGCTTCGTGCTGTCGTGTGGCCACGCCTCGATGCTGCTCTATTCGGCCCTGCACCTGAGCGGGTATGACCTTCCGCTGGACGAGATCCGGAACTTCAGGCAGTGGGGCTCGCGCACCCCGGGTCATCCCGAGCGAGGGCACACTCCCGGTGTCGAAACAACTACCGGACCGCTGGGCCAGGGCTTCGGAAATGCCGTCGGGATGGCGATCGCCGAGCGCTTCCTGGCGGATCATTTCAACCGCCCCGAGCACAGCATCGTAGACCACCGGACCTGGGTCTTCGCCAGCGACGGCGACCTCATGGAGGGCGTAGCCAGCGAGGCGGCCTCTCTGGCCGGACACCTGCGGCTGGGCAAGCTGAAGGTGGTGTACGATGACAACCACATCACGATCGACGGCGACACCGCGCTGACCTTCTCGGAGGACGTGGCCGGTCGATTCGAGGGGTACGGCTGGCATGTGCTTCGGGTGGGCGACGGCAACGACCTGGCCGCGATCGGCGCCGCGTACGAAGCGGCCCGCGCGGACACGTCGCGCCCCTCGCTGATCATCCTCAGGACCACGATCGCCGATCCGGCCCCCACCAAGCGCAACACCGCCGAGGCGCATGGCAGTCCCCTGGGTTCCGAAGAGGTTCGGCACACCAAGGAGCTGATGGAGTGGCCCCAGGAACCCAAGTTCCACATTCCTGAGGACGCGCTCACCGACTGGCGCCGGGCAGTTCCCCGTGGCGCAGAGCTGGAGGCGGGTTGGCGCAGCCGGTTCAAGGCGTACGCCGCTCAGGAGCCGGCGCTGGCCGCCGAGTTCGAGCAGTGGCTCTCGGGCCGTTTGCCGGAAGGCTGGGACCAGGCATTGCCCGCGGTCGCTCCAGGAGCGGGGCAGCTCGCCACCCGGCAGGCCTCCGGCCTCGCTCTCCAGGCTATAGCGGCGGCGGTTCCCAATCTCGTGGGCGGCTCCGCCGACCTCGGCGGCAGCACCGGGACGACCCTGAAACAGGGCGGCACATTCGGCCCCACCAGTAGCGGTCGCACCTTCCATTGGGGGGTGCGCGAGCATGGCATGGCGGCATGCATGAACGGCATTGCCGCGCATGGAGGACTGCGCCCCTTCGGCAGCACCTTCCTGGTGTTCTCCGACTACATGAAGCCCGCGATTCGCCTGGCCGCCATCATGAAGCTGCCGGTGATCTACATCGGCACCCACGACTCGATCGGCGTGGGCGAAGATGGCCCGACCCACCAGCCGGTCGAGCATCTGGCGATGCTGCGCTCGATCCCTAATCTGGTCACGATTCGTCCGGGCGACGCCGGCGAAACGATCGAGGCGTGGCGGGCGGCGATGGAACGGCGCGACGGCCCCACCATGCTGGTGCTCACCCGACAGAAGCTGCCGGTGCTGGATCGAACCGTGATGGCCCCGGCTGAAGGAGTGAAACGGGGAGCCTACGTGCTGCTGGATCCGACAGGCCCCGGCCGCCTGGACACCATCCTGATCGCCACCGGCTCCGAGCTGGGCATAGCGCTCGGCGCGGCCCGCCTGCTGCACGCCGAAGGCGTACGGGCCCGGGTCGTCTCCATGCCCTCATGGGAGCTGTTCGCGGCCCAGCCGGAGCGCTATCGGGACGTGGTGCTACCGCCCGCGGTGCGGGCCCGCGTCGCGGTAGAGGCGGGGGGCCCATTCGGCTGGTCCCGCTGGACCACCGACCAGGGCGCGATGGTCGGAATGGAAGGTTTTGGTGCGTCGGCCCCGGGCGAGCGGCTCTATCAGGAGTTCAAGCTGACCGCCGAGCAGGTGGCGGCAACCGCCCGGCGGCTCCTGCCCGATCGTAATGTGTCCAACACCGCGAGGTCCGAATGACGAACCCGCTGCTGAAGCTGGGCCAGCTGGGCCAGAGCCTCTGGTACGATTACATCACCCGCGATCTCATGGCCTCAGGCGAGCTGTCCCAGCTAATAATGAAGGACGGACTGCGCGGCATGACCTCCAATCCGACGATCTTCGAGAAGGCGATCGCGGGCAGCCGGCTGTACGATGACGACATTCGCCGGCTATCCGAACAGGGTCGCACTGCGGGACAGATCTTCGAAGCCCTGAGCGTGGCCGACGTGCAGGGCGCATGTGACGCATTCCTGCCGCTCTATGGGCATTCGAACCGCGCCGATGGGTTCGTGTCGCTGGAGGTCTCACCTACCCTCGCCAATGATTCCGACGGCACCATTCAGGAGGCCCGCCGGCTCTGGGAGGCGGTGGCCCGGCCCAATGCGATGATCAAGATTCCGGGCACCCGCGCGGGTCTCCCGGCAATCACCCGCTGTATCGCCGAGGGGATCAACGTCAACGTCACCCTGCTGTTCTCCATCGAGCGCTACGCCGAAGTGGTCGAGGCCTTTCTCGCCGGGATGGAAGCCCGGCTCGAAGACGATCTTCCGATTCAGGACGTGGCATCGGTCGCCAGCTTTTTCGTGAGCCGGGTAGATGGCAAGGTTGACCCGCTGCTGGATAAGTTGCCGAGGGCCGCGGCGCTCCGGAGCACCATCGCCATTGCCAACGCGGCGGTGGCCTACAGCATCTTCGAGCGCACCCTGGAAACCCGGCGCTGGCAGCGGCTGGCGCACGCGGGGGCCCGTCCGCAGCGGCCGCTGTGGGCATCCACCAGCACCAAGGATCCACGGCTGCCGGATGTGTATTACGTCGAAGCGCTGGTCGCGCCGCAGACGGTGAACACCCTGCCGCCCGAGACCTTCGCCGCCTACCGGGATCACGGAGAGCCGGCGGTACGGATTTACGAAAGCGTGGCCACCGCCCCGGCCCGGCTGGATGCGCTACGGGCCGCCGGTATCGACCTGACGGCGATCACCCGCGAGCTGGAGGAGGAAGGGGTGGCGAAGTTCGCCGCGTCCCACGCGGCGGTGCTGGCGGGGATCGACGCCAAGACGGGAGCGCTGGCCTCCCGGTGAGAGATCTCTGGAGCGCCCTCCGAAAAATTTCCGGCACAAAGTGGATCCTGATCTTCATGGTGATCGGTGCTCTGATCGGGTGGCTGAACCCCGAGCTCGGCACCAGCCTGAAGCCGCTGTCCACGATCTTCCTGCGCATGATCAAGTCGATCGTGGTGCCGATCATCTTCGGCAGCCTGGTCATTGGCATCGCCGGCCACGGCGACGACATGAAGCGAGTCGGCCGTCTTGCCCTCAAGGCTATCATCTACTTCGAGGTCGTCACTACCCTGGCCCTGTTCATCGGGCTTGCCGCCGTGAACCTCACACGCCCGGGTGTTGGGGTAGAACTCCAGGGGTCGACCGAGACCGGACAACAGCTGGCGCAGAAGACCACCACATTCAGCGGAATACTCGAGCATCTGGTACCGCAAAGCTTCTTCGAGGCCGCGGCCAACAACGAAGTCCTTCAGATCGTCTTCTTCTCCATTTTGTTCGGGGTGGCGCTCTCCCAGGTGAAAGGCCGGCCCAAGGAGGCGATGCTCGGCTTCGCCGAGGGGCTGGCGGAGACGATGTTCAAGTTCACCGGGATCGTGATGAAGTTTGCGCCGATCGGCGTAGGTGCGGCCATTGCCGTCACGGTGGGGCACAGCGGTGTGGAGGTGCTCAAGAATCTCGGGATGATGGTGCTGACCCTCTACGGGGCGCTCATTGTATTCGTCCTGGTGGTGCTGGTGCCGGTGGCGTTGCTGGCACGAGTGCCGCTCGGCGCCTTTCTCCAGGCGGTGCGCGAACCGGCCCTGCTCGCTTTCGCGACCACATCCTCCGAGGCGGCGCTGCCCAAGGCGCTCGAGAACATGGAGCGGTTGGGCGTACCCCGTAGGATCGTCGCCTTCGTCCTCCCTGCCGGCTACTCCTTCAATCTGGACGGTTCGACCCTTTACCTGGCGGTGGCCTCGATATTCGTGGCACAGGCTGCGGGAGTGCATCTAACGTTCGGGCAGCAGCTGATCATGATGCTCACGCTGATGGTAACGAGCAAAGGGGTCGCTGGCGTCCCCCGCGCATCGCTGGTCATCCTTTCAGGCACCCTGCTCCATTTTGGGCTTCCGCTGGAAGGCGTGGCGCTCATCCTGGGTGTGGATGAACTGATGGACATGGGCCGGACAACCGTCAACGTGATCGGCAACTGCCTGGCGACAGTGGTCATGGCCCGGTGGGAGGGGGAGTTTAATCCGAGCCTTGCCGCTTCGGAGTTCGGGGAGGCTCAGCCGATTCGTACTTGAATACCCAACAGCCTGTGGCTGAGATTCATTTTTTCACCACAGTCATTATTCCACCACAGAGGGAGAGAGAGCGCAGAGGTTACGTAATACTTTACAGTCCTCGTTCTCGCACGCGATGCCCAGCAGTTGTTGCTCACAACAAAAACATTTGGTACTTGTGGTGCGAGTGCCGGAGCAGCAATGCCCGACGCTACCTCTGTGTCCTCCCTCCCTCTGTGGTAAGTTTCGTTTTGGAATTCGTTTTCACCGCAGCGGGAGAAATAGCGCAGAGGTTGCGTAATACTTTACAGTCCTCGTTCTCGCACGCGATGCCCTGCAGTTGTCGTTCACAACCACAAACATTTGGTACTTGTGGTGCGAGTGCCGGAGCAGCAATACCCGACGTTACCTCTGTGTCCTCCCTCCCTCCGTGGTGAATGTTTTGGCGGAACTTTCTTGGCTGTGACCACGTCATTCATGCATATCTTCACCGAGACTATTTATGAGTTGTAGGCCGTTCGAGCGCAGTGCCTTGGTCTGCGCAGTCCTTGGAGCCCTGGTACCGGCAGCAGCTCGAGCGCAGCAGCAGCGGACCCCGGCAGCGCCTGCGGCCGCCCAGTCGGCGCCGATTACCAACCTGCGCTACGACCTGACGTTCGACTCCACCACCGCAAGCCGGCGCGCCATCAACGTGGCCGTGTCATTCGATGTCGCAGGTCCCGGGGCGGTCCTGCTCTCCCTTCCCGCGTGGACTCCCGGCGCATACGAGATCAGCAACTTCGCCCGCTGGGTGGTGGGCTTTACCGCAGCCGGGGGCGGGGCCGCTCTCGCCTGGGACAAGCTGGATTACGACACCTGGAGAGTTCAGCCGGGGAGCGCCAAGGCGATCACGGTGCGTTTCGACTACGTCGCCGATTCGCTCGACAACGCCATGGCGTGGGCCCGTCCCGACTTTGCCCTGTTCAACGGCACCAACATCTTCTTCTACGCCGAGGGACGCGGCTTCAACTTTCCCGCGGCCCTCACGGTGAAAACCGAGTCGGCCTGGCACGTGGCCACCGGCATGACGCCGGGCCGGGCCTCGCGATCGTACACCGCGGCGAACTACCACGATCTGGTGGACCGGCCGTTCTTCGTGGGCCGAATGGATTTCGATAGCCTGCAGGTAGCAGGGCGCTGGACCCGCCTAGCGACGTATCCGGCCGGCGCGCTGACGGGAACCAGCCGCCGGCAGCTCTGGGACCAGATCGCCAAGGTGATCCCGCCTCAGGTGGCGGTGTTCGGCGAGACTCCCTGGGACAGCTACACCAATCTGCTGATCTTTGACCGGGACTACGGCGGTGGCAGCGCGCTGGAGCACGCCAACTCCCACGTGGGCATCTACAACTCCCAGTTCATCGGCAGCCCGCTCCTGGCCTCGATCACCGCGCACGAGATCTTCCACGCGTGGAACGTCAAACGGCTGCGCCCCGCGGAGATGGTGCCTTACGACTACGACTCGCCCCAGCCGACCCCGTGGCTCTGGATGAGTGAGGGGATCACCGACTACTACGCCGATCTGTCCCTGTCGCGCGGCGGCATCGTCGACTCTTCACAGTTCATGGCCCTCACCTCGGCCAAGGTCGGAACCGTGGCTGAGGCTCCGCCGACCGCGCTGGAAGACGCCTCGCTCTCGACCTGGATCCATCCGGTCGACGGCAGCGGCTACCTGTATTACCCCAAGGGCTCGCTCGCCGGCTTCCTGCTCGACATCATGATCCGGGACGGCAGCAACAACGCGCGCTCGCTGGATGACGTCCTGCGGGAGCTCTATCAGGCCACCTTCAAACGGGGGCGGGGGTTCACCGGCGCAGACTGGTGGGGAGCGGTGAGCAAGGCAGCCGGCGGCCGCTCCTTCGCCGATTTCAATCGTCGCTACATCGACGGACGGGAGCCCTTACCGTACGGTGAAGTGCTCCCGCTGGCGGGCCTCCGGATGGCCACCGATACCGTGCGCGACCCCAGGCTGGGCATCTCCACCAACGCCGACTCGAGCGGCATCGTGATCAACGGGGTCCTGCCCGGCGGGCCGGCCGAGGCCGCGGGCGTCCGCGCCGGCGACCGCCTCCTGGCGATTGGAGATTTGTCGGTGACCGATCCCAACTTCGGGCCCGCCTTCCGAAGCCGGTTCGGCAAGGAGGAAGGGGCTCCGCTGCCGATCAAGGTGCTGCGGGGAACCGATACGCTGACGCTGAATGGCAAGGTGGTCCTGACATCCCGGGTGGAACGGCGGATCGAGCTGGATCCGGGGGCGTCGGAGAAGGCGGTGAGGGTGAGGAATGGGATTCTAAAAGGACGGTGAGCGGTAAGCGGTAAGCGGGGAGACGGCGCGATTGTCATCCTGAGCGCAGCGAAGGATCGCTCAATGAGACGTCCGTTCGAGATCTTCGTTCCGGCGTAAGCCCGGCCGATCCTTCGCATTCGCTCAGGATGACAACAGTGTCGAGACTCGGGATTGCGGCCTCCTTTCCGCCTTACCGCCGCACTACCTACCGCCGCAGTACCTACCGCCTACTTCACCCTCCTAACGTCCAGAATCCCGATGGGGGGTGTTAGTCTGTGGTCCTGAGCTCGCGCTGTATGGATAAGGCGAGCCACCTCGCGCCCGCGAACGACGCGACCGAACGGAGTGAACCCCTGGCCGTCAGGATCTAGGCGTCCGAGTTCGGGCTGATCCCCGACGCGAATGAAAAAATCCGGAGTTGGCTCACCCGCCCCATCAGGCGGCTTGGAGAGCGCCTTGCCGCCGAGCGACAGACCCGTGTCTTTCTTACCGTTCAATGCCATCGGGGCACCGTCCTTCTCGCGTGAAGGATTCGATCCGCCCTGAATGCCTTCGATCTCTGTCTTGCCTTCCGCCTGCCTCTCTGCCCGAACGGTCCGGTGAAAACGCCCACCCTGGTACGCGCCGTGATCGACGTAGGTGAGGAAGTCGCCCGCAGCATCAGGAGTCTTAATAGTGTCGACCTCCACTTCCATGCTCCCAAGCTCAGTCTGAATCATGACCCGGGGAAGTTGTGCCGAGCCGCGTCTCGGAGCAGCAAGGGCGCAGAGGAGGAGTCCAGCGGCGAGCCAGCGGCCGGTGCGAGGCATATATAGATGCTAACTCTGTCAGAAGAAGTGAGCCAACTCCTGGACCGCGAGATCGCGCGGCGAGTCGGTCAATCCGGCGCGGTGCGCCGCCTGTCCCAAGACCGCTGCCGGGCTGAAGCCGGCGGCCCGCAGGTCTCGGATGCCGGTATCCCGGTTGGCCTTGCTGAGCTTGGTACCGGTATCATGCCGGATCAGAGGATGGTGCAAGTACGTGGCAGGCGCTACCCGGCCCAGCATCCGGGCCAGCCGGATCTGGCGGCCGGTGGACTCCAGCAGATCCTGGCCCCGTATCACCAGATCGATTCGCTGATCCAGATCGTCCACCGTCACCGCAAACTGGTAGGTCCAGTTCCCGTGCCGATCCTTGAGCAACAGATCGCCACACTGCCGGGCCGGATTCTGCCCCTGCGGCCCCAGCATTCCGTCATCGAACCGCTCCTCGCCCTCTTCCATCACCACTCGTAGCCCATGGCCGGGCCCCGGAGCCAGATTCCGGTCTCGGCACTTTCCAGGATAGCGGGTCTCCTGATCGGGCAAATCCGATTCACCGGCGATTTCCTTGCGGGAGCAATCGCAGGCGTAGACCGGGAAGCTCCTGGCGAGCCGCTCCAGCGCCGCCTGGTACCGATGCCTGTTGTCACTCTGCCGGTGGGTCGACTTCCCCGCGCGGAACTCGTTCGGCCGGCCCTGATCGGGCTCGAGTCCCAGCCATTCCAGGTCTTCCAGGATCGCCGCCTCGTACTCGGCGCGACAGCGGCCGCGGTCATGATCTTCCAGACGGAGGAGGATCCGCCCCCGGCGGGCCCGCGCGATACCCCAGACGTAAATCGCGTTGGCAACGTGTCCCAGGTGCAGGTAACCGGTTGGGCTGGGAGCGAAGCGGGTGAGGGGACCGGGGAGTGAACCGCTCAGGCGTCGTCCACCCGGCTCAGGATTCCAATCCAGTCACTGTCGCGGGGACGCCCTCCCCTGAACTCGAAATGCTCATCATCCATAATCCTGCGGGTGAAACCCCAGTTCGGCTCGTTCTGGAGACGTTGCCGGAGCACCAGCGGGACCAACTGCGATGCTACCATCCATACCCCGGGAGTGAGGCCCGGATACAAAGAGGCCCATTCGGCCCGAAGTCGAGCTTCTCGTAGCGCCATTCCGCTGCGCACCAGTGTTGATCTCCGCTGCCGTCCGGCGGGCGCCGGGCCGCATGCGGGCTGTCTCCAGGCATGTTCGAAGATCCCGTTTGCTGCTGCTAGGATGTATGTCACACCACCGGAAGGGCTTTACATTCCAGCCACGATGTCCATTACCGAGGTCAGGGTCAACAGTCTGGGCGACTTGATCGACAAGGTAACGCCTCCGGAGCCGGACCCGCGAACCGGGCGGCGGCGGGACAGCGGTGTATACCGCGGCGACCCCAACGTCTGCTGGCCGCTGCTCACCAGTCTCGACAAGCTGGGGGGGTACGACGCGCCCCACTCCAAGGCGGATCTCGAAGAGCACATTCTCCGGAACTTCATCCGATATTCCCGCCCTCACTTCACCACCCCGCCTGTAAACGACTGGGAAGTCCTGGTGACGGCGCAGCATCACGGGTTACCCACCCGCCTGCTGGACTGGACCTACTCCCCTCTGGTGGCGGCACACTTCGCTACCGTCCCTGGGGATCGCGAATCCGACCGGGTCATCTGGCGACTGGACTGGAAGAGCGTTCACCGCTGCTTCGGGCTGCCGGAGCTGGCGCTGCTGATCGAGGATCTGGGAGGGATTCTGGGTGGGGAACGGCCTATGACGCCCTGGAACCTGTTCTCCAGGCCGAAGGATGCCAAGCCGTTCGCGTGCATGTTCGAGCCGCCTTCGCTGAACGCCCGCATCGTGGCACAGTCAGCCACGTTCACCCTGTGCTCCGACAAGCGGGTGCCCTTCGACCGTTTCCTGGAGAGTCACGGCCTGGGCTCGACGCTCACGAAGTTCATCATTCCAGCGGGGGAAGCCGCCCGCTTTCGTGACCAGCTCGACCTGGTCAGCGTAGACGAACGGCGCCTATTTCCCGATCTGGATGGTGTTGCCGCTGAGATGAAGCGCTACTACTCGTAGTTCTACTGCTGCCCCGCTGCGCCGCTGGCCCCCTTCCTTCCCGTCAGTCTCGCCTCGGCTCGATCGTTGTCACCCCGGGCGAGGAGAATCTCGAACCCGTCGATCGGCGCGTGGACGTTCCGGATTTCCACGAAGTCACCCGGCTGCCAGCCCGACGCCACCGGGCGCTGGGGGAGCCGGATTTCCCAAATGCTTCCATCTTCGAGAGTTACGAAACTGCCATCGTCATTGATCTCGGCAATGCTGAAGCCGAGCGGGAGGTTCAGTCGGCTGCACTGCCAGGCACAGCCGTTGGCGGTGGCGCTCTGGGCCACGGCCGAGCCGGCCGGCAGCGCCAGTAATAAAAGGAGAGCGGGGAACAGTCGGAGCATCTTCACGGGGGCACCCTCAGGAGGTTTGTTCCTATAGCATACACCCAAAATCGCGACTCCGCAGTGACCTGGGCCGCCCCGGCTGAAACCGCGCGAGCCTTCCGAAGAGGGGCCGATCCGACTACCATATGTGCTGGTAAAACATCTATTTCAGGGTACAGGAGAGAAGATTGTGAACCGTCGGGGACCCAAGGTGAAGCTTTCCCGCCAGCTGGGGATCGCGATCACCCCGAAGGCAGCAAAGGTGATGGAGAACCGGCCCAATCCGCCGGGCCAGCACGGCGCAACTCCGAGACGCAAGATCAGCGGCTACAAGAAGCAGCTGATCGAGAAGCAGCGGCTGCGGGCGCAGTACAACGTCAGCGAACGGCAGATGGAGAACTCCTTCGCCGAGGCCACCCGCCAGCCGGGAAATACCGGCGTGCGGCTGCTTCAGCTACTGGAGATGCGGCTGGACTCCGTCGTCCTGCGCGGTGGGTTCGTCCGCACTATCTATGCGGCGCGCCAGGCGGTGACTCATGGCCACATCTACGTCAACGGCAAGAAGGTTGACCGGCCGTCGTACCGTCTGAAGCCGGGAGAGGTTGTCTCCGTAGCTCCCAAGAGCCGGGACATGATCGCCTTTACCGCACCGCTGGAAGTCGCACACCCGCCGGCGTACCTGGAGCTGGACCGCGATGCCAAGAGCATCCGGGTCCGCGAGCTGCCAGAACGGGAGCAGATTCCGGTGCAGTGTGAGACGTCGCTGGTGATCGAGTACTATTCCCGGTAATCGCGCGGGACGGTCTCGACTTTAGTGCAATAGCGCGCGTTCGAGACCGATTCCTATTGTATGGGCCGGTGATGTCACCCCAATTGGGGGGAGGCTCACCGGCTCGATCGTTTCTACTATCTGGTAGCCGAGCCGGAGAGCCTGCCTCCGCCAATGTTGTTCAGGGCAGGAGCAGAAAGTTGAGCTTGCCAGGCTGGAGCAGGCGGTCCGGGCGAATAACCATCGTCGCCCTCGTGAGTTGGGCGTTGGGGACGTTCCTGGCGCTGGTCGCGGGATTCTATTCCTAAATCCCGAGCGCCATAGAAACACGCGGGCCCGCCGTTGTGGCGGGCCTTCTTATTAGGGGTGCTGGCTCAGGTTCCGGCGGGTGCGGGTACGGGGGCTATCGAGTGGCGTTTGAGCCAGACTAGATAGGGCTTCGCAACCACCGCACTGACCAACAGGTACAGCAGGAGCGCCGCCGGCGCCAGCTTCTGGTCAGGAAAGTTGACAGCGGCGATTGCGATGGCGATTCCGGGGTGCCGGGTTGCGGTCGAAAGTGCCAGCACGGTTCGCTGTCGGGTATCGGGCCCGCCTAGCAGGTGGCCGGCAGCCAGGCCCACCAGGGCAAACACGACCATGACCAGAATGGTGCCGTTGCCGATGAGGGACATCATCGCCGGCCATACTTTGATCAGTATGGGAACCAGCACGAGCACCAGGAGAATGGTCCCAACCAGGGCAATCGGTTTGCCGGCCCGCTCGGCAAAGGCCGGCGCGAGATGGTGGATCGCGGCGCCGAGCGCCAGCGGCAGCAGCAGGGTCCAGAACACCAGCGCTATGACAGCAGCCGGCCTCATCTGCAGGGGGATGCCAAAGGCTCTTTCCAGTAGCTCCAAAGCCACCGGTATAAAGACGATGGAGAAGAGCGTTGCCGCCACCAGGAGCCCGATGGTGTAGGACCGTTCCCCTCCCGCCTTCAGCGCCTTATTGGGGAAGACCGGCGGGAGCGGCGAGATCGCGAGCAGGATCAGCGACCCTCTGACCACCGGGGTAAGATCGAAGCCCTTGGCGAGGAGGGCGGCGAAGACCGGCATTACTACATACATCGACAGCAGCGACCGGAGGAGCAGCTTCGGTTTCCGAAACAGATAGGTCAGGTCCTCGACCCTGGTGGCTGAGCCCAACGCTGAGAACCATGAGCGCAAGACTCAGCTGGATGACGAGAGGGATCAGCGTCGCGGCACTCATAGGTCACCTGTCAGGCGGACGGCCGCCCGCCCGTCATGGCACCGGTGTCAGGGTGAAACTGGCCCGACCCCGGGCTGACGCGAGGACCAGTATGACCGTCCAGTCGCCTGGGGTGCCGGTGCGGGTTGAGTCCTCCAAGCTGTACTCGAGCAGTGTGGAATCCACGACCTGGCCCACGGCATCGAGGACCACGAGGATGCCGTAGCCGTGATGGATGAAGCTGCCATGAGCCAACGCGGCCTTCGGCGCCGGGTTAGGCCAGGTCCAAACCAGCCGGTCATTGACGTTGCGCAGGTCAGTGGCGCTGAACTGAAAACGCTCCGGCGTGTTGACGGTCTGGGGATTGTTCTCCGGTTCCAGCAGCCGAACGATGGAGTCCGCGCATGCCAGCGCGAGTCCGGCTGCGCAGAGCGTGAGTAGGCCCGCTCGGCGGCCGGTCATTCTACCCACCGCGGAATCGCAAGGGAGAGGAACACGCGCGCCTCCGACAGGTCCTGGTTCACGTCGGGATTGAAAGTGTAGTTGCTGAATCGCCACATCCGGGTATAAGCCACACCGGCTCCAAACTTTCCTTTGAGATAACCCCGTGCCTCGGTGCTCAACGTCCAGAGCTGGTGGTTTCCGGGGAAGCCGCTGACGACCGGGAGAAACACATAACCCAAGGACGCGCGAACCGTGGACAGTCCCGGTCCACAACGCTCGCCCTTCCAGGCGACCGCCCAGCCCCACTCCATAGTCGTAGTCCCGCCCCTCGGCGGTTACGAAGTAGTCGGACCGGATCGCCGCGACCGGATTTGCCCGGACCATGGCCTCGCCGTAAAGGCTCATGCTCCGGCCCGGCTTCGACTGGGCGGCTATCAGACCACCTTGAAACCCCTGGGCGCCAAAGTCCACCACCGGATTGCTGATGTATTCATAGGTCATGAAAGCGGCGAGCCGACTACTTCCACCCTCCGCCAGCGGCTTGGCGGCAAGGTTGCCCCGGACCCGCAGCTCCTGAAGAGCACCTTGGTGTTGCCCGTTTTGCTCGCCACCGTTCCGAACACCTGAAAGGCGGAGAACGGCTTGTCACCCAGATCCGCCAGCTGGCTGCCGTAGAAGACCGAAAACTGAACGAAGGTCTGGTCCAGTGCGCTGGGATCATCGAGCGAGGCCGAGCTGGAGAACCGCCGGTAGCCCACATCCATGGACGCCTGGATCCGGGTGGGGCGCCAGTCGGGCGGGGTCTCCGAGATCCGGCCGGTCTCGCCCCGAACCAGCCGGTTGAAGCCACGGACCGGATTGATCAGTCCCGCCCCTATTTCCCGTACCACCCGGTCGGAGCCGGTTGCTTCGTTGTCGAGGGTCAGGGAGGAGAACCGGAACAGCATCTCGCCCAGGGTGATCCCCCCCAGCGTGGTATTGGCCAGATCGTTGGGGGACGGGGCCCACACCTCTCCGAATAATTCCCACATCAGGCTGCCACCGAAGGCCCAGGGCACCGACTCCCAGAAGTCGTACCCGTTGGCTCGGCCGGCGTTGTAGTAGAGGCTGCCGTGGTAGGGGTGGGCGAACTGGTTGTTATTGAACTTGTTGTTGTCCCACTGCCAGGGAAACTTGATGTTGTCGAACCAGGTCCGGAACGAAATGTTCGACCACTCGCCTTCGGTGACGTACTTCGTGTACGCCCAGGGAACCGCCTGGACTATCATCAACTCACCGGCCCCGGCCCAGAACCGCTTGGGCGGGTTGCAATCGGGACAGGGAGTCTTTCAGGGCCGAGGGAGCGGGCGCTGGGCGGACCAGGGTATCGGCGGGCAGGCTGAGCGACGCCCAGTCCGGCTGACGCGCCTGGCCGGAGGCGGACTCCGGGGCGGCCACAAGGGCTGAGGCGGCCAGCACCAACGGCGGCGGGCCTGAAGAAGAAGGAGGATCGTTTTGGGCTCCGGGCGAGTTGAGTGGCAGCGCACCGGGGGGCGGCCACCGCCACGCACTATGACACCCCCCTATGCAAGCGAGCCATTGGACTTTGGTATACCCCCCGGCGGCGCTTCCCGGGATTGCACCAAAGTCCAATGGCTCGGCACGCCGTCGGACCCCCAAGCTAGTTGGGGCATTACACCTTCCCCAGAACTGATAGACGAAAGGGGTTTCCCGATGCAACTTAGGCATGGTGTGCTTGCCGCCGCCATTCTCCTGGCCGGCTGCGCCACGAAGTCCACCGAGATGGTGAATACCTGGAAGGATCCCTCGGCACCGGGCACCCGGTTCAAGAAGGTCCTGACGGTGTGCGCCTGTAAGAACGACGGCTTGCGCCGAACCGTCGAAGACCGCCTGGCGGCGGCCATCCAGGGCTCGGAGCCCTCGTACTCGGTCCTCTCGGATGACCAGCTGGACGACAAGGAACGGACCAAGGCGGCACTGCAGCAAGGTGGCTTCGATGGCGTGGTCATGCTGCGACTGGTGAGCGTCGACAAGTCGTCTACCTACGTCCCGGGGTCAGCGTACACCGTGCCTGTGGGATATCACAGCATGTACGGGGGGTGGGGCTACGGCGGCTATGCCGCCTATGGAACGATGTACGACCCGGGTTATGTGAGAGAGGACCAGCTGGTGAACTTCGACACCAACATCTATCGCGTGGCGGACGAGAAGCTGCTCTGGGCCAGCCGGACCCAGACCACCAATCCCAGCTCGATCGAAAAAGTGATCGATGAGATCGTTTCCGAAACCGCCGCCGAAATGAAGAAGCAGAAGGTAATCAGCTAGGTCACGATCGACTCGAGCCGAGGGGGCCACACGAAAACCACAGCGAAGCTTCTAGCCGTCGCTCCTCGTGGCGGCACTCGGACCCGGACTTGTCCACGCCCAGGAGACGTCCCAAAGCCATCTCTACGACAGGTTTCAGGTGAGCGCGTCGGGGACCCTTCTGGTTCTGGCAACCACCATCCGCATCGACCCGGACAGCGGGGAGGGTACCGAGTTCAGCCCTGGGGACGATCTGGGCGTGGGCAGCACGACCTTGCAGCCGCGCCTGGCACTGCGCTGGCGGCCGGGACGGAAGCACGAGCTGGAAGGCGGGTACCAGTGGGCCAAGCGCTCGGGCGAGACGGTTCTCCGCGACACCATCGTGTTCCGCGATACAGCGTACTCGGCGGGGCTCAGAGTCAATTCCTCGTCGGGGACCAGCCAGATGTTCCTGACGTACCGCTACGCCTTCAAGGCTGCTGACAGAACTCAGATCGGGGCTGCGGTTGGGCTCGGCATGATTTTCCTGCGGCAGGAGATCACGGCGACCGCCGGAGCCACCACCGGCGGACCCGATACCGCCATCGTTCAGTTCTCCCGCCAGGGAGACATCAACGGTCCCACCGGTTCCATCGGGGGCTACGGCCGTTTCCAGCTGGGTGACCGCTGGTACCTGGAAAGCGACCTGCGGGCGATCTACCTCAAGGTCGACAACATCAAGGCAGGCGTAATAGAGGCGGGGCTTGCAGGCCGCTACTTCCTCTCGAGCAAACTGGGACTCGAACTGGGCTACAACCTCGGTTTCTATCAGATAAACATCGAAGCGCCCAATAACTTTGCCAGCATCGATCGAACCGGCAAAATCAGATACACAGTAAACGGCTGGCGCATCGGCGGGGTCTACGCGTTCTAAGCTGCAACAGCATCCTATCCGTGATGAAGGAACAGCCAGCCACGGATGCACACGGATAGGAATGAATCGTTCCGTCCGCGGGCGATGCTTCCCTACACCTGTGCAAGCCCAGACAAGTAGTCAACTGTACACCACTGGCGTCCTGGGTTCGAACTCGGCAGGTGTGCTGTTGAACCTTCTCATGACCGGCAAGGCGAGACGTGCCGGTGTGGCCGTGAAGCAATCCATTCCCATCCGGGTTCATCCGTGGCTAGGCCTTTTTTCTGTTTTCCCATCTGCAGCCATCTCTGCTAACGCCATGCCTCGCCCGGGTGGTGGCCTATCGTGCGGCATTCCGTGCTGATGCCTCGCGCCATTACGCCAACCTGGGTCGCCCTGCTCGCAATATTGGGATGGATCATCACCGGCGGCGCCAGCGCCTGGGCCCAGGGGGTGGAAACATCCGACATCCCCTCGATCGAGCCGCCATCCGAGGTCGGCGACGGGCACGGATCCGGGAGGCTCCGGGGTCACGCCGCTGGTGGCCCCGCTCCCGTTTCGGAACTCGCAGATCGGCTGGGGCGCGGCGATGGTGCTGGGCCTGATTCACCGGTTCGATGCCGATACGACCGTCAAGCCTTCCACCGGCGCGATCGCCGGTCTCGTGAGCGAGAACGGAAGCTGGGGCGTCATGGCACTGGAGATGGCGCGGTTCGGCCGGGACACCTGGCGCGCTCGCGGCGTGGCCGGCTACATGGACCTGCAGTACGACTTCTACGGCATCGGCATCGATGCCGGAGAATCCGGCCAATCGGTTCCGCTGGAGCAGACGTTTTTCCTGACCTCGGGTGCCTTGCTCCGCCATGTCGTGGGCGGGCTCTACGTCGGGGGCCAGATACTCTGGCTGACGAGCACCGTCACCCCGCTCGCATTGGCGGGACCGAATCAACCCGAGATCCCCGATCAGGCACGCACTGATCTATCTGGCGGCGGGCCTTCAAGCCGAGCTCGATACCCGGGACGACGACTACTGGCCCCAGCGCGGCTCGTTGGCGCAGCTCAAGGGAAATTTTTTCACCACCACGACGGGGTTGTCGGGCTCGTTCCAACGCTATCAGGCGGCATGGTCGTGGTATCACGGATTCCGGGGCCCGCGCCTGGTGCTCGCGACGAACCTGCTCGCCTGCGGAGCGCCGGGAGACGCCCCTTTCTATGGCTTGTGCTCGCTCGGAGCGGGCCGGTTCTCGGTCCGCGGCTACACCCAGGGACGCTACCGGGACCACTACAGCACCGCGGTCCAGGTGGAGCTGCGCGGTCACACCACGGGTCGTCTGGGCGCGGTCCTCTTCGGGGGATTCGCCCAGGTAGCCCCGGAACTATCCGAGATTCTCGGCGCAGAGCTGCTTCCATCGGGGGGCGCTGGTCTTCGCTTTCAGCTGGCGCGGAAGTTCCCGATGCACCTGCGGGTGGATTATGCCTGGGGGCGCGACGGCGGCGTGCTGTACTTCTCGGTGGGAGAGGCCATTTGACGCGCAGATCTACGCCGGATCAGCGCTTTCCCGCCAACGTGGTTTGCCAGGCCAGGCTGAATGTGTCGAAGTTGCCTCCGAACCGTACAGTGGCACCGGTGGACCAGGATGCCTTGATGGAGTGGCTGCGCAATACCGGCAGTGAAAGGGTGAGACCCACCCGGCTGCTTTCCTGCCGGTCAGACCCGGGCTGGCCGTCCAGCACAGTCCGGCCACCGGTATAGAACGTGGCATCCGCCGCAAGCCAAAGACGGGGTTTGAAGGTATAGGCGACGTGCGACTGGACCGACAGGAGAGGCCGCACGTCTTTGGTGTGCGCTCCGAGGTACGATGAATTCCGGGTGAAGAACCAGCAGCCGCCATAGAGCTCCAGGGTCCACCGCCCCGCCGGATGCGACAGCCCGACTTCGGGTTTGAATCCCCAACGGTTGGTTCCCAGGTTGATGAGCTTGTCTGAGGCGTACTCTCCGGTGGGAATCGAAATGATCAGGCTGGTACCCACGATGGTTCCCGGCCTCCGCTGTGCAAATGCTGCGAGCGGGAGGGCCGGGCCGCCCACCAGATTGATCGCGAAGCGCACTCTCGCATCGGCCAGCCCCGATCGCTCGACAGACCTGGAGGCTTCACCGACACTGCCGCTGATGGTACCCCAGGCGTACGGCAGCAGCGCCGAGGCGCTGGCGGTATGGCCGAACAGTGCGAAAGTTCCGCCGCCACCCAGCACCAGAGATTCCACTTTGGCGCTTACATCTGTGATCGGTACCGTGGGATCCAGCAGCACGTCGCCGCTGGAATGACCGAACACGACCACGGCGAATCCGATATTGACGGGATTGGCAGCATACGCCCGGGGCTCCAGCTCCTGGCAAAGCACCGGGCTGGGAGAGGAGGAGCAACGCCAGGGCGGGCAGGGCGGGAAAGCGGGAAGGATGGGAAGGAGGGAAGGATGGGAGAGAAAGATGGTTGCCGGAGAGGCGTAGGGGCGAGTCATTCACGTGCCCCGCTGTCCTCATGCACCCCCTTCCGGTCATTCCCGTCCTTCCGGCCCCGCCCACCCTTCCTCCAATGCCGCCCGCACCACCCGCAGCAGCTCGTCGAAAACCGGCGGCTTCTGCACCATGACGATGCCGGGCGCGGCCGTGGCCTTCCCCATAGTACTACCCTCTGGGTAGGCGGACAGCATGACGACCGGCAAGTCGGGCTGGTCTGCCAGCAGCTCGGCAACCAGCTCGTGCCCGCTTCGGCCGGGCATGGCGAGATCCGAGATGACCAGCCGAATGTCGTCCCGGCGCGAGCGGTAGACTCGGAGTGCGGTCTCGAACGACTCTGATTCGAGGACCTCGTAGCCCTGCTGGTGCAGCAGCCGAGCCAGCACCTTTCGCACCGCCGCTTCATCCTCCACAATCAGCAACGTCTCGTCTCCACCAGGTGCCGGGAGCGGCACGGCTTCAGCAGCCGGCTTTGGAGACACCTCGGCGACGCGGCTCGGTAGCAGCACCGTGAAAGTGGTTCCACTCCCCACTCTGCTGGCGACTTCGATCCGCCCCCCTGCCTGGCTCACGATGCCGTGCACCGTCGCGAGTCCCAGCCCGGTGCCCTGCTCCCCCTTGGTGCTGAAGAAGGGCTCGAAGGCATGCTCCAGGACCTCCGCGCACCATGCCGACACCAGTATCGCTCACGGTGAGCACCGCCATACCCTGGCGGATCTCGGTACGGATCTTCACTTCGCCTCCAGCGGGCATCGCGTCTCGAGCGTTGGCGCACAGGTTGAAGAGCACCTGCTCGAGCTGCACCGGATCGGCGAACACCCAGGGAGCGTCCTCCGAGAGATCCAGCGACAGGGCGACGTCGTTGGTGACCAGCCGGGTGAGCAGACCCAGGTTGGCGATCACCAGCGCGTTGAGATCCAGCGCCTTGGGGGAGGTCGCCTGCCGCTGGCTGAAGGCGAGCAGCTGGCGCACCAGCAGACGCCGCTTTCTGGGTGGCATTCACCTGGTCGTCGAGGATGGCCGCTGCCTGGTCCGTCAGCCGGGAGCTCGGCGCGGAGACTGGCCACGCAGCCGTACACGACGGTCAGCAGGTTATTGAAATCGTGCGCGATCCCGCCGGCGAGCCGCCCGATCGCCTCCATCTTGGTCACCCGCTGCAGCCCCTCTTCGAGCCGACGCTGGGAGGTGACGTCGCGAACCACCCCGACCGTCCGCTCGTGCCCGAGAGGGATGATTCTGGCTTCGTAGTAGCCCCGCCCGCCGGGGAGCGGGAGGGTGTACTCGGTCGCGGTGCTGCGGTGCTCTCTGAGGCAGGTATCGATCGCCGACTGCAGCCGGGTGCCGGCCTCGCCCCCCAGGGATTCACTCACCCGGACGCCGAGAAACTGTTCCTGCGGCATCCGAAGCTCCACCTCGCTGCCAACCTGGTAGTCCAGCACCCGCCCCTCCCCGTCGGTCCAGAAGAACAGATCGGGAAAGGCGCCGATGATGCGCTGGAGCTCGCGGGTGCGCTGGGCCAGGGTGCTGGCAATCGTCTGGTGCCGAGGGGTGGGATCGATGAAGAGGACGGCGGTGGGGCGGGCGTTCGGCTGGGTCCCGGAGCCCCGGCAGGTCAGGATCAGCTCCGACACAGCGCCTGTCTTATCTCGCAGCATCACCGGCACGGCCTGCACCACGTCGCCCAGGAGGGCCGAGCCGACGTAGCGGCGGAGTGGTGAGCCGGCGGGGCCAAGCTGGTCGACTACGTCGTTGCCCCGTACCTCCGACGCCAGCCAGCCGAACATCCGTTCCGCACCGGGGTTCCACGCCAGAATGCAGTGGCTGCGGTCCACCACCACCACGCCGGTGTCGGTCTGGGCAAACAACTGCTGGAGGATGGCTGCCATGCTGGTCGCAGGTCACTAGTCGCTAGTCGCTGAGTCGTCGAGTCGGCTAGTCGCCGCTCGCCGGTCGATAGTCAGGTCTGAGCCGGCACCCGAAATGTGGCCGATTGGTGAGTGACGGAATTCCGGACCGAGGACTACGACTAGGGAACCTGCGACTAGCGACTAGCGACTAGCGACTTCTGACTCACTTTGCAGCTCAGGTCACGCTGACACCACTGGACCTTGGTGCAGCGGGTTAGTAGGGGCGGCCGTACACCCCGATCCCGACCGTCGGCCCGCCGTAGGGTCCGTATCCACCGTAGGGTCCGTACCCACCGTAGGGTCCACCCGACACGGATACTCCCCATGTGACGCCGGTGCTGCCGCTGGCGCAGCCGGAGATCCCCAGCAGCGCGAGCGCCGCGACCAGCAGGCCGATCGCGGCGGTTCTGTTGGATGATTTCATGACTTGGGCTCCCATTCCTGGATGGCGACCAGGGCGCCGGTGGGGTCCTGGATCAGGGCGACCCGGCCGTCGCGAATCTTCGGCGTGGGAGCTATCAGGACCCGGCCACCGAGGGTCTCGACTCGGCCCGCCGTCGCATTGACGTCCGCGACTCGGACGTAGGAGAGCCAGGCGGGCTTCACGTCGGTCGCGAGCAGCCGAGTCACCCCGGCGCGCGGCTGCCCGCCCGACTCGAGCACGTAGTAGATCCGGTCACCACCAGTGTCCTTAGGGCTCACCTTATAGCTCGCCAGCTGCGCGTAGAATCGGGTGGCAGCCTCCGGGTCCCGGGTCCACAGCTCATCCCAGAGCCAGCCGTTCACGTCGGGGGAGGCATTGGGAGGATCACCATCAGGTGCCCGCATGACGACGAACGGCACGTGCTGGGCATCGGCGACGAGCGCCACTTCACCGCGCGGTCCCAGACGCTTCGGTCCCCAATGGAGCTTCCCGCCGCCGGTCCTGATGACGCCTACGGCGGAGTCCACGTCGACCACTGACACCGAGCCGAGCCACTGCGCGGGGACCTTCGTCTTCGCCTTCCGGGTGTCCAGTATCCCACCGATTGGCCGGCCTGCCTGGGTGACGACGGTGTATTCGGAATTACTGGGCCGGAACTCCCAGGCGAAGAGCTCCGAGTAGAACCGCTGGGCGGCGGCCGGATCGCTGGTGAGGAGGTCGTGCCAGACGAACTTTCCCGGCAGCTCGGCAGCGGTCGGCTCCGCGGTAGTGGCGGGCTGCTTAGCGGTACTGCAGCCATGAAGCAAAATCAGCGACAGCAGGGCCGCGAATCGCAGGCTAGGCATGATCGTCATGAAACCGGCTAATGAAAGATTCTTCGGTGGGCTCAGAATGACAGCGCAACTTGTGACTCGTTCACTACAAAACCGCAGAGGGTGCCACTTCGCCCGCGAGCTTGGGGCCATTCGTGGTGGTCGCCTTCGCTTCAGCCGGTGCGGCGAACCACTGCTCCCGCGGCACCACCTTGCGCGTCTCGGGATCGCCCTCGTAGGCCGGCGTCATGATCTGCACATCGTACTCGTTGAACACGTCCAGGATGTTCCGGTGCAGCGCGGTGTACATCAGGAACATGCGGGCGGGATTGTCGCAGTAGGCGTTGATCTCATAGTCCACCGCGAAGGTTCCCAGGGTCTTCTGGAGCACGAACGGCGGAGGCTGCTTCAGGAGCTCCGGGGTGCGGGCCGCGGCCTCGAGCAGCATCGCCTCCACCTGGCGCCACGGCGTCTCATAGCGGATGCCGACGATGGTGTGCAGGATCAGCCCCGAAGAGCTCCGGGCAAGGGTGCTGAAGTTCACCACCTCACTGTTGACGATGAGCTGGTTGGGAATGACGATCTCCTCATTCTTGGGCGAGCGCAGATAGGTCGACAGGAGACGCATCTGCGCCACGTCTCCGATGTGCTCGCCGATCTTCACCCGGTCGCCCAGCTTGAAGGCCCGTCGGAAGGCCAGACTTTGCCCCGCCACCATGTTGCCGATCACCGATGGCGATCCCAGAGAGAAGACCAGCCCGAGAATGAGGGTGATGCCCTTGAACGCCTCCGATCCGGACCCCGGTATGTGCGGGTAGGCGATGACCAGGGCAAAGGCGACCACCATGAGGCGCACGATCCGCTCGGTGGGCGTGGCCCAGTCCGGCTTCGAACCCCGCCAGGGGGAGGGTTCCGTCCTTCACCCCGCGGAAGAAGAGCCGAACCAGTTTGAGCAGGAAGCGGGTCAGCAGCGCCAGAACGATCAGGAATATCAGATTGGGAATGAACCGGATTGCTCCGGTGCCGAGCGTCGCCAGTGGCCCCAGCAGGATGGGGGTCAGGCTGTTGCCGACGGCGCGGGTCCAGGGGAAGAGGTGCAGCACGTAGTCGAGGTAGAGATAACCGGCGACCAGTGCCAGCAGGAGCGCCACTATCCCGAGGGCGCGGTGCAGCCCCAGCCACAGCTGTTCCGCGCGCACGATCTCGACGGTGCCGACCTGGACGGTGCGGACCCTGGGCCGATAACGCTGGTCCAGCGTCGCACGGATCAGCCGGAGCGTCCTGCGCCCAAGCCAGAGCGCGAGCGCGAGGACGAGCGTGGCCGCCAACGCCTTTCCCGCCTGGGGCCAGAGGACACTGCCCTCGCGGTCGTGGCGGAATCGCTGGATGGCCTCGGCCACGCGTCCCCGGTACACCTCGGCCAGGACCGGGCGGCTGACACCTTCCAGGCTCGCGTCGGCATCCAGCACCGCAAAGATCCTGCGGCCGCCGGCGACCACCTCGCTACCCAGCGGTGTCTCCTGAACCAGCAGAGACTCGGCCGGGAAGCTCCGATCCGCGGCCAGTGCCTTGATCCGGCTGGAGATCTCCCTGGCCCGCCGCTCCGCCGGGAAGGCGGAGACGCCGCGCATCCGGAACAGGGTGACACCGTCCAGGACGACCGGTACTGTGACCTCTTCGAGGGGTTCCGCGGCAGAGGCCGGCTCGGCCGGCTCCTGGGCCCGGACCGGCGTGTTCCAGGCCACCAGCGCGAGCGCGAGCTGGAAGAGGCCGAGGAGAGAGCGCCGCGGGATCATGGGTTCACACGGCTGCTGTAAAGGTGGGTCTGCTCGTGATCTGGGTCAGACGATCGTCTTCCACGGAGTAGAGGAGGGGAGCGACCGTCAGCTTGGGGTAATACCCCTGGATGCGCACGGCCTCGGAGATGACGAACTGGAGCGGGTCTCCGATCTCATAGCGCGGCGCGTATTCCAGGAATTGACGGGAAGCGGTTTCCTCGCTGCATCCACCCCACTCCACCAGGCCCCGCACGAAAGCGTCGCGCTTCCGGGTGACCGCCACCATGCCACAGTCAGTGTGAGCCAGTAATGCAATGGCGGAGACCCTGGCGACACCCACCGCATAGCTGACCTGAAATTCGCTGCACCGGAGATTGCCCCCGGCGGAGCGCAGCACGTAGGCGAACTCCTGGGGCAACCGAAGATCCTTCCGGTGATCCATGCACATGCCGATCAGCATCACGGCCTGGCCGGCGCTGGGCGGCAGCGGCTCTCCCAGGTTCTGGTAACGAAGCAACAGCTCGACCGGCGTGCCTCGATACCTTGGAAGTATGTCGTCCACATTATTGACAGGGACCAATGACCGCATCATGACACCCATTTGGAGTCAGCGCCGACTCTCCCTCACGTCGTCTGTCAGGGTTTCGGAGGCGGCAGGGAGCTGTCGGGCGCGGCAGAGTACTGTACGCTAGACCCCGGGTGCAGGGGCGGAAACTGGCAGTTCTGACAGGGGGGCTTCTAGAGATCGAGATCGCTCTCCACTGCACCAAAGTCCAGTATGTGGGAGCAGGATCTTCCGGCACCGCTCAGGAGATGCTATCGTGCATCGCATGTTGGTTAGGGTAAATTGAGGTGAGCGCCGGCTCGCAAACCGCCGGGTCCCGATTCCCAAGGAGACACGTGCAGTCGTCCACGCCTTCCCGCCTGCGCCGGAGCGGCCTCTTGCTGGCTCTGGCAGTCTGCCTCATCGGTGTCGTGGCCATGGTTGGTCCCGCTCCCTCCGGCGAGTACGTGATCGACATCGGGCCGGTCTCCATGCCTGCCAATGGCGGGCATGGAGACATCGCACAGCCATCTCCTCTCGCACTGAAGCTGCCGGTGGATGGGTGGCTACGGGGCATGGCGTACGAAGTGGTGGATGAGAAGGGCCAGCAGCTGCCCAGGCAGATGCTGCATCATCTGAACCTCATCGCGCCGGAGCGGCGGGAGCTATTCAGCCAGATCATGCTCCGCATAGGCGCGGCCGGGCCCGAGACCAAGCCCTACCGGGTCCCCTGGTTCCTGGGGTACCGGTTGCGTCCCGGCGACAGTCTCCTGGTGACCGCGATGCTGCACAATCCGACGCCCAGAGAGTACCAGGGCGTCAGACTGCGGGTCCGGCTGGAGCTGAGCCCGGCAGCGGGCTGGCTCCGGCCAGTCGCGGTCCAGCCGGTATATCTGGATGTGATGCCGCCGGCGGGCGTGCATGCCTATGACCTGCCACCTGGCCGCTCAGTGAAGAGCTGGGAAGGGCGGCCCGCGGTCGCCGCCCGGCTGCTGGCAGCCGGTGGCCACCTGCATCAGTACGGGACCGCGCTCCGTCTGGAGGACGTGTCGACCGGGAAGGTGATCTGGGAGAGCCGCCCCAAGCTCGGCGACCGGGGCGAGGTCGTGGGCATGCCGCTCAAGTACTTCCTCCCGCGCGGCGTCGCTCTAGACCCCGATCACCTCTACCGACTCACGGCCGAGTACGACAATCCAACTGGGAAGGTCCTGGTGGGCGGGGGCATGGGCGCGCTCGGAGGGATTGTGCTGCCGGCCTCGGGGAGCGAATGGCCCGGCGTTGTGCGGAGTGATTCGGTGTACCAGCACGATGTCTTCGTGACCACGGGCCTGGGATCCTCGCACCACGGGGCCACTCACGGCGGGGCGCATCACTGAGGCAGTATCCAAGAGGGCCACGTCCTGTTTGCTACCGCGATGACTGTGCCTGCCGTTCGAGCTCCTCAGCCAGAATGGGAATACCCAGATTGCTCGCCTGCATACCCGAGGCGACACAGATCTTGAACACTTCCATGATCTCCTCTACCGTCGCGCCGAGCTTCAGCGCGGTCTGGATGTGCCGGCGGGTTCCGGGCGCGTACATATGCGTAATCGACGCATCGACGGCGATGCTCAGGAACTCCGCCAGCTTAGGCGAGAATACGCCGCTGGTGTAAACCGGGAGGCTGACCGCGATGATTGCTTCCGTCCATGCCGGGGCAATCTCGAAGAACGCGTCCCATGCCGGATTCCACTGGCCCGCGGCCTTCATCTTGTCGCAGACCGGCGTCGCCGCCTCGTGCGGCGTTGGCTTGACACCGGCCGCCTTCGCCTCTTCCAACAGAATCGGCGCGCCCAGGCTGCAGGTATGGATCGACAGCAGAGACGCGACCTTCAGGACCATCTGGATCTCTTCGCGGCTGGCGCCGGCTTCGAGTGCGCACCGAATGTGGCGCCGGGTTCCCTCCGCGCTCAGGTTGGTACAAGCAGCATTCACCGCAATGCTGATCAGCTCGACGTCTTTGCGCGGCAGTACGCCGCTGGTCCACGGGTCCCTGGACATCTTGAGGCATTGATCGACCCATAACGGCTCCCATTCGCGAAACTGGGCGAGCGCAGCGTTGTCCCAGGGGCCGGTTTCCTGCGTTTGATCGCTTCGTACTGCCCTCGGGGGCACATTTACACCCCTGCTCATTCGTTGCTCATTTCGTTGAATCGGTTAGTGACGTTCCCGGCTCGTCGCCAGCCTCGCAATCAGGGCCTGCTGGGTGGCGCGCTCACACGGTTACGCGATCTCGTCTGAAAAGGCCGACGATCACCATACCCGCCCCGAGTCCGATGGCAACGGCCAGCGATGTGATTAGGACTTTGCCCAGGTTGGCCGTCAGCGCCACTGAGACCCGGGTAAGCGCCTCGCCCGTGAGGGACGAGACCTGCATCAGGTCGAGAATCAGGTTGAACATGGCGACCGTCGCACCCAGCGGGAGGACGCCGCAGACCAGCACCACGGGAGAGACCGTGTGACGCCGGACCATCGTCACGGCGACCAGGACCACGACGGCAGCGGCTATCACCGTCGCCCAGCCTAGACTCAGGCCCGACGCCATGCAGACATCTCGCATACCGCGCCCGACGAATCCGCAGATAAAAGTGGGGACGAGATAGCGAACCGGGGCGGTGAGCCGGACCGCCAGTCCGGTGGCAAACAGGGCTGCCCATAGACTGGGCAGGGCAAGCGCCAGGAGGTTCATGCCGGCCGCCGCCTACAGGAAGACGGTATGGGCGAGAGCGATCGCGATCGCCAGCACCAGGAACACGAATCCGGCATGCACCATCCGCGCGAGGCCCACGGCCAGATGTCGCTGCGATAGCAGGTCGACAAAACCATTGATCAACGGCAGACCCGGTACCATGTAAATGACGGATGCGATCAACGTGGCGGGCTCCGCCTGGCTGAATTTCAGGCGCAGCCCTGCTCCGGCAATCATCGCCGATAGCACGCCACAGATCAGCGTCACGGCACCGGCGGAGAGCTTTCTGGACTGTAGTGAGGGGCGGAGAAACTGGCCAGCGGCGGCAGCTACGAAGGCAATGCCGAAACCGCCCCAGTCTCCACCGATGAACCGGGAATACCAGCCCGCCGTGGCGGCAACGGTTACCAGCATCACCCAGCGATTGTAAGGCGAGTGCAACCGTTTGATGCGCTCCAGCTCAGCCTCAACTACCGGGAGTTGAACTGCTCCTTGTGCCACACCTTCGGCCAGCACGGTCGCTGCGGAGGCGCGGGTGAGGTTTACCCCGATCGGCCCGACTGGTCGCAGAAACGTTGACGACCGGTCCTCCACGCGAGTGGTTGCGGCGATGAAATCGAGCCGCCAGATGGTGATGACGTCCTGCTGATGGCATCCCTTGAGGATGTTGGTAAAGCTCCGCTCGGCCGCGACGGTGGATCCGCCGTTCTGCATGACCAGCACAGCCGCTTCCAGTGCCGTCTCCACCGGCTCCATGATCCGCAATCGGCTAAAGTGTCGCGCAGGCCGCTACCGAGGACCCTCTACGCTAGAGCGCGGGCTTACCAGCGGAAACTGGTAGTTCTGACAGGTGGGAGAGATGCCATATCCTATAGAGATTACAGCCCTTCATGCCGATCAAATTGGCGGGTCTTCTTCTCCTCCTCAGTGCCGGCGTGGCCGAGGCGCAAAA
>CAVUDL010000030.1:0-143610 GCA_963740175.1 uncultured Gemmatimonadales bacterium
CGACCCACATCGGTGAAGGAGCGTCCACGCCGGCTCGCCTGAACGCCGCGCGGGATCTGTATCGCCGCTGTGTCGAGCTCGATCCTGGGTACGCGCCCGCCTGGGCTCGGCTGGGCCGGGTCTATCGGGTTCTGGCGAAGTACGCCCACGGGAACGTCGAGGAAGATCGGCGCGCGGCCGAGGCAGCGTTCCGGAAGGCGCTGGAGCTCAATCCCGATCTTCCGCTGGCGCACAGTCTGTACACCTACTTCGAGATCGAGGAGTATGGCGCGGCGTGCGAGGCCATGGTGCGCCTCCTCCGCCTGGCGAGTACCCGCGCGGCCGATCCCGATCTGTACGCCGGTCTGGTGGTTGCCTGCCGGTTCTGCGGGTTACTGGACGCCTCGCTCGCAGCGGACAAACGAGCTCGGCGGATCGACCCCGGTGTCGAACCAGCGTCCACTATACGTACTGGATGCTGGGCGACTACGAGCAGACTGTCCTCAGCGATCTGGAGGAGATTCAGACCCTGCGGCATGCGGCGCTCTGGATGTCTGGATCTGAGGACCAGGCGCTGCTGGGCATCCGTTCCATCGAGTCGCAATGGCCCACGGGCGAGCGCGTGTATGTCACCGCACTGCGCACGGCCATGGAAGGCGACCATGACGGGTGCGTCGAGGCCACTCGGCAGGTCCTGGCGATAGGCTTCCACGATCCCGAGGGGCTGCTCTTCTGCGCCCGCAGCCTGGCCCGGGTCCAGGCCTCGGATTTCGCCTTGTCTCTGCTCGATCAGGTGGTGGATGGGGGGTTCTCCTGTTCCCGGTCGCTGGTGCACGATCCCTGGTTCGATTCGCTTCGTGCCGAGCCCAGGTTCATTCGGGTACTGCATCGTGCAGAGGCGAAGATGGCCGACGCGGCGGAGGCATTTGCCAAGGCAGGTGGCGAGCGCCTCCTCGGGGTGACCAGCTGACCGGCGCGGCGGGTCCTCCGATCATGGCGAGGCATTCCTTTGCAGTTCGACAGCCAGCATGCCAGGCGCTACCCCAAGCATTGGCCGATAGCTTGGAGCCTTCATATCAACCGATAGAGGTAGCCGCACGGGATCCCGATCTGCGCGAACTCGTACGAAGGCAGGCATGGGGGTGGCGACTGCAAGCCTTTAATGAATTCGTCAGCAAACGGCTTCGAGTCATGAGATATGAGCGATACCAAAGTGACGAGTTGCTATAGTACTCGACACTTGGCTTTCTCGCCCATAAGCAGAAGGCGAACACCCGTACGGCGATCTGCCTCGAACGTCTCCCAGATCCATATATGAATTTGATGGGTTATAAGACAAGGACGATTTTGCGGTTCACCCCTGGCTCAATCTGGCTCGTCGGTGGGTGGCTGTTGCTCGGAGGGTTTAGACGGTTAGGTCGGCGGCGACGCGGTTCGTATTTCCTCGGTGATCAACTATGCACGCGCAATGTGCAGGATGGTTACTCACCTATCGATTGGCCGTTAACAACCTTCTTACATATCATAGGACATGCTTGGATCATGGTCCGATCACAGGAGAAGGAGCCAGCTTCTCCGATGTTGTTCCATCACCCACCTGCCCGTAGCGATTGAACCCCCAACAGTAGACGGTTACACGCTATCGTGCGGGACAGTGCACTCGGACCGCCCCCAGGCACATAGATAGTCATGGAAGGGGAACGGATGAGATCATCCGACCGAACTGCCAACGCGGCCGCAGCCGCCGCGCGAGGAATCCTGAGTCTGATTCCCTGGCTTCTCCTGCCGCACCTCCTCCAGGCACAGGTGGCCCAGTTCACCATCCCCCCGAGCGGCATCATTCCCAACTACAATCGCATCGGCATCGGCCAGCGGGAGGCGCTCGAGGCAGGCGCCTATGTGGCCCGGACCGACGACGCGTTGGCCAACTGGTACAACCCAGCAGGCCTGGTATCGAGCGAGAAGACTGCCCTGAACGCCAGCTCCAACGCGTATGAATTGACCAAGACGACGTTGAACGGGATCGGGCAGAAGAGCTCGGGCACGAAGTTTCGGCCCGTAGGGGGTTTCTTCGGCATCGTCGTGGGAGCGCCGATTGCCAAGAACCCGCGTCTTCGATTCGGCTTCGGCTATGCCAAGCCAATCGGCTGGTCGCCCAGCAGCCTGGACGGCGCCTTTACCTTGCCGGCCGGAGGGGCTACCGAGGCGTTTGGCTACAACTCATCCATGAGTTTTGGGACCGAGATCCCCAGTCTGAATGGCGCCTACCGGCTGTCGCAAACCATCAGAGTCGGGATAGGAGTCGGCTACGGATTTACCGACCTCAACCAGGACCAGACTATTAACGACCGGCTGGTGCTCCCGACCGGTGTCACGACTGCGGTCCGAACGTTCTCGACCGACGGCAGTGCTCACCATCTTTTCCTTAGCGCCGGCGCGCAGTGGGATCTCGCGCCAGCGTTCACCCTGGGTGCGATGGTTAGCTCGCCCGGCATTCGGATCGGCGGCAGCAGCAAGGTCAAATTCTCTCGCATCCTGTTCCAGGCAGGCGGGGTCCAGGATGATCTCGCTTTCCGGGACCCCGACGCGAAGTTTGTCTTCAAGGTCCCACTACGGGCGACGGCCGGGGCAACTTTCCGCTATTCCCGGGGACAGGTCGAGCTGGACGTTCGCTACCACGGGGCAGAAGACGAGTATGAGATGTTCTCCAGCGACTCCACCGGCGTTCAGATCACCACAGATCCCACGGGTACCCCCACGATCACCAATCCAGCCTTTACCCCAGTGCTCAACCAGGCCCGCTCCATCGTGAGCGTGGCGTTGGGGGCCAATTTCTCTCTCTCGCCGGCTTTCCGGCTGCACGCCGGGTTCTTCACCGATCCATCGCCGGTGAGCGCACCCTCGCAGTCGACATTTCGGGCGGTGGACCTGACTGGTGTCTCCGGCGGCGTATCCCTGGGGTCCGGGCGACTGACCGCTTCCCTGGGCATCCTTTCGTCATGGGGCACGACTTCCGAACGGGCGGTCGGCCCGTCGCTTGGTGGGTTGGAGGCGACCACCGATGTAAGCGTCCAGACCTTTAGCGCACTCTACTCAGTCTCTTTCACCTTCTAGACAGTTACAGTCGCCAGGCACCGGGCACCAGTTATTGGGTTACCAGGTACTGGGTACTGGGTGCTCGCTCACGCAGTCGCGGAGCTCAGATTGAGCTAGGGGTGAACCGCAAAATCGTCCTTGTCTTATAACCCGTATATGAATTTGATGGGTGGTTGAAGGCCGAAGCACCTGAAGAACCTTGAAGCTTGACTACCGATAGCAACGGTCAACTAACTTGCGTCGTGCGGATGGCGATCTGGGACGTGAACTCGCTCAAAGCTTGCATGGAGAAGGTTTTCCGGTAACCGCACATAAGCAGTTCTGACGTTAATAGCCACAACGAGAAGACAAGCCAGTCGCATAATGATCCTCCCGCATGGAGTCGAGCCGTGCGCAAAGCTCAGGAGGCAGGTATCCCGCCAAAGAGCTCCGTAATCCGCTCAATCCGGCTCATGCTCGTGGCTGGGCTTCTCGGGTGCTCGACTGGACGGAACTACGCCGATCCAGATGGACCGCGCTACGCGGGGGGCACCGCTGTTGCACCCGGCACCGACACTACCGCGCTGCATGTCGTCTCCTTCAACATCGAATATGCGCTGCAAATGGACAGCGCCATCGCGGTGCTTGCAGGCGATCCCGCTCTGCGAGACGCCGATGTGATCCTGCTTCAGGAGATGAACGAGAAAGCCACCAGGCGGGTAGCCGACACACTCGGCATGTGGTACGTGTACTACCCATCCGTCTTCCGCTATAAGATCGAGCGTGACCTCGGCAACGCGATATTGACCCGCTGGCCCATCGTAGAAGACCGAAAAATCATACTGCCACATCTCTCCCGCGTTGTGCACAGCCAGCGAGCGGCGACCGCAGCTACGATTCGGGTGGGTGAGACGCTGGTGCGCGTGTATTCACTTCACCTGGGCACCATGGCGGGCCTGTCGCCGGCGGCGCGTCGCGACCAGCTGAAGGCGGTCCTGGCGGATGCTGAGCGATACCCCCGCGTCGTGCTCGGCGGTGACCTGAACGACGCAGGTCTCGGAGCGATCGCCCGTGACGTTGGCTACCTATGGCCGACCCAGCGCGGGCCTGCCACCACCCCCGTTGGAAGGCTGGACCACATCCTTTTCAAGGGATTCAGAAGTCCCGACAGCGCCGCCGCCGGCACAGTACTCGAGAATCGCGGTTCCAGCGACCACCTGCCGGTTTGGGCCATCGGAATTCTTCGCTGAGCCAACCAATCCCCTAGTAACTTCCGTCATGCGGATCGCGACCTGGAACGTCAACTCTCTCAAAGCCCGCCTGGAGAAAGTCTCCTGGTGGCTGGAGCGGGCGCAGCCCGACGTGTTGCTCATGCAGGAGACCAAGCTCGCGGATGCAGCCGCGCCGGTCGCCGAGTTTCGCGCCGCCGGCTACGAGCTGGCTCACCATGGCGAGGGGCAGTGGAACGGAGTCGCCATCGCCAGCCGCGTCGGGATCGCCGACACCGTGACCAACTTCGGCGAGCCGCTCCGTCCGGCGCAGACGACCGACGTCGGCGACGACGAGCCGCTGGCCGAGGCGCGGATGATGGCCGCGACCTGCGGCGGCGTGCGCGTCGTCTCGCTCTACGCTCCCAACGGCAGGTCCGTCGGCTCGATGTTCTACGAGGCCAAGCTGCTCTGGTTCGAGCGTCTCGCCCGCTGGCTCGAGCAGGCCGCCGATCCCGCCGAGCCCCTCGTGCTCGGCGGCGACTTCAATCTCGCCCCCGACGACACCGACGTGTGGAACCCGGCCGCCTGCCACGGCGGGACCCACGTGTCGCCCCGGGAGCGGGACGCGTTCTTTCGGCTGTGTCGCTGGGGACTGGTGGACGCCTACCGTCTCCGTCGCACCGAGACCGATCGCTACACCTGGTAGGACTATCGTGCGGGGATGTTCCACAAGAACTTCGGCATGCGGATCGATCACCTGCTGGTCACCCGCGCCGTGGCGGAGCGCACCGTGTGGGCCGAGATCGATCGCGAGGCCCGGAAGGGCAAGCCGATCCCGTCGGATCACGCGCCGCTGGTGATCGACCTCGACCAGCCCGGCCATCCCTTCGACGCCGGCTGGGAGGCGGCTCTGGGGCGCATCGCCGCACGATTGTCCATCCCTTCGTCGCTGACGCTTCCTCAGGGCAGGCTCTGAGCCCTTCGACTGCGCTCAGAGCCTGCCCTGAGCCACCAGCGAAGGGCTCCCTCAGGATGACATCCGAGCTTGGGAGCTGTCGATCTGGGCACTGCTCGTTCGTCAAGTAGATGGAGACCACACCAGCCAGGCAGGAGGCGCACTTCCATCCTACTTTCCAGTATGCTTCGCCGAGGCAAGGGAGCCGTCATCGAGCCGATCGCAGTAGGCGATCGCTACACCATCGACCGGGAGCTGGGTCGGGGCGGGATGGCCGTGGTATATCTGGCCCGCGACCGCAAGCACGACCGCCCCGTCGCCATCAAGATCCTGCGCCCGGAGATCGTCGCCGGCGAAGCCGCCCAGCGCTTCCTGCGGGAGATCCGGATCCAGGCCCGGCTCCAGCACCCCCACATCCTCCCCCTGCTCGATTCCGGCACCACCGACGAGGCGTCGCCCCGCCCGTTCTACGTCATGCCCTACGTGGAGGGTGAGACCCTCCGCCAGCGCCTCACCCGCGAGGGGCCGCTCCCCGAGGCGGAAGCGATACGCCTGGTGCGCGAGACCGGCGAAGCGCTCCACTACGCCCACGGGGAAGGGCTGATTCATCGCGACGTGAAGCCCGAGAACGTCCTGCTCTCCCAAGGCCACGCGCTGGTGGCGGACTTCGGCATCGCGCGGGCCGCAGGCGTCGCGGCCGCCGACCGGCTGACCCGGCCGGGGCTGAGCATGGGGACCCCCAGCCTACATGAGTCCCGAGCAGGCCCAGGGCGAAAGCGGGGTCGATGCCCGAGCCGATCAATACAGCCTCGCCTGCGTGCTCTATGAGCTGCTGGCGGGTCAGCCGCCCTTTACCGGGCCCAGCGCGGTCGCGGTGTTGTCGCGCCAGGTATTCGACCCGGTGCCACCACTCACCACGCTCCGCCCCGGCGTGCCGGGGTCGCTGCGACGGGCCATCGAGCGGGCACTATCCAAGGTCCCGGCCGACCGGTTTGGGACGGTGCTGGAGTTCCTGGCGGCCCTGGAGGCCCCGGAGGCTCCCGCGGCCGCGCCGAAGAAGGCCATCGTGGTGCTGCCGTTCGCCAACCTGAGCCCCGATCCCGACAACGCGTACTTCGCCGACGGCCTGATGGAGGAGGTGATCGCCGACCTCTCCCGGGTCCAGGCGCTCACCGTGATCTCGCGGACCTCCTCGGTCAAGCTCAAAGAGACCGACTGGGACCTCCGCCGCATCGGGCGCGAGCTCAACGTCGGCTACGCGCTGGAGGGCAGCGTGCGCCGAGCGGGGTCCGCGCTCCGGATCACGGCCCAGCTGATCGAGCTCGAGACCGATGCCCACCTCTGGGCCGAGAAGTACTCCGGCACGGTGGACGACGTGTTCGACCTGCAGGAGCGGCTCTCCCGCCGGATCGTCGAGGCGCTGCAGGATCACGCTGACGCCGCCGGAAGACCGCGAGATCGCGGCGCGGCCGATCGGGGACATCCGCGCGTTCGAGTACTACCAGCGCGCCCGGCAGGAGTACTACCGCTATACCGCGGAGGGAATGGCAGCGGCCCGAGCCCTCGCCGAACACGGGCTCGCCGCGGTGGGGCCCAACGAGGCGCTATACGGGATGCTGGGGACGGTGTACGCCTGGTCGCCCACGGTCCTGCTCGGCGGCGACGAGGAGACGGCGCTGCGGGAGGCGGAGGGCTGTGCCCGCCGCGCCTTCGAGCTGAACCCGAACTCGGCGCAGGGGCTCTCCATCATGGGCCAGGTGGCCTACCGCCGGGGCCAGGCGGGGGAAGCCGTTCGGCTGCTGACCCTGGCCTGCGCCGCCGACCCCAACAATCCCGACGCGATGCATCAGCTCGCCGGAGCATATCTGCTGGGCGGGCGGATCGGCCCGATGCGGGAGGTGCTGACCCGGTTGGCCGAGCTGGACCCGCTGACGGCCAGCAATCACTGCCTGCTGGGGATGAGTTACATGCTGGGCGGCGACGCCACTGGGGCGCTGCCCTCGCACCGGCGGGCGGTCGAGCTGGATCCGCGGAGCACCATCTGCCGGGTGTGCGACGCGGTGGCGCTGGTGGCTGCGGGACGCGACGACGAGGCGGCAGGCCAGTTCGAGTGGCTGGAGCGCCAGCCTTCGGACGATCACCTGGCGGCGGTCGCGCTGCGCTTCCGGCGCGGCCTGACCGGCGACCGGGAGGCGGTGCTATCGCCCCCGAGTGCGGCGGAGCGCGCGATGGCGGAATCGGACGAGTACTGGTCGTACCTGATGGCTGGGGCGTACGCGCTGGTCGGCGAGGCGGACCAGGCGCTGAGCTGGCTGGAGCATGCGGTCACGGTCCGCGGCTGGGTGGACTACGTGTACTTCACCCGGCACGATCGTTTTCTCGAGAGCCTGCGGCCGACCCGGCGCTTCCAGGAGCTGATGGCCTCGGCGCAGCAGCGCTACGCCCGGTTCACGGACGACGGCGCCCCAACCCAGGTTGTGAATGCGGCCACCAGGGTTTCGGAGGGATGATCGAAGATGTAGATGTTTGACAGAGCTCAGGGCAGTGCGCGACCCGCCAGGTTACTGTCCGCGGGGTGCCGCATTCGTCAGGCGGCTCGCTTCCGCGCCTCTTCTTGACGATTAGCGATCTCGAGAAGGGCCGCCTCGATGGCCATGACTACTGGATCCGGCGCACCGGGTTGCGGCAGCGTGCTGGGGGTGAACAGCGGACGGGGCTCGGTCTTGGTCTTGTCAGTCATGTGACATAGTAACAGCAAAGGCTGGACCAGAGTTTCGGCTCTGCTCGGCGGCTTTTGTGCCACGCTCGCCAAATCGAGCCGTCGAGCCACGTTAGGTGGGGGAGCGCAGCTAAACGAACCGCCGCCGAAAGTCCGGATCTATCGGCGGCGGTTTTGTTTTCGACATCCCCGCTGACCGGCCCCTCATGCGGCCGGCCTGGATTCCGACACACGTAGGGCGCAATGGAAGGCCTAGCCCACTTGGCGCCTCAGCTGCTCGAGCCGTTTCCTCACCTCCGCCACCTGCGCCTGCAGCGGCGGATCGGCCCGCGCCCACAGCTCTCGCGAATCGCCCGTAGTGCTCCATCGCCTTGCGGGTGTTCCCGGCCGCCTCGTACAGCTCGCCGAGCCGACGGTAGGTTTCCGCCCTTGCGCGGGCGTCGTGAATCGGCATCGCATCCGGAGTAGAGAGGAACTTCTCGTAGTACACCACGGCCGAGTCGCTCCGGCCGGCCTGGTCGTGGGCCCGGCCGAGCTGGGACATCGCGTACCGGGCTTCGATCCCGAATTTCGCATCCGCCTCGTGCAGCATCCGCACCGCCTCGTCCCACCGCTTCTCCGCCATGGCGACGTGGGCCGAGAAGAACGCGCGCTCACCTGCCGGGTATGATGACGTCAAGGCCAGGTCCCGCTCGTAACCCGCGAGGGCGAGGCGGGCCAGCGGCGCATCCCCGAGCGCGCCGGCGAGCTCCGCCAGGTCGTCCCAGGGTCGTTCGTCCGGAGGCATGGAGTCAGTGGGATACCGGGCGAGCCCGCGCTGGATGGCGGCCCGGCCGGCTGACACATCGCCGCGCTTCAGCGCATGGTATGCGGTGTCGAGGGCGAAGCCCAGCCGGCCGGCGGCCGACGGAGCGGCCCGCATCTCGGCTTCGCCCCGCAACGCCGCCCAGCGCAGGCCCTCATCGAGGCGGCCGTGCAGGTAGGCTAGCGACATCGTCCCCGCTGCCGACCGGATGGACTGCCGGGCGGTGCGGGCCTGCGCGAAGACGGCGCGCGAGATGCTGTCGGCCCGGTCGAGCCGCCCCTGCCCCCAGGCGGCGGACCAGTCTATCTCCCAGAGGTCCTTGCTGTCGGGGAACCGCGCCCGGTAGGCGGCCGCCGTCGAGTCGAGCGCGGAGATACGCCCGTTCCGGATCTGCTCGCCGATGAGGTTGGTGAACGCGCCGCCGAACGTGCGCGGCAGCGCGACCACCTTCCGATACAGCAGCTCGGCGCGCTCGTGTTCGCGTTGCTGCGCCCAGCACCACCGCCGCGTTGTTCAGTGCACTGGTGCTGGTCGAGTCCAGCCGGACGGCCTCCTCGTAGGCAGCCAGGGCTCGGACCGGGTCGGGCCGCGGGCCGAGGGTATAGTAGTACCCCTCTGTCAGGAGCCGCTCCTGCTCACTGAGGCGCTCGC
This sequence comes from uncultured Gemmatimonadales bacterium, assembly GCA_963740175.1. Lineage (GTDB taxonomy): Bacteria > Gemmatimonadota > Gemmatimonadetes > Gemmatimonadales > GWC2-71-9 > CAVVWJ01. The sequence continues at coordinate 9,396 of CAVUDL010000030.1, forward strand.
GGTGCCGGTACGCGTTGGTAGTGGCGGCCAGCGCCCGGGTGCGGTCCCGGCCGTCGTTGTTCAGCAGCACCGCGATCTTGCGCCAGGCCATGGCGAAGGCGGTATCGAGCGTCACGGCCTCCCCCAGCAGCGCGAGCCCGCGCTCCGCGTCCCCCGCCTCGTCGGCCAGAGCGGACCCCTCCACGTACTTCCGCAGCGCCGGCAGGGAAGGCGTCGTCACCCGCTCGAGCTCGGAGCTCGCGCGGATGGCGCGGAGCGATTCGCCCGCCTTCTCCCGCACCGCGCGGGACAGCTCGCCCAGCGCCTCGATGAGCTCGTCTTCGCTCGCCGCCGTCTCACGGAACGTCGCGAGCTCCTTGCCGTCGAGCGCCGCGACCAGCCGCGACGAGACCACGTAGCTCTGTCCCAGCCGCACGATTTCGCCGTCGAGCACCGCCTTGGCGCCCTCGCGCGTCGCGATCTCGCGCGCCAGCTCGAACGGCACGACGCTCTCCGTCGGCCGCTGCATGAGCCCGAGGATCTGGCGCACCGAGGCACGGGTGAGGACCTTGAGCGAGCTGGACTGGGCCAGGTCGGTGCGTAGCGCCTCGGCGACGGTGGGCCCGAGCGCGGAGTCTCCCGCGGGCGACCGGAAGTCGGCGACGACCACGGTCTCCCGCGCCCCGAAGGCGCCCTTCCCCCGCAGCGACGCCGCCGGCCCGATGCCGAACGCGCGGGTGACCATGAACCCCACCACCAGCGCGGCGAAAGCGCCGACCGCCAGGCCGCCGCCGATCCAGGTTCGGCGCCAGGAGAACGTGGGGACTCGCCTTGAGCGCGAGTGTGGCCAGCGTTCCCTGCGCGGGCACGCCACCACTCGGCGTGCGCTGCGGCGTGATGGCGTACGCCCGATACGCGGCGCGCTGCACGTAGGCGGTCAGCCCGATGACCGGCAGGCCCGCGAGCATCACGCCCAGCGAGCCCGGGAGCACCCAGTCGGGGAGGCCCATGACTTCGGTCGCGGCCCAGGCCGTCACGCCTACCATCGCCGTCGCCGCTGCCCAGAGGCCGAGCGCCTTGCCGAGGGGAAACCGGCCGCCGTGCAGGACCGCCGGAACCGCGTCCGCGTTTCCGCTGGTGGTGACGGTCTCCAGCACGCGGACCAGCTCGCGCGCCTGCTGCGGGCGGCCGTCCGGGTCCTTCGCCAGGCACGTCATGATCAGCTCGGCCAGGGCGGCCGGCATATCGGGGCGGATGGACCGGATGTCGCGCGGCGTCTCCGACATGTGCGCCGCCAGCAGCCGCGCCGGGGTGCTGCCCTGGAACGGCGGCCGGCCGGCGATCAGCTCGTACGCCATCACCCCGAACGCATAGAAGTCCACCCGGTGGTCGGCGTTCGGGTCCGCCGCCGCCTGCTCGGGCGCCATGTAGACCGGCGTCCCGATGGAGGTTCCCACCTGGGTCAGGGTCGTGGCGTGTTTGCCGCCGTCGCTGAGGGCGGCGGTGATCGCCTTGGCGATGCCGAAGTCGGTGACGGTGGCGCTTCCGGCGGAGAGGAGGACGTTGTCGGGCTTGATGTCGCGGTGGACGATGCCGCGCGCGTGCGCGTAGGCAAGGGCCCGGGCGACGTCGCGGAGGATGCTGATCACCTCGCCGGTCGGCACCGGCCCCTGCTCGAGCCGCTGGCGCAGGCTGTCCCCGTCCACGTACGGCATGCTGAACCAGGGCAGGCCCGCGGCCTCGCCGGCGGTGAGGACCGGCACCACGTGGGGATGCTGGAGCTGGGCCGCGAGCAGCACTTCACGATGGAAGCGCTCGAAGGAGATGCCGGCCAGCAGCTCCGGCGCGAGCACCTTCACGACGACGCGGCGGTTGAGCGACTGCTCCAGGGCGAGGTAGGTGCGGGACATGCCGCCGCCGCCCAGCTCGCGCTCGAACGCATACGTTCCCGCCAGTGCCTGCTCCAGCCTGACGCGCAGCTCGTCCATTCTGCCTCTGTTCGTGGAATGGGCGGAATATGCCGGTGAGTGCGGGGGTTGACCAGCCCGCTGGGAGCTGCGGGAAGGAAGGGCTGTCATTCTGAGCGAAGCGAAGAATCGGCGGGTGATCCAAACCACGGTCCTGCCTGACGGCGCTAACCACAGTACGAGTTGCGACCGGCGCTCACTCACCAGGAGGACCGATGCCCGAGAAAAAGACGATCGAGCGCGCGCGCGAGGACGCTCGCGAGGGAAAGTCGCCGTCCACCCAGGCCGGCGAGTTCGTGCGGGAGGAAATCCATCACATCCGGGAAGGCAAGCACGGCGCCCGCTCCACCCAGCAGGCGATCGCGATCGGGCTGTCGAAGGCGCGGCGGGCCGGGGTGAAGCTGAAGACCCCGAAGAAAGGCACGGTCTCCGAGGAGACCCGCCGAGCCGCCGCGCGTGACACTCGAAAGGCGAAGAGCGGCGGCAGGAAGAAGACCTCGGCCCGGCGCTCGCGGGCGATGCTGAAACGCCTCAAGCGCGAAGGTCGGAGCGCTGCGTCTCCCCAAGCACTGGCGAAGCAGGCGCGGTCGGCGGCGCGCCGCCGCAGCGCGGCGAGCAGGTCGGCGTCGGCGAAGAAGGCCGCGCGGACCAAGGGACCGGCCAAGCGGCGGGCGGCGGCGAAGAAGGCGGCGAGGACCAGGGCGCGGCGGAGATAATTCGAGTCGCCGGGGCGGCGGGCCTCGCGTAGCTCCTCAGTAGCTGATCGAGCTCGCCGCCGTCGACAATGGGGCGTACTTCTCGATCGTCAGCGCTATTTCCGCTCCGGGCGCCGGGTGCAGCGGCCCTACCCAGTAGCCGCGATTACGGCCGCGGGGCACCACAAAGAAGTTGAGTCCGGAGACACAGCGGGCTCGCTCCGCGTCGACCTCGAATATCTGCGTTTCTTTTTGTCTCATGACTCCCAGCCATTGGGCGTCACGATCCCCGCAGAGGAGGTACACGTCCATTTCGCTCCGGTTGTGGCTGCGGACCGAGATCGGAATGGTGGAGAGGGCAGTGCCGGGTTGAAGGGCGGCGCATCCTGAGAGCATAACCACCAGGGCCAGAAGTCTCATTACGTTGTACCCTCCACGTTAGCATGCCGGGCTGCTGCCGCTTCGTCGAACCGTACTCGCACGGATGCAGTGGCTCCGAGTGTTCGCGGGGTGCGTTCACCGCGGTAGAGAACTCGGGTCAGTCTATTTCGCGAGCGTTCCCCCGACGTGATCCGAGCGTGAATCGCGCGGAATCCGCCGTTGCCGCACCCCGGACCGGGCGTTACGTTGGGTCAGCAACTCAATTCTCTTCCCCCACAACTCTTGAAATGCGAGCCGCATGGGCGACCGCGGCTTTCCTTCCCTTCCGGCTCTCTCGACCGTCGAGCTCCGATTGCTTGGCAGGGTCTCCGCGCGAGCGGAGCCCGGGCGTGAGGCGGCGGCTCTCCTGGCTCAGCCCAAACGGGTCGCCTTCCTCGCCTACCTGGCTGCGGCCACCCCACGGGGGTTCCGCCGGCGCGACGCCCTCCTGGCGCTCTTCTGGCCCGAAGCCGACCAGGAGCATGCCCGCAGCTCACTTCGAAAGTCCGTGCACTTCCTGCGGCAACAGCTCGGCCCGGAGGCCATCGTCAGCCGGGGGGACGAAGAGATCGGCCTCGATTTCGACCGGTGCTGGTGCGACGTCGTGGCGTTTGAGGAATCGCTGGAGGAAGGACGGTGGGAAGACGCTGCCGAGCTCTATCAGGGCGATCTCATGCCCGGCCTGCATCTCTCGGACGTACCCGAGTTCGAGCGCTGGCTGGAGGAGACCCGCACCGGACTCAGAGCCGGGGCGGTCCGAGCCGTACGGCAGCTCACTGACCTGGAATGCGCCCAGGGCCGGATCAGTGAGGCCGTACGTTGGGCACGCCGGGCGGTCGAGCTCTCACCCTACGATGAAGCGGGGATCCAGCGGCTACTGGGTCTGCTGATCAAGGCAGGAGACCGGCCAGGGGCTCTCCTGGCTTATGAACAGTTCGCCCAGCGGCTCTCGGCTGACCTGGAGCTCGAGCCTTCGACCGATACCGTGGCCCTGATCGAGTCGGTCCGGGACCCCAAGGACACGCCTGTTCGTTCGACGCGACCTCTTTCAGGTCGACGGCTGTGGCGTACGGCCTCGGACGCCATGCCGAGGGAGGCCCCGGGGCGCCGACGCAGCATCCTGGTCGCCGTCGGTCTCGCGCTCCTTGGGGCAGCCGGGGCGGCGCTCTGGCGAGACGCACGCGATGCTCCTCCCATGCCCGCATCCCCGGCCGCCATCGCGGTCCTGCCCTTCGTCTACCGAGGTAGCCCCGAGCTCAGCTACCTGGGAGATGGACTGATGGAGTTGCTGAGCGTGAAGCTCGAGGGCGCCACTGGACTCCGCCCTGTCGACCCGCGGGCGTTGCTCACCTTCGCGAGCCGGGAGGGCAGCGTCGCCGATCCCCAGCGCGGCGCGCGGGTCGCTCAGCGCTTCGGCGCCGGCAACTTCGTGCTCGGCAGTATTACCGAGGCGGGAGGCCGGCTCGGCGTCAGTGCCACCGTCTACGATTCCGGGGGGCGTCGGCGGAACTCCATCGAAGCAATCGCGGGCAGCAAGGAGGAAATCTTCGACCTGGCCGACCGCCTTGCGCGACTCATCCTCGCTGAGATGCAGGACCGTCCGCTCGATCTGGTGCGTGTCGCCGGCCAGACCACCTCGTCGCTATCCGCCTTCAAGGCTTACCTCGAGGGTGAACGGGAGTGCTGGGCAGGTCGCCAGGACAGGGCGATAGAAGCGTATCACCGGGCTATCGAAATCGACACGGCTTTCGCCCTCGCTTACTACAGGCTGGCCGCGCTCACCCAGGCGAGGGAGAAGGTGGATCGCGCGTTACGCCACAGTGATCGGCTGGGGGAGCATCATCGCGGGCTGGTTCTTGCTCTGGCTGCCTGGCTGCGAGGCGATCACAGAGCGGCCGAGCAGCAATATCGTGTGATCCTGGAGACGCACCCCGATGACACCGAGGCGTGGTTCATGCTCGGCCAGTTCACGATCAGCAGAGCCCACCTGCTCGGACAGGCCTGGGTAGACGCGCGTGAGGCGTTCGAGCGGGTGCTCGCGCTGGATCCGGGGAACCTGCCATCCATCTTCTGGCTCGCTGGCATTGCGGCCAGGGAGGGCCGGCTTGCCGATCTCGACTCATTGACTGACCGACTGCTTCGGCTCGACCCGCATCCCGATATGGCGGGCATCGCGCACGCCCAACGCGCCATCGCATTGGGAAATATGGCCGGGGAGGCGCGCTTCGTGGCGGACTTGCGGACGCGACCTGATCCAATGGCGCAGGTCGGCAGTGGACTGGTGACCTGGACTACGGGAAATCTCTCGGCTGGGCGGCGCCTCTGGCGGCTCATCACCGAACCCGCTCGCTCAGTGGGGATGAGGCTGCGTGCCCGCGTGACTCTCGCCAAAATCGAGCTCACCAACGGCCGCTGGCGCGCCGCCCAGGCGGAGCTCGAGGCCGCCGAAACCATGGACGCAGGAGCGGCTCTAGAGCACCGCGCGTACTACGCCCTGACCCGTTTCCTGAGCGTGCCTGACTCCGTCCTAATCGCGCTGCGGGACTTGCTGCGGCGCTGGGATCCCAGCGCCGCGGTGGAGGAGGGAGATGGGTTGTACGAGGATCATCGCGGGCTGCACCGCTATCTCAGGCTGTACCTGCTGGGACTACTCAGCGCCCGGCTGCGCGACGAGCCGGCCGCGCGGCGCTATGTGGCCGAGCTCGAGCGGGTGGACCGATCGTCGCCCGCTGGCCGCTTCGCGGCTGACAAGGCCCAGGCCATACGCAGCGAGCTCGCGTGGATCAGCGGGCGGCAGCAGGAGGCGCTCACGCTCCTGGAGGGGGCGCAATTCTGGATCAACAGTTCCGGGCTGGAGGGGGGCGGTGACTCCCCGTTTACCACCCACTTCCACGAGCGGTTCGCCCGTGCCGAGCTGCTCCACGAGCTCGGCCGTGACGACGAGGCACTGCGCTGGTATCGCTCGCTTAGCTACGACCTCCTCTACAACGCTCCGTCGCATTACCGGCTGGCTCAGATCTACCGGGCTCGGGGCGATCATCGGGCGTCGACCCAGCACTACACGAAATTCGTGGAGATTTGGCGCGACTGCGACCCGATGCTGCGCCCGAAGCTGCAAGAGGCAGAGCTTGAGCTGGCCCGTTTGCGCTGAGAGCGAAGCGAAGGAGGGACAGCTACTGGCTCGGCGCGGTTCCAGGGGTAGCTTTGACTCGTGCCTTCTATCTACCACGACGTCTACGATCGCTGGCGCACCGCACCCGAGGCCTTCTGGGCCGAGGCGGCGGATGCGGTCCATTGGTATCGCCGTTGGGATGCGGTACTGGATACCTCCCGCCCTCCGTTTTATCGCTGGTTTCCCGGCGGCCAGGTCAACAGCTGCTACAACGCGCTCGACCGTCACGTCGAGAACGGCCGGGCCGATCAGGTCGCGCTGATCTACGACAGCCCCGTTACAGGAACGCTGCGGACATTCACCTACCGCGAGCTGCGCGATGAGGTAGCCCGATTCGCGGGTGTGCTGGTCCGACGAGGGCGTGAGCCGCGGCGATCGCGTCATCATCTATATGCCCATGGTGCCCGAAGCGGTCAGTCGCCATGCTGGCATGCGCCCGAATCGGCGCGATTCACTCGGTCGTATTCGGCGGGTTCGCGTCTCCCGAGCTGGCGAGCCGGATTACGGATGCGCGGCCGAAGGTGATTCTGACCGCGTCCTGCGGGATCGAAACCGACCGGGTGGTGCCGTACAAGCCGCTCCTCGACCGCGCCATCGAGCTCGCCGGATTCAAGCCGGAGTGCTGCATCGTGCTCCAGCGTCCTCAGGCCGAGGCGTCGCTGGTTCCGGGACGAGACTACGACTGGAACGAGCTCGCGGCGAGTGCCTCGCCGGTGGACTGCGTTCCGCTCGCTGCCACCGATCCGCTTTACATCATCTACACCTCAGGCACAACCGGAAAGCCCAAGGGCATCGTGCGCGATAACGGCGGCCACCTCGTCGCCCTCACCTGGAGCATGCGCAACATCTACGGCGTCGAGCCGGGCGAGGTGTACTGGGCCGCGTCGGATCTGGGCTGGACGGTGGGGCACTCGTATGGCGTGTACGGTCCGCTGTTCCATGGCAACACGACGGTTCTATATGAAGGAAAGCCCGTTGGCACCCCCGATGCGGGCGCCTTCTGGCGAGTCATCGCGCAACACGGCGTCCGCGCCTTCTTCACGGCGCCCACAGCCTTTCGCGCCATCAAGCGGGACGACCCTGACGGCGAGCACGTCCGCCGCTACGATCTCAGCCGGCTTCGCACGCTGTTCCTGGCCGGCGAGCGCTGCGATCCAGCGACCCTCGCCTGGGCCGAGCAGCAGCTCCGGATCCCGGTGATCGACCACTGGTGGCAGACGGAGACCGGCTGGCCGGTTGGCTGCAACTGCGTGGGACTGGGACTGCTGCCGGTGAAGCCGGGCTCGTGCGCGGTGCCGGTGCCGGGCTACGACGTGCGGGTTCTGAGCGACGAAGGGGCGGAAGCCCGCGCGGGCGAATCTGGGAACGTTGTCATCAAGCTGCCCCTGCCCCCGGGCTGCTCGCCCACGTTGTGGAACAACGACCGCGGGTATCAGGAGACATACTTGAATGCCTATCCCGGGTACTACCTGACGGCGGACGCGGGCTTCAAGGACGAGGACGGTTATCTCTGGATCATGAGCCGCACCGACGACGTGATCAATGTCGCCGGGCATCGGCTGAGCACCGGCGCCATGGAGGAGGTGTTGGCGGCGCACCCCGACGTCGCCGAATGCGCGGTGGTGGGCGTGGGAGACGCGCTGAAAGGCGAGGTCCCGCTCGGCCTTGTGGTGCTCAAGGCCGGCGTCAACCGGACCCGGGAACAGCTGGTCCCGGAACTCGTCGAGCTGGTCCGGCAGCGGATCGGGCCCGTCGCGTCGTTCAAGACCGCGACGCAGGTCAAGCGGCTTCCCAAGACTCGCTCCGGCAAGATCGTGCGCGGAACGATCAAGAAAATTGCCGACGGAACGCCCTATAGCATCCCACCCACGATCGACGACCCGGCCATCCTCGAGGAGATCTCGGCGGATCTGGCGGCGATCGGGTATCCGCGAGGCAGGGCGCTATAGCCGCTACCGATCCGGCGCGAGGCGATCGAAAGCGTGCTGCAGGCCGATCAAGGTGGACCGCACCGAGCCACCGCTGAGCATGACGAAATGCTGATCGCCGGGCGCCACGTCGTACTCTCGGTAGGCATCACCGCTCACGAACGAGCCGGTAAACAGCAAGCGGCGCCCGGTGACCGCGAAGGTGGGGCCCGATGCGACTGCCGCTGCCATCAGGCTGTCGCCGGAGCGGAAGAACAGCTCCCGTCCGCTGTGGGCCCAGGCCGCCTCCGTGCCACCGTGCAGCGAGACCGGCACCCTGGCGCCGGGCCCTGGATAGGGCCGCACATACACCTCCATCTGCCCCGTCTCGTCGGACTGATACGCCAGCCACTTCCCGTTCGGAGAAAGTGCCGGAGCGGATTCGCCGAACGTCCCGGGGATCAAGAGACGCGACGCGGGTGCCGAATCGAACGCCAGGCTCCGAATCCCGTTGCGATCGCTCGCCGATTCCTGGAACACGACGGCACGTCCGTCAGGGGTGACCGTCCCCGCGAAACGATTGCCGTTGGCGACCAGCAGGCTCTCGGGGCGGCCGCTGCCGTCGGCGACGATCCACCAGAGATCGTCGTTGCTGGAGTAGACCAGACGACGACCATCGGGCGTCCAGATCGGCCGGTTGTTGATCCCGCTGGTCGTGAGGCGCGACCAGGTGCGTTGCGCCACATCGAGCACCCAAACGTCGTTGCCCCCCGTCTGCTCGGTGATCCCGAGTGCGACGCGGCGTCCGTCGGGTGAGAAACGAGGAGTGGCGAACAGCCGTCCTTCGCCCGGCATCGGGCTGACCGATCCCGACCGGTTGACCAGGACCAGACGGCGCGGGGAGTACCCGCCTGCCTGAGGATAGACGACGGCGCCGCTGGCCGAGACCGCCGCGCGCGAGATGAAGCCGTCCGGCTGGGACACATCCCGCGCGATGGTAACCGGAGGCCCGCTCGGCCGACCGCGTTTCGCATCGAATGGCAGGGCGATGAGGCTGCCGTCCGCACCGCCGAGGGTCACGAATCCGGCCGCTACCCACCGCGGGCTGAAACCCTGCTGATCGAATTTGGTGATGGCGTGCGTGTTGAGATTCAACGCCGCGAGTCGGCTGCTCGATCCAGTGAAGAGCGAGAACAGGACGGTGCGGGTCCCCGGTACGAGCATCGGCCCCCGGAAAGCGTCCGTCGAGGTGCTGTCGGGACGCGCGATCTCGTACGGCGTTCCACCCTGGGCCGACACCGCCATCAGAATCCGCGAATTGGGATTGGCGGAAGGCGCCGTATGATAGCGGAGGGTGTCGTCATCGCCCCAGGAAACGGAGTAAGCGTTGCAGGAGTCGCAGATCGTCACCGGCGCGCCGCCGGCGAGCGGCACCTTCACGATCCTGGCGCCATTCAGGTACCCGAGCCACCGGCTGTCTGGGGAGAAGAAGGGACCCACTGCCCGACGTGCGCCGGCCAGCGGCACTGCCTCGAGCTTGTCGGCCGCGCGCAGCATCAGGCCGAGACGCGAGGTGTACGCGAAGGCGGAGCCATCGGGAGCGTAGGCGAGGCCGCTTCCGTTGTGGTCGGCCAGCGGGACGCTGTCAGGTAGCGTCATGGTGTACCTGAGGACCACCGGCGGAAATCGCGGCGCAGGTCGCCGCTCCACCAGACCCGTCGCAAGGACGCCCATGCCGAAGGCGACGGCTCCCACCATGGCCGCGGGAAGCCAACCGAATTTGTGTCGCGCGAGCCGACGCGTCCCAGACGTGGTGCGCCCGGCGGTACTCATCGGCGACACCAGCGCAGCGGCGAATTCCGCCGCGGTGGCGAAACGATCGGCCGGGAGCTTGGAAAGCGCCGTCAACACCGCATCCTCGACCGCGGGGGGAACGCTCCGCCGCTGGGCCGTGAGCCCGGCCGGTTCCGCGGTCATCACCTTGGCGACGATGGCTTGCGCCGTCGGTCCGGTGAACGGCGGCTCGCCTACCAGCATCTCGTAGGTCACGCAGCCGAGCGCGTAGACGTCGGATCGCGCGGTGATCTCGCGCTCGCCCATCGCCTGCTCGGGGCTCATGTAGGTCGGAGTGCCGAGCGACATGCCGGTCTCGGTCATCCGGGCGCCGCCAACCTTGCTCGCGGCCAGCGCGATCCCGAAATCCGCGACCAGCGCCCGGTTGTCATGCAGCAGGATGTTTTCCGGCTTGATGTCCCGGTGGATGACACCATGGCGGTGGGCATAGTCGAGCGCGCCGGCGATCTCCGTCGCGATCCGAACTGCATCGCCGATCGGCAGCTGCTGCTCGCGATGCAGGCGGTCGCGGAGCGATTCACCGTCGACGAACGGCATGACGAAATACGCCGTGCCGTTCACCTCGCCCGAGTCGATTAGCCCAAGGATGTGCGGGTGCTGCAGGTTGGCGATGGTCTTGATCTCGCGCAGGAATCGCTCAGCGCCGATCACCGCGGCGAGCTCGGGCCGGAGTACCTTGATGGCGACCTTCCGGTCGTGCCGCAGGTCCTGCGCGAGATACACCGTGGCCATGCCGCCGGCGCCCAGCTCGCGCTCCAGGTCGTACCGGCCGGCGAGCGCGGCGCGCAGGGACTCGATTGAAGCGGAGGCGGTCATGGGGAATGATGGAATGTGTGGCGCGAGGCGACCAGGCGCCAGCACCTTCTTCCCGGCTCCGCCTCGGCCGCGCTGGTGAATGATGTCAGCGCGCCTCTGGCGTGCCGCCTGGTCAGGCAGTATCGTGGGCCTCGTTTCCCCTAGGAAGAAAGCCACCATGACTACCACAGCGGACCCAATCACGCCGCCCGGCGTGATCACGCAGGAGTTCCGCACCCCGGCTGCGGTGCGCCGGGGTGTGATCGCGGGCTTCGTGGGTAACGTGCTCGAATGGTACGACTTCGCCCTCTTCGGATTCTTCGCTCAACAAATCGGAGCGCACTTCTTCCCCGCGGGCGACCCGACGGCCTCTCTGCTCGCCGCGTATGGCACCTTCGCCGCGGGGTTCCTCATGCGTCCCGTGGGCGGCGCGCTGTTCGGCTGGGTGGGCGACCGGTTCGGCCGCAAGCAGGCGCTGATCTGGTCGGTGCTGGCGATGGCGATTCCGTCCTTCTGCATCGGTGTGCTGCCCAGTACGGTAACGATCGGGCTGGCGGCGCCGGTCCTGCTGCTGGTGTTTCGCCTGCTCCAGGGGATCGCGGTCGGCGGCGAGTACATGGCCTCGGCGGTGTTCCTGGTGGAGGGGGCCCCGGCTGGCCGGCGAGGGTGGATGGGGAGCTGGGGCCCGCTCGGTGCCTTTGCGGGAACCCTGCTGGGCTCGGCGGCCGGCGCGATCGTCAATGCGAGCATGTCGCCCGAGGCGGTGATGGCCTACGGCTGGCGCATTCCTTTCATCCTGGGAATCGGGGTTGGGCTGGGCGGGCTCGCCATCCGGCGCCACTACGTCGAGCGGGTGCCCCACCAGGCGCCGTCCAAGTCTCCCCTCGCAGAAGCGTTCCGGAGCCACTGGCGGACGATGTTGCACCTGGTGGCGCTGACGGCCGCACTCAGCGTCGGCTTCTACACCACGTTCGTGTACTCCGCCACGTGGCTGAACCAGGTGGTCGGAGTGCCGGCGCGCACCGCGCTGGGGGTGAACACGTTGGCGATGGCAGTAGCGCTCTTCATCATTCCTGCCGCAGGCGTGGCGAGCGATCGGCTGGGTCGGCGCACGGTGCTGGTCGTCGGGGCGGGAGCGCTGGCGCTGCTGGCCTACCCACTGATGGCGCTGATGGCGCGGGGTCAGCTGGCCGGCATCATCGCGGGCGAGATCGGACTGGCAGTGCTGATCGCGGTCCTCAGCGGCGCGATGCCGGCCACGATGGCCGAGCTGGCGCCCTGGCGGGTGCGCTGCACCGTGCTGTCGGTGGCGTACAATCTCGGGATGGCCCTGCTCGGCGGGACGACGCCGCTGGTCGCGGCGTGGCTGGTCGCGCGGACCGGAGTGCAGCTCGCGCCGGCGTGGTATCTCGGCGCGGCGGCGGCGCTCACGTTCATCGGCTCGCTGCTGCTGCCGGCCACCGCGCGGCATAGCCTCACGAAGGAGTTTGACGCGACGCGGTTCCGCTAATCACCGTCTAGGTCGACGTCCCTGCCTCCCGCCCTGGTGACCACGGATGATCGCCTGCACACGCTCGACATCCTGCGCGGGCTCGCGTTGTTCGGCATGATCCTGGTGCACTTCCACCAGAAAATGCGGATCGAGGTGACCGGTCTGGAGGATCGACGATGCCGATGGCGTCGAGCGCTCCCAGGCTCCGTCGCGAGAACCGGGCGCGGCTAGTCAGGAGCTAAACCAAGCCCATCGTCGAGCTGGCAGCGAGGTGGCCAAAGCATAACGGGCCCCGTCACCAAGGGGACAAACGGCGCGCCGCCTACCAGCACCAAGCTGCTGATAAGGAAGAAGTAGAATCCGAGGGAACGAGAAAGAGCGTCTTGCCCACCATCGCCAGACGCTCCCGCACGAAGTCCAGCCCGTTCGAGGTGTCGAGTCCCCGCTCGAGGACGGTACCAGTTCCCGGCTCGGCTGCACGATTCGGCAATGCGGGAATTGGGAGCGGGTTCGTCGTCATCGTTGCGGCCTATTCACAGGCTGGTCTTTGACGTCCGCCGTCACGTGCCGCCGACCAGCCGCTCGAAGCGAGGGTTGCCGCGCAGCGGGGCGAACTCAGGGTCAATCCGCAGGAAGGCGACGGAGGTGGTCGAGGGCACAGAGAGCAGGTAGGCAAGCTGGTCTAACGCCGCCTCCGCCTCACCGGTCCTCACCAGCATGCGCGCTAGGACCTCCCGGTAGCCCGCACCCGCCAGCGCGTCCTGGGACACCGGCCCCAAGACCACCGCTCGCTGCGCCTCGCGCTTGGCCTCCGCGGGGCGCCCGAGGTTGTCGTAGACCAGCGCCAGCCGCATGTGGAAGCGCGGCTCCTCAGGCTGGCTCGCCACCAGCCGCTCCAGCACGACCCGCGTCGAGTCGAAGTACGCCCGCGCGGCCTTGGGGCGGCCGTGGTACGCATGGAACCCGGCGCGCCAGCGGAAGTACAGCGCCGTGTCGCTCCCGAACGCGGCGCGGGACTCGTGGACCAGCGCGGTGTCGTACAGCGCGCTCTGAATTCCGGACGAGACCATGAACCGAGGCTGGAAAAGGGAGCGCAGGGCGCGCTCCGCCCCGGCCCGGGCGAGCGCCTCGCGCATTCTCCGCTCGGCCTCGAGGGTGTCGCCGCGCCAGAGCAGCGGCAGCACTGCCTTCCAGCCGTTCACCTGCCCGTGATCGGGCGCGATTTCCATAGCCCGCACGAGGGTGGACTCCGCATCGGGGTAGGCCCGCAACGACACGTAGGCCGTCGCCAAGTCGCCCAGGTTTGTGATGGAGCGCGGGTTCAGCTCGACCGCATGCCTCAGGTCCCTAATCGCCTCGGCCCACCGCCCCTGGCGCCGGCGGACGGCTCCGACGGCGAAGTAGACATCTGCGTTGCTCGGCTGTAGCCGGCGGGCCACCTCGAACTCCTCGAGTGCCGGCTCGTAGTCGAGGTGCCCGTGGTAATGGTAGAAGCCGAGCGCCAGGTGTGCCTCGGCCAAGTCGGGCCGGAGCTGGAGCGCGCGCTCCGCCGCTGCCTTCTCCTTCGCCAGCCGCTCGGGGGTGCGATCGTAGGTGAACCAGTACAGGTTGTCGTGAGTGCGGGCGAGCTGGGCGTAGGCGATGGCAAACGTCGTGTCGAGCGCGACCGCCTTGGCGTACATGTCCTCAGCCGCCCGCACATTGGGCTCGCCGCCCCGCTCGAAGTAGACGTTCCCACGCAGGTAGTAGTCGTAGGCCGTCGGATTTGCGGTTGGCCTCGCCTCCAGAGCCCGCAGCTGCGACGAGGCCAGGGCGACGTCCAGCGCCTCGGCCACCTGGCCGGCGATCTGCCCCTGCACCTGGAAGACATCGGTGAGCGCCGCGGCGAACGGCTGCTGCCAGCGCGCCCTGGGCGCGCGCCCCGGCGTCACCTCGACCAGTTCGGGGCTCACGAGCACCCGGCCCTCGCCGCCCGGGCGCTTCTCCCAACGGACGGTCCCAGTGAGTAGATACTGCGCGCCCAGCTCGCGCGCGACCTGCTCGGGCGGCTTGCTTGTCTTCCTATACGGAGCGGAGCTCTCGCGCGCGATCACCTCGACGCCCGCCAGCGAAGCGAGCTTGCCGCGCACCGCGTCGGCGAGTCCGTCGGCGAAGTACTCGTCCTGGGCAGCGCCCAGGTTCTCGAACGGGAGCACGGCGAGCACCTTGTCGCGGGCGGCGCCGCCCCCGACGTCGTCACGGCCCCGCCGCCAGGCGAAGAGCACGCCGAGGCCGATCAGGAAGCCGAGCCCGAGCGCGAGGGCCAACGGCGGCACGCGATGGCGGGCAGCGCGGACGGGGGCAGCAGGAACGGTCGTGGTCGGCACCGGCGCAGTAAGAACCGGGGCGGCGAGCGCTCGAGCAAACTCGGCGGCCGATGGGAAGCGATCGGCCGGCGCTTTGGCGAGCGCTTTCGCTACTGCCTGCTCCACGGCTTCGGGTACGGTCTCCCGCACCTGGCGGAGTGGGCGGGGCGCCTCAGTCAGGCGGCGGGCGATCAGCGCCTGCACGGTCGGACCCACGAACGGCGGCTCGCCGGCGAGCATCTCATATAGGACGGTGGCGAGTGCGTACAGGTCCGATCTGGCGTCCAGGTCGCGGGCGCCGCTCGCCTGCTCCGGGCTCATGTATGCAGGGGTGCCAAGGGCGAGCCCTGTCTGCGTGAGCGCCTCCTCCCCGCTTTGCAGCGCGCGGGCGACCCCGAAGTCCGCCACTAGCGTGCTCCCATCCTCGGTGAGCAGCAGGTTCTCGGGCTTGACGTCGCGATGGATGACGCCGTGCGCGTGCGCGTACTGAAGCGCCTGGGCAGCCTCGCGGCCGATCCGCAGAGCCTCCTCCAGCGGGAGTTGCTTTTCCCGCCGCAGTCGGTCGCGGAGCGACTCTCCCTCGACATAGGGCATGGTGAACCAGAACCGCCCGGCCGTCTCGCCAGAGTCGATCACACTGAGGATGTGAGGGTGCTGGAGCCGAGCTGCCGTTTCGATCTCGCGCTGGAAGCGCTCGGGCCCCAGGCTCGCGGCTAACTCCGGGTGGAGCACCTTCAGGGCGACAGGTCGCTTGTGACGGAGGTCCCGCGCGAGGTACACCGTGGCCATTCCGCCGCGGCCGAGCTCGCGCTCGATCACGTAGCGGTCACGGAGTTGCTCGGACAGGGTGGAATCGACTGGCGTCACGAACTTGCCGGGTGGGGACAACTAGGAATGTGCTGGAGTCACCTGTAGATCGCCAGCCAGCGGTCTACAACGGAAGGTACTCCAGTCGCCCATCAACGTCATCCCAGGATGGCCTCGGCCAACACCGCCACAGGCACCCGGTCCTGCGAGACTATCATGTAGACCAACTCTCCGTACTCCACAAAGACGCGTCGCGTCGAGGTCACCGGATTGAATACCAGCCGCAGTCGCCAGCACCGCGGCTCCTCATTGTCCGGCTCCTGTTCCAGCACCCGATCGGCGAGCGCAATGACCCTGGCCCACTGGCCGGCATCATCGCGGGCGAGATCGGACTGGCAGTGCTGATCGCGGTCCTCAGCGGCGCGATGCCGGCTACGATGGCCGAGCTGGCGCCCTGGCGGGTGCGCTGCACCGTGCTGTCGGTGGCGTACAATCTCGGGATGGCGGCGCTCACGTTCATTGGCTCGCTACTGCTGCCGGCGACCGCGCGGCATAGCCTGACGAAGGAGTTTGACGCGACGCGGTTCCGCTAACCACCGTTCCCTAGGGCTCCGGCTCCACCTGCAACAGCACTGCGGGCTTAACCGAGAGCTGCCCGGTGAACGGCCGGTCGTGCGAAAGCAGCAACAGAATGCACACGGCGATCGCACTCGAGAACAGCCCCAGCGCGATTCGCGCGCTTCCGCGGTTGTCGCTGTGCACCAGCGCGATCGTAAGCAAGGTACAGATCGCCTGAATCATCAGAACCATCCACTTGACCCAGTTCACCTCCGAGCGGCTCCCCAGAATCCGCTGGCGCCGGGCATCGAGCGCGCTCTCGAGGGCAGTGACGATCTCTCGTTGCGCCACCACTTGGCCTGGTCCCTGTGGGTTCAGGGTCACCGTGGTCTGCAGCGCCTGCGCCAGCGGCTTGGGGATCATCGTGAGCGAAGCCTCCTTTCGGGCCATCGCCGGCCATTCCACCGTCTCTGCGTCGTGGACCTGCTGCCGGATCAGCTCGCGAAGCCGCTCACCGGGCCCTCCTGGAAAGCTCGGCGACAGGAGGATGACCGCTCGGAGCGCGCTTGCCTCGCGGTTCACTGCGGCGTTAGCCCGGTCCACGTCGCCCCAGATCTGTGCCGCGAGAAAGGCAACCATAAGGCCGAAGATGACTCCGAGGGGCGATAACAACCCGGCCGACACCCCCTTGAACTCGCGTACCCGGTCGCCGCGGGCCAGGCGGAACACGATGGCGTAGAGCAGTGCCGCTGCTCCGTAGGTGGCAGCAAAGACCAGAACGGCCATAAGCGCTACGGGGAGACTGTGGATCCAATCGCTCATAGGCTCACTCAGGAAATGCCGGCCGCAAGACCCTGCTCGAACAGCCGGGGAAACTAGAGAGCTACAGCAGCACTGGCGTTCAGCGGCGGCGCTTCTCGCGCCGGCGTGGTGTCTCGGGGCGGCGGTCGCATGGGCTCATCAATTCCCCAAGGCTCCCTCATCGAGGCCGGCTAGCTTCTGTTGAACTTCGGTAACCGCGGGCCGAAGCTCCGGGTCGCACTCTCTCCAGAGCTCAACGAAGCGGGCGTAGTGATGCCTGGCTCGCTCGCGGTCCCCGCGCTGCTCGTACAATTCCCCGCCACCGAGCTCGCGCTCGATGACGTAGCGGTCCCTGAGGGCGTCTGTTAATGAGGATTCTACTGCAGTCACGAAACTACCAGCTGGTAGACATCTGGAATGTGGCTCGACCCTACCATAAATGCTAGCGAACTCAGATACGTCTTTGTAGATGGCAGCAGTGGTTCCAAACGTTATTCACCACGCCATGCCCGTGCGCGTACACCAGGACGATACCAGTTTCCGACTCGGCTGAACGAGTCGGCACTGCTGGAATGGGGAGGAGTCGTGACGTTGGGCTAGTGTAGACCGGCGGAAACAGCCTGACCTGAGCGCAGCAGAGGGACGCGGAAGCTGATCCTCTTCACTCGACTTACAATTCGAGGCTTCTTAAGGTTCCGGCCTCTCCCTCGGCGGCACGTGCGAGGATGACCATCAGATCCGCGGCCTCGGCATCCCCCAGCTCCTCCGTCCGCGCCAGAGAGCGCCAGGTCTCGAACCGGAGCGCGTGCGCGATCGCCGCCGCCAGGCGGGCCCGCGCCGGTTTCTCGATGCCCCACCCAGCGAGCAACCCCTCACGCACTCCCCGGACGAACTCCTCCCACGGACTGAGCACCGCGGCGAGCGCCGGGAGCTGCGGCAGGTCGCGGGCCGCGTGGGTCAGCACGTCCTCCGCCCGGCGGTAATAATCGTAGAAGGCGAGCAGCGCGGTCCGTAACCGTTCGGCCGGCTCCTCTATCCCCGCCCACGCCGCCGGGTCCGGCCCCGGCACCTGAGTAGCGTAGTGCGAGGTGCAGGCCTCGAACATCGAGCGATCGTCCGGGAAGTGGCGGTACACCGTCAGCCGCTCCACCCCGGCCCGCTCGGCGATGGCGCTGATGGTGGTGCGCGCCGGCCCCACCTCCCGGTGCAGGGCCACCATAGCCTCCACGATCCGCTGCCGAGTCTCGGCCTGCTGCTCGGCTCGGCGCTTCTGCTGGTATCTCCTGGTCGCCATGTCAGTGAACATAGCTGTTCACTGAACTCTTGACAAGAATCCCACAAAGTCGTATTGTAGCCGCCGTTCGGTGAGCACCGATGTTCACTGAATCGAACCGCCCGCGCTCACAATTCGCCGATCAGGAGATAAGCCCATGGCCACCATGCAGATGCCGCAGCTCGGTCCAAAGCTCCCAGCTTCCGGCTCCCAGCTCCCTTTCTCCCGCTTCGACGGCTCCACCGGGCCCCGCCTCATCGGTCCCAGGGACGGCAAGTTCGTGGATCTCCAGTCGGTCGGCGTGCGCTTCATGGTCTGGGGGGCCGAAACCGGCGGCACCTTCTCCCTGGTCGAGCACCCTATCCCGCCCCGCACCTTGGTCGCCCCGCTGCACCTGCACACCCGTGAGGACGAGTACAGCTACGTGCTCGAGGGCCGCATGGGCGCGCTGCTGGGCGACGACGTGGTGTACGCCGAGCCGGGCGACCTCGTGTTCAAGCCGCGGAACCAGTGGCACACCTTCTGGAACGCCGGCGACACCACCTGCCGGCTGCTGGAGATCATCTCGGAGGCCGGTTTCGAGCACTTCTTCAAAGAGCTGGGCGAGCGGATGGCGGAGGCGAAGGCGGCGAGCGTTGCACAGGTGCCGGGGCTCCCGGAGCTCGGTGACCGTTACGGCATCTACTTCCAGCCGGAGAGCATCCCACAGCTCTGCCAGAAGTACGGGCTGGTGTTTCCGGGGTGAGTCGCTAGTCGCTAGTCGCTAGTCACTAGACGCTAGTCACTAGTCGCGAGTCGCCAGTAGAGAGCAGTCCACCGAGGACCCAGAGACCCATGGAGAATGTGCCCTATGGCCACAGCAACGCCGGTATTGACTGAAACGCCTGAGCAGGTCCTGGAAGCAGTCGTGGAGGGGATCAACACCGGGAATTTCGAGACGCTCATGGCTCTTTATGAGCCTGGGGCCGGCTTTGCGACTCAGCCTGGCAGCCTCGCCCACGGGTTAGGAGGTATCCGTGAAGCGCTCGGCGGCTTCGTCGCCCTGAACGGCAAACTCGATCTCGAGGTACGCAGGGTCCTCGAGGTAGGCGATCTGGCGCTCGTCGTCGGTGATTGGTCCTTCACTGGAACCGGGCCCCACGGTGAACCCGTGAAGCTCGCGGCCAGGAATGCAGATGTTCTGCGTCGCCAGGCAGACGGCTCCTGGCGGTTCGTGATCGACAATCCCTGGGGAACTGACTGAATACCAGGTGGACAATTGACTATACAAACCGCCGCCAATACGAGGGGACGTAGAAAAAACGGCGTGCAGTAGACCGTAACTGGTCTTCTTCACGCCGTTGTTTCTGCTACGAACTGCTAAGGCTACCGGCCGTAGCTGTTCCCGCCGTGCCGCGCAAGAACGTCACGGGTCTGGTCCCGAGAAACCACGCCCTCCGTATCCACGGCTACCAGCACTCCGCCACGCTCCACAGCCGGACCGTAGAAATCTGCCTCGTCCTTGCTATAACCCGCTTTGCTCAAGCCGCCGGCGATAGCACCTGAGGTGCCACCCACGATCGCGCCCGCGGCTAGTGCACCACCGGTTGTCCCCAGCGCGGAAGCCAGTGCACCCGCCGTGATGAACGGCCCGATGCCTGGGATCGCCAGGGCGGCCAAGCCGAAGAGCAGACCGGCGCCGGCCCCAGCAGCCGCTCCTTTGGCCGCCCGCTTGCCCGCTGTGTCGGTGGAGGCGCCTGCGGCGACCGCTTCTTCCTCGTTTCGGGCGATAAACGATAGATCCGTATCCGTCACTCCCAGGCGCCGCAGCTCTGTGACAGCTTGCTCGGCACGCGCCTGGTCGTCAAATACAGCAGTGACTCGTGACATGTGGTTCCTTGGTTCAGGCTCATAAGGTGATTCGCTAGCCACGGTATCTCGCACAATGGTCGCGGGATGACGGTGAGCCTGGTCACAATAACCGATCGATTCCACCTAGCGGGAAGTCCCCACACCTTGATGGAGCGCAGAGATGCACGGCTGTCATCCCTTCGTCGCTGACGCTCCTCAGGGCAGGCTCTGAACGAAGTGAAGGATCCCTGAAACTGTCGGAGACCAGCTCGAGCCGCTGCTCAGGATTCCTTTCTATCTCTCGCCGGGCTGGCTCCGGATCGATCCCACCTTCGATCCATTGCGGAGGCAGCCCCCGTTTTCAGCGCCTCCTCGATCAGCCCACGTAGCGCAAGGGCTGCGCACCCAGCGCTTAGACCCTTAGCGAGCCACGGAACGCCCTGGCAGCATAGTACGACTCCGCACCGTTGTGATACACGAAGACGGTGTCGTAGCGGCGGTCACAGAAGAGGGCGCCGCCGAGCTTTCTGATATTAGAAGGAGTCTTCACCCAGCTCGACGTTTTGGTATCGAACTCTCCCAGCTTCTGTAGCTCTCGATATTGTTCCTCCGTCAAAAGCTCGATGCCCATGGCCGCTGCCACGTCGGTCGCGCTGTCCTTTGGCTTATGTTCTTTCCTTCCCTCCAGCGCTTCCCGGTCGTAACACAGGCTTCTGCGGCCTTTGGGGCTTTCGGCTGAACAATCATAAAAAATGTATTCGCCCGTCTTCTTATCCTGACCGACAACATCCGGCTCACCGCCGGTTCTTTCCATTTCACTCAGTGACCACAGTTTGTCAGCGTCAGCTTCCAGCTTTGCCTCTACCTTCGACCATTCAAGACCTTTGTGGCGGTTCATGTTCTTCTCAAAGCGGGCTTTCAACGCTCTGAGGAGTACTTCACCTTGTCCCGGTGACAACTTTGCTTTTGAGGTTTTCATCTTCATACCAGTTGCTCCATGGTCGAACGGTTGCCGAAGCTGCGCTGGCTCTGCTGTCCGCTATCCCCTTGGCCTTGCCCGTGGTCCGATCCGCATCTCCCGCCCCTCCTGCGACAGCAGCACCTCCGCCACCCGGCGCGAGTCCGCCGGGAGAGGTCGGTGCATCGCCCACCAGCGCTCCGCTCGCTGGATGGTCCAGGCCGATCCCAGGAATACGGCGTCGAGCCGGGTGCTCGCGGCCTCCGCGCTGGCCGGACGGCGTGCCGGATCCTTCTCCAGGCACGTCATAATCAAGTCCTCCAAGGGAGTCGGGATGGGCAGCTCGGACCTGGTCGAAGGTTTGGGCGGCGGCGTGTGGGCGTGATGGAACATGACCTCCACGGCGTTCCTTCCCTCAAAAACCAGCTTGCCGGTCAGCAGCCAGTACCCCACACACCCTAGCGCATAGAGGTCAACCCGATGATCGGTGTCGGCGACGCCGAGCACCACTTCCGGCGCCATAAACGCCGGAGTTCCAGCAGTCCCACCCACGGCGAGCGACCCTTGGTCACTGGCTTCTCCTGACTGCCCCGCTGCCCCGCTGTCCCGCTGCCCCGCTGTCTCGAGCTTGACCAGGCCGAAGTCGAGCACCTTGGCAAAGTCGAAGGTGGTGCCCGCCCGGCTGACCACCACGTTCGCCGGCTTGATGTCGCGATGCACCAGCCCGTTGCCGTGCGCGTCCTGGAGCGAGGAGCAGACCTGGCGCAGGATGTGAACGACCCGCTCCGGTGGCACCGGCCCGTACTGCCTCACTAAGGTGTCGAGATCCAGGCCGTCGAGCAGCTCCATCACGTAGTACAGCCTGCCGTCCTCGGTGGTGCCGAAGTCGTAGAGCTGCACCGTGTGCGGAGACCTGAGCGCTGCGGTCGCGCGGGCTTCGCGCTCGAAGCGCCGGAGGAGCAGGTTGGGATCGCCCGACAGCTGCGGCCGGATGAGCTTGATCGCCGCCGGCCGGATCAGCAGGCGGTGGCGGGCCCGCCAGACCTCGCCCATTCCGCCGCCGCCGATCTTCTCCTCCAGGATGTACTGGCCGAGCTCGTTGGCCTCGGCGACCTGCTTGCGCAGCCCGTAAGTGACCCGCGAAGTAATGGTGGCCAGCGTCGTCCCCAGCACGCTCCAGAGGATGGTGTTGAGCGTCATGTACTGCTTCTGGTACTCCGGAGTGAAGCCGGGCAGGAGTGACGTGGGGTGGTGGCGTACGATGCAGACGACCACGGTCGGGAGGAACGCCAGAAGCGTGAGCAGCATGGTTCGGCGGGGACGAGACGGCACCAGGATGGCCCGGATCATGACGGTGACCATCAGGGCCAGCAGCACCTGGAGGATCTGCCCCTCATCGTTCCACGTCATGATCGAGAGGAAGCCGCACGCCACGACAATGCTGCTATCGAGCGTCCCCAGGCTCCGCCTCGACAGCCTGGCACGGCTGGTCAGGAGCCATACCAGGCCCATCGTCGAGCTGGCAGCGAGGTGGCCAAGCATGACCGGCCCCGTCACCAGGGGGACAAACGGCGCGCCGCCGACCAGGACAAGGCTGCCGATAAGGAAGAAGTAGAATCCAAGGGAAACGAGGAAGAGCGTCTCGCCGACCAGCGCCAGACGCTCCCGTACGAAATCCAGGCCGTTAGAGGTGTCGAGCCCCCGCTCGAGGACGGTGCCGGTCGCGGACTCGGCTGGACGAGTCGGCGATGGGGGCAGGGGGAGCGGGTTCGCCGTCATCGTTGCGGCTAGTTCTGGCTGGACCGCACTAACGGCACGACCCCATCGGGTGGGTTCTCATTGGAATGATGCATAGGAAGAACGTGCAACACATCTTCGCGGATAGCCACCTTCAGGGCGACGCCAGGATTGCGCAGGAAGCAGACAAGACCGCCGCCAGGACACCCCTGGCGGCGATCTTCTGTCTTCAACGGACTCCGCGCTTCGCTGATGGTTACGGGCCTGCCACCGGCGTCGGAGTAAGCCCGACCCTCGGTGGTGCCGTCGCCGGGCTGGCCGACCGCTCGGCAGCCCGTGCCACGGGCCACCCTTGACAGTTTCAATCACCCTTTCTCAATGAACGGATGAAGCAGCTGGAGTCAACCCCCAGATGAGGTTCGGATTACAAACACAAGTCCAATCAGGCGCCGGCCAACTCGCTCATCCGAGGCTGCTGAGCGAGAGGGTGACGAAGAAGCCGTAGAAGAGAGCCATCGCGACCAGGCAGGCTCGGCGCCATTGCGGCGGACGCAACTCTCGCGGCAGGAGGCGGGTATTGAGGTAAAGCAGGTGCAGCGACGCCACGACGAAGACGACTCCAGCCACGTTCGCTGCGAGCTGAAGCAGCATGATCGGCTGGGCGAGCCGCAGCGCGATGATCCCCCACACCACGACGACCGCGAGCACCCCGTAGTAAATCGCGCGCACGTCGCCCCCGCGCCATCCCCGGATCCGGCGGCTGCCAGTCCACAGGATGTCCGTAACCGCGCGGACCATGCCTTCGAGGCTGTCGAGTTGGGTCTTGAAGAGGAGCCACGCCCCCAGAAAGGCAATGCCACCGGCTAGCAGCGGCCCGCCCGTGGCACCGACGCTCTGCGCCAGTGCGGCGCTGATGCCGAGACCGCGAATGTCGGTGCCGCGCGGGAGAAATGTCACGTAGAGCAGCGCCGGGAGCGCCATGCCGAAAAGCGCGCCGGTGAAGAACACCCCCCACTGGTCGGCCCGCACGATCCGCCACCATCCCCGCCAGCGGTGCATGGCCTCGGTGTCGGGCGTGAAGATGAACCCGCTGTGGGCGAGATGCACCTTCTGGCCACCGACGGCGGCAGGGATGTAGCCCGCCCGCTCGCCCATCCCGTAGCCCTTATCGCGGGCCCAGTTCGAGAGCACGATGTTGCCCATGCCGCCTGCCCCGGAGAACGCCACAAGGGCACCCAACAGGAAGAAGTCCGCGCCCGCCGGGAGGAAGTCGAAGGTGCCGCCCCGGGCGTCGAACCCCGCAAAGCCCACTGCCGCCGCGAGCCAGGTGCCACGGGGAACGAAAAGCACCGCGAGAATGAGGAAGCTGCCTAGGATGCAGGTGACGAGCACCCAATTGAGCAACTCGAGCGTGCGCTCGATACGCCGGCCCACCAGGAGCACGGCTACGCATACGAGGAACGTCCCGACTCCGATGTAGTACACCTCCGCGGTGTCCGTTGGCCCGGCGAGGCGCCACGCGAACAGGAAGAAGATTGCCCCGGCTGCATTCGCCGCGAACGCGGTCCAGCCCGACTGCAGAAAGTAGAGGATCGCGTAGACCCACGCCCACAGAGTGGCGGACGGTCGAGTACGCATAAAGCCCGTGAAGACCGGCTCCCCCGTCGCAAGCGTGTAGCGCATCAGCTCCGTATTGAAGACGGTCTGGAGGAAAACGGCGATCCCGGTCACCCATAGCAGCGAGAACCCGTGCCGCACGAACACGGCAGGGCCCAGGAGGAACTCGCCGCCGCCAATCGAAGCTCCCAGCACGATGACCCCCGGGCCGACGACGGCGAGCCAGCCGAGCCCTGTGGGCGCCGGCGGCACCGGCAGCTCCGCCGGCGTCCATGGATCAAGCCCGGACCGCGCTTCGGGGGCGATCGCGATCTTCGAAGCGGCTGACGCAGCGGACATAGCTCCCTCCCGATCTACCGTTGTACGGCCACGAGCTGTAGGGGCGCCGGCGAAGAGCAGATCTTCCGTGGATAGTGCGCCTTCGTTGTCCTATCTGATCGTGACCCGCGCCTGCAGCGACCCGAATCCGATGCCCAGGAGATAGTCACCAGCCGGCCGGGGCCGCAGTGTATTTGAAGCTGATCGTTGCCTGGACCGAAAGCATCGTCTCGAAGGAACGGCGAGCGGTGGCCAATCGGGAGTCCACCATGCGGCTGACGCGGGCCAAATCGAGTTTTCCCGGGAAGAGCGGGGCGGGTGTCTCCTGAGCTGTAACGTTCGGGAGCGTGGTGGAACCGAGCAAGAGGAGTGAGCTGGTCGTCAGCAGTGCACGGATGTATCGGGTCATCTACCGTGTCCGGAGTTTTAAGCCTGATCGTGCAGGTCTGTTATCAGAGAGGATTTCGGTGGTTGATGCGTGACGCTCTAATCTGGAAGTCGATCCAGCGGAGCGCCAGCTAGGTGTCGGGGTTGCCCGGCTTTGGGCGTCCGCCCATGGGGCCGCCCAGCAGCCGTTGGAAGCGCGGGTTGCCACGCAGCGGGGCGAATGCGGGGCTTGTGACGGAGGTCGCGCGCGAGGTACACGGTGGCCATGCCGCCGCGGCCGACCTCGCGCTCGATTACGTAGCGGTCACGGAGTTGCTCAGACAGAGTGGATTCGACTGGCGTCACGAACTCGCCGGGGTGGGGGCAACTAGGAATGTGTTGGAGTCACCTGAAGATCGCCAGCCAGCGGCATACAACGGAAGGTGAACTCCTGTCGCCTATCAGCGTCACTGCGCGCCTTGGCCCCGAGCAGCGCGAGCGCCGACCGAGGCCACACCGTGGCAGGTGGGAATGTCACAATCGAGTGACCGGCGCAACCTTTGACCCCCGGCGCCCGTCAGAGCCTGTGGAGAAGCACTGCTTACCCACAGTTGAAAGGATCAATGATGGTCGTCAAGAATCTCATTTCCGCAGTCGGTTGCCGGTCTGTTCCTCAGTGCCGCAGCGGGGCTGGCGCCGGCGGCCGCGCAGCAGGCGCAATCGCTGGCCTCCGACAGTGTCTTCATGGCGCGGGCCGGCAGCGCGGGTCTGCTGCAGGTGAAGCTCGGCAAGCTGGCCGAAAAGAAGGGGAGCAGCACGGGCGTGGTGGAGTTCGGCAAGCGGATGGTCACCGATTACTCGAAAGCAAACGAAGAGCTCAAGGCCGCAGCGAAGAACGCCGGGTTCCTGTCACCGGTCCTGTCGAGACAGGATCAGCAGATCTTCGACCGGTTCAACACGATGGGCCGAGGCTCCTTCGACAAGAACTACATGGCCGAGATGGTCAGACAGCACAATGAAGAGGTGCGACTGTTCCAGGGGGAGTCCGCCGGCGGGCGGGTGCAATCGCTGAAGCAATTGGCCTCCAAGATGCTGCCCCAGTCGGAACAGCGGCTGAGCCTTGCCAGGCAGACGGGGGCGTCGGTGGGGGTAAACGTCACCGCCTCGAACTCACCAGCAAGTGAGGCGTCGGCAACCTATTAGAACAGATCAGAAACGGTGCGCGGCCCCGTGGCTTGACATCGGCTTGACTGGAGGGCCCTAGACTCGGCCTAACCTATTCTGACGAGAGCACCATGGGGCCACATTCCCGATTGGTCCGCTTGAGCTTCCCTCGCGCTTTCGCGAGGATGTTACTGCCGCTCCTGGTGCTCTCGGCGGCTGCTTGCGACTCCGAAAACACCCTTGCCGGCCCGTCAGAGAATGGAGCTGACCTCGCCGTCACCGCAACCCCGCCCAGCTTTGTCTATATCACCGTCGGCTCCACCCACACCTGCGCCGTTACCAGTCTTGGCCTGATCTACTGCTGGGGATACAACTATTTCGGGCAGCTGGGCGACGGCACTACCCAGGACCGGTTGAAACCGGTGCCCGTTCAGGGCGGGGCACTCCGCTTCCGCCGGGTCACCGCGGGATCCTATCACACCTGTGGGGAGGCCACGGACGGAAAAGCCTATTGCTGGGGAAACAACACTTGGGGCCAGCTCGGGATCGGCACCACCAGCGGCGCCAGCCGGCTCACCCCGGCGGCCGTCGTCGGCGGGCGCACCTTCAGCTGGGTCCAAGCCGGGTTCCAGCACACCTGCGGCGTCACCGGTGGGAATGCCTACTGCTGGGGCGATAACCAGTTCGGTCAGTTGGGCGACCCGGGCAGCACCGGCTTCACCCGAACCAGCCCGGTCCTGGTGGCCGGGCGCCTGGCCTTCAAGTGGGTCGACCCGGGTGCGAAACACACGTGTGGGCTCACCACCTCGTCGCAAGTGTTCTGCTGGGGCAGCAATTCCTCCGGACAGCTCGGCGATGGGACAACCGCCTATCACCTCGCGCCCGGGCCCATAGCCGGGAACCGCCTGTACAAGCAGGTGAGCACGGGCTCGGTCCACAGCTGCGCGCTCGGCATAGACCACAAGGCCTACTGCTGGGGCGAGAATGTCAGCGGCCAGATCGGGGACGGGACCACGAGCCGACGCCTTGTCCCCAGGGCGGTCGCCGGAGGCCGGAGCTATCGGGGGCTGTCAGCGGGCGGCTCGCAGAACTGCGCCGTTGACCTGGCCAGGCATTCGTACTGCTGGGGCAGCAATGCCGACGGCGCGCTTGGCGATGGGACAACTATCAACAGATCAGTGCCCGTGGCCACCCGGGGCGGGCTGGTGTTCCAGATGCTCAACGCGGGGCTGCACAGCTGCGGGGTGACCACTGGCGGCAGCGCGTACTGCTGGGGCTATAACGGGTTTGGCGAGATCGGCGACGGCACCAAGATCAACCGCTTGCGGCCTCGTCTGGTGGGAGGGGTGTAGACCCATCCGACAGCGCGCGCTCGATGCGACGATCCGGAACCAGCCAGCTGAGAGCGACCAGCAAGTACATGCCATAGGCAATGCCAGGATGTACGTACGCGATGCCGATCGCCACGGCATACAGCAAGGGCGAGAGCTTTCCTTTGAAGTCGCGGCCCAATGCCCGAGCCAGGAGTGACTCCCGCCCCTCCGAGCGCAGAATCTGCCGCTGCAAGATCAAGTAGGCGATGCCCGCCATCAGGAGCACCACGCCGTAGAGGGCGGCGGGGGTCGAGGTAAAGGGATGCTCGCCCATCCATGCCGTGACGAACGGCACCAGCGACAGCCAGAAGAGCAGGTGCAGGTTCGCCCAGAGAATGGGCCCCGTCACGCGACGGGTGCAGGCCAGCATGTGGTGATGGTTGTTCCAGTAGATGCCGAGGAAGACGAAGCTGAGTACGTAGCTGAGCAGGACTGGGAGCAGGGGGTGCAGCGCGGCGATGTCGGTCTCGTGAGGCGCGTGCAGCTCGAGTACCATGATGGTAATGATGATCGCCAGCACACCATCGCTGAACGCCTCTAGCCGACCCTTGCCCATCAGTGCCCTCCCCGCGCTCGAAGTCCGCCCAAGCACCGCGAATCAGCCGCTGGCCATCAGGTACAATGGTGCTCGGCGGCATATGTGTCTATGGTGCGATCGCTCCTGCGCGGATCGGCAGCGAAGGCCAACATCGCGGGTCAGCCGTCGGCGGGCGCCTGGCTCATCCGCAGTCGAAGCTGCTTGAGGAGATCGTACTTAAGGGCGGCGAAGGGGTTTTGCATCAGTGGGAGCGCGATCGGTGACACGGGCAGGGCCACCCGCACCGCGCGACCCAGCTGGGGGCGGGCCACGGCGACCACCTCGCGGGTGTCGCCGAGGTACACAACCTCGACCGGACAGCCTAATGCTCGCGCCAGGTCCTCGGCCAGCCGGCTCACTGGGCCCGCCCCGCCCAGACACGGCCTCGTGCGGCTGAGTTCTGTCCGATGGCTGGTTCTCCTTGCGCGAGGCGGAATTCCGATCGGCCATGGCGTGAGGCCGCTCGGTGTCGCCGAAGCGCTGGAAAGTTGATCTGGTTCGTTCGGTGAGGTCGTTGGACAGCAACAAGTTAGCACCTGTGTCAAGGCTCGTGGCTTGCCCCACTTCTGGGCAAAATCACCGCGTTTTGCGAACACTCCAGCCTCCGCGAACCATGTCCACCACAGACACGAGGTACTGTTCGTGGACCGCGCCCTCGGACTCGATGACCCACACGCGAAAGCCTTCCTGGCCCTGGTGACCAAGGGCCAGCATGTAGCCGGTCACATGCACCACGGCATAGGGCGGGGACACCAGGCCATCGACACTGGCCTGGCGACTCACATCCGCCGCATCGGTCGAGCTGTACACGGCTGCCAGGTCCCCGGCAACGTAACAGTCATCGTCATTGGGATCGGGGGCCAGATGGCGTACTGCGAACAGGTGCCTGCGCTGACCGGTCCTATAGACTAGTTGCGCCATACAGTCACCTCCGCGGTTCCTGGTAGAAACCGCGAGCCGCGGCGAGGTCGACCTGGAGTACGCCCGTCAGGGGAGCTGACTATCCTTGCGGTTCAGGCGTGGTCAACTGGAGCAGGACGGCCGTTCGCGGCACCGCCATACCCCGCAGCAGCAGCTCGGCCATACGGCCGGCTCCGAAGCCGTCCACCGTGACCGTGAGACAGCGGCGCTCCTGGTCCATCGCGACTGCCCGCGTGCCGGGCAACTGGAGCGCTACCTCCGCCAGCGGGAGGTACGCCTGCAGCTCCGCCACCGTGTAGGCGCCGTGGCATTGGACTTCGGGCAGAAAGGCCGGGTCGGGCCAGCGGTACACGACGGGACCCGTCGAAAACCTCGCGCTCTCAGCCGCCGGGGCACACCCGACAGCGGCGGAACCGAGAGCCAGTAAGCAGCCGAGCCGGGCAAAGGACCGGTGAGGCATCGAATCCGATTGCATGTGATCCTCCTGAGCGACATGAGATGTTGGATTGCCAACATATCACGCGATCGTGGCTTCAGTTAGATCTGCCGTAACTCTCTCCTTGCCTCGTCCGTACGGTAACCACACCCTCTCCTGAAGGCATGAGATGCCGCGGTCACCACTCCTCCCGCTCCTCTTCCTCGCCTGCAGCAGCGCGCCACCACCCGAGCGCTACGGTTTCGTAACCACCCTCGGCCAGGACACCGTCTCGGTGGAACGGGTCGAGAGGTCGGCCGCCCGGCTGGTCACCGATGGCGTGGACCGCTGGCCCTTCGTCCGGCGGCGTCACACCGAATTCGATCTGAAAGCCGACGGCTCGCTCCGGCGCATGGTGATGGACGTCCGCACCCCGAACGGCAAGTCGCCCAGGGAACGAGATCGCCGGGTCACGGCCGACTTTTCAAAGGATAGGGTGAAGATCTCGGTGCGCGACAGCGCCGGCGTGCGCGACACCGCCTTCGCCACCGGCGGCGCCATCACCGTGCCGCACGTCTCCATGATGTACAGCGTCATCGAACTGGAGATCGCGGCGGCGCTCCGCCAGGCCGCCGAGCGCGGACTGGCGGCGGGCGACAGCGTGTTGTTCCGGCAGTTTTATCCCGACCGGGACGTCGGCCCCAGCTTCACTCTGCACCGCGGCTTCGTGCATCCGCGCCCCGGCGGCAAGGTGGAGCTGCGCCACGACTGGCTGGCGGGAACCGGGGACGTGACGGTCGACAGCAGCGGGCGGATGCTGGCCTATTCGGGGATGCGGACCACCTACAAGGTCGCCGTCGCCCGGACGGCCAAGCCGCCGGATATCGACTCAATCGCGGATCGTATGGCGGCCGCGGAACAGCGCACCGGGCAGCAGCAGCTCAGCGTGCGCGATACGGTCCGCGCCACCATCGGCGCCGCCAACTTCACTGTTGATTACGGTCGTCCCCTCGCCCGCGGGCGCACCCTGCTGGGCAACGTGATTCCCTACGACCGGGTATGGCGCACCGGCGCCAATGCCGCGACCCAGCTCACCATCTCGGCGCCGATCACGCTGGCGGGGTTGTCGCTGCCGGCGGGCACGTACACTCTCTTCACCGTCCCGCGGGTCCGGGGCGTCGACCTCATCGTGAACAAACAAACGGGACAGTGGGGAACCGAGTACAGTCGGGCCCGGGACCTGGGCACCGCGGCCATGAAGTCGGACAGCGTGAACCCGCCGGTGGAACAGTTCGCCATCGCGATCGAGCCGAGCGGCGCCAGAAGCGGGACGCTGGTGATGACGTGGGGGACCTTCCGATGGACGGCGCCCATCGTGCTACAATGACGCCATGCTGCGGGGAGCTCCCATGAGGCTGCTCGACTTCACCGCCGTTACGCCGCGTGAGATCGTTCCCGGCTACCTCGGCCGCTATGTCCACTCTGACCATATCACTCAGGGCCGGGTCGACATCGCACCGGGCGACCCGGCCGTGGACTTACGCCCTAACTGACAATCGTTCTTCGAGTTCGGCGGCAGATCCAGGAGTAGGCCGAACACAGGACCCTCGCGTCACGCCCGCTCCGCACATCACAGGCCATGGGTCATAGACGTCCCCTTCCGCCAGTCACCTCACGCAACGCAGATTCATGGTCGTCATTCATCCAGAGAGGAGTACGACCATGGGTATGGCAAACGTCCGGTCTGCTGCACTCCTCATTGTTGCGCTGGCACCTCTCACCGCTCGCCCAACCTTCGGCCAGCAGCCCCCGACGCCGGTGCCGAGCAAAACCAGAGTCGTTCTCCTGGGAACCGGCACCCCGGCACCGCTTCCCGAACGGTCGGGACCGGCCACGGCTATCGTCGTAAATGAGACCGCCTACCTCGTCGACTTCGGCCCCGGCATCGTCCGGCGCGCCTCGGCGGCATTTCGGGAGAAAGGCATCAAGGCGCTTGAGGTCACCAAGCTGCGGGTCGCTTTCGTCACCCACCTGCACTCCGATCACACCGTCGGCTACCCGGATTTGATCTTTACGCCCTGGACCATGGGCCGCCGGGTGCCGCTCGAGGTCTACGGCCCCAAGGGGCTCAAGGCGATGACCGAGCACCTGCTCGAAGCTTACCGTGTTGACATCGAGACCCGCACCAATCCCGATGGGAACCAGCGGACGTTCGCCGAAGGCCATGGGGTCAACCCGCACGAGATCCGACCCGGCATCGTCTACCAGGACTCCAACGTGACGGTGACCGCCTTCCCGACGAAGCACGCCATGGAGAGCTACGGCTACCGCTTCGACACGCCGGACCGCAGCATCGTGATCTCGGGTGACACCCACCCCACCCAGGCGACGATCGACGCCTGCCGAGGGTGCGACGTGCTCATCCACGAGGCGCACATGCCCGGATGGATCGCCACGCGGCCCGAGACGTTTCAGCGCTTCTCAGCGAAGTATCACACGACCACCCCCGAGCTGGCCCAGCTCGCGTCAAAGGCGAAGCCCCGGTTGCTCATCCTCTATCACTACGCCGATCTGTCGGAAGAAGAGTTGCTCGGTGAGATGCTGCAGCTGTATCGGGGCCACGTAGTCGTTGGCCGCGACCTCGATGTCTACTGAGCAGCCGATGCAGACCCCGCGGCGTAGATGCGATTGAAAGTTGCCATTATCACCGGGATCGCCGTCGTTGCGGTGGCGATCGCGGCCTGGCTGTTCCCCCGCGCCGTTCCGACCGTCGCGCTCCAGCAGTCGCTCACCCGTGACGTCGCTCTCGCTCGGGCCGACTCGTTCTTTGGCGCGCACTCGCTCGCCCCCGCCGGCGCCCGCACCGCCGTCCGGTTCCAGGGCGACGGCTCCCTCCGCACCTTCGTCGAGCTGGAGGGCGGAGGGCTTGATTCCCTCAACGCTCTGGTTCGAGGCGACGACGTCGCGCCGTTCACCTGGTCGGTCCGCGCGTTCGTTCCCGGCGATCCCCGGGAAGCCCACGTGGAGATCGCGCCAGACGGCCGCATCATAGGGTTCGAGCGGAAGCTCGCCGAAGCGGACGTGCGGCCCGCGGTGAGCGCAGACTCCGGCCGGCGCCTGGCGGAGCAGGTGCTGGACCGCTGGGTGGACGAGCGCGCCGATCGCTGGAAGCTGGTCGAGTCGTCGTACGAAACGCAGAAGACCAGCGCGCGCATCGACCGGAGCTATACCTTCGAG
This sequence comes from uncultured Gemmatimonadales bacterium, assembly GCA_963740175.1. Taxonomy (GTDB): domain Bacteria; phylum Gemmatimonadota; class Gemmatimonadetes; order Gemmatimonadales; family GWC2-71-9; genus CAVVWJ01. Next base: position 41,974 of record CAVUDL010000030.1, read on the forward strand.
CGCACCGACCGGCGTGTCGGAGACGCCCCCATCCGCGCCGAGGCGGTCATCGCCGGCGACACACCGGCGCGGCTTCGTCCCTTCCTCGAGATCCCTCAGTCATTCCATCGGCGCTACGCCGAGATGCGATCGTGGAACGAACTCCTGGCGCTGCTCGCCAGTCTGGGCATCGCGCTCATGACGGGGGCCGGGATCGTCGCGCTCCGGAAATTCGCGCGTACCCGTCGGGTGCGCTGGCGAGAGCCGATGCTGGTCGGGTCGGTGATCGGGGCGCTGGCGCTCGCGGCGGCGGGCAACGAGATGCCGGGGAGCTGGTACTCGTACGACACTGCGATGTCGCCGGTCACCTTCAGAGCGATGCAGGTCCTGCTGGTGCTGGTGGCCGGGGTTGGCACCACGCTCCTGGTCGGCTTCACGCTCGCCGCGGCCGAAGCGGCCACGCGGGAGGCGTTCCCGCGGCACCTCGATTGGTGGAAGCTGTGGCGCTACCGCGGGACCAGAGAAGTAGCGTCCCGGGTGGGCGGGGGCTACGCCGTCGCCGCGGTCGCCTTTGCCTATGTTGCAGCGTTCTACGTGGTGACCCGCACGCTGTTTGGCTGGTGGGTGCCGAGTACCCTGCTCGACGATCCCAACCAGATCGCCACGCCGATGCCGTGGATCACCGGGATCGCCATGTCGGCCAATGCGGCCGTCTGGGAGGAAGCGCTCTTCCGCGCGCTGCCGCTATCGCTTCTGTCGCTGTGGGTTGGTGGGCGGCCGGGGCGCCGGTGGTGGATGGCGGCGGGCGTGGTCGGGTCGGCGCTCATCTTCGGATTTGCCCACTCCACCTACGAGTCTTGGCCCCCCTATTCCCGCGGGGTCGAGATCTTTCTCGATGCCTGCTTCTGGGCCATCCTGTTCGTTCAGTTCGGGCTGGTCGTCACGGTGGTCGCGCACTTCGTCTACGACGCCGTGCTGTTCGGCCTCTTCGCTGCGGTGGGAGACGCCGTAGAGTATCGTGTCACCGCCGCGATCATCGCCGTCGCCCTGCTCACGCCCGCGCTCGCCGTGCTGTGGCGGGCTGTTCGCCAGCGCGGCTTCACCCAGGCTCCGGAAGACGCGCGATTCTCGGCCTGGACCCCTCTCGCCGACCAGGAGCCGCCGCGACCGGAGCGCCCCAGAGTGGCCGCGTCTGCGTTGACCCGGCGGTCGCGTCGTCTAGCGATGGCGGCCGCCGTCGCCGGCCTCCTCATCGCAGTGGGTCGCCCGCCGGAACCCACCCTCGGCCCGGAGTTCACGGCGGAGCGAGGACGGGTCGTTCAGGCCGCCGACTCGATGCTGCGCGCGTGGGGCGGCGATCCTGCCGGATGGACTCGACTGATCACGGTCGCCAGTGAATCGCGCGAGACGTGGGAGCGGTTTCTGCACGAGCACGGGATCGTCGCCGAGGCACAGCGCTTCGCCTCGAGCTACGAGCCTCCGGCGTGGTGGGTCGTGCGCTACGTCCACACGGCGGGCAGCACCGCCGAGCGTGCCGAGGAATGGAAGGTGTACCTCTGGCCCGATGGACGGCCGCTCGAGACAGATCATATCCTGCCGGATTCCGCCCCCCGCGGAGCCGCCGACAGCGCGGCCGTACGGCGCATCGCGGCGGCCGCTGTCGCGCGCGAGCGAATAGAAGCGTCCACGTTACGGGAAACGGAGTACCGGGAGCGGGCCCGCCCCGCGCGACTGGACGTCAGAGTCACGTACACCGACACGGCGGTCAAGCTGCCTGCCGGAGCCGCCGCCCGGGTGCGGGTGGTCGTCGCCGGCGAAGAGCCCCTCGGGGTGCGCCGGGGAGTGGAGCTGCCGGAAGAGTTTCTCAGGGCCTATCGGTCGAGTCAGACCAACCGGATGATGATCGGGGTCGTCGCCACCCTGCTCCTGATCGGGTTCCTGATGGCGGGAGCGATCGCCGTGAATCGTCGTCTCGCCCCCGCACTACACGATGGGACCCTCGACCGGAAAACCAGCCTCCGGCTTCTCGGCGGGCTCGTCGTGCTCATGACCCTGAGCAGCATCAACTCGCTGCCGTCCAAGCTCTACTCGTACGACACGGCGGAGCCGTGGAGCACCTTCGTCGGCACCACCGCGCTCGGCTTCTTCGAGGTGGTCGTGTTCCCGTTGATCCTCGTCGGATTGCTACGCGTGCTCGACGCATTACGACGCCGCCTGGGAATCCCGATGCTGCCAACTGGGCCCTGGAGATCCGCCCGCAGCGACGCATTAATCATGGGGCTCGGGCTGGGGGGCCTCATCTACGCGGCGACCGGCCTCGACGCGCTCCTCCCGCCGGGTGGCATGCCGTCTCCGCCCTGGACCAACCTCGACGATCTGGTTCCGCTTCTTGCCGGGGTTCCCGATATGCCCGCGAATGCGATCGGGGTGGTCTCGATGCTCGGTATCCCGATCCTCGTGGTGGCGGGACTCACGCCGCGCCGGGGCTGGAGAGCACTCATCGCCGTGGCCTTGCTGACGCTGGTGGCCGCGCTCACGTGGTCGTTCGAGCCTGCGGGCGACGTCGATCCCGCCGGGCTGGCGCTGCTGATCGCGAGCTTCGTGGTGGCTGCGGTCGGGATCAGGGTCTGGGGCGGGCGGTCCGCCTGGTCGTGGATCATCGCCGCCCTGGCCTATGAAGCTCTGGACGGGTTGCGCGAGGCGGTGTATGGCCCGGAGTGGCAGACCCGAGGAGCCGGCGTGCTCATCGTGCTCGGGGCGACCGCGTTGATCGCGGTCATCGTGCGTCGTGCCTGGCCTTGGTCCGCCGTGCCACAATGATCGACTTCTCGGCCCATCGACCAAGCTCTTCGGGGTCCTCCAGGAGGTCCTCCGGCACCCGATAGTATCCCATTGTCTCGCCGTCCTCGCCGTAGGGTTGGAACGGGTCCATGCCCCTGGCCTCGAAGTCCGGCCGATTCGAATCGTCGACCTTGAAGTACAGGGTGTCATCCGCGATAAGCGCAAAGAAGTGCCCCCCGCCGTAGATCCCCACTCCGCCGAACATGTTCCGCGCACGGATGCCGCGGACACTACGCCCGAGTTGCTCGAGGATGAAGGTTCTGAAGCTGGGATTCACGGCCGCGCCCTCTTCGCCGCAGGCCAGGTCCTGGACACCGAGGCAGCCAATTGCTGGGCCTCCTTGGGCTCGAGAGGAACGCCGATGTCGATTGGCAGTTTGGGGTCACCGCCGATGGCCTGCTGGATGACAGGAACGGCCATGACCACGCTATCGATCAACACCGCCAGACTGTCGCCGATGTGGCGCCCGGTTGCCTCCTTGAGTCGTGAGGCGCCTTCTCTCGTAAGCCAGAGCTGGAGGATGAGGCCTTGCCCTATTCTCGTCTTTACGGCCTCGACTCTGACAATGTCAGCATTCGACAGCTGAGCTTCCGGGTGGAGATACACGGTTTTGCCCTGACCATACACCGCCGCCGGAACCAGGCCCGGAGCCGGTGAGCCCTCGGCCAGACGCAGCTCCACCGACACCGGAACCCGTTTCCAGTCCGGTGTCCTTGCCTTCGCACCGGGCGAGCAGGCCCATGAAGCAATCAACGAGAGACATATGGCAACGCGAAGGTACCCGCCATGCGCGCACTGAACCATTGCTACACCCCGATACTCAAGGAAAGATGTTGGACAGTAGGGTAACAGCTGCTGCGTCTTCAGTGACACACCCCAGGCGCCAGCCCCGAATCCAGATCCGCATCGAGGCGCGTCGTATCGTGCGCCGGGCTACCCAGACGCAGCTCCAGGACGCCACCCGGAAGCTCCAGTGTGGGCCCGCCGGGCGGCGTCACCCGAAGCCGCACACTGGCTGGGCCGGGCACGGCGAAGGGCGGGCCTACCTCGACGACATACTCTCCTTGACGGTCGGTCGTGACGGGCCCGGTCCGGGCGTCGACCGGCTGCGCCTGACCGGGTTTGGCCTGCTGCACCAGCAATACGACCTCGGCCTCGGGCACGGGCGTGCCGCATTCCGTGACGGCCCCTGCGACGACTGCCGTTACCGGCGCACCGGCTGAGATCGCGAGGAGTCCAACCTCGCCGCAGGCGAGGCCGCCGAGGCTCAGGATCCCAACGAGTGAAATCGCGGCTCGCTTCATCGCACCCTACGCTTCCCTGGAGCTGCTTGCTGAAGAATCAGTGAGGTTGCATACGCTTGTTAAACGGCAGCTTGCTCGGATGGCTCGTCCTGACGCATCAGCTGATCAACTGCCTAGCCGCGCTTGGAGAGCGAGCTTGGCGCGCTCTAGGTCGTCCACAAACTGAACGCATGTGGCGCGACTCATGCCCCGCGTTTGGAGGCGAATTGACTCGCCGCAGGACGCAATGACGATTGTCTGCCGGCGAGTCACGATGTATGTAAGGACTATTAAAGCGCCTACGAGCGCTCCGAGCAGGAACGGAATGGTCGTCATGCGCTCGCCTGCAAATTGGAAGGCCCCGAGCCAAACCACTGCGGCAAGGATCAAGAGGATTGGGTGGGAACGGGTACCAATGGAGCAGGAAGCGACTTGGTCGAGACAGACGCTGGCGAAACCGTGCCCCGGCTGATCCAGCCGTATACGGTAAGACGTGAGCACGACAGTGCCATCGGACGCTTCACTCACCTTCCGTTCTCCTGGCAGCAGTTCCATCGGCGCCCCCTGGATCAAAAGGTGATGTGGTGTCCCCCTAACCTACTGCGCATAAGCTGCAGGCCACCGTGCCGGCGCGCACATGCGTGGGTTTAGGCCGCGGCGGAGGCCGAGACTACTCTGCCGTCAGCACCAACTCGACTTGAGCACTGTCGACCGTGGACTCGTCTCTGAAATCCATCACCAATAGCGCTGTGTCCGAAACCCCTAGAGCGACTCCTTCCGCTGGGCGAGCGAACACCAGCACGCACACCCCCTCTCGCAGGATGCCTGATGCCAAGCCCAGCCGAAAGCTCCCATCCGCCTCCGTGAACGCCAACCCGAAGTCGATGTCCAGTGACTCGCAGCCGTCCCTCGCGTCACTGAACGCGTGCACTGACGCCCCCGCCTCCGGGGTACCCCCCGCGCGGACCACGTGACCGGTCACGAGTGCCGGCGTGACTGGCAGACAGTCACAGACCTCGGTGGTGCAGCTCGAGAGCGCCAGTGTTACCACTCCGTAGAGCAGCCGGCTAGAGACGCACCCCATGGATCTCCTCCGTACGCCAAGATGCACTTTGATTGGACTACAGTCGAGGGCGGGAGATCACGGCATCGGGACCGCCATGTCGAATTGAGGACATCTCGTTCGACGCTTGGGTAGAGCAGCAACGGCAGTCACACTGAGATTGGAGACCCAAACCCATGAAGTTCCTCATGCTGATCAAGCACTCGGAGAGCTACCGCAACCAGAAGATCCCTCAGGCCTTGAACGACGCCATGGGCGAGTTCGTCGCCGAGGGGTTCAAGAGCGGCGTGCTAAAGGACACCGCCGGCCTGAAGGGGACGGCCGAAGGCTTCCGGGTTCGCTCCAGCCAGAACCGCCTCACGACGACCGATGGACCCTTCACCGAGGCCAAGGAGGTCATCGGCGGGTATGCCCTGGTCGAGGTCGCCAACCGACAGGAGGCGATGAAGACGGCCCGGCAGTTCATGGAGCTGCACCGTCAGCACTGGCCGGCGTTCGAGGGCGAGTGCGAGGTGCGGCCGCTCGACATGTAGCCCGCAAACGGCGACTTCCAGGGCGATAAGCTGGCTCTGCTCAGCGGAGGGACGGTACGGGCGGAGGGGAAGGTCGCCGCGTCAGGAGTGTGAAAAGCTTGAACCACCGAGGCCACAGAGGGCTCCTCTAGCAGCTACGTCACGACATCGCGGTGGCGGCTATTGACGATAGTTGTGTTAAAAAAAACAATTACCAGTGGTTGTAACCGCGATTTCGTGAGCCTGAAACCGAAAGGAGCCCTCTGTGTCCTCGGTGGTTCAAGCTTTTGCTCTCCACTGCCTGCTTCGCCGCCAAAACCGCCCGCTCCTTCGCCTTTGCCTCGACATCGACAGTGATCGTCCTATCCAACCAGAACTCCGGAAAGTCCGCCGGATCGATATAGTCGGCATGGGCGCGCGGGTTGGGCGACTGCCAGCCATCCTTGGGTGAGGAGATGTGGGCGTACGGCTCGCGTTCACCCCAGGTTGCAAATGCGAGCTCGCTGGCCTCCTCCACCGACAGCCCGTCCGGCAGGCAGCGGTGATGGTGAACGTCGTAGACCAGAGGCACGCCAGCCCGCCGGCACAACGGCTCCAGGTTTCTCAGGCTGAAACACCGGTCATCGTTCTCCAGGGCCAGACGCCGCCGAACCCGTTGACTCAGACGGGAGAGCCCTCGATCGAGGCGGTCGAGCGCCGTTTCGATTCCTCCCGCCGCACCACCCCCATGCAGCACGATCACGTCGGCTCCCACCAGCTCGGCGATCTCCCCCTGTAGCTCCAGCTCCTGGACCGCGGACGCGACCACCGGTTCGCGCGTGGAGTTGAGCACCACGAACTGATCCGGATGCAGACTCAGCCGAACGTCGTAGGTCTTGGCCAGCTCGCCGGCCCACTGGTACGCCCCGGCGATTGTACCGGTCGGGTCGAGCTGCTCCAGGCGGTAGCCGCTGATCGGGTGAGTGGCGAGCGGAAGGATCTGGCTGGTCATGCGGAAGGCGCCGATGCCCAGCTCGTGGCAGCGCTCTACCGCGGCAGCGAGCGCGAGCGCGTTATGCCCGGCTATCTCGGCCAGGTAGGCGCCGCGGCGCTCCGTGTCGAGGCCACCGGCGTAGCGGTGGGTGGCGGTACGGAAGGTGATGGGCGAGTCGAGGAACTGACAGCAGAGGCCCCATCTGAGCTGGGAGCTAGGAGCTAGGAGCTTGGAGGAGGATGAGCATGTCATTTCAGATGTAAACATTTCGTCTGTCCGTAGCTGATAGCTCTAGCTCCTAGCTCCCAGCTCCTCACAGCAGCTTGACGATCTGCTCCCCGACGAAGTAGCCCACAATAGCGACCCCCAGACCGACCAGGAACATGTCGATGCCGCTGCGGAAGATGCCCCGTCCCGTAAAGAAGCTTCGGGCGGCACCGACGCCGAAGTGGGAGATCATCGCCAAGGTAAAGGAGGCCCAAATGGCCCATGGTCCGGTGTCGAACAGGAAGGGCGCAACCGGAATGAACGCGCCAACGGCAGTGGCCGTCCCGGTGATCCAGGCCTCCCGCATGGGGGTGCTGCTGGCCTCACCGATCTTCAGCTCTTCCCGGACCTTCTCTTCCAGCGCCTTCTCAGGATCGCGCATTACCTGGGTGGCGAGGGTCTCCGCCTGAGCCACCGGGATGCCTTTGGCCTGATACAGGAGGCTCAACTCCTCGCGCTCCAGCTCCGGCATGAGCCGGATCTCCTCCTTCTCCATGGCGATCTCGTGCTCGAACACCTCCCTCTCGCTCTTGGCGGCCAGGTACCCGGAAGAGCCCATCGAGAGCGCGTCGGCCACCATACCGGCGAGACCGGCGACCAGCACCGCGTGCTCCGCCGCCTGGAGGTTGCCCTGCGCCCCGATCATTCCGGCGACCAGGCCAAAGTTGGCGGTCAATCCATCATTGAAACCGTAGACCACGTTGCGGAGGAACCCGCCCGCGCCGGTCTTATGCCAAGGTTCGCTGGCTCCACCGCTGATCTGGCTCAGGGTGTCGGCGTGCTCGGCCGACTCCTTGGCTAGCCGGAGCGCGGTTGGGCCTACCGCTCCGTCCGGCTCACTGCGATAGAGATTGAGATAGCCTTTGACCTCCCGGCCCTCCTCCTCCAGCAGCATGGGCAACAGCACCCCGCTGCCCAGCTGTCGCGCCAGCCAGGCCCTGAACTTGGCCCCCCGTGATGGCTTCGGAACTCCCACGGCGTGCCCGTTCTCGGCCAGGAGCGCTCGCCACATGTCCACGTGGCGGTCCTCGACCCCCGCCAGCTTCCGGTAGATTTCGGCCTTTCCGGGATCCTGTTCCGCGCTGGCCAGCTCGCGGTACAGGAACGCGGCGTCGGCCTCGTCCTCGAGATGGTGGAGCCAGATGTGAGGGGGCGTTGGGGGAGCTGAGGTCATGCGGGGATGATAACAGGGTAAGCAATGAGCGGTGAGCCGGATGTCACCCTGAGCGAAGCGAAGGGGCCGAGAGCCAATATCCGATCCGATGTTAGAGGCAGGGCTGGAAAATGCTATAGAGCTTCGGCTCCTTCGCTGCGCTCAGGATGACAACCTCGCGCCTGCCGCTAACCGCTTACTTTTAAATAGTCCCCGCGACCGTTCGGCCGCCTCCCGCATCCTTAAGCGCACGATGACCGGGACCTTTTTAATGGATTTTTCGCTGCTCCCCCACGCCGAAGCCGTCGTCTCCCGCGCCCGCGGCGGCGACACCGAGGCGATGGGGGAGCTGTTTCGCGCCTTCGAGGTACCGGTCTACAACCTAGCGCGCCGGATCTGCCGGACCACTGAGGACGCCGAGGACGTGCTTCAGGAGACCTTCTTCGAGGTCTGCAAGAGCATCGGTCGCTATCGGGAAGAGGGAAGTCTCTGGGGGTGGATCCGCACCATCGCCGCGAGCAAGGCGCTCATGCGACTCCGGCGAAACAAGTACCGGGACACCGACGAGCTGCACGATGAGGTGGTCGGGAGCCGGAAGGAGGACACCCATCTGCGGATGGACCTCGAGGCCGCACTGGAGCGCCTGTCGGAGACTTCCCGCGCGGTGGTCTGGCTGCACGATGTCGAAGGCTACACCCACGAAGAGATCGCCAATATGATGGGCAGGACCCCGAGCTTCTCGAAGTCGCAGCTGTCCCGGGCCCATGCTCGGCTCCGGACCTGGCTCGGAGAGGAGATGACCCCATGAATCACCTGACCATGGACGCACTGCTCGCTCTGAGGGAGCCCGGCATGGAGCCGGGGCAGGCGGCGGCCCGGGAGCACCTGAACGGCTGCCCCGACTGCCAGGCCGAGCTGCAGCGGCTCCACCAGCGAGTGGCCCGCCTGAAGGCGCTGCCCACTCTGCGTCCGGCCCGGGACCGCTGGCCTGAGACCAGGGCCCGGTTCAAGGCCGACCGGCAGCGGCGCCGGACCCGCATGGTGGGCTACACCGGTCTGGCCGCCGCCGCCTCGGTGGCGGCGTTCCTTGCCGTGGGGGACCTGTCCCGGCCCAACGAAGTGGCATCCGAGCAGCTCAGCCAGGTGATGGAGCGGTCCCAGATGCTCGAAGGCGCGCTGAACGACTACAACCCGGAAGGGCGGGTGCTGGACGGACGGACCGCGCGCATAGCCGGCGAGCTGGAAGACCGCATAGCCCGGCTGGATAGGGAGCTGGAAGTCACCGAGCTCCAGCGTCAGCAGGAGACCGATCAGGACCTGTTGCGGTTGTGGCGAGAGCGGGTCGGACTGTTGGACGCGCTGGTGGACGTGCACGTGACCCGCGCCAGCAACGCCGGCCTGTAGCAAGGAGGCTCATCATGCGTACATCACTCATTGGCGCTGTTGCCCTGTTGGGCCTGGTCCCGGGCACCGGCTTGCAGGCTCAGGAACCGGTCCGCGGGGAAGTGTCGGTCGGTCCCGAGCGGATGATGCGGTTCGTCATGAGCCGCCGGGCCCGGCTCGGGCTGACGGTCAACCTGCGGGCCCGGGAGACCGACTCCATCGGCGCCTATGTCGATGCAGTGACCCCCAACGGTCCCGCCGCCAAGTCGGGGATCAGGTCCGGTGATATCATCACCAAGGTGGACCAGAAGTCGGTGTTGAGCGGTGGGGAAGCGCTGTCACGGGACGGCAGGGAGTCGTTGCCCGGCCTTCGGCTCATCGAGCTGGCCGCGACCCTCGCCCCCAACGACACCATCGCCCTGGAATTCCGGCGCGGCAAGGATCGCAAGACCGTCTCGGTCGTCACGGCGGACGAGCCCCGCCGAGCCTTCGCCTTCCGGTATGGTCCGGGCGGCCAGCCGCCGCGAGGCCTGGGCGAGGATGAGATGTTCATCAACGCGCCGTTCCTCTACGACTCCCCACTGGCCGACCTCGAGCTGGCGCCGCTGAACCCCGACCTGGGCCAGTACTTCGGCAGCGCCAGCGGGGTCCTGGTCATCAACGTTCCGCCTGAGTCTGAGCTGGGATTCAAGGGGGGCGACGTCGTGCTTGCCGTGGACGGACGCAAGCCGGAGAGCCCGTCCCACCTGCTCCGTATCCTTCGCAGCTACGGAGACACGGAGGGCTATAAGGCCGAGGTGCTGCGCAACCGGAAGCGGGTGACCGTCAGCGGGAAGCTGGGAGCTGGGAGCTAGGCGCCGGTAGCTAGGGGCTGGGAGCTAGGAGGAACGTTGTCATCCTGAGCGCAGCGAAGGATCTCTCCGATACAGGGATTCCTTCACCTCGTTCAGGGATGACCCCGCGGCCGGTCGTTCAGGATGACCCCGCGGCCGGCCCCAGCCCCCCAGCTCCCATGTGCGCCCGCTCACAGATGCCGCGCCCGTAGAGGTTTATATCTTCGGTCCACCTTGGAGGGGACTATGGGATTCCTGTGGACCTTGATTATCGGATTGGTTGTAGGGGCTATCGCCAAGCTTATCATGCCCGGGCGCGATCCGGGCGGTATCATCGTCACCATGCTGATCGGCGTGGCTGGCGCCCTGTTGGCCGGATTCCTCGGGCGGGCCCTTGGCTGGTACTCTGATCCCGGTACGGGCCCGGGGATCATCGCCTCGGTGATCGGCGCGATCATCCTGCTGTTCCTGTACCGCTTGTTCACGGGACGCAGGGGAACGACGACGGTTCCGTAAGCGGGAATGACTGGAATGACGGGAAGGGCGGGAGAGGGTCACTCTTCCCGCCCTTCTTCGTGTCCGCCGCAGGGCTTTAACCCTCCTTCACTACATTGAGGAGAGGCCTTCCCGCCTTTCCCGCCTTTCCCGTCTTTCCCGTCCTTCCCGTCCCTTCGCTTCCGCTCAGGGCATGCTTTCCCATCTTCCGAGCCAGCTCTCCGAACATCCCAAAGTCCAGACTCTGGGCCCCATCGCTCATGGCGTGCTCCGGATCGGGGTGTACCTCGACAATCAGGCCGCAGGCTCCTGCCGCCAGCGACCCCAAGCTGAGCGGGATCACCAGCGAGCGGATGCCGGCCGCGTGACTGGGATCCACCAGCACCGGAAGGTGGGTCCTCTCCCGAACCAGGGCGACCGCATTCAGGTCCAGTGTGTGCCGAGTAGCCCGCTCGAAGGTCCGGATCCCCCGCTCGCATAACACCACGTTGGGATTGCCTTCCGCCAGAACGTACTCAGCCGCCATCAGCCACTCCTCGAACGTCGCGCCCGCCCCCCGCTTCAGCAGGATCGGCTTGCCGCTCCGGCTGGCCGCCCGCAGCAGACTGAAGTTCTGCATGTTACGGGCGCCGATCTGGAGCATGTCGGCGAAGTGCGCGACCACCGGGACTTCCTCCCAGCTCAGCACCTCGGTCACCACCGGGAGCCCGGTCCGTTCCCTCGCGTCAGCCAGGTAGCGGAGCCCTTTGACGCCCAGCCCCTGGAAGTCGTACGGCGAGGTCCGGGGTTTGTACGCCCCGCCCCGGAGCATGTCCCCACCGGCTTGCGCCACGGCGACCGCCGTCTCCATGATCATGGACTCGCTCTCGACCGAGCAGGGTCCGGCGATCAGCACCGGTTCCGGTCCGCCGAATTGCAGGCCCCGAACCTGCACCACGGTGCCTTCCGGGTTGCGCCGCCGGTCGACCAGCGGGATAGCCGGCTTGTCAGCCCGGTGGGCCGGGGTCGGCACCGGCGCCGAGAGACGGGACCCCTCGGTCCAGGCCTCGTAGCTTCCCAGGATGATGAGCTTGGCGGCCAGGGCCTCGATCTCCTCCAGCGCCTCGGCGACCCGCGGGTCGGTGGCCGAGCCTTCTACGTCCACGTAGAAACGGTAGGTCCACGGGGCCGATCGCTCCGGCCGGGACTGAAGCGCCATGAGGTTTACCCCCCGGGCGCCGAACGCCTGCAGTGTGAGCGCCAGCATGCCGGGCTTGTGGTCCACCAGGACGATCAACGAGGTCTTGAATCGCGAGGCGCCGGCGGTGCGCACAGCCTGAGCGGAGTCGGCCCGGGTGAAGGTAAGAAACCGGGTCTGATTGGTGGGGTCGTCTTCGATGCGCTCCGCCAGCGGAACCAGCCCATGGGCGTCGGCGGCCGGGCGTGCGGCGATCGCGGCCAGCGCCGGGTTCCCTTGCTGGGCCACGATCTCGGCGCTGCCTGCGGTGTCCCAGGCGCTCACGAGCTCGGCGTCGGGAAGGTGCTCCGCCAGCCAGATGCGGCACTGACCCAACGCCACGGGATGAGAGAGGACCCGCTTGATCCCGGACAGTGGTGCGCCGGGCAGTGCCATGATGGTGTGGTGTACCGGATGCAGGATCTCGTGGGTCAGGTGGAGCGCCCCGTCGCCGAAGGCTTCGTGAAGCAGGTCGTACGTGGTGGTGACCGAACCAATCAGCGAGTTCTCGATCGGCAGACAGCCGGCATCGGCCCGGCCTTCGCGAACGGCGCTGACCACGTCCTTCACGTCGCGGCAGGGAAGGGCCTCCAGATCGGGCCAGCGTCGCCGGGCCGCGGCCTCGCTGAACGATCCGTACGAACCCTGAATGGCTACACGCATGAGATGCTCCGACAGAGGAAAACAAAAAGCCCCGCCAGCTTGGGACCGGCGGGGCGTCGAGGATCCGGGCGGAAAGCGCTAGCGCACTCTACCGGCACCGGACGCGCATCGAGCCGCGCCCGCGTTGGTAAAGAGGAACCAGTAGCTGTACCCGGAAGTCATGGAGCGAACCTACGGCCTGCCGCGGAGGGTTGTCAAGTCCACCCCGAGCAGTCGAGCGTAGCGAGGGAGCTCACCCGATATTTTCATTACGTGGATCACATGCATCGCTTCCCGGTCGTTCCCACAGCTCTCCTCCTCCTCCTCCTCGCTCGCGGGCCGGCCCGCCTGGGCTCAGGGGCTGCCGCCATTCGCGCCCCTCAATCCCGTCGCCAGCTCCCGTAGCGGGGTCTACTTCCAGCCGATGCGAGACCCGGCTCCCGGCCGCTGGACTACTGCCCTGTCGGTCGAGTATGGCAGCCTGATCGAGTACAACCGCCTCGATCAGGCCGACTACGTGCTCGACTCGGAAGTGCTGCGGATGGGTCTCACTGCCAGCCATGACATTGGCCGAAGTGCGTTCGTGCAGCTCACCGGCTCGGTCGGGGGAGCTTACTCCGGGTTCCTCGACGGATTTCTGGATTGGTACCATGGCGCGCTCGGCATCGAGATGAGCGAACGAGAGCGTCGGCCCCACGACCGCTTTCTCTACAGCATCACCCTGCCCGACGGCCTGAACGTGCGTCGATCGCAAAACTCGCTCTTCCTGGGCGACATGAGCATCGGGCTCGGCATCCGTCACGCGCCGGGGATGCAGAGCGTTCTGTCGGTCACGCTGCCGACCGCAACCGGCCCGTCTGGTTATGGCAAGTCGGTGCCCTCGATAGCACTTCTGAATACCCTGCGGGCACCGATCACTCCCCGGCTCACGTACGAGGGTAGCCTCGGCGTCGGCATTACCCCCACGAGCCGGCCCACTCTCGGGCTTGCAGCGCACTACCTTTCTGGGCCTCAGCTCGGGGGTGCGCCAGCGTATCTGGGGCGCGCAATCCCTCTTTGTGAACCTGTTCTACCATTCACCCTACTACAGCGAGACCAGCCTGCCGGCGCTCGACCGCCGGGAGCTCTCCCTGGACTTTGGCTGGATTCTGGCGACACGCGGTGGCGCCGAGTGGCGGATGGGGCTGACTGAAGACCTGGAACCGGGCGGACCAGGAGTCGATCTGGTCCTGCGGCTGGGGCGGAGCTTCTAGGAGGCGGGCTTCGGCGCGGTGAACAGAAACTGTTCCATGTTGTTGAACAGAAACTCTTTAGCTTTCGGTTCCCTCAGATTCAAGCCGTAGTGGTTGATCAGCTGTTGCTGGGTCTTGAGCCATTCGGCCCAGCAGGCGCTGCAGATCTCTTCATATGCGCGCTTGCCCAGGTCGTTCTGGAACGGCTGAAATGCCATCTTCTCCCGATCCTGCCCGCATCGGGTACAGTGCAGTGTGGCCATGAAAGCAAGATAGACATCTCCAGAAATGTGATCCAGTCTATCGTACGATCACTGTGGAGACGTTAAAATGCTTATGGAGTGAGTCTCCGGTTGCCACCTGCCGCGTGACGCAGCGCCCGCGAGCCACTTGCTGTGCCGAGAGCAGTGCCGATTCCAAACACCACCGACGTAGTGATGGTAATGAAGGGAAGGACGGCGGCAGGCCACGCCAGCGCCGCGGCGGCCAGGCCCGCAACCAGGGGGGCAACGGGAGAGTGGACCGCATCCACGAAGCGGAGCCGTTTGCGCACGAAGTTCCGGGCAAGGAGGTAACCGATTGCCCCGGCGGCCAAGGTGATAAGAAGTTCCAGCATATAGAGTTCCCGGAATGAGAGTTCAGCGTTCCGTTACATTACGAAACGTGCCAGTGAAAGATTCAGCAGTCGGATGGGGGTGCCGCCCGACGCGTGGTATGCGAATCGCAGGTTAAACTGATCGTTTCCTTGCCTATGTTCTTCCAGGGAAGGAGCCAATACATGCCCAGACAACATCCGACAGTGCTGGTGCCGAACATCGGCCCCATGGATCACGCGTGGGATTTGCTAGGCGAGTGGCAGACCGAATTCGAGCTGCCCGAAACCGAAGCGCCGGTGCACGGCAAGGTGACGTTCCGCTCCTGGACTGATGCCGAGCTGCAGCTCGATCCTATCGAGGCTGCGATTGCCGGAATCCCGTCCAGCGTACCGCTGGAGCGCGCCAGTGAGATCCATCTGACCGATGCGGGCGGAGGGGCGCTGCAGTGGGTGCTCCATGCGCCGTCCACCAACTGGTCACTCCAGGCGACATTATGGCCGGGCTCGCTGCACCTCTTCGTGCATGATGCCGATGACGACGAGGAGCAGCTCTACCGCGCCCGGGCTACGCGGGACCAGGACTACTACCTGAGGAAGTACCCGCTCGAGAGCGTCTGAACCAGTGTTCGACCAGCGCCCGTCAGCCCTTGCTGCCGGGCGTTCTGTTTGCAGCATCTCATCATGACAGGGGTCATGGAACGCCGTAGACAGGAACTCGCAGTCCGAGGCTTCGGAGCGCAACCCACCACCGCTGTCGTCGTGCTGGATATCCTCAGCCGTGCCGAACGCATGAAGCGCGCGGGTGCTATTCTCGGGGCAGGCGTCATTGCCGCACTAATTGCGCTGCCGATTCCGCTGGTGCACTTCGTATTTGTGCCCGGCGCTCTCATAGCGGGCATCACTATGGCTGCCGTCAGGCTGCGCCAGGAGGAGGTATTTCGCAGCGCCCAGGGAGCCTGTCCCTACTGCGGCGCCGAGCAGCAGTTCACCATCATGGGGCGGTTCAAGCTTCCCAAACAGCTCCACTGTACATCCTGCCAGCGCCAGCTGACGCTGGATGAGCCTACCACCTGACGGCCGCGCTTCCCCACATGAACCCGGAGCCGAACGCGGTCATCACCACCAGGTCGCCCCGTTTGACCCGGCCGCTTCGCACGCATTCGTCGAGTGCGATCGGAATCGTTGCGGCGGTCGTGTTCCCGTAGTACATGATGTTGTTATACACCTGATCATCCCGTAGACCGAGCTCCTTCTGCATGGCCTCCGAGATCCGGAGGTTCGCCTGGTGCGCCAGCAGCAGGTCGATCTGTTCCACGCCGTGGTTGGTCGCGGCCAGCACTGCCCGGACCGACTCCGGCATGCGGACCACCGCATGGCGAAACACCTCTCGTCCATCCATTTCGAGGTATTGGCGGCCCGCTTCGATGTCTTTGGAGGACACCCGGGGGTGATACATCGACCCGGGGGCGTCTACCCAGAGCTTCTCCGCGTACGCCCCCTCTGAGTGCAGGTCGAAGCCGAGGATGCCGCCATCGTCGCCCTCGGCGGGGCCCAGCACCACCGCCCCGGCTCCGTCGGCGAAGATGACCGCGACGTGGCGCCCGGCGCTGGAGACCTCCAGCCCGGTAGACTGAATCTCCGAGCCGACTACCAGCACCCGCCGATACTGGCCGGAACGGATCCAGGCATCCGCCACCGAGAGGGCATAGATGAACCCGCTGCACTGAGCTCTCAGGTCGAGGGCCGGCACGGTGCCGATACCGAGCAGCCGCTGCAGGTAGACGCCGTTCCCTGGGGCGAAGTGGTCCGGACTGGAGGTGGCATACACGATCGCGTCGATCTCCCCCGGCTCGACGCCGGCCATCTCCAGAGCCCGCTGGCTCGCGCGCAATCCGAGCTCCGTCCCCGTCTCGCCTTCGGTGACCCAGTGGCGTTCCTGAATCCCGGTACGGGTGCGGATCCACTCGTCCGTGGTGTCCATGAGCTGGGAGAGCTCATCGTTGGTGACGACGCGCTCGGGCACGGCGAAGCCAGTTCCAAGAAAACGAGTGCGTTGCATCTGATGACCTGGTGAGAGTGACCGATGTCAGAAGGTACGTTGCCGCCTGGCTTGCCGGACCGCAATCCCTCGCCCCTTCCTCATCGCTGGACTGTAGGCCTGGCCGGGCGTGGTTCGCCAAGCTGTGGCGCCGCTTGAAATCGCCTTGATGGCCTGAGGCGACTATCGTGGCCAGATCCAGCTCCGGGCAGGGGCTGAGGCATCATCCACGAGCGTCACGACTCCCGAGCACTGCCCGCGGATGCTCACCCGAGCCGGCACTCCTTAAGACAAGGAAGGCAGCATGCCTCGCTCCAGTTCCTGGCGGCTAGCTCTGATTCTGGTCGTGGCCCTCATCGTAGCGACCTCTGGCTGTCGAGAGGATTCCGAGTCGTTGACCGGCCCAGAGATCGGGCAATCGCTCAAGACCAACCGGCTCCAGGCGTTGTCGTTCCGTCAGGTCAGCGCGGGCTGGGTTCACACCTGCGGGGTCACCCGGGACAATCTGGCCTACTGCTGGGGCTCGAATTTCGGGGGCCAGCTCGGCGAAGGGACGACCACCGACCGTCTGAGACCGGTCGCGATTGCCGGAGGGCTCCGGTTCCGCGATGTAAGCGCCGGCATGGCCTACACCTGCGGCCTGACGTCGGACGACCTTGCCTACTGCTGGGGGCAAAATAGTGCCGGGCAACTCGGCAACGGCACGACCAGCCCTAGCCTGACGCCGGTTGCGGTGGCCGGTGGACTGCGGTTCCGCCAGGTGAGCACGGGATCCTTCCACACCTGTGGCGTGACCAGGGCAAACCAGGCTTTTTGTTGGGGCTCGATTGGTGCGGGCCGCGGCAACGAAATTGGTGGGGAGGCCCGTTACCTGCCGTTCGAGGTCGGTGCCGGACTCCGCTTCCGTGAGGTGAGCGCCAGTCTCGTGAGCAGCGCACTCGGCAATTTCAGCTGCGGCGTGACCCTGGATGACGTGGCGTATTGCTGGGGTGAGAATGAATTCGGCCAGCTGGGCATCGGCTCAATCGGCGGACTGAGCTGGTCGCCGGTCCAGGTAGCCGGCGGGCTTCCGTTCCGCTCGATAGGCGCGGGTGCCACCCGCACCTGCGGCCTGACTCCGGAGAGGCTGGCCTACTGCTGGGGAGCGAACTGGTACGGCGCCGTGGGCGACGGCACCTACAACATCAGGCGTCCAGCGCCGGTACGGGTGTCGGGCGGCCTCCGCTTTCGAGAGTTAAGCTACGGCGGCGAATATCACACGTGCGGAATCACTCAGCCCGGCCGGGCCTACTGCTGGGGCAGGAATTTCGAGGGCCAGGTCGGTGACGGCACCACCACAAACCGTCTCACGCCGGTGCCGGTCGCCGGCAGGCTCCGGTTCCGTCAATTGGGCACGGGCACCAGTCACACCTGCGGCGTGGTCAATGGCAATGTGGCCTACTGCTGGGGCGCGAATTACGCGGGTCAGCTCGGCGACGGCACGACCAGCCCTAGTTTGACGCCGGTCGCCGTCGCCGCGCCAGGCAGTTGAGCGAGGGCCACCCGGCCCCCAAGAGGCCGGGTGGCGGCACGCGTCCCACACGATCATCATCGGCCCGCCGAAGGTGGGCCTATGCGCCGCCGCAGTGCCTGCAACGACGGCAGCAGAGCCCACGCCCAGATCCATATCAGCCAGGCACCGGTCAACGCCCAGCCCATGCCGCGCCACGTCTCCCATACCACGCCTACCGGCGTGAGCCACATCGGCCACCAGTCATCGGGCCGGAGCCGGTGACGCTCGATCACCCGTACAGCGGTGAAGCCACTTCGCAGCCTGGAGAGCACAGCGGAGCAGGGGTCCGGGCTGGTCCCGCCGGTGCGGACCAGATTCCAGACCATGCTGGTGGCTCCCCAGCCGTGGCTGTCGCTGACCCCGGCGACGAACCGGTTGTGCCTGCGCGCGACGTCTACCACGCGGCCGATCTCGGGCCGGGTGAGCTCGTTCGCCTTGGGTGATGCGTTTACGATCTCAAAGCCATCCAGCCCCGCGGACGCCAGTTGGTCGAGCCGGTCCCAATGATTGCGCCGGTACTCGGGAAGCGAGGCAAGGGACAGCGCCCCGTATGCCGAGTCGCTGCTTGCCAGCAATGCAACAAGCCCGTCGAATGCCTTGTAGCGACTTCGATCCACAGGCACGGTACTGCCCAGGAGAACGATGTGAGCTCGCCAGGCGCTCACCTCGGTGCCAGGGCAAAGAACCGTGGAGGCCTCACTCGACCGGCGGCTCGTGACTCGCGACTGGCGAGTGGCGAATGGCGACTGACTGCCCGCCACATTGTGATCGGTCACGAACGCGGCATCGAAGCCCGCGCTCGAGTGCCACCGCCGATTGGCCTCCCGGTCGAAGCCCCGCATCCAGGTGTCCCGAACGTCGTGCGAGACGTTGGTGTGACTGTGAAAATCCACCACGGCATCGTCCGGGTGAGTTCCTTCCAGCGACAGCATGGGCCGGTGCCACACCAGTCCAATGACGATAAAGCCGAGCAGAAGCGCCACCGAGGCCACCAGGACAACCGCCTCCCTCAGGACCCGGGACCGTATCGGCCGGCGGTCAGACCGGTTGCGGCGGCGGAAGGCTCCGGCGACCCGCCACAGCAGATACAGCACCGCCAGCCCGGCCAGAAATCCTGTCAGCCGGCGCATGCTCAGCATCGACACGCCGTCCCACATGGTGAAGAGGGGCGCCAGGATGAGGTACGTCAGGGGTATGTTGAGGTACGCCGAGGCTGGCGCGGAACTCGTGACCGGGTCGTGCAGCGCAGGAACCGAGACGATCCTGGCGCACAGGAGAAGCCCAGCCAGGACCAGCGGACCCGCGAGAGATGAAACCTGCCGCTGACGCATGAGGAGATGGGATGGCACAATGGATGTAAATGACGACGATCTGGATCAGGAGTTCCCGCTGGGCGACGGCACCGTTGAGACTGGCGCCACCGTGCTGTGTCCCTATTGCGGCGAAATCAACGAGATCGCATTGGATCCGGGAAGTGGCAGCCAGCAGGAGTACATCGAGGACTGTCAGGTCTGCTGCCGGCCCTGGCGTGTCGTGGTCAGCTACTTACCCGATGGAACGGCGGAGGTCTCCGCCGAGATGGAGGGCCAGGACTAGCCCACCTGCACGGAGACGGCTATTCGTAGCGCAGGGCCGTTATCGGATCGAGCTTGGCCGCGCGCCGGGCGGGCCAGATGCCGAAGAACAATCCCACCGCGGCGCTGAATAGGAAGGCGATTCCCACCGCCATCGGCGAGATCAGCGTGTTCCACTTCATGACGCTCGATAGCAGCACCGCCGTGCCCACCCCCGCCAGAATCCCCAAGATACCGCCGAGCAGGCAGAGCGTGAGCGCCTCGATCAGGAACTGCATCATGATGTTAGTTCGGGTGGCGCCCAGCGCCTTCCGAACACCTATCTCGCGGGTGCGCTCAGTCACCGAGACCAGCATGATGTTCATGATCCCGATGCCGCCGACCACGAGGCTCACCGCCGCGATGCTCGCGAGCAGACTGGTAAACACCTCGGTCGCCTGTTGCTGGGTGGTCAGAATGTCCTGCTGATTGCGGATGGTAAAGTCATTCTCGGCGCCGGGTCTGATCTTGTGCTCCCGGCGGAGAACCCGTTCCAGGTCAACCATCCCTTGCTCGATGGGCACACCGTCGGTCACCTGAATCGAAAACGAGCGTATCCGGTTGCTGCCAAATACCCTGTAGCGCGCAGTCTGGAGCGGGATGAGAATCTGCTCGTCCGGATTCCCGAAGCCGCCGGCCGAGCCTTTCTCACTGAGGACGCCGATCACCTCGAAGGGGATGCCTCGTATGGTGAGGGTTTGATTGATCATGCCGGCAGGATTGCCGCCGAGCATGCGGGGCACCGATGCTCCCAGGACGGCGTAACGCCGCCGCGCCTCATCCTCCCCCGGGCTGAACATGCGGCCAAATGGGACACTGTAGTTCCGCACGTCGGTGTACTCCGAGGTCGTGCCCACAACGTTCACGTTGCTGTTCTGATTGCCGTACTTGACCTGCAGGGGTTGCTGCATCTCGGGGACGACGGCCTTCAGCAGCGGAGCGTCACGCCGGAGCGCGTCGTAATCGTCGGTACTCAGGATGGTGCGGTCCGTGATTCTGACTCCGCCCTGACGCGCCTGACCGGCGAAGACGGTGAAGACATTGGCCCCCAGGGCCGCGATCCTGTCCTCCACCGCCTTCTGCGCGCCGCTGCCCAGCGCCACCATGGTGATCACGGCGCCGACGCCGATGATGATTCCGAGCATGGTCAGCACCGATCGGAGCATGTTGGCCCGGATCGACTGCAAGGCCACGGCGACCGTTTCACCGAGCAGCATGGCTAGGGCCTTGCGCCGCCCGCCTGCGGAGTCTGTTGCTGCATTCCCGGTACAGCTCCTCCACCGGTGATTCGGTTCACCCGCTCCCGCGACTCCTGCTGCGACTGCACCAGGCTTGCGCTCGGCAGCACCAGAACCGAATCGGACGCGGTGAGACCCTCGACTACCTCGCTGTAGTCCAGATCGGTGAGACCGGTCCGGATCCAGACCGGGGTCGGCTTGCCGCCGCGGTTGACGAATACGATGTAGCGGGCGCCGCCATCAGTGGCACTGCGGGGCCGCGGGGCAGCGGGGCGGTTCGTGCGATTGCGGACGGCAGTGGCTTGCCCGGCACTCCCGCTGCCCCGCTGCCCTGCTGCCCCGCTGTCAGAACGCCCCGCTGCCCCGCTGTCCGGTTGTCCCGCCAATGTCTGCTGCACCGCTTCAGGAGACAGCCCCAGCACCTGGGCAGCCGACCCGACATCTCGCTGGGTCCGCAGTGCCGCATTGGGAACAGCCAGCACATCGTCCCGCCGACCCACGTGTACCTCGACCTCCGAATTCATCCCGGGGCGGAGCAGCCCCTCCTTGTTGTCGATTCGCACCAGCACCGGAAACATGGTGACGTTCTGTTCGGTCAACGCCTGGGGCTCGATCTTGAGCACGGTGCCCTGGAATGGGCGATTGGGGAAGGCATCTACCGTCACGGTGGCCCGCTGCCCCGGCTGGATCTTGCCGATGTCGGTCTCGTCAACCAGGGTCCTGACCTGCACCAGGTTCAGGTCGGCCATCTTGAGGAGGACCGTTCCGCCGCCGACATCATTCGTTGGCGACGAGATGACCTGCCCACGCTCCACCTGCTTTTCGATGATGGTTCCGTTGATCGGTGCCCGAACATTGGTGTCGTCCAGCTGGTCGCGCATGGTCTCCAGCGTCACCCGGGCCCGGATCACCTCGGCGTTGGCGTTGGCGTAGTCCAGCAGCGCCTGCTCGTGCTCCTGTTCGGTAATGGACTGCGACTTGAACAGCTCGTCGGCCCGGCGCTTCTGTGAGTTGGCGTTGGTCAGACGGGCCTGCGCCACCTGGAGGTCGGCTTGGGCCTGGGCCACCAGGTTACGGGGTATGCGGGGATCCACTCGTACCATCAGGGCACCGCGCTTGACCGCCTGCCCGGTTTCCACGGCGAGGTCGAGAATTTCTCCTGATGCCTTGGATTTCACCTCGACGGTCGTGTCGGGCTGCACCGTCCCGGACGCCTGGGCGGATACCACGATGTCGCGCCGCTCCACAGGAAGGGACTGGTAGGTGACGGGTGGCGCTTCCTTCTTGCAGGCAGCCGTGAGAGCAACTAGAACTGCGCTCCTCATCCCGAGCTCGTGCAGCAGGCGAGGGACCTTGGCCGCCGGCTTCGGGCCCCCGAGGGGTAGGTCCTTCGCTGCGCTCAGGATGAGGGGGGGAGGCATTACGTCCGACCCGTCGTCTCGAAATCCCGCTCGACTTTCCCGTCCTTCAGATGCACCTGCCGGCGCGCGTGCTCGGCGATGTCGTGCTCGTGAGTCACGAGCACGATGGTCTGTCCGGTTCCGTGCAGCGCCTTGAACAGGCCCATGATCTCCTCGCCGGTGGCGCTGTCGAGGTTACCGGTGGGCTCGTCGGCAAGAAGGATGCTGGGGTTGTTGACCAGGGCTCGCGCGATGGCGACACGCTGCCGCTGGCCGCCCGACAGCTCGTTGGGCCGGTGGTTCATCCTGTCCTGGAGACCTACCCTCACCAAGGCGTCCGTCGCCTGCTCCCGCCGCTCCTTGGCTTTGATGCCGGCGTACACCAGCGGGAGCTCGACGTTGTGCAAGCTGGTTGCCCGGGGGAGCAGATTGAAGGTCTGAAAGACGAAGCCGATCTCCTTGTTGCGGATGCGGGCCAGCTCGTCATCCTCCAGCTCGGACACCCGGTGGCCATTCAGCCAGTACTCACCGGCAGTGGGGCTGTCCAGACAGCCTACCAGGTTCATCAGGGTCGACTTGCCGGAGCCTGACGGACCCATGACCGCGACGAACTCGTTCTTCCTGATAGTGATGTCCACGCCCCGCAGGGCCCGTACAACCTCGCCACCCATGTCGTATTCGCGCTGCAGATTCCGGGTGACGATGACCGCGTCGCGCGGCACGTCGGCCGGCAGCATGGCCATGCGTTCTTCAGTGTTGAGCATCGCGCCGGTCACAGGTTCCGTCCGATCAGCGCTTCCAGCTGCGCTTTGGCGCGGAGGTAGTCGAATCGGGCATTCACCACGTCCACCTCCGCCTGGTTGAGTGCTTCCTGCGAAGTGAGCAGATCCACAATCGTCGACACGCCGAGCCGGTAGCGCTCCTGCTGCACCCGGAGGTCTTCCGTGGCTGCGGCAACGCTGGTCTGAGTAATGTCGGTCCGGGCGCGCGCCGCGTCCAACTCGGCCAACCGCGTGGTCAGCTCCGCCTCCACCTCCCGCCGCGCGTCGGCCGCGGTGGCTTCGGCCACATCCTGCTCTACGTCCCGCTGCACGATGCTGAGCTCGCGCTCGAAGCCGTCGAACAGATTCCATCGAAACAAGAGGCTCAGCTGGCGCTGGTTGAAGAGCTCGTAGTCACTGGACCTGCTTCCATTCCAGCCGGTGGCGGCACCCAGAATCAGCGAGGGCCAGTAGGCGGAGCGGGAGGCACGGGCGGAGGCCCGCGCGGCGGCGGCGTTGGCGGCAGCGCTCTGGATGCGGGGCGAGTTCGACTCGGCCTCGGTCCGCAGCGCCTGGGTATCTACCGCCGGCAAGACCCGGTAGAACGCGGAGTCGTCGGCGGCGCGCACCCGCCCCGGCTCTCCGATGAGCCGCGCCAGGTTCGCCTCGGCCGTCGCCAGCTGGGTTTGCGTGGTGATCCGGTCGAGGCGGGCGGTGCCCAGGGTAACCAGAGATCGAAGAGAATCGGACCGCGTGGCGGAGCCGGCCCGGAGCTTGGCGACGGCGGTCTTGAGCTGCTCTTCGGCCCGGCGGACACTGGCCTCACGCACGCGGAGCAGCTGAGCAGCTGCCAGCGCATCGAGGAACTGATTAGTGGTGGTCAGCGCCTGCTCGAAGCGCGCGTCGATCAAGGAGGCTTCCGCCGCCGTCTCCCCGGCCCGGGCGGCCCGCATCTCAGCGCCCCGCCGGAAGCCGGTAAAGAGATCCAGACTACCGGAAAGCGTGGTGCTGATGCTGCGGGCACTCGAGTTGCCGGTGGTGAGCTCACCGGTGACGGGGTCTACCCGGGTAGGTCCTTCGGAGAAAAAAGCGCTGCCCGAGGAGGCCGCCGTTATCCGGGGGAGGTAGGCTCCCAGTGCGCTCCGGCGCTGCGCCCCGGCCGTGCGGACGTCGGCGCTGGCGCGGATCATCGCCGGCTGCACCCGTTCGGCCCGGCGGATGGCTTCCGCCAGCGTCACAGCCGGCGGCTCCTGAGCGGACGCTCCGGCGACGCGGCTGCCTGTGACGAGCCACGCCACCACGAGGAAACGGCTAAGCATAGGGCTCACCGACGATCCGCCACTCCGAAAGTTTCAGTCCGAAACGAAGGGTTCTCAGGCAGGATTGACGTCGCGGGTTACCAAAAGTTAACGGTCGGCCCGGCGGCGAAACGCCTCCCGCCCGGCTCCCAGGGCGAACCAGGCGCACAGCGCCGCCAGGATGTACGCCGATTGTCGCGGCACCGCGACCAGAAGTAGACCCAGCGCAATGAATATCGCGCTGATGGGGCCGAATACGGAGCGTCGGGCGTGGCTCGCCACCGCGCGGAAAACCAGCGCGGCGCGGTGGCGTCTCTCCCGCCGGCTCCTGCGATGCCCGCCTCCGGCAACCTCGGGGACCTGGTGGGTGAGTGCGGCGGGCAGGGCCTGGCTGATTCGCTGGGGACCGCGTAGTGGCCGGCTGGCAACCTCCCGGCTCCGCGCGACATCCCGCCGGAACTGCGCTTCCATCGTTTCGGCCAGCGGGGTGTCCTCGATCAGCACATCCAGCTCGTAGTTCCCGAAGAGGCTGGAAGGGTTCAGGTTGCTCGATCCGATCCGGACCCAGCGGTCGTCACACACTATCGTCTTGGCGTGCAGCATCGGCCCATCCCACTCGTAGATCCGAACCCCACTCCGGAGCAGGTCGCGGTAGCCGATCCGGGACAGGTTGCGTATCAGCGGAAGATCGCTCGACCCGGGGACCAGGAGACGTACATCCACGCCGTCCCGGGCCGAGTCGCGCAGCGCCTGGAAGAGCCGGGGCGGGGCCACCAGGTAGGCGTCGGTGATCCACAGCCGCTCGACGCTGCCGGCCGCGAGCAGCTCGATCACGCGATAGGCCCGCTCCCGACCCGGCTCACCGCTGATCACCCGAACGTCCGCGCTCCCGCGAGGCTCCACCACGCCCGCGACGTGCTCTGGGGAGACTGGCGGTCCGGTGAGCGCCCAGGCAATGGCAAAGCTCTGGTCCAGCACGGCGGCCGCGGGGCCCTGGATGTCCACCGCCGTGTCCCGCCACGGCTGGCCGCCGGCGTGACTCTCCCCGGTCCATTCGCACCCGATGCACAGGCCTCCCAGCACGGCGCGGGACCCATCGGCCACCACCAGCTTTCGATGATTCCGGGATAGGTTCGTCACGACGTCCACCAGCTGCGGTGGGTGAAAGCGGCGCACTTCGACGCCGGCTTTTCGCAGGTAGTCCCAGAAGCCGCGCCGGGTGCCGAAGGAGCCGAACCAGTCGTACAGTACCCGCACGCTGATGCCGTCGCGTGCGCGCGCGGCGAGGAGCTCGGCAAAGCGCCAACCGGCGGCATCGCTGCGGATGATATAGTTCTCGAAGTGGACCCAACGGGTCGCCCCGGCGATCACGTCCAGCATCGCCCGGTAGGTGTTCGGCCCGTCGATCAGGAGACGTACCTCGTTCCCCGGCACGGGCCTGCCCCCCGACGCGCGGTTGATGGCGCAGGTCACCGTGTGCTCGGCGGGAATCGCCCTCATGGGATGCTAGGCTCCGAGGCCCAGCGTCCGCTCGTGGGGTCGGAGCGCAGCGAGAACGAAGGCGATGTGCTCATCGAGCGGCACGCCCAGCTCTTCGGCGCCACGGACCACATCCTCGCGGCTCACGCCCCGGGCAAACGCCTTGTCCTTGAGTTTCTTCTTGACGCTGACGACTTCCAGATCCTGCAGGCTGCGGGAGGGCCGGACCAGAGCACAGGCAACCAGGAAGCCCGCGAGCTCGTCAACTGCGAAAAGCGCCCGGGCCATCGGAGTGTCCCGGGGAACACCGCTGTAGTTGGCGTGCCCCAGAATGGCGCGCTGCATTGGTTCCGGAAGCCCGGCCGCTGCCAGGATGCGTACTCCTTCGGCAGGGTGGCCTTCGGTAGGAGAATGCTCGGAGTTGGGAAAGCGTTCGTAGTCGAAGTCGTGCAGCAGACCGACCAGACCCCATGCCTCGGGGTCCTCGCCGGCCCGCTCGGCCATGGCGCGCATGGCGATCTCGACCGCGTACATATGCTTTCTCAGCGCGTCCGAGGGGGTGTACTCGTGCATCAGCGCGAGGGCGCGCTCGCGAGTCCAGGTCATAGTTGGAAAGTAAGAGGTGAGAAGTAAGAAGTCAGAAGTAAGAGCTAAGGGGGACAAAACCGCCAGGGACCCATGATGTTGTGGCGCACGGTTCTCACTTCGCACGTCTCACCTCACTGCTCACCTCTCACTGCTCGCTGCTCACGGCTCACTGCTTTGAGCTTGCGGATATCCGGCTGAAAGGGCCACCCGGCTTGCCTTCTCACCATCCAGACTGATCTCGAAGGCGTACTGCCCGGGCCGGGGCAGGGGTACGTCGAACACCAAGACCGCGCCGGCTTCCACGTCGACCACACCGGCCGGCGGCTCCCCGAACTGTACGGTGCCCTCGCCTCCCAGGAGTTCGGTTCCCGCCTCGTCCACGAACTGGATCCGGATCGTGTGCCGGCCGATCTCGGTCCGCCGGCCCCGGACCCGCAGCACAAGGTGGGTCCGGGGATACACAGCCGGAAAGTTCGAGAGCCATACGTGCTGGAACATGCCGAGCACGCTGAGCTTCCCCTGTTGATCGATCAGGGCATAATCGGCGACAACGGCGAAGTCGAGGTACAGAGCTCAGTTGACTCGAATAGACGTGATGACGTCATCCTGCTTGATCTTGTTTACGACGTCCATCCCCTCGGTCACCTGACCGAAGACCGTATGCACTTTGTCCAGGTGCGGCTGTGGGGCATGGGTGATGAAGAACTGGCTTCCGCCAGTGTCCTTCCCCGCATGAGCCATCGACAACGTCCCGGTCGTATGCTTGTGGGTGTTGAGGTGGGTCTCGCACTTGATCTTGTATCCCGGCCCGCCGGTGCCGACCCGCTGATTCCCGGGCTCCCTGGAAAGCGGATCGCCGCCCTGGATCATGAAGTTCTGAATGACGCGGTGGAACCGGGTTCCATCGTAGAACTTGCTGTTGGCCAGTTTCTCGAAGTTGCCGACGGTGCCCGGCACCTCGGTATCAAAGAGCTCGGCCTTTATCGTGCCCTTGCTGGTCTCGATCGTGGCGTTCTTTGCCATACGTATCCCTGAAATATTGGATCGTGTAATGTAGCAGGAGCCGGCCACGGACCCGCGCCGACGCAGACCCGGGCGAGCGGGAATTTACGTCGTGACGGTGGCCCTGAGCGACTCCAGGGTGGACTTCCATGTCACCAGATCTTCAGCTGGGGGCATGCAGCTATTGCCGGTGCAGGCGTACGCGCGGGGAGCCCGGCCGGCAGCTATCATGCCCGCCATCGCTGCCGGAAGTGAGCGTCCGCTGGCTTCATCCGGACGGAGCAGCTGGGTCACTCGGCGGGGAACGAAGCCGGCTCGTGCCGCTTCATGCATCGCCTTCACCGTCGGATCGTCCGAATCTCCCACGATGACGAGATGCGTCGCAGGGTTGAGATGCCAGTCGATTGCCAGCAGGTACGTGGCAGCGTAGAGTCCCAGCTCGTGGGCACTGCCGGCGAACGCCCGCACCAGCTGCTCGCCGCGCTGGTGCCAGCGGGAATCTCCGGTAAGCTGGTGCAGCCTGGCGCAGACGATTCCGGCCACCCCGTTGGGGGAAGGGGTAGGGGTATCCTGTACCGGCTTGGCGCGGGCCGGCAGCAGCCCCTCCTCGCTCGAGCGGCCGCGCGCGGTGTCGAAGAGACCGCTTTCCTCCTCGTCCCAGTAGTCACGCCAGACCCGATCCATGATCCGTTCGCCCCAGGCAAGCCACTCCTGTACGCCGGTGGCTTCATAGGCGTCCAGGGCCGCGGTGGCGGTCTGCACCTGGTCCTCGAGCAGCCCCGCGATGCCGTCCGGCGTGTGATCCACCGCGTCGTCCTCCCGGTTCTCCGCTCGTATGCGCTCCAGAGTGCGCACCGCATGGCTGCGGCACCACTCGTCGCCCAGTACTGACGCGGCGCGTAACAGCGCCGAAGCCATCATGGCGTTCCAGTTGGTATAGCGGGTACGATCGACATAAGGCGCCGTCCGCTGTGCCCGCGCCGCACGCAGTTTATCCCGCGCCGAGCGCAGGCGAGCCTCGATCAAATCCGGGCTCTGGCCGGTGCGCTGAGCCAGCGCGGCGACGGTGGTCGAGACGAAAAGGACGTTCTTGCCGGGGTTGTGGTGCATCTCCCCCGCGGTGCCGATGTCGTAGTAGGCAGCGGCCGCCTCCAGCTCGTCCGGCGTGAGCACTGCTGCCGCCTCGTCCCGGGTCCACGTGAAGTAGTCCCCGTCGTCGTCGAGTCCGACATCGGCGTCCTGGCTGGCAGCATATCCCCCCGCGTCGTCCGCCAGCACCGCTCGGACCCAGGTGACGATCCCCCGGGCTACATCGCCATACTCGTCCTGTCCGAACAAGGCGTATGCGTCGAGATACACCTTCAGGAGTTCCGAGTTGTCGTACGACATTTTCTCGAAGTGGGGGACGATCCACCGGGCATCCACACTGTAGCGATGGAATCCGCCTCCGAGCTGGTCGTACATGCCACCTCGGGCCATTCCCTGGAGGGTCCGGTCGATGATGGTGCGGATCTGGTCCGAGGGCTGATCGTACCAGCGGTGAAGCAGCAGCGTGAGTGCACCGGGGTGGGGGAACTTGGGCTGACTGCCGAACCCGCCGTTGACCGGGTCGAATATGCGGGCCATCTGACCGACCGCGTTCTCCAGCAGCTCGGGAGACAGATCTCCCGGCGCTGCCTCGTTCAGGTTTTCGGCGACTACGCGGCTGATCGCCTGGGCTTGGGCCTGCACCTGGTCCCGCCGGGACCGATACGCGTCGAGCACGCCGGCAAGTACTGACCGAAAGCCTGGCCGGCCGTATCTTCCGTCGGGAGGGAAGTAGGTCCCGCCGAAGAAGACCTCTCCTTTCGGAGTCAGGAAGCCGGTAAGCGGCCAGCCACCCTGCTGGGTCAGAGTCTGGACGGCGCGTTGGTATCGGGCGTCCACATCGGGCCGTTCATCCCGATCCACCTTGATGCAGATGAAGTTCTGGTTCAGATACGAGGCGAGCTCAGGATCTTCATAGGACTCACCGTCCATCACGTGGCACCAGTGGCACCACACGGCCCCGATATCAAGCAGAATCGGTTTGTCGGCGGCTTGGGCCGCCGCGAAGGCCTCGGTGCCCCAGGGATACCAGTGAATGGGCTGATGTGCGGCCGACTGAAGGTAGGCGGAGCTGGACCGGGCCAGACGGTTGGAGGACATGCTGGCAAGTTAACCCGGGCCAGCGGCGCCGGAATGTGATCTTCGGCCGCGGCCCCGCAAGGCTACACTTCGGACCTTCAGGAGGCTGATTGCTCGAGCCGTTCTTCGTTGCGGTGCTGCTGGGTCTTCGCCACGCAACGGACCCGGATCACCTGACCGCCGTCTCGTCCCTGGTGTTGTCGGACGTGCGCCACGGATCTCGCCGGGCCGGTCGGCTGGGCCTGGCGTGGGGCCTGGGTCACGCGACGACGTTGGTTGCTTTCGGGCTGCCGGTAGTGGTCTTCGCCCGGCATCTTCCTGCGGCACTGTCACGGGCAGCCGAGATAGCGATCGGCGTGGTGATCGTGGCCCTGTCCCTGCGGCTGCTGCTTCGCTGGTCCCGCGGCCACTTCCACACTCATCCGCACAGTCACGATGGTGTCCTGCACGCACACCCGCATGTGCACGAAGGCGCCCACGCCCCGACCGCAACGCGACACGCTCACACCCACGCGGAAGGGCTGGGCCGCTCGCCCGCGGCGGCATACGGGATCGGCATGGTGCATGGACTGGGAGGATCGGCGGGAGTGGGAGTGCTGGTGATCGGCGCGGCGGCAGGCTGGTTGCCCGGCGTGGTCTCCCTCATGCTCTTCGCCGCCGGGACAGCGGCATCGATGGCCCTGGTGTCCGCCGCCTTTGGCTATGCGCTCTGCCAGGGAGGCGTAGCGCGGCGTGTCGGTGCGTTCATCCCGGTAATCGCGCTGGGCAGCCTGATCTTCGGGGCCTGGTATGTCCTCGATGCGGCGCGAGGCCCAGTACTAGGCCTCTGAATCTCATGAGCCGGACTGCTTTTGACTCAGCGAAAGGACGTAAGCGGCCACGGCCTTCACATCATCGTCGCTGATCGTCGAGCCGCCTTTGGGAGGCATCGGAATCCCGCTCTTGGACTTTTCCTTCGGCACGCCACTGTTGATCTGGGCGACGATCTCGTCGTAGGTCCCCTTGCTGTGAATCCACTCCGCGTCGGTCAGGTTGGGCCCCACCAAACCTTCGCCCTTGGTGCCGTGACAGGCGTAGCAGTTGCCCGGGCCGTGATAGACACTATCTCCCCGGGTGATGAGGGCAGGGGTAACCTCAGGGGACGAACCCTGGGTCGACGTGGTCTGAGCCAGCAGGGGGGTCGCCAGGGCCATCAGCAGAGAAATCACAAGACCAGTACGGGTTTGGACGCGCATTGCCGAGCTCCTCGACAGGAAGGGTGGCAGGATCATTGGCCCGGCTGCAGAGGACGAAGCTCGATCCTCCGGTTTGCTGCCCGGCCCCGGGGAGTGGTATCCGGTGTCCGTGGCCGGGTCCCCCCGTACCCTCGCGCCACCACCTGCTGGAATGGGACTCCCCGCGTTACCAGGTAGTTCCGAACTGCCTCGGCTCTCAGGTTCGAGAGGTGCATGTCGTCGGCCGGTGACGCAGTTACATCGGTATGGCCGCCGATCTCCACCCGGAGCGCGGGGTTTGCCATGAGAACCTTGGCAATCGAGTCGAGCTCAACATAGGAGCTCGACTGCAGCCGGGCGCTGCCAGATCCGAAGGTGACGTTCTCCAGCACCATGGCCGCGCCGGGGGGCGCTGCAGGCTGTGCCGGGGCGGTGTCACGGGGGACCGGTGCCGGTTGCCGAATGGTCTGGCCGCTGACGCAACCGGCCGCATTGACATTGGCACCCGCCGGAGTTCTGGGGCAGCGGTCCAGACCATCGAGCACACCGTCACCGTCCTCGTCACCAGGGCAGCCGAGGGCATCTACGGTAGCGCCCTTGGGCGTATCGGAGCAGCGGTCCAGGCCATCGGCGATGGTATCGCCGTCACTGTCCTTGGGGCAGCCAGCCCCATCCACCAGAACGCCTGCCTGGGTGTCGGGGCACTTGTCGATGCCATCGGCGATGTTGTCGCCATCGCTGTCGTGGGTGCAGCCGAGCGCATCTACCAGCGCGCCTACTGCCGTATTGGGGCAACGGTCCACGCCGTTGGCAACTCCGTCGGAATCGGTGTCCGCGGGACACCCTCGGTCGTCGACCTCCGCCCCTGCAGGCGTGCCGGTGCAGCGGTCCCGGTTATCCAGGATGCCATCGTCGTCGCTGTCGGGGATGGGTTTGCTCCCCAGCATCAAGCTGAGACCTACATTGAGTCCGACGTTGGTAAACCGGACTGGCACCTCCTCAGGCGGGGGGCCGGGCTCAGTCGTCGTGCCTCGATTGGGATAGAGCGCAGCCTCGGCTCTGAGCAGCAGAATAGGAGTCAGCGCGATCCTCGTGCCCACACCGGCAAGCAGGGTTGAGGTGGTGCCACAGATCCGCTGGCCAACACACTCGCCGCCGTATTTTGTTTGGCCGAACCCGAACTTCGCGTAACCCCAGCTGTTCCCTCCCAGGAACTGGTTATACAACAAGGCGGCGAAGGCGCCCGTAGCCTTGACCGGAACGTCAGCGGACTTCGCATCGGGTGAGCTGACAAATCCTTCCCCCTCGATCGAGAAATTGTACGGGAGCCATACCCCGATACGGCCAAACCCTCCAAGCTTGCCGCTCAGATCAGCGGTCTCCCCGAACCCCAAGTAGCCCACTGCGGCGCCTACTTCAAAGAGGTAGCGGCGCTCTTGCGCTTCCGCCCGCGACAGGCTCAAAAGGGTCCACACAAGAAGGCCCGAGAGCCGCAGCGCCCGGGCTAACCCCGCGCCAGGGTTTGGATAGGTTCGCATGGCTCAAATAGATACGAGAAGAAGGGAAGCCTGACAAGGAGCGGCATCACATCACTCCGCTCCCCTTGGCATCCCCTTTCGGGGTAAGTACGATTCGCGGCGTCCATGTCTACTTCGCGAACCGGTGCCCGACAATGCGCGTGACCATTCAGTACTGTGTGGTTTGAAACTACCAGCCCAGAGCCGCCAGTTTGGCGGCTGAGCTGAAGCAAACGTTCCCCGATGCCGACGTGCGTTTGATCGAGGCCTCCGGTGGACTTTTCGAGGTGGCGGTCGATGGGAAGCTGGTGTTCTCCAAGAAGCAGAGCCGGCGGCACGCCGCGCCCGGAGAGGTCCTGGCGGCAATCAAGCAGCTGAGAGGTGGTACGTGACCCATGCGCATTGCCATCTCCACTGGAGGGGGTGACGCCCCCGGACTGAATGCCGTCATCCGTGCGGTGGTCCTCTCGGCCCACCATCGCGGCTGGCGTTCCTATGGCATCCAGCGCGGCTACGAAGGTCTTCTGAGCTTCAACGGTGTCGTTCCCCTGGGCCCGTCGCAGGTACGCGGCATCACCCACCTCGGTGGCACCATCCTGGGCACGACCAACCGGGGCAACCCCTTTCGGTATGTCACCCGGGACGCGGAAGGCAAGGAGCACGAAACCGACCGCTCGAATGATATGGTCGCCGCATTCCAGGCCAGCGGCTTCGATGCGCTGGTGTCGATTGGCGGGGACGGAAGTCTCCAGATCTCATACGAGCTGTGGAAGAAGGGTCTTCCCGTGGTCTGCGTTCCCAAGACCATCGATAACGACGTCAGCGGGACGCAGCGTTCGTTCGGCTTCGACACGGCGGTCAGCACAGCCACCGAGGCGATCGACCGCCTGCACTCGACAGCGGAAAGCCATGACCGCGTCATGGTGGTGGAGCTGATGGGGCGCTACGCCGGGTGGATTGCGCTCTACAGCGGGCTCTCCGGCAGCGCCGACGTGATTCTGCTGCCCGAGATTCCCTTCGACATGGAAAAGGTCGTTGCCAAGATCCGTGCCCGCGAGGAGGCGGGACGGCGGTTCAGCATCGTGGTGGTGGCCGAGGGCGCGCGCTCCAAGGACGGCGCGGTCGAGCTGCTCGAGCGTCGTGGGGTGGGAACGGTCGACCGTCTGGGCGGTATCGGCAGCAAGGTTGCCCGCGCCATCGAGCACAACACCGGCAAGGAGACTCGCACCCTCGTGCTCGGCCACCTGCAGCGCGGCGGCTCACCCACGACGTACGACCGGCTGTTGGCGCTCCGATTTGGCGCCGCTGCCGTGCGGGCGATCGGTGAGGGCGCCTTCGGGGTCATGGTGGGGCTGATAGGGTCCGCTATCGAGCAGATACCCCTCGAGGAAGTCGTGGGCAAGTCGAAGAACGTTCCGCTGGACTCTGATACCATCGCGACGGCCCGCGAATTGGGGATCAGTTTAGGGGACTAATCTGTCTCCTTTATTTTTTTACCACAGAGGCACAGAGGGCACAGAGGCCTCCCTACCAAAAATTGTTGGGGAGCTCAGATAACGCGATGTCGTGAGCGCCTCGACTCCCCGATCCCTCTGTGTCCTCTGTGGTGGATTGTTATGCGCACATATCCTGACACCCCCTCCCATGAGGTTGTCGAAACTCTTCATGGCGAGGTGATCGCCGATCCATACCGCTGGCTGGAAGATGGCGACACTCCCGAGACGCGGCAGTGGACCGAACGGCAGAACGCGCTCACCGAGGCGCACCTCGCCGCGATACCGGGACGGGAGCGGATTCGCCGGCGCCTTGAGGAGCTGCTTGCGATCGGCGTCCTCGGCGCTCCCGCGCCGGCACACGGCCGCTACTTCTATCTGCGCCGGGACGGAACCCAGAACCATCCGGTGCTCTACTGGCGGGACGGGCTAGAGGGTGACGACCGGATCGCGGTCGATCCCAACGCTCTGAATCAGGCGGGGACCACCGCGCTGGATTGGTATTTCCCAACAAAGGATGGGCGGCTGTTGGCGTTCGGACTATCGGAGAACGGGAGCGAGGAGAGCGTTCTCCACCTGCTCGATGTCCAGAGTGGCCGGGAACTGAATGACCGCATTCCGCGGATGCGCGCCGCGTCGCTTGCCTGGCTTCCTGATGGCCGAGGCTTCTACTACACCCGTTATCCCGCCCCAAACGAGGTTCCGGCCGGCGAGGAGCAGTATCACCGCGCCGTGTACTTCCATGAGCTGGGCACCGATCCAGCCGCCGATCCCCTGATTTTCAAACCGGCCGAGAAAGAGCACTGGCCGGGAGTGAGCCTCTCTCCGGATGGCAGGTGGCTGCTGGTCAGCGTTGCCCGCACGTTCGATGAGACCGATCTGTATCTGAAGGACCTGGCCGCCGACACCAGCATGGTTGCCGTCGCGCGGGATCTCCCGGCCACATTCGATGGCGAGATCGCGCACGGGCGACTGTTCCTGCGCACCAACCTCGACGCGCCCACCTACCGGCTCTACGTCGTTCACCCGGAGAGGGTCGAGCGTGACGCCTGGCGGGAGATTGTGCCACCACGCAGTGATGCGGTCCTGGACGGTGTGACGGTCGCCGGGGAACGACTCGCGTTGAGCTACCTTGAGCGCGCCTCGTCCCGGCTCCGGCTGGTCGACCTGGATGGCGTGCCGGTGGAGGAGGTCACACTTCCCACCCTGGGCAGCCTCTTTGGAATCGGGGCTGAATGGGACGGGGACGAGCTGTTTTACGGCTTCTCGTCTTACACCCTGCCGCCGAGCGTGTACCGGATCGATCTGCCCACCGGCAATACATCTCTGTGGAAGCGAGTTGAAGCGGATGTCGATCCCGGGAAGTTCGCGGTGCGGCAAGTGACCTACCGCTCCAGGGACGGCACCCTCATCTCGATGTTCCTGGTGCATGCCACCGGCCTGGTACAGGACGGCAACAACCCGACGTATCTGACTGGCTATGGTGGATTCAACATCAGCATGACCCCGGCCTTCTCCCGGTCCTTGCTGTTATGGCTGGAGCATGGCGGTGTGGTCGCCATCCCCAACATCCGGGGAGGCGGTGAGTACGGAGAGTCGTGGCACCAGGCCGGGATTCTGCGCAGCAAGCAGAACAGCTTCGATGACTTTATCGGCGCCGCCGAATGGCTGATCCGCGAGGGTTATACCCGTCCCGACC
Source organism: uncultured Gemmatimonadales bacterium (assembly GCA_963740175.1). Lineage (GTDB taxonomy): Bacteria > Gemmatimonadota > Gemmatimonadetes > Gemmatimonadales > GWC2-71-9 > CAVVWJ01. The sequence goes on from CAVUDL010000030.1 coordinate 77,499, forward strand.
GTCTCGCGGCGGCTGGAGGCTCGAACGGCGGCCTGCTGGTCGGAGCCGCACTCACCCAGCGGCCCGAGCTTTTCCGCGCGGTGCTGGTGCAGGTGCCTCTGCTCGACATGCTGCGCTACCATCAGTTTCTGATCGCGCGGCTGTGGATTCCGGAGTACGGGTCCGCCGACGATCCGGAGCAGTTCCGCTGGCTGCGCGCGTACTCCCCCTACCATCAAGTTCGATCCGGGGTCGCGTATCCCGCAGTCTTGTTGGCGACCGCGGAGAGCGACACCCGGGTGGACCCTATGCATGCGCGCAAGATGGCGGCGCGGCTTCAGGCCGCTACGTCGGCCGAGCGCCCCGTGCTGCTCCGGTTGGAGGCACGGGCAGGACACGGGGCCGGCAAGCCACTCTCCAAAGTGCTGCAGGAGCTGACCGACAGCTGGACGTTTGTCTTTTCGGAGCTAGGGGTGGAGGTTTGAGTAGGCTATTAGGCTATTGGCTACTCGCTATTGGCTATTAGCTACCCCGCCGCGAGATATGGCCCCTAGCCAATAGCCCATAGCCAATAGCCAATAGCTACCAGCCACCTACCACAGAGGTTTCCGATCCATGGTTCTGCACATCCCGGCTCCGAACGTTACCATGCGCCACCCATCGAAATGGCTGGCGGTCCTCCGGATCGTGGTCGGCCTCTATTTCGTCAAGTCGCTCGTGACCAAGATGAGCGTGGTGATGCTGGGCGGGGTGCTTCCTGTGCCGGTGGTCTCGGAGCGCTGGCTGGAGGTCATGCCGAAGATCGTGACCCGCCAGGCGTCGGAAAACCCGATCGCGTTCTATAAGCATTTCCTGGAGACGACCGTGCTTCCGAACAGCAGTCTGTTCGCCCAGATGACGGCATGGGGCGAGACGGCGGTGGGAATCGGCCTGACCCTGGGGCTGCTGACCGGCCTGGCCTCGGTAGTGGGACTGATCCTGGTGGTGAACTACGGCCTGGCGACGCAGTGGATGTCTCCCGGCCAGCAGGGGTTCCATCTGGTGCTGCTCTTCCTGATGCTCGCATTCTTCTTCGCCCGGGCGGGCCGGATCTGGGGCCTCGATGGCTGGCTGGCGCGACGGAATCCGAGCTCGTTGCTGACCCGCCGGCCATTTTCCTGAACACCGCGCGGCACCAGCTAACGAACCACCCGCGGCTTATACCTCATGCCTCCCACAACTCCGTCCGCCTCACAATGGGCGTGGCGATCGCTGTAGACCAGACAGAACACGCCGTCCGAGTGCCAGCGGTCATACCACAGCCGCATGGCGATGCGATCCTGCCCCGAAAACCGGGTGGACGGCTGGTCATCGGTGTAGAGCGCGATGTGGGTGTGCACCGTGCCGGACCATTCGGGTGGACCACAGCGCTCGACGGAAGCTACCGCCGAGATTCCCATGGAGTCGGCGTCTTCGGGCTCGAGCGGCTCGACTCCCGATACGTAGACAGTATCATTGCGAATCGAGCTTGCCAGACAGGCGGCCCGCTCCTCCTTTGCGGCGACGCTGGCTTGCCACAGGTCGCGCAGGGCCCGTCCGGCTTCGACGCTGAAACGAAACCGGGCGCCACCGCCATCCGCTCCATCCTGGGCGGATAGCACGGCGGGGGCGCAGGCGAACCCGAGAATCGCAATGAGGCGCTGCCTGCTCAGTGAGGTTGTCAGTAGCGGGAGCGGGGGAAGAGCACTGCTCCGCGAGGTCCCTCGATCTCGCAGATGACCTCCTGAGCGCTGTAGAGCAGACAGAAGATTCCGTCCTCTCTCCAGCGGCGCCACCAGAGCATCATGATGCCGCGGTCGGCACCGGAAAACAGGGAGTAGGGCTGGCGGCCATCCCGCAGTGCCACATGGGTGTGGACAGTGCCTTTCCAGGAGGGAGGCCCGCAGGTATCGAGTGAAGCTCCGGCCGAGATGCCGAGGGAATCGGAGGGACCTGGATCCAGAGCGAGAACGCCGGTTATACGGACGGTGTCGCTCTCGATGGAGCCGGCCAGGCAGGCCACGCGCTCAGCCTTCGACCGCAGGCTCTCGTCCCACAGCCGGTGCAGCTCGAGTCCGGCGCTACCCTCGAAGCGGAAGACGGTAGGCACCGCCGTGCCGCGATGGCCGGCTGCGAGCAGCAAGACCGCGGCGATTCCGAGGAAACCGGGGACGCGTGCCACAGACGACCTCAGGATCCGGTGGGTGCTGCCGGTGAGATGGCGACTCCCCACGGGATCTTTCCAGCCGGAATCTTCTTGAGCACCCGCATGCTGGCCGCGTCGATCACGGTGACATCGTTGGAAGGTCCGTTGGCGGTATACAGCTTGCGGCCGTCCGATGTGAGGGCGATTCCCCAGGGACGCTGCCCGGCTGGGACCGTGTTCAAGACGGCGTTGGTGGCCGCGTCGATGACCGACACGGTGCCGCCGCGGCCGTTGGCGACGTAGACGCGTTTCCCATCCGGAGAAACCACGATCCCCATAGGCTTGGAATCCTTGGGCAGCCGGATCACCTTCAGCACCTTTTTCGTCGGCACGTCGATGACCCATACCGTCCCATCGATCTCCGACGTGGCGTAGGCGCGGCTCCCATCGGGATTGAATGCGAGGTCCCGGGGCCGCTTTCCCACGTTCACGGTTCCCAGCACTTTGCCGGTCTTGGTATCGAGCAGCGTCAGGTTGTGGTCCGTCTCCCCAGTGACCCAGACTGCGGAGCCATCCGGCTGCAGTCGTACGCCCTCCGGCTCCCGCCCTACCGGCACCGCCATCCGAATCTTCCCGCTGGCAGCATCCACGATGGTGGCACTGTCGGCATCTTCGTTGGACACGAACAGGGTGGACCCGTCCTGGCTGATGTCGAACGTTTCCGGGTCGGAGCCTCCCGGCAGCACCCGCGTCACCTTGCGCGAGGCCACATCCACGGCGGCAATGCCGTCCTTGGTCTTGTCGGACTTAAGCTTTTCGCATTCCTCGTCCGGCATCGTGGGCGGACACTTGGGGGAGCCGCTCAGCGCGACGAACACTGTCTTCCCATCGGGGGAAACCCGGACGCCTCGGGGCCGGGTGCCTACCGGAATTGTTGCCACCACACTGTCAGTACGAGTGTCGATGACCGTGAGTTCCTGCGAGTCCTCGTTCGTTACGTACGCCAGCTCGCCGCTGGGGAGCGGCGCCGTCGCCGTGGATCCGCCCGCGGTATCTGCCCGGCCCCCGAGCGATGGCCTCTCCGTGCTGCACGCAAGAGTCAGGAGAGCGAGAAGCAAGTCCTTAGTCCGCATCGAATACTGCCTTGTCACGGTTGCGAGATTGGTCTAGACCCTGAATACGGTTCCGACCCGTGATTCCGGTAAATATCGCCCCGGCCAGATCTGCCTTGTCCAGTCTGGCCCCGGTCAGATCCGCTCCCGAGAAGTCGGCCTGAATCAGCTCCGTGTTTCTCAGGTCGGCGCCCCTCAGCCGCGCCCGGCTCAGGTTGGCGTGAGAGAAATCGGCCTTGAAGAGGTTGGCGCCGGACAGGTCGGCGCCACTGAGGTCGGCGCCAACGAACGTGGCGCGCATGACCCCCATCGACTGGTTGCCGGGGTCGGCGCCGATATTGGCATTGGTCAGGTTGGCCCCGACCAGCTTGGCGCTCCTCAGATATCCAATGATTCGGGTGCCCGAGAGCTGGGCGCCGCTCAGATCGGCCGCCTCGATGATCGTGGCGAAGAGGCTGGCGCCGGTCAGATTGGCGCGCTTCAGGCTGGCTCGCCGGAGCACGGTGCCGTCGAGGTTGGCCTTGGTAAGGTCCGCGTCGTCCAGGACCGCGTCTGTGAGGTCGGAGGTGAACAGGTTCGCGCCCGCGAGCTTCGCTCGCACCAGCCGCGCCCCGGCGAGATTGGCCCGCTTGAAGTCGATACCGGACAGATCCAGACCGCTGACATCGGTGCGGCCCAGGTCCGGTGGGGTTTCCTCTGTGCCTGCAGCGAGCCGGGCTTTCACCTGCGCCAGGGTCAGCCGGACGGCGGGGGAATCCGCCGGAAAGGGAGGTGGAGCAAGCGCTCCACCGGAGAGATATGCTGCCAGGATAAGGGCGGTGCCGGTGATCATTCTGGAATGTACTGCTATTCCCAGTCACCGGGCTTTGGACGACTAGGACCCTGGTTTGAGGGCCGGCCTTCCCTGGCCGATCTTGCCGTCGCTCCGGCCTTTGACGTAGGCGTAGATCTTCTCGATGGTGGGCATCTCCATGCCCAGGGCACACCATGACGGCATCCCTTTGGCCGGCCGCCCGGCGCACACCGTCTGAACGAAGAGCGGCTTCGTGTTGATGGGGCCCTCCGGCTTCAATGACACAACGAGATGTGGGGCGATGGTCGTACCCTGAACGTCCTCTCCATGGCACCGGGCGCAGTTCAGGTTGTACTGTTTCCATCCATCGTACACCTCCTGGGTCACCGTGTCGTGGGGAGCCCTGTGATACTCGTCCCGAAGCTCCTGAGCCTGCAGATCGGCGGCAACGATGCCGAGACCAAACACGAGCGTAAAGTGAAACGACATCCGGCGGGCGATTACCGATATGGGCGCACGCATACTTGCAGCGATCCTTTCCCTGCGAACGGGATGTGGTGTGAGGATGGCTCGGGACCGGTTAGGGCTTCGCTGCGGTTCCGGAATCCGGCAGCGCCGCGGGAGCGGCCTTCGGCTCCCGCCCGTCGAGTTTCTGCTCCACGGGAATCGGGAAGAGCGGGATCTTGTACTGCTTGAGAATGGCCTGGATCTCGGGTGCCCTGCGGTCGAGCACGGTCTGCAGGCTGTCGCGGAGGGCGCGATCGCGCCGGCGCACGCCCAGGCCTATGCTGAAGCGAAAGGGAAAATCGGTCAGCGAATCGCGCTCGGCCAGTGGCTGCAGATTCAGAGGCACCGGGGATTTGTCGGCGAAGTACCCGGCTATGGGACCCCAGGCGATGGCCACATCGATGTCCTTCTTGGCGACCGCGGTGACGATGTCTTCCGGGCGGATGCTATCGGTGTAGAAGGTTGGATAGCCGGTAAGGTTGCCCACCACGCCGTACTGGCTCAGGGCCATCGCGGGGGGCGTATTCTCCGCGTCGGAGTTCAGGATGTTCACGCCGATCTTGAGCTTCTTCAGGCGGGGGTCAGCCAGCGACTTGATGTCGAGCCCACTGTCTTTCCGGGTGACGAAGACATATCCGGAACGGAAGTAGGGTTTGGTAACGCCGGCCATGTCGAACTCGGCCGGTGCCTGAATGGCGATATCGCAGTAGCGGCCATTCAACGCGCGAGCGAAAAACCCTCGCCGGACGGGCCACCAGGCATACTCGATTTTGGCGTGCCATTCCTTGGCGATCAGCTCGGCAATCTTCTGCTCGAAACCTTCTCCCTTCTGATTGGAGAGGGGCATGTTATCGGGATCGGCGCAGACCCTGATGACCCCCGGCTTGGCAATATTCGGGCGGAGCTGCGCCTGGATCGGATTGGGCGCAAGCGCGAAGGCCGCGAGGAGTGTGAACGCCGTCCGGCCGCAAGATTGCTGGAATGTCATGGTCATCGAGTCACATGGGGAGCCACCAGCCGGTGTATTCCGCCGGAAGGCGCCGCCCGTGGGAACGAACGGCGCCGGAGCGAGCAGCACTCCGGCGCCGTTCTCAAGCTGGAATTTACTCCCGGAACCGCCGGAGGTGATACCCTCCGGCGCCGGGCTTGCTCTACTTGCTAGCCGCCCAGGGGTTCTTGAGGGCGAAGACGGTCAATACGCCACCCTGGTTGCTGAAGTTCCCCGCGTCGCCGAACGCGCCGAGCGCGCCCAGACCGGCCGTGGGATCTTCCGCGCCGATGCCGGCGGCTACGCCGATACCGGCCCAGCCACCGATGCCCGAGAGCACGGCGACGTACTGCTGGCCATCCGGACCGTTGTAGGTCATCGGGTTACCGATGATGCCGGACGGGGTCTTGTACTGCCACAGGGTCTTGCCGGTCTTCTGGTCAAGTGCCTTGATCCAGCCTTCCATGGTGCCGTAGAAGACGACTCCACCGGCCGTCGTGAGGGCCCCACCGTACGCGGCGAGGTTCTCCTTGTTCTGCCACACGGCCTTGCCCTTCATCGGATCCCAGGCAATGAAGTTGCCACGGTGTCCGCCCGGGCCGGGGAACATGCGCACGATCGCGCCGACGTACGGCTGACCGGCGGTGTACTTCACTTCCACGCCCTCGTAGTCCATGCAGATGTGGTTCGCGGGGACGTAGAAGAGGCCGGTGATCGGCGAGAATGCCGCCGGCTGCTGATCCTTGAAGCCGATCGCCGCGGGGCAGATGCCCTCGGTGTTCTTCTTCGAGGTGGTGCCGTACTTCGGATCCTTCTCCGGCACGCCGGTGGTCAAGTCGACCCGCTTGGCCCAGTTGACCGGACCGTAGGGCTGGGCGACGATGACTTTGCCGTTGGTACGGTCGAGGGTGTAGCCGAAGCCGTTACGGTCGAAGTGGGCGAGGAGCTTCTTCCCGCCGCTCTCGAACAGCACGTTCTCGTTGACGCCGTCATAATCCCACTCATCGTGCGGCGTCATCTGGTAGGCCCACTTCACCTTCCCGTTGTCGGGATTGCGGGCGAAGATGGTCATGGACCACTTGTTGTCGCCGGGACGCTGATCGGGGTTCCAGCTGCCGGGGTTACCGGTGCTGTAATAGAAGAGGTTCAGCTCGGGGTCGTAGGAGTACCAGCCCCAGGTGGTGCCGCCGCCCCGCTTCCATTCATCGCCCTGCCAGGTCGAGACGCCGAGATCCTTGCCCTTGTGGGACGGATAGTTGGCATTGGCGTCGCCCTCGATGAGGACTTCGCTGTCCGGCCCGGTGCTGTAGCCGCGCCATACTTCCTTACCGTCGTTGATGTTGTACGCCGTCACGCGGCCGCGGACGCCGAACTCACCGCCCGAAATACCGGCGATGACGATGTCCTTGATCACGATCGGGGCGTTGGTCATCGTGGAGCCTTGCTTGTAGTCGGCGTTCTTGGCCTTCCACAGCTCCTTGCCGGACTTGGCGTCCAGCGCCAGCAGTTCACCCTGGAGTAGCTGGATGAAGATCTTGCCGCTGGGGTGGTATGCCGTGCCCCGGTTGACCAGGTCGCAGCAGGCGATTGGAATCGCATCCGGCGACTGGTTGGGGACGTGCTTCCAGATCAACGGCGCGCCTGGCTTCGACAGGTCGAGGGCGTACACGATGTTCGGGAAGGACGTGTGTACGTACATCACGTTGCCGATCACGAGCGGGTTGCCCTCGTGTCCCCGGAGTGTGCCGGTCGAGAACGACCAGACGGGCCGGAGATCGCCCACGTTCGACGTCGTGACCTGCTTCAGCGGGCTGAACCGCTGGAGGCTATGATCGCGACCGGTCATGTGCCATTCGCCCTCGGGCGCATTCTGGGTCCAAGCCCCAGACCGCGCCGCCTGGGCGTCGGCTGACATTGCCACGGCGACTGACAAACCCGCGGCAAGCCCGCCGGACACCACCTTCTGCGCAAAACGATTCATAACTAACCTCAGGGAAAAGGGTGACTCTCCTGCTCTACTACTGCTGCGGTGCTGCGGGACTGAAAACTGGAAAAGGAAGATCAGAAAAGATCATATAGGAGGGGGACCACGCTCGGCGGCGGGGCGCAACCAGCGGCGCCGCGCGTACTGCGCGCCGGGATGGTAGGAGTTCAGCCTCAGTGGAATAACGCGAGCCAACGGGAACCAGCCCATCTCATCCCTCAGCGACGTCGCTGAACCGCATTGTTGTATCAATAATGTTTGGCACCCGGGGAGGCGGTTGTCCGATGCTTCATGTACCGCCGATGAGTACTCCAGCCACCTTCCGCCAAGACGGGGCCTGTGCCACGGACAAGGCTAAACCCTGTTGAGCTTGTCAGATGGCGATACGGGAGGCTAGGGGGGTCAGTATACACCCTGAAAAAAGAACTGTCAATCAGGAATGGCTCAGGGTTTGCCCTGCCAGACCCGGGCGCCCCGGGAGGCAAAACCCCCCTCGAAAACCTCCCCCCCAGCGGTCATGGTTTGGCGGATCCGGTTTGCCAGCGCGGCGGCGGCCGCGTCGCTGTCCACCAGCCCGTACACTGCGGGTCCCCAGGAGCTCTGGCCCACCCCAACCGCATTCCAGGCAGCCATATCGGCGACCAGCTGCTGGGTCGGACCGGGGGCGAAGACGCCTCCCTGCTGGCCGGCGAACCACCCGCCGGTGATCCGCTGGACGGCCGAGAGCGCGTCCCCGAAGCTGGGCAGGTCGGCCTCGACCAGGGCGGGGAGGAGCTGCATAAGGACCAGGTGAGAGACCCGCTCCACGTCCCGGTCGGGCGGCGGGGGCAGCTGATCGAAGGCGCTCGCCTCGGCCTCCCCGCTCAGTCCCCGGGGACCGCGGGGGACGGCAACGACGCAGCGCCAGCTCTCCGGGATATCAAAACGCGCCAGCATCGGGGCGATGTCGCTGGTCCCGACTCTGCGTCCCCCCTCCACGATGAAACCACCCAACGCGAAGGCCCAGGTGCCGATGGCGGACCGCTTTCCGCGCGCGACGGCGGTGGCAAGCTCGACCACATCGGCCTTGATCTCGTACAGCTCGGCGAGAGCCCGGGCCACGGCCAGGCCCAGCTGGGTGCCCGAGCCGAGTCCGACATGGCTGGGAATTGCCCGGTGAATGACCAGGCGCACACCCTCGGGCAGGCCGTGGAATGCCAGAAACCTCCGCGCGAACTCCACTGCCCGGGCCGCATCGGGGCCGCTGGCCGTTAGCCCCGCCCCATGACCGACCTCCAGCAGGAGAGAGGGGCAGGGAATCCCGGCCCCGAGCCCACCGAAGTGGCGCCCCAGGCGGCCGCCCAGATCCAGCACCCCAAAGTGGAGTCGCGCTGGAGCCTCCACGAAGACGCTACTTCGATTGGACATATTGGGTCAGCAAGGCCATCGCCTCCTGCTCCCGTGGCCCGGCGGTTTTGTCTACGATGACCTGGAGGCGGGCGTATTCATCGCGAATCTGCTCGGCCGGAAGGAGGTGGGTCCGGGTGGCGAGAATGGCCGCCTCGAGAACGGCGTGCCTGGCCCGGTTGAACCCGAGAAACTCCCGGTTGACTCCGCGATGCACAACGCGCGCTTCGATCCTGGACCGCGGAGGAGTGGCATCGATCGTCAGGACCTCGAGCTCGCGCCAGGAACATGCTGCCTCCAGCACCGCGCCCTGAACCACCTGGGCCGGCACCCACGAAAACTGAGGGCTCGAAATCGCCCCCTGCGCAAAGAGCATGGCGTCGTCGGTCAGGTTGACGACTGCGGCCCGCCCGACGCTCACGTTCCGGAAGGTGCTGGTTTGGAGAAACGGCTTCAGCACGATGATCTCATCCCCCCACTCGACTCCCATTGGAGCAAAGTTGACGGCCCCGGCGGGGTCGAGAGAGGTGACGATGGTCTCGAGGATCACCGAACCAGGTCCGCCGGCGGGGGTGCCGAAGCCAGGGTGTTTTCATCGGGCCGGTCTGAGAGCAGCGCGCCGTCCGCCGCATCGGGAAGCGCCCGTGGCACCGCCGGGACGCCGTGGAGAAAGTGATCGAGCAGACGGTAGCCATGCTCGGTGAGGACTGATTCGGGATGGAACTGCACTCCGTATACCGGATACTCCCGATGCTGCACCGCCATGATTTCTCCGTCCTCCGAGGTGGCGGTTACCTCCAGCGACGGGGAAAGCGACGCGGCCCCGATGACGAGGGAGTGATACCGGGTGGCGGTGAAGGGGGTCGGCAGCCCGTGAAAGAGTCCCCTGCCGGTATGGTGAATGCGCGAGGTCTTGCCGTGCATGGGTACCCCGGCCCTCAGGATCTGACCCCCATAAGCGGCTCCAATGCACTGGTGACCGAGGCACACCCCGAGAATGGGGATCGATGGACCGACCTGGCGGACCACTTCGGTGGAGATCCCGGCTTCCGTGGGCGAGCACGGTCCGGGCGAAATCACGATGTGAGACGGGGCCAGGTCGAGAATTTCCTCGACCCCGATTGCGTCGTGCCGGCGGACCAGGGGTGTTTCGCCCAGCTCCCGGACGTAGCGCGCCAGGTTGTAGACGAAGGAATCGTAGTTGTCGATTAGGAGGATCATTTCGATTAGTCGCGAGTCGCCAGTTGGAAGTGGCTCGCCTCAGAGCTCATCGCCGGCGGCTGGGGACTGGCGACTGGCGACTAGTGTTTCAATCAGCCCGCGTGCCTTGTCCAGCGTTTCAGCGTACTCCAGCTCCGGATCAGAGTCCGCCACGATTCCGCCACCGGCCTGGAAGTATACCTGCTCATCCAGAGCCAGATACGTCCGGATAACGATGCTGGTGTCCATTGCGCCCGTAGTGCTTACGTATCCGATGGAGCCGCAATAGACTGCGCGCTGGGTCGGCTCCAGCTCCGCAATGATCTCCATGGCGCGAACCTTGGGCGCTCCCGTGATTGATCCGCCGGGAAAGGCGGCCCGTATCAGGTCGACGGCGCCGGCCCCCGGCTCGATCTCGCCGACCACCGTCGAGACCAGGTGGTGAACGGTGGGATGATGCTCCAGCGCGAAGAGCTCGGGAACCCGAACCGTTCCCGGCCGGCAGACCCTCGACAGATCATTCCGCAACAGATCCACGATCATCACGTTCTCGGCCCGGTCTTTCCGGCTCTCCGCCAGAGCCCGGCCCAGCGCGGCGTCGTGCATCGGTCCCAGACCTCGGGGCCGGGTGCCTTTGATGGGTCGGGTCTCGATATGGCGCCCGTCTTCATCCAGCCGGAGGAAGCGCTCGGGGGAGGCGCTCAGCACTTCCAGCTCCTCGAAGCCCAGGTAGGCTGCAAACGGCGCGGGGTTCCGTCGGCGCAGACTGCGATAGAGCTGGTAAGGATGCCCTCGCCATTCACTCTGGAACCGCTGCGACAGGTTCGCCTGGAAGATGTCGCCAGCAACGATGTACTCGCGAACTCTGGCCACGGCATCGAGGTAGCCTGGTCGAGTAAACGTCGACCGCAGCCCGATCTGCTCGGCGCCATCGATGCCCACGACTGGGTGGGAGGGAGCAGCGGGGCCCCCTCGCTCGATTGCCCGGGGCAGGCTCCGCCGCCCCCTCGCTCGATTGCTCGGGGCAGGCTCCGGCGCCCGCCCTCCCAACCTCGCCCGCACCAGATCCATTCGCTCCTTCGCGCGCTGCGCCCCTGCCGATCCGATCTCAGGGAGGCCGGTCGAGATCAGCCACGCGGTACCAATTCTGTGGTCCCACGCGATCACCCAGTCGTACAAGCCGAGGATGACATCCGGGGTGCGCAGATCATCGAACTGGGGCCGAGGGAGGCGTTCGAGTACCGCGCCCCAGTCGTAGCCGATGTACCCGGCGATACCGCCCTGAAACGGTGGGAGGCCCGAGACCGGCGCCACCGGTTCACTCGGCAGCAGCGCCCGTGCGACGCTCAGAGCGTCTCCCGCCACTGGTGCCCAGGCACCGCCCGCACGCCAGATCTCCGTGGCTGGCCCTTTGCTGCGCACCACAGCCGGCGGGTCGGCCGCCAAAAATGAGTAGTGGGCATCCGGATGCTGGGCGGCGGCGCTGTCGAGGAAGAGCACATACGGCAGATCGATAAACTTCTGGCACACATCCGCTGGATCCTCCGTCTGCCCCAGCGGCTCCACCAGCGGGGGAAAACCGCGGCTCATATGGGCCGAGTCTTCCGATCCCGCGTTCCGTCTTTCCGCCGGTGCAAACGTTGGGTGAGCTTCACGTGCTCGGACTTCACGTCGTCCGGGGGCGTCAGGTAGCCCCAACTGAGCGCGCCTTCCTGGCGATACGTCTTGCCCAGGGTAATGGCGAGCCTGGCCTTCATGAGCTCGCGGCCCAGATAGAAGGCATGGGTGGCTTCGGTCACACCGAGCTGAGAGAAGATCTCCTGGATGTCGGTGCCGCGGATGAAGAGGTCGTTGTTGAACACCGTGATCGTGTGTCGGTCCGCAAAGATGCGGAAATTGGGGTCCTTCACCGCGGCATGCAGCGCACGAAGCTCGGCTTCGTCATACTCCAGAATGACGGGGTCTTTGACGGTCAGGAGCCGGTCGTCCAACCCCTTCGGCAGAGTCCGGTGGCTCACGGCGTGATGCATCAGCCGCCGCGCGATGTCCACTTCCCTGACAGTGCCTCGAGCCCAGGTGATGACCTCTGTCGTGAGCACAGCCCGCACGCCGGTCTCCTCGCAGATCGCGAGCAGCATGGCATTCAGTCCCGTCGTGTCCGCGCTGGTCAGCTCCGTGATGTTCCCAATACCCATGAGCTGAGCCGCCGCTGGATAGCGGCGGTGGACCTCGGCGTAGCGCTCGAGGGAGGCCATGAACCCGAATCCGATCGGCTCTATGATCGGATCGATGAGATAGGGGACCGACCAGCGCTCCAATGCCTCGATGTTGCGGTCCAGCGTGTCCAGCCCCTCACCCAGGTCGGGAATGACTACCACCCGCGCGGCCGTGCCCGCGAGCTCTCGAGCCACGTCGAGATTGGCTCCGTTGACGCTGAGGACCAGCTCGGCTCCGGCCGCCACTGCGGTGAGGATTTCGTCGCGGTCGAAGCTATCGACGCTCACCCGCATTCCCGCGCCGCGTAGCTCGCGCACTACCTCCGCCAGAGCAGGAAATGGAGCTCCGGGCGTACATCCGATGTCGATGACATCAGCGCCGCTCGATTGGTAATAATCGGCCGCCGCACGGATCTCGGCCCGGCTCAGCCGCGGCGCATTGTTGATCTCGGCCAGGATCTCGATCGAGAAGGCGCCGTAATCCAGCGCGATTGCCGCCTGACCGAAGTATCGGGGAAGCTCGCGGAGATCCTTGGGACCCTTCTCCACTCTCACCCCGAAGCGCTCCTTCAGCACATCCGTGTCTCCCTCGCAGAGGCCGGGGATCAACACGAGGTCGGTATCGGGGGGCACGTCGAGAAACCGGGCGATCCACGGTGTGGTCATCAGTGCGGCCACCGTGATTTTCATGACGGCGATACGGGTGTCGAATGGAGAGTCCATCTCCTGCAGCACCCGGCGAAGCGCCGGCTCGGCTAGCTTCCCGGTGACGAACAGGACGCGGCGGGGCAGCGGGGCAGCGGGGCGGCTTGCTCCAGTGCTTGAAGCTCCTCCGCTCGCGGAACCCTCTGCCCCGCTGCCCCGCTGCCCCGCTGCCCCGCTTATCGAGGATCCCCCGCGCGCACCCACTTGTTGGGTGTTCCCTCCAGCGCGCCGCCCTGCGGCTTCCACAGCACCACGTCCTCGATCTTGCGGGCCAGCTCGAAATCCTTGTCCGTAATTCCGCCGGCGGCATGGTTCTGCAGCTTCACCGTAATGCGTCCCCAGGTGACGCTCAGGTCGGGGTGGTGGTACGCCGCCTCCGCCAAGTATCCGACGGCATTGACCAGCATCAAAGTCGTGGGCCAGCCATCAGTCTTGTATACTCGCCGTATCCAGCCATCCTCGTAGTACCAGCCCGGCAGCTCCTTGAGCCGCTCGGCGATCTCAGCGTCATTGTAGGTACGTTCTTTCGTTGCAGGCATCTTCGACCTCTCCTCGTTGGATTGCTTACTTCGGACTGCCCCGCTGCCCCGCTGCCCCGCTGCCCCGCTTACATCACCACTCCTCCATTCACCGCTATCATCTGGCCGGTCAGAAACGCTGCATCATCAGAAGCCAGAAACACTGCCGCCGCGGCGACGTCGTCCGGCGTTCCCCACCGGCCCAGCGGCGTCATCTCTATCACCTGCTGTCGGAACCGGGGATTGGCGCCTTCGCCGAAGGCAGTCTCGATGAATCCGGGAGCGAGGATATTGACGCGAATATCAGGAGCGACGTCGCGAGCCAGGGACTTGCTGAAGCTGGCGATCCCTCCCTTGGCGGCCGAGTACAGGCCCGGGTTCTCGCCTTTCATGCCGAGCGAGATGTGATCCCACGCCATATTGATAATGACGCCTCCGCCCTGAGCGCGCATCAGGTCTACCGCTGCCCACGAGGCGATGATGGTTCCCCGAAGATCAACCGAGAGAACCAGGTCCAGCTTCTCGAGACGGGACCTCCGGCCGGCTTCGCCGGTGAGAATGTCAGCGCCGGCGTTGTTGATCCAGACATCGACGATCCCGAAGGCAGCCTTGAGGCGGCCGACCAGCGAGTCAATTTCTTCCGGCCGGCTGACGTCGAGCTGGAGCACCTCGACCCGCCGCCCTATGGAGCGGATCTGCTGGGCGGTGGCTTCGGCGCCTTCCCGATTCTGGCGATAGGTGATGGCGAGATCGGCCCCCGCGCGAGCGCACCGGAGTGCGATGGCCTGGCCGATTCCACTCGACGCCCCAGTGACCAGCACGATTTTTTGCTCCAGCACCTCCGCCTCCCCTCGATGCCCAGCCGGTGGTAACTTCTTAAATCCTAACATATCAGTACGTTAGCATCTCACAAGGGAGCGGACTGATTGCAGTTACTGGTAAGTGTCAGATCGGCGGACGAGGTCGGACCGGCTCTGGATGGAGGGGCGGACATCATCGATGCGAAGGAGCCTGATCGGGGATCGCTGGGTCCCGTCCCGGCTGGGACACTCGCCCAGATTTTCCGGTCTTCGCCCGACGATCAGCCTGTGAGCGCCGCGCTCGGGGACTTTGCCACCTCGGATGAAGTGGAATCCATCTTCAGGGAGCTGAGGTTGCCGCCCCGCGCCGCGCCCACCTATCTGAAGCTGGGCTGTGGCGGAGCCGGGTCTCCCGAGGTCGCTTCGATTGTCTTGAAGACGGCGCTTAGTCAGGCGGAACGGTGGACTTCACCTCCTCATATAGTGGCGGTGGCCTACGCCGATGCGGAGCGCACCGGATCGCTCCCTCCGGATGTGGTGTGCCGTGTTGCCGCTGATGCCGGGGTTGCTGGGATTCTGGTCGACACCCACGTCAAGGATGGTACAGGCCTTCTCCACTGGCTCAGTCCGAGCCAGCTGGCCGCGTGGGTGCGGCATGCCAAGGGGGTGGGGCTGCTGACCGGTGTCGCTGGCTCCCTGGGCGCGGCTGACCTGGAATCCGCCTGTCTGGGGTTGCCCGATGTGGTCGGGTTTCGGGGGGCTGTATGCGACGGAGGGCGAAGCGGGCGAGTAGTCGCCGAACGCGTAGCCACGCTCCGGGCCCAGTTAGACCACGTCATAGCTCAGAGTGTGCCATATGCCCAGACTGGCCACGGGCTTGGCGAAACGCGGGAAGTCAGGGCGTCCCGGATCATCTAAAGAGGGGCTAACTCGCGTAGATTCAACAACTAGGGGGGTCTATTGGGGGGCATAACACTTGCTCGGGGCAGGGGGACTGCGACGCGGTCATGCTGATTAGCCCTTACCCGAGTAGAAATGACATTCCCGTCGACACCACTGCGAAGCAGGTTTGGTCGCCGGCTACTCGCCCTGTTCGTGGGTTGCGCCTTCGTGCCCATGGCAGTGCTGGCTCTGCTGTCCTATCGCCACGTCAAGCAGCAGCTCTATCGCCAGAGTGAGAACCGGCTGCAGCAGGCGAATCTGGCCCTGGGACAGGCGATCTTCGACCGCTTGCTTCTGCTCGATGCTACCCTGAAGAGCATTCCACCTCAGGCGATACTCCAGCTTCTCGTCTCCAAGCAGAAACCTGCCGTTCCCAGGCAGGCGCCCCGTATCATCCCCCGCTTGGGGAACCAGACCCAAACCGGAAATATGGATGGGCGCGTGGCCATGGGCGGCATCGTGCTCGACCGCAAGCCGGCTCCCACACGGCCGGCGCCGTCGCGCGCCGAGCTGATCGCCGCGAGTCAGGCCCTGATTGCGGGACTCGACCTTCTGGCGCGGCAGCGGTTCGTCGCCGTGGAATTCGTGGGAGACGATGGCAAACGGATCGAGATCTTCGGACGCCTGGCCCGCCGGCCCAGGTTGACCGCGCGCGACAGCTCGGATCTTCGTCTGGGCCTGCCGCTGATCGTCACCGAGCACCCGGCCGGCGAGTCGTCCCGGATCTATCTGCTGCGGCGTGTCGTCCGACGCAACGAGTTGCGTGGCACCTTCGTCGGCGAGGTCAGTCCCGAGTATCTCTGGGGTTCGCTGGATCAGAGCATGCCGTCCCCCACCACCCGGGTGGCCGTGCTCGACGAATCCGAACACGTGATCTTCAGTTCGGCCAGGGCGCTGCCGGTGGCGATAGCGGCAGTCCCAGCCGACTCCGTGGCGCGCCCGGATTCCTCCGACCAATCGTACCTGTCGGCCACCTCCGAGATCCGCATGGCCGAAGCCTTTGCGGCACAGCCATGGAAAGTGGTGCTCACGGAATCCAAGGATGAGGTGTTGGAGCCGATGGTGGAGTTCACCAACACCTTCCTGATTGTCGTCGGAGTGTCGAGCCTGGTGGTGCTGCTGCTGAGCGTGAGTCAGATTCGCCGCAGCGTCCTTCCGCTGGAAGAGCTGCAGAAGGGAACCCGTCGCATTGCCCAGCGGGATTTCGCCAGCCGGGTGACGGTTACCAGCCGGGATGAATTCGAGCAGCTGGCGGCGTCCTTCAACACCATGGCCACCCAGCTGGGCCGACAGTTCAACGCCCTGGCCACGGCCGCCGAGATCGATCGCGCGGTGCTCTCCGCCACCGATGCCACTACGATCGTGGATACGATTCTGGTTCGCATCCGGGACGTGTTTCCGTGCAGCGTGGTCAGCGTCACCGTAGGCGTCCCGGACGGATCCAAGTCTCTCACCACCGTAACGCAGGATTACGAGAGTGGCCAACGGCACGTGGGTCGGGTGGGCATGCGAGCCGCCGATGTGCAGAGCATCCTGACCGGCCCCGAAGTGGTGGAGCTGCGCAAAGGCGAAAGCGTCCCGGCGTTCCTCGAGCCGCTGGAGCAGCTGGGGGCGACATCGTTCGTCGTGCTGCCGCTGTCGTATCAGCGCCAGCTCTCCGGAATCATTGCGTTAGGCGAACGCTTCGACCTGGTGCCAACCGAGGAGGACCGGGTGCAGATGCGGCGGCTGGCCGACCAGGCCGCGGTCGCCCTGGCCAACGCCCGCATGCTGGACCAGGTGCGTGAGCTGGCCTACTACGACAGCCTGACCGGACTGCCCAACCGGCTCTCCTACAAGGAGCGGCTGGCCTATGCGCTGGAGCAGGCCAGCAGAAATCAGAAGCTGGTAGCGGCGTTCTTCATCGACCTCGACCACTTCAGCCGGATCAACGACACCCTGGGCCATGAGGTGGGCGACCAACTCCTCCGCCATGTGGCGTCACGTCTGCGCTCCTGCTGCCGGGAGAGGGAGGACGAAGTCGGTCCGGCCATGGCGACGCTGGCGCCGGAAGTCGCCCGGCTCGGCGGTGACGAGTTCACGGTGATCATGCCCGGATTGCATGACCCGCAGGACGCCGCGAAGCTGGCCCGGCGGCTGATCAGCAGCTTCGCCCACCCGATCCGGGTGGACGAGCATGAGATCTTCATCAACGCCAGCATCGGCATCGCGATCTACCCCTACGACGGGGAAGATCTGGACACCCTGCTGATGCATGCGGACACCGCCATGTACAAGGCGAAGGAGCAGGGCGGGAACAGTTACCAGACTTACTCCAAGTCCATGACGACGACCGCTCTCCAGCGACTCACGCTGGAGAACGACCTTCGCCGGGCCTTGGATCGAAGCGAATTCGAGGTGCATTACCAGCCCATCGTCGATGCCTACACGGGCACAGTCGTCGGTGCGGAGGCCCTGCTGCGCTGGCGCCACCCCGAGCTGGGGCTGCTGCTGCCGTCCGAATTCATTCCGATCGCCGAGGAAAACGGGCTGATCGTGCCCATGGGTGAATGGGTTCTGCACGCCGCCTGCGTGCAGAACCGGGCCTGGCAGGATGCCGGGCTTCCGCGCATCCGGGTGGGAGTGAATCTCTCCAGCCGCCAGCTCAAGCGCCGGCTCAGCGAAACCATCAGTCGGGCGCTTCAACTGAGCGGGCTGGAGCCACGCTACCTGAGCCTGGAGCTGACCGAAAGCGTCCTGGTGAACCATCACAAGGAAGGTACCGAGGCGCTTCACGCGCTCCGGGCCATGGGTCTCCACCTGGCAGTGGACGACTTCGGCACCGGCTATTCGTCGTTCAGCTACCTGAAGCACTTCCCGCTGGACACCCTCAAGATCGACCGCTCGTTTATCCGTGAGATCGCCACTCACCCGGACGATGCGGCGATCACAACCGCGATTATTGCGATGGGGCACGCGCTGGGGCTCAGGGTCATCGCGGAGGGTGTGGAGACGGAGGCTCACCTGAGCCTGCTCCAGAAACAGGGCTGCGATGAGGTCCAGGGCTATCTGGTGGGGCGTCCGGTGCCGGCGGACCGCTTCGAGGAACATCTCACCAGAAAACGGGGCGCCGTCATGGCCAACGTTCGACGCCAGCAGCGCTCGCCTAGCCGCTGAGCGCCGGAGCCAACGCTTCCATTCGATCACAGCCGATCACGCAACTGGGCATGCCGTATGGCAGCGCAGAAGTGAAATAGGGGTCTACCGGCTCACTCAGGCTCGTCCCCGGCTTGATCAGGATCAGGCGGGCGGCGTCCAGCGCCCCCGCCACGAAGGCGGCGACGCTGTCGCTGGTGACGTCCCAACTGCGCGGCAGCACGTCGGACGAGCGCATCCACCGGGACGGTGCTAGCACCACCACTTTCCCCTCTGCGACTTTCTCCACCACCGCGCCGGGCTCATCCAGTAGCAAGGCGCCGGGGATTCGGTCTGCGAGCACGTGACCGTACTGGTCCATGGCCAGGAGCGCCATCCAGTGGGCGGTATGGGGTGACAACCCCAGCGATCGGTCGAAGTCCCGCACCGCATCGGCGAACGGACCCCCGCCGGGCACCACCACGATCCGGTGCGCCCGGGCGGCCGAGCCGACCGCCTCGCAGACACGAGCCAGCGCTCCAGGGATGGACGCCAGTCCCCCGCCGATCTTGATGACGCTCACGGTGCCGACCGAGGAGCTGGTCATGCCGCAGATTCATGGCTGAGGCGGAGAAGCCACGCCACCGCCGCGGCCGGAGCGGCACGGGCGGCATCACCCAGGCTGTCGGACAGCCGAACAACCCGGAGATTCACCGCACCAGCTGCCTCGGCCGCGATGAAGTCGCCCACGCCGGTCACCACCGCGGCATCGATCGCGGGCCAGCGCGCCAGTATCCGATCCAGCGCGCCCACCACCGTGCCGACCTGAGCCCGGGCCAGCGACGCGGCAATGTCCTGGAGTGCGGTGTCATCCACCATCTCGCGGTCACCGCAGACGACCCGCGCCAGACGCTCTCCGGCCGACTGTCGCGTGGGGGGGAAACCATCGGGTGTGGCGCAGGTATAATCCTCGCGGGCGAGGCGGCCCAGCCAGAGGTGGGCGTCTCCGATCAGCGCGAATCCGTCGGCGCCGACGCTGGCGCTTCCACCCCACAGCGGAACCTCTCGCGCAACCGCCTCCACCGGCGTTCGCACGGCGCCGGTATAGACCAGCTCTCCGCTGAGGAGCCGGGCAGGGTCGGTACGGCCTTCTGCCACAACCCGTCCATTGACGATAGGGATGAGGTCCGTGGACGTGGTGCCGATGTCGAGGAGCACACAGGTCGGAATGGTTCGGGCGACAAGTGTGGCGGTCGCGGCCCAGTTGGCGGCCGCGACCGACAGCGGCAGCTCACGGGCCTCCGCCGGAGTGATGAACTTGCCTTCCACAGAGTAGATGTTGAGGGCGGCACCACCGAATGCCTGCTCCAACGCATCGAGGATAAAGTGGACGCCCTCGCGCTTGGTACGGAACGCCTGCGATAATTCGGCGGTCATGGTGACCGCGTGCAGGTCACCCCGTTCGCTGCCGATGCTTCGGGCGGCATCCTTCAGTGTGGCCACCAGTGCCGCGGGAGCCCCCTTGATCTCGTACGGCAGGCACATGCTTCTCAGGCGCGAGCCGTCCACTTCGGCCGGCAGGCGCGCCACCTTGGTGTTGACGCCACCAATGTCCCAACCCATCAGCGCAGGTGTTGGGTTCATTCACTTCGTCCCCGCTGAATAAGGCCCATGCAGATCATTCCCGTGTTGGATCTGGCTGGTGGCGTGGCGGTTCACGCTCAGGCCGGCGACCGGACCCGCTACGCCGTCCTGACATCGGATCTGGTGCCGGACCACCCCGGCGACCCGGTGGCATTGCTGCGGGCGTTCCATGCGATGCTCGGGGTCCATGAGTGTTATGTGGCCGATCTCGACGCGATCCAGGGTGGTGCACTCCAACGATCGCTGCTCCGCCAGCTGGCTGAGTTTCATACCGGTTTCACCGGTGCGCTGCTCGTGGACGCGGGCACAAACCACCCCGGCGGCGCGCTCGAAGTTCTCTCCTGCGGAGCGAGTGAGGTCGTCGTCGGCCTGGAGACGCTCCAGGCCTTCGCCGATCTGACGAGCATCGTGCAGGTGGTCGGCCCGACCCGGCTGGTGTTCAGCCTCGATCTGAAACTGGGTGCGCCGATCCTCCATCCCGCCATGCACGATGCTACCGGCGCAGGCCCGGACGCGGTGAGCCTGGCAGAGCAGGCTATCGCCGCAGGCGTCACGACGCTCCTGCTGCTGGATCTCGGTCGGATTGGAACGGGGTGCGGAGTCGATCTGGGTCTGATCGAGACGCTGCGACGGCGCTTTCCGGCCATCCGTCTCTTGGCGGGAGGGGGCGTGCTCACCCGGCGAGATCTGGAGCGAATGCGGGACGCCGGCTGCGATGGAGCCCTCATTGCCAGTGCCATCCATTCGGGCAGAGTCACCGCATCCGATCTGGCGGATCTGACTGACTCCACCGACTGGGGAAATCAGTCCGGCGCGAGCGCCTCCCGGTAAGTGGCCGACTGGCCGTAATTCTCTTCCACCTCCAGTTCCAGCAGCGTCAGGTGTCGGTATCCACCGGCCGCGAGCTCCTGGCGAACCTGCACCCCGAGATATTGTGCCAGCATTTCGGCGGTGCTGTTCGGGATGGGGATCAGCGCGCAATCTCGGCGGGGGAATACATAGGTCGGCTCGCCGAAGTACTCGACGGTGACCCGATTTCCCTCTTCTTTGTATGCCAGCTTGGGATTCAAGGTGGGTAGGAGCACCTTATGGTCGATGGCGTCGACCAGGCGCCGGGTGATCTGCTTCAGGACGCTGAAATCGAGCACGAAGAGACATTCCGAGTCCACGCTGCCCTCGACCGCCACGCCCACCCTATAGTTGTGACCGTGCAGCGTCTCGCACTGGTGCCCGCGGAAGGTGATAAAGTGGGCCGAGGCGAAGACCAGATAGTCCTTGCTGACCTGGACTCGGAAGTTGCTTTGCACGGCGATTCTCCTCAGCGGTCCCAACCACCTTCAAGTATAACGACGAATATCGCGGCGCAGGTGAGGTCCGCCGTGGCGCCGGGGTTCCGGCGATTACGGGGATCTCGCAGCTCGGCATCGAGCTGGGACAGCGCTCGCCGGCCAGCCACGCTTCGAATTCCCCCGGCGCGCAGTACCTCGCGCGCGCGCTGAGATACCGACTCCGCTTCGGCCGGCCCCAGCTTCCGTGCGATGTGGGTGTCCGCGGTTGCATCCAGCAGGCTCAGAAAGGCATCGACCGACGCATCGGTCCAGGTCAAACCTTCCTGACGGGCGCGCCGGAGCGCCGGAACACCCACTTCAAACGTCAGCGCGAAGTTAGTTACGTACTCGCGGGCAATGGCATCGCGATCAGCGGCGAGCGCCATTGCTTCCCGCAGCGTCACGGACGGGCTCTCCGATACATCCTCGGAGGTGGCTTCACCCAGTCCGCCGGGGTGCGCATCGCGGATGGCGGCGTAGACCTCCGAAGCATCCTCGCGCGTGGTGGTGCTCAGCACCTGGCTGAGCCGCTGACGCAAGCTGTCTCCCGGCAGCAGCGCCGCGCGCGCCAGCGGGGCCAATAGCAGGACAATTCCCAGATTGGTGTTGGAGCTGGTCCATTGGCGGGTGGCGGTGACCGCGCGCCGGATCGTAGGCCCCAGCCCGGCGTGACCGGCGTCGGCCAGGGCCGGCCCGATCGCCACCGCGCTGGCGAGGAAGTCCTCGTACCGGGTGTCGTGAAAGTGCCGGTCCGGTGAGACGTTGCCGGGCTTGGGTGCGCTCACCTCGAGCAGACACGCGAGCTGCCCGGCGGCGGCCACCTCCGCCGGGGTCCTCACTGCGCCGGAGGTGCCAGAAAGTCGACCAGCGTGCCCGCCACGTCCACGCCGGTAGCCTCCTGGAAGCCCTTCCATCCTGGTATGCCATTCACTTCCAGGACGTGCACCGTGCCGTCAGATGCGGTTACCAGGTCAACCCCGGCGTACTCCGCTCCTACTGCGGCCGCGGCCCTCAGCGCCAGGGACGCGAGTTGCTCCGGGAGCGCGACGCGGCGGGCGGAGCCCCCCCGCGCCAGATTGGTGCGCCAGCCGGGCGCTCGGCGCTCGATCGCACCGAGGACCCGCCCTCCAACGACGAATGCCCGGATGTCCACTCCATCGTGGTCGATGGTGCGTTGGAGATAGTACACCCCGCGAATCTGCTCGATGGTGCGAAATACCCGGAATGCCATCTCCTCGTCCTGAACCCGGACCATTCCCAGTCCCATCGATCCGAAGAGCGGCTTGACGATGACGTCACCGAGCATTCGGAATGCCGCGGTCGCCTCTTCCATGCTATCGCAGACGACGGTTTCGGGAGTTGCGATGCCACACTGCTCCAGGAGCGCGGAGGTCCAGAACTTGTCCACCGTACGCTCGATGGCCCGCGGCGAATTGAGAACCCGCAGGCCGCGGTCTTCCAGGCGGTGCAGGGCATCCACCCGGAAGATGATCTGTTCCAGTGAGCCGGACGGAATGATGCGGGCCAGCACCGCATCTACGTCGTCCAGTTCGATGTCCCGAGCCCGCAATCCTGGCTTCCGTCCGATGGTAGCGACCAGGCTTTCGTACGGGAGCACGAATGCTTCGTGTCCCCGCTCGCCCGCCGCTCTTTGCAGCTCCTGCGTGTGCCAGCCCGCGCGCGCTGCGAGAACAGCGACTTTCAAGCTATTTGGTCTCCACTCCGATCAGAGCATCGAGACCGCCGCTGGCGAAGTTGGCGAGGTCGTCTCCCACCTTCTTGAAAGCCGGTGTGGCCAGTCCCTTCTTGGCCGCCTCCAACGAAGGGAAGTACAGCTCCGCCTGGCGGTAGCGTGCCGGTTTGGATCCGTCCAGGTTGGAGTTGAACCTGGTAAGCTCTGCTCGCGTGAAACCGATCTCCGGCTGGCTCTGGACGACGAGCGGGATGTGAGTCTCGGCATAGTACTTCTCGAACGCCGCGGTGTCCTTCGGCGCCTTGTAGATCACGGTGACGATTGCGCCGGCCTCTCCGCTGCCGCCCTCGTGCTCGTTGGTGGTCGTGGCAACCATGCCGATCAACCCGCCGCTGGCGAATTTGCCCAGATCATCGGCCACCTTCTTGAACCCCGGAGTAGCGACCCCCTTCTGTAAATCGTCCATCGAGTCGAAGTACAGCTCCGCCTGGCGGTAAAACGGGGGCTTCTTCCCGTCCAGGGTCGACTCGAACTTGGTGAGATCCGCCCGCTTGAAGCCGATCTCGCCCTGGTTCGCCACGACCAGCGGAAGGTGCGTTTCCTTATAGTACTTCTCGAATGCGGCGGGATTCTTCGGCGGATTATAGAGAACCGTGACAATTGCCCCCGGGGTGGAGGCTGCCGCCACCGTCGCGCTGTCCGCGGTGGGCGTGTCGACGGCTTTGTCCCCTCCCTTATTGCAGGCCAAGGCGAGTGCCAACGCGGGGACCAACAGCCAGCTGATTCGGTGCATGGGGGCTCCAGGGGTTTAAGTGTACAGCGAAGCTTCCAACACTTCCGGGTTCAGGCGTCCGGCATGGAATGTCCGCCCGCTTTCGGTGCTGGTAAGCCACACCTCGGCCGGGCTGAACAGCAGCGGATCAATCTTGTAGAAATCCCCTCCGTATCGCTGGAAGATCTCGTAGAACGGGGTGCCGTAGTCGCGTGATGCGGCAGCGGGCACCTGCTGGGCAAGCTCCTCCAGCTCCGCGTCGGACGCGTTGACGGTATACCGCGCCTGCCCTCCGTAGAGGATGCAGTCGTTAGTGCGGCCGATGGCTCGAAGGTCGTCCTTGGCCACCGGTGGGAGCGGGGCCGTGCCCATGGCGCTGACCACCCGTGTCACGTCGAACCCCAGGGTTTCGATCTTATGGAGACCGGTCTCGACGATACGCGCGGAGATCTGAACCCCTCCGGCCAGGCTTGCTGTGGGCGCGACCACGAAGGTGAGCTGGACGGGCTGAAGACGGGCCTTCTCAGCAACCCATTCTGCCATGTCGTCGTCCGGGAGTGTCCGGGTTTCCAGGACCAGCACTCCTTCGTCGGCCTCCTCCTCGTATCCCAACTTCTCGAACAGCTCACGCTCGACCCGCGCGTGGGCCCGGAGCGGCCCCGACCCCATCGCAAAGAATTTCCCCGCTGAAATAGCCCAACCGGCGTATTGAGAGGCCATGCATGCGATAGCGGGGTGATCGGTCCAGACGAGAACACCCGCATGCGACTGGCCTCCGATCTGGATCGGGGCACAACTGATATTTCCCAGACCACCCATGCAAATCTCGGCCAGGGCGATGCCCGCTTCGATCCCTCCGGTGGTGTTCACGCCCGCATCTATGACCCGGGCTCCGCCGGCTAGCCGGTGACTTTCAATCCGCAGCAGTTCGGGCTGGTCCGCCATGGTGTCGGCGATCTCGCTGGCGGCCTCATTCATTCGCAGTGACCTCACCTGGGTGACCATGTCAGAATTTCTCCTTTGCCAAGCTCGGCCAGATCTCCGCTGTAGCGCCGATAGAAACCATTGACGTGCTTCGGCTTTACGGGAAGATCGTAAGTGACTCGAAGGCGTGTCAGCAGCAACTTCAGGTGCACCGGTTGGTAGGTGCAGGCATACGCGTACGTCGGTGGGAGGTCGATGGGGCCGAGAGCAACGAGACTGCCCCGCTTGGACCACAGCCCCGGGTCGGCACCGGCCGCGCCGAAGGTTACGATGGTTCCGGCGATCATGCCCAGGCCGGTCTGATCGCCGGCCCGCCCGACAATGACAACAAGCCCACGACGCATGGCGGAGCCTGCCTCCGGCCCCGCCGAGCCGCGCACCACAAGCTCTCCTCCCGTCATCCCGCGCTTGAATCCGGGCGGAGCGGCACCTGCTCGCGGTCCCGCGTCTCCTTCTACAAGGAGCGATCCTCCGGCCAACGAAAGCCCGGCTTCGTGGCCGACGTTTCCCTCCACCACCACGTCGCCTTCGATCATTCCCCCTCCGAGCCGATCCGCCAGCTCGAGGTTTCCGGTGAAGCGGATTCGACCGTTCGACTCGCCGGTGAGATCGAACAGCTCCCCGAGCACAGTAGCGCCCTCGCGTTCCAGATAAACCGGCCGCCGGGACAGCTCGCTCTGCGACAACGCCGTCCACGACCCTGCCAATACCTCCGAAAAGTCGGCCCGCTGGCGAAGCGGGTCACGCAGGCGGGCGACCAGGCCGCCGCTCATTCGGCGCCCCCCTGCATGATCTCATGCAGATGAAAGTGATGGGGGCCGAGCTTGCCACCGTAGTTGCCGGCACTGATCGCCACTATGCCCTTGCGGCAGGCTGCGTCGATCCCAACTCTCATCGAGGTGGCGATCGAGTCGGTGTCCACTCCATTCACCACGATCTCAAGGACCGAGTTCACCCCTTCCGGAAGCGCTGTCTTGGTGACTGCCCGCAGGGTGGGGCAATACGCATCATTGGTGGAGGCTATCATGGACTTGATCCGACGTGATCCCACCTTGCTGCCGCTCCGTACCACTCCGCCGGGGAAGGGAAGGATGGTCCCGGGCTGAGCTGCCATAGCATCGGCGGCGGCCTCGGCAGCCGCGAGTGTGGCATCCGCGCTCTCGCCGAGAATCAGAAAGTTGCCCCCGCCAACGCCCTTCAGCATGCCGAACTTCTCCTGCACCAGGAACTCGCCTTCCATGACGGGGATCCTCCAGTACCGAATCCCCCCGATGACCTTGCTCGCCTGAAAGCCGTCACCGAAGAACCGAAGAGCCGACCCCACCCCTACCCGGTCCGGGGCGTCCGGAAGGCCGTCGTAGCAGGCGGTGGTAGGGCAGGTCAGCACGGTCTGGCCGATGCGCTCGATGAGGCGCTTGCCCAGATCGTCCTTCCCCATCGTCATGAGGAGAATGCTGGTACCAGGTCTTCCATCGGGCGTCTCTTTCGCCGTCAGCTCGCGCTCGACGCCGGCCTCGACTTTGCAACCGATCACCGAAGTGGCAAAGCCGGTGAGCTTGAGCGCGGCTGCGCGCACCCACCGGTCGCTGCGGCCGGTAATTACGATCCGCGCCACGCGCATGGTGAACGCCTCAGCGAAGGTGTCCTCGATGAACACGCCGCGGATCTTCATGTGCGCGACAGCGGCTGAGGATCATCAGGCACATCCCTGACTGGATAATTCTCGAACGCTACCGTCGAGTGGGCGTCGAAATAGCGGCGTAAGTCCGGTAGAAGCGCCGCATCATACACCGGACGCACGTGCAGGCGGCGGCCGGCGGGTGCGCGACGCAGCTGTCCTTCCTCGACTACCAGGGTCCCTCCTTTGACCACGTAGCGCGGCGTCGCGAACATCCGCGCAACATCCGCGTCTCGGGAGTACACCGTGACGTCCGCGTCCGCGCCCGGACCCAGGTGACCCTTCTGATGCAGACCGAGCAGCCGGGCCGGGCCCGCACGCGTAATGATGGCGATCTCGTTCAGGGTATACTCGCGGCCGAGACCGTCGGCGAGAGCCGAGCCGGCCAGGAACTTGGGATTGATCTGCTTGAGCTTTTCATCGCGTACCGTGCGGTCCATCAGAAGCTGGATCAGCGCCGGGTAGGAGAGAAATGAGCCTCCGTTCGGATGATCGGTCGAGAGCACCACGCGCCACGGGTCGTTGCTGAGAAGGAAGAGCTCCAGCCCCACGGCCCACTGAAGAGACGAAACCGCGGCTTTGTCCTTATAGAGGAAGGGCACAATGCCACAGCCTGTCTCCAGCTCGATATCGATGTTGACCCACTTCCGTCCGCTGCTCTTATGCAGGAGGTACTCCACCGGGCCGTCCGCTGTAATCGTGGTGGCCGGGCCGAACATCACCTGGCCTACGTCGACGCTC
Source organism: uncultured Gemmatimonadales bacterium (assembly GCA_963740175.1). Lineage (GTDB taxonomy): Bacteria > Gemmatimonadota > Gemmatimonadetes > Gemmatimonadales > GWC2-71-9 > CAVVWJ01. The sequence goes on from CAVUDL010000030.1 coordinate 104,747, forward strand.
ACCTCGGAGTGTCCGTTCACATAGTCCATGATCGGCGCAGCCCCCGAGCTCCAGCCTGGGCCACCGTAGGCGTGGAACTGGAGGTGAGTGAAGTGGGCGCGTCTTCCGGTCAGGGCCTGCATGCTGGCGAGGGTGACGGCGGCGTTGCCCGGAAGTCCAAGATTGTTGCAGTGGATATGCACGGGGTGCGGCAGCCGCAGATGATTGGCTGCGTTGGTGAGCGTTTCCAGGATGGCGCGAGGGGTCACGCCATGGCTGGCCAGGGTGTCATCCAGGCCGTTGAGGTTTCGCTGACCCGATTTCCAGGCCTCAATACCGCCCGGGTTTACGATCTTGATGGCATAGGCGCCCGCAGCGCCGAGCAACCAGGCGGCGTACTCCCGGGCACGCTCCCGCTCGCCTTTGGCGATCTGTCTCAACAGGTACTCGTCGTTGCCCATGAGCGCGAAAAATCCACCGTCTACGCACGGCGTATCTTCCAGCTCCGAATGGCTATGGCGTGCCATGACCGGGGCGACAGCCGCGTCGAACACCGTGGTATATCCTAGAGCCGCGTAGCGATAACCCGAGGTAAATGTGGTCGGGACCGTACCCCCAGTACCGGAGCGAGCCGGGTTTCCATCCTCCAGGGCCGGGGCGGGAGCCGGGTCCGCGGCGTGCTCCTCCGGCAGCAGCCGCCGGGCGTGATTGCAGCTGGAGCTGGCGAGGTGGGAGTGGATGTCCACTCCGCCGGGCATCACGACCATGCCCCGGGCATCCAGCGTGGGTGCACCGTCGGGCAGGGCTGCTACGATCCGGCCGTTCTCCATGCAGATGTCCCGCACATCTCCGTCCACCTTGTTCGCCGGGTCGTGAACCGTACCGCCGACGATTCGGAGCTGCCGTGCCCCACTCACAACGACTGCCCGCGGCGGCGGATCATCTCCGCCAGAGATGCGAGGGTCTGAACTGTCGAGCGCTGACCGGTGAGTGGCGGCCGGAGCGAGAGCGGAACGTCGTCCATTCGGTAGGCGGTCCCGCCCTCGTGAATGCCGGCGACACCGGTATCTATCGCGACCCGTGGGGCGAAGTCGGCCCGGGTGGCGCCAGGGCCGATGGTCACGGTGTCGATGCTGCGTAGCGCGGAGACAGTTTCCGGCGGGAACGATGGCGCGCCGACGATCAGCGCGGCACGGAACCCCCCACGGACTAGCCGGTCGAGTCCTCGGTCCTCCGGAGTGTACCTGGGGCTACCCCGGGAATGATCTACCGCGAATGGGAAGCCAGTTTGCCAGGTGAGAACCGACTCCGCTCCCGTGCGGTTGCCGCCGGCGCGGAGACTGAGCAGTGCGGCGCGGGTGCCAGCATTCAGCGCCTGTGTCAGGGCGATGAGGCCCTCCACCCGCAGCGGGTGCCGTGGCTCCGCACCGGGCTCGGCATCGTGGATCAGCACCGCGTAGCGAGCGCGGGCGAGATGGGCGACCAGGTCAACCGCCCCCTGCAATGGAGCCGCGATCTCCGTGAAAAGGCGGTCCGAAGTAGCCGCGCGCATGAGGGACAGCGCGGCGATCTCCTCTTTCGGGTCGAGGGCAAGCGTCAGATCAGCCTCCGGGGGCCCTTTGTCGGCGCCGATGCTGACGGAGATGACCAGGCGCCCCGCCCGGCCCTTCGCCACCTGAGTTCCCACTGGCCCGGGGGCATAACGGGAATGGAACCGGGGGTAGCCTCGAGCTGGGTCTACGCCCCAGAACAGCAGGACGTCGCCACGATTTCTGATCTCGCCGAGTGTAGCGGTAGCCCGGCCCCGCCGCTGGGCGGCCAGAAGTCCGCCCGCCGCGGTGTCCGAAGTGGAGGTGTCCACGGTGCCCCGGAGAAGATCACTCAGCATCACGGCGTTGCGCTGTGCCTGAGAGCTCAGGTCCGGTCCGATGTAGACCAGCACCCGTCCCGCGGCAGCCCGGAGGAGATCGGCGGCGTCCCGGATGGCATCCTCGATCGTGGCTGGCTGACCGGCTCGTAGCACGGCCCACGGAACTGAGCCGTCACCAAACCAGGATCTGCTCACCGGGCAGGGAGGAGTGGTTTCGATAATTCGCCCGTCGCGGACCGTTACCGTAATGTCGTCGCAGCCGCAGCCGCACCCGAGGCAGGTTACGTCAGTCACTCGAATGTCCGTCACGCCGCGCGTTGCCTTCCGGACTGGGCCGCTTGATACACTCGCGATGCGCGCCTGAGCAGCAGTCTGTAGCAGGTTGCCGTGTCATGGCCGCTCGCGAACACGGTGCAGATGGGATGACCGCGACGCACCTTCTCGCCGGGATGCGGGATATCTGCCAGAGAAGCCCGGCGGAGCCAGCGGCGGGTATCGCCCATCGTCACGTCCCGCTTGGCATAGACGATGGCCTTTCCTTCCACCCGCGAGAGGCGCGACGGCTCCGGGGGGAGATCTCCCTGGCAGGCCCCCACATGCACGTTGAAGATCGAGAGACCGAGCGACCGCTCCAGCAGCTCCATGGAGGCGGAATAGCGAGGGTTCACCTCGATGGGGTAGGCGACGCCGCTCCGGGCGATAAAATCGATCCCGTTGAGCCCGACCAGGCCAAATTCCGCCACTACGGCGCTAGCGAGCTCCGTCGCAATCTCGAATACTCCGGTTTGCCCGGGGAACAGCGCCGCCGGAGGCCCGAGCAGACTTCCGCAATAACGGAAGCCACTCGCTCCGAAATGTGAGTCTCCCACCAGCTGCCGGCTCAGGCCGAGCGGCACAGAGCGCCGTCCGTCGGCGGCGAAGATCACCGAGCCCGTCGTCCCTCCGATCCGCTGCTGGAGGTAATGGCTCCTCGGCACCCTCTGGCCCGGTCTCCACGTCGAGGTGCCGTGGCCGCCGCCCGACCGACGCGGTTTCAGGAGCCAGGCGCCTGCTGTCTGTTGTCCGGCCGGAGGGGTGGCCCTCGTCGTGGGAACCGCGAATTGTCGGTGCCGCAACAGACGCATGAGAGCGATAGGATCACGGACCCGAAGGAGGACCTCGGGTGGATTCCCCAGCAGTCGCCGTCCCTGGGCCAATCTCGCGACAGCCGGTGGATAGTTCTCGAAGTTGGACGTATAGGCGACCATGTCACCAGGCAGGTGCTGCGCGGCGCCGGCTGCGGCACGAGGACTGAATCGATGTCCTTGCTCAGCCCGTAACGGAAAGACCTCGGCCACGGCACGCAGATCGAGGTCGGCAAAGGCGTCCAGGGCCGTGACTCTGTAGCCGGCATGAGCGGCAGAGCTCGCCAGGGCCCTGGTTGATACGCCCGCGATCAGGACTCGGGTCGCCACTCAGCCTTCCTCTCCGATGCCCAGGCGCAGACGTGCTGCCTCGGGCGAGACGAAAATCAGATTGTCGAGCGCCGTGCCTCGCGCGTGCCGGATCCTCAGGTGATCCACCAGGCTTTGGCCGGCGCCGCCGGCCAGCCCATCGGCCAGAAGCGCCGCTCCCTCGGCACCTTGCTTGGCAAAAGCTGCTGCGCCCGAGAGCAGACGAACCGGCCCGATATCCGCGAGGTCAGACTCGATTCGGCTCCGGATCTCCGATCTGCCCGAGTTGCGGCCGGACAGGAGGATCTCGTCGGCCGAGGGAGCCGAACAGCGGAGCTGTCGTACCGTCTTCACGACCCCTTCGATATACGCCTCGGTACCCACCGCAACATGCTCCGGGTTGCGCTCCAGGAGTGAGGCGACTCCCCCCTGAAAGAGCGCCGATTTGCTGATCGTTCCCGAGAGAAATGCGACCTCGCCGTCCAGTGCTCCGGCGGCACGCCACCCAATCGGCCCACTGGTGCCGCCTACTCCGTCAACGATCTGTCCCTTCTCTACTGCGACTCCGGCGGTGAAGGCGCCACCGAGCTCGATGAGGATGAACGACGCCTGCTGCGGCTCGTGACGGCGGCGGACGGACTGCTCGTGGATTCCCAGCACCGCCCCACACAGTTTGTCGGCCGTTCCCAAGTCAACCCGGTTGAGCTTGCGGTGCGCCGGCACGGTGTCCAGGTGGATCACTCCCGGGACGACCACGACCGGTAAGCCCGATGCTGCCAGCAGCCGGGCCAGCGTGCGGAGCCCCCCTATGCCGCCGGTTTCACCGGCCGGAGCCAGGAAGGCAAGCCGGAGATCATCCTCGGTGGCGTCTCGAGCCCAGCGGAGCGGGAGCCCATAGCCCGATGGTCCCACCACGAGGTCCGGTGAGCCTGACGCCGTGAGCAGATCGATAAAAGCCGATGAATCGGCGAGGGCCTCGGCGGTGGGCCAACTGCGGTCCAGATAGATCTGTCCGTCTACCAGGCCGCACACGTCAATACTCAGCGTGCCCGGGTCAATTCCGACGACACGGATCATCGGCTAGGTTTTTTTCGCTTTCCCAGCTCCCGGGCGATCTCCGCGATGGCCTCGGCGTCCAGAACCAGATCGTTGCGCGTAAACAGCTTCGCGACGCACGCCTTGTGCAGTTTGGTCTTGAAGTTTCCGACGCCGAACGCTCCGAAGACCAGTACCCCGTTCCGCTTGGCGCCGGCATCGTTCACGTCCACTCCTTCGATGCCGAGTGGAGGAACCGCGTTCAAGTCCACCGCGATCTTGAGGGTCTTGGCCGCCGCCTTCCAGACTGCTTCAGGCACCATCTGGACGCCGGCAGGGCCGGAGTTGAGCAGAACTTCGGCCCCCTCGAGGACCTTGGGCAACTGGGATGGGTCATTGAGGGTGACAGCCTCCACCTGGACGTTGAAGCGGGCGCTGATGAACTGCCGCGCCTTCTCGCCCTGTTCCGGCTTTCTCGACGTGATGGTGACGTGGGCACCGTCGTGTGCCAGTAGACCAGCGGCCCTCTGCCCGACCGGGCCGGTGCCGGCCAGAATAACCACCTTCTTGCCATGCAGGTCACCCAGCGTCTCCTCGATCTTCACCACCGCCGCCACCGCGGTGGTGTTGGAGCCGTTGGAGTCGAGCATGATGGATACGCTGAATGGCGCGAAGAGGGCATCCTGAGCCATGGCCAGAAGCTGCTCCCCGGCCGACATATTGTTGCCGCCGATCCAGACGGCGCTGTTGTGCAGATCCTTGGGTCCGCGGGTGAAGATGAGGCCGTGGATCAGGTCGCGAACGTCGCTTTCCGTGATCCCCCCATAACTCATCACGACGTCAGCCCCGGCATCATAGGCCACGACCTGATCGAAGGCGCTCGGCAGCCGGGAACTGTCGAGTTGAAGCAGGAGCTTGCGCATCGGTGAAACCGTCTCTCTGACGATAGTCTGTAAAAGACGAGGGGCCGCCCTGCCTGTGGGCCGCCCCTCGTCAACTCTCGGATTGGCGGGACTGTACGATCAGCCCTCAGCGCCGCTGGCAAACGGATGCCGCGCGGCCTTGTACTTCTGCAGCACTTCGTCGATCGTCGGCTTGCCCTGCAGAGCGCGCTGGATCGATTCCTTCGTCGCCTGATAGTTGTAGTCGTAGATCTTCTTATCGTTTTCCGCCTGCCAGTGGATGAACACACCCACCAGAATGCAGAGATCGTTCGCCTTGCTCTTATCGATGACGCCCGAGGCCACGCTGTCCATCACGGCGCGCGCCACTGCCGCCTGGGCTGGACCGAACATCTGGACCGCCTGCTTGGCTCCCTTAATGGTCACCTTATTGAAGAGCAGAGTGTCCGGCTTGGCTGGCAGGTTCGGCGTAACCACCGCGAGCAGCGTCGAGAACCCATCGGAGTTGTGCGAAAGCGCCGAGGTGAACGCGAGACCTGCGGGCCCGGATTTGGAGCCGATGATCAGATCGATGTGCGCAATCTCATTGCCATCACCGACCAGTGACTCGCCCATCATGAATTCCCCGGCCATAACTGCCTCCGTATCCGTTTTGTTGAAGAAGGAGAAAATCTCGCGCCACATGGTTTGCTCGACGTTGGCGTAGGGTAAGCTCGGACCAGGAGCGGCGTGAGGGAACGGACGACCCGGTTCACGCAGTCCCGCTAGGCGGGTAGCTCGGCATGCTGAGTACTTAGCCGTACGTAGAGGTCCCTAGTATGAAACCCGTACTAACAGGTGTCAAGGAGAAGACAGCGAAGGCCGAAAGGCAGAGTGGATTTGAGGGGAAGGCAGTCATGGGACGCGCGCCGTGACATGCGTGCAGCTGGGTGAAGGGTATCTCTTGCGGCGTATGTTCGGGCTGCGTGCTCTTCCTCGACCGTTCCATCCCGAACGTCCGATAGCGGCCGCTTCCGGCGTCCAATATTCAGAGTGTCGTGGGTCACTGCGACCAGTACGGACGGAAGGACATTCTCGGAGGAAGGATATGTCACCCCACCACTGCGGCGACCGCCGTCCGCTCTGGCTTCTCGCGCTCGTCCTCGTGGCGCTGACGTCGCCGCTCCAGGCCCAGTACTTCGGGCGGAACAAAGTCCAATACGAAAGCTTCGATTTCCGGGTGCTCAAGACCGAGCACTTCGACATCCATTTCTATCCCGCCGAGGAACAGGCAGCGGCGCACGCCGGCCGCATGGCGGAACGGTGGTATGCCCGGCTCTCCAGCATCCTCGATCACGAGCTGAACGGCCGCCAGTCGCTGATCCTCTACGCGAGCGCGCCGGAGTTCCAGCAGACCAATGCCGTAGGCGGCAGGATCGGGGAGGGGACCGGCGGCGTCACCGAGGCACTTCGGCGGCGTATCGTGCTGCCCACCGGCGGCACCCTCGGCGATCTGGACCATGTCATAGGGCACGAGCTGGTCCACGCCTTCCAGTATGACATCACCGGGAATGGCCGGCCCAACAGCCTGGGCGCACTACCCGGAGCCAGTCATTTGCCGCTCTGGTTTATCGAGGGCATGGCGGAGTACCTGTCCATCGGTCCTACGGCGCCACAGACGACGATGTGGATGCGAGGCGCCCTCGCGGACACCGCCGGGGATACCCTTCCGACATTTGGGCAGCTGGAGGACCCCAGGTACTTCCCTTATCGCTACGGACATGCGTTCCTGGCGTGGATGGCGGGCCACTGGGGTGACCAGGTCATCGGACAAATGCTCCGGGGGGCCGGGCGCTCGCGCGACGTGGTAGCCGGAATCGGCCGCGTGCTCAAAGCCAATCCCGATTCATTGGTGGCTCGGTGGCACGCCGAGACCCACGCGTCTTACGATCCATTGAAGCCGGGAACCCAGCCGCCGGAGGCGTTCGGTCCTGCCGTCGTGACCGGCAAGGGCAACGAGGGGCGCTACAACGTCGCGCCTTCGCTTAGTCCCGACGGGAGCTCGATGATGTTCCTGTCCGACCGGGGGCTGTTCTCGATCGATCTTTTCCTCGCCAACGCCCAGAGCGGTGCGATCAAGAAGCAGGTCACCAGCACCGCCCAGGATCCCCATTATCAAAGCCTCCAGTTCATCCAGTCAGCGGGTAGCTGGAGCCCGGATGGTGATCGCTTCGTCTTCGCGGGAATTTCCCGAGGCCGTCCCATCCTGAGCGTGTACAACGTGAAGCGGGAAAAGCGGGAGCAAGACATCAACCTCTCCAGCCTGGATGAGGCGTTTAACCCCAGCTGGTCTCCCGATGGAAAGCGGATCGCCTTTGCCGGTCTGCAAGGCGGCTTCTCGGATCTGTTCGTATACGATCTCGGCAGCAACAACCTGAGCCAGCTGACGGACGACGAGTTTGCCGATCTCCAGCCGGTGTGGTCTCCTAACGGACAGAGCCTGGCTTTTGCGACTGACCGGTTTACCTCCGACCTCGCGCGGCTCGTCATCGGACCCTACTCGCTGGCGCTGATGAACGTCGCAACCGGCGACGTGCAGCCACTGCCCCGGCTGGAAGGTGCGCGGCATACCAGTCCGCAGTGGGCGCCCGATGGTCGAAGTGTGTTCTTTGTGGCCGACCCCGACGGGATTGCCAACCTGTTCCGGGTCAACCTGGCGGATGGTGAGATCAGACAGGTCACCGACCTGTTCACCGGGGTCAGTGGCATTACCGAAACCAGCCCGGCTCTGTCGGTGGCGCAGAGGTCGGGCCGCATCGTGTACAGCGTCTTCCGGGCCAACGGGTACGAGCTGTATTCGATCGTCGAGCCCGAGATTCTCGCCGGCCGTCCGTTCACCCCGGCCGTTGCTGGTCGGGCCGCCGCCGAGCTGCCACCGGCTCAGCGCCGCAACCCACTGCTAGTGGACCTGCTCGCCAACCAGGAGCTGGGTTTGCCGCGAGACACAACGTTCCCCGTCCAGCCTTACCGAAGTGGCTTTGGTCTCACCTACGTGGGTAGCCCATCGCTCGTTGCCGGCAGCAACCAGTTCGGCACCTACATCGGCGGAGGGGCCGCGCTTTATTTCACCGACCTGCTGGGAAACCGCAATCTGGTCACGGCGCTGCAGGTGAATGGTGGGTTCAAGGACATTACCGCCGCAGTGGCATACCAGAACCTCAGCCGACGGCTGAACTGGGGTGGAGTGGTCCAACAGGTTCCCTATGTCACCGGCAGCTATGCGCAGGGTGTGGCGGACGTGGAGGGGCTGGGGCCAACGTTCATCGAGCAACAGCTGCTGATACGGCAGACCAACCGAGACATCACGGGGATGCTGTCGTACCCGTTCAGCGAAGTACGGCGCATCGACCTTCAGGCCGGTTACAGCAACATCTCCTTCGATCGAGAGCTCCGCACCAAAGGTTTCTCGCTTGCCACCGGTGAGGAGGTCTTCGACGACAACCAGGACCTACCTGCGTCGAGCTCGTTGAACCTGGGGGTTGGCACCCTCGCGTTGGTCTATGACAACTCGTTCTACGGAGCTACCAGCCCGATCCTGGGCCAACGCTATCGCCTGGAGGTGTCGCCCACTGTCGGCTCGCTGAACTTCATTGGAGTCTTGGCGGACTATCGGCGCTATTTCATGCCGGCGCGTCCATTCACGTTCGCCGTCCGGCTGCTGCACTACGGGCGCTACGCCAGAGATGGCGAGGATACACGTCTGCAGCCGCTGTTCATCGGCCAGCCCGGACTGATGCGGGGCTATAGCTATGGGTCTTTCGACGGCTCGGAGTGCAATCCTCCCGCCGAGTAATCCAAACGCCTGCCCGGTGTTCGATCAGCTGCTCGGCAGCCGGATGATGATCGGGAACGCGGAGCTCCGTTTCCCGCTCTTCGGTGTTCTTGGGGTAGGCACCGGCTACTACGGCGCCTTCCCCATCGAATTCGTTCTGTTTGGTGACGGCGGCATCGCCTGGGATAATGCCAACGAACCGTCGGTGTTCGGATCCGGGAAACCGTGAGCCGGTATTCAGCGCCGGTGCCGGCCTCAGGATCAACCTCCTCGGCTTTGCGGTGGCCGAGTTGGACATTGTGCGGCCGTTCGACCGTCCGGAAAAGGGCTGGCTCTGGCAGTTCGAGCTGCAGCCGGGGTTCTAGTAGAGGCTATTCGCTAGTGGCTATTGGCTATTGGCTAATCGGTGAACGGAGTAGCCCATAGCCCATAGCCAACAGCCAAGAGCTATTTTCCACCATGCATCCCTCCCGTGACCACCACCTCCCGCCCGATCCCGATGCGTACCGACACGCCCCCCATCCGAAGGGGCGCATCGTCGTCATCGCGCCTACCCGGGCCGCATGCGAAACCATCGAGCTGGCCCTCGGCATCCAGGTAGACACTCTGCTCGAGCGGGAGCACGGAGGCGAGCTCCGGCAGTGGGCCGCCGAAGGAAAAGGATTCGGGATTGTGGCGGGCACCGGGACCGGAAAGACACTGGGGATCCGCCCTATCGCCGAGTCGATCCTGCGCGAGCCGCTCAAGGTGGGCGTGGTCAATCGGGAGCGGGAGGCGACCCCTGAAACGCCGAGCTGGAACGTGGTGATTGTGACCACTGGGATTGCCCGGCGCTGGTTCCAGGATGACCTGATTTCGTCGCGTGACACCATCGTCGTGGATGAGATTCACCAAACCTCCGCCGAGCTGGAGCTGTGCCTGGCCCTGGGTAAGCGAGCCGGGAGCCGCTTCATCTGGCTGAGTGCCACGGTGGATCCCACCTTCTATGCCGAATACCTGGATAGCGCTGAGGTGCTGGCCACCCAGGCCTTCGACCCCGCTCTGAAGGCAAAGGTCGAGATTCTGCCACAGCAGCCAGAGGAGTTCCTCAACGAGCGCTACGTCCGCCGCCTCATCAAGGAGCGGCGAGGGGTCGCAGTGTTCGTCCCGACCCGGGCAGAGGTGGAGAAGCTCGCGGTGGGCCTGGGCGCACAGTGGCCCCGTCTGAACACCGCCTTCTACCATGGCGGTGAGCCCATCCGTGTCATTCGTCCGTTCCTGGAGGGCGAGGTCGACCGGCCGTTCTTGCTGGCCATGACCGCCGCGGGTCAGTCGGCCCTCAACGTGCCCGGTCTGGATACCGTGGTGATCTACGATGCTCGCTACGGCAACGTGGTGGAGCGGGGCCGAAACGTGCTCCATCGGCTGCATCTCGGCGCCAATGAAATCCTCCAGATGGCAGGGCGGGTACACGGCCGGGTCCCCAACGGTGAGGTGACGATCCTCAGCGATCGGGACCTCGACTTCACATCGCTTCGTCCCACTCCTCCAGAATTCCAGCTGGCTGGAGATGCGGAGCGGGTCGCGATTACGTGTGCGGCCATTGGCGTCGACGCGCGGGACCTGGAGTTGCCAGTTCCTCTCGACCGTACTGCCTATCGGCGGGCTATCGACCTGCTGACCAGGCGGGGCCTGGTCGAGAACGGCAGATTGACCAGCTATGGGAGAGAGGTCGAGGCTCTGCCGGTGGAGCGCTCCTGGGGCGAGCTCCTGGTGCACGCTGATGACCAGTTGGTGCCCATTGTTGCCGTGTGCTCCGGCATCGACTCCTTGCACCGGATGACAAGGGAGGAGCGCGACCTTCACGGAGCACTCGTCAGCGGGAGCGACCACCTGACGGCCTACAACCTGTTTGCCGAAGCGGTGAATCAGCACGGATATCTGGGCCATGTGTATGGCCTGCCACGCCACGTGTTCGATGAGGAGGGGCTGGCAGAGTGGGCCGATCGACGCGGCGTCCTGGTGAAAGCCATCGAAGATGCCGCACTCGGGTTTGCCTCGGTCTACCGGTCGCTGGAGCTACCCCTGCCCAAGCAACTTCCCTACGCGTCGAAGGAGATCAGACGCCTCTGGGCCGACCTGGTTGCCCGGATCATGCCCTTTGACCTGGTCCTGGACGAAAAGACGGTCGACGGGCATGAGGCGCGGGTCTCCAAGACATCGGTGGCCGGCAGTTGGGGCGCCGTGGCCGGCACCCTTCGGTTCTTTGCGGACCGCTTTGGTAACCCCCGGGCCGGGATAGAAGGGACTACGCTGTCATACGATCTGATACGGCGCTACGCGGTCCTGGGGCCCCCCCGGGTTGTGCTGGGCGGTCCCCGCAAGCATCAGCGCCTGATGATTGAGCGCCGGCGCAGCTACTTCGGGTTCGATCTCGAAACGGAGGTTGAAACCATCGAGGACCGGATTCCCAGCGAGCTCCAGGCGGCCGCCCTGGACGTCCTCACCCAGGCACTCATGCAAGGCGAGACCATTCATCCCGATCAGCAGCGGTTACGTCGTACCCTGGCTGAGCTGGACGAGCTCTGGCGCCGGTCGGGCGGAACCGTAGCTGCTCTGTCCCCCGAGGCGCTGCGCCAGCAGATCCGGCGACAGCTGAAAGGCGTCAGCTGGGAGGATTTTCTGCGGACTCGACTCGTCCTCGATTCCGCGGAGCTCATCGACGACCGCACGCGAGAACAGCTGGAGGCACTCCCCAGGAGCTTGCGTCTGCGAGGAGATGCCGTGCCGCTGGACTACGAGGTGGAAGGGGGAATTGGAGTCGCGCGGGTGCGGTTGCGGGAAGGACAGGCCCGACGCCTTCGTCAGGACGAGCTCCCGGCGCTGGACCGGCCCCTGCGGTTCGCGGTGCAGCGCGGGACCCACCCTCCAATCCAGGCCGACACGGTTGCCGATCTTCAATCCGCGCTCCAGCGCTCGCACGCCCCCTTGAACGATGATCGGGGAGACCAGGGTGAGCCCCGGGGCCGGCGGGGCAGGGGACGGCGGAACGGCCACGCCCGTCAGCGGGGAAGAAATCCTCGCGGGCGGCACCGCAGCTAGTTCGCCTCCTCCTCCCCTCTGCCGTGCGGCCCCTGGTCCACCTCGCGCTCGTGGTGGTGCAGCTCCTGTTTGCCAGTCTGGCGATTACCGGCCGTCTGGTGCTGCCGGTTTTCCCGGCAGGCGCCCTGGTCACGGTTCGGGTTCTGGGAGCCACCCTGGTGCTGCTGGCGGTCAAGGCTGCGATCGGCGGCCGGTGGGTTCGTGACCCGGGCGACTTGCTCCAGCTCGCCATTCTCGGATTGTTGGGGATCGCTGCCAATCAAACCCTCTTCCTGTTCGGGCTGAAGCACACCACCGCCATCAACGCGACCATTCTGGTGACGACCGTCCCGGTGTTCACCGTCCTCGGTTCCGTGTTGACTCGGAGGGAGCCACCATCTCTGCTCAAGTTTGTAGGCATTGCCCTGGCCGCCGGGGGTGCGGTGTACCTGATCGGGCCGGACCGTATTTCACTGGCGCCGGACGTTGCTCTGGGCAATGCCCTCATCGTCGTTGGGATGGTGTGCTACGCCACGTATTTCCTCTACTCCAAGTCCATCCTCCGGCGCCACGACTCCATAACGGTCAGCTTCTACGTGATGTTCTTCGCCTCGTTCGGGGTGCTGCCCTTCGGAGTAGTGGCCGCTCAGCGGATGAGCGTTGCCGACGTCAGCGGCGAGGTCTGGCTGTGGGTCGGTTATATCGTCCTCTTTCCTACGATTCTTACCTACCTGCTGAACCTCTGGGCGCTGAAGCGGGCGTCATCGAACGTGGTGGCGGTCTACATCTATCTCCAGCCGATCTTTGCCGCGGCGGTGGCTCCCCTGGTTCTGGAGGGAGAGCAGCTGACTATGCGCGCTTCTGTTGCCGCCCTCACGATTTTTGCCGGTCTGGCCCTGGTGATTCTGGCGGAGCTTCGCCAGGAGCGGGAGATTCCGCTGGAGGCGGTCGGAGAGTAGACCGGGCTTGCGGTCCCACTGTGCACCATCGGGCAGGCTATGCGTCTTGAATAGAAGCAGCCAGTCTCGAACCCAGTCTCGAAACCACCAGGCCTGAGAGCGCGTACCGTGACTATGCCAGATACCCTCCCCATCAATTCGATGCCTTCGGTCTTTTCGCCTCTCGCCAAGGCCCTTCTGGACGGCTTCAGCGAGGGCGTCGTAGTCTTTGACGCCGAGGGACGGCTACTCTACACCAACCAGCCGGCGCGGGAAGCAATGGCGGGGATGGATCTGTTCGAGGGCGCTCCCGATCTACAGCCGAGACTGGCGGCACTCGGCGGCCGCCTCCGGCCGCTGCGTGTGGGCGGCCTGGAGCTGGGCGAGGCCATGTTCATCCCGGGCGTGGTGGGGGCCACGACGCTGGCAGCGCGCGAAAAAGAGGCTATCGTCAAAACTCTGGACGCGCACAGTTGGAAGCTTGCGGAAACCGCTAGGTCCCTGGGAATCAGCCGTACTACGCTCTGGCGTCGGCTGAAGGCCTATGGACTTCATCGAGACGGCCGGAGTAAATGGGCGCAGACCTCCTAAACATCACTGTAACAACCGCGCGCCAATCCACCTCTCCCGATACCTCGCTCCAGACCAACGCGATCTCCGGCGTCTCGCCCGAAAGCCTTTTCCGATCTCCTGCAATACAATTGGGTGCAGGGTCTTTCATTCGGGGTGGGGTACCCAGTACCTATTCCCCCTGGTCAATCCAGCAGCATCTACCGAACGCTCAAGCACGGCGTCAGTGACGAAAGAGTCACCGTCCCGGTTTGACGGCACGGCTGATCGCGCCGGCCGCGGTCGCTCCGACCCTATCGTGCGGGTGCCCAAATGAGGGCTTTGCTTCTGTCGCCGCTCTCTCTGACCATACTGACGGCCTGCACCGGTGCCTCCCCCAAGCCGGCCGATCAGTCGGGACGGCTGGAGGCGCGCTGGACCGGCGCGGACACTGGGGCAATGTCCGCTCCCGCCACCGCCGAGTGGTGTGCTGAGCGACGCGCGCTGGAGATCCGCGGGGTCCAGGGGGACACCGGGCTGGCCCTGGTTCTGTACTCGGTCGACAGCATTGACGCCGACACCTACCGTGTGGTCCTGCCGGATGCGGCGGACACACTCCCTCCCGCTGCGGGGATTGCTTTGCGGCTGTTCGAAGCCAACGCCATTCAAGGGTATCAAGGGGACAGCGGCAGAGTCGTGCTCGACCGTGCCGAGTCGGGCGAGCTCTCCGCGACGCTGTCTGCCCGTGCCCGTTCGGTAGTGAACGGCCAGCTGGTCACACTCGCGGGCAGCGTTCGAGGCCTGGCAGTGGTGCCACAGGCCCGCGGCTGCGGTACCCAGCCGGCCGCGGACTCAGCCGACACCAATGCCGGCCACTCTGCGGGAGTAGATTGAGGAATGGAGAACACCTACTTCCGTAAGGGCTTTGGCCTGAAGACCGAAATCGCCGGCCAGCTGACCGCGGACTATCACAGTCGTGTCGTCGAGGCGGTGCGGGCCCACGACTATCGGTTGCAGGTGGGTTCGCTGACCTTCCATCTGGCCCGCGAGTTCGGCTTCTGCTACGGCGTCGATCGGGCGGTCGAATATGCCTACGAGACCCGAACGAAGTTCCCCGGCCGGCGCCTCTTTCTGGTCGGCGAGATCATTCACAACCCACACGTGAATCAGAAGCTGCGGGACATGGGCATCACGCTGCTGGCGCACCGGGAAGACGGGGAGTTCGATTTCTCTGGAGTCACGCCGGACGACGTGGTCATCATGCCGGCGTTTGGGGTGACCATCCGTGACTTCGAGCGCCTTCGGAGCATCGGGTGCGTACTGGTGGACACTACGTGTGGGTCGGTCCTCAACGTCTGGAAGCGGGTAGAGAGCTACGCCAGGGATGGCTTCACGGCCATCATCCACGGCAAGCACTACCATGAGGAGACCAAGGCCACTGCCAGTCAGGTCATGAAGTATCCGGGCGGCCGGTACCTCGTCGTCTTCGACATGGCTGAGGCCCGCCTGATCTGCGACTTCATCGAGGGCAAGGGAAACCTCGCCGAGCTCGAGACCCGGTTTCGCCACGCCGTCTCGCCCGGCTTCGACTTCGAGCGCGATCTGGTACGGGTTGGGCTGGCAAACCAGACCACCATGCTGTCCGGCGAGTCGCTGGCGATCGCGGAGGAAGTTCGGAAAAGCATGATCCGCCGTCACCGTGCCGAGGCGGTCCCGCAGCACTTCAGGTCTTTCGATACCATCTGCTCGGCGACCCAGGAGCGGCAGGATGCGGTCGTGGCGCTGCTGCGGGAACCCCTTGATGTCATGGTGGTCGTCGGTGGGTACAACTCGAGCAACACCTGTCACCTGGCGGCCCTGGTGCAACAGCACGGCATTCCGGTCTACCATATCGAGGATGCCGATGCGGTGGATGTAGCGGCTGGAACCATCCGGCACCAGCTCATCGGGACCAAGACCGAGGCCGTTGCCTCTGCATGGCTGGGCAGCGCCGGCAGCATCGGGATTACAGCAGGGGCTTCGACACCGAACAACAAGGTGGGGGAGACGATCGCACGCATCAGCGCGGTGGCTGGGGTCGATCTTGAAGCTGCGCTTGTCTAAGCGGGGCGGCGGAGCTTCGTCGTCCCGCTTCATCGATCTGAGCCATACCATCGAGCACGGGATGACCACCTATCCCGGCCTGCCTGGACCGCTGATCTGCGACTACATGAGTCGAGAGGCATCCCGCAGCCACTACGCCGCCGGCATCGAATTTCAGATCGGCAAGATCGAGATGGTGGCGAACACTGGGACCTACCTGGATGCGCCGTTCCATCGCTATGCCGCCGGCACCGATCTGGCAGGTTTGTCCCTCGAGTCCCTGGCGGATCTGGACGGGGTGGTCGTTCGCCACCGGTCAGAGGACGGGAGGGCCATCGGCCGGCAGGCATTCGAGGGCATCGACCTGCGTGAAAAGGCAGTTCTGGTGCAGACCGGTTGGGACGTTCACTGGAGAACCGAACGGTACCAGTCGGATCATCCATTTCTTACGGGTGACGCCGCTGAATACCTGGTCGCGCAGGGTGTGATGCTGGTCGGGATAGACTCGCTGAATATCGACGACACGGCCGATTGGTCGCGGCCGGTGCACTCTACCTTGCTGGCTGCGGGCGTGCCGATCGTCGAGCATATGTGCCACCTTTCCCGTCTCCCCCAACGCGACTTCCGCTTCTTCGCCGTCCCGGCGAAGATCGCCGGCTTCGGAAGCTGGCCGGTGCGAGCCTTCGGACATGTCCTTTCGTCAAACGACCGTCTCAGGATTTCCAGCCGTAGCGCTCCGCACGGCTGAGCTGGAAGTCATTGCCGTCCCGAGCATCGGGATGAAGCTGACCAATCTGCGGCGGCCGACCGGACGTGAGTGGCTGTGGCGGAGCGACCAGATTCCGCTGGCCCCGCCGCTGCCTGGCGCGTCATACGTGGAGACCGCCGACAGTGGTGGCTGGGATGAATGCTTTCCCACCGTCGGGCCGTGTCCGGTTCCGGGGTCGCCTCCCGGTACCCTCCCGCTGCCGGACCATGGAGAGCTGTGGAGCTCACCCTGGTCCAGCTCGGTGTACGATCACGACGGGGGAACCACCCTCACCGGCGCGACCACAGGCACGGCCTTCCCCTACGAATTCGAGCGGCACATTACCCTGGACGCGCAGGAGCCGGTGATGCGGCTTCGCTATCGCCTGCGGCATACCGGTGACACGCCCTTTCCCTGGATCTGGTCTTCGCATCCGCTATTGAACGTGCAACCCGGGTCTACACTCAGGGTACCGGGATTGAAACAGGTGAAGGTGGACGCCGTGCACGGTCGAGGCGATATCCAGGTCGGGGACGTCATGACCTGGCCTGAAGGCATCGCCGGAGAAACAGGCCAATTCAGGTTCCCCGCCGAAGGCGATTGGGCGCTCAAGCTCTTTGGCGGTGTCGGCCCCTCGGGATCCATGGCGGTGACCGATCCCCGGCGGGGCGAGCGGCTGGAGATGGTGGTACAACCAGCGCAGGTGCCCCAGGTGGGGCTTTGGATCAACTGCCGGGGATGGGCGCCGCCGGGACGTACCCCCTACTACAACCTGGCTTTGGAGCCGTGTATCGGTGCACCGGATCGGCTGGATACGGCGGTGACCGACTGGCACACGGCCCAAACGCTGAACCCCGGTGAGGAGCGGACCTGGTCAGTGGAGGTGAGGCTTCTGGAGGCGATGGATTGACGAGACTCCGCAACTAAGTCAGCATCTCAGCGACAGCCGCGATCGTGAGCGGCGCGCTGCCTTCGGCGCGATTGTTTACCAGCAGATACGCAGGAATCCGGGTCTTTACCGCGGCCTCCACCAGCCGGACCAGGTCTCTTCTAAGCTTGAGATTGGGCTCCCGGATCCGGTCATAGGGAGAGAAGGTGTCTACCGCTTCGTCGTACGTCCTGCCCGGGCGGAGCAGCGCACGCGCCACGATAAACGGGCCCGTGATCGCACCAGGCAGATCCAGTTGATGGCCGATCGGCGGCATTCTGGTCCACGAGTTGAACACGTGCGCCACGCCATGTTCTCTCAGGACCGCGAAGTACATCGGTGTGAGAAACTCGTCATTCCGGATCTCGACGGCGAACTGCCCTTCTCGCGGGAGGGCGGAGAAGAATTCGTCGAGTCTGGTGGCGAATCGTTCGGGATCGATGCCGCTGGACTTGGCAAGGGTTTGGAATTCGAAGACAAATGGCCCCGCGTTGTCTGCGAAGTGTCGTTGGTAAGGCTGGTAGATCTCCTCCACGAACAGGTCGGGGTTCAGAAAGTCGGCATTGATCTTCCCGGCCCGGGCCGGATCTTGTGCCTTGGTGAAGGTATGGACCGTGAGTTGGCTCCAGACCTTGCTCACGACTGGAAATCCCTGCGGCAGGTGTTCGGCATAACTTCGAAGCACCGCCTCGGTCGGGGGGCCGTAGAAGGTCGAGTCGATCCCCACAGTGCGGAACAGCGGGAACGCTGCGTACTCCTCCAGCATCTTTGCCGGTGCTCCCTTGGGGCCGTAATCCTGCTGGTAGACCAGCCCCCGCCATCCGGGATAGTTCCAGGTGGAGGTCCCGAACCGCACTATCTGCGGAATTCTCCTGCCGAGCTCCTCGAGACGGGCTCGATCCGGAGCGACGACACTGTCGGTGTCAGCCATTCAGCTCAAAGATCCGGCACCACGCGCAAGACCCGTCCCCCTTGTTCGAGTATATACAACTCCCCCGCTGCATCCTCGCCGAAACTGAGGACCGGCCCGCCCGGCGCGAGACTCGGCCAGGATGTCGGGAAGGCGACCGCGCCGTCGCTAAACCGAAAGCTCCGCACCCATCCCTGACAGTAGTCTCCATAGAAGTAGTGCCCCTGGAGCGCCGGAACGGCGCTGCCACGGTAGACATACCCGCCTGTTACGGAGCACCCTTCCGCGTGGTCGTACTCCAGCGCCGGCAAAGTCAGGCCCGCCTGGTCGCATCCGGATTCACGAAAGCAGTGGGAGCCTTCCATAATGCTCCAGCCGTAGTTCACCCCTCGTCCCGCCTCCTCCGAGGACACCGCGACATTGATCTCCTCCCACTGGTTCTGGCCCACGTCCGCGATATAGAGATCTCCGGTGGCCCGATCGAAGCTGAATCTCCACGGATTCCGCAGGCCATAGCTCCAGACCTCGGGAGCGGCGGACTGGGCGAACGGGTTATCCGCCGGGATGGTGTAGGGGTCCCCATTTCGGACGTCTATCCGGAGGATGGAGCCAAGCAGGTCCGACAGGTCCTGGCCGCGATTGTCGGGGTCCCCGCCCGACCCGCCGTCACCCAGTCCCAGGTAGAGAAAGCCATCGGGACCGAACAGGATCTGGCCTCCGTTGTGATTACTGAACGGTTGGACCTGGGTCAGGATTATCTGCTCGCTGGCGGGGTCCGCATGATCTGGGTCGTCCGAGGCCTGAAACCGCGACACGACGGTATTCCCCGCCGCATCGGTGTAATGAACGATGAAGCGCCGAGTGGTGGCGTAGTCCGGATCGAAGGCGAGACCGAGCAGACCCTGCTCCCCGCCGTTCGAGACCTGGGAGCTGAGATCGAGAAATGCCGCGGGAAGAAGCAGACCGTCTTTGACAATTCGGATGGCGCCGGTCTTTTCGACGATGAACAGGCGAGGGTCTCCTGGCGGCGCCGTCAGGTAGAGCGGCGCGCTAAGGCCTGTAACCACCTCCTGAAGCCTTGCCCCGCTCCCGGTTGACGGCTCGATCGGGTCTTCTCCGGAGCAGGCACTGGCGCCCCAGGCCAAAGTCAGCGAGAGTCCGGCACCCGTCAGGAACTGGGGGAACCACATTGGCGTATCCTCATGGGTACTCGGAACACGATGATTCGGAAGACAGTCGCTGGGGCAGCATGGCTGCTGCTGGGATCGTGTACTCCCTTAGGACTATGGATCTACGAAGACCCGGTCGTGACCGTGTCGCGGGTCACATTGCAGCTCCGGGAGCCGCGGTCGGCGGCCGGCTCGCCGGTCGTGGTGGCGCTGGCAGTCCACAACCGGAACGACTTTCCGCTGTCTACCACCCGGATGGAAGTATCGCTCCGGCTGGATGGCGTACCCATCGGACGGCTCAAGCAGGATAGCACCGTATCGGTGGCCACCGACACGATCTCCACCGTTGCGTTGCCACTCAAACTCGAGAAGCAGGCTACGACGTCCCGGCTCCAGGCGCTCGACACCGGCACCCACAGGTTTGCCGTGAGCGGTCGGGCGACGTTCCAGACGCCGATCGGTACCAGGAAGGTAAGTTTCGCAGAAGAAGGGGAAATGATCTTCGGGCAGCGCTCCTCCGGCGCTTCACCCTGACAGGGCAGGACGTCGCTCCAGTCGGTCCAGGTGAGTGAGCGTCAGTGTCACGGCGCCGAACTCCTCCTCCACCTTCCCCCGAAAGATGAAGGGTCCCTGATCGAACAGCACGTGGCCGCGCTCGCGGTACACGTCAGGAAAGAGCACCGCTTCGATCAGGCCGTGCCCATCATCGAAGGTGGCAAACTCCATCGGTTCCTCTTTCGCGGTATGCACCGGCTTGGCCGTGGTCAGCATCCCGGCCGCCATCACGTGCCGGCCGACATGCTGATGCAGATCAATGCTGCGGCACAGGCGGAAGCTCCGAAGCCGCTCGGCATGGAGCTGCATCGGATGGGCGTCGGTCATGAACCCCAGGATGTCGTACTCCTCTTTGCGGCGCCGCTCGGGGGAGTATTCCTTGAGGGAGGGTATGGAGGGCGGCAGATCGGCGAACCAGTCAGCGGGTAAGCGGGTAGGCGGGTAGGCAGGTAGGGCCACGCTCCGATCGAATTCTCTATCTGTGTGCTCCTGCTTACTCGCTTTCCCGCTTACTTGCTTACCCCCCGAGTCCACCAGCCAGAGCATCATCGGCCGGGTCCAGCCATCGGCCAACGAGTCCAGCGCGCCTACTTTGATCAGGACCCGCAGATCCGAAGGCGCAATGCCGGTGCGGGCTTGGAAGTCGAACAGGGAACGGAAAGGCAGCGGGGCAGCGGGGCGGCGGGGCAGTGGACCGATATCAGGTGGTGTGCTGTTGCTGCCCCGCTGCCCCGCTGCCCCCCCGTCTCTCGCAGCGAAAATCCGCCGTACCGCACCCGCCGACAGCCCCTTCACGAACTGCAATCCAATCCGCAGCTCCCGTCCTTTCCCAATGCAGCGGAAATCGCTCGCGTTGATGTCCGGTGGCAGCACGGTGAGCCCCATGCGCATGGCTTCTGCCACATAGGCGAACGCATGGTAAAAGCCCCCGCCATTCGAGAGCACCGCCGCCATGAATTCCGCCGGATGATTGGCTCGGAGCGCGCAGGAGTGTTGGGCCACCTGAATGTAGGAACATGAATGGCCCTTGCAGAAGCTGTATCCCGCGAAGGACATGATCATCTCCCACACCTGCTTTGCCGCGTCCGGATTCCGTCCCAATCGCATGGCTCCGGTAAAAAACTCCTCCGCGTACGCGGCGAGGTGCTTGGCGGGGCGCTTCTTGGATAGCGCCTTCCGCAAGCCGTCTCCCGTGGCCGGCGGCATGCCCGCGAAGGTGGCGCATACGTTCACCACGTCCTCCTGGTATACCATGATGCCGAACGACTCGGTCAGGGTGTCCCGCAGGGATGGATCGAGCGGCTCGTATGGCGTGCCGTTGCGCAGCCGCTCGAGGTAAATCCGGATGTACTTGTTCGATGCCGGCCGGATCATGCTGGTGTTGAGCACCAGGAGGTCGAATGTGTCCGCCTGGCTCTTGGCGCAGAGCAGCCGGGACGCTGGAGATTCGGTGTAAAAGACCCCCATCGTTTGCCCGGTGCGGAACAGTTGCCTGGCACCCTCGTCGTCACCGGCGTCGGACGAGGTGTAATCGATGCGGCTGGTGGTATGACCGTGTACCGCATCAATGGCGTCCCGGATCACCGCCAGCGACCTGTTTCCCAGCAGATCAATCTTGACCAATCCGGCATCCTCAGTGCCGTCCTTCTCGAACTGGATGACAGGAACGGGAAGATCCGGGTAATCCGCGAGCGTCTTGGCGGCAGGCTCCACCGGCACATAGTCGGTGAGCGGCCGGGGTGTGATCACGACGCCTCCCGGATGAACCGAGAGATGGCGTGGGATTCCCACCAGCGCTTCCGCGGCCCGGGCGAACTCCTGCCAGTTGGACGTCAGGTGGAGTCCCCGGAAATTGGGATGCGTGGCGACCACATGGTGCAACCGCTCGCCCGTCTCGTAGAAGAAAGGAATCCGCCGGGTGATCTCCCGGATCTCCCCCGCAGGGCGTCCGTGTACCTTGGCCACCTCCCGCAGCGCCCCACGCGCCTGAAAAGTGTTGTGGTTGGCCACCATGGCCGAATGAAGCCGGGGATAGCGCTGGAAGACATAGGCCAACACCTTATCCCGCTCATCCCAGGGAAAATCCAGGTCGATATCCGGCGGATCCTGCCGCTGCAAGTTGAGAAAACGCTCGAAGATGAGACCACAGCTAATGGGGTCGACGTGGGTGATGCCGAGACAGTAGCTCACCACCGAGTTGGCGACGGAGCCTCGACCGCAGTGGGTCGGTGCGTGCTGGACGATATCGCGCACCACCAGGAAGTAGTCCGCGAACCCCTTCTGAGCAATAATGCCGAGCTCCAGGTTGAGCCGATCCTGCAGCTCGGGTGTGATGGCACGGTACCTCCGCCGGGCACCCTCGAGCGTGAGCTCCCGCAACTGCGTGAAAGCGGAGCCGGTATCGGCGATGCGCGGTGGGACGGTGCGCTCCCCAACCGGAATTCGGTAGCCGCATCGCTCGGCAATCTCCTCTGACGCGCGAATCGCCTCGGGGCAGTCGGGGAAGTGGCGGGCCAGCTCGGCGGTAGCGCAGAGTGAGGCCCCGGTGGGCCAGACCTGGTCCGATGGAAGGGCAGAAAGGGTGGTGTTCAGCGCAATCGCCCGCAGCAGGCGGTGGCGACTCCAATCCTCTGGCCGGGCCGCGACCACGCCGTTGGTGGCGACGCATGGCAGTCCCATCCGCCGCGCCGCGCCCAGTGTCTCGTGGCGTCTTCTGCCCGGCCGCAGCTCGGCGTAGAGGTTCTCGGGACCACTGAGGCGGTGTATCTGCTCGAGTAAGTCGATATCTCGGGACAGGAGAACGAGACCTTCGCGGTCGTGTGCGAGCAGGGTGGACAGGTGGGCAGGCGGATCCGCGGCCGTAACGGTCCGCCCGTCCGCCCGTCCAACCGCCTGCCAGTGGATGGCCGTAACCGCCCGACACAACGCTCCCCATCCGCGTTCGTCCAATGCCAGCGCCACCACCTCCTGCCCATGAGCCACCAGGTGGGCGCCGAGGATGGAGCGCACGCCTATCGTGTCGCAGGCACCCTGGAATTCGACCGCCCCGTACACCCCATTGGTGTCGGTGCAGGCGAGTGCTCGGAAGCCGTGCTCCGCCGCGACCTGGGCCAGCGCCTCGGGACCGGATGCGCCGAGACCGAAGGAGAAATGAGAGTGGGTGTGGAGGTGGGTGAACATTTTTTATCAATAGCGTGAGCGGGACTAGGACAAGCGTGAGCGGGCGACAGGACTTAGCTAGAGTGACACACCCGCTCACCGCTTACGCCCGTCATTTCCCGCTTACGCTTTTGTTGTCGAGGAACTCATCGAGTAGACGATTGACGACATCCGGTCTATCGAGCTGGATCCAGTGTCCGGTCCCCTCCACGATCCGGTGAGGAAATCCTTGGCCCAGCCGATGCAGGCTGAATGGCATGTCGTTATGGGGGGTAACGATCGAAAGCTTTGGTCCGGTGTAGCGGCCCAGTGCCGGGTCGGGATCGAACGTCATCACATGCCGCAGAACCTGAACCACGGTCTTCTGTGGCGTGCTTGTCAGATCGTGGAGCAGTCGCTGCTGTATCGAGCTGTCAGGTCCCGCGATGCTGGTCCAGTAGGCGTGGCTGGTGCTGTCGTAGTTGGACTCGAAACCGGCCAGGAATGACTCTCCTTCGGCCGGCGGGATCTGCTTGCCGTCGCCGATCGGATCGACCAGCACCAGCCCCGCCACGCGATCGGGATGTTGGCCGGCATACGTCAACGCCACGGCGCCACCCATGCTGTGACCCACCAGGACAAACCGATCCAGCTTCAGTGCATCCACTACTGCCGCGACGTCGCCCGCCATCGCGGTAATGGTGTAGTCCCCATCCCTCGGTGACTCCGACCGCCCATGTCCCCGCACGTCGAGTGCGACTGCTCTCCGATGCGAGCGGAGGTGCTGAAGCTGCGCTGCCCACTGACTGGAGTTGCCAGCGAGTGAGTGTACCAACACCACCGGCAGGCTTCCGGGTGCACCTGGATGACGTGGTCCAACATCCACCGCCAAGGCTCCTGCAGGACCAATGATTCTTTCCCGTTCACCGCTTACGCTTGTCATTTTCCCGCTCACGCTTTCTGGTCCGACCATGCCGGCCGGCGCTTCAGGATTTTCGAGTACACCGGACACGTCGGAACGTGCGCACCCGGGAGGTAACCGATGCTCATCAGAAACTCGCCCACGATTTCCCCGCCGGTGAAGCGGAAGGTTTTCTTGAAGAGCTTCACCCACTCCTCCTTGCTGCGGGGATGGTGCGCGGCCAGCCAGCCGGCGAATGACCCATAGGTAGTTCGCAACTCGATGATGCGGCCGGCATTGGAAATCGCCGCGTCGACCTTCAAGCGATTTCGTATGATTCCGGGATCGGCGAGCAGCCGGGCGCGATCAGAGTCTCCATATGCCGCTACCACGTCAGGATCGAATCCACCGTACGCCAGCCGGAACGCGTCCCGCTTCTTGAGAATTGTCAGCCAGGAGAGTCCGGCCTGGTTGACCTCCAACATCAGGCGCTCGAACAGGTCGGCATCGGTCTCGAGAGGGAAACCGTACTCCCGGTCGTGATACGGTCCATGCCATTCATGACCGGGCGCGGCGTCGCAGTACGTCGACATGGCTATGGGCTATTGGCTAAGGGCTATTGGCAAAGCCACAGCCACCAGGTATCTCATTGTTCGCGATATTCCAATAGCCAACAGCCCCATAGCCCATAGCCCATAGCCCATAGCCAAATAGCCTCATGCGAGCAGTGATCTATGAAGGAACCGGCGGTCCCGAAGTCATCACTATCGGTGAAGTGCCCAAGCCCGAGGTCCGGCCCGACCACATCCGGGTGCGAGTCCATGCGGCTGGGGTGAACCGGGCTGACCTGATCCAACGGCGCGGCCAGTATCCGGCGCCCTCCGGATGGCCAGCCAACATTCCCGGGCTGGAGTACGCGGGAGAAGTGGAAGCCGTGCGGCCCGGCGTGACCCGCTGGAAGGTGGGAGACCGGGTCATGGGACTGGTCGGTGGGGGGGCCCAGGCGGAATTCCTGGTCGTGCACCAGGACGAGGTGCTGCCGATACCGCCGGGATTGTCGTACGCCGAAGCGGCTGCCATCCCCGAGGCGTTTCTGACCGCGTATGACGCGCTGGTGACCCGAGCCCGGCTCCGGGCAGGCGAGCGGGTGCTGGTGCACGCGGTCGGCAGCGGCGTGGGCACCGCCGCTACACAGATCGCGAGGCATCTCGGCGCCACGGTAATCGGTACCTCGCGCAGCGGCGACAAGCTTGCGCGAGCGCTGGTGTATGGTCTCGATGTGGGCATCGATACCAGCAGCACGCCATTCCGCGAAACCGTGGGCGATCCGGTCAACATCGTGCTCGATGTTCTGGGCGGTCCCTCGTTCGGCGATAATCTGGCGGTTCTCGCGCCCCGCGGGCGGCTGATCATGCTCGGCTTCCTGGCCGGCAGCAACACCGAAGTCGACCTGCGCCCAGTTCTGCGAAAGCGACTGGAGATCATCGGAACGATGATGCGAACCCGGGGCCTGGAAGAACGCATTCCTCTGGTCAGTGAGTTTACAGCCCGGATGCTGCCGCTGTTCGAGGCCCGCCCAGACCAGGGTGCTTCGCTGCGGCCGGTGCTGGAACGCACCTACCCCATGACTCAGCTGGCCGACGCGCATCGGGTCATGGAAGGCAACGCCACCTTCGGGAAAATCGTCGTGGTCTGGTGAGAAGTAGGCGGTGAGACGTGAGAGGGAAGAAGGCCGCCTCGCAGCGCTCCGCTGCCGTAGCGAGCTCGGATGCGATCAACCGCATGCTGGAGCGTATTTGCCTGCTCTGCTTCATCGCCGCCCCGCTGCCCCGCCGCCCCGCTGCCTTCCCACAAATCCAGCTGCGCTTCTGTCTCCAGTAACCGACCCAGCGTCAGCGCTACTGCCCGTACTGCCAGACGCTTGGTGTTGGCCAGCACGAATGCGCGCTGGGCAGCATCCCAGAGCTCGGCGTCGAGTGCCGCCGCGCCCAGCGGGACGGCCCGTGAGCCGGTGGTATAGTCGGCGTAGGTGGTGTCCACCCGGAGCTGACCTGCGGTGAGTCCCCGCCGCCGCAGGCGCCGGCCCAGCCGCTCGGTCATCAGCCGAAGCAGTGGAAACAGGATGCCCAGGTTGTTGGTATCCGTGGTCAACGTGTGGGCCACGTAAAACTCGGATTGCCGTTCAGGTGGAAGCACCGGACGTGGGTCGATCCCGCGGGCCCGAGCCCGCAGCCGTTGGCCCTCCCGGCCGAACACCGCGCAGAGCGCGCTTTCCGGAATGGCAGCCACCTCGCCGATGAGATCGAGCTGGTAGTCATCCAGTTGTCTGCGAATGCGGGGATCCAGCTCGGGCATGATCTCCAGCGGCTGGGGAGCCAAGAAGTTCCGCTCGTTACCCGAAGGGACATAAAGTAGTTCCTCCTTCCCCGCCTCCTCGCTTCCCCGCCTCCCCGCCTTGATGGCGGCCTGGCTGACAAGCTTGTTACTGGCAATTCCCACCGAAATGCCGAGCCGCAGCTGCCGGCGCACCTCCCTGCGGATGCGGTCCGCCACGTCCTGCGGCGGACCGAACAGGCGCCCGGTTCCGGTAAGATCGAGAAAGGCGTGACCGTAGCCTCGCGGCTCGATAGCCGGTGCGTAGATCCGGAGGATCTTGTGCAGCGCGCGCGACGCACGCGCATAGAGCCGTGGGTTGGGTGGCAGCACGATGAGGTCGGGACAGAGCCGCTGTGCCGTGCGCACCGGCATTCCCCGCTTCAGCCCCGCGAGGCGGGCCTCAGCCGAGAGCGCCAGGATTGTGGCCCGGTCCGCACCGGGCGGAGCTACCGCCAGAGGCCGAGTGCGGAGCGCGGGCGCGACCATCCCCTCGAGGGAGGTACAGAAGGCCGGAGGGTCGACGAACAGGACGGATCGCATGAGTTAGTAGGGGCTATTGGCCGTGGGCTATGAATTATGGCCATCTACTCCGACCACACCGCCAGCTCGTGGCCACTGGGATCGTTAAAGTGAAACCGGCGGCCACCGGGAAAGCTGAAGATTGGCTTGACGATCTTTCCTCCTGCCTGCTTCACCTTGTGCTCCATTGCCTCGAGGTCAGCCGCGTAGATGATCACCAGCGGTCCACCTGTCGTCACCTTCGTTGCCGTTTGAAAGCCCCCGCTCAACCGGCCATCGGAGAAGCTGGCGTAGTCGGGGCCGTAGTCTTCGAAGGTCCAGCCGAATGCTTGACCGTAAAACCGCTTGGCATCAGGCACGCTTTTGACGGAGAACTCGATGTAGTCAATGCGGCGGTTGTGCTCAGCGTTGCTCATACGGCCTCCCAAAGACTCACCACAGAGGGTTAAAAGGGCACGGAGGTAACGACAACAGATAAAGTCCTCGGACTCACCAAGCGAGCATAGGAGCTAAAGTAGAACCGCCTGCTGGTCGGAATTTGCTGCCTCTCGTCGTGGCGCACGGCCTTCGAGTCGCCGTCGCCGTCTCACGCCTTCCTCGACCGAAAAGCCGTAGGTCTGCTTCAGCAGGTGCAGCCGTCGGTTGAGCGCGTCCTGGTAGCTCTGATTCACGTGGTCCTTGCCCGCATAATGGCGGCGGTAGCGCTCGGCCAGAGCCGGGAACTCACGAGTGAGGAAGGGAAGGAAGCGGTGCCGCGCTGCGGGGCCGAGCCGGAGCGCCGATCCGACCACGTAGCGGGCGCCCGCCTCCTTCGCTGCTTCCAGCAACCGAGCCAGCCCAGCCCAATCGTCCGTGACTCCCGGAATGATCGGCGCCACGAGGAGACCCGCGTAGATGCCTCCCTGGTTGAGGCGCTGGAGTGCCCGGAGCCGTGCCGCTGGAACTGGCGAGCGCAACTCCAGCAGCCGCGCGAGCCGCGGATCCGCGGTGGCCAAAGAAATGTTGACGGTGACATCGTTTTGGCTCGAGAGCGACTGAAGCACATCGAGATCCCGGGTCACCAGCGACGATTTGGTGATGATCTCGATGGAGAGCCCGTGATACGACTGGAGAACCTCCAGGATTCGCCGGGTAAGGCGGAACTGCCGTTCAGCCGGCTGATACGGATCGGTGGCGGTACCGATTACCAGTGAATGGCCGGCCAGCCTGGCAGGATTGAGTGTTCGCGCCAGCACTTCGGCGACATCGGTTTTGACCAGGATCTCCTTTTCGAAGGCATCTTCAGGGGTCAGCGGTGTAACATCTCCCTGCTGCCCTTCTGCCCCGCTGTCCCGCTGTTTTTCCAGCACCCACCGATGCGTCTCTCTCGCGTAGCAGTAGTGGCAGCCGAACTCACAGCCGACGTAAGGATTGATCGACCAGAACCCCATCTTTGTCGATGCGGGAGTATTGAGAACCGAATTCACCGTCAGGCCGATGAATCGGGCGTTCCGGCTGCGACGCTCGTCCAGAACGGGAAGAGATGGCGGGGCAGCGGGGCCGCTGGGCAGCAAAAGCAATTGTGTGATCGATTGCTTCTTTACTGCCCCGCCGCCCCGCTGCCCCGCCGTCTTCACCCGCACTGTCCCCATCCGCACTGGGTGCAGTTGATGCAGCCGGAAGACCGCACGACCGGCCCGGCACAGTCGGGACACACTCGAATCAGGTGCGCGCGGTTGCCCAGACCATTCATGCGACTGACCGGTCCCGTGTGGCTGGGCTGGTAGGTGGTGGGCCGTCCTGTGCCCGAGCCATCTCTGTTTACCTGCAGGGGCAGCGGTCCGTGGGGAGGAGTCGAGGAAGGATGAAAGGGAACCATGGGGAAACCTTGCTTCGGTGTTTATTCGGATGTCTTAAACCGAATATAACCCGAAGAGACCAGGCGTCAAGCAATCAGGCTCAGACCATAGTGGAGTTGAGGCGGGCCGACGAACCGGCCACCTTCAAGAGTGAACTTCAGCCTTGAAGATGCGGTGCCTCTTCTGAGCCGGACTCCCGTGGTCCTTCGCACCCTGCTGGGGGATCTGCCCGAGTCCTGGATCAGGGGAACGGAGGGACCGGATACCTGGAGCCCCTTCGACATCGTGGGACACCTGATTCATGGTGAGCGGACCGATTGGATGGTGCGCACCGAGTTGCTGTTGGCCGACGGCGAATCGCGTCCGTTCACTCCGTTCGACCGGGTGGCCATGTTCGAAGCATCCCGCGGCAAAACCCTGCACCAGCTCCTCGACCTGTTCGCCGAGCTTCGAGCCGCAAACCTGCTTCGGCTCGCCTCGCTGAACCTCACCACCGAAGATCTCGACCGTCGAGGCCGGCACCCGGAGCTCGGTCGGGTGACGCTGGGCGAGCTGCTGGCCACCTGGGTAGCGCATGACCTGAGTCACATCGCACAGATCGCGCGGGTCATGGGAAAGCAGTACACCGACGCGGTCGGCCCCTGGCGAGCCTACTTGCCGATGCTGGGTGCACGGAGAGAATCGGAGAGCTAGGGGCGGTCGGTCGCGCTGCGGCGACGAACCGGTGCTTCCTCATGGGGCAGGAAAAAGTCTTCTTCGCTGGGCGGACGGACCAGCATGTCGAACGCCAGGAAGAGGGTCTTTGAGTACGGGAAGAACGCAAAGGGAACGATCAGCATCAACGCGAGGGTGCTGACCTGAAAGAACCCCCAGGGCGGACTGGGCCAGGTCCAGAGCAGGAACGCCACGACCCAGATGGCGAACACCGTCTCCACCGCCATGAGATTAAAAAAGTAGGCTCCCAGCCAGTAGCCCTGCTCACCCCGCTCCAGGCCGAGGCCACACACCGGACAGTTCGGCACCAGCCGCGACCAGGTTACGAAGATGGGACCACCCCCGCAGTGAGGGCAGCGCAGCCTGAGGGCGCGGGCGAGCAGCCGGGAGACGCGCTGACGTTGAGGCGGTGGTGCTGCGGAGCTGTCCATCTCGAGTCCACGAAGGGTCCAGCTTTATATCTACTTCGCAATCAACCGATCGTCTATCCAGCGCTCCAGATTCTCCAGGACTTCCTGGTATCCGATGTCCGCGAACAGCCCGTGGTAAGCACCGGGAAGCTCCCGGAGCTCCCGGTCCGGGAAGCGCACCTTGCCGAAGAACTCTCGGCTGCCGTCCGGCGGCACCATCCGGTCTGCGGAGCCGTGAAGAATGAGGAGGGGAACCGAGAGACTGGCGGCGCCGGCGTGGACTCGGCTGATGGCGGCGGTCACTTCGGTAGACAATCGGGCCGTGCCGCGCCGGTGAAACAATGGATCAGCCAGCACCGCCTCCACCACTTTAGGGTCGCGCGCGAGTCCGGAGAGGTCCATCCCGACCTCGAGGGAAAAGCGGGGCCAGATTCGTGACATCACCCGTCCCAATGCCATGAGCACGGGCGGGACGCCAACCTTGCCCAGGGGCGGTGCCGCGGTAATGACGCCGGCGAGTCCTTCCGGATGGCGGAGTGCGTAATCGAGCACCACTAACCCGCCTAGGCTGTGGCCCAGCACGAAAATCGGGAGGTTGGGCTCCCAGGCGCGTACCCGGGTGAGAAACGAGGCCAGGTCCTCCCGGTACTCGTCCCAGCTGCGCAGATAGGCTCGCTGACCGGGGGACCGGCCGTTCCCTCGCATGTCATAGGCATAGGTCGCAATGCCGCGCTGGGGGAAGTAGTCCGTCAGCCTGGGATACAAGCCGCTGTGATCCCCCAATCCGTGGAGATTCACCAGCACCGCTCGATGCGGCTGATCCAGGGGAACCCAGGCCTGATAGTACAGTTCCAGAGCGTCGGCGCCGGCAAAGGTCCCTTCGCGGTGACGATGGTGTACGGAGGTGCCAGTCATGGCGCTGAGCCTTGGCTCATAGCATGCCCGCGCCCTTGAGCCGAGCGCCTACCAGCTCCATGCTTTTCGTCCGGAGCTCGACCGCCCGCGGTCGCATCGCCTCGATCACTTCCATCGGGACTTCTGCCTGCATGCGTTGGAGCTGAGCCTCGTTGTCTTGGCGCATCTGGTCGCGCTGAGCCGGGGAGAGCATCGTGGTGTCTATGCCGCCGAGCGAAGGCGTCATGTAGCCAGCTACCGAGGACAGGTTGCTCCGGACAAACTTGTAGCGCTCCTGTTCCAGCCCCGCAGCCTGCGCGCCGGCCGCGAGGGTGTTCATTTCCTGAACTCCCATCATCGCGTTGAGCGAATCTTCGCTGGTGCGGGCCGTCTTCATCTTGGCGGCCGCCTCCTGCACCGCCTTGAGCTCACCCGCCATCCCCTTCTCCCAACGTCCGATGTCGTCCGTGGTCAACGGGGCGGTAATGGGATTTCCCGAGGCCGGCTGCGCTGTCTCGGTTGCGGGTGGTGGGCTCTCCTCGACAGCACTGGCCGCCTCGTCGACCTGCGGGTCGGGCTTCTGGTCGCCACAGCCGGCGATAAGACTGACAATCATGGCGATGGCGCACGGGGCGTATGGACGCAGGGCCGGCATGGGTTTCTCGACGGATGTGGTGATGAGCGTGGTTGCGGAGCGTGGAAAATCGTCGGTGACGAACAGGGGTGCGGACGCTGTGAGTATACGGATCGCCAAAACCGGTGTCCAGTAGTTAACCGACTAGCGTCGGCGTTTGCTCCTTCAGCCAACCAGGGTGATCACTGCGTACCTGGCTGGGCGTCAGGTGGTGAATTGAGCGGCGGCCGAACTCCGTGAGCTCTGGCCGACCGAAATGCAGGAAAAAGAGGCTCGCTCCTGCGTTTCTCGCGTGCTCGGCAACGAAGCCCGCAAGAGCGCCGGCCCAGCCGGTTACGGGAGGCGTCACGACCGGCCCCTGCCTGCGGTGACGCTCCAGCGACTGTATCACCGTGGCCCGGGGCAGCTCGAGTGCACGGTACCGCTCCCGGAGATGCCGCTCGTCCTCTCGCGGTTGAGACAGGCGTTGCCGCACCAGATCGCACGAACACCGCCCCACCAGCAGCCTGGCCACGGTTTGCGCGGCGGGATGCAGCGACTTGAACAGCTGCTGCTCGGCGTAGGAGGTGAGATCGGCGGAGACCCCCAGTGGGAGCATCGCCCGAACTTCGGTCAGCGTGAGCGGACTGGCGAGAAAGAGGAAGTAGCACATCTAGTCGGGAGCTGGGAGCTGTGAGCTAGGAGGCGGAATTCAAAAGCTTGAATTTTCCAAGGCAGAGGACGGTGATTTGAAGCTCAAGCTGCTAGCTCTAGCTTCCGGCTCCTAGCTCCCAGCTCCCAGCTCCTAGCTCAAATCGGCAGATCGTCCCGTACCAGCACGAGAATCGCGGCCTGGGGGACGACCAGATACTTCTTGTCTTCAAAGGTGATCTCGACCGCCGCCTTGCGAAAGAAGATGGCGTGGTCGCCGACTTTTGCCTGCATGCCCTTGGACCGGGTCTCCTTGGCGTCGATTTTCCAGGGCTCATCGTCCAGACTGCTGAGATCGGCCACGGGTGTCCCGGGCCCGGTGGCAACGATCAAGCCGGTCTGCACCTGCTGCGAATCGATGGCGGTGGCGGGCAGATACAGACCTACCCGGGTTCGCTCATCCCCATCTTCGGGAGTGATGAGAACCCGGTCGCCCACCACCATAAGCTTCTTGGGAAACTCCATTAACGCTTGCCGTTCCCTTTTGCGATCCTGGATTCGCGGCCCGGTACCTCGGCCGCGCCTTCGGTCTGATGTACGGTGACGAGGTCGGTTACCCGCAGCCGCCGGGATGCGGTGGGCAAACGAAGACTGACCTCCTCGCCGACTTTCTTGCCACTGAGGGCCCGCCCCAGGGGAGAGGCCAGCGAGATGTGGCCTTCGTCGATATCCATCATCTCAGCGAGCACCACCATATAGACGTCGGTATCATTGGTGTCCAGATCCAGCACGGTGACTCGCGAGCCCAGTCCAACCCGATCGGTGGGCGCCTCCGTGTTGGCCAGCTGACTGAGCTGGTTCAGGCGCTGGTGCAGCTGTCCCAGACGAGCCTGGACGAACTGCTGACGCTCGAGGGCGGCCTTGTACTCGGAGTTTTCCCTGAGGTCTCCCAGCTCAACGGCCTGGGCGATGGCCTGGGGCAGCAGAATATTCAACTCATGGCTCAGCTGGTCGATCTCGCGGCCGAGCTTTTCCCGCATCTCACGAATCATGATTACTACCGTGCTGGAATGGGATTGGTCCTAAGAGCATGACAACAAACGCCTTAATATAACTCCATGCAGCCTTCCTGGTTTCTGGCCCTGGCGATCCTGCCGATCGGTGGCCGGTGCCGGCCAGAGCAGTCCCAGTCCGGCACTGCCGCCCGAGCCCCCTCGGTCAACACGGCAGAGCTTCCGGTTGCCCCTGACGGTTCCGCCGATTCGCTTCTGGTGGATCTGCGCACCCTGGACTCGACCATCCGAGTCGATGCCCGGTACGCGGGCCCGGACAATTTTACCGGCGCGCCCTTGCCGGGCTACGAGGCCCCGCGGGCCCTGCTTCGGCGGGAGGCGGCGATGGCACTGGCCCGCGTCCAGGCCCGGCTTCAAACCGGGGGTCTCGGTCTCCTGGTGTTCGACGGCTATCGTCCGGTTCGTGCTACCCGCGCGATGGTCCAATGGGCGGACCGCACCGGCCGGCGTGATCTGCTTAAGGATGGATACATCGCCAGTAGGAGCCGGCACAACCTGGGACTCGCGGTGGACCTTACCCTCGTGGACCCAGGGAGCGGTACGACCCTGGATATGGGAACCCCGTTCGACACCTTCTCAGAGGCAGCCCACACCGCGAACGCAACCGGCAGGGCCCTGCGCTACCGCCAGATTCTCGTGCGCGCGATGGAATCCGAAGGTTTCCGAAATTACGAGAAGGAGTGGTGGCATTTCAGCTATGAGGTACCTGGCGCCACCCCATTTGACCGGGTCATCAGGTAGTGCCGTAGTTCCTTGACACCCCAGAGGATGAAGGGTAAAGTGCGGCTTGCTTTCGGCTTCCCTCTCGTTTCGTGGGATTCTACCGACAGGATGACCGCATCAATGCTCCTCAGGACCGTCGCCCGGTGCTCGTTCCGCTGGACCACCGCGCTCTGTCTGCTGGCACTGGTGCTGGCCGGGTGCAGTTCCGAAAATTATCCGCAAACCACCCTGCTTCCCCGGGGCGACTTCGCCAAGATCGCCGACGATCTCCTGGACACCACGGTCCGGTGGGCTCTCCTGGTGTTCGTGCTGGTCGAGGGGGTTCTGCTCTACGCCATCTTCCGATTTCGGGGGAAGCCCGGAGACCCTGAGCCCCACCAGACCCACGGGAACACGACGGTCGAGGTCATCTGGACCGTCATCCCCGCCCTGATCCTGGCGGCCATCGCGGTCCCCACGGTGCGCGCCATCTTCCAGACGAATGCCGTACCAGGAAAGGATGCGCTTACCATCGAAGTGGTGGGGCATCAGTGGTGGTGGGAGTTTCGTTATCCCGAGTTCAACCTGACCACGGCCAACGAAATGCACGTCCCCATGGGGCGGACGGTTTCGCTTCGCATGGGCAGCAACGACGTCATCCATAGCTTCTGGGTCCCCCAGTTCGCCGCCAAGCGTGACGTCTTCGCCAATCGAGAGACCCGTATGTGGTTCACTGCCCAGGCCGAGGGCGACTACCCCGGGCAGTGCGCCGAGTTCTGCGGCATTCAGCACGGACGCATGGCCCATAGAATCAAGGCCCAGAAGCCGGAAGATTTTCAGGCGTGGGTAGCGCATATGCAGACCTTGGGTCCGAAACCGCCGGGGGCAGGAGCCGCTTCTGGTGGAGGTCCGAAGTACGCCGAGGGTGAGAAGCTCTTCACCGCGAAGGGGTGCATCGCCTGCCATTCACTGGTGGCGGTGAACGCCCCCAAGGGCATGGTCGGGCCCAACCTCGCCAATGTGGGCGCCCGCTCATATATCGCAGCCGGCACCCTCAAGAACACGGACGAGAATCTGGCCCGCTGGATCCGGGATCCACAGGGAATCAAGAAGGGTGTTCTGATGCCGAACCTGGGGGTAACCGAGGCCGAAGCACAGGCGTTGGTGGCCTACCTCCGAGCACACAAGTAGACAACCACACGACATAAGGTCCGTATGGCTACCAGGGTTTTAGATCAGCACCACGCGCACGCGGCGGCCCACGGCGAAAAGACCGGGCTCTGGAGCTGGATCACGACCGTCGACCACAAGCGGATCGGAATCCTCTACGGTGCGACGGCGTTCTTCTTCTTCCTGATGGGTGGGGTCGAGGCGCTGCTGCTGCGCATTCAGCTGGGGAGCGCGGAGAACACCTTCCTGTCGCCGGAGACGTACAACCAGCTGTTCACCATGCACGGCACGACGATGATCTTCCTGGCGATCATGCCGCTGTCGGCGATGTTCTTCAACTTCATGATCCCACTGTTGATCGGGGCCCGGGACGTGGCCTTTCCCCGGCTGAACGCCTTCAGCTACTGGGTGTTTCTCCTGGGCGGGCTCTTCCTCAATGCCAGCTTCCTGTTCGGCGTGGCCCCCGACCAGGGCTGGTTCGGCTACGCCAATCTGACCTCCAAGCAGTACTCGCCGGGTTTGAACGTCGACTTCTGGATGCTGGGACTTCAGATCCTGGGCATCGCGTCGATGGCCGCGGCACTGAACTTCTTCGTCACCGTCGTCAACATGCGGGCGCCCGGCATGACGTTGATGCGCATGCCGATGTTCGTGTGGATGAGCTTCATCACCCAGGTGTTGCTGCTGCTGGCCTTTCCGGTCATTACGGTGGCGCTGATCCTCCTGATGTACGACCGGTTCTTCGGCAGCCACTTCTTCGTGCCGTCGGGCGGAGGCGATCCGCTGCTGTGGCAGCATCTCTTCTGGATCTTCGGCCATCCCGAAGTGTACATCCTGATCCTGCCGGCTTTCGGCATCGTGTCGGAAGTGCTGCCGGTCTTCTCCCGGAAGCCTCTTTTCGGCTATGCGGCGATGGTCTTCTCCGGGGTCTTCATCGCGTTCCTCGGCTTCGGCGTGTGGAGCCATCACATGTTTTCCACCGGCATGGGCCCGCTGGCGGACACCTTCTTCGCGCTCACGACCATGCTGATCGCGATCCCTACTGGGGTGAAGATCTTCAACTGGATCGGCACGATGTGGGGGGGCTCCCTGCAGTACCGAACCCCAATGCTCTTTGCCATCGGCTTCATCGCCATGTTCATCATCGGGGGATTGTCCGGGGTCATGCACTCGTCGCCTCCCGCCGACCTCCAGCAGACTGATACCTACTTCGTGGTGGCCCACTTCCACTACGTCCTCTTCGGTGGCAGCATTTTCGGCCTCACCGCGGGCGCCTATTACTGGTGGCCCAAGATGTTCGGCCGGATGCTGAACGAACGGCTGGGCAAGCTGCACTTCTGGCTCATGCTCATCGGCTTCAATCTGACCTTCTTCCCCATGCACTTCGTGGGTCTGCATGGTATGCCGCGGCGGGTGTACACCTACCCCGCAGGGTTGGGGTTCGAGCTCATGAACCAGATGGAAACAGCCGGCGCCTTCCTCCTCGGCGTCGCATTCCTGGTGTTCCTGGTCAACATATTCCAGACCTGGCGCAAGCCCAGGAACGCACCCGCCGATCCCTGGAATGGTGCCACGCTCGAATGGGCGATTCCCTCGCCACCGCCCGAATTCAACTTTGCGGAGATACCCACGGTGCACGGACGGGACGCCCTGTGGGAGGCCAAGCGGCAGCGCGGAGGCATGCTTCCGGAGCCAGCCCGTGTTAGCGGGGCAGGGATCCACATGCCGAACCCGTCCTACTGGCCGTTGGTGACGGCAATCGGGATCTTGGGATTCTTCGTCTTCCTCATGGTGATGGGGCATACTGGGATCTGGCCGGTTGTCGCGTCGTTCGCGATCCTGCTCCTCGGTGTCTTCAAGTGGGCCTACGAGCCGGCGGGCTGAGAAAAGCGTAAGTGGTAAGCGGTGAGCGGGCCCGCCCTCTCACCACCCTGTTCCACCGTTCAGGAGTTTGGAGATTGTCTTGACAGCTCACGCGCATGCGGCGCACCTCGAGACCTCGACGGGGCTGGATAATCGGAAGCTTGCAATCTGGACCTTCATCGGGTCAGAATGCATGTTTTTCGCCACCCTGATCTCGAACTACCTGGTCAACAAGGGCAAGAGCCTCGTGGGGCCGCTCCCCCATGAGCCGTGGACCTCACCCTCCGGGCAGCATTTCGAGCCGATCTTCGAGATCCCGCTCGTTACGCTGGGCACGGCGCTTCTCCTCTTCAGCTCGCTGTTCGTGGTGCTGGCGCTCAGCGGTGCGCAACGCGGCAACCGTAAGGCGTTGATCGGTTGGCTGGCCGCAACGCTCGCCTGCGGCCTCTTCTTCGTCGGGATGCAGGTCTACGAGTTCACCCACTTCGTACATCGGGGGCTGGGCTTCACCACCAATCTCTTCGGCTCGAGCTTCTACACCTTGACCGGCTTCCATGGCACCCACGTGACGATTGGAGTGCTTTGGCTGGCTACGGTCTGGAAGGACGCGTGGCGCGGCAGGCTCCCGCCGGAGAAGTCGCTCAACCTGGAGATGGCAGCCCTGTACTGGCACTTCGTCGACGTGGTCTGGATCATCATCTTTCCCGTCGTCTACCTCATCAAGTGAGCAGAGGTCCATGGACGCGCATGTGAGCGGCACCGCCCATACCGAGCACAGCCACCCCACCGCCGGGTTGTACTTCAAGGTGGGCCTGGTGCTGTTCGTCCTTACCGCCCTGGAAGTAGGACTCTACGAGATCACCTACGGCGAGCACGCCAGCTCCTTCGCGCCGACGATCAAGCCACTGTTCGTGCCGCTGCTGCTGCTGCTCTCTGCCGCCAAGTTCGCGCTGGTCGCCATGTTCTACATGCACCTCAAGCAAGACCACAAGCTCTTCTCCGGCGTGTTCGTTTTTCCGCTGATCATCGCCGCCTTCATCATCGTGGCGCTGATAGTGCTTCAGGCCTATCACTTCGGGTTTGCGCGGGCGGGTTGAGGGGGCTATTGGCTGACGAACGAACCCGACCGACACTCCCCTACGAATACGCCTGGTCGCTGCACCCAAGCGTCATCATAGGCACCGGAGTTCTCGGTGCCTTGTACTTTTATGGCATCGGTCCCTACCGGCGGCGGCAGGGGCTGCCCCCGGCTTCTCCCTGGCAGATCCTCTCTTTCTCGGCCGCATTACTGGTTCTGTTACTGGCGTTGAACGGGCCGGTCCACGACCTGAGCGACTACTACCTGTTCTCCATGCACATGGTGCAGCACCTGGTGCTCACCCTGCTGTTTCCTCCGCTTCTCCTCGCAGGAATTCCAAGCTGGCTGCTCCGGCCGCTGCTCAGCCGACCCGCGGTGCTGCGTGTCGCCCGGTTCCTGACCCAGCCCCTGGTGGCGGCCCTGCTGTTCAGCGCATCGATTGGCGTGTGGCACACCGTGCCGTTCTACGACATGATGATGCGGAGTCACGAGGTGCACATCGCCACCCATCTCATGTTCATGGCGACGGCGACGCTGATGTGGTGGCCGGTCATGGGGCCGACGCCGGAGCTGCCGCGGTTGCCGACCGGAATTGCGATGCTGTACCTGTTCCTGGTTGGTATCCCGATGCAGATCGTGGCGGCCCTGATCACCTTCGCCGATGAGATACTCTACCCCTGGTATGTCGCTGCTCCCCGGACCTGGGGCCTCTCTCCGCTCGATGACCAGCAGTTGGGTGGGTTGCTAATGTGGGTGCCGGGGAACCTGTGGATCTTCGCGGCAATCGGCGTGCTGTTTTTCAGGTGGGCGAAGGAAGAGGAAGGCGGTAAGGCGGTAGGGCGGTAGGGCGGCAGGGCCCTCGACAATCTCGAAGGGGACAGCAGGACAGGATTACGGCCGGACGAGCTAGCATCGGATACCGCCTTTCCGCCTTACCGCCTTACCGCCGACGCTG